>NZ_BSFQ01000003.1 GCF_027922425.1 Pseudonocardia halophobica | reverse complement strand
GGTAAGGCTCCCAGTAGACGACTGGGTTGATAGGCCAGAGATGGAAGCCCTGTGAGGGGTGGAGTTGACTGGTACTAATAGGCCGAGGGCTTGCCACGACATGTTGTTCGCATCCACTGTGTGACCCTGAGCACACAACCATCGGTGTTTTGCCGGCGGTTGGTGTTCGACCCGGTCGGTCCCTCGTCGAAGGGCAAGGCTGGGATAGGTGAATAGTGTTGTCGGTGGTCATTGCGGAGGGGGAACGCCCGGTCCCATCCCGAACCCGGAAGCTAAGCCCTCCAGCGCCGATGGTACTGCACTCGCCAGGGTGTGGGAGAGTAGGTCGCCGCCGACATCAAACCTTGGGAAAGGCCCCGGAACTTCGGTTCCGGGGCCTTTCTCGCGTTCTCGGCTCAGAGTGCGGCGGAAGCGGCTACCAAGCTCCACCGACAATTTTTCGCCTCGCCGTGTCGGGAGACGTCGATCTTTCCCCACCCGGGTCCGCGTGTCCACAGGATCGACATTCGTACCGCCGAGCTCCCGTCCTCGGCCGATGCTTGGTGCACCGGATGAGACCGATACGAGGAGCGAGAAGATGACCGAGATCCTGACGACCGTGGTGGGCCGCCTGACGAATGCGCCTGTCACGCGGGACCTGGGTGGCGGCCGCGAGGTCGTCTCCTTCCGAATGGCTTGCAACCACGGGTACCTGGACCGCACGACCGGGCAGTGGAAGGAGTCGTCGACCTCCTACGTGTCCGTCGACATCTGGCGCAAGCACCTGGGCCGCAACGTGCAGGGGTCGTTCGTGAAGGGCGACCCGGTGATCGCGCACGGCCGGCTGTACGTGCGGGACTACGAGCAGGAGGGGCGCACCCGCACCGCGGTCACCCTCGTCGCCGACGCCGTCGGGCCCGACCTCAACACGGCGATGGCCGCTGTCACCAGGGTGCGACGGACCGCCGACGGCAGCCTGGTGGAGGAGGCCGGCACGCCGGTGCCGGGCGACGAAGGTGCTGCCCAGGAGGGTGTGCCGATCGGTCCGCGCTCCGCACCGGAGGAGGAGCGGCTCGGACAGGTGGCCGAGGTCGTACCGGCCGCGAGGGCCTGACCCGGGCGGAACTACCATCGTGGGCGTGGCGGAGTTCATCTACACCATGAAGAACGTGCGCAAGGCGCACGGCGACAAGGTCATCCTCGACAACGCCTCGATCAGCTTCTACCCGGGGGCCAAGATCGGTGTCGTGGGGCCGAACGGCGCCGGCAAGTCGAGCGTGCTGCGGATCATGGCGGGGCTGGACCAGCCCAACAACGGCGAGGCATTCCTGGCGCCCGGGGCGACGGTCGGCATCCTCCAGCAGGAGCCCGCGCTGAACGAGGAGAAGACCGTCCTCGGGAACGTCGAGGAGGGCGTCGGCGAGATCAAGCAGAAGCTCGACCGGTACAACCAGATCGCCGAGCAGATGGCGACGGACTACTCGGACGCGCTGATGGAGGAGATGGGCACCCTCCAGGAGGAGCTCGACCACGCCGATGCCTGGGAACTCGACTCCCAGCTCGAGCAGGCGATGGACGCGCTGCGGTGCCCGCCGCCGGACGCCGAGGTCACTCACCTCTCCGGTGGTGAGCGCCGCCGGGTCGCGCTGTGCAAGCTCCTGCTGTCGAAGCCGGACCTCCTGCTGCTCGACGAGCCGACCAACCACCTCGACGCCGAGAGCGTCCTGTGGCTGGAGCAGTTCCTCAGCTCCTACCCGGGCGCGGTCCTGGCCGTCACCCACGACCGGTACTTCCTCGACAACGTGGCGCAGTGGATCCTCGAGCTGGACCGCGGCCGCACCTTCCCCTACGAGGGCAACTACTCGACCTACCTGGAGAAGAAGGCGGAGCGGCTCGCCGTCCAGGGCAAGAAGGACGCGAAGCTGCAGCGGCGGCTGAAGGAGGAGCTGGCCTGGGTCCGCTCCAACCCCAAGGCGCGCCAGGCGAAGAGCCGCTCGCGGCTCGACCGCTACGAGGAGATGGCGGCCGAGGCGGACCGGCACCGCAAGCTGGACTTCGAGGAGATCCAGATCCCGCCGGGCCCCCGCCTGGGTAACACCGTCGTCGAGGTCTCGCACCTGGACAAGGGCTTCGACGGGCGGCAGCTCATCAAGGACCTGTCCTTCTCGCTGCCCCGCAACGGCATCGTGGGCGTCATCGGGCCGAACGGTGTGGGCAAGACCACGCTGTTCAAGACGATCGTCGGCCTGGAGAAGCCGGACTCGGGCGAGGTGAAGGTCGGCGACACGGTCAAGCTGTCGTACGTCGACCAGAACCGGGCCGGCATCGACCCGAAGAAGAACGTGTGGGAGGTCGTGTCCGACGGGCTCGACTACATCCACGTCGGGCAGACCGAGATGCCGTCCCGGGCCTACGTCGCGGCGTTCGGGTTCAAGGGCCCGGACCAGCAGAAGCCGGCCGGCGTGCTGTCCGGTGGTGAGCGGAACCGGCTGAACCTGGCCCTCACGCTCAAGCTGGGCGGCAACCTGATCCTGCTCGACGAGCCGACGAACGACCTGGACGTCGAGACCCTGGGGTCGCTGGAGAACGCGCTGGAGCAGTTCCCGGGCTGCGCCGTGGTGATCTCCCACGACCGCTGGTTCCTCGACCGCGTCGTGACCCACATCCTCGCGTGGGAGGGCACGGACGAGAACCCGGCCAGCTGGTTCTGGTTCGAGGGCAACTTCGAGGCGTACGAGAAGAACAAGATCGAGCGCCTCGGAGCGGATGCCGCGCGACCGCACCGTGTGACGCACCGTAAGCTGACCCGTGACTGAGAGCTATCACTCTCCGGCGGCCTGAGGGCACGGAGCGGCAGCGGGAGCGACCCCGGAGTCGGGGTGCACGGGAGGGTGCATGTCCGAAGTGGTCCGGCACGACGGGGACCAGATCTCCGGGGCGGCGATGGTCGGTGTCGCCTCGTCGCTGCGGTGGAGCAGGCCGGATCTCACGGCCGATCTCGCCGGGCACGTCGCCGATGCGGCGCGGTCCGGCGACCCGGCCCTGTGGCTCGCCGCCCTCGGGTGGCGGGTGCACGGGATCGCGGCGGTGGGCGACGGCCGCTCGGCCGTCGTCGAGGCGCTCGCGGCGCTGGAAGGGGTGGACGTCGATCCTGCGGACACGGCGGCCCTGCGTCTGCTGGTCGAGGTCGCCTTGGCGTGCCGGGACAACGGCGATGTCGCCCTCGCCCGGCGGCTCGCACAGGTTGTCCTGACACGTGCCGACGAGTCGCCGGAGTCCCGGTTCGACGCTCGGCTGGTCCTGGCGCGCTGTGGGACCGGTGACCAGTCGGGCGAGGTGAGCGGCCTCCTCGACGACGCTCGGGCGGAGGCCGCACGTCTGTTGCCCGGCCCCGCCTACGCGGCTGCCGTCGCGCTCGCGCGGGCGTCGGCCGCACGGGAGGGCGGGCGACCGGACGAGGCCGTCGACGCCGCCGCCGAAGGGCTGCGCGTCCTCGGAGCCGGCGACGCAGAGACCCCCGGTCCGGTGTCACCCCATCTGGTCGACGCGCTCACGGCGCAGCGGCTCGGCGCCCTGCTCGAGGCCGGACGTCGCACGGAGGCACGCGCGCTGGCGGATGCGGTGGCCGGACGCGCGGGAACGAAGGCGACGCGGCAGGCCGCGCAGCTCCGGCTCGTCGTCGCGCAAGCGACGGCCGACGACGGCGCCGCGGCCGAGCGGGCGTTGGCCGAGGCCGCCCAGTACGCGGCCGCCGCCGACAGCCCCGGGCTCGAGGGTGCGTGCCGCATCGCGCTCGGCGACCTCGTCGAGAAGCAGGGCCGGCTGGACGTCGCCCTGGCCGCGACGCGGGCCGGGCTCGAGGCGGAGCATCGCGACGCGGAGCGCGGGCGGCGGTTCCGCGAGCTGGTCGCCGCTGTTGCCGATCGGCTGATCGGCGACAGCACTCCCGATCGAGGGCGCCGCGACGTCGTCGGGTCCGCTGCAGGTGGCAGCGCTCCGCGTGCCGACGGCCGGGCCGACGCCAATGGTGCCGGCACGCCCGGTCGTTCCCGTGCCACGGAAACGGGTACCGGCGCGTCCCCCGGCACCCTGCCCGGAAGCGGAACGCGGAACGGGACGTCTCCTGCGCACCCGGCCGCGAGCGTCACGGGACCGACGAGCGCGATCGACGCCCTGCTGGGCGGACTCGACGCAGGGATCCTGCCGGCCGCGTGGAGCAGCTCGATCGCTGATCCGTTGGCCGAGCCGCGATCCGCGGTGCACCGTCGCGAGACGACGGCCGCCGAGGGCGGCGGCCGTCGGCGCCGCGCAGTGGACGAGGTCGCCGACGAGCTCGAGGTGACGGCCGGGCGGCGGCGGAAGGACGACGGCGGTGCCGAGCTGACCGTCGGCACCGGGCGGACCGACGCCGACCGCGCCAAGATCGGCGACCCGGGCACGCGCAGCGTTGTGCGGTCCGGTGACCATGGCGCCAGGCGGCGCAACGACGCCGGTCCGGCCGCAACCCTCGAGGCGATTCGCGGCGGGCAGCGCGCGGAGACCGCCGGCGGCGCAGCGTCGGCCTCCGATCGCACCCGAGGTGCAGGGGTCGGCTCCGCAGGCTCGGGGCCGGGTGATCTCGACGAGGGGGTGGCCCCGACCGTCGGCCGCAGGCGCGGCGAGGGGAACGACTCCGCAGACTCGGCTCGGGGCGCCCGCCCCGAAGGCGCCCTGTCGGAGCCCGGTCGTCGGCGCAGCGAAGGCGACTCCGCGGCCGTGGGTCGTGGCCGCGAGGATGTCGTTACGGGTACTGGTCGGCGCGGAGGCGGCAACTCTGCCGGCGCGAGCCGTGGTGGCCCTGCCGAAGGTCTGTTCCCGGCCTCCGGTCGCGCGAGCCGGGGCGGTGCCGAGGACCTCCTCCCGATTGCCGGCGTCGGACGCCGTGACGAGCAGGAGACCGTGCACGGCCGTCGGGATGTGCGGCGGGGCGAGGGCGAGGCGCCCACGAGCCCGGACGAACGCCCGACCGATGGCGCCGGCGCGACGAGCGCAAGGCGCAGCTCGCAGGACGACGGGCGGGGGTCGGTGCTCCGCGACGACCCGGCGACGGCCACGAACGGCCGGGTCCGAGAACCGGCGCCGGGCCGTGGCCGCAGCGACAGCGGATGGAGTGCGCTGTTCGGCGGCTCGGTCGACTCGCCGAGCACGTCGACCGACGCCGAGGGTGAGTCCGAGCGCGCACACGAGCCACCCGCGAAGACTGGTCCGCGGACCATGGCGACCGCGGTCCCGATCGACGACGCGGACCAGCGGCGGACGGCGTCCTACGGGTCACTGCTCGGGGACGCGTTGATCTCGGAGCTGCGGGCCTCGGGTCAGTGGAGCGACGACGGACGGCCCCGTTCCTGGCCCCGTCTGCGGTCCGATCACGACGACCTGCCCGGCGTTGTCGACGATCGCAGTGGTGTCAGCCCCGGGTCGGATGAGGGCGTTGCGCGGACGACCGCGGGGCTGCGCCGGGAAGGCGACGATTCGCAGCCGCGGGGCGAGGCGGGTGACGAGCGGGGCGACTCGGCTGGACGTCCTGGCCGGATCAGCGACGAACTCTCCAACGGAAGTGTGGAGGGGGCCAGACGTGGCCCCGCAGCCGCCGGCCCGAGCGAGGTTGAGCGTCCCGGTCACGAGGGCGCCCGGGAGTCGAGCGCGGGAACCGAGGCGCAGAGTGCTGAGCGCTCGGCCAGGTCTCGTGCGCAGGTCGAGGACGTGCTGCGCAGTGAGGTCCGTGGGGCGCGGGCGGCCGAGGGCGAGCGGTCCCGGTCGCGTCGCTCGGCCGACCGGCTCTCCGCGGAGGGGCAGCCTGCCGCGCGTCTGGTGGCGGACCTGCTAGCTGCTTCGGAGGGTGGAGGCCGCGCTGCTCGGCGCCGGGCGCGCGAGGCTGCCGAGGCACAGTCCGAGCGCACGGCGTCGACCGCGCCGGCACGACACGGCGAGCCGGTTGCCGAGCGGCGCGGCGCCGCGGAGGCGAGCCTCGGTGCGCTGGGCGGTGCGAGCGAGCCGGGCCGGGCCGGCGCGCGCCGTACTCGGGCCGATGAGCTGGGCCGCGCCGATGCGCTCGGTCGCGGCGATGACCTGGGTCGGGCCGACGAGCTGAGCAGCGTCGAGGACTTGGGTCGCGCGGACGACAACGTTCGCGCGACTGAGCCTGGCCGGGCGACCGAGCCGTGGCGCGGAGGTGAGCCGGGCCGCGAAGGGGTGTGGGGCCGTGGACCTGAGCCGGGTCGCGGCACTGCGCCGAGCCAGGGAGCCGAGTCCGGGCGCGAAGCTGTGTCGGGGCGCGGAGGTGAGTCGGGCCGAGGGCGTGAGTCGGGGCGGGCGGGTGAGTCGAGCGAGGCGAGCGGTGCCGAGCGGACCCGGGGGGACGAGCTGGGGCGTGCCGGAGTGTCCGGACCTCAGGACGTGGTGAGCACGGGCACGCCGGGGGACGGCGGGCTGTCGGCACTCGACGGGACGTCGGCGCGGGCGGGTGAGCCGGCGCCGGCGGGGGTCGAGCCGTCGGCCGCGGCGCAGGCGGCGGACGACTGGTTGCGCTCGGCGATCGCGGAACTGGACCGCGTGTGGGGCAAGCCGGACGCGCTGTCGGGGGCCCTGCCTGTCGATCGGAGCGAGCCCACCGAGAGCGACAGTGATGCGGTGGGCACGTCCGTGGTGCTCGACCTCGTGGACGGGGACCGGCGGATCGGGTCGCCGGACGCCGAGCGGGTGCTACGGGGGCTCACCGACCGGATGCGGGTGCACCTCCCGAGCCGCGGTCGCGTGCGGAGCGAGGACCCCAGCACCCTGCGCGTCGACCTGCCGGGGCGTGACCGGAGCGAGACCGCGGCGTGGCTGCACCCGGTGATGCGGGATCTGGCCACGAGCGTCGACGGCGGGGCGGAGCTCCGGGGCGCGCGGTTGCGGGGCACCGTGCACGGGACGGACGGCGTCACCGGGGTACAGCTCATCCAGGACCTGGAGCCGCCGCCCGGGGGGCGGTCGTCGAGCGGGCGCACGAGTGCGGCTGCGTTCCGGATGGAGGACCTGGCGGTCCGCCCCGGGAGCGGCGGCCGTCGGCACCGGCGAGCAGCCGGATCCGCCGGCGCCGAGGGCACGGCGGACGACGAGGGCGACCCGGCCGGCTCGACGGCGCCCACCGCGGCACCTTCCGCCGCCTCGACGCCACCGGCAGCTGCCGCCGGCACCGGATCGCCCGGAGCCTCGGCGACGCCGGCGCGACGGGACGATCGTCCGGCCGGCCAGGCCGACCACCGGACTGACGGCACCGGTGACCCCGGTGCCGCGGCGACCGACTCCGCGACGAACGCCGACGCTGCGACCGAGTCCGGCGGCGCCGCCGAACCGGGTGGTGCGGCGGCGAAGGAGACGCCCACCGAGTCCCTGGGCCTCGGGGACCTCCTCGCCGGCGCGATGGCGGCGTACCGCGGCCTCTGACGGACTCTGACGGACTCTGACGGCCTCCACATCGAGCTGGTCCGCCCGGGGCCGACACCGCCCGGGCCGACAGGACGGCCGGCAACGGCGGCCGGCCGCGGTGGAGCGAACGGGGACGACCGTTGCCACCCACCGCCACCAGGCGCTTCCCCTGGGTGACCGGATCGCGCTCGGGCCGGCGCCGCGATCAGCCGATCGGGGGCTAGGGTGGACGCCGCCCCGAGCAACCCTCGCAAGACCCGGAGTCGCCGAGAATGAGCCGGACCCGTGAGCACACCACCGCCGCGGAGCCGGCCGACGCGGATCTGGAGGGCCTGACCGCCCTCTACGCCCGGCACGCGCCCGCGGACGGGGCGCCCGCCCACGCCGACAGCCCGGAGCTGCCCCGGCTCGCCGAGGTCGCGGCCGAGCAGCTGTCGCTGGCCGCCCGCCGCCTGGTCGGCGAGCCGCTCGTCCAGGTCGAGGGGACGGCCGTCCGGATCGTCACCGACGACATGCCCTACCTCGTCGGCTCGACCCTGGTCGCGGTGTCGCGCGCCGGGGCGGAGATGCGGCGGTTGCTGCACCCGATCGTCGTCGTGCGGCGGGACGTGGCGGGGCAGCTGCAGGAGGTCCTGCCCGACGCCGACCCCGCGGACCCGCCCCGCGGCACGTTCGCCGAGTCCTGGATCCGCCTGGACCTGAACGCCGCCGTCGATCCCGCCGCCCTCACCGAGGAGCTGCGCGACGCGTTGCACGACGTCCGCGAGACCGTCGAGGACGGCGACCGGATGGAACGCCGGATCCGCACCCTCGCCGACGAGCTGCTCGCCGAGGAACTCGTGCCCCGCGGGGTCCGCACCGACCGCGGCTCCGAGCGCCACGAGACCGCCCAGTTCCTCCGCTGGCTCGCCGACGGCCACTTCACCTTCCTCGGCTACCGCCACTACCGGATCGACGGCGAGCGGCTGCGGCCCGAGCTCGCGTCGGGCCTGGGTGTCCTGCGCCGGGACACGCTCGACAACGGTGCGTTCGTCCCGGACGGCGGCGGGGCGGACCGGGCCGAGGAGCTGCTGATCCTCACCCGCGCCGGCGTGCGCAGCCGGGTGCTGCGCCCTGCGCACCCGTACTACGTGGGCCTGCGCACCTTCGACCAGCACGGCGCGCCCACCGGCGAGCACCGTTTCCTCGGCATGCTCACGGTCCCGGGAATGTACGAGAGCGTGCTCGACATCCCGGTCATCGCGCGGCGGGTGCGCCGGGCGATCCGGAGGGCGGGCTTCCCGCAGGAGTCGTACTCGGGGCAGCAGATGCTCGAGGTGATCTCCGGACTGCCGCGCGAGGAGCTGTTCAGCGCGACGACGGAGTACCTGCACGACGTCGGGGTCGGCGTCCTGGGGCTGGCGGGCCGTCGCGCCGTGCGGGTGTTCCTGCGCCGGGACCCGCACCACCGGTTCGTCTCGTGCCTGGTCTACGTGCCGCGCGACCGGTACACCACGACGAGCCGGCTGGCGATGGCCGAGGTCCTGCGAGACCGGCTGCGCGGCAGCACCGTCGACTACACCGCGCGTGTCACCGAGGCCCCCTACGCGCAGGTGCACTTCATGGTGCAGACCGACGCCGCGCAGGCGCCGGTCGACCCGGACGCGCAGGAGCTCACCGACGCCCTCACGGAGGCCGTCCGGACCTGGGACGACCGGCTCGTCGACCGGCTCGGCGCTCCGGCGGCGACGGCCACGGTGCCCGGCCTGCTCGCCGGCGTCCCGGACTCCTACAAGGCGGGCGTCCGGCCCGAGCGCGCGGTGGAGGACCTGAAGCGGATCCTGGCGCTGCCGGAGGGCGGGTTCGACGTCCGGCTCCACCACGAGAACGGCGAGCGCCGGCTGGCGATCTACCTGGACGCGCCGGTGTCGCTGACCCGGATCCTGCCGGTACTGCAGCACCTGGGCGTGGAGGTCGTCGACGAGCACCCGTCGGAGTTCGTCCGGCCCGACGGCCGCCGCTGCTGGCTCTACGACTTCGGGCTGCGCCTCGACCCCGCCGACTTCGCCGACACCGACCTCGCCGGCCGCGACGAGGCCGCGCTGGACCGGGACTTCTGCGCCGCCTTCCGCGCGACCTGGGGCGGCGACGCCGAGGCGGACCGGTTCTCCGCGCTGGTGCTGCACGCCGGTCTGCACTGGCGGGAGGCGGCGCTGTTGCGTGCCTATGCCCGCTACTCGCGGCAGGTCGGGAGCACCTTCGGGGTGCAGTACATGGCGGACACGCTGCTGGCCCAGCCCGCCGTCGCACGCGGGCTGGTGAAGCTGTTCCGGGCCCGGTTCGACCCGGCCGAGGAGAACCGGTCGAAGGTCACCGAGGAGGCGCTGACCGAGGTCACCACGCTGATCGACCAGGTCACCGGCCTGGACGCGGACCGGATCCTGCGCGGCTTCCTGGCGACGATCGTCGCGACGCTGCGCACGAACTGGTTCCGCGACCGCGCGTTCACCTCGTTCAAGATCGACCCGGCCGCGGTGCCGGACATGCCCGCGCCGCGG
Source organism: Pseudonocardia halophobica (assembly GCF_027922425.1). Classification (GTDB taxonomy): domain Bacteria; phylum Actinomycetota; class Actinomycetes; order Mycobacteriales; family Pseudonocardiaceae; genus Pseudonocardia; species Pseudonocardia halophobica. The sequence goes on along the minus strand of NZ_BSFQ01000003.1, from coordinate 382,097 downwards.
CCGCGCTTCGAGATCTTCGTGTACTCGCCGCGGATGGAGGGCGTGCACCTGCGGTTCGGGCCGGTCGCCCGCGGCGGGCTGCGCTGGTCCGACCGCCCGCAGGACTTCCGCACCGAGATCCTCGGCCTGGTCAAGGCCCAGATGGTGAAGAACGCGGTGATCGTGCCCGTCGGCGCCAAGGGCGGGTTCGTGGTCCGCGCCGCCCGGCCGGACCCGGCCGAGGTCGAGGCCTGCTACCGGCTCTTCATCTCCGGGCTGCTCGACGTCACCGACAATCTGGTGCGGGGCGAGACCGTCCCGCCGCCGGACGTGGTGCGTCACGACGGCGACGACTCCTACCTGGTCGTCGCCGCGGACAAGGGCACCGCCCGGTTCTCCGACGTGGCCAACGAGGTCGCCGCGAGCTACGACTTCTGGCTCGGTGACGCGTTCGCCTCCGGCGGCTCGGTCGGCTACGACCACAAGGCCATGGGCATCACCGCCCGCGGCGCCTGGGAGAGCGTCAAGCGGCACTTCTCCGAGCTCGGGGTCGACACCCAGACCCAGGACTTCACGGTCGTCGGCGTCGGGGACATGTCCGGCGACGTGTTCGGCAACGGGATGCTGCTCTCCGAGCACATCCGGCTGGTGGCGGCCTTCGACCACCGGCACGTGTTCGTCGACCCGACGCCGGATGCCGCTCGCGGGTTCGCCGAGCGGAGCCGGCTGTTCGCGCTGCCCCGCAGCTCGTGGGACGACTACGACCGCTCCGCCATCAGTCCCGGCGGCGGGGTCTGGCCGCGCACGGCCAAGGCGGTGCCGGTCGGCCCGGAGATGCGGGAGGCGCTGGGCCTGTCCGAGCACGTGGTGAAGCTGAGCCCGCCCGAGCTGATCCGGGCGATCCTGCTCGCCCCGGCCGACCTGCTGTGGAACGGCGGCATCGGCACCTACGTCAAGGCCTCCACCGAGGGGCACGCCGACGCCGGGGACAAGGCCAACGACGTCATCCGGGTCGACGGCCGGGAGCTGCGGGTCAAGGTCGTCGGCGAGGGCGGCAACCTCGGGCTGACCCAGCGCGGCCGGATCGAGTACGCCCGCCACGGCGGGCGGGTCAACACCGACGCGATCGACAACTCGGCCGGCGTGGACTGCTCCGACCACGAGGTCAACATCAAGATCCTGCTGGACCGGTTGGTCACCGTCGGCGAGCTCGACCGCCCGGGGCGTAACGCCCTGCTCGCCGAGATGACCGACGAGGTCGCCTCGCTGGTCCTGGCCGACAACACCGACCAGAACGCCGTCCTCGGCGTCGCCCGGTCGCACTCCGGCGAGATGGCCAACGTGCACTCCCGGGTCATCGCGGACCTGGAGGAACGCACCGGGCTGGACCGGGCCCTGGAGGTGCTGCCCACGCCGGCGGGGTTCAAGGCCCTCGAACGGTCCGGGGAGGGCCTCACCGGGCCGGAGCTGTCGACGCTGCTCGCGCACGTCAAGCTCGACCTCACCCGCCGGCTGCTCGACAGCGACCTGCTCGAGGGGGCCGCGTTCGCGCCCCGGCTGCCGGAGTACTTCCCGCACCCGCTGCGCGAGCGGTTCCCCGACGCGATCCGCCGCCACCCGCTGCACCGCGAGATCCTCTGCACGCTGCTGGTCAACGAGATGGTCGACGGCGCCGGGATCACCTTCGCGTTCCGGATCGGCGAGGAGACCGCCGCCGCCGCGTCCGACGCCGTCCGCGCCTACGCGGTGGTGACCGGCGTGTACGCGCTGCGGACGCACTGGCGGCAGATCCGCGCCGCCGGGCTGCCCGTCGAGGTCGCCGACCGGCTGATCCTGGAGTCCCGCCGGCTGCTGGACAGGGCGTCGCGCTGGTTCCTCGCCAACCGCCCCCAGCCCCTGGCCGTCGGGGCCGAGGCCGCCCGCTTCGCCGGGCAGGTGCGCACGCTGTGGCGCCGGCTCCCGGACTTCCTCGTGGGCCGGGAGAAGGAGGCCGTGGAGAACCGGACCGCCGCGCTGCTCGACGAGGGCGTGCCCGACCGGCTGGCCCGGCGCGCGGCGACGGCGGTGCACGGCTTCGGGTTGCTCGACGTCGTCGACCTGATCGAGCTGTCCGAGCGCGACGGCGAGCCGCGGGACCCGGAGGAGGTCGCGCGCACGTACTTCGCGCTCAGCGACCACCTCGGCGTCGACGTGGCGCTGACCTCGGTCAGTGCGCTGCCCCGCGGCGACCGCTGGCACCAGCTCGCCCGGCTCGCGCTGCGGGACGACCTCTACGGGTCGCTGCGCTCGATCACCCTCGACGCGCTGCGCGAGGCCGCACCGGGCACGCCGGTGCCGGAGACGATCGCGCAGTGGGAGCGGGCGAACGCATCCCGGCTCGTCCGCGCGCGGGCGGCGCTGCAGGAGATCGCCGGCGCCGGGCAGCTCGACCTGGCCACGCTCTCCGTCGTCTCCCGGCAGTTGCGGGGTCTCGCGCGGTAGCGTGACGGGGTCGACACCCGCGGCGGAGGGAGGCCCTCGTGGACGACCGCGACGCGAAGGTGGTCGCCCTGCCGTCGTTGCGCGAGTATCCGGGCGGGACGCCGCTGGAGCTGCGGGCCGTGCGGCCGGTCCCGTGGCTCGCGCTGCTGCTGATGGCGGGTGAGATCGACCTGACGAACTGCTTCGAGATGGGTTCCTGGGTCGAGTCGCACGCCGCCGACCGGGTCGTGGTGGACCTGACCTGCGTGGAGCTGCTGGCCGCCTGCGGCGCCCGCCGCCTCGCCGAGGCCCAGGAGACGTTCCGGCGCCGGGGGAGCGAGATGCGGGTCGTGGTGTCCGGCGATCCGCTGCAGGAGCAGCTGCTGCGGGTGGTCGGCAGCTTCGACCTCCACGGCTCCGTCGCGTCGGCCTGCCGGGAGCGATGAGTTCCGGCCGCCCGGCCGGTCCACCCCCACGTGACGACGTTCCTGCTGCTGCCCGGCGCGGGCGGCGAGGCCTGGTACTGGGACCGGGTCGTCCCGGAGCTGACGGCGCGCGGCCACGAGCCCGTCGCCGTCGACCTGCCCGCCGACGACGAGACCGTGGGCTGGGCGGACTACACCGCCCTCGCCCTGGAAGCCCTCGGCGGCCGGCCCGATCCGGTCGTCGTCGCGCAGTCGATGGGCGCCTACACCGGCGCCCTGGTCTGCGCGGCGACGAAGGCCCGGCGGCTCGTGCTGGTGAACCCGATGATCCCGGCGCCGGGGGAGAGCGCCGGGCGCTGGTGGGAGGCCACGAGGCAGGCCGAGGCCCGGGCCGAGGCGGGGTTCGACGGGTTCGACCTCGAGCGGGACTTCCTGCACGACATGCCCGACGACCTGCGCGCCGACCTGAGGCGCGGCGGCAGGAACCAGTCGGAGCGCTCGTTCGCCGAGCCGTACCCGCTCGAGGCGTGGCCGGAGGTCCCGACGACGGTGCTGGCCGGCGCCGACGACCGCCTGTTCCCCCTGGCCTTCCAACGGCGGGTGGCCCGCGAGCGGCTCGGGCTCGACGTCGTCGCGGTGCCGGGCGGGCACCTCAACGCCCTGTCCCGGCCGGTCGAGGTGGCGGAGGCGCTGGTCGCGGCCGTCCGAGCGGGTGAGAGGGTGGGCGGGTGGCCCGCTACGTCGCCCAGGTCCCGCTGCGCTGGACCGACCAGGACTCCTACCGGCACCTGAACCACGCCCGGGCGGTCACGCTCCTCGAGGAGGCGCGCATCGACCTGATGTTCACCGCCGCCGCCGCGGAGGGCGTCGACACCTTCGCCGCCGGGCTGCTGGTGGCCGGGCTGGGCGTGGAGTACCGCCGGCAGATCCCGTACCGGGCGCACGACCTGCGGGTCGAGATGACCGTGCGGGACGTGCGGGCCGCGTCGTTCACGATCGACTACGTCATGCGCGCGGGCCCGGCCGAGTCCGATCCCGTCGCGATCGAGGCCGAGACCCGGATGGCGCTGTTCGACTTGAACGGTCATCGGCCGCGCCGGCTCACGGCCGAGGAGAAGGCGTTCCTGCTGCGCTGGGCCCCCGAGGCGAGCGAGGCGGTGTCGTGAGCCTCCGGTTCGCCGACCCGTCCGAGCGCGCGGACCTGGGCGCCTTCACCGCCCGGCTGGTCCGCCTCGACGAGTCCGCGCCGGTGAGGCTGCGGTCCGCACGCGGCCGGGTGACGGCCTGGGCACCGACCCCGTTCGAGGCGCTCGCCACCCGCTCGGTCGCCGCGGTGATGGAGCCGGAGGACGTCACCCTCCAGGGATCCGCCCTGCTCACCGCGCTGGCCGTGGACCGGTCCGAGGAGGTGGACCTCGGCGGCGCCGCCGGGTTCTGGACGGGCACGCTGCCGCCGGACGAGGGCTGGACCCGGCTCGAGGACGTCCCCGCGCGGGAGCTGGAGGCGCTGACCGAGCGCGGGCTGGCCCTGGCCCGGGAGCACGGCGGGCCGATGGGGCCGCCGGCCTCGCTGCTCGACCAGACCGTGCTGACGGTCTCCGGCGACGTCCCGGGCACGGTCTCGGTGCCGATGCGGGCGCTGTTCGCCCTGTCCGGCATGGGCTTCCTCGGCGGCGCCGACACCGGGGCGGGCGAGGGGCCGGAGCCGATCGTGCGGGTCTCCGCAACGGGCTCGTGGATGCGGCTCGACGCCCGCTTCGGCGCCGTCGTCCGCCGGCGGATCACCACGCTGCCCCTGCTGACCTGACAGCATTTCCGCAGCTCAGACGGGGTCGTGAGGGCGAACTGCCGCTCTAGGGGCAGTGGGCACTCACGGGTCAGGCGAGCCAGGCGGCCGTGTCCGGGGGGAGCTCGCCGCAGTCCGTGAGCGGGGCGCTGGTGAGCAGGACGTCGCCGGGCGGGAGCGGGACGGGCCGGTCGCCGGCGTTGAGTGCGCAGACCAGGGTGGAGCCGGTGCGGCGGAAGGCGAGGCAGCCCGCCGGCGCCCCGAACCACTCGACCTGGTCGCCGTGGAAGGCGGGATGGCTGCGGCGCAGATCGAGGGCGTGCCGGTAGAGCGACAGCGTGGAGTTCGGGTCCTCGAGCTGGTCGGCGGCGGTGAGCGCCCCGTACGCCTCGGGCATCGGGAGCCACGGCGTGCCGGTGGTGAAGCCGTAGCCGGGGCCCTCGCCCTCCCACGGCAGCGGTACCCGGGCGCCGTCGCGGCCGGGGTCGGTGTGCCCGGACAGCTCCCAGGTCGGGTCCTGCCGCGCCTCCGCCGGGAGCTCGACGTCCGGCAGACCGAGCTCGTCGCCGTGGTAGAGGTACGCCGTCCCGGGCAGGGCCAGCGCGACCAGCGCCATCGCCCGCGCCCGGGCGGGGCCGTCCGCGCCCTCCCCGTAGCGGGTCGCGGGGCGGACGAGGTCATGGTTCGACAAGGTCCACACGGCGGGCGCACCGGCGGACCCCGCGGCCGCGAGGGTGCGGTCGATCGCCTCGCGCACCGCGACCGCGTCGTAGGCCGCGTCCCGCAGCGCGGAGTGGAAGGCGAGGTGCAGCTCGTCCCGGCGGACGTAGCCGGCCCAGCGGGCGTCGTCGCGCACCGTGCCGACCTCGCCGACGGCCATGCGGTCCGGGTAGTGGTCGAGCACGGCGCGGATCAGCCGGTGCACGTCGTGCACCGGGTCCTGGTCGAAACGCGGGTCGACGAGCTCGTCGGACACCGGGGTCCAGCCGGGCTGCCGGCGGTCGTCCGGCAGCCCGGCGGCCTTGGCCATGCCGTGCGCGACGTCGATCCGCAGGCCGTCGACGCCGCGGTCGCACCAGAACCGCAGCGTCTTCTCCAGGTCCGCCCAGACCTCGGGGTTCTCCCAGTTGAGGTCCGGCTGGCCGGGGGCGAACAGGTGCAGGTACCACTCGTCCGGCCGGCTCGTGCCGTCCTCGTCCGTCGCGGTGAGCCGGGTCCACGCCGGCCCGCCGAACACGCTCTGCCAGTTGTTCGGCGGCTGCTCGCCGCGATCGCCCCGGCCGGGACGGAAGTGGTAGCGGGCCCGCTCCGGGCTCCCGGGTGCCGACGACACGGCCGCCCGGAACCACTCGTGCTGGTCCGAGGTGTGGTTGGGCACGACGTCGACGAGCACGCGCAGGCCGTGCGCGTGCGCGTCGGTGATCAGCCCGTCGAGGTCGTCGAGCGTGCCGAGCAGCGGGTCGACCTCGCGCGGATCGGTCACGTCGTAGCCGTGGTCGAGACCCGGCGACGGGTTGACGGGGCTCAGCCAGAGGGCGTCGACGCCGAGGAGCTCGAGGTACCCGAGCCGGCTGCGGACGCCCGCGAGGTCGCCGACCCCGTCGCCGTCCGAGTCGGCGAAGCTGCGGACGTAGACCTGGTAGACGACGGCCTCCGCCCACCACTGCCCGTCGTGCCGCACGAGACGTCATCATGCCAAACGCGGCGGCCGGTCCCTACCTAGAAGCCGGAGTTGACCATGCTCGCCGCGGCGTACTCCAGGTACTGCCAGAGCTGCGCGCGGTGGGCCTCGTCGAGGTCGGACTCGTCGACGGCCACGCGCATGCAGCGCAGCCACGCGTCCCGCTCGATCGGGCCGATGGTGAACGGGAAGTGCCGCATCCGCAGGCGCGGGTGTCCGCGCTGCTCGGAGTAGGTGCGGGGGCCGCCCCAGTACTGCTCGAGGAACATCCGCAGCCGGTCCTCGGCCGGGCCCAGGTCCTCCTCGGGGTACAGCGGGCGGAGGATCTCGTCCTCGGCGACCTGTTCGTAGAAGCGGTGGACGATCTGGTGGAAGACCTTGTCGCCCCCCACCTCCGCGTAGAAGTTCTGTGGTGCGGTCACGTGCCCAGTCTCCCCCCGAGGCCGAGCGGCACGGGCCGGGGGACACCCTCGTCGTCGAACGCGTCCGTGATGGCGGCGTTGAGCGCGCGCTGCACGGCCCACTGCTTGCCCGGGTTGACCTTGACCGTGAGCCGCAGCGTGGCGCCCTCCGCGGTCACCTTCTCGACGCCGAGGACCTCCGGGTCCTCCAGCACGTCCTCGGCGATGTCCTCCTGCCCGACGCGCTCGGCGGCGACCCGCCCGGCCAGCTCGGAGACCTCCGCCATGTCCGCGGAGTGGGCGAGCGGCAGGTCGACCACGGCCACGGCGTACCCCTGGCTCTTGTTGCCCACGCGCAGGATCTCGCCGTTGCGGACGTACCAGACGGTGCCCTGCACGTCCCGGATCGTGGTGATGCGCAGGCCGACCGCCTCGACCGTGCCGCTGGCCTCGCCGAGGTCGACGATGTCGCCGACGCCGTACTGGTCCTCGAGCAGCATGAACATGCCCGACAGGAAGTCCCGCACCAGGTTCTGCGCGCCGAAACCGACGGCGACGCCGACGATCCCGGCCGACGCCAGGATGGGCCCGAGCGCCACGCCGAACTCGGCGAGGATCATCACCGCCGCGATCAGCAGGATCACCGCGGAGGTGATCGAGCGCAGCACCGAGCCGATGGTCCGGGTGCGCTGGATGCGCCGCTGCGAGATGAGCGGGGTGGTGCGGATCCGCTTGGGCGCGCGGCCGAGCACCTTGGAGAGGCCCCCGTTCGACGCGCCCTCCACCACCCGCGTGATCGCGCGGTGCAGCAGGTGCCGCGCCACGAACGCGACCACGATGATCAGCACGATCTTGATCGTGCCGTTGACCACGACGTCGGCCGAGCTGGCCAGGAAGTCGTTGTTGGTCCACTCGTAGAAGCGGGCGCACCAGCTCCCGGCCTGCGCGGCGCAGGCGGGCGGCTCGGCGAGGGGCAGGGCGTCGACGGCGTCCTGCAGAGGGGTCACGTCAGCTCCAGACCGGTGTGGAAGGCCAGGAAGGCCAGGGTGTCCACGGACAGCGCGACGGTGCGCGAGATCGAGCGCGCCCCGTGCCCGACGTCGGTCTCGCGCCGGAGCAGGACGGGGCGCCCGAGCAGGTCACCGGTGGTGGCGTGCTGCAGCGCCGCGCACATCTTGCGGGCGTGCAGCGGGTCCACCCGGGTGTCCGACTCGAAGACTGTGAAGAGGGTGGCCGGGTACGCCACGCCCTCGCGGACGTGGTGGTACGGCGAGTAGGAGAGCAGCCAGTCGAGCTGCTCGGGGTCGTCGGCGGTGCCGTACTCGTCGTTCCAGGTGCGGCCCAGGGAGAACAGCTCGTAGCGGACCATGTCCAGCAGCGGCGCCGAGCAGACGACGGCGGCGTACAGGTCCGGGCGCTGGGTCAGCGCGGCGCCGACGAGCAGCCCGCCGTTCGAGCCGCCCTGGATGCCGAGCTGCGCGGGCGTGGTGGTGCCCGCGGCGACGAGGGCCTCGCCGGCCGCGTGGAAGTCGTCGAACACGTTCTGCTTGTTCGCGCGGTTGCCGGCGAGGTGCCAGGTCTCGCCCTCCTCGCTGCCGCCGCGCAGCCCGACGAGCGCGTACGCGCCCCCCGAGGCGACCCACGCCAGCGCCGACGACGTGTACGCCGGCTCGCGGGCGATCGAGAAGCCGCCGTACCCGGTCATCAGGACCGGCCAAGGACCGTCCCCCTCGCCCGGGGTGACCACGAACATCCGGACGGTGGTGCCGTCCTTCGAGGTGAACTCGCGCAGCTCGGAGCGCACGACGGGCAGCTCGACCTGGCCGGGCGCGGTGGCCTCGAGCACTGTGGTGCCCCGCTGGTACCGGTGCACCTGCGGCGGCGTGACGAGGTCGGTCCAGCCGATCCAGACCTGCCCGTAGCGGTCCGGGGTGTCCCGGTCCGCGACCGTGAGACCGGTGAGCGAGCCGGTGCCCGGCAGCGGGATCTCCCCGACCGGGGCGCCGTCGACGGCGTGCAGGGCCAGCTCGGCGACCGCGTGCCGGGCCCGGGCGACGACGAGTCGAGGCACGTCGTCGGTGCCCGGGGCGGGCTCGAGCCAGCGGACGGCCTGCAGCACCGAGCCGGGGTCCTCGGGGACCAGGTCGTGCCAGTACTCGCGCTGCGGCGTGGCGGGGTCGGTGACGGCGAGCCGCCAGCGCGGCGCCCCGTCCGTGGTGTGGATGTAGAGGCGGCCGTCGCGCTCGACCCAGCAGGTGGCCTGGACGTCGTCCGCCTGGGTGAGGATCGGGACGAGCTCGGGGGTCTTGCCGTCGCTCAGCTCGGTGATCCACACGCTGTCGCGGCGGGCGGTCCCGACGTTGGCGGTCACGACCAGCCAGCGACCGTCGCGGGACACGCGCACGCCGTAGTAGGTGTGGTCCTCGTACAGGCCCGGGCCGGTGACCAGCTCGTCCTCGGTGTCCGGGGTGCCGACGCGGTGCCGCCAGACACGCCGGTGGAAGTCCTCCTCGCCGTCCTCGACCTCGCCGGGGGCGACCTTGCGCACGTAGACGAACTCGGCGCCGCCGGGCAGCCACGCCACCGACGAGTAGCGGCAGCGGTCGATGGGACCCTCGACGACCTCGCCGGTCGCGACGTCGAGCAGGGAGAGGACCGACTGCTCGTCGCCGCCGTGCGAGACCTGGTAGGCGATCCGCTCGCCCTCCAGGTCCGGCACCCAGGTGTCGAGCGTGGTCAGGCCGGTCGGGTCGAGGGCGATGGGGTCGAGCAGGGCCCGCTCGCTCCCGTCGGGCTCCCGGACGTGGACCACGGCGTGCTCCTGGCCCGGCTCGCGGCGGGAGAAGAACGCCCGCCCGGCCCGCCAGAGCGGCACCGAGATCGAGCCGGCGGAGAGCAGATCGCGCAGCCGCGCCTCGAGGACCTCGCGGCCGGGCAGGGCGTCGAGCCGGCCGCGGGCGAGCTCGTCCTGCACCGCCGACCACTCGCGGGTCCGGGGGTCCTCCGGATCCTCGAGCCAGCGGTACGGATCGGCGACCGGGCGCCCGTGGAGCTCCTCGACGAGAGCGAGGCGGGGCGCCACGGGATAGGGCGGCGTGCTCACACGATCGGAGGTTACGTGACCACCCGGGTGTGGCCGCCGGGCCCCAGGGACAGCACGTAGTCCTGCCCGATCAGGTCCGCGCCGAAACTGTGGTGCGGTTCCTCGGCGACGAGCCGGAAGCCCGCGTCGAGGTAGAGGCGGCGCGCCGCGTCGAGGACGTCGTTGGTCCAGAGCCGCAGCGTGGCGTAGCCCTGCTCCCGCGCGAAGTCGACGCAGGTGGCCACGAGCCGGCGGCCGAGCCCGTGCCCCCGGGCGTCGGGGTGGACGAGCAGGATCCGCAGCACGGCGGTGTCCGGGTCCGGGCCGGCCACGCACAGCACGCAGCCGACGCGGCGGCCGTCGAGCTCGGCGACCCAGCCGCGCTCCCGGGGACCGGAGGTGAAGTCCGCCACGATCCGCGCGACGAGAGCCTCGAAGCTCGTGTCCCAGCCGTACTCCGCGGCGTACAGCTCCCCGTGCGCACCAACGACCCACCCGAGGTCGCCGGGCCTGCCGATCTCGCGGATCTCGATCTCGGCCATCGCGCCTCCTCGACTGAAACGAGTGTTTCAGTGCAGGATGGCGCGGTGACCGGAGAAGGGCAAGGGGCGGGCTCGCCGCGGCGGGAGGAGCTGCTGGAGGCTGCGTACGCGTACGTGCTGCGGCACGGGCTCGCCGACCTGTCGCTGCGCCCGCTCGCCCGCGAGGTCGGGAGCAGTCCGCGCGTGCTGCTCTACCTCTTCGGGTCGAAGGACGGGCTGGTCCGGGCCCTGCTCGGGCGCGCCCGCACCGCCGAGCTCGCCCTGCTCGCCGACCTGCCCGAGGGCGATGCACCCGGCCTGCTGCGGGCGTTGTGGGAGTGGCTCGCCGCGCCCCCGCACCGCGACCTGCTGCGGCTGTGGGTCGAGGGGTACGGGCGCGCGCTCGTCGAGCCGGGGGGGCCGTGGGCGGGGTTCGCCGAGGCCACGGTCCGGGACTGGCTGGTGGTGCTCGGCCGGGTGCTGCCGGAGGCCGCCGCCACCGAGGCGCTCGCCGTCCTGCGTGGCGCCCTGCTCGACCTGCTGGCCACGGGCGACGCGGACCGGACGGGCGCGGCGGTGGCGGCGCACGCCGCCCGCCTGGGCTGAGCTCGCGGCGGGGCGGGTTTCTGCAGCTCGTCGGGGGTCGTGAGTGCCGACCGCCCCTCTAGGGGCAGTTGCCGCTCACGGTGCGGGTGGTGACGTGCGGGGGGATCGGGGCGTCGGCGGGCACGTGCGGGTCGGGCCGGGGTGTGCCTAACGTGCTGGTCAGCGGGACGACGCCGGCCCAGACCTCGGGCGAGAGGTCCTCCGGGTCGTCGGCGGGCGGGCCGGTGCGGATCTTCACGCTGGCCTCGTCGAGATCCAGCGCCAGCACGGCCGTGGCGGCCAGCTCGCGGCGGGTGGGTTGGCGCGTGTAGTCCCAGGAGCCGGGCGCGAGGTGCTCGACGATCGCCCGCAGCGCGTCCGTGCGCTCGGGCTCCGCGGTGACCAGCCGCGCGGTGCCGTGCGCGACGGCGCTGCGGTAGTTCATCGAGAAGTGGAAGGCCGAGCGGGCGTAGACGATCCCGTCGAGGTGCGTGACGGTCGCGCACACCGGGACCCCGCCCTCGCGCAGCCAGCGCGCGCCGGAGGACCCGTGCACGTAGAGGGTGTCGCCGATGCGGCCGTAGCCGGTGGGCAGCACGACCGGGGCGCCGTCACGGACCAGCGCGAGGTGGCAGACGAGGCCGTGGTCGAGGACGTCGTACAGCGCGGCCCGGTCGGTGGCCCCGCGCTCGCGGTGGCGGCCGACGGTGCTGCGCGGGGTGGGGGACAGGGTGGTGCTCACGGCGTCGCTCACGGTCTCGAGTCTGAGGCCGGAGGTGGCATCCTGGAACGGCCACTCCGCCTCTGATCCGGAAGGCCACTGCCGTGTCGATCGTGACCGAGCTGCCGCCGCTGCACCTCGACCGCGCGGGCCCCGAGCCGCTCGCGGCGCAGCTCGCCGACGCGCTGCGCGCCGCGGCCGCGGGTGGCGCGCTGCGGGCGGGGGACCGGCTGCCGTCGACCCGCGAGCTGGCTGCCGTCCTGCGGGTCAGCCGCACCGTGACGGCGGCCGCCTACGACCAGCTCCTGGCCGAGGGGTGGGTCGAGGGGCGGGTGGGCGCGGGCACCTTCGTGACCGCGGTCCCGGCGGCCGGTCCGGCCCCGGGTCCGGAGCCGCGCAGGGAGCCGGCGGACGAGGGGGCGCGGATCGAGCTGCGCCCCGGCACGCCCTGCACCGAGGTCCTGGACCGGGCCGCGTGGCGGCGGGCGTGGCGGGCGGCGGCGGATCCCGAGCCCGACCTGCTGCCCCGGTACGCCGGGCTGCCCGGGTTCCGCGCCGCCGTCGGCGAGCACCTGCTGCGCCACCGCGGGCTCGTCGCGCGGCCCGACGAGGTCCTGGCCACCGGCGGGAGCACGGGCGCGATCGCCGAGCTGGCCCGGGTGCTGCCGGAGGGTGCGCGGGTCGCGGTGGAGGAGCCGGGGTACCGGCGGGCCGCCGACGCGCTGGCGGCAGCCGGGCTCGAGGTCGTCGGCGTGCCGGTCGACGACGAGGGGCTGCGGGTCGAGGACCTGCCCACCGGCCTGGCCGCGGTCTACTGCACCCCGGCGCACCAGTTTCCCGTCGGCGGGCGGATGCCGGCCGCGCGGCGGATCGCCCTGGTCGAGCGAGCGCGGGTCGAGGGCCTGCTGGTGATCGAGGACGACTACGACGGCGAGCTGCGCTACGACGTCGCCCCGCTGCCGTTGCTCGCCGCGCTCGGCCCGGACGTCGTCGCGCACGTCGGGACGGCCAGCAAGATCCTCACGCCGACGCTCGGGGTGGGCTGGCTGGTCGCGCCGCCCGTGGTGCGTGCGGCCGTGGCGGAGCGCCGGGAGCGGACCGGGTCGCGGCCCGCGCCGGCGGGGCAGCGGGTGTTCGCGGCCTTCGCCACCTCCGGCGACCTGGCCCGGCACCTGCGCCGGCTGCGCCGCGAGCTGGGGGAGCGCCGACGGCTGCTGGTCGAGGCGCTGGCCGGTGTGCCGCTGCGGGGCGACCGGGCCGGCGCGCACGTCCTCGTCCCGTTGCCCGACGCGGCCACGGCCCGGGCCGTGCAGGCCGCGGCGGCCGAGCGCGGGGTGGGCCTCGAGGTGCTGGAGCGCTATGCGGGCGCGGAGGCGGGGGGCGGGATCGTGATCGGGTACGCCGGGTCCACGCGCGCCGAGTTCGCCGCCGCGCTGCCGGTCCTGGCCGAGGTGCTCGAGGGACGGGTCGCAGAGGGCTGACAGAGCTGTCGAACGGTCGTTAGGCTCCCGTGCGGAGTTCCCCGCACCGGAGCGAGAGGCGACCGCGATGACGCGCACCCCCGTCGAAGTCCTCACCGACCACCTCAAGGCGCTCAACGCGCACGACGTGGACGCGATCCTCACCGACTACGCCCCCGACGCCGTGCTGATCACCCCCGGCGCGGCCCTGCAGGGGCACGACGCGCTGCGCCAGGCCTTCGGCGGGCTGATCGAGCAGATGCCGAACTGCGTGTTCACCGAGAAGTCGGTCACGGAGGCCGACGGGGTGATCCTCCTGGAATGGGCGCTGGAGTCCGACGTCGCGACCGTGTCGGACGGCATCGACACCGTGGTGGTGCGCGACGGGCTCATCGTCGCGCAGACCGCCCGGTTCACGCCCCAGCCCCGCTGACCGCTCGTCCGGTCCCCGCCCGCCACCGGCCCGCATCCCTCGGGACGCGGGCCGGTGGTGCGTGGTGTGTCAGTCCCCGGCGACGGGGGTGTTCCGCTGCGCGTGCCGGGCGGGATCGGCCGTCTCCGCGGCCGGGCCCACGGCGCCGAGCCGCAGCTCGACGTCGGTCGTGCCGGCGCCGGACAGCTCCACCCGTGTGACCGCGGGCAGGTGCACGCTGGTGGTCACGGTGTAGGTGCCGGGCACGACCCGCGGCACCGTGAACCGGCCGTCCGCCCCGCTGGTGGCGGTGCCGACGACCTCGCCCGCCCCGTCGACCACGGTCACGAGCGCGTTGGGCAGGAGGCGCCCGTCCGGCCCGGTGACCGTGCCGCCCAGGCCGCCCCCGGCGTCGAGCACCAGCTCGACGGGGGTGGCGCCCTCGGCGGTCACGTGCACCGTGGTGGCCCTGGGCTCGTGCCCGGCCAGGGTCGCGGTGACGGTGGTGGTGCCGACCGGGATGCCGTCGAGGCGGAAGCGCCCGTCCTCCCCGGTGACGGCGCGGCCGACGAGCCGGCCCGTCCCGTCGAGCGCGAGCACCGAGACCTGCGGCGCCGGCCGCTCGCCCGCGCGGACCAGGCCGTGCACCGCCCCGTCCCCGCTGAGGTCGAAGTCCTGGGCCGCGCCCCTGCCGTTGAGCGCCACGGTGGCGACCTCGGGCCGGAAGCCCGGCGCGGTCGCGACCACCATGTACGTGCCGCTGGGCAGGCCGTGCAGGGCGTAGGTGCCGCCCTGGTCGACCTCGGTGCGGCCGACCTGCCGCCCGTCGGGCGCGGTGACCGTCACGACGCCGCCCGGGATGGCCGTGCCGTGCGGGGTGCGCAGCGAACCGACGACCGTGCCCGTCTCCGGGACCGCCTCGGCGGCTCCCGCGAAGCCCGCGAGCGCGGCGGTCCCGACGGCCGGACCCACCGTGGGCAGCGGCGAGGTCGCCGTGTCGGACCACTCCTCCGTGTCGACCAGCTCGCCGCCCTCGGCCGCCAGCTCCGCGCCGACCGTCTCGGGGACCGGCGACGTCTGCCGCCGCCCGGTGAAGATCGACGCGACGGCCGCGACCACGCAGGCCGCGACGGCGAACCAGAACGCCGCGGTGAGGCCCTCGGAGAAGGGCTGCGAGATCAGGTTCGGGAAGAAGCTGCGCCCGGTGAGGAAGTTCGCCTGGTCGACCGGGATCCGGTCCAGGACGCCGCCGAGCAGCTCCTGGATCGGGTTGTAGCCGAGGAACGCCGCGAACAGCACGCCGACCGGCGGGAGGTCCGCGATGCGCGAGGCGTCCGCCGCCGGCACGCCGTTCTGCACCAGGCCGGTCTCCATGACCGTCGGCAGGTGCGTGGACAGGCCGGCGATCATGAGGCTGAAGAAGAACCCGATCGACAGCACCATGGCGGCGTTCTGGAAGGTCGCCGTCATGCCGGCGCCGGCGCCGCGGGCGTCGGCCGGCAGGCTGTTCATGATCTCGGCGCGGTTCGGCGAGGCGAACAGGCCCATGCCGATGCCGTTGACCAGCAGGATGACCGCGAAGGCCCAGTAGTCGAAGTTGACCGGCAGGATCTCCAGCAGGACGAAGCTGATCGCGGTGATCACCATCCCGCCGGTGGTGAACCACTTGGCGCCCCACTTGTCCGACAGGATCCCGGACAGCGGCGCCGAGGCGAGGAAGCCGACGGTGAGCGGCAGCATGTAGATGCCGGCCCACAGCGGCGTCTGCTCGAAGCTGTAGCCGTGCTGCGGCAGCCAGATGCCCTGCAGCCAGATGATCAGCACGAACTGCAGTCCGCCGCGGCCGAGCGAGGCCAGCAGGTTCGCGAGGTTGCCGAGCGTGAAGGCGCGGTTGCGGAACAGCGAGAGCTCGAACAGCGGCGCGGCGACCTTCGTCTCGATGATCCCGAAGATCACCAGGACGACGATCCCGCCGATGATGCAGCTCAGCACCATCGGGCTGCCCCAGCCCATGACGCTGTCGCCGTAGGGCTGGATGCCGTAGGTGATGCCGATCAGCAGCACGATGAGGCCCACCGCGAAGGTGATGTTGCCCCACCAGTCCATCTTCGCCCGCACGCGGCGGCCGTTGTCGTGCAGCTTGTAGTACGCCCAGAAGGTGCCGAACACGCCGAAGGGCACCGACACGACGAACACCAGGTGCCAGTTCACCGGGCCCAGCAGGCCGCCGATCACCAGGCCCAGGAAGGAGCCGGCGATCGCGGCGACGCCGTTGATGCCCAGGGCGAGCCCGCGCTGGTTGACCGGGAACGCGTCGGTGAGGATCGCGCTCGAGTTCGCCATGAGGAACGCGCCGCCGATGCCCTGCACGATGCGCCAGGCGATCAGCCAGATCGCGGCGGCGTCGCCCTGCTGCCAGGTGACGGCCAGCAGGATCGACGAGATCGTGAAGACCGCGAAGCCGAGGTTGTACATCCGGACGCGGCCGAACATGTCGCCGAGCCGGCCGAAGCCGACGACCAGCACCGCGGTGACGACCAGGAAGCCCATGATCATCCACAGCAGGTAGCTGGTGTTCGACGACTCCAGCGGGTTGATCCCGATCCCGCGGAAGATGTCGGGCAGCGCGATGAGCACGATCGACGAGTTGATCGTGGCCATGAGCATGCCCAGCGTGGTGTTGGACAGCGCGATCCACTTGTAGCCGGGGCCGGGGTCGCGGGCCTCCCCCGGTCGGTCGATGACGGCAGCCTGCTCGGCCGGCACGGTCTCTCCCCACGGACGACGATTAGTTGTCTCAGGCTAACCGTTTCGGCGTGCCACGGTCGAGCGGGAAGTTCCGCGACCGGGGGTGTGATCTCCCACAGTGGAGCGCGCGACCACGCTGCGTGAGACTCAGGCGTTGCCGTAGACCTTCGTCGGGGTGACGAGAACCGCGACGCGGCCCTCCTCCCGCATCACGCGGTCGTAGGTCTCCCAGTCGTCGTGCGTGCCGCCGGCCGCGGTGAAGACCGCCCGGAGCAGCAGCCGCAGGTCCTCGGGATCGCTGTTGTCCGGCCCGATCAGCTCGCTCGTGCCGTCGACCGCCGCCCAGCGCCAGCCCGCCCGCCACAGCACCGATGTGGCCGGCCGCGCCCGCAGGTTGCGCAGCTTCACGCGCCCGTACGTGACGTACCCGACCACCGGTGCGCCCGTCCGCGGGTGCTCGAGCACCCCGGCGTTGACGAGCGACGAGTGCGGGGTGCCGTCCTCCCGCACCACGCTGATCGACGCGAGCCCGTGTTCCTGCCCGACCATCCGCCGGGCCGCCTCCAGGGCGGCGCTGATGTCCCCAGTGCTCATGCACCTCAGTGTGGACCCGGTCACCGACGAACCTGTGTCACGCTCGTGGCATGTCCGACCTGCTGTCCACAGCTCCGCGCGCACGGCTGCGCGACCTGCTCTCCGGGCCCGCCCCGCTCGTCGCCCCCGGCGCCTACGACGCCCTCTCCGCCCGGCTCGTCGAGCAGGCGGGCTTCGACGCCGTCTACATGACCGGCTTCGGGACGACGGCCGGCCTGCTCGGCCGCCCGGACGTCGGCCTGCTCACCGGGACCGAGATGGCCGACAACGCCCGCCGGATCGTCGCGGCCGTCGACGTGCCGGTGATCGCCGACGGCGACACGGGCTACGGCAACGCGATCAACGTGCTGCGCACGGTGCAGACCTACGAGCAGGCCGGCGTCGCCGCGATCCAGCTCGAGGACCAGGTCACGCCGAAGAAGTGCGGCCACATGAGCGGCAAGGAGATCGTGCCGCTGCCGGAGATGCTCGGGAAGATCCGCGCGGCCGCCGAGGCCCGCCGCGACCCGGAGTTCCTGATCATCGCGCGGACGGACGCGGTCGCCGTCGAGGGCGTCGACGCGGCGATCACGCGGGCGAAGGCCTTCCGCGAGGCCGGCGCCGACCTGCTGTTCGTCGAGGCGCCCACCGCGGAGGCGGACATCGAGCGGATCGCGGGCGAGCTCTCCGGCGTCGCCCCGCTCGTCTTCAACTGGGCGGAGGGCGGGAAGACCCCGCCGCTGACCCTGGAGCGGATGACCGAGCTCGGGTTCCGGCTGGTCATCTACCCGATCGGCACGCTGCTCGCGGCGACCGCCGGGATCCGGACGCTGCTGGAGACCCTGCGCAAGGACGGGACGCCGCAGGCCGCGCTGCCCGGCCTGCCGGCCTTCGACGAGTTCACCTCCCTCGTCGGCCTGCCCGAGGTGCAGGAGCTGGAGCAGCGCTTCCGCTGATCCCTGCGGCACTCTCGTTCATGGCCGGTGAACGAGGGCGCCCACTCGCCGGTCCCGGGGCCGGGGTTCGGCGGGCCGTGCGGCGGGCCGGTGGCCGGCCCGCCTACGCTCCCCGGTCATGAGCGAGCCCGCGAGCGAGTCCGCGTCCCGGTCCGGCCGGATCCGGGTGGCCGTCGTCTTCGGCGGGCGCAGCTCCGAGCACGCGATCTCGTGCGTCTCCGCGGGCAGCGTGCTGACCCATCTCGACCGGGAGCGGTTCGACGTCGTGCCGGTCGGGATCGCGCCCGACGGCGCCTGGGTCCTCGGCACGGACGACCCGGCGGCCCTGCGCATCCGGGACCGCGCGCTCCCACAGGTCGACGCCACGGCCACGGCGCTCGCGCTGCCCGGCGACCCGACCCGGGGCGGCCTGCTGCGGCTCGACCCGGGCCGCGCGGGTGAGGTGCTCGCGGGCGTCGACGTGGTGTTCCCGGTGCTGCACGGCCCGTTCGGCGAGGACGGCACCATCCAGGGCCTGCTCGAGATGGCCGGGCTGCCGTACGTCGGCGCCGGGGTGTTCGCCTCCGCGGCCGGCATGGACAAGGAGTTCACCAAGAAGCTCCTGGCCGCCGAGGGGCTGCCGGCCGGGAACCTCGTGGTGCTGCGGCCGCAGGCGCGGACCCTGTCGGCCGACGAGCGCGAGCGGCTCGGGCTGCCGGTGTTCGTCAAGCCGGCTCGGGCCGGGTCGTCCGTCGGCATCACGAAGGTGAGCGACTGGGCCGACCTCGACGCCGCGGTCGCCACCGCCCGCGTGCACGACCCGAAGGTGCTGGTCGAGGCCGCGATCGTGGGGCGCGAGGTGGAGTGCGGGGTGCTGGAGCTGCCCGACGGCACGCTGCGCGCCTCGGTGCCCGCCGAGATCCGGCTCGTCGGCGGGGCCAGCGAGTTCTACGACTTCGAGGCCAAGTACCTCGACGACGTCTGCGAGTTCGACATCCCCGCCAAGCTCGACGACGCCGTCGCCGAGCGGCTGCGCGAGACGGCGATCGCCGCCTTCCGCGCCCTGGACTGCCAGGGCCTGGCCCGCGTCGACTTCTTCGTCGGGGAGGGCGGGGAGTTGACCGTCAACGAGGTCAACACCATGCCCGGCTTCACGCCCATCTCCATGTACCCGCGGATGTGGGCGCACACGGGCGTCGACTACCCCACGCTGCTCGCCACGCTGGTCGACACCGCCCTCGCGCGGGGCACCGGCCTGCGCTGAAGCTCCCGACTCGCGCGTCCCCTCTCCCGACTCGCGGGCGTTGTCCCGCGAGTCGGGGGTTCCGGCTCCGCGAGTCGGGGGTTCTGGTAGCGCGAGTCGGGGCTGAGTGCGTCAGCGGACGGTGATGGCGGTGCGGGGGAGGGTGCGGGCGATCGCGTCGGAGACCGCCTGGACCGGGCCGGTGCCGACGGCGGTGGGCGTCGTGAGCGCCACGTAGACCCCGCGGTCGACCGCCACGTAGGTGACGAGCGTCGGCTGCGGGGTGCCGTCGGAGATCGTGAGCCAGCTGACGCCGTTGACGTCCGTGAGGGTCGAGGTCGGCGTCAGCTCCTGCGGGCGGGGGAGACCGCAGCGCAGCACCACCGGTCGCGGCACGGCCGCCCACGCGCGCGCCCCGGGCTGCGCGGGCTCGGCGAGCGGCCGCGTGGGGAACGCCGGGTCGCCGGGGAGGTCGGCGGGCAGCGCCGCGAGCAGGCTCGTGCAGGCCGGGGAGGACGCATCGGGGGCGTCGACCGGCGCGAGGGCGAGCGGTCCCCTCTCCGGAGCCGGGGCAGGCGCGTCGAACGCCCCGGCCCGCGCCGCGATCCCGAACCCGGCCACGACCAGCGCGAGCAGGACCGGCAACGCGATCGCGAGGACCACCGCCGGCCTTCGCAGGTCGGGGCCGTGCCGCGGACTGGTCGGGGAGGACATCGACGTGCTGGGTTCCGGGATCCGGCGCGCTCAGCTCAGCTTGACCACCGGGCACGTCAGGGTCCGGGTGATCCCCGAGACCCCCTGCACCCGCGCGACGACGAGCTGGCCCAGCTCGTCGACGTCGGCGGCCTCGGCGCGCACGATGACGTCGTACGGCCCGGTGACGTCCTCGGCGGTGACGACGCCCTGGATGGCACCGATCTCGGCGGCGACCGCCGCCGCCTTGCCGACCTCGGTCTGGATGAGGATGTAGGCCTGCACCACGGCGTGCCCCTTCCGGTTCTGCTTGTCTGGGGACCCGCCGGACGGCGTCCGACGGGAAAGTCGGAAGGCAACGTACCTGAGGAGAGCCCGTGTCCCCATCGTCGCGCACCCCGTCGGGGGCCACCGAGGCGAGCGACACACCGAGCGAAGCGGACGAAACGCCCGCACTGGCCACGATCGGGGAGTTCGGGCTCATCGAGCGCGTGACCCGGGACCGGGTCCAGCCGCCCGCGACGCTGCTCGGCCCGGGCGACGACGCCGCCGTCGTGGCCCAGCCGGACGGGCGGGCCGTGGCGTGTGTCGACGTCCTCGTGGAGGGCGTGCACTTCCGGCTCGACTGGTCGGCGCCGGAGGACGTCGGGCGCAAGGCGGTCGCGGCCAATCTGGCCGACGTCGCGGCGATGGGGGCGGTGCCGACCGGCCTGCTCGTCGGCCTCGCCGCGCCCCGCGACACGCCCGTCGAGACCCTCGAAGGGCTGGCGACCGGAATGTGGACCGAGGCCGAGGTCGTCGGCGTGGGGCTGGTGGGCGGCGACGTCGCCTCCTCGCCCACGCTCGTGGTCTCGGTGACCGCGCTGGGCTCGCTGGAGGGACGCGCCCCGGTGACCCGCGACGGTGCCCGGCCCGGCGACGTCGTCGCCGTGTGCGGGCGGATCGGCTGGGCCGCCGCCGGGCTCGCCGTGCTGACCCGCGGGTTCCGGGCGCCCGGCGTGCTCGTCGACGCCCACCGCGTGCCCACCCCGCCGTACGCCGCCGGGCCCGCGGCCGCGCACGCCGGTGCCACCGCGATGATCGACGTGTCCGACGGCCTGCTGGCCGACCTGGGGCACGTCGCCGCGGACTCCGGGGTGCGGATCGAGCTGCGGCGCGACGCGTTCGCGGTGCCCGACCGGTTGGCGGAGGTCGCACCGGCGCTCGGCGTCGACCCGATCGACTGGATGCTGACCGGCGGCGAGGACCACGCGCTGGCCGCGACCTTCCCGGCCGGCACCACCCTGCCCGCAGGTTTCGTCGAGGTCGGCGCGGTGGTCGAGGGAGAGGGCGTGGTCGTCGACGGCGAGCCCTACGCCGGCGCCCCCGGGTGGGAGCACTTCACCTGACGGCGACACCCGCGGTGCGCTGTGAGGGCCGTCGTCGCTGTGAGAGTCGGAACGTGATCGGTCGCGCCGTGTGGTGCAGGAGCCGCCGTGGTGCGGCTGCTGCACCACAGCGCACTCAGCTCCGGCGGCGGAACAGCCTGCGCAGCAGCGTGTCCGGCTTGCCCGGCACGGAGCGCTGCGGGTGTGCGAAGGGGCGGTCCGCGGGGTCGACAGGGGCGATCGGCAGGGCGGGAATGGTCGCGGGAGCGGGAGGCGAGGCGATCGGCTGCAGCACCTTCGTCGACGGGCCGGAGGCGGGCGGGACCGTCCGGACAGGTTTCGGACGCGGGGCCGGCGTCGGCTTCGGTCCGGTGTCATCCGTGCGGGACAGCTCGACGGTCGTCTCCAGCTCCGACGGCTCGTCCGGCACGGCGGCGGGCGGGTCGACCGGTGTCGCGGCCGGCTGCGCCGCCGTCTCGTCCACCGGGTTCTCGGCCTCCGGCTGCCCGTCGGCCGGCGGTGCGGGCTCGATCCGTGAGGCCTCCGTCTCCGGCTGGGCATCGGGCTCCGGCGCGTCCGGCGCGTCCGGGAGCTCCGCGCCCGGGTCCTTGGCGAGGTCCTCGGTCTCCGGCTCGTCGGCCCGCACCTCGTCGGCCCGCGCCTCGTCGGCCCGCACCTCGTCGGCTCGCACCTCGTCGGCTCGCACCTCGTCGGCTCGCACCTCGTCGGCCCGAACCTCGGCCGCCTGGGTCACCCGAGCCTCGGCGTCGTCCGCCACGGCCCGGTCCTCGGTCGGCTCCTCGTCCGCGCCGGCCTTCTCGACCCCGGCTGCCGTCGGCTCCTCGACGCCGCCGGCGACCGGCGCACCCGCCGGCTCCTCGGACGGCTCCGCGGCCGCGGTGGGAGCCTCAGCCACCTCGACCGACTGCACCGGGGCCCCCGCCGCGGACGTGTCGCGCGCGTCCGCGGCGGGGGAGGTGCGGGGGCGCGGGCTGGGACGGACCCGCAGGTAGGTGGTGCGCTCGGCGGGCCGGACCTCGGACTCGTCCGTGCGGTCGTCGGGCGTGCCCGATGCTGTCGACTCCTCGGTGGTGCTGCGTCCCGACTCGCTCACGGCCCGGCTATCGGGCCTGCGCGCGGTGCCGTTACGCGGTGGCGGCACCTCTCCCGGCGACCGGTCGACCACGCACGGGCACCGGCCGGGGTCGTGAGTGCCGATCGTCGCCATAGCGACTATTGCCACTCACAGGGGCGGCGAGCGGGCGGTCGGTCGGGTACGCAGGAGCGGTGAACGCACGGTCCGCGTCGCTCGTCCTGGTCGGGCTGCTCGCGCTGTCGCTGAACCTGCGGGCGGCGCTGTCCGCCTACCCGCCGCTGCTGGGCGAGGTCCGCGAGTCCCTCGGGATCGCCGCCGGCACCGCCGGGGCCGCGCAGACCGGCGCGATCCTCGCGATGGCCGCCGGCTCGTTGATCGGTCCGCGGGTCGGGGCCCGGTTCGGGGCCGTGCGGGCGCTCGGCGGGTCGGTCGGGCTGGTCGCGCTCGGCAGCCTGGTCCGCGGGGTCCCGGCGCTGGCCGCCCTCTTCGCCGGGACGCTGGTGATCGGCCTCGGCATCGGCGTCGCGGGCGTGCTGCTCACCGCGGTGGTGAAGGACCGCCTCGCCGCCCGCGCGGGCGCGGTGAGCGGCGCGTACGTCGTCGCGATGATGCTGGGGTCGACGATCGTCAGCGCCCTGGCCGTGCCGGTGGCCGTCGCGCTGGGCGGCTGGTCGTACTCCCTCGCACTGTGGGCGGTGCCCGCCCTGCTGGCCGTGGCCATCTGGGTCGCGATCATGCGCGGCGACACCGGCGCCCGCGACGGATCGGCGACGACCCCGCGCCGGCTGCCCTGGCGCGACCCCTTCGCCCGCCTCGCCGCGATGTACCAGTCCGGAGTGTCGCTCACCGTCTACGGCTCGCTGACCTGGGTCGCGCCGGCCTACGTCGACCGCGGCTGGAGCCCCGCCACCGCCGGGCTGCTCATCGCCGTGTGGAGCGTCGCGCAGATGCCGTCGGCGCTGATCGTGCCGACCCTCGCCGACCGGTCGGGGCACTTCCGGCGGTGGGCGCTGCTCATGGCGTCGTGCGTGGTCGTGGCGGTGCTGGGGATGGTGCTGCTGCCCGAGCCGCCGGTGGTGGGCGCGTGGCTGTGGGTCGCGCTGATCGGGATCGGCTGCGGCGCGGGCTTCCCGCTCGGGCTGTCGGTGATCGCGCACCGGACCGCCGACCCGGCGGCGAGCGCCGCGACGAGCGGGCTCGCCCTCGGCGTCGGGTACACCGTGGCGGGGATCGGGCCGCTGCTGATGGGCGTGCTCGTCGACCTGACGCACGGCTACGCCGCGGCGCTGCTGGTGCTGCTCGGCGCCGCGGTGCTGCAGATCGTCGCGACGATCGGGATCGGCGACCACCGGCGCGAGGCCGCCGCCGCGACCACCTGAGAAAACCCGGGACGGCGTGCGGACGGCGTCGCTACGCTGCCGCCGTGCCCTTCCTTTGACGCACGTCCCGCCCCCTGCCGCCCGCCGCCCGCGGTCCGGCGCGCCTCGTCGTCGGCTGGGCCCTGCTCGCCGACGTCGTGCCGCTCTACCCCCTCTACGCGCTCTTCTTCGCCGAGCACGGCATGTCCGGGGCGGAGATCTCCGCGCTCTTCGCGGTCTGGTCGGTCACGGGCCTGGTCGCGGAGGTGCCCTCGGGCGCCCTGTCCGACCGGTTCTCCCGACGGCGGGTGCTCGCCGCGGGCGGGGTCCTGCAGGCCGCGGCCTACGTCCTGTGGCTGCTCGCGCCCGGCTTCCCCGGGTTCGCCGCGGGCTTCGTCGTGTGGGGCGTCGGGACGTCGCTGTTCAGCGGCACGGTCGAGGCCCTCGTCTACGAGGTCCTGAGCGCCGCGGAGGCGGCCGACCGGTACGCGGGGGTCCGCGGACTCGTCACCGCGGCCGGGCACGCCGCACAGGTGCCCTCGGCGGCCGCCGCGACGGTCCTCGTCGCGACGGGCGGGTACACGCTGGTCGGCTGGGTGAGCGTCGGGTCCTGCCTGGCCGCAGCCGTGCTCACCGTCGCCTTCCCCGACCCGCCGCGCGCCGGTCCGCCGGACGACGGCCCGGACGAGACCGCCGAGGACCTCACGTACTGGCAGACCCTGCGCGCCGGGCTCGCCGAGGCCGTCGGCAGCCGCGCGGTCCGGGGGGCCCTGCTCGCGGCCGCGCTGGTCGGCGGGGTCGACGCGCTGGAGGAGTACTTCCCGCTGATCGTGGGTCAGCAGGAGGCGGTGGCGCTCGTCGCGGTGCCCGGTCTCCTGGTGCTGGTCGCGCTCGCAGGGGCGGCCGGTGCCGCCCTGGGTGGGCGGGCCGGGGTCCTGCGTGGGCGTGGGCTCGCGACGCTGCTGTTGCCGGCCGCCGCCGCGCTGCTGGCCGCCGGGCACGGGGGAGCGGTCGGCCTGGCCGCCCTCGGCACGTACTACGCCCTGCAGCAGTGCGCCCAGGTCGTCACGGACACCCGCGTGCAGGAGCGGCTCTCCGGCCGGGCCCGCGCCACGTCGACCTCGGTCTCGGCGCTCGGCACCGAGCTCGTGGCGCTCGCGGTGTTCGCGACCTGGGGCCTGGGCGGGACGCCGGCGGTCGCCGTCGGCCTGCTGGTCCTCGCCCCGGCGGTGTGGTGGCTGCTGCGGCGTGCGTGAGCTCAGCCGGCGAAGCCGGGCACCCAGCGCTCGACGAGGCCGCGGGCGGCCACGGTGCAGTCGAGCCGCGCGAGGATGTTCATCCACCCCGAGAGCACCCGCATGACCAGCGCGTACTCGGGCGGGAAGGACAGCGCGCGGCCGGTGTCGCGGTAGGCCCGGTTGGTCGGGTTGGCCACCCGGGCTCCCTGCCGCGCGATCCACTCCTCGGTGAAGTGGAACTTCTCGACGCGCAGCGGGTCGGCCAGCGCGCCCACCCAGCGGAGGACGTCGGCGGTCTCGGCCCCGGGGGCGAGGAAGCCCTCGGCGCGCAGGAGCCGGTCGAGGCCTTCGGCGTCCTGCTCCGCGGTGAGCCCGAGGATCCGCACGAGCACCGGCGGGATCCCGTCCGGCAGGCTCGCGGCCGCCCCGAAGTCGATCATGCCGAGTCCGCTGCCGTCCGCCAGCACGAGGAAGTTGCCGGGGTGCGGGTCGGCGTGCAGCAGCCCGACCCGGGCGGGCGAGGCGAACATCGTCTCCACGACGGTGTGCCCGAACCGGTCCCGGTCCTCCTCGGCCCCGCGCCCGCCCAGCAGCTCCCGCAGCGGGAACCCGTCGAGCCACTCGGTGACCAGGACCTTCGGCGCCGACGCCACCACCCCAGGGATGCGCAGGCCCGGCCAGTCGGCGAAGCCGGCCGCGAAGGCGCGCTGGCGGTCGGCCTCGAGCCGGTAGTCGACCTCCTCCATCGTCCGCTCGCGCAGCTCCCGGACCAGGGCGCGGGCGTCGAGCGCGGGGAAGATCGCGCCGAACAGCCGGGAGAACCGCTCCAGGGTGCGCAGGTCGGAGTCGAGGGCGAGGTCGGCGCCGGGGTACTGCACCTTGACGGCGACGTCCCGGGGCCGGCCGTTCGACCCCCGCCAGACGGCCCGGTGCACCTGGCCGATGCTCGCGGCGGCGCGCGGCTCGTCGTCGAACTCCGTGAACCGCTCCCGCCAGCCGCGGCCCAGCTGCTCGGCGAGCATCCGGTGGACGTCCGCGACCGGCATCGGCGGGCTCGACGTCTGGAGCTTCGCCAGGGCCTCCTGGTACGGCCCGGCGATCTCGGCGGGGATCATCGCGTCGTAGACCGACAGCGCCTGGCCGAGCTTCATCGCCCCGCCCTTGAGCGAGCCGAGCACGGCGAAGAGCTGTTCGGCGTTGCGGGCGAGAGTGGTGGCGGTGACCTCGTCCGCGTCGGCCCCGGCGAGCGTGCGCCCCCAGCCGCTGACGGCCCGGCCGGCGAACGTGAGGGGCAGCGAGGCGAGCCGCGCGGAACGGCCGAACCCGTTGCGGGGGACGCCCCGGTCCGCCCTCTCGTCCGCCATCACACCCCTTTCCGCAACCCACGGTGACCCTACTGTCACGCGGCGGGAGCGCAGCCCGGCACCCGGTCCCGTACCCCGACCGCGGGGTGTCATTCGCGTGGGCCGGTGGCCGGGAGTGCGGCTAGCGTGCCCGTTCGTGGTGGTGGACGGCGCCGCGGCGCCGCTGGACGGGCGGGTCAGGGCGGCTCTCGCCGCCTCGCACCTGCGCGGGCTGCCTCCCGGACTCACCGCCGCGCTGCTGGAGGGCGCACGGTGCGTCGGTGTGTCGGCGGGCGACACGATGCACCGCGTCGGTGAGGACGAGCGCCACGTCGAACTGGTCGTGCGGGGTCTGGTGCGGGTGCACGCGAGTGCCCCCGACGGCCGCACGCTCACCGTCAGGTACTGCCCGCTGGGTGCGTTGATCGGGACGCTGTCCCTCTACGCCGAGCCGTTCGTCATGCCGGTCACGACCCAGGCGGTGGTCGACTCGGAGCTGCTGGCGATCCGGCCGGGCGTGGTCCGCGGGCTCGCCGACCGGGACGTCCGGGTGGCCCGGGCGCTCCTGCACGAGCTGAGCGAGCGCGCCACCGCCTTCGCCGCGGAGATCGGCGGGTCGGCCTTCTCCACCGTCCGCCAACGCGTGGGCCGGCACCTGCTCGACCTCGCCGCGCAGTGCCAGCAGGGACCCGAGCTCGTCGCGCCGATCAGCCAGCAGGAGCTGGCCGACGCCGTGGGCACCGTCCGCGAGGTGGTGGTCCGCACGCTGCGCGAGCTGCGCCGGGAGGGGGTGCTCGAGACCGGCCGGCACGGCGTCCGGATCCTGGCGCCCGAGCGCCTGTCGGCGGAGGCGTTCCGACCGCCGGACGGGTGGAACACAGGTCCCTGACCGGCCGCGACCACGAACCTATCGTTCCGGGATGGCTGACTGTGTGGTCGTCGGAGCGGGCCCGGCCGGACTCGCGGCCAGCATCGCGCTGGGCAACCGCGGGATCGACCACGTGGTGCTGGAGCGTGGTGTCGCCGGCCGGACCTGGCGCACCCAGCGGTGGGACTCGCTGCGCCTCAACAACCCGGGGTGGATGAACCCGATGCTCGGGGCGCAGCCGGCGGGCTCGTACCTGACCGCCGCCCAGGTGTGCCGGCGCCTGGAGCTCCTGGCCGCGCGGTGCCCCGTGCGCGAACAGGTCCCCGTGACCTCCTTGATGCCGGACGGGGGCGGTTGGCTGCTCCGCACCGGCGAAGGCCCGCTGCACGCGCGCACCGTCGTCGTGGCCACGGGCGGGGAGAGCGTCCCCCGGACGCCGCGCGCGGCCGGGCTGCTGCCGTCCGGGATCGTCCAGCTCCACGCCGCGGGCTACCGCCGGCCGGAGCTGCTGCCTGCCGGCGCGGTGCTCGTCGTCGGCAGCGCGCAGTCGGGCTACCAGATCGCGGACGAGCTGCTCGGCGCCGGACGGCGGGTCGTCCTCGCGACCTCCCGCGCCGGTCGCGCCCCAGCCCGGCACGCCGGGAGGGAGACCATCGAGTGGCTCGCCGAGAGCGGGTTCTTCGACCAGCGAGCCGACGACCTGGCCGACCCCTCGGTCGTGCACGCGCCACAGCCGCTGCTCGCCCCCGGCGGTCGCAGCGCCAGCCTGCAGACCCTGGTCCGGCGGGGCGCGGTCCTGACCGGCCGGCTCGTCGGGATCGACGGCCGGCGGCTCCGCTTCGACGACAGCACCTCGGCCACGATCACCGCCGCCGACGCGTTCGCCGCACGGATCAGGACGCTGCTCGACGAGCACCTCCGGCGCACCGGTCGTGCCGTGCCCGCCCCGGAACCCGACCCCGCCGACGAGCCGGTGGACATCACCCCGCCGACGAGCCTCGACCTGGGCGCGGCCGGGATCGGGACGGTGATCTGGTGCACCGGGTACGCGGGGGACTTCTCGTGGCTGCACCCCGTGCTGCGCGACGGCGGCCGGCCGGTGCGCCGCGGCGCCGCGGGAGCGCTCCCGGGGATCTGGTACCTCGGGCTGCGGTGGCTGCTCCGCCGGTGTTCGGGCAACTTCTTCGGGTTCCCGGGTGACGCGGCTACGGTCGCCGATGAGGTCGCGCGGACGCTGCACGGGAACGGGACGGGGACCCGGCGCAGGCCCCGCCCGGCCGCGTTCGACGTCGTCCGGACCATCTGAACGTGCACCACGGGCGCGCCGACGGGCCTCAGGGCGCCGCGGACAGGAGTTCGGCCCGGCGGCCGAGGAGGGCGTCGGCGACCGGCCCCTCACCTGCGGCGGCCACGGCCGGGGCGTAGGCGTCGAAGAACTCGACGTACACGCCGACCAGATGCGCCCGGAGGTCGCGGACCGCCGCGGCGGCGTCGTCGATGCCGGACTCGCGCCACCGCATGGCGGCGTGCGCGAGCGGCGCGTGGGCTCCGTGCCGCCCGTACCAGGTCGCCGCGGCGCCGTTGTGGCCCATGCGACCGGACGCGAGCGTGTAGAGGAAGCGGATCGGGAACATCGCCGCCTTGCTCGCCACCCGCGGGCCGGCGGCCACCTGCTCCTCCGTCCTGTGCAGGGCGGCGAGGTAGGCCCGGTCGAACCTCTCGACGGCGAACTGCGCCGCCTCCACGACCAGCGTGGTCGGAGCGGGACGGGTCGCGTCGCCCCGCTCGTCCACCCCGTACAGCAGGCGGCCGTCGTCGAGGAGGTCGAGCCGGTCCACCGCCGGGAGCCGCGAGCACGGGCCGGCCCCGTGCCGGACGCCGTGCCAGTCCGACCAGAAGACCGACAGTCGCTCCGCGAGCGGGTTCCCCGCCCGCTCGACGGTCGCGCGCCGGATCGCGGCGACGCGGGCGCCGACGTCGTCGGGGAGCGAGTCGAGGACCAGCGCCAGGTCGATGTCGCTCGCGAGCGGGGCGAAGCCGCCGTGGGCCAGGCTGCCCAGTGCGAACGCGGCGCTCAGGCGGTCGCCCAGGACCTCGCGCGCCACCGCGGTCGCCGTCCGCAGCACCTGCTCGCCGCCCTCGCGGTCCTCGCCGGCCATCCGGGCACCCTCGCACGATCCGCCGTCGTCGGGCACGGGGTCGGGGCCCACCGCCGGGGCTCAGTCGGGGATCGCCCCGATCAGCTTCTCCAGGGTGTTCCAGTTGCGGCCGGTGGTCGGCACCTTCCACGCCTTGCGCACGAACGCGGCGACGTCCGGGGAGTTCGAGATCCCGTCCGGGCACCACTGGTAGATCAGCCCGCCGCGCACCACGATCCGGTCCGGGTCGAGCTCGGCGGGGCTCGGCGCGCCCGGCGGGGGCTCGCCGAAGAGCCAGAGCACGAGCATCCGGGAGCCGTTGTCGGCAACGTCACGCAAGGGATGTCCGTCCGCCGCCGCTTCCAGGTCGGCCCGGGTCAGCGCCAGCACCCTGATCTCCGTGCCGTACCGCTCGGCGAGGGCCTCCTCGACCCGCTCGGCGACGACCGCGGCGGGCTCGTCGGCGGCGAGGACGGCGTTGCCGCTCTGCAGCAGCGTCCTGACCTGCGTGTACCCGAGGCCCGTGAGCATCTCGCGCAGCTCCGCCATCGCGACCTTCTTGTTGCCGCCGACGTTGACGCCCCGCAGGAGCACCGCGTAGCCCGACACGGGCGGGAACCTACACCCGCCCCGGCGACCCGACCGCTCACCGCACACGGAGCGCATCCGGCTGACCTCGGGGACGGGACGGGGGTGTTCCCCCGTGACCCTGCCGTGACGTTCTGGGACTCTGGTCCGAGTACTCCGCGAGACCCCCGTGGGAAGGACCCCCTCGTGCAGCTTCTCGACGCCGGCGCCCTCGTGGCGCTCTTCGACGCCGTGCTGCACAGCGTGTGGCTGCTACCGGTGCTCGCGGTGCTGATCGCGTTCGACGGCCCGTTCCCCGTGCTGCCCAGCGAGACGCTGCTGACGGTGGGCGCGGCCGCGGCGTTCGGCACCGGCGACGTCGTCGGCGTGCTCGGGCTGTTCCTCGCTTCGATGGTCGGCTCGATGCTCGGCGACGTGGCGGTGTACGCCCTCGGCCGCAGCTCGAACCGGCTCCTGCGCGGCGCGGGCCAGAAGGACGACGGGCTGGGCGCGTGGGTCCGGCGCAACCTCTGGAGCAGGCCGATCGTCGCCTGCGTCGGCGCGCGGCTCGTCCCCGGCGGGCGGCTGGTGAGCACCGCCGCGTGCGGGCGCGTGCGGCTGCCGGTGCGGATGTTCCTGCCCGCCACCGCGGCCAGCTCGGCCATCTGGGGCGTGTACATGCTGCTGGTCGGCGCGGTGCTCGGCCCGATCACCAAGGGCAACCCGCTGCTCTGCCTCGCCGCCGGCATGATCATGGCGGTGGTCACGGCGGGCGGTTTCGAGGCCGCCCGGCGCATCCGCCGCCGTGTGCTGGCCCGGCGTGCGGCCGCCACGGTCGCCCCGGTCGCCACCCCGGAGCCCGCGCTGGCACGCTGACCCCGTTCCACTCCTGCGGCCCGTCTCACGCTGAGACGGGCCGCACGTGTGTGCGGGCCGAGAATGATCGGGTGCGCGACGAGGCGTGGGTGGTCGAGGTGGGGGAGCAGAACGCGGCCTGGTTGGCCACGGAGAGCCGGACGGCGCGGCTGGCCCGCGAGTACCGGCCCGTCGACCTGGGGGACGGCAGGGTGCGCTACAACGCCCGCGCGCTGGGTGCGGCGCGCGAGCTGGGCGAGGAGGAGGACGGCTTCCTCACCGACGACGCCGACGGCCTGCGGGTCTGGATCGGCGAGGACGCGTTCGAGCTCGACCGCGAGTAGCGCACAGAATCGAGAGCGCTGCTCTTGACCGGAGGGCGGTCCTGCGGTTCACTCACGACATCGAGAGAGCACTGCTCTCGAACGAGACGAGGAGTCACGATGATCGAGCCGCAGCAGCGCTACCTGGCCCCGAAGAGCGGCACCGCCGTGTTCAACCGGATCGTCGCCGCACTGACCCGGGCCGGTATCAGCGTCATGGGCAGCCGCGTGCTGGCCGTCCGCGGCCGCACCAGCGGGCAGTGGCGCACCACGCCGGTGAACCTGCTGCAGGTCGAGGGGGAGCGGTACCTGGTCGCGCCACGGGGCCACACGCAGTGGGTGCGGAACCTCCGGGCCGCGGGCACCGGCGAGCTGCGCCTCGGCCGGCGGGTCGAGACGTTCACCGCCGTCGAGCTCGACGACGACGAGAAGCTCCCGATCCTGCGCGAGTACCTGCGGAAGTGGGCCTGGGAGGTCGGTGCCTTCTTCGAGGACCTCGACAAGGACTCGCCCGACGACGCGCTCCGTGCGGCCGCCCCGGGCTTCCCCGCCTTCCGCCTCCGGTGAGGTTGCTGTCCGGTGCCGGTGGGGGCTCCCCAGTCCACCGGCACCGGTGTCGGGTTCAACGCGGCGGGCCGCCCGGGGTTTCGGTCGGAATCCCACGAACCCCACCAGTCCCGCCGAACGTGGCACGAGATGCGCCGATCGGTCGCTCCCGCGCCGGACTGCGTGCCGCGGCAACGACCTCCCGATGATCGCGCGGTGGCGACCGCGCGGCGCCGGACCGGATCTTCCGGACAACCCTCCCGACGCCCGGCGGGCCGCGGGGGCGGGCGCTAGGTTCGTTTTGTGGTGGAACGCTCCGCGGCCGACGGGCCCGCTCCCTCCGACGCTCCGGACCGCGACCGCTCGGACGAGGGTGGCTCGGGCGGCGAGAGCACCCTCACCGTCCTGATCGCGGGCGCCGCGAACGCCGCGATCGGCGTCCTGAAACTGGTGGCGGGCCTGCTGACGGGCTCGTCGGCGATGCTGGCCGAGGCCGCCCACTCCGTCGCCGACACCACCACCGAGGGCCTGCTGCTGGCCGCGCTGCGCCGCTCGGCCCGCCGGCCCGACCGTCGCCACCCCTTCGGCTACGGCAAGGAACGCTTCTTCTGGGCGCTGATCGCCGCCGTCTCGATCTTCGTGTCCGGCGGGGTGTTCGCGATCTACGAGG
This sequence comes from Pseudonocardia halophobica, assembly GCF_027922425.1. GTDB lineage: Bacteria > Actinomycetota > Actinomycetes > Mycobacteriales > Pseudonocardiaceae > Pseudonocardia > Pseudonocardia halophobica. The sequence continues at coordinate 350,023 of NZ_BSFQ01000003.1, read as the reverse complement.
GCGTCACGACGATCCTCGGCGAGAGCGCCGAGCAGACCCTCGCCTGGGTCGCGTACGGCGTGCTCGGGGTGTCGTTCCTGTTGGAGGGCACCTCGTGGCTGCAGGCGGTGCGCCAGGTGCGGCGCGAGGCGGCGGCCGAGGAGACGACCTTCTTCCGCTGGTTGCGCGGGACCGACGACCCCACCGTGAAGACCGTGTTCTTCGAGGACAGCGCGGCGCTGATCGGCCTGCTGCTCGCGTTCGCGGGCGTCGGGCTGCACCAGCTGACGGGCTCGGGGGTGTGGGACGGGGTCGCGTCGCTGCTGATCGGGCTGCTGCTGGCCTGCGTCGCCTACATCCTGGGCCGCACCAACAAGGGCCTGCTGATCGGCCGGCAGGCGGATCTGAGGCTGGTCACGGCCATCCGCCGGGCGTTGCAGGACCGTCCCGAGGTCGACGCCGTGGTGGACCTGTTGACCATGCAGCTCGGCACCGACAGCGTGCTGCTCTGCGCCCGCCTGGACTTCGACGACTCGCTTGGCGCCGCCGACGTCGAGCGGGCCTGCGTGGAGATCGACGCCGAGCTGCGGAAGAGCTTCACCGACCTCGCCGAGATCTTCCTCGAACCCGTCCCGCGGACCGACCCGGTCATGCGCGGGCGGGTGCTGGACCGCTACGGCCGCACCCTCGCCTGAGAGGCGGGGCGGCCGGCCGGCGCCGGAATGCACGAACGGCACTTTCGCGCGCCAGGTGCGCACGAAAGTGCCGTCGGTGCGATCAGGGACGCGTCAGGCGATCTGACGGTCCGTGGGGTTGATCGGGCGCGGGAGGACCTCCCGCCCGGTCAGGAAGGCGTCGACCCCCGCGGCCGCGGAGCGGCCCTCGGAGATCGCCCACACGATCAGCGACTGGCCGCGGCCCATGTCGCCGGCGACGAACACGCCGTCGACACTGGACATGTAGTTCTGGTCCCGCGCGACGTTGCCGCGCTCGTCGAGCTCCACGCCCAGCTCGGAGAGCAGCTTGCCCTTCTCCGGGCCGACGAAGCCCATCGCCAGCAGGACCAGGTCCGCCGGGATCTCCTTCTCGGTGCCCTCGACGGGGTCGAAGCCCCGCTCGCCGCGGGTGACCTCGACCAGCCGCAGCGCCTTGACCTTGCCGTGGCCGTCGTCGACGAACTCGGTGGTGTTGACCGAGAACAGCCGCTCGCCGCCCTCCTCGTGCGCCGAGGAGACCCGGTAGACCATCGGGTAGGTCGGCCAGGGCATGCCCTCGGTGCGGTGCTCCGGGGGCGTCGGCATGATCTCGAGCTGGGTGACCGACGCGGCCTTCTGCCGGTGCGAGGTGCCCAGGCAGTCGGCCCCGGTGTCACCGCCGCCGATGATCACGACGTGCTTGCCCTCGGCGGTGATCGGCGGGGCGTCGAGGTCGCCCTGCTGCACGTGGTTGGCCCACGGCAGGAACTCCATCGCCTGGTAGATGCCCTCGAGCTCGCGGCCCTTGGCCGGGATGTCCCGCCACGCGGTGGCCCCGCCGGCGAGCACGACGGCGTCGTACTCCTCGCGGAGCTGCTCGGTGGTGACGTCGACGCCGACGTCGACCGAGGCGCGGAAGTGCGTGCCCTCGGCCTGCATCTGCTCGAGCCGCCGGTCGAGCCGGGACTTCTCCATCTTGAACTCGGGGATGCCGTAGCGGAGCAGCCCGCCGATCCGGTCCGCCCGCTCGAACACGACGACCTCGTGCCCGGCGCGGGTGAGCTGCTGCGCGGCGGCGAGCCCGGCCGGCCCGGAGCCGACGACGGCGACCTTCTTGCCCGTCTTGGTCTGCGCGACCTGCGGGGTCACCCAGCCCTCGTCCCAGGCGCGGTCGATGATCTCGACCTCGACCTGCTTGATGGTGACGGCGTCGTCGTTGATCGCGAGCACGCACGCCGCCTCGCACGGGGCGGGGCACAGCGTCCCGGTGAACTCCGGGAAGTTGTTCGTGGCGTGCAGCCGCTCGATCGCCTCGCGCCAGTCCTTGCGGTAGACGAGGTCGTTCCACTCGGGGATGAGGTTCCCCAGCGGACAGCCCTGGTGACAGAACGGGATGCCGCAGTTCATGCAGCGGCCCGCCTGCTTCTCCAGCGTCGCGCGCGGAAAGTCCTCGTAGACCTCGCGCCAGTCCATCAGCCGCAGGTCGACGGGCCGGCGCTTCGGCGTCTCGCGCGGAGTGGTCAGAAAGCCCTTCGGGTCACCCATGTGCGGCCTCCATGATCGCCGCGTTGACGTCGCGGCCATCCTTCTCTGCCTGCTCGCGGGCCTGCAGGACCCGCTTGAAGTCCTTCGGCATGATCTTGCCGAAGCGCTCCACCGCCACGTCCCAGTCCTTGAGCAGGTCGCGGGCGACCGGGGAGTCGGTCTCCGCGTGGTGCTTCTCGACGTACGTCCGCAGGAACTCGCGGTCCGCGTCGTCGAGCGGGTCCATGTCGACCATCTCGGGGTTCACCCGCTTGGCCAGGGTGCGGTCACCCGCCTCGAGGTCGAGCACGTAGGCGATGCCGCCGGACATTCCGGCCGCGAAGTTGCGGCCCACCTTGCCGAGCACGACCACCTTGCCGCCGGTCATGTACTCGCAGCCGTGGTCGCCCACGCCCTCGACGACCGCCACGGCGCCGGAGTTCCGGACGCAGAAGCGCTCGCCGACGATGCCGCGGATGAACATCTCGCCCGACGTGGCCCCGTACAGGATCACGTTGCCCGCGATGATGTTCTCCTCGGCCGTGAACGGCGCCGACGGGTCGGGCCGCAGGATCAGCCGGCCGCCGGACAGGCCCTTGCCGAAGAAGTCGTTCGTGTCGCCGACCATCCGCAGCGTGATGCCCTTCGGCACGAAGGCGCCCAGCGACTGCCCGGCCGAGCCGGTCAGCGTGACGTCGATCGTGTCGTCCGGCAGGCCCTCGCGGCCCCACTGCTTCGTCAGCTCGTAGCCGAGCATGGTGCCGACGGTCCGGTTGACGTTGCGCACCGGCAGGTCCAGGCGGACCTTGTCGCCGCTCTTCAGCGCGCCCTCGGCCAGCTGGATCATCGTGTTGTCCAGCGCCTTCTCCAGGCCGTGGTCCTGCGCCTGGGTGCGGTGCCGGGAGGCGCCCTCGGGCAGCTCCGGCGCGTGGAAGATCGGCCGGAGGTCCAGGCCCCGGGTCTTCCAGTGGTGCAGCGCCGCGTCGGTGTCGAGCACCTCGGCGTGGCCCACGGCCTCCTCGAGGGTGCGGAAGCCCAGCGCCGCCAGGTGCTCGCGCACCTCCTCGGCCACGAACCGCATGAAGTTGACGACGTACTCGGGACGTCCGTCGAACTTCTCGCGCAACGCCGGGTTCTGCGTCGCGACGCCGACCGGGCAGGTGTCCAGGTGGCAGACGCGCATCATGATGCAGCCGCTGACCACCAGCGGGGCCGTGGCGAAGCCGAACTCCTCGGCGCCCAGCAGGGCGGCGATGACGACGTCCCGGCCGGTCTTCAGCTGGCCGTCCGTCTGCACGACGATCCGGTCCCGCAGGTTGTTGGCCAGCAGCGTCTGCTGGGTCTCGGCCAGGCCGAGCTCCCACGGGCCGCCCGCGTGCTTGATCGAGGACAGCGGCGAGGCGCCGGTGCCGCCGTCGTGGCCCGAGATGAGCACGACGTCGGAGAAGGCCTTCGCCACGCCCGCCGCGACCGTGCCGACGCCGACCTGGCTGACCAGCTTCACGTGGATGCGGGCCCGCGGGTTGGCGTTCTTCAGGTCGTGGATGAGCTGCTTGATGTCCTCGATCGAGTAGATGTCGTGGTGCGGCGGCGGGGAGATCAGGCCGACGCCCGGCGTGGAGTACCGGGTCTCGGCGATCCAGGGGTAGACCTTGCCGCCGGGCAGCTGGCCGCCCTCACCGGGCTTGGCGCCCTGGCTGATCTTGATCTGGATGTCGTCCGCGTTGACCAGGTACTCGCTGGTCACGCCGAACCGGCCGGACGCGACCTGCTTGATCGCGCTGCGCCGCGAGTCGCCGTTGGGGTCCGGGGTGAACCGCTCCGGGTCCTCGCCGCCCTCGCCGGTGTTCGACTTGCCGCCGAGGCGGTTCATCGCGATGGCCAGGGTCTCGTGCATCTCCTGGCTGATCGAGCCGTAGGAGATGGCGCCCGTGCCGAACCGCTTGACGATCGACTCGACCGGCTCGACCTCGTCGATCGGCACCGGCGGGCGCAGGCCCTCCTTGAAGGAGAACAGCCCGCGCAGCGTCATCAGCCGCTTCGCCTGGTCGTCGACCGCCTTCGTGTACTCCTTGAAGATCTCGTACCGGCCGGAGCGGGTCGAGTGCTGGAGCTTGAACACGGTCTGCGGGTTGAACAGGTGCAGCTCGCCCTCGCGCCGCCACTGGTACTCGCCGCCGACGACGAGCGCGCGGTGGCTGGCCCGGGTGCCGTCCGCCGGGAAGGCGCGCCGGTGGTGCTTGAGCGCCTCCTCGGCGAGCACGTCGAAGCCGACGCCGCCCAGCCGCGAGGTGGTGCCGGTGAAGCAGGTGTCGACGACCTCCTGCCCCAGCCCGACCGCCTCGAAGATCTGCGCGCCGGTGTACGAGGCGACGGTGGAGATGCCCATCTTGGACATCGTCTTGCGCACGCCCTTGCCCAGCGCCTTGACCAGGTTCTTCGCCGCCGTCTTGGCGTCGACGCCCGGGATGTCGCCCCGCTCGGCGAGGTCCTCGACGGTCGCCATCGCCATGTACGGGTTGACCGCGGACGCGCCGTAGCCGATCAGCAGCGCGATGTGGTGCACCTCGCGGGCGTCGCCGGACTCGACGACCAGGCCGACCTGCGTGCGGGTGCGCTCCCGGACCAGGTGGTGGTGCACCGCGCCGGTGAGCAGCAGCGACGGGATCGGCGCGTGCTGCGGGTCGACGCCGCGGCTGGACAGCACGATCAGCCGGGCGCCGTTCTGGATCGCCTCGGAGACCTCGCCGCGGATCTCCTGGAGCCGCCGCAGCAGGCCCTCGCCGCCCTCGGCCGCCTTGAAGACGCCCTTGACGGTGTAGGTCGCGAAGCCCGGGAGGTCGCCGTCGTCGTTGATGTGGACGATCTTGGCGAGATCGTCGTTGCCCAGCACGGGGAACGGCAGCACGATCCGCCGGCAGTTCGCCGGGCCGGCCTCGAGCAGGTTCTGCTCCGGGCCGAGCAGCGAGCGCAGCGAGGTCACGAGCTCCTCGCGGATCGCGTCCAGCGGCGGGTTCGTGATCTGCGCGAACAGCTGGATGAAGTAGTCGTAGATCTGCCGCGGCTTCTCGGACAGCAGCGCCAGCGGCGCGTCGTTGCCCATCGAGCCGATCGGCTCCGCGCCGGTCGCCGCCATCGGCTTGAGGAGGACGCTGAGCTCCTCCTCGGTGTAGCCGAAGGACTGCTGGCGGTGGGTCAGCTCGGAGTGCGCGGGCACCTCGCGCTGCCGCTCGGGCAGGTCCTCGAGGGCGATGCGGCCGGCGTGCAGCCACTCGCCGTACGGCAGCGACGCGGCCAGCTCGCCCTTGATCTCCTCGTCGGCGACGATCTTGCCCGCCTCGGTGTCGACCAGGAACATGCGGCCCGGCTCCAGCCGGCCCTTGCGCACGACCTGCGCCGGGTCGACGTCGAGCACGCCGACCTCGGACGCCAGCACGACCAGCCCGTCCTCGGTGACCCAGTAGCGGGCCGGGCGCAGGCCGTTGCGGTCGAGCACCGCGCCGATCTGCGTACCGTCGGTGAAGGCGACGAGCGCGGGCCCGTCCCACGGCTCCATCAGGTTCGAGTGGAACTCGTAGAAGGCGCGGCGCAGCGGGTCCATCTCGGCGTGGTTCTCCCACGCCTCGGGGATCATCATCAGCACGGCGTGCGGCAGCGAGCGGCCCGACAGGTGCAGCAGCTCCAGCACCTCGTCGAAGGTCGCCGAGTCCGACGCGTCCGGCGTGACGATCGGGACCAGCCGGTCCAGGTTGCCCGGCAGCACCGAGGACTCCAGCAGCGCCTCGCGCGCCTTCATCCAGTTGCGGTTGCCGCGCAGGGTGTTGATCTCGCCGTTGTGCGCGACGTACCGGTACGGGTGCGCCAGCGGCCACGCCGGGAAGGTGTTGGTGGAGAAGCGCGAGTGCACCACGGCCAGGGCGGTGGTGACGCGCGGGTCCGACAGGTCGGGGTAGAAGGCCTCGACCTGTGGCTCGGCGAGCATGCCCTTGTAGACCACGGTCCGCGGGGACAGGCTCGGGAAGTAGACGCCGGTCTCGTGCTCCACCCGCTTGCGCAGGCAGAAGGTGCGCCGCTCCAGCTCGATGCCGGTGGGCGGGGGCTTCACGATGCCCGTCTCGATACCGGCCACGAACAGCTGGCGGAAGCCGGGCATGGCGGCCAGCGAGGTGGGGCCGAGGTCGGCCTTCTCCGGGTCGGTCGGCAGCTCGCGCCAGCCGAGCACGCGGAGGTTCTCCTCGGCGGCCAGATCGTTGATCCGGGCGACGGCCTCGTCGGCCTTCGCCTCGTCACGCGGGAGGAACGCGATGCCGGTGGCGTACGCGCCCGCCTCGGGCAGGTCGAAGTCGACGACCTCCCGGTAGAAGGCGTCCGGGACCTGGATCAGGATGCCCGCGCCGTCGCCGGTGTTCTCCTCGGCGCCCCGGGCGCCGCGGTGTTCGAGCCGGAGCAGCGCGGTCAGCGCCTTCTCGACGATCGAGTGGTCGCGCCGGCCCTGCAGGTCGGCGACCATCGCGACGCCGCAGGCGTCGTGCTCGTGCTCGGGGGAGTAGAGCCCGCCGGGCACCGGCGCGCTCGTCACCGGAGTGGTCTCCGTGGCGCCGGGGCGGTTGCTGATCGCAGCCAACAGCTCCTCCTGTCGTCTCGGTGCACCCCGACTTCGCATCGGGACGACGTGTGGGTGGTTCCACAAGGGGGTCCAGAATACAGCGATGCTCCGACGGAACGCTGACGCTGGTCCGTTCGGGTGCACCGTCCGGACTGCGCCTCAGTCGTCTCCTGCTGGTGTTCGGACGCACGTGTCTCGGCCGGTGCCCGACTTCGGGCCCGGCCGGCGGCTTGCACTTGGGGACCGCACGCGGCGTCGGATGCGGTCTCTCCGGGGAAAGAGTGACACGCCGACGCGTTGATACGCCAGATGTAGCGGGCCGAACCGCTGTGACCTGCGTCGGAGCGACCTCCGACGGGCGGGGCGGACGACCGGCGGACGATCGGGGCCTGCCCGTCCGGGCAGGTCACGGCCCTCCGCCCCGCCCGGATCGGCGGGCGGGCGGCCACACTGGGGTGATGCAGTGCACGCCTCACCCGGTCCGCCTTCCCGGCGTGACCGGGGTGACACCTGAACGGGGGCTCGACCTGCCGGTGGGCGGACGGTGACGGCCCCGGTGCGCACCGTGCTCGCCGACGTCGCGCGGGCCGGCCCCTTCTTCTCCGTGTCCACCGACCCCGCCGAGTCGGCCGACCCGACGTGGCGGCCCCTCCGGGAGCTGGTCACGACACCCGGTGCGCTGGGGGAGCGGATCGCGCACGTCCGCCGGGTGCTGTCCGAGCAGGCCGGAGGCACCGTGGAGGAGCGGGTGGCCGCGTCGATCGCGCTGCAGGGCCTGGCCGCCCGGCTGGTGTCCGCGCCGCTCGCGGCCGTCGCGCTGCACGGCGTCCTGCCCGACCTCGGCCGCGACGCCCTGCACTGGCGGGTCTCCCGCACCGGGCCCTGGCCGTTGTGGACGGACCCGGACCGCCCGGCCCGGGACCCCGGTGAGCTGCCGGCCCTCGTGGCGGAGGAGATCGCGGAGCCGCTGGTCGAGGTCGTGCGGGCGCTGGTGCCGGTGTCGCCGAGGGTGCTGTGGGGCAACGTCGCGTCGTCCGTCGCGGGCGCGAAGCGCGTGCTCGGCACGGAGCGGCCGGAGGCGGCGATCCGCGCCGCCGAGCTCGCGGCCGCGGTCCTCGACCACCCGCTGCTCGCCGGGACGGGGGAGCGGCGCCCGCCCGGGCCGCCCGACCGCGGCTGGACCTTCCGCCGTCGCTCCTGCTGCCTCTACTACCGGCTGCCGGGCGGCGGCACCTGCGGGGACTGCTTGCTCTCCCGCTCCGCCTGAGGGACGTCGAGGAGGACGTCGGCGACCGTCACCCTGACGACGGCGTCGAGACCGGTCTCGGCGCGCACCCGCGCCGCGACCGCCCGCTGCACCGCGGCGGAGAGGTCGCGGGCGTTGTGCCCGAGGGTGGTGACGAGGGTCAGCGCGATCTCCGCGCGGCCGTCCTGCACCGCGGCCGACGCCCCGGCCGCCGACAACGCGTCGCCGGCCGACCGGTCGCCCAGCAGCGAGCCGGCCAGCCCGAGCAGCGTCTGGGCCAGGTCCGGCCGGAGCGCGACCACGCCCGGCACCTCCCGGGCGGTGGCCGCCGCGATCCGGGCGACGACGGCGTCGCCCACCGTCAGCCGCACCGGCGGGGTCACGGCTCGTCCCACAGGTCGACCACCGCGATGTCCACGCTGCGCACCGGCACCCCCAGGGCCTGCTCGCCCGCCGCCACGACCATCTGCCGCACCCGCGCCGTGACCGACGCGAGGTCGACGCCGAACCGGGCCGTCACGGTGATCGCGACGGTCACGCCGAACGGGTCCGCCCCGCCCCCGTTCGTCGCCGCCCCGTCCCCCGCCGCGCCGTTCGTCCCGGTGCGACCGGACCCCGACCCGACGGGCTCGATCCGGCAGCTGCGGGCCCGCATCCCGTCCATCCCGTCGACGACGTGCCGCAGCACCCGGGCCGCGGCGGCCCGGCTCAGCCGCGCGGGGCCCGCGGGGGAGTCGAGCGCCAGCAGGTCCTGCGGGCGGAGCTCGGCGGTGACGGTGTCGATCACCGCCTGCATCACGCCGTCGAGCACCGAGGGCGGCGGCACCGGCCGCTCCGCCGCCATCCGGTGGACCACGCCGTCGAGCCCGAGGGCGTCGGCGGCCGCGGCCCGGCAGTGCGGGCAGTCCCGCTCGTGCGCGTCGAGGGTGCCCTCGACCGCGTGGTCCCAGACGTCGGCGGCGTCGCGGCCGCAGGCCAGCGGCTCGATCCGCTCGTCCGCCGGTCCGGCGGCCCCGAGCGTCTCGCCGGCCGGGCCGCCGGGGACGGTCCTGCCTACCTCCACGACCGCATCACCTCCGCCAGCCCGCGGCGGGCGCGGTGGATCCGCCCGCGGACCGCGGTCTCCGACGCGCCGGTGATCTCCGCGATCTCGGCGTAGCCCAGGCCCTCCAGCTCGCGCAGCACGAAGCAGGCCCGCTGCTCGTCCGGCAACGTGCGCAGCGCCGCCCGCAGCGCCGCGAGCCCGGCGTCGACCTCGGCGGCGTGCTCGGGCGCGCCGGCCTCCGGCGCGGCCAGCCGCTCCGGGGCCACCTCGGCCACCTGCTCCACCGACACCGTCGCCCGCCGGCGGCGCAGCAGGTCGAGGCACCGGTTCGTCACGATCCGGTACGCCCAGGTGGTGAAGGCCGAGTCGCCGCGGAAGCGGTCGAGCCGGCGCCAGGCGTCGAGCAGGGACTCCTGCAGCGCGTCCTCGGCGTCGGCGGCGTTCCCGACCAGGCGCAGCGCCAGCCGGTACAGCGCGGCCTGGTGCCGCTGCGCGAGTGCGGAGAAGGCGCGGACGTCGCCCTCGCGGGCCCGGACGACGAGCGTGGTGTCGTCGAGCTCGCGCTCGGCGGGGGTGGGCTCGGGCTCCCGGGGCACGGCCGGGACCCGGGGCGGCGGGCACACGTCCTCCCGCGCCCCCCTCGTCCGCATCGCCTGCACCACGGTCCCGTCCGACAGCCGTTCCCCCGACGACGCCGACAGTATGACCTCTCGTGACGCCGGTCACGAGGGTCGTGTGTCGGGCGGGGGCCGGGGGTAACCGCTCCGCGAGCCCGACGCTAGCGGCCGGACGGACCGGCCGCGCGGCGGGCGCACGAGTCCGGGAGGTTCACCAGATGAGCATGAAGGACAAGCTGGACAACAAGACCCAGGAGCTGTCGGGCAAGGCCAAGGAGGCCACCGGCCGCGCCACGGACGACGAGCGCCTCGAGGCCGAGGGCCGCACCGACCAGATGGGTGCCGACCTCAAGCAGGCCGGCGAGAAGGTCAAGGACGTCTTCAGGCGCTGACCACTTCAGGCGCTGACCCACCCGCCGACGGCGGCGTCCCGGGCTTCCGGGGCGCCGCCGTCGCGCGTGCGGCGCTAGCGTGGCCGGCGTGTCCGCGCAGCTTCCGGGGCAGCCGTCCGAGCGGCCGCTGCCCGAGCGGGTCGCCGCCGCCGTGCTGAGCCATCCCGCCGTCGTCCGGCTGGACGGCGGACCGTTCGGCAGCGTCGCCTCCTACCTCCCCGGGCGCCGCGTCGTCGGGGTGCGCGCGGGGGAGGGCGCCGCGGCGGGCGAACCCGTCGAGGTCGCGGTGGTCGTGCGCTGGCCCGCCGGGACCCCGCTGCCGGAGCTGGCCGAGGAGATCGCCGCGCGGGTGCGCGGCGTCGCGGGGGAGCGGCCGGTCGACGTGACCGTCGCGGACCTCGTCCCCGCCCCGATCACCGCGCCGGCCCCCGCGCCGGTCCCCGGGGCCCTCGCGGAGCCGGCCGGCGGCGGTCCGGCCACAGGGCCCGGACCGGCCGGAACGCCCGGCACGCGTCTCGCCTAGACTCGCCCGGACACGTGCCCGGCGCGCGTGACCGCCCCTCCCTACCCGGTTGATGCGGCGTCGTGCCGCCGGTCGCCCGAGTACGAACCGAGCAGGGCCCCGCCACACAGCAGAGCCACCAGCAGTCCGAGGAGTTCCACCGTGAAGAGCACCGTCGAGCACATCGGCCCGACACGCGTCAAGCTCACAGTCGAGGTGCCGTTCGACGAGCTCAAGCCCGACTTCGACCGCGCGTACAAGAAGATCGCGCAGCAGGTCCGCATCCCCGGCTTCCGCCCGGGCAAGGCGCCGGCCCGCATCCTCGACGCGCGGCTCGGCCGCGGCGTCGTGCTGGACGAGGTGCTCAACGCCGCGGTCCCGGCCAAGTACTCCGAGGCCGTCGCGGCCGCGGACGACGTGAAGCCGATCGGCCAGCCGAACATCGAGGTCACCGAGCTCGCCGACGGGGACAAGGTCGCGTTCACCGCGGAGGTCGACGTCCGCCCGGAGATCACGCTCCCGGAGCTGGACGGCATCACCGTGCAGGTCGACGACGTCGAGGTGACCGACGAGCAGGTCACCGAGCAGCTCGACCAGCTGCGCGCCCGGTTCGGCACCCTGACCGGCGTCGAGCGCGCCGCCCAGGCGGACGACTTCGTCCAGATCGACCTCTCCGCCGCTGTCGACGGCAAGGAGATCGAGGAGGCCACGACGACCGGGTACTCGTACCAGGTCGGCCAGGGCGGCCTCATCGACGGCATCGACGAGGCCATCACCGGCCTGTCCGCCGGCGAGGAGAAGACCTTCACCTCGAAGCTCGTCGCGGGCGAGTACGCGGACCAGGACGCCGAGGTCACCGTCAAGGTCACCGCGGTCAAGGAGCGCCAGCTCCCCGACGCCGACGACGAGTTCGCCCAGCTGGCCAGCGAGTTCGACACCCTCGACGAGCTCACCGCGGACCTGCGGGAGCGGCTCGGCCGGGTGCGCCGCATGGAGCAGGTCACCCAGGCCCGCGACAAGGTGCTCGACGAGATCGTCGACAACACCGAGGTCCCGCTGCCGGAGAGCATCGTCGAGGCCGAGGTCGAGTCCCGGCACCACGACGCCGTGCACGCGTTCGACCACAGCGACGAGCAGTTCGACGAGTTCCTCGAGAAGCAGGGCAAGACCCGCGAGGAGTTCGACACCGAGACCCGGGCCGAGGCCGAGAAGTCGGTCAAGACCCGCCTCGTGCTCGACGCGCTGGCCGACGCCGAGGAGGTCCAGGTCGGCGACCAGGAGCTCACCGAGCGGATCATCTACCAGGCCCAGCAGTACGGCATGGCGCCCGAGGAGTTCGTCCAGCGCATCCAGCAGGCGGGCCAGCTCGGCGCGATCTACTCGGACGTCCGGCGGAGCAAGGCGCTGATCGTCGCCGTCCGCGCCGCCACGGTCACCGATGCCGCGGGCGAGCCGGTCGACCTGTCCGACCTCCTCGGCCCGGAGGAGGGCGCCGCCGTCGCCGTCGACGCGGAGGAGGCCCCGGAGGCAGCCGCCGAGGCCGCCGACAGCGCCGCCGGCGCGACCGACGCCGCCGCGGACGAGGCCGCCCCCGAGGTCGTCGAGGCCCCGGCCGCGGACGACTCGACCGACGCCGCGGTGGGCACCGAGGCTGCGGGCCCGGCAGCCGGCAAGGCCTGATCGCGCGCGCCTGACCTGCGCGGACGGGTGGTCGCTGCGCTGTCGGCGAACACGCGCCGTGTCCGCGGACGCGGCGTGCCGTGGCCGCGTAGGGTCGGGATCGAAGCAACGGGACGGGCCGCCGGCGGGACACGATCCCCCGGCGGCCCCCCGGAGAAGACGACCCCCGAGTGACGCCAGCAGAAGGCAGGGTGAAGTGAGTCAGCAGGACACCGGCCCGCGGTCGACCGCGGACCGCCTCGTGGAGGACCGCCGCGCGCTGCAGATGCGCTCGGCCCCCTCGAGCATGACGCTGTCCGACTCGGTGTTCGAGCGGCTGCTGCAGCAGCGGATCGTGGTGCTCGGGCAGCAGGTCGACGACGAGATCGCCAACCGGATCGCCGCGCAGATGCTGCTGCTCGCCGCGGAGGACCCGGAGGCGGACATCAACCTCTACATCAACTCGCCGGGCGGCTCGGTCACCGCGGGGATGGCCATCTTCGACACGATGGAGTTCATCCCCTGCGACGTGGCCACCACGGCGATGGGTCTGGCCGCGTCGATGGGGCAGTTCCTGCTCTCGGCGGGGACGCCCGGCAAGCGCTTCGCGCTGCCGCACACCCAGATCCTGATGCACCAGCCGTCGGCCGGCGTCGGCGGCTCGGAGTCGGACATCCGGATCCAGGCCGAGCTGTTCCGCCGGCACAAGCAGGAGATGGCGGAGCTGATCGCCGGGCACACCGGGCAGACCGTCGAGCGGATCACCCAGGACTTCGACCGGGACCGGTGGTTCTCCGCGCAGGAGGCCCTGGAGTACGGCTTCGTCGACCACGTCATCTCGCGGGCGGGCGACCTCCCGCAGCCGAGCGAGAACGGGAGCTCGTCGTGAGTGGATTCCGGATGCCGGAGAGCCGGTACGTGCTGCCCTCCTTCGTGGAGCGCACGAGCTACGGGGTCAAGGAGTCGAACCCGTACAACAAGCTCTTCGAGGAGCGCATCATCTTCCTCGGGGTGCAGATCGACGACGCCTCGGCGAACGACGTCATGGCGCAGCTGCTCTGCCTCGAGTCCGCGGACCCGGACCGCGAGATCTCGATGTACATCAACTCGCCCGGCGGCTCGTTCACGTCGCTGATGGCGATCTACGACACCATGCAGTTCATCCGCCCCGACATCCAGACCGTCTGCCTCGGGCAGGCGGCGTCGGCCGCGGCCGTGCTGCTGGCGGCGGGCACCCCGGGGCGGCGCCTCGCGGTGCAGAACGCGCGCATCCTGATCCACCAGCCGGCCACCGAGGGCTTCTACGGCCAGGTGTCCGACCTGGAGATCCAGGCCGCCGAGATCACCCGCATGCGCAAGCTGCTGGAGAGCACCCTCGCGCGGCACAGCGGGCGCACGCCCGAGCAGGTGCACGACGACATCGAGCGGGACCGGATCCTCACGGCCGAGGAGGCCAAGGAGTACGGGATCGTCGACGAGATCATCCAGAGCCGGAAGCTGTCCGCGGTCGGCTGAGCGGTGCTCGCCACGCGAGCACCCGCACCGCCGTCGGTGCACCGGGGCCGTCGCAGGACGGCCCCGGTGCACCCCGCACCTCCCGCACCAGTTGCGGGGTGAACGCATAACGACCGCCTGCCGACCCGATTCCGACAGGTCGCCGCGATCCTTCGCAGCGAGGGGCTCCGGCAGGTACCGTCATGACGACGTGGGCACGCCCGGACGAGGGCGGGCCGGATGGGACTGGGGCTGCACTCATGGCACGCATCGGTGACGGCGGTGACCTGCTGAAGTGCTCTTTCTGCGGGAAGAGTCAGAAGCAGGTCAAGAAGCTCATCGCCGGGCCCGGCGTCTACATCTGCGACGAGTGCATCGATCTCTGCAACGAGATCATCGAGGAGGAGCTCGCCGAGACCGGCGACGTGAAGCTCGACGAGCTGCCCAAGCCCGCCGAGATCCACGAGTTCCTCGACCAGTACGTCGTCGGGCAGTCGGCCACCAAGCGCACGCTCTCGGTGGCGGTCTACAACCACTACAAGCGCATCCAGGCGGGCGACCGGGCCCGGGGCGACGGCGACGGCGTCGAGCTGGCCAAGTCGAACATCCTCATGCTCGGTCCGACCGGTTGCGGCAAGACCTACCTCGCGCAGACCCTCGCCAAGCTGCTGAACGTGCCGTTCGCGATCGCGGACGCCACGGCGCTGACCGAGGCCGGGTACGTCGGCGAGGACGTCGAGAACATCCTGCTCAAGCTCATCCAGGCGGCGGACTACGACGTCAAGCGGGCCGAGACCGGGATCATCTACATCGACGAGGTCGACAAGATCGCCCGCAAGTCGGAGAACCCGTCGATCACCCGGGACGTCTCCGGCGAGGGCGTGCAGCAGGCGCTGCTGAAGATCCTCGAGGGCACCACCGCCTCGGTGCCGCCGCAGGGCGGGCGCAAGCACCCGCACCAGGAGTTCATCCAGATCGACACGACGAACGTGCTGTTCATCGTGGCGGGTGCGTTCGCGGGCCTCGAGAAGATCATCTCGGACCGGGTCGGCCGGCGCGGGCTGGGCTTCGGCGCGGAGATCCGCTCGAAGTCGGACCTGGACAACTCCGAGAGCTTCGCGGACACCATGCCCGAGGACCTCATCAAGTTCGGGCTGATCCCCGAGTTCATCGGCCGGCTCCCGGTCGTGGCCTCGGTGACGTCGCTCGACAAGGACGCCCTGGTCAAGATCCTGACCGAGCCGCGCAACGCGCTGGTCAAGCAGTACCGCAAGCTCTTCGAGATGGACGGCGTCGAGCTCGAGTTCACGGACGACGCGCTCGAGGCGGTCGCCGACCAGGCGATCCTGCGGGGCACCGGCGCCCGCGGCCTCCGCGCGATCATGGAGGAGGTGCTCCTCCCCGTCATGTACGACATCCCGAGCCGCACGGACGTGGCGAAGGTGGTCGTGACCGAGGAGACGGTGAAGGAGAACGTCAACCCGACGATCGTGCCCCGGCGCCCGCAGCGCCGGGAGCGGGGCGAGCGCTCCGCCTGAGCGACACCTACCGCGGAACGCCCGCCCTCCCCGAGGGCGGGCGTTCCGCGTTCTCGGGCCGCCCGCCCGGCACATGATCGGTCTCTGCGTGCAGTGAGGGCTGCCGGGGCAGCCGTCACCGCACACTCTCGGCGATCATGGTGCGCTGCTCAGGCGCTCAGCTTCTCGATCTCCTCGGGCGTGTAGCCGAGCTCGGCGAGGACCTCGGCGGTGTGGGCGCCCAGGGCGGGGACCTCGGCGTCGAGCGGCGGGGGCCAGGCGCTGGAGTCGACGGGCGGCACGGCCATGGGCACCGCCTCGCCCCCGGGCACCGGCACGCCGACGAACCGGGCGCGGGCGACGAGCTGCGGGTGCCGGGGGAGCTCGGCGACGTGCCCGACCGCGGACCAGGCGATGTCGGCCTCGTCGAGCAGCGCGCCGAGCCGCTCCTGCGTGAGCCCGGCGAAGCGGGCGTGCAGGAGGTCGTGCAGCGCGTCGCGGTGCTCCACCCGCGCCCGCACCGAGGCGAAGCGCTCGTCGACCGCGACCGCCGGGTCGCCGAGCACGGTCGTGCAGAGCCGCAGCCACTCCCGCTCGTTCTGCACGGCGAGGTGCACGGCGCCGTCGGCGCACGGGAAGGGGCCGTACGGCGCGATCGAGGGGTGGTGGCCGCCGGAGCGCGCCGGCGCCCGCCCGGTGCCGAGCGCGTACAGCATCGGCTGGTGCATCCACTCGGTGAGCGCCTCGAGCAGCGAGATCCGCAGCGTGGCGCCCTCGCCGGTGCGCTCGCGGTGGAACAGCGCCGCCAGCACCGCGGACTGGACCTGCACCCCGGCCGCGATGTCGGCGACGGAGATGCCGGCCCGGGCGGTCACGTCGCCGTCACCGGTCAGCTCGAGCAGACCGGCCTCGGACTGGATGAGCGCGTCGTAGGCCTTGCGGCCGGCGGCGGGCCCGCCCTCGCCGTACCCGGACAGCTCGCAGGTGATCAGCGAGGGCCGACGGCCGCGGAGGCTGTCGCCGTCGAGCCCGAGCCGGGCGGTGGCGCCGGGACCGAGGTTGGCCAGCACGACGTCGGCGGTGTCGACGAGCCGGTGCGCCGCGGCGAGCCCGTCGGCCGACTTGAGGTCGAGCACCACGGAGCGCTTGCCACGGTTGATCCACGCGAAGTACGAGGAGACGTCGCCGCAGGCCGCGTCGTAGCCGCGGGCGAAGTCGCCGCCGCCCGGCCGCTCGACCTTGACGACGTCGGCGCCGAGGTCGGCGAGCAGCCGCCCGGCGTAGGGCACGGAGACGGCGTGGTCGAAGGACACCACGCGGATCCCGGTCAGCGGTGCACTCACCCGTCCACTCCACCACACGAGGGGCACGGGCCCGAGGGTTGGCCGCCGTGCCGAGGGGGAATGCCTGGAATTGCCGCGTCAAGTACCGCGACATACGGTTCGGCCCGCACAGGCACGGAGGTGGTCGCATGTCGGGAACGCCGGGGTTCCTCTCGCGGGAACGGATCGTCGCCCCACCGGGCTGGAGCCGCTGGCTGGTCCCGCCCGCTGCGCTGTCGATCCACCTCGCGATCGGCCAGGTCTACGCGTGGAGCGCGTTCAAGGGCTCCCTCGAGAAGGGCCTGGACATCAGCGGCGTGCTCAGCGCGCTGCCGTTCACCCTGGGCATCGTCATGCTCGGCATCTCCGCGGCGGTGTTCGGCACGAAGGTCGACACGAACGGCCCGCGCTGGGCGATGGCCGTCGCGTCGGCCTGTTTCGCCACCGGCTTCCTGGTCTCGGCCCTCGGCATCTGGCTGGGTCAGTACTGGCTGGTCGTCGTGGGGTACGGCGGCATCGGCGGGATCGGGCTGGGCATCGGCTACATCTCGCCCGTGTCCACGCTGATCAAGTGGTTCCCGGACCGGCCCGGCCTGGCGACCGGCATCGCGATCATGGGCTTCGGCGGCGGCGCGCTGATCGCCAACCCGTGGACCGCGTCGATGCTGTCGGCCTTCGGCGCCACCGGTAACGACCCGAACCCGAACGGCATCGCGCTGGCCTTCCTCATCCACGGCGTGGTCTACGCGGTCTTCATGACGATGGGCTGGCTGCTCATCCGCGTCCCGGCCGCCGACTGGAAGCCCGCGGGGTGGGACCCGGCGAAGCAGAAGGCGCGGGCGATGGTCAGCACCGCGAGCGTCTCCGCCGCGAACGCCATCAAGACGCCGCAGTTCTGGCTGCTGTGGATCGTGCTCTGCTTCAACGTGACCGCTGGGATCGGCATCCTGGAGAAGGCGAACCCGATCTACCAGGACTTCTTCCGCGACGCCTCGCCGGCGCAGACGCTCGCCGCCGCGGCCACGGCGTTCGTGTCGATCCTGTCGCTGGCCAACATGCTCGGCCGGTTCGTGTGGTCCACGGTCTCGGACCTCATCGGCCGCAAGAACATCTACCGGCTCTACCTGGGCGTCGGCGCGCTGCTCTACCTGGCGCTGACGTTCATCGGCGAGGGCAACAAGGCCGTCTTCCTGATCTGCACGATGCTGATCCTGTCGTTCTACGGCGCCGGCTTCTCGACGATCCCGGCGTACCTGCGCGACCTGTTCGGCACCTACCAGGTCGGCGCCATCCACGGCCGGCTGCTCACGGCCTGGTCCACGGCCGGCGTCCTCGGGCCGATCATCGTCAACGCGATCGCCGACGCCCGCTCGGACGTCGCCGGCCCGTCGAAGTACACGCCCGCCTTCCTGGTGATGATCGTGCTGCTGGTCCTCGGCTTCGTCGCGAACGAGCTGGTGCGGCCGGTCGCCGACAAGTGGCACGAGCCCGAGCGGGCGGCACGGAGCGAGGAGGAGGCACGCACATGAGCGCGAGCACACCGGACCGCACGGGTGGCCCGCCCGTCGCCCTCGTCGTCCTGGCGTGGGTGTGGGTGGCGGCGCCCTTCCTGTACGGCCTGATCGCGCTGCTCACGAAGATCCCCGCCTTGTTCTCCGGCTGACCCGCACGGGGGTTCGGCCGCGGTGCGCCGGGGTACCTTCCCGCCGTGAGTGACGACGCGAAGGCCATGTCGGAGTGGATCACCGCCGTGTCCCGCGAGCTGGGGCTCGAGGGTCAGGTGGACAGCGAGAAGAGCGTGGACGCCGTGCTCGACCTGACGTCGGACGTCGCGCACGGCGTGAGCCGGCCGGCCGCGCCGGTGACGGCGTTCCTGATCGGGGTCGCCGCGGGCCGGGCGCAGGAGCCGCAGGTCGCCGCCGCGGACTACGCGCAGAAGATCTCCGCCCTCGCCGAGGGCTGGGACGCCGACACCGAGCGCGGTGTCCCGTCGAACGACCCCGACAACCGCGGTTAGCCCGACACGTCCAGGTGCGCCAGGACCTTGGTCGGGCGCACCCGGACCAGGAGTTCCCCGGGGACCCCGTTGCGCTTCCCGAACTCCTCCGCGCGGTCGGCGCCCATGTAGCGCCCGCCCAGCGCGGTGGCGGTCCGGAGCAGCTCGGCGGGGTCCTCGCTCGTCTCCGCCACGCCCTGGACCTGCACGAACGCGTACGGCGGCGCCGGCAGGTCGACCGCCAGCGCGACCCGCGGGTCGCGGGCGAGCGCCCGCCCCTTCGCCGTGTCCCGCCCGGTGTTGAAGATCAGCGTGCCGTCCTCGACCAGGAACCAGACCGGGGCGGCCAGCGGGCGGCCGTCCGCCGCCGTCCAGGCGAGCACCCCGGTGCGGGTGCCGTGGTTGAGGAACTCGACGATCTCCGGGGTCAGCTCTGCGCTCATGCGGCCAACCTAGATCGGGAACCGGACGACCGCCCGCCCCGCTCGGGGCCGCCCGGACGGTGGTGCGCGCGCCGGCGACGGGTGCGGCCGACCGGCGCCCGGCGTGAGCCGCCCGCCCGCCGCCGCGCGCTACCGTGACCGCGTGCGGACGGTGTCGGCGATCGGGAGGGCGGCGCAACGGCTGGTCTCGCGGCCCGTGCCGGTGCCCGTCGCTGCCGTGAAGGTCCTGTCCGGCGAGCGCCGGCCGCTGATCGGCGAGGCGCTGGGGGAGCAGCGGCACGCGGGCACCCGGCTCGACCAGGTCGACGGCACCACGTGCGGCAGCGCCGTGCTCCTCGCCCTCGCCACCTGGGCCGATCCCGCCGAGCTGGAGAAGCTGGAGCTGCGGGAGACGGACGCGAGCGGCATCGTCCGCGGCTTCGCCGCCCGCTACGACGCGCGCCAGCGCGAGATCCACGCCGCGACCAACCGGCTCTGGCCGCGAGCGCTGGGCACCACGCCGTGGGGCTTCCTGCGCTGGCTGCACACCCACGCCCCGGGCGCGGGCCGCTACCGCATCCGGTTCGTCGACGACGCCTCGGCGACGGACGTCGACACGGCGATCCGGGAGGTCGAGGCGGCCCTGGCCGCCCGCCGGCCCGTCCCGCTGCTCGTCGGGTCGCTGGTGCCGCGGCACTACTGCCTCGCCCTGCGGATCGCCGACGACGGCACCTGGCGGGTCTACGAGCCCACCAGCGGCACCGTCCGCGCGCTCGACCCCGGCCTGGTCCGCGCCCGCGCGCTCGCCCCGGTGCTCGGGTTCGCGCACCTGCACGTCGTGTTCCTGCCGCTGCGGGGCCGCTGATCGGCGCGACGACCGGGCGTGCCGGGGCGCGACCCACCCCCGGAAACGTGTCGTACCCGGCTCGTAGACTTGACTGCGTGACCGAGACCCTCCCAGCGCGCACCACCTCCCTCCCGCCGAAGTGGAACCCGGCGGAGGTAGAGGGCGTCCTGTACCGGCGCTGGGTCGACCGCGGCTACTTCGAGGCGGACCCGGCGTCGGGCGAGCCGCCGTACTGCATCGTCATCCCGCCGCCGAACGTCACGGGGAGCCTGCACCTCGGGCACGCCATGGACCACACCCTGATCGACGTCCTCACCCGGCGACGCCGCATGCAGGGGTACGACGCGCTGTGGCTGCCGGGCATGGACCACGCGGGCATCGCCACCCAGAGCGTCGTCGAGCGCCGGCTGGCCGAGGCCGGCGAGCCGGGGCGCCGCGAGCTGGGGCGCGAGGAGTTCGTCCGGCGCGTCTGGGAGTGGAAGGCCGAGTCGGGCGGCTCGATCCTGGGTCAGATGAAGCGCCTCGGGGACGGGGTGGACTGGACGCGCGAGCGGTTCACGCTCGACGAGGGCCTGTCCCGCGCCGTCCAGACCGTCTTCAAGAAGATGTTCGACGAGGGGCTGATCTACCGGGCCGAGCGCCTGGTCAACTGGTCGCCCGCGCTGCAGAGCGCCATCTCGGACATCGAGGTCGACCACAAGGAGGTCGAGGGCGAGCTCGTCTCGATGCGCTACGGGGACGGCGAGGACTCGATCGTCGTCGCCACCACCCGCGTCGAGACGATGCTGGGCGACACGGCCGTCGCGGTCCACCCGGACGACGAGCGGTACACCCACCTCGTCGGCCGGACCGTCCGCATGCCCGTCACCGGGCGGGACATCCCGGTCATCGCCGACCCGTACGTCGACCCGGAGTTCGGCTCCGGCGCCGTCAAGATCACCCCGGCGCACGACCCGAACGACTTCGAGATGGGCCGCCGGCACGACCTGCCGATGCCGACGATCATGGACGAGTCCGGGGTCATCGCGAACTCGGGCACCCCGTACGACGGCATGGACCGGTTCGCGGCGCGCGAGGCCATCCGCGAGCAGCTGCGGGCCGAGGGCCGGATCGTCGCGGAGAAGCGGCCGTACGTCCACAGCGTCGGGCACGACTCGCGCACCGGCGTCCCGATCGAGCCGCGGCTGTCGCTGCAGTGGTTCGTCCGGGTCGAGTCCCTGGCCAAGGCGTCGGGCGACGCCGTCCGCTCGGGCGAGACGAAGATCCACCCGCCGGAGATGTCGTCGCGGTTCTTCGACTGGGTCGACAACATGCACGACTGGTGCATCTCCCGGCAGCTGTGGTGGGGCCACCGCATCCCGGTCTGGTACGGGCCCGGCGGCGAGACGGTCTGTGTCGGGCCGGACGACGAGGTCCCGACCGGCGAGGGCTGGCGCCAGGACGAGGACGTCCTCGACACCTGGTTCTCCTCGGGCCTGTGGCCGTTCTCCACGCTGGGCTGGCCGGACGAGACCCCGGACCTGGAGCGGTACTACCCGAACTCCGTCCTGGTCACCGGCTACGACATCCTGTTCTTCTGGGTCGTCCGGATGATGATGTTCGGCACCTACGCGATGGGCCGCTCGCCGTTCGAGCACGTCTACCTGCACGGGCTCATCCGCGACGAGCACGGCAAGAAGATGTCGAAGTCCAAGGGCAACGTCATCGACCCGCTCGAGCTGATCGACGCCTACGGGGCCGACGCGCTGCGGTTCACCATCGCCCGCGGGTCGAACCCGGGCACGGACATGTCGCTGTCCACGGAGTGGGTCGCGGGCTCCCGCAACTTCACCACCAAGCTGTGGAACGCCGTCCGGTTCGCGGAGGCCAACGGCGCCGACCCGGCCCTGCCGCTGCCCACCGAGCCGACCGACGCGGACCGCTGGATCCTCGGGCGGCTGCGCGAGGTCCGGGAGCAGACGGACGCGCTGCTCGAGGACTTCCAGTTCGCCAAGGCCACCGAGGGCCTCTACCACTTCACGTGGGACGAGCTGTGCGACTGGTACCTCGAGCTGGCCAAGCCCCAGCTCGACGACCCGGGCACGGCCGAGGGCACCCGCGCCGTCCTGGGGCACGTGTTCGACGCGCTGCTGAGGATCCTGCACCCGATCGTCCCGTTCGTCACCGAGGCGCTGTGGACGTCGCTGACCGGCGGCGAGACGGTCGTGACCGCGACCTGGCCCGGCGAGGACACCGGGCTGCCGGTCGACGCCGCCGCGGTCGCACGCGTCGAGGCGCTGCAGAAGCTGATCACCGAGGTCCGCCGCTTCCGCACCGAGCAGGGCCTGCCGGACCGCAAGTCGGTCGCCGCGCTGCTGGTCGGGCTGGAGACCGCGGGCCTGGCCCGGCACGAGAGGGCCGTCCGGTTCCTCACCCGCCTCGACCCGGCGGGCGCGGACTTCGCGCCGACCGCCACGGTCGAGGTCGCGCTCAACGGCGACACCGTCCACGTCGAGCTGGACACGTCCGGGGCGATCGACGTCGCCGCCGAGCGGGCCCGGCTGGGGCGCGACCTGGCGGCCGCGCAGAAGGAGCTGGAGCAGGCCGAGAAGAAGCTCGGGAACCCCAAGTTCACCGAGAAGGCCCCGGCGCAGGTCGTCGACGGGATCCGGGCGCGGCGGGAGGCCGCCGTCGCCGAGATCGAGCGGGTCACGGCGCGGCTCGAGGGGCTGCCGGCCTCATGAGCCTCGTGCGCACGGTCCGCCCGGCCGGCGTGGAGGTGCCGCGGTGACGGATCCGGAACCCCCCGAGGGCGAGGGCGAGGTCCGCGCTCCGGAGGAGCAGGCCCAGGACGCGGTGATCTCCCACGTCCTGGACCAGATCCGCGGCTCGGACACCCCGGACGTCGTGCCCGCGCAGTCCACGGTGGCGGAGTACGCCGAGTTCCTCGCGGTCGAGGCCGAGCTGGACCGGCGCTGGCCGGAGACGGTCATGGAGCCGTCGCTGGACCGGATCCGGGCGCTCGTCGAGGTCCTCGGCGACCCGCAGACCGGCTACCCAGTCGTGCACCTCACCGGCACGAACGGCAAGACCTCCACGGCCCGCATGGTCGACGCGATCCTCAGCGAGATCGGGCTGCGCACGGGCCGGTACACCAGCCCGCACCTGCAGCGGGCCACCGAGCGGATCAACCTCGACAACCGGCCCGTCTCGCCCGCGCAGTACGTGCAGGCCTACCGGGACGTCGAGCCCTTCGTCGAGCTGCTCGACGCGAAGAACGAGATCAGGCTCAGCAAGTTCGAGGTGCTCACGGCCATGGCGTACTCGGCGTTCGCCGACGCGCCGGTCGAGGCCGGGATCGTCGAGGTCGGGCTGGGCGGCCGGTGGGACGCGACCAACGTCGTCGACGCCCGGGTCTCGGTGATCACCCCGGTCGGCCTCGACCACGCCGAGTACCTGGGCACGGACCTCCTGGGAATCGCGCGGGAGAAGGCCGGGATCATCAAGCCCGGCTCCGTCGCGGTGCTCGCCGCGCAGGACAAGGCCGTGGCGGAGGTGCTCCTCGAGCGCTGCGCCGAGGTCGACGCCCAGGTGGCCCGCGAGGGCGCCGAGTTCGGGGTGCGCGAGCGCGAGCTGGCCGTGGGCGGGCAGCGGCTGGAGCTGCAGGGCCTGTCCGGCCGGTACGACGAGATCTTCCTGCCGCTGCACGGCGAGCACCAGGCGTCCAACGCGGCGATCGCGCTGGCCGCCGCGGAGGCGCTGGTCGGGGCGGGCCCGCAGCAGCCGCTGGATCCCGACGCGGTCCGCGCGGCGTTCGCGTCGATCACCTCGCCGGGGCGGCTGGAGCCAATGCAGGGCGGGCCGGGCCGGCCGACGGTGCTGATCGACGCCGCGCACAACCCGCACGGCGCCCGCGCGCTGGCCGCCGCGCTGATGTCGGAGTTCCGGTTCACGCGGCTGGTCGCGGTGATCGGCGTGATGCGGGACAAGGACGCGAAGGGCCTGCTGGAGTCGCTCGAGCCCGCGGTGCACGAGGTCGTGGTGACCATGAACTCGTCGCCGCGCGCCATGGACCCGGACGAGCTGGCGGCGCTGGCCGTCGAGGTGTTCGGGCGGGACCGGGTGAGCGTGGAGCCGCAGCTGGCGGCGGCGATCGACCAGGGCGTCGAGCTGGCCGAGGAGGCCGGGGACTCGGGCGTCGGCGTGATCGTCACCGGCTCCGTGGTGACCGCGGGCGAGGCCCGGTCGATCTTCGGGAAGGAGCCCGCGTGAGCACGGCGACCAGCGGCGTGACCGGCGGCGGGACCGCCGGGGTGCCGGCGTGAGCACCGAACCGGTACGCCCGCCCGCCACGGACCCGATGAAGGGCTTCCGCGGCGTGTGCGCGGGGCTGCTGGTGCTCGAGGCGATCGTCGTGCTGCTCGGGGTGCTCGTCGTCGCGAGGTTCACCGAGGGCGCGCTGAACCCGGTCGCGATCACCGTGGTGCTGGTGCTCGGGCTGCTGATGATCGTGGCCTCGGGCCTGCAGCGGCGGCCGTGGGGGCTGGGCTTCGCGCTGGTCCTGCAGGTGGGGCTGGTGGCCACGGGCCTCTTCCACGTGTCCCTGCTGGCCATGGGCCTGATCTTCGTCCTGGTGTGGGGCATGGTGCTGTGGATGCGCCGGGACGTCGCCCGCCGGATGGCCCGCGGGCAGCTGCCGTCCCAGCAGCAGTAGCGGCTGCCCTCCGGCCCTGGTCACGGGCCCGCCGGACCGGCATCCTGCGCGGGTGTCCGGTCGCCCCGGGACCCGCCGCCGATGGCGGCGCCGGTCCGTCCTCCTGCCCGCCGCCGTCGTCCTCGCGCTGGTCGTCGCGGCCGGGCTGGTGTGGTTCGAGCCGTGGAAGCTCGTCGTCGACGAGTCGGTGGCGGAGCCCGCTCCGGTGGCCGCGGCCCCGGCCGGGGTCCCCGAGGCCGAGCCCGTCGTGCTCGCATCCGGTCGGCTCGTCGCGCACGAGCACGCGACCACGGGCGAGGCGCTGCTCCTCGGCCTGCCGGACGGTTCCCGGGTGCTGCGGCTGCAGGACCTGGTCACGAGCAACGGACCGCGGCTACGGGTCTGGTTGACCGACGCGCCCGTGCTGCCCGGGCGGGACGGCTGGCACGTGTTCGACGACGGCCGGTACCTCGACCTCGGCCCGCTGAAGGGCAACGTCGGCAGCGCCAACTACCCCGTGCCGGCCGGCGCGGACCTCGCCGGGTTGAGCAGCGTCAGCATCTGGTGCGAACGGTTCTCGGTCTCGTTCGGCGCGGCCACGCTGGCCCCGTGACGACCCGTCCGGCGGCGTCGCTACGCTCCGTCGCGTGACTGAACGCACCCTGGTCCTCGTGAAGCCCGACGGCGTCGCCCGGAACCTGATCGGCGAGTGCCTGGCGCGCATCGAGCGCAAGGGCCTCACGCTGGTGGCGCTCGAGCTGCGCACCGTCGACCGCGAGCTGGCGAGCCAGCACTACGCCGAGCACGACGGCAAGCCCTTCTTCGAGTCGCTGCTCGAGTTCATCACCTCCGGCCCGCTGGTGGCGGCGGTCGCCGAGGGCCCGCGCGCGATCGCGGCGTGGCGGCAGGTCGCCGGCGGCACCGACCCGGTGGAGAAGGCGACCCCGGGCAGCATCCGCGGCGACTTCGCCCTGGAGACCCAGTCGAACCTGGTGCACGGCTCGGACTCGCCCGAGTCTGCCGAGCGCGAGATCAAGCTCTGGTTCCCGAACCTCTGAGCGTGCCGGCGACCCCGGCCGGGCTCTCCGGACCCCGGCCGGAGACCGAGCCCGACGCGACGGCGCTCGGCACGCTCTGGACGGCGGTGACCCGCGCGGGCGGGGCGGTCGGCTTCCCGCCCGACGCCCCCGAGACGGACGTCCGGGCCCTCGCCGAGGCGACCGTGGCCGAGGTCCGGGCCGGCACGCTGCACCTGCTCGCCCTGCACGGGCCCGGGGACGAGCTCGTCGGCACGGTGTTCCTGCAGCCCGGGCGCGGGCCCGTGGTGGCACACCGGGCCACCGTGATCCGGCTGATGGTGCGGCCGGACCTGCAGGGCCGCGGCCTCGGCGGACGGCTGCTCGACGCGGCCCTCGACCGCGCCGCGGGGCTGGGTCTCGCCCAGCTGATCCTCTCGGCCCGGGGCGGCACCGGGCTCCCGGAGTGGTACGCGGCTCGCGGCTGGACCGAGGTCGGCCGTTTCCCCGCGGCGCTGCGCCTCGGGCCGGGCGACGTCCGGGACGAGCACTGGTTCCAGCGCGAGATCACCGACGACGAGGCCGTCCGGGACCGGACCCGGAATCGACAGGAAAGTGTCGGTCCCTCCCGTTAGCGTTCCGGTCGTGGGGGACGGACTGGTCCAGGCGCGGGACCTGCGCAAGCGCTTCGGGGGGTTCGAGGCCGTCCGCGGGATCGACGTGGACGTGGCGCAGGGCGAGGTCTTCGGCTTCCTGGGGCCCAACGGGGCGGGCAAGTCGTCGACCATGCGGATGATCGCGTGCGTCTCGCCGCGCACGTCGGGATCGCTGCAGGTCCTGGGGATGGACCCGGACCGGGAGGGGCCACGGATCCGGGCCCGGCTCGGCGTCGTCCCGCAGCTGGACAACCTCGACACCGAGCTGTCGGTGCGGGAGAACCTGGAGATCTACGGCCGGTACTTCGGGCTGCCCCGCCGGCACGTGCGGGCCAAGGCGGCGGAGCTGCTGGAGTTCGCGCGGCTCACCGAGCGCGCCGAGGACCGGGTGGAGCCGCTGTCCGGCGGGATGAAGCGCCGGCTCACCATCGCCCGCTCGCTGGTCAACGACCCCGAGCTGCTCCTGCTCGACGAGCCGACCACGGGGCTGGACCCGCAGGCCCGGCACCTGCTGTGGGAGCGGCTGTACCAGCTCAAGCGCGAGGGCGTCACCCAGATCATCACCACCCACTACATGGACGAGGCCGAGCAGCTGTGCGACCGGCTCGTCGTCATGGACGGCGGGGTGATCGTGGCCGAGGGTTCTCCTGCGGAGCTCATCGAGCGGTGGTCCACGCGGGAGGTGCTGGAGCTGCGGTTCCTCCCGGAGGAACGGCCCGCGGCCGGCGACCTCGAGCGGTACGCCGAGCGCGTCGAGCTGCTCCCGGACCGGGCGCTGCTCTACACCGCGGACGGGGAGCGCTCCCAGGTCGCGCTGCACGCCGCCGGGTTGCGGCCGCTGTCGGCGTTGGTGCGGCGGTCCACGCTGGAGGACGTGTTCCTCCGGCTCACGGGCCGGACGCTGGTGGACTGATGGCGATCGAGGAACGCGTACCCGCGACCCGGCTCGCACCGGCGACGGCGCCCGGGTGGGTGCACGGGGTGCTGCTGGTCGTCGAGTCGTTCTGGCGGTGGTACCGGCGCAACTGGCGGGCGACGGCGGTGTCGTCGGTGCTCCAGCCGCTCCTGTTCCTGCTCGCGTTCGGGCTCGGCTTCGGCAGCCTGATCGCGTCGCGGCCCGGGGCGGAGGCGGCCACGGGCGGCGTGCCGTACCTGGTCTGGCTGGCCCCGGCGCTGCTGGCGATGTCCACGGTGCAGAGCGCGGCGTTCGAGATGACCTACCCGGTGCTGTCCGGGTTCAAGTGGCAGCGCGTCTACCTCGGTATGGCGGCCACGCCGCTCACCGGGGCCCAGATCGCCGTCGGCCACCTCGTGTGGGTCGCGGCCAAGATGACGCTCACGGGCGCGGTCTACCTGGTGCTGATCGCCGTGTTCGGCGGCGCCGCGTCGATCGGGGTCCTGGGCTCGCTCGCCGCCGCGGTGCTGACCGGGGCCGCCGTGGCCGCGCCGGTCATGGCGTTCTCGGCGAGCCGGGAGGACGAGGGCGCGGCGTTCAACGCGCTGTTCCGGTTCGTCGTGCTGCCCATGACCCTGTTCTCCGGCACGTTCTTCCCGGTCGCCGCGCTGCCCGCCTGGGTGCAGCCGCTGGCGTGGGTGTCGCCGCTGTGGCACGGCACGGAGCTGGCCCGCGCCGCGGCGCTGGGCACCGGTACGGCCGGGGCGGTGCTGGGGCACCTCGCCTACCTGGCGGCGCTCCTCGCCGTCGGCACCGGGCTGTCGGTCCGGGCGTTCACCCGGAGGCTCGCGCCGTGACCACGATCGACGCCACGGCGCGCCCCGCCCCGGGGTGGACCCGGGTGCTGCCCGGCGGCAGCTACGCCGGTCGCTCGCGGATGCTGCTGCTGCGCTCCGCCACGGCCGCGCGCCGCACCTGGCCGGCGATCGTGTCCGGGTTCGCCGAGCCGGTGTTCTACCTGCTGGCGATGGGGTCGGGCCTCGGCTCGCTGGTCGGCGAGCTGCCCGGGCCGGACGGGCGGCCGATCTCCTACGCCGCGTTCATCGCGCCGGGCCTGCTTGCCGCGTCCGCCATGAACGGCGCGGTGTTCGACGCGACCTTCAACGTGTTCTTCAAGCTCAAGTACAACCGGCTGTACGACGCGATGCTGGCCACCCCGCTCGGCCCGGTCGACATCGCGCTCGGCGAGATCGGCTGGGCGTTGCTGCGCGGCGGGCTCTACGCCACCGGCTTCCTGTCGGTCATGGCGGTCGCCGGCCTGATCACCTCGCCCTGGGCGCTGCTGGCGTTGCCGGCAGCGCTGCTGGTCGCGTTCGCGTTCGCCGCGATCGGGATGGCGGCGACCTCGTTCATGCGCTCCTGGCAGGACTTCGACCTGGTCACGCTGGCCGTGCTGCCGATGTTCCTGTTCGCCACGACCTTCTACCCGCTCGGCGTCTACCCCCGCCCGCTGCAGATCCTCGTCGAGTGCCTACCGCTGTTCCATGCGGTCGAGCTCATGCGCGGGCTCACCACGGGTGCGGTCCACCTCGGCATGCTCGGCCACCTCGCCTACTTCGTGGTCATGGCCGCGGTCGGCGTCGTCGTCGCCGCCCGCCGGCTGGAGGCGCTGCTGCTGCGGTAGGTCCGGTCGGCGCTCCGAGCGCGCCGTCGATCCGGCCAGCGCCACCAGGCCCAGCAGCCCGGTGAGCCAGGCGCCGAGGGCGAGGGGGCAGCGGGTCAGCGTCTGCACCGCCGCCAGCACGGAAGTGGCGCCGGCCGCCGCCAGTGCCAGGTGGTGCGGCCAGCAGCGCAGTCGGCCCGAGCGCGCGAGCCCGCCCGTGACCAGCGCGAGGACCGCCAGGCCGAGCAGCAGCAGGACCGGCACCCGGCCCGCCCGCCCGAGGCCCAGCAGCGTGCGTATGTGCCACTCGGCCACGTGCGTCACGGGCACCTCGTGCCACGGCGACCCCCACCATCGCAGCCCGAGCGCGGCCACCGCGAGCAGGGCCGCGGCGGTGCCGGCCTCGCGCAGCCGCGGCAGCTCGCGGGGCGACGGCCGCCGGCCGAGCGGCGCGACCGGGGAGGACACCGGACTCATCGCAGCTCCTTCGTCGGACCCGGAACGCTGCCCGGAACGCTAGGGAGCACCGGGCCGCCCGTCGCCGGTGCGAGCCCCCGGATCCGGGCGCGCCGACCCCCGACACGGGGTGGGGCCAGCACCACCCCGCCGTTGTCCGGACCGGGTCCGGGGGCCCGGTCGCACGGGCCGGATCGCCCTGGGCCCCCGCCGCCCGCGCTTGCTACCGTCGCCGTCGCGTTCGCGTCACGAAGGGCATGATCATGATCACCGGAAGTCTCGTCGCGCTGGTCACTCCCATGCGGGAGGACGGCTCGATCGACCACGAGGCGCTCGACCGGCTCGTCGAGCGGCAGGTGCTGGCCGGGACCGCGGCGATCGTGTCCGTCGGCACGACCGGCGAGTCCTCCACGCTGTCGGTCGAGGAGCACACGGACGTCATCCGCCGCACGATCGACGTCGTCGCCGGGCGGGTCCCGGTCATCGCGGGCACCGGCGCGAACAACACCGACGAGGCCATCCACCTGACCGAGTCCGCCGCGGCGGCGGGCGCCGACGGGGCGCTGCTCGTCACGCCGTACTACAACAAGCCCCCGCAGGAGGGCCTGTACCGGCACTTCAAGAAGGTCGCCGAGGCCGTCGACATCCCGCAGTACCTGTACAACGTCCCCGGCCGCACGGCATGCGACATGCTGCCCTCGACCGTCGAGCGGCTCGCCGAGGTGCCGAACATCGTCGGGCTCAAGGAGGCCAAGGGCGACCTGGACCGGGTTCGCGACCTGGTCGCGCTCGGGCTCACCGACTTCGCGCTCTACTCCGGCGACGACGCCACCGCCCGCGCCAGCATGCTCGCCGGCTTCCACGGCGACATCTCGGTCACCGCGAACGTCGCGCCCGAGCAGATGGCGCGGATGTGCAAGGCCGCCATCGCCGGCGACGACGAGGAGGCCGCCACCATCGACGCGGACCTCGCCGGCCTGCACCGCGCCCTCTTCGCCGAGCCCAACCCGATCCCGGTGAAGTGGGCGCTGGCGGAGATGGGGCTGATGCCCGGCGGCATTCGGCTGCCGCTGGTCCCGCTCGACGAGTGGCACCACGAGGACGTCCGCGCCGCCCTCCGCGCCGCCGGCCTCCTCGACTGACTCGCCCCCCACACCCTGAGGGGCACCGCGCACCCGCCCGGACCCGGTGCCGCACCCGGGAGGAGCGCTTCACACCCCGTCGACCGGGTGGGGCGCTCGGGTGGGTGTGGGACGCCGTGAGGGTCGAGGATCAGTGGTGCCACCTGGCGAGCCGACGAAACCCCTCCAGCAGCGCCCTCCTGTGAGCGAGTTGGCGCGCTCGTGCGGACCTCTTGCACGAGAGTGCCGCTCGTGCGGTCAGCGGAGGAGGGCGGGATTGTCGTGGGGGAGGGCGCGGGCCCGCGCGTCGGCGGCGGCGTCGGGGTCGCCGAGGCGGGCGCGGTGGCGGGCGGCGCGCACCGCGTACTCCGCGAGCCCGGTGTGTTCGGCGCGCCGGGCGAGCAGGGCGGCCTCGCGGAGCGCGGTGTCCCGGTCGAGGTCGGCGGTGATCGCGCAGAGCGTGTCCCGCAGGTGCAGCTCGATCCAGCAGCAGACGTCGGCGTCGGCGACGAGGGTGGCGCAGGCGCCGTCGAGGGCCGTCGCGGCGGCGGCCGGGTTCCCGAGCCGTGCCCGGGCGACGGCGAGGCCGCGGCTGGTCAGCGCGATCCAGCAGGCGTCGTCGAGGACCTCGGCGAGGGTGTGGGCGTCGGCCAGCACGGCCTCGGCCTCGGCCACCCGGCCCTCCCGGAGCAGGACCTCGCCGTGCAGCACGTCGATCCACGGCCGCATCGACGTCCACCCCAGTTCCGAGGCCATCCGGCGGGCCTCGGCCACGTCGGAGGCGGCCGCCTCGTCCTCGCCGCGCTGCAGCCGGGCGCGGGCCCGCATGGCGACCGCGGCGGTGAAGGCGCGCGGCCGGTCGGCGGTCTCGGCGAGGGCCACGGCGGCGTCGAGCTCGCGCACCGCCCACTCGGAGAGCCCGGTGTCGATGAGCGCGAACCCCCGCACGTGCGCCACCCCGGCCCGCTGCTCGGGCCGCTCCCCGGCGGCGACGCCGGCACTGTCGAGCCACCGCAGCGCGGCGGTGGGGTCGCCGGTGGCCGTGGCGACGAAGCCGAGCTCGCGGCGGGCGAGGGAGGCGATGTCGGCCAGGCCCTCGCGCGTCGCGAGCCGGTCGGCCTCGCGCAGCGCGGCGGCCGCGCCGGGGTCGGTGCTGGCGACGGCGTGGACGTACCCGCGCCCGTAGTGCGCCAGCGTCTCGGCGAGCACGACGTCGTCGCCCAGCTCCCGGGCCCGCCGGACCGCGCCGGCGAGAATCGCGGTGCCGTCGCGCGCCGCCCCCGAATCCATCACCTGTTCGCCGACGCGGACGAGCTCCCGCACCGCCGAACGGCTGGCGGGGGAGCTGCCGCGGGGCCGGTGCCGCCGCTGCAGCCGAGCACCCGCGCGGGCGAGGCCGTGCCGGCGGCCGTGCAGCCACGCGGCGAACTCCGGCACGTCCGGCTCGGCGCATTCCAGCAGCGGGAGCGTGGCCTCGGCGAGGGGCCAGCCGGCCGGGGCCCGCCCGGCCAGGACGTCGACGACGTCGACCCGGACGCCCTCGGCGATCTCGCAGGTCAGCGGGTCGCCCTCGAGGCGCACCGCGTCCCCCACGGCGCGGCGCACCTGGCTGAGCGTCCAGCGCAGCGCGGCCTGCGGGTCCTCCGCATCGGGGAACAGCAGCTCCTGGACGCGTCCGCGGGGCACCGGGCCGGTCGTGGTCAGCAGCAGCGCGAGCAGCGCCCACGGCTTGCGGCCCCGAGGGACGGGAGGGCGGGGACCCCGGGTCTCGACGCGCGGCGGCCCGAGGAGCCGGACGACGACGGCGGGCCCCTCCCCGCCGTCGTCCCCCCGTCCTGTGTCGTCCGGCTCCATCCCGCTCTCCCGTCCGCTGGGAAGGAGGTCAGGATGGCACCGCCCGATACGTCCGGCGTCGCCCGTTCGGCCGGTTCCGCCGTCTGCGGTAGCCCCGTTCGGCCGTGACGGGGCCGGTTCCCGCCCGCCTGCTAGGCCCGTTCGGCCGTCACGAGCAGGTACTCCGACTCCCAGACCCCGCCCTGCTGCGTGCGGGTGAGGAAGTCGAGGAAGGCGGCGTCGAGCTCGGCGGTGCGCGCCGGGTCGTCGGCGACGCATCCGTAGACGGCGATCGTCGGGCCGTAGTTGCGCTTCCACCACTCGCGGAAGTCCTGCGGGGAGTCGGTGACGTCGAGGGTGTAGGTGCGCTTCGCGGCGCGGAGCGTGCGGACGCCGTCGCCGAACAGCTCGCGGACGTGCTCCTCGCTGCCCCACAGCGGCGCGGGGCGGGCGCCCGGCGGGGGCGGCGGCGCGAAGGGCTTCATGGTGGCGAAGAGCTGCCCGACGAAGCCCTCGGGCGTCCAGTTGATCATTCCGACGGTGCCGCCGGACCGGCAGACGCGCAGCGTCTCGGCTGCCGTGCGCTCGTGGAACGGTGCGAACATCGAGCCCACACAGGAGATCACGGCGTCGAACTCGCCGGTCTCGAAGGGCAGCGACTGGGCGTCGGCCTCGACCCACTCCAGGTCCAGGCCGCGGGAGCGGGCGATGCGCCGGCCCCGGTCGAGCAGCTCGGGCGTCAGGTCGGAGGCGACGACCTCGGCGCCGGCCGCCGCGGCCGGGATGGAGGCGTTGCCGGTGCCGGCGCCGACGTCGAGCACGCGCTGCCCGGGGCCGATGCCGGCGGCCTCGACGAGGATCGCGCCCAGGCCGGGGATGAGGTCGGAGGCGACGGTGCCGTAGTCGCCGGAGGCCCACAGCGCGCGGTGCTTGGGGCCGATGGTGTGGATCGGGTCGGTGGTCGGGGTGCTCATGGTGGCTCCTCGTGTCGGTGGTGCCGGTCACGGGGAGCGTGGCGGGGGAGCGTGTGCGGAACCGTGTGCGGAGGAGGAATCGGCGCAGGGCTACCCTGGGTTCGCGTGAGCGCCGTGCTGTCAGGGTCCGTCTTCCCTGCCCTCGAACCGTTGCTGCCGCGGGTGTCCAAGCCCGTGCAGTACGTCGGCGGCGAGCTGAACGCGCAGACCAGGCCGTGGGAGTCCGCCGAGGTCCGGTGGGCGCTGCTGTACCCGGACGCGTACGAGGTCGGCCTGCCCAACCAGGGCGTCATGATCCTCTACGAGGTCCTCAACGAGCGCGCCGACGCCCTCGCCGAACGCTGCTACGCCGTCTGGCCGGACCTCGAGAAGCTCATGCGCGAGCACGAGGTCCCCGCCTTCACCGTCGACACCCACCGTCCGATCGCCGCGTTCGACCTCCTCGGCGTGAGCTTCTCCACCGAGCTGGGCTACACGAACCTGCTGACCACGCTCGACCTCGCCGGCATCCCGCTGCACGCGGTGGACCGGGACGAGAGCCACCCGGTCGTCGTCGCCGGCGGGCACGCCGCCTTCAACCCGGAGCCGATCGCCGACTTCGTCGACGTCGCGGCGCTGGGGGACGGCGAGGAGGTCGTCGGCGACATCACGGACGTCGTCAAGGCGTGGAAGGCCGAGGGGCGGCCGGGGGGCCGCCGCGAGCTGCTGCGCCGGCTGGCGAACACCGACGGCTGCTACGTCCCCTCGTTCTACGAGGTGGAGTACGACACCGCGATCACCGCCGTCACCCCGGCGGAGGGTGCCCCGGCCACGGTCCAGAAGCGCACGACGTCGGACCTCGACGAGTGGCCCTACCCCAAGGCGCCGCTGGTCCCGCTGGCCGAGACCGTGCACGAGCGGGCGAGCGTGGAGATCTTCCGCGGCTGCACCCGCGGCTGCCGCTTCTGCCAGGCGGGCATGATCACCCGCCCGGTGCGCGAGCGGTCGCTGCAGGGGATCGGCGAGATGGTCGACGCCGCGGTGCGGGCCTCCGGGTTCGACGAGGTCGGCCTGCTGTCCCTGAGCAGCGCCGACCACTCCGAGATCGCCGACATCACCAAGGGCCTGGCGGACCGCTACGAGGGCACCAACACGTCGCTCTCGCTGCCGTCGACCCGCGTCGACGCCTTCAACATCGACCTCGCCAACGAGATCAGCCGCAACGGCCGCCGCTCCGGCCTCACCTTCGCGCCCGAGGGCGGGTCCGAGCGGATCCGCCGGGTGATCAACAAGATGGTGTCGGAGGAGGACCTCATCCGCACCGTCTCCGAGGCGTTCGCGCAGGGCTGGCGGCAGGTCAAGCTCTACTTCATGTGCGGGCTGCCCACCGAGGAGGACGAGGACGTCCTGGAGATCGCGGGCATGGCGCACCGGGTCATCCAGGCCGGCCGCGCCGCCTCCGGCCGCAACGACGTCCGCTGCACGATCTCCATCGGCGGCTTCGTCCCCAAGCCGCACACGCCGTTCCAGTGGGCGGCGCAGGCGCACCCGGAGGTCGTCGACGCCCGGCTGCGGAAGCTCCGCGAGGCCGTGAACAGCAACAAGAAGCTCGGGCGCAACATCGGCATGCGCTACCACGACGGGCAGCCCTCGCTGATCGAGGGCCTGCTCGCCCGCGGCGACCGCCGGGTCGGTGCCGTGATCGAGCGGGTGTGGCGCGAGGGCGGCCGGTTCGACGGCTGGTCCGAGCACTTCTCCTACGAGCGCTGGATCACCGCCGCCAAGGCCGAGCTGGAGCCGCTCGGCGTCTCGCTGGAGTGGTTCACCACCCGGGAGCGCGAGGAGGGCGAGATCCTGCCCTGGGACCACCTCGACTCCGGGCTGGAGCGGGACTGGCTCTGGGCGGACTGGCAGGACGCCCTGTCCGGGCGGGAGCAGGACGACTGCCGCTGGACCCCGTGCTTCGACTGCGGGGTGTGCCCCTCGACGGGCACCGACATCGAGGTCGGGCCGAGCGGCACGACGCTGCTCCCGCTGACGGTGGTGAACCCCGTCGGACGGGAGCTGGGTGGCTGAGGACCTCTCCGGGCAGCCGGCCGGGTCGCAGTCGGCGGGCACCCGGCAGATCACCGTCCGTGTCGCGGACGAGCGCGACGTCGAGGCCCTGGCGAGGCTGCGCCGTGCCTGGACCGAGGAACGGGCCGGCCGGCCGGTGTCCGACGCGGGCTTCGAGGCGGCGTTCGCGCAGTGGGCGCGCGTCGAGCAGCCCCGGCGGACCTTCTGGCTGGCCGAGATCGGCAGCGACCGGGCCGGCTGGACGCCGATCGGCTCGATCAACGTCGTGGAGATCGTCCCGATGCCCCGGCCCGGGACGCGCGCGGGCAAGGTCGGGCAGGTCGGCAACGCCTTCGTGCTCGAGGCCTTCGCCGATCGCGGCGTCCCGCGCGCCCTGCTGCAGGCCGTCGTCGACCACGCCCGGGACCGCCGCTACCGGCGGCTGATCCTCGCCCCGACCGCCCGCAGCACGACCTTCTACCGGCGCGCGGGCTTCCGGCCGGCGGGGGAGACCCTGCTGGTCCTCGAGCCCGGGCCGGAGTAGCCGGTCAGACCACACCCCGGTGCTGCAGGTAGCGGAACATCCCGATGCCGGGCAGCACCGGCAGCCAGTAGGTCAGCAGCCGCGAGGTGAGGGTCGCGGCGACCGCGGGCGCGGGGGCCACGCCGACGGCGACGAGCCCGGCGACGAGCAGCGCCTCCACCGCGCCGAGACCGCCCGGTGTCGGCGCGATGTGCCCGAGCGTCTGCCCGACGACGAACACCACGAGCACCTCCAGCCACGGGAAGTGCGGGTCGAACGCGGCCAGGCAGGTGGCCAGGCCCAACGCGGACATCAGGTGGTACGCGGCGGCGCCGCCGAACAGCTGCGCGGCCCGCAGCGGGCGGCGGATCGCGCCCCACAGCTCGCGGACGACCTGCAGGCCGGGCCGGACGATCCGGCGCCGGCCCAGCGGCGACCCGAGCACGAGCCCGGCGAGGACGAGGATCCCGGCGATGGCGCCCAGCAGCGGCCAGCCGGTGGGGATGCGGACGAACCGCAGGGTTCCCGTGATGCCCACCGCGAAGATCCCCACCACGCAGATGACGGCCGACACCGCGCCGGTCGCCGCGAGGTTCAGCATCGTCACGCCCACGGCGAGCGAACGGCGCATCCCCAGCTTCTCCATGAACGCGATGTTGATCCCGAAGAAGCCGACGCCGCCCGGGGTGGTGCGGCCGGTGAAGGCGGCCGCGACCTGCACCTCCACGGTGCGGCGGAAGGGCAGGTGGGTGTCGCAGGAGCCCAGCAGGGACACCGCGGACAGCACGATCGCCAGCATCCCGGTGAACACGGCCAGGGCGAGCCACCACCAGTTGGCGTCACGGAGCAGGCCCACCGTCTCCGGCAGGTCGGCGAGCTGCGGCAGCAGGAGGTAGATCGCGCCGCCGAGGAACAGCATCGTGACCAGCGCGCGCGGCCGGACGGGGGACGGGTAGCTCGGCAGCGGCCGCCCGATCCGGTCCGCCAGGGCCTCCCGCAGCTCGCTGAACAGGTAGTGGCCCTCGGCGATCTGCTCCCGGACCCCGCGGTGCAGCGCGAGGGGCTGCAGGTAGGCCAGCGCCGCCTCCAGCCGGTCCGCGGACAGGGTCCGGTCGGCCGCCGCGACGGTCCGGTCCACGCCCACGATGGAGACCAGCGTGATCAGTACGTCGGCGAGGTCCTGGGCCAGCAGCGCGGGGCTCGCCCCGACCTGGCCGAAGGTGAAGTTGAGCAGCCAGGGGTTCCCGTCCGCGTCGACCAGGATGTTGTCGGCCTGCAGGTCGTGGTGGGCGATGTGGGCCCGGCCCAGGACCGCGACCTGGGTGCACACCGCGTCCAGGAGCCGGTCGTCGATCTCCCGGACCGGCAGCTCCGAGAGCGGCCGCCCCTCGACCACGCCGTGCACCAGCACCGGCGAGCCGTGCTCGATCACGCACGCCAGCTCGACGTGCGGGGTCCGCACCCCGGCCGCCTCGGCCAGCCGCGACACGTACGCCTCGTGCTCCACCTCGTGGTGGGTGCTCGAGAGCCGGGGCACGTCCTGGACGTCGATCGTGGCGAGGAGTCGCCGGAGGCGGTACCAGGGGCCGGCCCGCCGGTGCAGCCGCGCCACCGCGCGGGCCCGGAGCACCCGGCCGTCCCGGGTGGTGATGGTGAAGCGGCGGGGGCCCACCAGGTGGGCGCGCTCCGCGTGGATGTCGTCCGGGCGGAGCCCGGCCTCCTCGAGGGTGCGGCGCACCGCCTCGACCGAGGTCCGGCGGCCCGGGGCCCCGCCCACGAGGTGCGACGCCGACCCGGCGCCCCAGCCGACGACCGCGCCGGCGAACACCGCGAGCGGCAGGGCGCCCTGGTACACCTCCGCGAGCGCGACCGCGACCGCCACTATCCAGCCCGCGGAGGCCGCCTTGCGTGGCAGGTACGGGGCCGCGGCGGTGACGAGCGCCGCCGCGACGGCCGTGTGGGTGGCGGCGAAGGCGAACCCCTCGGGGCCCGGGAGCCGCAGGCCGGTCTCGCCCGCGAGCTCGGGCGGGACGGGCCGGTCGGGGAGGAGATGGCCGAGCGCCGTCGTCACCAGCCAGGCGACCGTGCCGGCGGCGACGAGCTGCGCCGCCGCGCGGACGTGCTTGAGGTACAGCGCGACGGCCGCCGCCCCGGCGATCCCGGCCCACGTGCCGACCCAGAGCAGTCCGGCGGCCACCGGGGCCCAGCCGGCGGGGAGGGCCCCGATCTCCTCGAAGATCGCCGCCTCGACCGGGTTGACCGCGCCGTCGGCCGCGAGCGCGCAGAGCGTGACGACCGCGGCCGCCACCACGACCCGCACGACGTCGCGGGGCCGGCGGCCGACGGAGAACCGCCGCAGGGAGCGCGGACCGGTGGGGGGAACCGTCACGACGGGGTCCTCCGGCTGTGGTGCGGGCCCGTGCGGGACCCGCTCCCGGGGCCCCTCGTCGGCCCGTTCCCCGACCTGCGCCCCGACCTGCGCGTCGACCCGCTCGTCGGTCCTGTCGTCCAGCCTGTCGTCCACGTTCCCGACCCCGCCCTCGACCCCGCTCCCGGTCCGCCGCGGCCGGCGCCCGTGCCGACCGCGACGAGTGTGTCCCCGGAAGACGCGCGCCCCAACCGCCGGATCGGGCCTCCTGGCGAGTCGGTCCGCCGGGACCGGGGTGAGGCCGGGCGCCGGGTCGGCGGCGGGCGGGGCCTACCCTGCTCCCATGGCTCGAGTGCGACCCGGGGAGGCCGCGAACCCCGCCCCGCCGACGGTGCAGCGCATCCGCGTGCGCTTCGCCAAGCGCGGGCGGCTGCGGTTCCTGTCGCACCGCGACGTGGCCCGCAGCGTCGAACGCGCGGTGCGCCGCGCCGGCATCCCCGTCTCGCACTCGCACGGCTTCAGCCCGCACCCGCGGATCTCGTGGATCGGCGCGGCCCCGACCGGCACGGCCAGCGAGGCCGAGTACCTCGAGATCGGCCTGACCCGCGAGGTCGAGCCCGAGGTCGTCCGCACCGCGCTCGACGCGGCGCTGCCCGCGGGGCTGGACATCCTCGACGCCGTGGTCGCCGAGCCGCCGGCGCTCGCCGACCGGATCGACGCGAGCCTGTGGCGGATCGTCCTCCCCGGCGTCCCCGAGGCGGCGCTGCGGGCGGCCGTCGAGGCGCTCCTGGCGCGCGACGCGCTCGTGGTCGAGCGGGTCATGCCGGCCGGGCGACGGGAGATCGACGTCCGGGCCGCGGTCGTGTCGGCGGCCGTCACGACCTGCGACGATGCACCCGCGGGGGGACCGCCGGTGGGTGACGCACCGGGCGGAGTCACACCGGAACCGGACGCCGCGGGGTCGGACTGTGCGATACTGACGGCGGTCGTACGGCAGACGACACCCGCTGTTCGACCCGACGACGTGTTGGGCGCACTCGACGTTGTCGCAGGTCTGAAACCGCCGGTGCCCGCGAAGGCGACCCGGATGGCGCAGGGCCTGCTCGACGACCGGGGCCGCCTCGCCGATCCGCTCGGAGCGGGCCGGGTCACCGCCCGGGCCTGACCGCCGCGGAGCGGTGCCGCCGCCGGCCCGGGGTGGGCCGGCCGGACGCGGCGTCGAGCACCGCCGAGCGACCAGGATTGCCCGGCCCGCACCGCGGGACGGGAGAACGCGTGAGGCCCCTGTGCGGCCGCCCTCGAGGGGCGCCCGGGGGCGAAGGAGTTGAATGTCGATCAACGATGCGCCCGCCGGGGGTACCGGCGGGCAGTTCTCCGTGTCGGAACTGCCGGAGAAGCTGCGTGTGCACGCCCTCGCCCGGCTGATCGGGCGGACCAGCAAGGAGGTCCTCGCGGCGCTCGCCGAGCTCGGCAGTGCCGCGCGGAGCGCGCAGGCCGGCGTCGACCGGAAGACGGCCGAGCAGGTCGTCACCGCCCTGCTGGGCGAGCAGGCCACCGGGGCCGCCCCCGAGGCCCCGGCGACCGCCCCGGAGTCGGACACGACCGAGGAGACCGCGGCGCCGGAGACGGTCCCGGCCGCCGAGGCCGCCGCCGGGCAGGACACCGAACCGGCCGCCGGCGGACGCCCCGCCGCCGAGCAGCCCGCCGCGGACACCTCCGCCGCGCAGACCGAGGGCCCCCTCTCGCCGGTCTTCGCGCCGCCCGCCCCGCTCTTCCAGGCCCCCCAGCCCGACGCCGCGCCCACCCGCGGTCGCCGCCGCAGGGCCGCCGCGGCGGAGCCCGCCGAGGCCGCGACCGAGGCGCCCGCCGAGGCCGCCGCTCCCGACGAGGACGAGGGCCCCGCGAAGCCCCGCCGCACCCGCCGCCGCTCGGGCAGGCCCGAGCCGGAGGCCGCCGAGGGGACCCCCGAGACGCCCGCGGACGAGACCGGGGACGAGACCGGGGACGCCGAGACCGTCGACGAGACCGACGCCTCCGACGAGGGCGACGACGACGGCGCGGGCCGCCGCCGTCGGCGCCGGGGCCGGCGTGGCCGGGGCCGCGGCCGCGGGGACAACGGCGAGGACGGCGAGGGCGCCGAGGACGCGTCGGACGCCGCGGACACCGCCGAGGGCGAGGCCGCCGACGCCGAGTCCGACGACTCGGCCGAGGAATCCGACGCGGACGACGAGGACACCGACGAGGGCGAGGCCGGTGGCTCGCGGCGCCGCCGTCGCCGCCGCCGTCGCCGCGGCGCGGGCGACACGGCGGACGAGCGCGGCGACGACGACCCGCCGAACACCGTCACCAAGGTGCGCCAGGGCCGGGACAAGGACGCCCGGGACAAGGACGCCCGGGACGCCCGGGACACCCGCGACTCCGGGGACGACGGGGTGCAGTCCGTCCGCGGCTCCACCCGGCTCGAGGCCAAGCGCCAGCGCCGCCGGGACGGCCGCGACGCCGGCCGTCGGCGCCCGCCGATCCTGTCCGAGGCCGAGTTCCTGGCCCGCCGCGAGTCCGTCGAGCGGTCGATGGTGGTCCGGCAGAGCGGGCCGCGCACCGAGATCGGCGTGCTCGAGGACGGCGTGCTCGTGGAGCACTTCGTCGCCGGTGGCGGCAACGGGTCCGCGGACCGGTCCGCACCCGCCTCGATGGTCGGCAACATCTACCTCGGCCGCGTGCAGAACGTGCTGCCCAGCATGGAGGCCGCGTTCGTCGACATCGGCCGCGGCCGCAACGCCGTGCTCTACGCCGGCGAGGTCGACTGGGACGCCGCCGGGCTCAACGGCAAGGCCCGCCGCATCGAGCAGGCCCTGAGCAGCGGCGACAGCGTCCTCGTCCAGGTCACGAAGGACCCGGTCGGGCACAAGGGCGCCCGGCTCACCACCCAGATCAGCCTGGCCGGCCGGTTCCTGGTCTACGTGCCGAGCGGCGGGGCGGCGGGCATCTCCCGCAAGCTGCCGGACGTCGAGCGCAAGCGCCTCAAGGACATGCTCAAGGAGATCGTCCCGGCCGACGCCGGCGTGATCATCCGGACGGCGTCCGAGGGCGTCAGCCACGAGGCCCTGGAGCGGGACGTCCGCCGGCTGCAGGCGCAGTGGGAGGTCGTCAAGGAGAAGTCCGAGAAGACCGGCCCCAAGGCGCCCAAGGCCCCCGCGCTGCTCTACGAGGAGCCGGACCTGCTGGTCAAGGTCGTGCGGGACCAGTTCAACGAGGACTTCTCCTCGCTGATCGTGTCCGGCGACGACGCGTGGGAGACCGTCTCGGACTACGTGGCGCACGTCGCACCCGAGCTGGCCGACCGGCTGCACCGGCACGTCGGGCCGAAGGACGTCTTCGCCGAGTACCGGATCGACGAGCAGCTGCTCAAGGCGCTGGACCGCAAGGTCTGGCTGCCCTCCGGCGGCACGCTGGTGATCGACCGGACCGAGGCCATGACGGTCATCGACGTCAACACCGGCAAGTTCACCGGCTCCGGGGGCAACCTCGAGGAGACAGTCACGCGGAACAACCTGGAGGCGGCGGAGGAGATCGTCCGCCAGCTCCGGCTCCGCGACATCGGCGGCATCATCGTGGTCGACTTCATCGACATGGTGCT
Organism: Pseudonocardia halophobica; assembly: GCF_027922425.1. Taxonomy (GTDB): domain Bacteria; phylum Actinomycetota; class Actinomycetes; order Mycobacteriales; family Pseudonocardiaceae; genus Pseudonocardia; species Pseudonocardia halophobica. The sequence goes on along the minus strand of NZ_BSFQ01000003.1, from coordinate 308,312 downwards.
CGAGGCCAACCGGGACCTGGTGCTGCGGAGGCTGACCGAGTGCCTGGCCCGGGACCGCACCCGGCACCAGGTCGCCGAGGTGACCTCGCTGGGCCTGGTCCAGATGACCCGCAAGCGGGTCGGCGGCGGGCTGCTGGAGCACTTCTCCACGCCGTGCGAGCACTGCCGCGGCCGGGGCGTGATCGTCTCCACCGACGGCGACCACGTGCACCCCGTGAACGGCAGCGCGGGCGGTGGCGGCGGTGAGAGCGGCGGCCGCAAGCGCGGCCGGCGCCGCGGCGAGGAACGCCACGCCGAGCACGCCGAGCAGCAGGGGCCGAACCTCCGCAGCGCCGCGGCGGCGGTCGCCGAGATCGTGGCGGCGGCGCGGCACACGACGGGCGAGGCGGCCCCGGCCGACGTCGCCGATGCCGTCGACGTGGAGGACACGGACACCCCGGCGGGTGTCGCCAGTGCCGCCGCGGTCACCGAGGTGGTCGAGACCACCCCGGCCCCGGTCGCCGACGCCCCCGAGGCGCCGACGGGCATGGACGAGCCGGACTCCGGGCGCCCCGCCCGGCGGCGCGGGCGGCGCCGGGCCGAGCGCCCGGCGGGCAGCTCCGGCACCGCCGAGGCCGTCGTCGTCACGGCCGAGGTGCCCGAGGAGACCGCGGCAGCGGCCCCGGAGGCGCAGGCCCCGGAGGCGCAGGCTTCGGAGGCGTCGGCTTCGGAGGCGTCGGCTTCGGAGGCACCGGCCGAGGACGCGTCGGCTCCGGCCGCCGCGGCCGGGGACGCTGCTCCGGTCGCCACGTCGAACGGGCACGCCCCGGCGGTCCCGGCGACCGCGGACACCCCCGAGGTGACCGGGCCCACCGGGACCGGGCCGACCGACTCCGCCGGGCAGGCCGAGCCGGCGGAGCCCGCCGGGGCGGCCGACGCCCCGGCCAAGCCGGAGAAGCGCCGCCGGGTCACGCGCTCGGCCGGCGCGCCGAGCACGGCGGCCGAGCCGGTCGTCGTCACGGCACCGCTGCCGGAGACCGGGTCCGCCCCCGCGGCCCCGGACCGGCCGGAGCCCGCGAACGACACGGCCGTCACCTCCCGTCCGCGCAGGTCGCGGCGGGCGGCCTCGCGCCCGGCGGGCCCGCCGAGCGAGGGCGACGCCGCTGGTACGGTCACCGTCCCGGTGACCTCGTCCGTGGGGGCCGGCACGCAGGACGGCCCCGCCGGATCGGCCGGGGGGGACCCGGTTTGACCCTGCGATTTCCCCTTCCGTACCCTGGGAGTCAAGGAGCCGCGCCCTCGGCCTGTGCTGAGGGAGCCGGCGTGCGCGCCGTGCCCCGTTCGCCGGGGCTGGGCGCCCATGAGTCCCCCCGAGAGTTTCAGGAGTCGTGCGTCAACGATGTACGCGATCGTCAAGACCGGCGGTAAGCAGTACAAGGTGGCCGTCGACGACGTGCTGACCGTCGAGAAGATCGACGGTGAGCCCGGCGCCGAGATCAGCCTGCCCGCCGTGCTGCTCGTGGACGGCGACAAGCTGACCACGGATGTGGATGCGCTGGCCAAGGCCTCGGTGACCGCCACGGTCGTCGAGCACACCAAGGGCCCGAAGATCCGGATCCACAAGTTCAAGAACAAGACCGGGTACCACAAGCGTCAGGGCCACCGTCAGCCGCTGACCAAGGTCCAGGTCACCGGCATCAGCGCGTAAGGAGACCTGCGCCATGGCTCACAAGAAGGGTGCGTCCAGCTCCCGCAACGGGCGCGACTCGAACGCTCAGCGGCTGGGCGTCAAGCGGTTCGGCGGTCAGACCGTCAACGCCGGCGAGATCCTGATCCGCCAGCGCGGCACCAAGTTCCACCCGGGCGACGGTGTCGGCCGCGGTGGCGACGACACGCTGTTCGCGCTCGTCGAGGGTGCCGTCCAGTTCGGCCACAAGCGCGGCCGCAAGGTCGTCAACGTGGTGCCGGTCGAGGCCTGAGGCCCGACCACCACAGGCAGTTCGCGAGCGGCGGGCCCCGGGCTGGGGTCCGCCGCTCGTTTCGTCTGGGCGGCTCCGCCGCCGGGGCGCGTGTAGAGGAGTAGTCAGACATGTCGCGGTTCGTCGACCGGGTCGTCGTGCACGCCACCGCGGGGGCGGGCGGCAACGGCTGCGCGTCGATCCATCGCGAGAAGTTCAAGCCGCTCGGCGGCCCCGACGGGGGCAACGGCGGCCGCGGCGGCTCGGTGGTGCTCGTCGTCGACCCGGGAGTGCACACCCTGCTCGACTTCCACCACCGCCCGCACGCCGTCGCGAAGAACGGCAAGCAGGGCCAGGGCGGGTTCCGGGCCGGCGCCAACGCCGAGGACCTGGAGCTGCGGGTCCCGGACGGCACCGTGGTGTTCGACCGGCGCGGCGAGATCGTCGCCGACCTGGTCGGGCCGGGCACCCGGTTCGTCGCCGCCGAGGGCGGCCGCGGCGGGCTCGGCAACGCGGCGCTCGCGTCGTCGGCGCGCAAGGCGCCCGGCTTCGCCCTGCTCGGCGAGCCGGGGGAGTCCCGCGACCTCACCCTCGAGCTCCGGTCGATGGCCGACGTCGGGCTGGTCGGGTTCCCCTCGGCCGGCAAGTCGTCACTGGTCGCGGCCCTGTCCGCGGCGCGGCCGAAGATCGCGGACTACCCGTTCACCACGCTGGTCCCGCAGCTCGGCGTGGTCACCGCGGGGGACGAGGTGTTCACCGTCGCGGACGTCCCCGGCCTCATCCCCGGCGCCTCCGAGGGCCGCGGGCTGGGCCTCGACTTCCTGCGGCACATCGAGCGCTGCTCGGTGCTGGTGCACGTCGTCGACTGCGCCACCTTCGAGCCCGGCCGCGACCCCGTGGCCGACGTCCAGGCCCTCGAGGACGAGCTCGCCCGCTACACCCCGGCGCTCGGCGGCGACCTCGCCGACCGGCCCCGGCTGATCGCGCTGAACAAGATCGACGTCCCGGACGCCGCGGACATGGTCGAGATCGTGACCGCGGACCTGCAGGAACGCTTCGGCTGGCCGATCTTCCCGATCTCCACCGCCAGCCGGAAGGGGCTGCGCGAGCTGTCGTTCGCGATGGGCGAGCAGGTCGCGGCCTACCGCGCCGCCCAGCCCGTCGTCGAGCCCACCCGGATCGTGCTGCGCCCGCAGGCGGTCGACGACGCCGGCTTCACCGTCGAGCCCGACCCGCAGCTCGAGGACGGCTTCCTGGTGCGCGGCGCGCGGCCCGAGCGCTGGATCCGGCAGACGAACTTCGACAACGACGAGGCCGTCGGCTACCTCGGGGACCGGCTCGCCCGGCTCGGCGTGGAGGACGCGCTGGCCGAGGCCGGGGCCGTCCCGGGCTGCCCGGTCACGATCGGCGACGTCACCTTCGACTGGCAGCCCAGCACCCCGGCCGGGATCGCCCGGGTCATGTCCGGCCGCGGTACGGACGCCCGCATCGAGGGCGGCTCCGCCCGCGTCTCGGCCGCGGAGCGCAAGCTCGCGAGGCTCGCGCGCCGGCGGCACCTCACCGACGCCGAGCTGGCCGCCGGGGCGAGCTACGCGAACGAGGCCCGCTGGACCAACGACGCGGCCGACGAGGACGACCTCGACGACGGCGGCGAGCTCTTCGAACTCGGGGACGACGAGCTCGAGGTCTGGTCGGACGAGGACGGCCCCCGATGACCGGGGGCGTGCGTCCCGGTCCTCGGGCCTCGGGCGCCGACGGGGATGTGCAACTCGGTCGCCCGGAGGTGCCGGCTCGCGGGACGATCTTCCGGTGACCGACACCCGCAGGCTGCTCGGCGACGCCCGGCGGGTGGTCGTCAAGGTGGGATCGTCGTCGTTGACCAGTCTCGCGGGCGGGCTCGATCCCGCCCGCCTGCACCGGCTGGTCGACGCGCTCGCCGCCCGTCGCGCGGCCGGGTCGCAGGTCGTGCTGGTCAGCTCCGGGGCGATCGCGGCCGGCCTGGCGCCGCTCGGGCTGGCCCGCCGGCCCCGGGACCTGGCCACCCAGCAGGCCGCCGCGAGCGTCGGGCAGCTGCTGCTCGCGCACGCCTACTCGGCCTCGTTCCTCCGGCACGACCAGCGGATCGGGCAGGTCCTGCTGACCGCGGACGACATGATCCGCCGCTCGCACTACCGCAACGCGCAGCGCACCCTCGAGCGGCTGCTGGGGCTCGACGTCATCCCGGTCGTCAACGAGAACGACACCGTGGCCACGGACGAGATCCGTGTCGGCGACAACGACCGGCTCGCCGCCCTGGTGGCGCACATCGTGGGTGCGGACGCGCTGGTCCTGCTCTCGGACGTCGACGGCCTCTACGACGGCGACCCCCGCCGCCCGGGCTCCACCCTGCTCGCCGAGGTCGACGCCCCCTCCGACCTCGAGGCCGTCACCGTGGCCAAGCCCGGTCAGGGCAGCCTCGGCACCGGCGGGATGGCCACGAAGATCACGGCGGCGGCGATGGCGTCGGCGTCGGGCATCCCGGTGCTGCTCGCCGCGGCGGACGAGGTGGCCGATGCCCTCGACACGGGCGGGCCGAAGGTCGGCACGGCGTTCCGGGCGTCCGGCCGGCGGATGTCCGCACGGCTGTTCTGGATGAAGCACGCGGCGGACGTCCGCGGGCGCCTGGACCTCGACGCGGGCGCGGTGACCGCGGTGGTCGAGCGGCGGCGCTCGCTGCTGGCCCCGGGCGTGCACGGCATCGACGGCGACTTCGTCTCCGGGGACGTGGTCGACCTGGTCGGGCCGTACGGCGCGGTCGTGGCCCGGGGCGTGGTGAACTACGACGCCGCCGAGCTGCCGGGGATCATCGGGCGGCGCTCCACGGACCTGCCCCGCCACTACCGGCGGGAGATCGTGCACGCCGACGACCTCGTGATCCTCTGACGCCGGCCGGGCCGGGCGGCCACGCAGATGCGGCCGACGGTCCGGCAGGGGCAGACTCTGCGGATGACCGACCCGGCGACGGATCCGGCGCAGGCGCGCGCGCGGCTGGTGCACGGCCTCCGCGCGCACGGGTGCGCGATCACCCCCGCCGTGGTCGAGGCCTTCCTGGCCGTGCCGCGGCACCTCTTCCTGCCCGGTATCCCGATCCGCGAGGCCTACGCCGACGAGGCCGTCCCGACCCAGGTCGTCGACGGGATCGCGACCAGCTCCGCATCGCAGCCCTCGATGATGGCGATCATGCTGGAGCAGCTCGCGCCGGCGCCCGGGCACCGCGTCCTCGAGGTCGGTGCGGGCACGGGGTACAACGCCGCGCTGCTCGCCCGGCTCGTCGGCCCCGCGGGGCGGGTGGTGTCCGTGGACATCGACGGCGAGCTGGTCGAGCTGGCCGCGCGGCACCTCGCGCAGGCCGGGATCACCGGCGTGGACCTGCGGGTCGGCGACGGCGCACTCGGCGTCCCCGACGCCGCCCCGTACGACCGCATCGTGCTCACCGTCGGCAGCTGGGACCTCCGGCCGGAGTGGGTGGCCCAGCTCGTGCCGGGCGGGCGGCTGCTGCTGCCGCTCACGGTCCGGGGCAGCCAGCTGTCCGTGGCCTTCGACCTGCGGCCCGACGGGGTGCTGGAGAGCCGGTCGGTCCGCAGCTGCGCGTTCATCCGGCTGCGCGGGGCCGGTGCGGGGCCGGAGGCGGTCGAGCGGGTCGGACCCGGGTGGGCGGCGCAGGTGCCGGAGGGCGACACCCCCGACCTGGAGGCGGTCGCCGGGCTGCTCGACGAGCCGCGGAAGCTGCACCGGTCGACCGGGAGCCTCGACCGCGCGGACGTGTGGGACGGGCTGGGGTTGTGGCTCATGCTCACGGTCCCCGGAGCGCTGCGGCTGCTGACCGGCGACGCCGAGGACCCGCCCGGGTACTGGCTGGTCCCGACCGGGCAGGGGCGGGCGACGGTGGCGGTCACCGTGCCCGGCGGGCTCGCCGCGCTGGTCACCGAGCCGGCCGGGGTGCGCGCCTTCGGGCCCGAGGGCGAGACGGCCGTGCGCCTGCTGCGGGCCGGGGTCGACGCCTGGCACGCCGCAGGCCGGCCGCACGCCGCGGACCTGCGGATCCTCGCCGTGCCCGCGGGGGCGGCGCTGCCCGGCGAGGGCGCGGTCGTCGAGAAGGAGCTCAGCCGGTTGGTGGTGGCACCGGCACCAGCCTGACCAGCGGGATCTCCCGATCGGTCCGGCGCTGGTAACCGGCGTAGTTGCGATAGCGGGAGGCGATGCGCTCCCACAGCGCAGGCCGCTCGTCGGGTCCCACGATCTCCGCGCGGCGCGGCTCGCGCGGCCCGCCGCGCACCGAGACCTGCACGTCCGGGTGGTCGCGGAGGTTGAGGAACCAGGCCGGGTGGTGGTCGTCGCCGCCGCGCGAGGCGACGACCACGAGGGTGTCGCCCTCCACCAGCGGCGCGGTGAGCAGGACCGAGCGGGGCTCGCCGCTGCGCCGGCCGACCGTCGTCAGCTCGAGGACGGGCATCCCCGCGGCGTCGTGGCCGACGCGGCCGCCGGTCGCCTTGAGCAGCAGGCGGTGGGCGGCGTTCATGCCCTTCAGCACGAGATCATGAGGCACGGCCCGAGCCTAGGCCGCGTTCAGCGGGGTAACGGCGGCCGGGGGCGGGGCGAACGGCAGGGCGTGGATGTCGGGGACAGCGGGCGGGACCGGCCGGGGGGCGTACTGCTGGAGCCGCCTGCGGGCCGCTGGACGTCCGGACGGATCCGGGCCCGGCGACCGTGGAACCCGCGGCCCGCGCCGCTGGACACGGAGGCCGTCCTGCGGATCCGCCGGGCGGCGGGTGTGGCGCTCGACCGGTATCCCGGGCCCGTGGGCCAGCTGATCGCGGCCGAGCTGCTCGACTACGCCGACCAGGGTTGGCGCGGGGACGCCGAGGGGCTGTCCGAGCGGCTGGTCGCCGACCTGCTCGGCGAGGCGCCGCCGAACTGAGGCGCGTGCTCCGCCGGGCGGGTGTGCCCGGACGGGCCGGGGCGACGTCGTCGGCGCCCCCGGCCTCGTCGGCCTGCCGCGGCAGGCGTCGGGGTCGGCTCAGACGCCGGCGGAGGCCGCGTGCCTGCCGATGAGGGTGCCGAGGCGGGGGAGGGCCTCCTCGACGTTCTTGCGGGCGTTCGGGCGCAGCTTGGCGTAGGCCTTCTTCAGCGCCTCCGAGCTGGAGCCCTCGGCGCGCCGGTCGGTGACACCGAGCAGCGCGTCGGCGGCCTCGGGGCGGCCGGCCAGGTAGGCACCGAAGTCGGTGCCCGCCCCGGCGGTCCGGTAGTCGGCGTAGAAGGGCTGCAGGGCGCCGGCGAACTGGGGCAGCATCCGGTCGACCGCCGCGGGCACCACGCCGGGCCGGATCTTCGACACGGTCTGGTAGCCGAGCTTGACGGCGGCGCCGGACATGCCGCCCTTGTCCTTCACCTCCTGCCCGACGAGCTCGTTCAGGTCGGCGACGACGGCGGGCCGGCGCGCGGGGTCGGTGAGGATGGTCTCGAGGTTCTGCGTCACGGGGGCTCGTCCTCTCTCACGGGGAGTCGGTGCGGGCGAGTCCGGAAGGTATTACACGCGTGTGATTCACCCTGACGGGCCCCGTGAGCGCGCGGTGACGGCGGGTGCGGTAGGCGGTCAGCCCGCCAGGGCCAGGGCGAGGGGGAGGACGGCGGGGGCGCCCGCGCGGCGGACGGCCCGGGCGGCGACGGTCATCGTCCAGCCCGAGTCGACCAGGTCGTCGACCAGGAGCACGGGTCCGCCGACGGCCGAGAGGTCGGGGAGCGCGGCGGTGTCGAACCCCTCCCACACCGCGGCCAGCCGCTGCGCCGAGTTCTCGTGCGTGCCCGGGCGCTCGCCGGCCGGGGGGAGCGTGCCGAGCAGCGGCAACCGCCCGATCTCGGCGATCCGGCGGGCCAGGTGCTCGAGCTGGTGGGGGCGGGTGCGCGACCCGATCCCGACGACGCCGACCGGCCGCTGCGCCCAGTCCCAGCCCGCGAGCACGCGCACCACGGCGTCGAGCAGGTCGGAGGGAACGGGCTGGTCCGGCCCGGCGAGTAGCTCGCGCAGCCGCGTGCCCCAGCCGATGTCCGACAGCCGCCCGACGGCCCGCCCGGGCTCGGCCAGCTCGTCGGCCTTCAGCCGGCCCGACGCCGGGATCCCCAGCTCCTTCATGCCGCTCGGCCACATCTTGCGGGGCGCGAGCTCCACGCCCGGCTTCTGCAGCCGTTCGGCCGCGGCCGCCGACACGTCGGCGGAGACCTCCTGGGACCAGACGGTGCCGCTGCAGACGTCGCACCGGCCGCACGGCGTGGGGTCCGGATCGTCGAGCTGGCGGCGCAGGAAGACCAGCCGGCACTCGTCCGTGGAGAGGTAGTCGAGCATCGCCTGCTGCTCGGCCTTGCGCGCGGCGGCGACCCGCTGGTGCCGCTCGCGGTCGTACACCCACTCCGCGCCGGTGCCGATCCAGCCACCCTTGACCCGCTTCGCCGCCCCGTCCGAGTCGAGGACCTTGAGCAGCATCTCGAGCCGCGTGCGCGACAGGTCGACGCGGGTCTCCAGCGCGGCCGTGGAGAGCGGCTGGTCCGACAGCGCGGCGAGGGTCTGCCGCACCAGCGGCTCCGGCGGGAACGCCAGCGAGGCGAAGTACGCCCAGATCTCCCGGTCCTCGCGGCCGGGCAGGAGCACCACCTCGGCCCGGTCCAGCGCGCGCCCGGCGCGGCCGATCTGCTGGTAGTAGGCCACGGGGGAGGAGGGCGCACCGAGGTGGACGACGAACCCGAGATCCGGCTTGTCGAAGCCCATCCCGAGCGCCGACGTGGCGACCAGCGCCTTCACCCGGTTGCCGAGCAGGTCGGCCTCCGCGTCGAGCCGCTCCTCGGCGTCCGTCCTACCGGTGTAGGCGCGCACGGCGAAGCCGCGCTCGCGCAGGAACTCCGCGACCTCCTCCGCCGCCTGCACGGTGAGCGTGTAGACGATCCCGGCGCCGGGCAGCTCGTCGAGCCGGGAGGCGAGCCAGGCCAGCCGGTCGGCGGGCGAGTCGATCGACACCACGGACAGCCGCAGGGAATCGCGGTCGAGCGAGCCGCGCAGCACCAGCGGCTCGCCGGACTGCAACCCCAGCTGCTCGGTCACGTCCGTGACCACGCGGTCGTTGGCCGTGGCCGTGGTGGCCAGCACCGGGATACCCTCGGGGAGCTCGGCGATCAGTGCGCGCAGCCGCCGGTAGTCGGGGCGGAAGTCGTGCCCCCAGTCGGACACGCAGTGCGCCTCGTCGACCACCAGCATCCCCGCGGTCCGGGTCAGCTCGGGCAGCACGCGGTCCCGGAAGTCCGGGTTGTTGAGCCGCTCCGGGCTCACGAGCAGGACGTCGACCTCGCCGGCGGCGATCTCGGCGTAGGTCTGCTCCCACTCGTCGAGGTTCGCGGAGTTGACCGTGACGGCCACGATCCCGGCGCGGGTGGCCGCGTCGATCTGGTTGCGCATCAGCGCGAGCAGCGGTGACACGATCACCGTGGGCCCCGCGCCCTGCTCCCGTAGTAGCGCCGTGGCCAGGAAGTACACCGCGGACTTGCCCCAGCCGGTGCGCTGCACGACCAGCGCGCGCCGGTGCTCGGCAACGAGGGCGTGGATCGCCCGCCACTGGTCCTCGCGCAGCCGGGCGCCCTCGCCCGCGAGGGTCTGCAGCAGCTCCTCGGCGCGCGAGCGCAGGTCCTGTTCCGTGGTGGTCACGCCCCCATGGTGGCGGCAACCCCCGACAGGAACCGACCGGCCCCGCGGATCCGGCGCGCGGAACCGCGGGCCCGGGGCCGGGGGCGCTCAGGCCCGGCCGGTCGGCCGGTGCAGGTAGCGCCCGGTCGGCTCGCCGACGACCTGCCCGTCGTCGTAGACCGGCCGCCCGCGCAGGAAGGTCGTGGTGACCGTCGACCCGATCTCCAGCCCGCGGAAGGGCGTGTACTCCTGCGTCGACTCGGAGTCCGCCGGGTCGACCACGTACGACCGGTCCGGGTCGACGAGGGCGATGTCGGCGTCGAAGCCGGGCGCGATGTCGCCCTTGGTCGGCAGCCCGAGGCGCTGCGCCGGGTTCCAGGCGGTCAGCTCGGCGACCCGGGACATCGACAGCCCCCGCTTGCGGCCCTCGCCGACCAGCCCGGGCAGCAGGTACTCGGTGCCGCCGAAGCCGGACTTCGCGGCGAACACGTCGTTCTTGTCCTTCCCGAACTTCAGCTCCTCCTTGCAGCACGCGTGGTCGGAGACGACCCAGCTCACGTCCCCGGCCAGCAGGTGCCCCCACAGCGCCTCGACGTCCTCGCGCGGCCGGATCGGCGGGTTCACCTTGGCGCCGATGCCGTCCGCCGTGGTCACGTCCGTGAGCAGGTGCCCGATCGTGACCTCGCGGCGGAAGTCGACGTGCGGGAAGGCGCGCGCCATGGTCATCGCCGCCTCCATCGCCTTGGCCGACGACAGGTGCAGCAGGTTGATCGTGGGCAGCTGCGTCTCGTGCGCGAGGTAGGAGGCGATGGTGACCGCGAGGCCCTCGGAGTGCGGCGGACGGGAGGCGCTGTAGGCCTCGAGCCCGGTGAGCCGCCCCTCCTCCTCGACGAGCTTCGTGTAGGCGGTCATGATCTCGGCCGTCTCGCAATGCAGCGACAGCGAGATCTGGTCGGCGATGTCCGGGTTCGCCTCGCGCGCCGCCTGGATGCCGCGCATGACGAACTCGAAGTGCGCCAGGTCGTACCGCTCGCCCTCGGGGATCATGAGGAACGAGTTCTGGTCCGCCGAGCGACCGTGCAGGCCGTGGCTGCCGTAGAACATGAAGATCTTGAACGAGGTCACACCGTGGTCCCGGACCAGTGCCGGGATCTCGTCGATGTGCGAGCGCTGCATCGGGGCGAGGTGGAAGGCGTAGTCGACGTACGAGCGGCCCTCCGCCGCGGCCAGCACCTCGGGGAAGACCTCGGCGTAGCTGCCGCCCCGGTTGAGGTAGTACTGCCCGGTGCGCATGTAGGTCAGCGAGGTCGTCACGCCGCCCTGGGCGCACGCGCGGCTCTCGGTCGCGGTGTCCTCGGCGAGCGGGTTGTAGATGCCCCAGTGCTGGTGCGCGTCGACCACGCCGGGGAAGGCCAGGCGGCCGCGGCCCTCGTGCACGGCGGTGCCCCCGGGCACCTCGATCCGGCCCGCCACCTCGGACACCCGCCCGTCGGTCACGGCGATGTCGGCGTGCTGCGGCTCGCTCCCGCCGGGCCGGACGACCCGGACGTCGCGGATGATCAGGTCGGGCTGGCTCATCGTGCTGCACCTTCTTCGACGGAGGGAACGGCCGCGCGGGCGACGTGCCCGGCGGCCAGGTAGGCGAGGCCGAGGGCGGGCAGCAGCCCGTTCCCGGCGAGGTAGCCGGCGGCGCCGTGGCCGGAGATCCCGACCGCGGCCCCGCCGGAGGCGTAGAGGCCCGGCAGCGGCGCGCCGCCGGCGTCGACGACCCGGGCGTGGGCGTCGACACGCAGGCCGCCCTGGGTGTGGAAGAGCGCGGGCACGATCTCCACCGCGTGGAACGGGCTCGTGAGCGGCGCCTCGACCGTGCGGCCGAAGCGGTCCGCGGCCGCACCGCGGGCGACGGCGGCGAGGGCGTCGATCTCCTCGGCCAGGGGCCCGGCCGGCAGACCCGTGGCGGCGGCGAGCTCCGCGACGGTCGCGCCCGTGCGGACGGCCCCGGCGGAGCGGACGTCGAGGTAGTCGGTGAACGTGCGGCACAGGGCGTCGATCCGCCCGTCGTACACCATCCAGCCGCGTCCGCCGGGCTGCGCGGCGAGGGTGGCGGCGTACTCGGAGTAACCGGTGGTCTCGTCGCCGAAGCGGCGGCCCGACCCGTCGACGACCGCCCCGCCGTGCATGACCGCGGTCCAGGTCAGGAGGGTCCGGGCCTTCGCCGAGAGGGCGGCGTGCCCCTGGTAGGCGTCCAGGCATCCCGTGGCCGCGCCGTGTGCGGTGCCGATCCGCAGCGCGTCGCCGCGCGAGTGCTCGCTGCCGTGGTAGTGGGCGTCGGCGATCTCCGGCAGGTGGGTCCGGACGAGCTCCGGGTCGGCGCCGAAACCGTTGGTGGCCAGGAGGACCGCGCGGGCCGCGATCTCCTCGCGGGTCCCGTCCGGATGCTCGACGACGGCGACCCTGGTCCCGTCCGGCCCGGGCGGGGCGTCGACGAGCCGGCAGGGGGCGAGCACGTCGACGCGCCGCGACGCCGCCACGGCGTCGGACAGGTACCTGAGCAGGGCCGAGCCGTGCCGGCCCGGAACCGTGTGCACGCGTGGAACGGAATGGCCGGGGTAGTCGAAGTCCGTGGGTAGCTCGATCGGCATGCCGACGTGGTCGGCGAGCCATTCGACCAGCTCGGCGCCGACCTCGGCGAGGGCTCGGGCGACCACGGGGTCGGCCGTGCCGTGCGTCTTGGCCTCGACGTCGGCCAGGAACCGGGCGGGAGAGTCCTCGATCCCCGCGGCGGCCTGGAAGCGCGACCCGGGGCCCGGGACCATCGCCGTCGACATCGAGGTGTTGTTGCCGCGCAGGAAGTGCGGGTCGGCCTCGACCACCAGCACGTCGAGCCCCAGCTGCGCGGCGTGGGTCGCGCCGGCGAGACCACCGCCCGCCCCGGCGATCACCAGGTCGACCTCCGTCACCCGGACCTCCGTTCCGCTGAGAGAAACAGCATCGGACCTCGTAGGGTGTAGCGATGAGACCACTCGACCTGGACTTATGCAAGGCCCTGACACGGATCGCTTGACATCTGGCGCACCCGCGGCTCAGTCTTTGTTCCGTCGAGCGGGACAACCGGAGGGGCGCATGGCCGAGACGACCGGCGGCACCGGGGCCACCGAGCGGGTGGCGGACGTGCTGCTGCTCTTCACCGACGGGCCGCCGACGCTCGGGGTCACCCGGGTGGCCCGCGAGCTGGACCTGTCGAAGGCGGTCGTGCACCGCATCCTGCAGTCGCTCACCGGGCGCGGGCTGATCGCCTACGACCCGGCGACCCGCGAGTACCGTCTCGGGCCCGCCGCCGTGGCCCTCGGCGGCCGCGCCCTGCGCGACTCGGACCTGCGTTCGGCGGCGCTGCCCCACCTGGTCGACCTGCGCGACCGGTTGCGGGAGACCGCCACGGTGAGCGCGAAGGTGCACGGCGGCCGCGTCTACCTCGACCAGGTCGTGGGGACGCACGAGATCACCATGTCCGTCGAGCTCGGCCGCCGGTTCCCGCTGCACGCCGGCTCGTCCGGCAAGTGCATGCTCGCGTTCGCCCCGGCCGACGAGATCGACGCGGTGCTCGCCGGTGCCCTCCCGTCGCTGACGGCCGCCACCCTGACCGAGCCGGACGTGCTGCACGCCGAGCTCGACCGGATCCGGGAGTGCGGCTACGCGGCCTCCGCCGGCGAGCGGCAGGCCGACGCCGGGTCCGTCGCGGCCCCGGTCTTCGGCCCGTCGGGCGACGTCGTCGGCGCGGTCTCGGTCTGCGGACCCCGGTTCCGGGTCACGGACGAGTTCGTCGCGGCCACCGCGCCCGAGGTCGTCGCGGCCGCAGCCCGGGTCTCCGCACGGCTCGCCGACCGCGCTCCCGCCCGACCGCCCCGCACGCCCGCACGCAACGCTGCGCCCGTCGTAGCCGGAAGGACGTCATGACCGCACCAGGCACCCTGCCCGGAGCCGGCCCGGACGCGCTGGAGGGCCTGCGGGTCCTCGACGCGTCCACGCTGTTCGCCGGGCCCCTCGCGGCGACCCTGCTCGGCGACCACGGCGCCGAGGTGATCAAGATCGAGCACCCGCGCGGGGACCCCGCACGGACCCACGGCGTGCAGCGCGACGGCGTCGGCCTCTGGTGGAAGATGCTGGCGCGCAACAAGAAGTCCGTCACGCTCGTGCTGTCCACACCGCGCGGGCAGGAGCTGTTCCGCGAGCTCGCCGCCGACGCGGACGTGGTGATCGAGAACTTCCGCCCGGGGACCCTGGAGCGCTGGGGGCTGGGCTGGGAGGAGCTCTCGGCCCGCAACCCGCGGCTGGTCCTCGCCCGGGTCACCGGGTTCGGGCAGTTCGGGCCCTACGCGTCGCGCCCGGGGTTCGGCACGCTCGCCGAGGCCATGAGCGGCTTCGCCGCGATCACCGGCGAGCCGGACGGCCCGCCCACCCTGCCGCCCTTCGGCCTCGCCGACGGCGTCGCGGCCCTGACCACGGCGTTCGGGATCATGACGGCGCTGCGGGCGCGGGAGACCACCGGCCGCGGGCAGGTGCTCGACATGGCCATCATCGAGCCGCTGCTGCACCTGCTCGGCCCGCAGGTCATCGGGTACGACCAGCTCGGCGTCCTGCAGCCGCGCACCGGCAACCGGTCCACCAACAACGCGCCGCGCAACACCTACCGCTGCGCGGACGGCCGCTGGGTCGCCGTGTCCACCAGCGCCCAGTCGATCGCCGAGCGCGTGATGCGGCTGGTCGGGGCGCCCGAGCTGATCGACGAGCCGTGGTTCGCCTCCGGCGCCTCGCGTGCCGAGCACGTCGAGGAGCTCGACGCGGCGGTGGGCGCCTGGATCGCGGCGCGGGACCGCGACGACGTGATCGAGGCCTTCGAGAAGGCCGAGGCCGCCGTCGCCCCGATCTACACCGCCGCCGACGTGCTGGCCGACCCGCAGTACGCCGCGCTCGGCAGCATCGTCCGGGTCGACGACGAGGAGCTCGGCCCGATCCGCTTCCAGAACGTGCCGTTCCGGCTGTCGGAGACGCCCGGCCGGGTCCGCAGCGCCGGTCCGCGGCTGGGCCGCGACACGGCGGAGGTCCTGGGCCGCTACGGCGTCGACGCCGCCGAGCTGGAGCGGCTGCGCACGGAGGGGGTCGTGTGACGGTCGCGCCCACTGCCCCGCGCACCGCCCTCGGCCGCGCGCGGAGCTGGCTCTACGTACCCGCCCACCGGACCGACGTCGTCGCGAAGGCGCTGGCGGGGGCGGCCGACGCCGTGGTGCTCGACCTCGAGGACGCCGTCCCCGCCGACGCCAAGGCCGCCGCGCGCGAGGCCGCCGCGTCCGTCTCGCGGGGCCGGCTCCCGGTGTGGGTGCGGATGAACGGCATCGGCACGCCCTGGGCCGCCGACGACCTCGCCGCCCTCGCCGGGGCGGACATCGACGGGGTCCGGGTGCCCAAGGCGGACGATCCCGCGGCCGTCGCCGCACTGGCCGAGCGGCTGGGCCGACCGCTGCACCTGCTGGTCGAGAACGCCCTGGGCGTGGAACGGGCCTTCGGGCTCGCCACCTGCCACCCGCTGGTCGCCGGCCTCTCGCTCGGCGAGGCCGACCTCGCCGCCGACCTGCGGGTCCGCGGGTCCGGGCTGGAGTGGGCCCGCGGCCGGGTGGTCGTCGCCGCCCGGGCCGCCGGCCTGCCGAGCCCGGTGGCCAGCGTCTGGACCGACCTGGGCGATCCGGAGGGCCTCGCGGCCGACTCCGCCGCCGCCCGCGACGCCGGCTTCTTCGGCCGCTCGGTGATCCACCCCGCCCAGATCGGCCCGGTGCACCGGGCCTTCACCCCCGACCCGGACGAGGTCGCCCGGGCGCGCGAGCTGCTCCGGTCGCTGGAGTCGGCCGGCGAGTCCGCCTGGGTCGACCCGCGGGGCCGGTTCGTCGACCCCGCGGTGGTGTCCGGGGCGCGCTGGGTCGTCGAGCTCGCGGACACCCTCCCCGACCCCCACGAACCGGCGCAGCACCGCCCGCGCGCCGGGAAGGAGCTCCCATGACCGCCACGACCACGGGTTCCGCGCTGCTGGACGCGGTCCGCGCCGGCGCCCGCGTGATCGAGCTGGGGCACCCGCTCTACACCGGCATGCCCAGCTCGCCCAACCACCCCGGCTTCCGGATGACGCTCGAGCGCCGGCACGGCGACGCCGTCCGGCCCGACGGCGGCTCGGCCTCGAACGAGATCATCGTGACCGGCGGGCACGTCGGCACCCACGTCGACGCGTTGTCCCACGTCAGCCACGAGGGCCTGCTGCACGGCGGGATCGACGCCGCCGAGGCGCAGCGCGGCGGGAAGCACACCGCGCACGGGGCCGAGACCATCCCGCCGATGGTCACCCGCGGGGTGCTGCTCGACGTGGCCGCGGTGCATGGGGTCGACACCCTCGAGGGCGGCTACGGCGTCACGGCCGGGGACCTCGAGGCCGCGGCCGCGCGGGTGGGCGCCGAGCCGGGGCGGGGCGACATCGCGCTGGTCCGGACCGGGTGGGGCCGCCTGTTCGGCGACACGACCGCCTACCTCGGCAAGGAGTCCGGGGTGCCCGGCGTGACCGTCGACGGGGCGCGCTGGCTCGCCGAGCGCGGCGTGGTCGCGACCGGCTCCGACACCACCGCCTTCGAGCAGATCCCCGCTGGCGCCGGGCACCGCGTCCTGCCGGTGCACCGGGTGCTGCTGGTCGAGCACGGCATCCACATCGTGGAGCACCTCGCGCTCGAGGACGCCGCCGCGGCCGGGCTCGGGGAGTTCCTGGCCGTGTTCGCCCCGCTGCGCATCGTCGGTGGCACGGGTGCGCCGGTCCGCCCGCTCGCGGTGGTGGCCGCGTGAGCGCCCCGACCGCCACCCGCACCCCGGCCCAGCGGATCGGCGAGGTCGCCGCGCGGATCGCCGCCGACGGCATCCCCACCGACGTGGCGGACGACGTCGTCGCCCGCACCGTCGACGTCCTCGGCAACTGCCTGGCGGCCACCCGCGAGGAGCCGGCCCGGATCGTCGGCGCGGTCGTGGGGGAGTGGGGCGGGGGCGGCACGGCCACCGCCGTCGGCCGCGCCGAGCCGCTGCCCGCCCCGTCGGCCGCGCTGGTCAACGGCACCCTCGCGCACTCCCTCGACTTCGACGACACGCACCTGCCGTCCGTGCTGCACCCGTCGTCGTCGGTGATCCCGGCGGCGCTCGCAACGGCCGAGCGGGTCGGCGCGTCCGGCCCGGCGATGCTGGCCGCGGCCGCCGTCGGCATCGAGGTGACCTGCCGGCTCGGCATGGCCGGCTACGACGAGGAGCTGGGCAACTCCGTGTTCTTCGAGCGCGGCCAGCACGCCACGGCGATCTGCGGCGCGGTCGGCGCCGCCGTCGCGGCGGGCATGCTGTCCGGGCTCGACGCCGAGCAGCTGACCTCGGTCGTCGGGATCGCCGCCAGCATGGGCGCCGGGGTCATCGAGGCGAACCGGACCGGCGGCACGATCAAGCGGGTGCACTGCGGCTGGGCCGCGCACGCCGGCGTCGCCGCCGCGGACCTGGCCCGGCACGGCCTGACCGGGCCGCCGACCGTGATCGAGGGGCGGTTCGGGTTCCTGCAGGCCTTCTGCGGCGACCGGGTGCACGTCGAGCGTGTCACCGACGGGTTCGGCGAGGAGTGGGAGACGCCGGGGATCTTCTTCAAGCCCTACCCCTGCAACCACTTCACCCACGCCGGGATCGACGCGGCGCTCGCGCTGCGCGCCCACGGGGTGGAGCCGGACGACGTGCGGGCCCTCACCCTCGGCGTCCCGGCCCCCGTACTGCGCACCATCGCCGAGCCGCCCGAGGAGAAGGCGCGACCGCGGTCGGGGTACCACGCGGCGTTCAGCGGGCCCTACACCGTGGCCGCCGCGCTGCTGGGCGGCGGCGGGCTCGGGGTGTTCCACGAGGACTTCACCGACGCGGCCGCCGCCGACCCGCGGCGGCTCGACCTGGCCGGCCGCGTGCGGGTGGTCGCCGACGAGGAGTCGACGGCGCTGTTCCCGCGCCAGTTCCCGGCGGTCCTGACCGCCGAGCTCGCCGACGGCCGCACGGTCACCGAACGGGTCCGGGCGAACCGCGGCGGTCCGGCCAACCCGCTCTCCGCCGACGAGCTGTCGACGAAGTTCACCGGGAACGCCGACCGCGCCCTGGTGCCGGGTGCCGCCGCGGACGTCGTGGCCGCCGTGTGGGCCCTGCGCGACGGCCGGCCCGTCCGCGACGCCCTCGCGATTCTGCGCCGCTCCGAATTGTTCCTCTGAACGGAACGAATTCCTGAGGAGATCTTGTTATCGACTCACCTGTTCGTTGACGTAAGGCAGCAATAAGAGGAGTATTTCCGCGCAAAGGAGCGTCAGGATTGTTCCGCTGGCAGGAACGCAATGACGCGGACATCGGCCGGTCGCCGGACCGGGCCGGGGAATCCGAGGAACACGAGATGCACAGTCGCTTCCGCTTCGTGACGATCGGGGTGGTCATCGCCCTGATCGTCATCAACTACGTGGACCGGAGCGCCATCTCCTACGCGGTCCAACCGCTGGAGCAGGCGTTCGGGATCACGACCGCGCAGTACGGGATCATCAGCAGCGTCTTCTCGGTCGGGTACATGGTCTTCGCCTTCGTGTCGGGGCCGTTGGTCGACCGGTTCGGCACGCGCAAGGTCCTGCTGGCCGCGGTGATGCTGTTCTCCGTCTCCGTCGCACTGATCCCGGTGGCGGGCTCCTTCGCCGGCCTGCTGATCGTGCGGCTGCTGCTCGGGATCGGGGAGTCCCCGGCCTTCCCGGCGGCCACCCGTGCCGTGAGCCGCTGGCTGCCGGTGCGCGAGCGCGGCGTCGCCCTCGCGCTGTGCGGCGGCGTCGCGGTCTCCGGCAGTCTGCTCATCTCCGGCCCGCTGCTCACCTGGCTCATCGGGGCGCTGGGCTGGAAGGGGATGTTCTGGACGATGGCGATCCTCGGCGGCGTCTGGGCGCTGGTCGCGCTCGCGCTGCTGCGCGACCTGCCGGACGAGTCGCCGCGGGTGAGTGCCGCCGAGCGCGCCTACATCGCCGCGGGCCAGGAGGCCGACGCCCGGCCGGAGCGCGCCCCCGTGCGCTGGCGGCCGCTGCTCACCAACCGCAACCTGTGGGTCGTCGCCGGCGGGTACTTCGCCTGGGGCTTCATGTTCTGGGCCTTCATGTACTGGCTGCCGACGTTCTTCTCCAGCGCGTACGGGCTCAGCCTCAAGCAGGCCGGCGCGTTCTCGGTCGCCCCGTGGGCGGCCGGCGTGGTCGGTGCGCTCGTCGGCGGCGTCGTGGTCGACCGGGTGTACCGGCGCAGCCCGCGGATCCGCAGCCGGTTCGCGGTCATGGGCGTGGCCCTGCTGCTCGCCGGGTGCTCGCTGATCCCGATGCTGCTCGTGCCCAGCCTGGCCGTCGCGATCATCTCGATCTCCTGCGGCGTGGGCTTCGGGTTCGTCACGGGCGGCATCTGGTGGGTGGCCTCGATCGACGCCGCCCCGGACCAGCCGGGCAGCGCCGCCGGGTTCGCCGACGCCGCCTTCGCGTCGTCGGGCATCGTGGCCCCGTCGGTCATGGGGTTCATCGTCGCCGGCACCGGCACGTTCACCAGCGGGTTCATCGTGATGGCGGTGCTCGCCGTCGGCGGTGCGCTGCTCATGCTGCTGGTGCCGCGCGAGCCCGCCCGCACGGCCGAGGGCGCCGCGACCCGCTCGACCGCCACCACCGCCTGAGGTGCGGCAGCGCGAGGTCCGCGCGGCCGTCGACCGGCTCGGGGCCTGGGTCGCGGGGCTGCGCTGGGCCGACGTGCCGGCCGGGCCGCGGGAGCGGCTCGGCCTGGTCCTCCTCGACGTCCTCGGTGTGACGGCGCTCGGCGCCCGCGAGCCCGAGCAGCGCCGGCTCGTCGAGGCCTGGACGCCGGGACCCGGCCCGGCGCCGCTCGTCGGGGCCGGGTGCACGACGATGGTCGAGGCGGCCGCGTGGCTCAACGCGACCGCGCTCGTCCGGCTCGAGCTCGACGAGGGCCACAAGCGGGCCAAGGGCCACCCCGCCGCGCACGCCTTCCCGGCGGTGCTGGCCCTGGCCGCCGAGCGGGACGCGTCCGGGCCGGACACGCTCGCCGCCCTGCTCGCGGCCTACGAGGTCGGGGCCCGCTTCGGCCGGGCCACCCGGCTGCGGCCCGGCACGCACCCGCACGGCAACTGGGGCGTGACCGGGGCGGCGGCGGGCTGTGCGCGCCTGCTCGGGCTCGACGCCGGGGCCACCGCCGGGGCGATCGACGCCGGCAGCGGCATGCCGATCGCCGGGCACTTCGCCAGCGCGCTCGACGGCAACCGGGTCCGCGACGCGTGGATGGGGTCGGCGAACGTCTCCGGCCTCGCCGCGGCGCGGATGGCCGCGGCCGGGCTCGCCCGGTCGACCGGGACCGCGGCCGGGTCGCTCGGGGAGTTGCTGGGCGAGCTCGATCCGGCGGAGCTCGACGCGGATCCGGGCAGCCGCTGGGAGGTCGAGGGCGGATACGTCAAGCGGCACGCCTCGTGCTCGTTCACCCACGCCGCCGTCGACGCCGCGCTGGAGCTGCGCGGCCGCCTCGACGGGGAGGTGGAGGAGGTGCTGGTCGAGACGCACTCGCTCGCCGCCGGCCTCGACCGCCGCACCTGGACCGGCCCGCTGGCCGCGATGTTCTCGGTGCCGTTCACGGTCGCGACGGCGCTGCGGCGCGGCCGGATGGACCCGGCGGCACTGTCGGCCGAGGCCCTCGCCGATCCCGCGACCGCGGCGCTGGCCGCCCGCGTGACGGTCCGGGCCGCCCCCGACCTCGACGCCCGGCTGCCCGCGGAGCGCCCCGCGCGCGTCACCGTCCGGTCGGTGGCCGGGACGGTCACCGCGGAGGCCCCGAACCCGGTGGGCGACGCCGACCATCACCCGTTCACCACGCAGACGTTGCCGACGCTGCTCGCGGACCTGCTCGGCGGCAGCGAGCCGGTGGACGCGATCCAGGCCGTGTGCGCGGCGTTGCCCGGCCTGCCCGCCGTCGGGGACGCGCTGCGCGGTCTCGCCGGGCTGAAGGAGGACCGGTCGTGCGTATCCACGCCGTGACCCCGATCCACGTCGACGAGGCCGAGGTCGCCCGCCGCCAGGCCCGCTACGACGCACTGGCGCCGCGGGGCGTCCGGGTCGAGCTGCACGACATCGGGCCGGAGGCGCCCCGCGCACTGGAGACCGAGGCCGACGTCCGGGCGTCGGAGGAACTGGTCGGGAAGGCCCTCGCCGCGGCGCGGCCCGGGGTGGACGCGACCCTGCCGGACTGCGTGCTCGACCCGGCGGTACCGGCCCCCGGGGGTGAGCAGCCGTTTCCGCCGACGCTCGGCCTGCTGCGGCTCGGGGTCGGGGCCGCCGTGCTCGCCGGGGCCAGGGTCGCCGCCGTCGCCCGCAACCGGGCCATCGCCGCGGAGCTCGAGGCGCGGATCGCCGCCTACGGCTGGTCCGGCGCCTTCCTCGGGGTCACCGTGCTGGACCTCGCCGTCGAGGACATCGAGGACGGCGACCGCTGGGTGCGGGCGGTGCGGCCCGCGCTGGAGCGGGCCGGGGCCGCCGGCGCCGACGTCGTGCTCAACGGTTGCTCGGCCGTCGACGTCGAAGAAGGGCTCGATCCGGCCCTGCCGCGGCTCCTCGACCCGATCTCCACGGCCCTGCGGCTGCTCCGCTGACGATCGCGGTGTGACGCACCACTCACCCCCGACTGAACGTCCGATCGGCAACACGGCTGGGCGGGGCCGGTACCCACAAGGCAGGATGATCCGGGTGAAGGCCACCCAGTCACCGCTGTTCGGTTCGGTCGACGAGGTCACCGAGCGCCTCGAGGGCGTCGGCTACCTCGCGTCGACCGCCGTCGCGACGACCGTGTACCTCGCCGACCGGCTCGGCAAGCCGCTCCTCGTGGAGGGCCCCGCCGGCGTCGGCAAGACCGAGCTCGCGAAGGCGGTCGCCGCCGCGACCGGCTCCGGGCTGGTGCGCCTGCAGTGCTACGAGGGCATCGACGAGGCCCGCGCGCTCTACGAGTGGAACCACGCCAAGCAGCTGCTGCGGATCACCGCCGGGCAGGGGCACGAGAGCTGGGACGCCACCCGGGACGACGTGTTCTCCGAGGAGTTCCTCCTGCCGCGCCCGCTGCTCACCGCGATCCGCCGGGACGACCCGACGGTCCTGCTCATCGACGAGATGGACAAGGCGGACGTCGAGGTCGAGGGCCTGCTGCTGGAGGTCCTGTCGGACTACCAGGTCTCCATCCCGGAGATGGGCACGGTCACCGCGACCCGCAAGCCGTTCGCGCTGCTGACCTCGAACTCCACGCGCGAGCTGTCCGAGGCGCTCAAGCGCCGCTGCCTGTTCCTGCACCTGGACTTCCCCGACCCGGACCTCGAGCGCCGGATCGTGCTGACCCGCGTCCCGGAGCTGCCCCAGGCGCTGGCCGACGCGCTGGTGCGGACCGTGCGGGTGCTGCGGGCCATGGAGCTGCGCAAGGTCCCGTCGGTCGCCGAGACCATCGACTGGGGCCGCACGCTGCTGGCCCTCGGCCTCGACACCCTCGACGACGACGCCGTCCGGCAGACCCTCGGCGTCGTCCTCAAGCACCAGTCCGACCAGGTCAAGGCGAGTGCGGAACTCCGGCTGAACTGAGCCGTCCAACCGAGGAGGCCCCGATGGCCGTCACGACCCCCGAGCACGGGCTGCCCGGTCACCTCGTCGACTTCGTCGGCGCGCTGCGCCGGCACGGCGTGGCCGTCGGGCCGGGCGAGACGGTCGACGCGGCCGAGGTCGTCGGCGCGCTCGACCTGCTGCGCCGGCGCGAGCTGCGCGAGGGGCTCGCGTCCGCGCTGCTGCGCCGCTCCGGCCAGCGCGAGGTCTTCGACACCCTCTTCGACCTGTACTTCCCGCCCGCCCTCGGGGTCGGCGCCCAGGACGTGGAGGTGCCGCGCACGGAGACGGACGACGGGTCGGAGGGCCCGGTCGACGTCGACGCCCTGCGCGATCTGCTCGCCGACCTGCTGCTCGCCGGCGACGAGGAGGCACTGCGCGAGCTGGCCCGCGCGGCCGTCGACGCCCTCGGCACCGCCGGGGCCAGCGGCACCGGCGTGCAGGGCGTCAACGGCCGGCCCAGTTGGTCGGCCTACCAGGCCCTGCGGCTGATGTCGCCGGAGACGCTGCTCGCCCGGATCCTCGACGGGATGCGCCAGGACGGCGACCCGACGGACGACTTCACCGACGAGGTCCGCCGCCGCGAGATCCGCGACCGCATCGCCCGGTTCCGCAAGATGGTGCAGGACGAGGTGCGGCGCCGGACCGCGGAACAGCGCGGCCGGGACCAGGTCGCGAAGACGGCCGTGCCCAAGCAGGCCGAGCAGGTCGAGTTCCTCTCCGCCTACGCCGAGCAGCTCGCCCAGCTCCGCCGCACCGTGCACCCGCTGGCCCGGCGGTTGGCGAGCCGGCTCGCGGTGCGTCGCAAGCACGCCAAGCGCGGCACCCTGGACATGCGCCGCACGCTGCGGCGGTCCATGTCGACCGGCGGGGTGCCGATGAAGCCCGCCTACAAGACCCGCCGCCCGGGGCGCCCGGAGCTGGTGATCCTCTGCGACGTCTCCGGCTCGGTCGCCGGGTTCTCGCACTTCACGCTGCTGCTGGTCCAGGCGCTGCGCGAGCAGTTCTCGAAGGTACGGGTGTTCGCGTTCGTCGAGAAGACGGACGAGGTCACGCACCTGTTCGAGCCCGGCGCCGAGCTCTCCGGGGTCATGCAGCGGGTGCTGCGCGAGGCGGACCTCACCGCCTTCGACGGGCACTCCGACTACGGGCACGCGCTGGGCAGCTTCGGCGAGTTCTGGGGCGAGGCGATCACCTCGAAGACCTCGCTGCTGATCCTCGGCGACGCCCGCACGAACTACCGCGACCCGAACCTCGCCGTGCTGCGCCGGCTCGCCGGGCAGGCCCGGCACGCGCACTGGCTCAACCCGGAGCCCGAGCGGCAGTGGGGGACCGGCGACTCCGCCGCGCATCGCTACGCCGACGTCCTGCCGATGCACGAGTGCCGCACCGCGGGCCAGCTCGCCGACGTCGTCGAGGCCCTCCTGCCCGTCTGACGCCCGCTCGTGAGTGGCGATGGTCGTTCTGGCGACCATCGCCACTCACAGGTCCCAGAGGGCCATGCTGAGCGGGTCGTCGCTGGGGACGTCGGGGGCGACGGGGCCGCCGTACACCTGGCCGGTGCGGTCGGCGAAGCGGCTGGTCGCGACCGTGAGCACCAGCCCGCCGGGCAGCGGCGCGGACTCGACGCCGGTGCTGAAGCCGAGGGTGGGGGCGCCGTAGGAGCGGGCGTCGGGCCGGCCGCGGAAGGCGACGGCCACGGCCTCGCCCGAGTTCGCCGTGTTCCCGTCCGTCAGCACGGAGACGGGCCCGTCGAAGCGGCCGGGCGGGCCCTGGAGCTGCGGGGTCCCGCCCAGCGAGACCACGCCGTCGCGCACGGTCCACGGGGTGCGGCCGCCCTTCCGGTCCACGAACGCGCCGACCTCGCCCTCGCCGAGGAGCGGCGCCACGGCGGCGAGCAGCGGCCACGGCGACCCGCCGCCGGTGCCGCGCAGGTCCACGATCCACCGCTCCGGGGTGCGGCCGCCGAGTGCCGCGCGGGCGGCGTCGACGTAGGTCCGGGCGTCGTGCTCGGCACAGGAGGGCAGGCCGACGACGACCGCGTCGCCCTGCTCCTCGATCCCCGGCAGCTCCGGAGCCCCGGTCGCCGGCCGGGCGCGGCGGACGCCGCCGTGCGGCCCACCCGCCTGCCTGACGAGGTGGAACAGCTTCAGCTCGAGCTGCTCCGGGTCGTCGAGCGCGCCGAGGACGTCCGTCCGGGCGGCGGACCAGTCGACCCGGTCGGCGTGCAGGGCCCGGCCCTCCATGAGGTCGAGCGCCGCGCTCACCGCCCTCTCCGAGCTCTCCCTGGCCTTCCGCTCCCGCCTGCCGCGCCCGATCACCGGCCCAGTATGGCCTGCGCGGGGTGTGTCCGATTCGTGCAGGATCCCCGCAGTACTGAGGTTAGGCTCACCGACGTACTGCCACGACGTCCCGGGAGCCATGCACGTGCCGACCCTGTCCCGCCGTTCCTTCGTCCTGTCCGCGTCGGGCCTTGCCGCGCTGACCCTCGCCGGGTGTGCGTCCGGCGGGGACACGCCCTCCTCCGCGGGCGGCGGCGACGGCTTCCCCGTCACGATCACGCACAAGCTCGGCACCACGACGATCGAGGCCGAGCCCACCCGCGTCGCGACGGTGAGCGCCGCCAACCAGGACGTGGCGATCGCGCTCGGCGTGGTGCCCGTCGCGATGCCGTTCTTCGACTACGGCGGCGACGCCGAGGGTGTGCTCCCGTGGGTCCGGGACGCGCTGGCCGGCAAGCCGATGCCGCAGGTCGTCGGGCGGTCGCTGGAGCCGATCGCGTTCGAGGCGATCGCCGCCGCGCAGCCCGACCTGATCCTCGCCACCTACTCCGGGCTCACCCAGGACGAGTACGACACGCTCTCCCGGACCGCGCCCGTCGTCGCCTACCCGGACGCGCCGTACTCCACGAGCTGGCAGGAGCAGACCCGGATCGCCGGCCGCGCGCTGGCCCGCAGCACCCGGGCCGAGGAGCTCGTCGTGGCCACGCAGTCCCGGCTGGCCGCGGCCACGTCGGAGTACCCGCAGCTCGCGGGGGCCACGTTCGCCTACACCGGCGGGATGGACGGCGGGCAGCTCGGCATCTTCCGGCCGACGGACGTCCGGGTCCGGCTGCTGGAAGACCTCGGGATGACGTCGGCGCCCTTCGTCGAGCAGAACGCCCCCGGAGGCGAGGCGGTCTACTACACGGTCAGCGCCGAGCTGGTCCCGCGGCTGCAGTCCGACCTGCTCGTCGGGTTCTTCGGCACGCCGGACCTCGACGCCGCGTTCCGCGCCGACCCTGCCGTGCAGGAGATGCCCGCCGTGAAGGCCGGGGGCTACGCGCCGATCATCGGGGCGGACCGGGTGGCGGCCAGCTCGTCGCCGTCGGTCCTGTCGATCCCGTGGGTGCTCGACGCCTACCTGCCGGTCCTCGCCGAGGCGGCCACCCGAAGCCGCCGCTGACCTGCGCGCTCGCCGGTCGGGACGTGCCCGGCCGGCGAGTCGTGGATCACTCGGCGACGAAGTTGACCGGGCGGCCAGTCAAGGCGTAGACCGGAGGCGTCGGGAAGTCTCCTGGAGGGAAGTGATCGTGATGACCGCGAAGGCGTGGACACGGTGGCAGGACTGGGTCGCCCTGGTGATCGGCGTCCTGGCCGCCCTGTCGCCCGTCGTGGTGGCCACGGACGCGGCCGCGGCGTGGCCGCTCGTCGTCCTCGGCGTGGTGCTCGCCCTGACCGCTCTGTGGTCGCTCGCCGCACCGGGTTCGGTGGCGAGCGAGTACGGGCACGGTGTGCTCGGTGTGCTGCTGTTCATCGCCCCGTGGGTGATGGGTTACAGCGACCTCACCGGGGCCGCGTGGACCTCGTGGGTCGCCGGTGTCCTCGCGGTGCTGGTCGCCGCGAGCGCCCTGCCGGCGGCCACCAGCGCCCACCGCGGGCTGGCCGGAACCCACTGACCGATCGAGGGACGAGGGGCCGCGACCCGCGGGGGTCGCGGCCCCTCGTGCGTGCAGGATGGGACGCGATGACCGCACCGGAACCGGCGCGCGAGCGCATCCTCGCCGCGGCGGAGGAGCTCTTCGCCGAGCGGGGGTTCGACGCGACGCCCACCTCGAAGATCGCCGAGCGCGCCGACGTGCCGAAGGGCCTGGTGCACTACTACTTCGCGAAGAAGGTCGACCTGCTCACCGCGCTGGTCGGGCGGCTGCCGGAGGAGACCGTCGACCGGGCGGCGGTGGTCGTGCCCGGCGACGTCACGGAGAGCCTCTGCCGGCTCGTCGCCGTGCTCGACGAGCGGCTCGGGTCCTCCGCCGTGCTCTCCCACCTGCTGTGGCGCGAGGCCGACACGCACCCCGCGGTGCGCGACGCCCTGCACGGCCGGTTCGACCGGTTCGTCGAGGAGATCCGGGCCGTGCTGCTCGCGGCCCGGGAGGGCGCCGGGACCGGCGTCGACAGCGCGGCGCTGCTGCTGGCGTCGACGCTGAGCTACCGGCACTCGGTCTACCGGCACGCCGACGAGGAGTCGCCGGCCCGGCTCGACCTGCGGCCCGAGCTGCGCTTCCTCGCCGCGGCCCTCGACGCCGGCGTCGGCTGACTCACCAGCTGGGTTCGGGCTCGTCCCGCACCGGGGTGAGGGCGATCGCGGCCAGCGGCGCCGCCGCGGCCACCACGAACCCCAGCGCGTAGCCCGCCGCCCCGACGACCGCGCCCAGCGCGACCGGGGTCAGCGACGACACGACGTTCTGCCCGGTGTTCTGGATGCCGAGGGCCCGCCCGGACCACGTCGCCCCGGCGATCTCGGCGACCGCGGTGAAGGCCAGCCCGTTGTCGGCCACGGTGACGATCCCGCCGACGGCCAGCGCGGCGACGGCCAGCCACGGGGCGACCGCGTCGCCCAGGGCGAAGACGAGCAGGACGAGCGTCGCGCCCACCGCGAGCTGCCGCATCGGCCGCAGCCGCGACCCGACCCGGTCCGACCACACGCCGGAGCCGATCCGCGAGAGCGCGCCCGCGATCTGGATCACCGCGACGAACGCGCCGGCCCCGGTGGCGCTCCAGCCCTGCTGGCGCACCAGGTACTCCGTGGCGAAGGCGCTGATCGCGAACTGGGGGACGACCAGCATGGCGCTCGCCGCGTGCACCCGCCACAGCACCGGCGTCCCGTACGGCGAGCCCTCGCGCGCACCCTCGGTCCGCGGCGGCCGCGCCGGGTCGGGCGCGAACCCGACGACCAGCACGGCCGAGAGCAGGCAGAGCGCGGCGGGGACGACCAGCGCGCCGATCGCGCCGGTCCGCTCCGCCAGGCTCGGCAGGACCAGCCCGGCCAGTGCGACGCCGAGCGGTTGCGCGGTCTGCCGGATCCCCATCGCCAGGCCGCGCTCGGTGCGCGGGAACCAGCCCATGATCATCCGGCCGCTCGCGGCGAACACGCTGGCCGACGCCGCCCCGCCCACGGCCAGCAGGCCCAGCACGGTGGCGTGCCCGGGGTGGGGCAGCAGCGCGACCGTGCCGATCACGAGCCCCGCCAGCAGCAGCCCCGAGGCCATCACCTTCCGCTCGCCGAACCGGTCCGCGGCCGCGCCCCACGCGATCAGCGTGAGCAGGAGCCCGGTGGTCGGCGCGGCGACGTAGGTGCCCGCGGCGGCCAGCGACAGGCCCATCGCGTCGCGCAGCCCCGGCACCAGGAACGGGACCCCGTAGACGAACGCGCAGGCCGAGGTCTGGGCGAGGACGCCGATCGCGAGCACCACCCAGCGGCGGCGGGAGGCGGTGGTGGGCATGGGTGGACCGTACGCCGCGGTATCAGAAGATGAGAAAGTGATCCCGGATCATGGGATGGAACCGCACCGTGCTTCCCGTTCGGGTGCTGGACTGCCTTCGGACTACCCCGCGCGGCGGCGGTCGTGCCAGTAGCCCTGGGTGTGGATCCGGTTCGCCGCGATCCCGGCCCCGGCGAGCAGGGTGCGGACCCGGGCGACGCGGGAGCTCTCGGTCGCGGCCCAGGCGTAGAACTCCCCGCCCAGCGCTGCGGCGGCGGCGCCCCGGACGCTTACCCACTCCTCGACGGCGGCGAGCAGGCCCCCGCGCGCGCACAGGGTGGTCACGACACCGGGTGGCGCGGGCAGGCCGGCGGCGTCGGCCGGATCACCCACCTCGACGAGCGTCGTGCCGCCGACTCCCGCGCCGAGGGAGGCGAGGATGCCGCGGAGGGCGGGCAGTGCGGCCTCGTCGGCGGCGACCAGCACGGAGGTGGCCGCGCCCGGCTGCCACTGGACGCCGTGGCCGGGCCGGCCCCGCCGCACGTCCGGACCGGAGACCAGCAGGCGTTCGCCGGGCCGGGCCGCGCCGGCCCACCGGCTGGCGGGGCCCGGCCGGGCGTGCACGAAGACGTCGACGTCGATCTCGCGCTGCGCCCACCGCACCGCGGTGGGCGTGTAGCTGCGCAGCGCGGGCCGCCCGGCGTCGGGCAGGCTCCGCCAGATCGCACGCCAGTCCCGCTCCGGCAGCGGCTCGGTCCGGGGCCCGAACGCGGCGGGGTAGTCGCCCTGCGGGACGAGGAGCTTGATCCGCTGGTCGGGACCGTGCGCGACGAAGTGGGCCAGCTGGGGACCGTGCAGAGTGAGGCGCACGAAGCCCGGCGAGAGCCGGTCGACGCCGGCGACCCGGGTGTCGAACAGGACGTTCGGCGAGGTGTCGAACGACCGCGTCATGCGGCGCGTCCGGCCAGGATGCGCTCGAGGTCGTCGAGCACGGCCAGTCCGCCCCGGGGCCCGACGCCGGTGATCCAGAAGGACTGGTCCACCACGTGCAGGTTCGGGAAGGACTCGGTCCGCACCGCCGCCACCGCGGGCGGGACGACCGTCTCGTCGCCGGCCCTGGTCGCGGTGACCAGCACGAGATCGGCCCGGGCCTCCAGGACGAGCTCCGGGGACAGGTCCACCGAGATCGAGTTCTCCCAGTCCCGCGGCGGCGTCGTGAAGCCGGCGCACTCGAGCGTGCTGCCGGCGAAGGAGGTGGGGCCGTAGAGGGTGAGCACCCCCTCGCGGGGCCGGATGAGCTGGGCGGTCCGGCCGGCCGTGCGGTGCGTGGCCGCCACCTCGTCGCACCGCTGGTGGTACCGGTCGAGCAGGCCCTGCGCCGCGTCCTCCGCGCCGAGCGCCCGCCCGACGAACCGGACGTTGTCCTGCCACGGGTCGGCCTGGCTGGCCATGAACACGGTGGGAGCGATCGTGGCGAGCTGCGGGTAGAGCTCGCGGTGCCGGGACTCGGTGCCGAGGATCAGGTCCGGCTCCAGCGCCGCGATCTTCTCGAGGGACGGCTCGGCGACGGTCCCGACCGGATCGACCGCCTTCGCCTCCTCACCCAGATAGGCCGGGACGCCGGCGGCGGTGCTCAGGACGGCGGCCCCGACCGGCACGCGCCCGAGAGCGACGGCGGTGTCGAGCTGCACGGGCTCCAGCACGACGATCCGCTGCGGGTCGGCCGGCACCTGCGTCTCGCCGTGCGCGTGCGCCACGATGCGCGGCGCCGCCGTCGGCTCGCCGCCGCCGGCGTCGCCGCCGCAGGCCGACAGGAGGAGCACCCCGACGACCGCGACGGCGGTCGGGAGCAGGCGGCGGGCACGGCGTGGGGGCATCGGGGCTCCAAGTTCTCGGCGGCGAGCAGAGGGAAGGCTAACCTGTCTCTCGGCGTCCGGAATGTGACGTGGGCCCGAAACCGCCAGGTCGAAGACGGCTGCCGGCTGCGGGGACTCCGATCGAAAATCTCGAACTGATGTTCGAGAAGGGGTAGCGTCGCACTCATGGGAGTGGACCTGGTGTGGCAGCCGTCGTTGTTCGACGAGGGCGCCCCGGCCGTCGAGGTCGACCCGGACTTCCACGGGCTGGTCCGGCACGAGCTGGGCTCCGGCGCCTGGGTGGACCTCGTCCCCGGGTGGCTGCGCGGGGCGGACGAGCTGTTCGCGCGTTTGCTGCGGAGCACGCCGTGGGCACAGCGGGACATCCGGATGTACGAACGGGTACTGCCCGAACCGCGGCTCACGCACCGGTGGACCGTCGACCAGGGTCTCCCGGAACCGGTGTTCGCCGAGGCCGCGCGCCTGTTGAGCGAGCGCTACGGCGAGGAGTTCACGCAGGTCGGGGCCAACCTGTACCGCGACGGGGCGGACAGCGTGGCGTGGCACGGGGACCGGGTGGCCAGGGAGATGGACACCGCGCTCGTCGGGTTGGTCTCGTTGGGCGGGGTGCGGCCCTTCCGGCTGCGGCCGCACGGCGGCGGCGCGTCCGTCGGGTTCCTCCCCGGGCCCGGCGACCTGCTGGTGATGGGCGGGACCTGCCAGCGCACGTGGCAGCACAGCGTGCCGAAGGTGCGGTCGGCCTCCGCCCGGATCAGCGTGCAGTTCCGCCACGCCTACGAGGGGCGCCCCTGATCCGTCCGTACGTCCTCGGCCGTGCCGAGGCCTTCCCTGCTGGCGGGTCCGGGCCGCCCCTCGGTCGGTACGGTGACGCCATGGCGGCACCGGAGTCCGAGCGGGACCGGCTGCTCGGCCTGATCGCGGACTACGTCCTCGAGCACGGCATCGCGGAGCTGACGCTGCGCCGGCTCGGCGCGGCCATCGGCACCAACAACCGGATGCTGCTGTACTACTTCGCGTCCAAGGAACAGCTGATCGCGCAGGCGCTGATGGCGGCCTCGCTGCGGTTCCCGACCTTCGCGGCCGCCCTCTCCGCGCTCGACGGCACCGGCCCGCTCCGCGAGCGCCTCGACGCCGTGTGGACCGGGATCGCCGCCCGCGAGAACCACCCGTTCCACCGGCTGTTCTTCGAGGTCTACGGCGTGGCGCTGCACCAGCCGGGCCGGTTCGACGACTTCCTGGCGCGGGTCGGGCACGACTGGACCAACCTCGTCGCGGGGCGGCTGCGGGCCGAGGGCGTGCCGGACCCGGAGGCCGGCACGATCGCGCGCGAGATCGTCGCCCTCTGGCGCGGCCTGCAGTTCGACCTGCTCAGCACGGGTGACGGGGCGGAGGTCGCCGAAGCCCACTCCGCCTCGGCCGCCGCCTTCGCAGAGCGGTGCGAGCGGGCCCGCGGCCGGGTCGCCGCTGCTCAGCCCGCCGGGTGAGACGGCGGTGTGTCCGTTCCGGGCCTCCGGGGCGGGATATCCTGCCGCGATGCAGCGCAAGATCGGGGTGATGGGCGGGACGTTCGACCCCGTCCACCACGGCCACCTGGTGGCGGCCAGCGAGGTCGCCGACCGGTTCGCGCTCGACGAGGTCCTGTTCGTGCCGACGGGGCAGCCGTGGCAGAAGTCGGCGAGGGCGGTGAGCCCGCCCGAGGACCGGTACCTGATGACGGTGATCGCCACGGCGTCGAACCCGCGGTTCATGACGAGCCGGGTGGACATCGACCGCGGCGGCCCGACCTACACCGCCGACACCCTGGCGGACATCCACGCCGCGGTGCCCGACGCCGAGCTGTACTTCATCACCGGTGCCGACGCCCTCTCCCAGATCCTGTCCTGGCACAAGGTCGAGGAGCTGTTCACGCTGGCGCACTTCGTCGGCGTGACCCGTCCCGGCTACGAGCTGGCCGACGCGCACCTGCCCAAGGGAGCCGTCACGCTCGTCGAGGTGCCGGCCATGGCCATCTCGTCGACGGACTGCCGCGACCGCGTCGCCGCCGGCCGGCCGGTCTGGTATCTCGTGCCCGACGGGGTGGTCCAGTACATCTCGAAGCGCCGGCTCTACACCCCGGACGCGCCCGCGGGAACCGGTATCCCGGCCTGAACCGGACCCACCCGGCGCGGCCTGCGACACTGGGGCTGCGAGGCCGAGGTCCGGCCGTCGCGGAGGGAGGCCGCGTGGCGGCAACGGCAGAGGCGGTGGAGATCGCCCGGGTGGCGGTGGCCGCCGCCGCGGACAAGCTCGCCCAGGACATCGTCGTGCTCGACGTGTCGGGGCAGCTCGTGATCACCGACTGCTTCGTCCTCGCCTCGGCGCCCAACGAGCGGCAGGTCCAGGCAATCGTCGACGGGGTGGAGGAGAAGCTCCGCGAGCACGGCGTGAAGCCGACCCGCCGCGAGGGCACCCGCGAGGGCCGGTGGGTCCTGCTGGACTACACGGACGTCGTCGTGCACGTCCAGCACACGGACGAGCGCGGGTTCTACGGGCTGGACCGGCTGTGGAAGGACTGCCCGGCCCTCGACTTCCCCGAGGCCCGCACCACCCCGGCCGAGGAGTCGGAGTGACTCTCCGGCGGGTCGTGCTGCTGCGGCACGGGCAGACGGACTACAACGTCGCCGGCCGCATGCAGGGCCACATCGACTCCCAGCTCACCGAGGAGGGCCGCGAGCAGGCGCTGCGGGCCGCCCCGGTGCTCGGCGCCATGCCCTTCGACCGTGTCGTCAGCTCAGACCTGACCCGCGCCGTCGACACCGCGAACACCATCGCCGACGTCCTCGGGCTGCCGGTCAAGCTCGACAAGCGGCTGCGTGAGACGCACCTGGGGGAGTGGCAGGGCCGCCGCGTCGACGAGGTCGAGGTCGACTACCCGGGGCAGATCGCGGAATGGCGCGGCGATCCGCGCTGGACGCCGCCGGGCGGGGAGTCCCGCGTCGACGTCGTCCGGCGGTCGCTGCCGGTCGTCGAGGAGATCGACGTCGACCTGGCCGAGGAGCCCGGCTCGCAGTCCCTGCTGATCGTGGCGCACGGCGGGATGA
The DNA here is from genome assembly GCF_027922425.1 of Pseudonocardia halophobica. GTDB lineage: Bacteria > Actinomycetota > Actinomycetes > Mycobacteriales > Pseudonocardiaceae > Pseudonocardia > Pseudonocardia halophobica. The sequence goes on along the minus strand of NZ_BSFQ01000003.1, from coordinate 275,239 downwards.
TCGGCGGCCTGGTCTCCGGGCTGCTGGACCTGCCCGAGACCGTCTGGCCGATCATCGGCGGCATGGGCAACTGCAAGTGGGCGGTCGTCGCGCGGCGCGCGGACCACCCGCGCTGGCGGCTGTCCGGGTACAACATCGGTGTCACCTCCTGAGGACCCATTGGCCCCGAGCCGGAGCGCCTCCGGACACGGGGTGATCCGCCCATCCCGTTCGACGCTGCTGGTCCTCGGCGACTCGCTCGCCTTCCACGGCCCCGAGCGGGCCGAACCCGCCGACCACCCGCGGATCTGGCCGCAGGTCGCCGCGGCCGCGCTCGGCGGGCGGGTCGAGCTCGTCGCCGGGATCGGCTGGACGGCGCGGCACGCCTGGCACGCGCTGACCCACGACCCGCGGGTGTGGGCGGCGATGCCGCGGATCGATGCGCTGGTGCTCGGGGTGGGCGGGATGGACGCACTGCCCTCGCCCCTGCCCACGTCGCTGCGGGAACTGATCCCGGTCCTGCGGCCCGCCTCCGTCCGCGCGCGGGTGCGGGACGGATACCTACGCGCCCAGCCGTGGCTGTCGCGCGCGTTCGCGGCGCTGCCCGGCGGTGGGCCGGTGGCGTTGCCCCCGCGGCTCACGGTGTCGTACCTGGAACGGTGCCGTGCCGCCGTGACGGCGCTGCGGCCCGGGCTCCCGGTCGTCGCGATGCTGCCCTCGGTGCACCGGGCCGCGGTCTACGGCGGGGTGCACGCCGGGCGGGCGGCGGCCGAGCGGGCCACCCGGATCTGGGCCGACGCGCACGGGGTGCGGGTGCTCGACGCGCCCACCCTGGTCGCCGGGCACGTCCTGGGCGGACGCGGCAACCCCGACGGGATGCACTGGGGCTGGGAGGCGCACCGGCGGGTGGGGGAGACGCTCGCCGAGCTGGTGCGGGGAGAGCTCGCTCGGGTACACGGTTCCGTGGGATCTCGTGAGCTGGGGGAGACCGTCGTCGGCGCGCCTGGTCCTGCGTCTGTGGAGGCGTGATCGGCGGGGAAGGCGGCCTGCCGCCCGTGAGCGGGAACTCGGCCGTTCCGCTCGTGGTCGGCTTCTGTGCTCGTGGTCGGCTTCTGTCTCGTAATCGGCTTCCGTCCTCGTTTTTCGCTTCTCCGCTCGTGATCGGGTCTGCGGGCGCGAGCGGGCTCGACGATCGGCTCCGCCGAGCGTGCTCTGCTGTGTAACGTGATCCGCCCCGTCAGCGACGATCGACTGTGCATGTGGCGATCGACTCTGCGGGCGGCGATCGGCTCCGCAGACGGCGGTCGGCCCTGCGGGCGATCGGCGTCGCAGGTGCGGTCGGCTTCGCGAGGGGCGATCGATCCTGTGGGCGGCGAGCGGCCCGGCGGGTCGTGAGCGGCCGGCGACGTCGACCGGCGCAGCCGGTTGGAGATCGACTGGAGAGGTTCTAGGTTCGGCCCCGTGCCCGATTCCGCACTCGACCCGCGGTCCGCAGCGGTGACCGAGCGAGCCGACCGCGCGACCGACCCCGAGGGCGCGGAGGACACCGCGCCCGACGGCGCCGAGGCGCCTGCGGACGCAGCGGGCCGGGCCGGCGCCGAGGAGGTGGCGGGCCGCGTCGCGGTGGTGACCGACTCGACCGCCGACCTGCCGTCCTCGCTGGCCGGAGCCGTGCGCGTCGTGCCCCTCGAGGTGCGGCTGGGCGACCGCGTGGTGCGCGACGGCGTCGACATCGGCCCGGGCGAGCTGAGCGCGGCGATCGCCGACCGCAGGCTGGACGTCCAGACCTCGCGCCCCACCCCGGAGGCGTTCGCCGAGACCTACCGCGACCTGCTCGCGGCGGGGGCGTCCGCGGTCGTCTCCGTGCACCTGTCCCGTGAGCTGTCGGGCACGTGGGACGCGGCGCGGCTCGCCGCCGAGGAGGTCGACCCGGGCCGGGTCCGGGTCGTCGACTCGCGGGCGTTGGGCATGGGCCTGGGGTTCGCGGTCCTCGCCGCCGACCGCGCCGCCGCCGAGGGCGCGGACCCGGCCGACGTCGAGGCCGCCGCCGCGGCCGTGGCCGCCCGGTGCCGGGTGATCTTCTGCGTGGACGAGCTCGACCGGCTCCGCCGCGGCGGCCGGATCGGGACGGCGGCCGCGGTGCTGGGCACCGTCCTCGCCGTCAAGCCGCTGCTCCACCTGGTCGACGGCCGCATCACCGCCCTGGAGAAGGTCCGCACCTCCGCCCGCGCCACCCAGCGGCTCGTCGAGCACGCGGTCGCCGCCGCCGGCGCCGAGGCCGATCTCGCGGTGCACCACCTCGGCGTCCCCGAGCGTGCCGAGGAGCTCGCGGACCGCCTCGCCGAACGCCTCCCCGCCTCCCCCCGCCCCGTGGTCTCCGAGATCAGCGCCGTCATCGGCGCCCACGTCGGCAACGGCGCCCTGGGGGTCGTGGTGGTGCCACGAGCGTAGGCGGCTCCGCGTCCACGATCGCCGGTCGCGGTACCTGGCGGCTGCGGCGGACCGCAGCTGCTGATTCGAGCGACCATGCGTAGGCCGGTCCGTGCCCTCCGCGGTCACATGGTCATTTGCCCGCGGTGCATGGCGGCCAGGGGTGGCCGCGTCGCACCGCAACCGCCGATCATGTGCAGGCGGCCGATTGATCCGGTCTGCGGCGACGCCACTGCGGGTGACGGCGCTGCCGCATGATCACCGTCAGCGGCGCATCAGGCGCGACGGGCAGAGCCATGAACCACTACCGGCGATCTTGGGCGAGGCTCCGCCCCGAAGCTGGGTCTCCATGACGCCGCGACGCAGCATGATCGCCCTTTGCGGACCATGGCGGTGCCTCCCGCAGCCGTGTAGTAGCGCTGACGCCGATCTTGCAGACGCGGCGACACAGCATGATCGTTGTTTGTGGACCATGACGGCGGCTCCCGCGGCCGTGTAGTAGCGCTAATGCCGATCTTGAGCACTCTCCGTGCCCGAAGCCCGGGCTCCCTCACCGCGACGGCGCATGATCGCTGCTTGCGGACCATGACGGCGGCTCCGGCAGCCGTGTAATAGCGCTATCGCCGATCTTGAGCCCTGCCCTTGCCCGATGTCGGGCTCCTGGCTGCGACGGAACATGATCGCCACTCGTGGACCATGACCGCGGCTCCGGCAGCCGCGACGGGTCGGCACTGCCGATCTTGTGCGACATCCGGCGTGGAAGCCCGCTCGCGCTTCCGCCGAGCCACCATGATCACCGTCTGCGGTACTTGGAGGCTGGTGGTGGCCGGGATGTGACGCGACCGGCGATCTAGGGAGCGGCCCAGAGCACCGAGATCCGGGCTGTCGCGCCGGTCACCATCATGATCACCACTTGCGGTGTCTGGCCGCCAATAGTGCCGGGACATGACGGACTGGCGATCTCGGGGGAGCGGCTCGGAGCACCGAGATCCGAGTCGCTGTGCCGCCCGCGTGCATGATCACCTCCTGCGGTGCCTGGCGGCCAGGAGTGGCCGGGATGTGCCGCGACCGGCGATCTCGTGTGACGGCCGGCGCCAAGGACCGCCCGTGACGGCCGCGCAATTCAACATGATCATGACCTGTGACGCCTGACGGCCACGGGCGGCCGTCAAGTACCGCCACCAGCGATCTTCGGTGCGGAACGCAGCCGGCGATGTTGTGCCCAGGCACTGCACCCGGGCTCGTCTGCCTGAGCCGTACCTCACCAGACCCGACCTCGGCGCCGACGCATCCCGCCCCATCCTGCCCGACACCCCCGACAGAGGCGGCGCTCCTGAGGTCCGTGTGGATGGCGTTGTCCCCACCCCGCCCTCTCCGTCCACAGCTGACGCAGTCGTCCGGGAAAGGGGTGTCGGCGGCCCTAGCGTCGCGGGCGTGGCACGGAGCTCCCCGAACACCCGATCCGCGGCGCGGCTGTCCGCGGTGCTCGGGACACCCGTGGGCCGCCCCTACCCGGCGACGGAGCGGGGCGGCGAGGAGATCCCGGCACCGAGAACCCCGCCTGCGCAGGTCCCTCGCCACCGCCCACTTCCTCAGGTCTTCCGGCCGGCCATGCCTCTGAACCCCGACCTCGTCGCCGACGATCCACCCACCCTCCCGCTGCCCCTGACTCCCGGCGGGACAGCCGACCAGATTCGCGACGAGCCATTCCGCTACGCGTCCGGCAACCCGCACTTCGCCGCCCTGCTCGCCGAGGTCGACGAGCCGGCGGACGACCACCACGAGTCGGCCGACGAGTACTCCGACGACTACGCCGACGAGGAGCAGGGGTCGCGGAATCCCGGCAGCCGGCCGAGCCGGCTCACCCGCGTCGCCTCGCGCTGGGTACCCGCTGCGTGGCGCAGCTCCCGACTCGACCCCGGCCGCGCGGGAGCACTCGCGTTGGTCCTGGTCGCGGCCGTGGCGGCCGTGGTGGCGGCCGTCGGGGTCTGGAGCGCACGACCCCGCGCGGAGCAGGTGCCCCCGCTGCCCGCGGTCTCGCTGAACACTGCGGTCGAGTCGAGCCCCGTCACCTCCGCTCCGCCCACGGCAGCGCCGACCGAGCTCGTCGTCAGTGTGTCGGGGAAGGTCCGTCGTCCGGGTCTCGTCCGTGTTCCGGACGGCTCTCGCGTGGCCGACGTGCTCGAGGCCGCCGGTGGTGCGGTGCCCGGTACCGACCTCGCGACTCTCAACCTCGCGCGCCGTGTCGCCGACGGCGAGCAGGTGGCGGTCGGCGTCCCGGCCGCAGCGGACGCCGGCGGTGCCGCGTCCGGTCCCGCACCGACCGGCGGTGACGCCGCCAGTGTGGGGCCCGCCGGGAAGATCGACCTCAACCACGCGACCGTCGAGCAGCTGGACGCGCTGCCGGGCGTCGGGCCGGTGACCGCGCAACGCATCGTCGACTGGCGCACCCGCAACGGCCGCTTCGCCCGCGTCGACCAGCTGCGCGAGGTGGAGGGCATCGGCGAGCGCCGCTTCGCCCAGCTCCGGGAGCTGGTGACCGTATGAGGACCCCCGAGGAGCGCCGGGCGGTCGCCGAGGAACCACGGGCCCGGCCGGACCTGCGCCTGGTCCCGGCGGCCCTCGCCGCATGGGCGGCCGTGCTCTGCGCGGTACTCGCAGGACCGCTCGCCGCGCTGGTCGCCTCCACTGTCGCCCTGGCCACGCTCATCACGACGACTCGTCGAGCACCGGGCCGCACCCGGCACGCCATGCTCGCCGCCTCCGGGTGCGCCCTGGCCGTGGGGCTGCTCGCAGGCCTGCACGCCCTCCACGTCCACGACCACCCGCTGCGCGCCGCCGCCGAGCGCGGATCGGCCGCCGTCCTGCGGGTCACGCTGACCGACGACCCACGGCCCCTGCGCGGCCCCGCCTACGGCGCGGACTTCGGAGCGGACCGGATGCTGGTCGAGGCCGAGCTGGAGACCGCGACGGTCGGTGCGGGGGAGTGGCGGTCGGGCGGTCGCGTCCTGCTGCTGGCGCCCGCCGAGGGGTGGAGCGGCCTCCTCCCGGGCCAGACGGTCACTGCCGAGGGCCTGCTCCTCCCTGCTCAGCGGGCCGACCTCACCATCGCGGTGCTGCGGGTGCGCGGATCCCCGACGGCCGTTGGCCCGCCGCCGTGGTGGCAGACCGCGGCCGGAGCACTCCGCGACGGCCTGCGGCGGGCCGCCGACGTGCTGCCGGAGGACTCGGCGGGCCTGCTGCCCGGCCTCGCGGTCGGCGACACCCGCGAGCAGTCGACCGAGGTGGAGGAGGACTTCCGGGCCGCGGGTCTCACCCACCTCACCGCGGTCTCCGGTGCGAACCTCGCGATCGTCGGCGGGGCCGTGCTCGGCCTGCTCCGCCTGTTCCGGGCCGATCCCCGCCTATCCGCGGTGCTGGCCGGGGCCGCCGTGGTCGGCTTCGTGGTGCTCGCCCGGCCCTCACCCAGTGTCGTACGGGCCGCGGTCATGGGCGGCATCGTGCTGCTGGCGCTCGCGCTCGGACGGGGCCGCTCAGCGGTTCCGGCCGTGGCCGCGGCCGTGCTGGTGCTGCTGGTCGTCGATCCGGCGCTCGCGGTCGACCTCGGCTTCGCCCTGTCCGTCCTCGCGACGGCAGCCCTCGTCCTGGTCGCGCCGGGCTGGTCCGCGGCACTGCAGCGGCGTGGTGTGCCGCAGGGTGCCGCCGAGATGCTCGCGGTCCCGGCGGCCGCGTGCGTCGCCACGGCTCCGCTGATCGCCGGTCTGAGCGGCCAGCTCAGCCTCGTGACCGTGCTGGCGAACCTGCTCGTGGTGCCGGCGGTCGCGCCGGCGACGGTCCTGGGCGTGCTCGCCGCCGTGGTCTCCCCGCTGGCACCCGGCCTGGCCACCGTATGCGCATGGCTCGCCGGGCCGGCGGTGGCGTGGCTCGTGCTGGTGGCCGACCGCGCCGCGGCGATCCCCGGAGCAGTCCTGCCCTGGCCGGCCGGCGTGGGTGGCGCGCTCCTGCTGACCGGTGTGCTGCTGGTGCTGGTGGTGCTCCTCCGGTTCCGCCGCTCCCGGCTGCTCGTCCTCGCGGTCGTGGTCGGGCTGGCGCTGGTCCTGGTGCCCACCCGCGTGATCCGCCCCGGCTGGCCGCCCCCGGACTGGGTCGTGGTCGCCTGCGACGTCGGCCAGGGCGATGCGCTCGTCCTCGCCACGGGCGTTCCGGGCCAGGCGGTCCTCGTCGACGTCGGTCCGGACGACGGCCCCACGGATGCCTGTCTGCGCCGACTCGGCGTCGACGCGCTGGCGCTCGTGGTGGTCACGCACCTGCACGCCGACCACATGGGCGGCCTCGCGGGGGCGCTGCGCGGCCGGGCGGCCGGCGGGGTCGCCCTGGGGCCGGCGCACGAGCCGGCCGGGGCCCTGCGGCGGATCGCGCAGCAGGCGGCGGGCGCCGGCGCGCCGGTGCTCGAGCTGACCGCGGGTCGTCGCCTCGCATGGCCCGCCCTCACGCTCGACGTCCTGGCACCGGACCGCGCGCCGGAGTACGTCGACGGCGAGGACGGAACCGCCGTGAACAACACGTCCGTCGTCCTCCGGGCGACCACACCGGCCGGCCGGATCCTGCTGACCGGCGACGTCGAGCTCGACGCCCAGGCCGACCTCCTGCACAGCGGCGCGGACCTGCGGGCGGAGGTGCTCAAGGTGCCCCACCACGGCTCCCGCTCGACCAATCCGGACTTCCTGCGGGCCGTCGCGCCTCGGGTCGCCCTGGTCAGCGTGGGTGCGGGCAACTCCTACCGGCACCCGAACCCGGGCCTGCTGGACCTCCTGGAGGCGTCGGGGGCCGTCGTGCGGCGCACGGACCAGTCGGGCGACGTGGCCTTCACGCGCGACGACCAGCTGGTCGCCCGCGGGGACCCGCTCCCGGCCCCGCGTCGCTCCCGTGCGGGTCGCCGCACCCGGCGCCGGGCATCGGGGACGACGACGGGCCCGGAGGAACGCTTCCTCCGGGCCCGGTCGGGGTCCTGGCGTGTCGGGTCAGCGGCCCTCGAGCGCCTCGCGGACGGCCTTGCTGGTCGACGGAACCGTCGCGGTCGGACGGGCGTGGGCGGACACGGCGTCGAGGGTCTTGAGCCCGTCGCCGGTGATCAGCAGGACGGTTTCGGCGTCGGGGTCGATCTTGCCGGCCTCGATCAGCTTCTTCGCGGTCGCCACGGTGACGCCGCCGGCGGTCTCGGCGAACACACCCTCGGTGCGGGCGAGCAGCCGGATGCCCTCGACGACCTCCTCGTCGGTGACGTGGCCGACGGCACCGCCGGTGCGGCGCACGGAGTCGAGGACGTAGGGGCCGTCGGCGGGGTTGCCGATCGCCAGCGAGCGGGCGATGGTGTCCGGTCGGACGGGCTGGATGAAGTCGTGGCCCTCCTCGAACGCCGAGGCGACGGGCGAGCAGCCGGTGGCCTGGGCACCGAAGATCTTGTAGGGCTTCTCGTCGACGAGCCCGAGCTTGACGAACTCGCCAAAGCCCTTGTCGACCTTGGTCAGCTGCGAGCCGGAGGCGACCGGGACGACGATCTGGTCGGGCAGGCGCCAGCCGAGCTGCTCGGCGACCTCGTAGCCCAGGGTCTTCGAGCCCTCGGCGTAGTACGGGCGGACGTTCACGTTCACGAACGCCCACTCCTCGTGCTCCGCGGCGAGCTCGGTGGCGAGGCGGTTCACGTCGTCGTAGTTGCCGTCGACGGCGAGCAGGGTGCCGCCGTAGACCGCGGTGGTGGTGATCTTCGCCTGCTCGAGCGAGGAGGGGATCAGCACGACCGAGTCCCAGCCGGCGCGGGCGGCCGCCGCGGCGACGGCGTTGGCCAGGTTGCCGGTGGACGGGCAGCAGAGGACGGAGAAGCCCAGCTCGCGGGCGGCGGCGAGGGCGACGGCCACGACCCGGTCCTTGAAGGAGTGGGTGGGGTTGCCGGTGTCGTCCTTCACCCAGAGCTTGCGGACCCCGAGCTCGGCGGCGAGCCGGTCGGCCTGGATCAGGCGGGTGAAGCCGGGCTCGGTGTTCGGGAAGGACTGAACGTCCGCCGGGACGGGGAGGAGGTCCTTGTAGCGCCAGATCGACTTGGGGCCGGACTCGATCGACTCCCGCGTGACCTGCGGGAAGTCGTAGGCGATCTCGAGCGGGCCGAAGCACTGCGGACACGCGAACTCCGCGGCGAGCGGCGTCTGGTGGCCACACTCGCGACAGGACAGGGCGCGCGCGGAGCCGAGGTCGAGGGTGGTGCTGGCAGGCGTGTCTGCAGTGAGAGTCATCAGATCTCCTCATCTGTCCCGCTGGCGCGGGCCGGAATTGGCACCTGGTCCGTCGACGTGCGCGCACCGAGCGGTGCGCTGCGCGGATCGTCGTTCGACGCCGGTTGCCGGGGCTTCGTCGGGCCGTTCCCTCTGCCCCTCTGGATGAGCCATATGCGATTGTGCCGAGCGGGCTTCGTGCGCGGAGCGAGCGCGGCGTCCGGATTGATCCGGATGACATGCACGTTACGGCACCGGCCCCGGTCCCGGCCAGCCGCACTCACCATCTGGGAGCCGTGTCACGGACTGTCGGTGCCGTGCGCGACGATGACCCGCGGGCCCGGCACGCCCGGGCCCCGGTGCGCGGCACCGCGCGACGCGTGCGAGAGGAGCCCGGCCCATGCCGGCCACGAAGCCGCCCGCTCCCGTGCAGCTCATCGTCGGCGAGGAGGAGCTGCTGGTCGAGCGGGCCGTGAGCGAGATCCTCCGCGCCGCCCGGGCGGTCGACCCCGAGGCCGACATCCGCCGGTTCCGTCCTGCCGAGCTCACCCCGGGCGAGCTGGTCGGGTACCTGAGCCCCTCGCTGTTCGCGGAGGGCCGGGTCGTGGTGATCCAGGGGGCCCACGAGGCGGGCAAGGACCTGGTCGCCGCGATCATGGCCTACGTGGCCGAGCCGGCCGACGGGATCGTGCTGGTCGCGGTGCACGCAGGCGGGGCCCGCGGCAAGCAGCTGGCCGACGACCTGCGGAAGGCCGGCGCGGCGGTCACCAAGTGCGACCGGCTGACCCGGGCCGAGGAGCGCGCCGACTTCGTGCGCGCCGAAGTGCGGCGGGCCGGCGGGTCGATCACCGCCGAGGCCGTGAGCGTGCTGCTCGAGGCGGTCGGGTCGGACCTGCGGGAGCTGGCCTCGGCCACGAACCAGCTGGTCTCCGACACGGGCGGGCAGGTCGACGGCCAGGCCGTGCGCCGGTACCACCGCGGACGCGCCGAGTCGTCGGGCTTCGCGGTGGCGGACAAGGCGGTCGCGGGGGACCGGGCGGGTGCGCTGGAGGCGTTGCGCTGGGCGCTCGTGCTGGGCGTCGCGCCGGTCCTGGTGGCCGACGCGCTGGCCGACGCCGTGCGCACCCTCGCCAAGGTCGGCGCGGCCGGCCGGGGCGACCCCAACCGCCTGGCGGGCAGTCTCGGCATGCCGCCCTGGAAGATCCGCAAGGCGCAGGGGCAGGTGCGGGCCTGGCGACCGGCGGGCCTCGCGACCGCCATCGCCGCGACCGCGCAGGTCAACGCGGACGTCAAGGGTGCGGCCGCCGACCCCGCCTACGCCCTGGAGCGCGCGGTCCTCGCGGTCGTCGACGCCCGCGGCACCGGCTGACCCGCGGCAGCGAGCCAGAAAGCGCCGAGCAGCGCCTCTCCGACGCGTCACGGAGCCACAACGCCCACAGGTACGCCCTCCACCGCGTGATGGAGTCCTGACGCACCAGGAGTACGAACCGGCCGCGCCACCACCTGAGAACGCGTCGACGGCACTGCCCCACGGGAAAGGGCAGTGCCGTCGACGGAACGCTCGACCGGAAAGACCCGGGAGCTTCACCGGGCGCGCGACCGCGCCCGAGGACTCACGCGCCGATCTTGGTGATGCGCTTGGCGATGGCCGACTTGCGGTTGGCGGCCTGGTTCTTGTGGATGACGCCCTTGCTGGCGGCCTTGTCCAGGGCGCGAGCGGCGGCGCGCTGCAGCTCGACGGCCTTCTCGGTCTCGCCGGCCTCGGCGGCCTCGCGGAACTTGCGGATCGCGGTCTTGACCGACGACTTGACCGACTTGTTGCGCTGACGGCGCTTCTCGTTGGTCTTGACCCGCTTGATCTGGGACTTGATGTTCGCCACGCTGGTGTGCCTCGAGTCTTCCTGGTGCTGGGTACGTATCGGGGGGCTCTGGCGACCCCGACCGGTTCTCCACCGATGCGAGCGAGCACGCCGAGCACTCGGTCGTCCATGCTACAACCCGGCGCGGACGGCCCTGCACGGGCCCGCGCTCCGCGGGCCCACGGAGCCAGGATCGCACAGCGAGGACCCTCTCGGCGGGCGGAACGCGGCGCTCCGCGACGGACCCGGCCGGTCGTGTCCGTAACGCGGACGTAGCATCGCTCCGTCTGGCTCCGGCCAGGCGAAACGGTCAAGATGACCCCCGTGAGCCGAGCAGTGGACCGCAGACCAGCACGGGCGGGCGGGAAACCCGCACAGGACGACGGGACCGCTGCCGCAGCCGGTGCGGGGACGAACGGGGCCGGCCGGGTGACCGGCTCCGCGCTGTTCGACGGGTACCTGGAGCCGGACCGGCCCCACCCCGACGCGTTCGACGAGATGTTCAACGCCGACGGCAGCGTCCGCGCCCCGTACCGGCACCTGCACGACGCGATCGCGCCGACGGCCGCCGCCGACCTGGCGGCGCGCTCGGAGGCGCTCGACCGGGCGTACATGGACCAGGGCATCACGTTCAGCCTCTCGGGCAAGGAGCGCCCGTTCCCGCTGGACATCGTGCCGCGGGTGATCAGTGCGAGCGAGTGGAGCCGGCTGCAGCGCGGGATCGTGCAGCGGGTGAAGGCCCTCGAGGCCTTCCTCGCCGACGTCTACAACGACGCCCAGATCGTCCGCGACGGCGTGCTCCCGCGCCGGCTGATCACCAGCTGCGAGCACTTCAAGCGGGCCGCGCACCTGCTCAACCCGCCCAACGGGGTGCGCATCCACGTCGCCGGCATCGACCTCGTCCGCGACCAGGAGGGCACGTTCCGGGTGCTGGAGGACAACCTCCGCAACCCCTCCGGCGTGTCCTACGTGATGGAGAACCGGCGCACCATGGCGCGGGTCTTCCCCGACCTGTTCACGCGCCAGCGGGTCCGCGCGGTCGCCGACTACTCGACCCATCTGCTGCACGCGCTGCGCGCGGCCGCGGCGCCCAACGTCGCCGACCCGACGGTCGTCGTGCTGACCCCGGGCGTCTACAACTCCGCCTACTTCGAGCACTCGCTGCTGGCCCGGCAGATGGGCGTCGAGCTCGTCGAGGGCCGGGACCTGTTCTGCCGCGACAACGTCCTCTACATGCGCACCACCGAGGGTGAGCAGCAGGTCGACGTCGTGTACCGCCGGATCGACGACGACTTCCTCGACCCCCTTCAGTTCACGCCGACGAGCGTGCTGGGCGTCGCGGGGATCATGAACGCCGCCCGCGCGGGCAACGTGGTGATCGCCAATGCGGTGGGCAACGGCGTGGGCGACGACAAGCTCGTCTACACCTACGTCCCGCAGATGATCAAGTACTACCTCGACGAGAAGCCCGTCATCCCGAACGTCACGACCTTCCGGTGCTGGCTGGACGAGGAGCGCGGGCACGTCCTCGACCGGCTCGACGAGCTGGTGCTCAAGCCGGTCGAGGGCTCGGGCGGCTACGGCATCCTCTTCGGCCCGAACGCCACGGCCAAGGAGCTGCAGAAGGCGCGCAAGGCGATCCGGGACGACCCCCGCGGCTGGATCGCCCAGCCCGTCGTGCAGCTGTCCACGGTCCCGACGAAGGTCGACGACCGGCTGGTGCCGCGGCACGTCGACCTGCGGCCCTTCGCGGTCAACGACGGCGAGGACGTCTTCGTGCTGCCCGGCGGCCTCACCCGGGTCGCCCTGCCGAAGGGCAGCCTCGTGGTGAACTCCAGCCAGGGCGGCGGCTCGAAGGACACCTGGGTGCTGGCGGCGAGTCGGTCGAGCGAGGCCGAACGGGAGCTGGGGGAGCGCGGGATCGCGTCGTCCGCCCCGGCCCGCGGTCCCGCCGCCGAGCAGGGCCCCGAGCTGACCCTCGGCCAGCAGCAACAACAGCAACAGCAGCAGCAGCAGCAGCGACAGCAGCAGGGCCGCCAGGTCCAGGAGCTCGGCGGGATGCGCCAGGAGCAGGTGATGGGCTGATGCTCGCCCGCAACGCCGAGTCGCTGTACTGGATCGGCCGCTACGTCGAGCGCGCCGACGACACCGCGCGAATCCTCGACGTCTCGGTCCACCAGCTTCTCGAGGACGCCACGATCGACGTCGACGCGGTCGCCCGCCGGCTTCTCGGTGTCATGGGCGTCGACCCCGGCACGGACGAGCCGCTCGACGCCTTCTCGCTCACCGAGGTGCTCGCCTACTCCACCGCGACCCTCGGCTCGATCGTCTCGTCGATCTCCAGCGCCCGGGAGAACGCCCGCGGCGCGCGCGAGGTCGTGTCGTCGGAGATGTTCGAGTGCCTCAACGCCACCTGGAACGCCCTGCCCGAGCGGCAGCGGTACGCGCGCTGGGTGGGGCCGCACGCCTTCTTCAGCTACATCGAGGACCGGGCGGCGATGTTCTCCGGGCTGGCCGCCTCCACGATGAGCCGGGACGACTCGTGGCGCTTCTACCTGCTCGGCCGCTCGGTCGAGCGGGTCGACATGGTGGTGCGGCTGCTGCTGTCCCGCGTGTCGGACCGGATGAGCTCGCCGGGCTGGCTGTCGGTGCTGCGCTCGGCGGGCGCCCAGGACACCTACCTGCGCACCTACCGCGGCGCCGTCGACGCCGTGCGGGTCGCGCAGTTCATGCTGATGGACCGGCTCTTCCCGCGGTCGGTCTTCTACTCGCTGCGCGAGGCCGAGACCTGCCTGCAGCAGCTGGACCAGCGGCCGACGGCACGGGTCGGGGCGAAGGCCGAGGCGCTGCGGCTGCTCGGCCGGGCGCGCAGCGAGCTGGAGTTCCTCCGCCCCGAGGAGCTGCTCGACGACCTGCCCGCCCAGCTCCTGTCCCTGCAGGAGACGATCCAGAAGGTCGGCGAGGCCGTCTCGCTGCAGTTCTTCCACGCCGCCCCCTGGGTCGCGTGGACCGCGCCGGAGGTGGTCTGAGGATGGGCTGGCGCATCCGCGTGGTGCACGAGACGGGCTACAAGTACAGCTCGCCGGTGCACGAGACCTACAACGAGGTGCGGCTGACCCCGCGCAGCGACACCCACCAGAACGTGATCGTCAGCCGCGTCGAGACGGTGCCGGCGACCCGCGCGTACCGGTACGAGGACTACTGGGGCACCCAGGTCACGGCGTTCGACCTGCACGCGCCGCACAAGGAGCTGCTGGTCACCGGCACCTCGGTGGTCGAGACGGGCGACGCCGGCGAGCCGGTCCGCGAGGCGAGCTGGGAGGACCTGGCATCGGAGGCCGTGCGCGACCGGTACACCGAGATGCTCGAGTTCACCGAGTACGTCGGGCGGGACGCGGAGCTGGCCCGGATCGCGAAGAACCTCAAGCGCGGCAAGGACCCCGTCGACGCCGTGCTCGCCGCCTGCGAGCGGGTCCGCGACACCATGACCTACCAGGCGGGGACGACGGGCGTGCACACCTCGGCCACCGAGGCCTGGCAGGCGGGCAAGGGGGTCTGCCAGGACTACGCGCACCTCACCCTGGTCCTGTTGCGCGAGATGGGGATCCCGGCCCGGTACGTCTCGGGGTACCTGCTGCCGCGCCAGGAGGTCGCGGTGGGCGAGACGGTGTCCGGGCAGTCGCACGCGTGGATCGAGGCGCGCACCGGCGGCTGGTGGGGCTTCGACCCGACCAACGGCATCCCGATCGGGCACCGGCACGTGTGGGTCGCCGTCGGCCGCGACTACGCCGACGTCTCCCCGCTCAAGGGCATCTACTCCGGCGGTACCGCCGAGGCGCTCGACGTCTCGGTGCACATGACGCGCCTGGCCTGAGACGCACGAACGGCGCCCTCGCTCTCATCAGCCATGAGCGGGAGCGCCGTTCGCCGGGACGCGTCAGGCGGCCGCGGGGGCCTCCGCGACCTGCTTCTTCCCGCCGACGAGCAGCGAGACCGGCAGGGCGACCGTCGCGATCACCGCGGCGCAGAGGAACGCCGCGCGGGCGCCGGGGACGTCGGCCGCGACGCCCGGCGTGGCCGCGAACACGACCATGAGCGTGACGAACAGCGCCGTGCCCGCCGCGCCCGCGACCTGCTGCAGCGTGGCGAGGATCGCGCTGCCGTGCGAGTCGAGCTCGCCCGGCAGCCGGCCCAGCGCGTCCGTCATGAGCGGGGTGAACATGAACGACAGCCCGATCACGAGCAGGACGTGCATGCCGATCAGGATCGGGACCGGGGTCGAGGCACCCACGGTCGTGAAGCCCCACAGCGACAGCGCCAGCACCGCGGTGCCGGGGATGACGAGCGGGCGGGCGCCGACGCGGTCGTAGAGCCGGCCGACGAAGGGGCCGAGCAGACCCATCACCAGGCCGCCGGGCAGCACCGCCAGCCCGGTCACGAACGCGGAGACGCCGAGCACGTCCTGCAGGTAGAGCGGCAGCAGGATCAGCACGCCGAACAGCGCCATCATGCCGAGCACGACCAGCACCAGCGACACCGCGAACGGCCGGAAGCCGAGCGGGCGCAGGTCGAGCAGCGCGCGCCCCTCCCGCTGCAGCCGGAGCTGCCGGAACACGAACACGGCGAGCGCGACCAGCCCGATCAGCGTGGGCGCCCACGGCGGCAGCAGCGCCTCGCCGCGCGCGGACTCACCGATGCTGGAGAGCCCGAACACGAGCCCGCCGAAGGCCAGCGCCGACAGCACGACGGACGGCCAGTCCAGCGGGATCCTCCGGGTCTCGCTGTCGAGCCGCAGCCAGGTGGCGCCGGCGGCCAGCGCCAGCAGCGCGATCGGCAGGATGACGATGAACATCCACCGCCAGCCCAGTGTGGACAGGATCACGCCGGAGATCGTCGGGCCGACGGCCGGCGCGACGGCGATGACCACCGTGATCGTGCCCATCGTCGCGCCGCGGCGCTCCGCCGGGACGAGCCGGATCACCGTGGTCATCAACAGCGGGATCATCACGGCGGTGCCGAGCGCCTGGACGACCCGCCCCGTCATGAGCACGCCGAAGCCGGGCGCGAGCGCCGAGATCAGGGTCCCCAGGCTGAAGAGCGACATCGAGGCGAGGAAGACGGTGCGCGGGGTGAGGCGCTGCAGGAGGAAGCCGGTGATCGGGATGACCACCGACATCGTGAGCAGGAAGCCCGAGGTCAGCCACTGGGCCGTGCCGACCGTGATCCCGAGGTCGGTGACCAGGACGGGCAGCGCGACGCTCATGATCGTCTCGTTGAGGATCATGACGAAGGCGGAGCCCACCAGCAGCCAGACGACCGTCGACGCCGACCGGGGCACCTCGACGGAACTGGGGGGTGCGTCGGGCGCGGTCATGCGGGGTTCTCCGATCGGGGGACGGCGTACGTGGATCTCACGTACGTACTGACGCTATCCGGGCCCGAAGGTCATCGGCCACGCGGTTTCGCGGTGCGCGGACACCCGTACGGACACCTGGGCGGCCGATTGCCCCGCAACTGTCGGTGGGGGCTCGTAGGGTGCCCCCATGACCGTCGTCCTGGTGCACGGCAACCCCGAGACGCCCGAGGTGTGGGACCTGCTCGTCCCGCACCTGGATCGCGGGCCCGTGGTCCGGCTCGCCCCGCCCGGGTTCGGCGCGCCCGTCCCGGAGGGCTTCGGCGCGACCGTGCTCGAGTACCGGGACTGGCTGATCCGGGAGCTCGAGCCGATCACGGCGGCCGAGGGCCCGGTCGACCTCGTGGGGCACGACTGGGGCGGCGGCCACGTGGTGAACGTCGCGACGGCCCGGCCGGACCTGCTGCGCAGCTGGGTGTCCGATGTCGTCGGCATCTTCGACCCGGACTACGTGTGGCACGAGCTTGCGCAGGCGTGGCAGCAGCCGGGCGTGGGTGAGCAGACGGTCGCGGGCATGCTCGCCGCCGGTCCGCTCGCGCGCGCCGAGCGGCTGACCGGGTTCGGGATGGCGGCGCCCGTGGCCGAGCGGATCGCGGCCGCGTTCGACGAGCCGATGGCCGACTCGATCCTGCGCCTCTACCGCTCCGCGGCGCAGCCGGTCATGGCGGAGCTGGGCAAGGACCTGGAGGAGGCGGCCGCGCGGCCCGGGCTCGCGCTCGTGCCGAGCGAGGACCACATGGTCGGCACCGAGGAGCAGCGGCACCGGTCGGCCGCCCGCGCCGGTGCCCGCGTCGAGGTGCTCGCCGGGCTCGGGCACTGGTGGATGACGCAGGACCCCGAGCGTGGTGCCGCAGTGCTGAACCGGTTCTGGGCGGAGGTCTGAGCACCACGCGCGTCGCGGCGCTGGTCGACGGCCTCGCCCTGCAGGGCGCTGGAGGCCTGAGAACCGCTGGAGGCCTGAGAACTAAGCCGGCAGCAGGGCGAGCGCGGCGTCGAGGACCTCGGGGACCTCGACCCCCGCGAGCACCGTGGCCTCGTGCCCGCAGCTGCGGCCGAGGTACGGGTCGCCGCACACCGCGCAGCGGCTCTCCCAGTCGACGACCACCCGGTGCCGCGCACGGAACAGCGGGCTGACGTCGACGAGGTTGGCCCGGGTGAACACGCCGACGGTCGGGGTGCCGACGGCCTCGGCGATGTGCCGCGGCCCGGAGTCGTTGCCCACCACCAGGTCCGCCCGCTCGAGCACACCCACCAGCCCGTTCAGGTCGAGCGTGCCGACGAGGTCCACGACGGGCGCGTCGCCGAGCCCGGCCCGGACCTGCTCGCCGAGCTCCAGGTCGGACTTCCCGCCGATCACGGCGACGCAGGCGCCGCGCTGCTCCGCGAGCGCGCGGCCGACCTCGCCGAGCCGCTCGGGCGGCCACCGGCGGCTGATGTCGGTCGCGCCCGGGTGCAGCACGACCAGCGGGCCGTGGAGGGCCGGCAGGGCGGCGTCGGCGGCGGCGCGGTCCGCGTCGGTGACCGCGAGCTCCGGGCGCAGCGTGACGGGCCGCGCCCCGACGAGGTCGACGACCTCGAGCCAGCGCATCACGTCGTGCTGGAAGGAGGTCCAGGGAATGGTCCGGGTCAGCGCGAGGGCGTCCTCCGCGCGGCTGCCCGCCGTCACCCGGGCGCCGAAGCGCAGCAGCAGCGGGTTGGCGTTGCCGCCGCCGCCGTGCAGCTGCACCGCGAGGTCGAACTCCCGGGCCCGCATCGCCGCGCAGAACTCCTCGACGACCTCGGGTGCGTCGTCGGGCGGCCCGCCGACCTCCCCGCGCACACCGGAGACCCGCGGGGCCTCCAGCACCTCGTCGACCGGGAACGGACGCCCGCGCAGCAGCTCGACGACCGGCGCGGAGGTCGCGAGCGTGATCGAGGCGTCGGGGTAGGCGGCGCGCAGGGCCGCGAGCGCGGGCTGGGCGACGAGGGAGTCACCGAGGCCGTTGGCGCGGAGCACGGCGATCCGCCGCACCCCGGGGAGCAGACCATGATCGGGCACGGCGGAGGGATGCCCGCTCCCGCGGCCGGCACACACCCCCGCCCGGGTGGCGCGGGTGTCGCGGGGGCGTCGGGCCTCCTACCGTGGACGGGTGCGCAGCGACGACGTGCGGACCGCGGCCGCCGCCTGCACCGGCCTGCTCGGCGGCGCGCTGCAGCGGGACTGGTCGGCGCGGGCGGGCACGCTGGACATGACGGTGTCCGAGGTCGTCGCGCACGTCGCGCGGGTGCTGCACTTCTACGCGGTGGACCTGGCGGGCGGGCCGGCCGAGGTCGACGTCGTGGAGCTGCGGGTGCACGCCGACCGGCCCCCGACGACCCTGGTGGCGGCCGTGCGGACGGGGGCGTTCGTGCTGGCCGCGACGATCGACGCCTGCGACGACGACGTCCGCGGCTTCCACCCGGACGGTGCCGCCGATCCGTCGGGGTTCGCCGCGATGGCCTGCGACGAGCTGCTGGTGCACACCGACGACGCCGCCCGCGGGCTGGGCCTCGCCTTCGAGCCCGACGCGCACCTCGCCGCCCGCGTCGTCCGCCGGCTGTTCCCGTGGGCGCCGCACGACGAACGCTCCTGGCCCACCCTGCGCTGGGCCAACGGCCGCGCGCCCCTGGGCGCGCGGCCGCGGCTGGAGAACTGGCGGTGGCACTGCGCCCCGCTCGAGGAGTGGGACGGCAACAGCCCCACGACCCCGTGAGTGCCGACTGCCCCTAGAGGGTCACCGGCCACCCACGACCCCTGCTGAGCAGGTCTTTCAGGGGGTGAGCGCGGTCTCGGCCGCGCGGTCCACCCGGCGGTGGTAGCGCTCGCCGGCCTTACCGCCGACGACCGCGCCGATGAGTGCGACGACCGCCGCGATCAGCAGCGCGATCACGCCGGACAGGGTCAGCGACTCGCCGGAGATCGCGACGCCGGGCACGCGCAGCGCGGCGAACAGGCTGTCCGTGGTGCCGGTGACCGCCGAGGCGATCGACAGGGCGACCGTGACGACCAGGCCCATCGCCCACACCGCGACGCCGTTGCGGGCGCCGTCGAACCGGGCGAGGCGGCCGGCGACGTAGCCGCCCGCGTAGTAGGCCAGCAGCATCACCACGACCGCGACGATCCCGCCGGCGACGCCGAGCATCCGCGGGTCTTGCCCGGGCCCGCCGCTCATGTCCGGCGACACCCCGGCGAGCCGGACGACGAGCGAGGCGAGCGCGCCGAGGAGCACGGTCAGGCCCACGGCGACGAGCCAGCCGAAGAAGGCCGACCCGATCTTCAGCCCGCCGAACCGCTCGTGCTGGTACTCGTGGGCGGCGGTGAGCGCACCGCGGCTGGTGTAGTGCTGGGCCAGGTCGGCGTCGGGTTCGCGGCGCGCGGGGGCGCTGCGCAACGTGCGCCGGTCGATCGGCACGGTGATCCCGCGGTCGTCGGGTGCGGCGCCGCTCAGGGGGATGGTGCGGGCGCCGCCGAGCCGGGGCTGCACGACGCCCCACGGAGTGCCGTCCGGCCCGTCGACGACGCTCGTGAGCTTCCCGACCGTGTTACCCGACCGCCCGCGCACGGTCCGTCCGACCCACTCGCCCGGCCCGGCCGTCCCGTGGGTCCGCGGGAACTCCCGGGTCGTGGGGTCGGCGGCGGGGTCCGGTCCGGGCCCGGTCGGGGCGGAGCCGGCCGGGGCGCCGGACGACGAGGGGGTACCGGTGCTCACGGAATCCATGGCGGCGGATACCCGACGGTGGTCCGTCCCACACGTGCGCGGGCCTGCGCGGCCCGATCGGACGACGTGGGACGATGGAGGTGACCCCGTACCGGAATGGATGTCTGAGTGACGACGTACGCCGACCGCACGTTCACCCCGCCGGAGCGCATCCGGAACTTCTGCATCATCGCCCACATCGACCACGGCAAGTCGACGCTGGCCGACCGGATGCTGCAGATCACGGGTGTGGTCGAGGAGCGCGCCATGCGGGCGCAGTACCTGGACCGCATGGACATCGAGCGCGAGCGCGGCATCACGATCAAGGCGCAGAACGTCCGGCTGCCGTGGACCGTCGACGGCACCGACCACGTCCTGCACCTGATCGACACCCCCGGCCACGTCGACTTCACCTACGAGGTCTCGCGGGCGCTGGAGGCGTGCGAGGGCGCGATCCTGCTGGTCGACGCCGCGCAGGGCATCGAGGCGCAGACGCTGGCGAACCTCTACCTGGCGCTCGAGAAGGACCTGACGATCATCCCGGTCCTCAACAAGATCGACCTGCCCGCGGCGGACCCGGACCGCTACGCGGCCGAGATCGCGCACATCGTCGGCTGCGAGCCGGAGGACGTGCTGCGGGTCAGCGCGAAGACGGGCATGGGCGTCGAGGCGCTGCTCGACGAGTGCGTGAAGCAGATCCCCGCGCCCGTCGGCGACTCCGACGCCCCGGCCCGCGCGATGATCTTCGACTCCGTGTACGACACCTACCGCGGCGTCGTCACCTACATCCGGGTCGTCGACGGGAAGATCGTCCCGCGCGAGCGGATCAAGATGATGTCCACCGGCGCCACCCACGAGCTGCTCGAGGTCGGGATCGTCTCCCCGGAGCCCAAGGCCACCGAGGGCCTCGGCGTCGGCGAGGTGGGCTACCTGATCACCGGGGTGAAGGACGTCCGGCAGTCGAAGGTCGGCGACACCGTCACCTCCCAGCGGCGCGGCGCCACCGAGCCGCTCACCGGCTACCGCGAGCCCCGCCCGATGGTCTACTCCGGCCTCTACCCGGTGGACGGCTCGCAGTACCCGGACCTCCGCGAGGCGCTGGACAAGCTGCAGCTCAACGACGCCGCGCTCACCTACGAGCCGGAGACCTCGGCCGCGCTGGGCTTCGGCTTCCGCTGCGGCTTCCTCGGCCTGCTGCACCTCGAGATCACCCGGGAGCGGCTGGAGCGCGAGTTCGACCTGGACCTCATCTCCACCGCACCGAACGTCGTGTACCAGGTGTTCACGGACGACGGCACCGAGATGACCGTGACCAACCCGTCGGACTGGCCCACGGGCAAGGTCGCCGAGATCCACGAGCCGATCGTCAAGGTCACGATCCTGGCGCCGTCGGAGTTCATCGGCGCGATCATGGAGCTCTGCCAGAGCCGGCGCGGCCAGCTCGGTGGCATGGACTACCTGTCCGAGACCCGCGTCGAGCTGCGGTACACGATGCCGCTCGCCGAGATCATCTTCGACTTCTTCGACGCGCTGAAGTCCCGCACCCGCGGCTACGCCAGCCTCGACTACGAGGAGGCGGGCGAGCAGGTCTCCGACCTGGTCAAGGTGGACATCCTGCTGCAGGGCGAGCCGGTCGACGCCTTCTCCGCGATCGTGCACAAGGACGCGGCGTACTCCTACGGCACCACGATGGCCACGAAGCTGCGCGAGCTGATCCCGCGCCAGCAGTTCGAGGTGCCGATCCAGGCGGCGGTGGGGTCGCGCATCATCGCGCGCGAGACGATCCGCGCGATCCGCAAGGACGTCCTCGCGAAGTGCTACGGCGGTGACATCAGCCGCAAGCGCAAGCTGCTGGAGAAGCAGAAGGAGGGCAAGAAGCGCATGAAGACCATCGGTCGGGTCGACGTGCCGCAGGAGGCCTTCGTGGCGGCGCTGTCCACCGAGTCCACCGCGGACAAGGCGAAGAAGTAGCCGCAAGCAGGTCTCGGCGCAGGGACCGAGGGGGCCCGGCGGCGCTGCTGAGCCGGGTACGGGGGGAGCCGGGGAGCTCGAGGTCGCTGGGGGAGCTCTACTCGGGGTCGGGGTTCGCCAGGTCGTCGAGGAGGCGGGCGAGCTGCACGCGTTCCGGGGTCCGGACGGCGCCGAGTGCGGTGCCCACCCGACGCTCGATGCTCCCGCACACGCGCTCCACGACCTCGCGGCCGCCCGCGGCGAGATGCACCAGCACCCGTCTTCGGTCCACCGGGTCGTTCTGCCGGTAGGCGTGCCCGTCGGCGACGAGGCGGTCGACGACGCGGGTCGCGGTGGGGGCCGGGAGCGCGGTGTGCGAGGCGATCTCACCCATGCTGCGGCCTCCGCCGCGGGCGAGCATCAGCAGGACCCGCCAGCCGTCGCGGCTGACGCCCTGCGCCGAGGTGGCCGGGGTGAGCGACGCCGCGACGGCGCGCTCGACCCGGTCGAGGAGCTCGACGAGACCGGGGACGCGCGGCGCCGGGACGGTCATGGTCCGACCGTGCCCCGGCGCCGTGGGACTAAGTGGCTCAGGCACGATGACCGACTGTACTTGCTGTGCGGCCCGATTGCCGCAGTTCGCGAGGAGAAGACCGCGACAGCAACGTTGCCGGTGTCAGTGCGTGAACACGATCTTGCCCGCTGTGTCCCCGTCCAGCATGGCGCGGAAGCCTTCCTCGGCCCGGTCGAGGGGCAGTTCGAGGCCGATCTCCGGGGTGATGCCGGCGTTGGCGACGAAGCTCAGCAGGTCCGCCAGCTCCTGCCGCGTGCCCATCGTCGAGCCCTCCACGCGGAGCTGGAGGAAGAACAGGCGCTGCAGGTCGGCGCCCGGGTTGGGCCCGCTCGTCGACCCGCAGCAGATGATCGCGCCGCCGGGCCGCAGGGCGCGCATGGAGTGCTTCCAGGTGGCCTCGCCGACCGACTCGAACACGGCGTCGACCTTCCCGGGCAGCTTCGCGCCGGACTCGAAGACGGCGTGCGCCCCGAGCTTCTCGGCGAGGTTGCGCTTGTCCTCCGTGCGTCCGGTCACCCAGACCGTCATCCCGGCCGCGCGACCGAGCTGGACGAGCGCCGTCGAGACGCCGCCGGACGCGCCCTGCACGAGCATCGTCTGCCCGGGGTGCAGGCCGGACTTCGTGAACAGCATCCGGTAGGCGGTCAGCCACGCGGTGCCCATGACGGCGGCCTGGCTCGCGGTGATGCCGTCGGGCTTGGGGACGGCGTTGCGCTTCGGGACCGCGATGTAGTCGGCCATCGCGCCCTGGTGCTTCTCGGTGAGGAGCGTGCGCTTGGGGTCGAGCGTCTCGTCGCCGCTCCACGTCGGGTCGCCGATGATCGAGTGCAGGACGACCTCGGTGCCGTCCTCGAGGGTGCCGGCGCCGTCGCAGCCGAGGATCATCGGGAACTGCTCGGGCTTGATGCCGACGCCCCGGAGCGTCCAGAGGTCGTGCATGTTGAGGCTGGCGGCGGTGACCCGCACCTTCACCCAGCCCTCGGGGACCTCGGGGTCGGGGCGCTCGCCGACGGTCAGCGAGTCGAGCGGAGCGTCGGCGTTGGGCTCAGCGGCGTAGACGGCGAACATGCCCAGAACCTAACCCGCCGGACCCGGCGCTACCGTGTGAACCGTGGCGAGGGCGATCGCGGACTGGTGGGACGCAGTGGAGCTGTGGCTGACGCAGCTCGCGTTCCCGCTGCAGGTCGGGCTGGCGATCGTGGTGGTGCTGCCGCTGTGCTGGGCCGTCGCGGGGCTGCTGGACCGGGCCGCCGGTGTGGTGACCGACGCCCTGGCGCGCCGCAGACGACCCTGATCAGGGGGCCAGGTCCCGCCACTCCGGGATCGGGGTGTCCCGCACCTCCACCCCCGCGGCGCCGCACGCGCCGGCCAGCGCGGAGAGCACCTCGGAACAGCCCGCGTCGACGCGCAGGGCGGCGAGCGGGTCGCCGCGGGTCTCGCCCCGGTTCACGATGACCACCGGCACGTCGTGCTTCGCGGCGTGCTTCACGAACCGCAGGCCGGACATGACGGTCAGCGAGGAGCCGGCGACCAGGAGCGCGCCGCCCGCGGTCCGCAGCGCGTCGACCATCGCGTAGGCGCGGACCACCCGCTCCTTCGGCACGTTCTCCCCGAAGAACACGACGTCGGGCTTGAGCGGCCCGCCGCACGTGGCGCAGCCGACCAGCCGGAATCCCTCGGTCCGCTCGAGGAGGACGTCGCCGTCGGGCGCGGTCTCGATCTCGGGGCCGACCGAGTCGGCGAAGCCGGGGTTGGCCGCCTCGAACCGCTCCTGCAGCACGGCGCGCGAGCTGATCTCCCGGCAGGCCAGGCAGACGACGTCCGCGATCCGGCCGTGCAGGTCGATCAGCTCGCGGTGGCCGGCCTCGCCGTGCAGGCCGTCGACGTTCTGCGTGATCAGGCCGCGGAGCACGCCGCGGCGCTCCAGGTCGGCGAGGGCGAGGTGCCCGGGGTTCGGCACGGCCCGGCGCATCCGGGCCCACCCGACGTGGCTGCGCGCCCAGTACCGGCGCTGCGCCGCGGGGCCCGACACGAACTCGCCGTAGGTCATCGGGCGGCGCAGCGGCGAGCCCGGTCCGCGGTAGTCCGGGATGCCGGAGTCGGTGGAGAGCCCGGCCCCGGTCAGGGCGACGAGCGGGCGCCCGGCGAGCAGGTCGAGCGCCTCGTCGAGGGGCGCGGCCAGGGCGTTCTGCACGATCTCCAGGGTACGTGGCGCGAATGTGCAATGCGCGGCGCTCGGGGCCGACGAGGCTGGGGGTCATGACCGATCAGACGCTGTTCACCGACGCCGTCGACCTCGCCGTCGCGACGATCCGCGGCGCCGCGGCCGGCCGGTACGCCGACCCGACCCCATGCTCCGACTACACCGTCGCCGACCTGGTGAACCACCTCGCGTTCGGCTTCCTGCTGGCCCACCACTCGGCGACCCGCGAGCCCTGGCCGGAGTCGTGGACGGCCGACTCGCGGGCGCCGTTCCTGCGCGACCTGCCCGAGCCGGAGTGGGCCGCCGCGGCGGAGAAGGAGGGCGCCGCGGCCGCCGCGGCCTGGGCCGACCCGCGCGTGTGGGAGGGCGAGTCGCACCTGGGCGGCGGGCCGATGCCCGCCGCCGCGATCGGCGCGATGATGACCGGCGAGTTCGTGGTGCACGCGTGGGACCTCGCCGTGGCCACCGGGCAGCCGTTCAGCGTGTCCCCAGCACTCGGCGACGCCGCGCTGGAGGCGATGAGCGGCATGGCGTCGATGGGTCGCGAGGCCGGGTGGATCGGCGCCGAGGTGCCCGTCGACCCCGCGGCGCCCGCACTGGACCGGGCGCTCGGGGTGAGCGGGAGGGACCCGGCCTGGCGGCCGTGACCCTCAGCCGGGGGTGACCCAGCTGGGCCTGCGCTTCTCGCCGAAGGCGCGGATGCCCTCCTGGCCCTCCTCACCCGCGAAGTAGTCCGCGGACAGCGCGTTCATCTGCGCGAATTCCGCGGACATGGAGCTCGGGCGCTCGCGGCGCAGCAGCTCCT
Organism: Pseudonocardia halophobica; assembly: GCF_027922425.1. Lineage (GTDB taxonomy): Bacteria > Actinomycetota > Actinomycetes > Mycobacteriales > Pseudonocardiaceae > Pseudonocardia > Pseudonocardia halophobica. Next base: position 250,044 of record NZ_BSFQ01000003.1, on the reverse strand, counting down.
TCACACCCGCGAGCGCACCGGGAGCGCCGAGCCGGAGCATGTCGACGTACCGGGCGACCTCGGCGTCGACCTCGTCGGCGGGCACCGCGCGGTTGAGCAGCCCGATCGAGGCGGCGCGGGCGGCGTCGAAGGTCTCCCCGGTGAGGAAGAGCTCGTGGGCGGCGCGCGGCAGCAGCCGGGGGAGCACGGTCACCGAGATGACCGCGGGCACCACGCCGAGCCGGACCTCGGTGAAGGCGAAGGTGGCGGTGTCCGCGGCCACGGCGATGTCGCAGGCGGCGACCAGGCCGACCCCGCCGGCGCGGGCCGGGCCGGTGAGCCGGGCGACGACGGGGGTGGGCGAGGTCCAGATCGTCTCGAGGATCCGCGGGACCTCGGTGACCCCCTGCTGCTCGGCGCTGCGCCCCCGGGACTCCTTGAGGTCCATGCCGGCGCAGAACACGGTGCCGGTGTGGGTCAGCACGATCACCCGCGCCTCGTCGTCGCCGATCGCGGCGTCGAGCTGGGCGATCAGCTCGCGGCGCAGCTGCGCGGAGAGCGCGTTGCGGTTGGCGGGGGAGTCGAGGGTGATCGTCGCGACGCCGTCGGCGGTGTCGCGGTGGACGAGTTCGCTCACGGTCACGGACCCTACCGAGCCCGCACCGGTCGGGCGCACTCCTCGTCCGGCATCTCGTCGGCGGAGGCGCCCGCGTGCACACCGGTTCAGGCGTCGGCGGTCCCGTGGGCGGCGAGCCAGTCCCGCGCGCGCTTCGCCGAGGCGCGGGACAGCCACGCGTCCTGCACCACCTCGGCGAGCTCGTCGCGGCCGATCTCGTGCAGGCGCGAGGCGCGGATGAGCACCGACGGGTGGCCGTTGAAGTGTGGCGTGGTGAAGAAGGGCGAGCCCGGGTCCTGGACCATCGCGGCCTTGTCCTCGTCGCCGAGGACCCAGAAGACGATCACGTCGTCGTAGCGTTCGCCGGTGTCCGGGTCGACGGCGTCGGGCCGCGGTGTGCGGAAGAAGACGAACGACTTGCCGCCCACCTGGTACACCGCGTTGCCGCCGGTGCCGGCGACGCGCGTGACGTGCGGCATCCCGGCGGCGAGCGCGTGCACGTCCTCGACCCGTGCCGGCCGGTCGTCGACCACGGCCGGAGATGCTGTCAGACCGCGAACAGCTGGTCCAGGTCCGCGAACGCCTTGAACTCCAGGGCGTTGCCGGCCGGGTCGAGGAAGAACATCGTGTGCTGCTCGCCCGGCTCGCCGGCGAACCGGACGTACGGCTCGATCACGAACTCCACGCCCGCGGCCCGCACCCGCTCGGCCAGGGCGGTGAACTCGGGCACCGGCAGGACCACGCCGAAGTGCGGGACCGGGACCTCGTGCCCGTCGACGGGGTTGCGGCCGGCGACGCCGCGGTGTCCCGGGACGAGGTGCGTGACGACCTGGTGGCCGTGCACGTCCCAGTCCGTCCAGGCCTCGGCGGAGCGGCCGCGCGGGAAGCCGAGGAGCTCGCCGTAGAAGCGCCGGGCGGCGTCGATGTCGTCGACCGGGATCGCGAGGTGGAAGGGCGGGCGAACGGTCGTGCCCGTCATGCCACCGGCCGCTCGAAGGTGACCAGCAGGCCCTCGACGCCGCCGGGGCCGAGCCGCCCCTTCACGTCCGCGCTGGTGATGGTCTTGAGCTGCCAGCCGTCGCCGGCCTCGCCGTTGAGGATCTTCTCCAGCTTGTCCCCGGACAGCTTCCCGCCGATCAGGCCCTCGCGGAGTTGGATCACCTTGTACTCGAATCGCCGTGCCATGCATCCGAGCATGCCAGCGGTGGGGCGCGACCGGAGGATTCACGGACACTCGACCGGCGGCCATGATGGAGCCGACGCCCGCCGACGCCGAGGTCGGCCGGCGGAGGGGAGGCGCCCGTGACCGCCGTGTGCACCGCGTCGGGGACCGAGGAGTCCGGCCCGGGGGAGTCCGGCACCGAGGAGTACTCCCTCGCGGGGGTGGCCGAGGGGGACCGCGAGGAGCTCTGGGAGCAGGTCGTCTCGGAGTCGCACGCGCCGATGCGGTTGCGGTTCGCGACCGGCCGGCCGCCGCGGCCCTTCCACGGCGTCGTCCGGCGACGGCGGATCGGCGACCTCGAGCTCGTCGACTGCGAGTCCGACCCCTGCGACGGCGTGCGGCCGCGCTCCCGCATCGGCAGCGCGGACGACGACCTGGTCGGTGTGCTCGTCACGCGGTCGGGCGGCGAGCTCATGATGCAGGGCGAGAACGGACGCCGGCTGCGCCCGGGGGACCTGCTGGTGTGGGAGGGGCGGCTGCCCGCCCGCTTCTCGGTGCGGGGCCGCTTCGCCAAGCGCACCCTGATCACGCGCCGGTCGGCGCTCGACGAGGTCCTGGGCCGCGGCTGGTCGGTCGGGGACCGGCCGCTCGACGGGGCGGAGCCGGCCGCGCGCCTGCTCGTCGCCTACCTCGACCTGCTGGCCGGGTCGGGGGAGCTGCCGCCGTCGGCCGTCGCGGCGGCCCGCAACGCCACGTTGGAGCTGGTCGCCGGCCTGGTCCGGGCCGGCGGCGACGCGCCGCACGGAACCGGGCTGCGCGCGGCGATGGAGGCCTGGATCGACCGGCACCTCGGCGAGGAGATCACGCCCGCGGCGATCGCGGCCGCCCACGGGGTGTCGGTGCGCACGGTGTACCGGGCCTTCGAGTCCTCGGGCGACACGGTCGGCGCGCACGTCCGCGGCCGGCGACTGCTGCGGGCGCGCGCCGAGCTGGCCGCCGGCTCCGTGCCCGTCGCGCTGATCGCCCGGAACTGGGGTTTCAGCGACTCCAGTCACTTCTCGCGGGCCTTCCGCGCCCGCTTCGGCACGTCGCCGAGCGCCTACCGGGCCACCCTGCGGCCCCGATAGGCGCCGGCTGGCAGGGATCGGCCGGTTTCCGGCAGGCAGGTGCATGACTCGGCCCGCCGCGCTCCGCAGGATCGAGGTGACCCGGATCACCCCGACGGAGTGGAGAGCCGATGCGGTCGATCTTCTTCCACCTGATGCCCTACCGGGACCTCCCGGCCGACTTCGAGCAGCGCTACGAGAGCATCTGGATCACCCCGCCCAACAGCGAGCTGTGCGACCCGCGGAAGGTCGCGCAGTACTACCAGTGGAACCTCGACGAGCTGGAGCTGGCCGACCGGCTCGGCTTCGACGGGGTCGGCGTGAACGAGCACCACCAGAACGGCTACGGCTTCATGGCCTCGCCGAACCTCATGGCCGCGGCGCTGGCCCGGCGCACGCCCAACAACTCCGCGATCATGGTGCTGGGCAACACGCTCGCCCTGTACTCGCCCGCCACCCGGGTGGCGGAGGAGTTCGCGATGCTCGACGTCCTGTCCAACGGCCGGCTGGCCGCGGGCTTCCCCGTCGGCACCTCGATGGACGTCAACTTCTGCTACGGCATCCCGCCCACCCAGACCCGGCCGCGGTTCCGCGAGGCGGAGGACCTGATCACCCAGGCCTGGACCAGGCCCGGCCCGTTCACCTTCAACGGCCGCTACAACCAGCTCCGCTACGTCAACCCCTGGCCGCAGCCGCTGCAGAAGCCGCACCCGCCCGTCTGGCTCGCCGGCGGCGGCTCGGTGGAGACCTGGGAGCTCGCGGCGGCGAAGAACTACACCTACAGCTACCTGTCCTTCTTCGGGGCCAAGTTCGGCAAGAAGCTGATGGACGGCTTCTGGGCGAAGATGGACGAGCTCGGGGTCGACCGCAACCCGTTCCGCGCCGGGTTCGCCCAGCAGATCTGCGTGTCCGAGACGGACGAGCGGGCGGAGCAGGAGTACCTCGAGCACGTCACGTACTTCTTCAACAAGTGCCTGCACATCCCGTCGTACTTCTTCGAGGCGCCGGGCTACCGCACCCGCAAGTCCACCGAGTTCGCGATCAGGACCAACCAGCCCGGGGCGATCGCCGCGGCCGCCGCGCTGGAGAAGAACTGGAAGACCCTCAACGAGGAGGGCTTCATCATCGCCGGCAGCCCGTCGACGGTGGCGGACCGGCTGATCGAGGTCGCGAAGACCCTGCGGGTGGGCAACCTCCACGCCCTGCTGCAGATCGGATCGATGCCGCACGAGCTGACGAAGAAGAACATCACGCTGTTCGCCGAGGAGGTCATGCCGCGGATCCGGCACATCTGGGACGCGGAGGGCTGGACCCACGAGTGGTGGCCGTCCGGTGCGGCCAGCCGAGCGGTGACGGGAGCCCAGGCATGACGACGACGGAATCCCCGGTCGACGAGCGGATCGTCCAGGTCGGACCCATCGCCGCGCGCGTGCTGGTCGCGGGCACCGGCGAGCCGCTGCTATTCCTGCACGGCGCCGGCGGGCTCTGGTGGGACCCGTTCCTCGAGGAGCTGGCCCGCCACCACACCGTCTACGCCGTCGAGCACCCCGGCGCGAACGTCTCCGAGGACCTGGAGCACCTGCCGGGGCTGTGGGAGCTCGTCCTGTTCTACGACGAGCTGCTCGACGCCCTCGGGCTGGACTCCGTCCGGGTCGTCGGACACTCGTTCGGCGGGATGGTCGCCGCGGAGCTGGCCGCCAACTCGCCGCGCCGGGTCTCCCGGCTGGTCCTGCTGTGCCCCGTCGGGTTCTGGCGCGACGACCACCCGATCCCGGACATCGCGGGCATCCCGCCGGAGACGCTGCCCGGGCTGGTGCTCGCCGACCCGGAGAGCCCGCTCGCGGCGATGCTCACCCCGCCGGCCGACGACCCGCAGGCGCTCTTCGAGGCCGCCATGCGGATGGCCAGCATCCTGCACTTCATCTGGCCGCTGCCGGAGAAGGGCCTGGCCGGGCGCATCCACCGGGTGAGCGCGCCGACCCTGCTCGTGTGGGGTGAGCAGGACCGGCTCGTCGATCCCGCGTACGCCGAGGAGTTCACCTCCCGGTTGCGCGACTCCCGGCTGGCCCGGGTGCCCGACGCGGGGCACCTCCCGCAGCTCGAGCAGACCGGCGCCGTGCTGGCGCAGGTGCTCCCGTTCCTGGAAGGACGGTCCTGACCATGCCGCTCGACCCGCAGATCGAGGCCCTGCTCGCGCAGATGGCCGAGCAGGGCGCGAAGTCGCCGGAGAGCATGACCGTCGCCGAGAGCCGGGCGATGATCGCGGACCTGGCCGGCCTGGCCGGGCCGCCCGCCGAGCTCGCGCGCGTGGAGGACACCGCCGCGCCGGGACCCGCCGGCGACATCCCGGTCCGGATCTACGTGCCGCCGGGCGACGGGCCGCTGCCCGTGCTCGTCTACTACCACGGCGGCGGCTGGGTGATCGGCGACCTGGAGAGCCACGACGCCGTCTGCCGGGCGCTGGCGGCCCGCGCGGGCTGCCTCGTCGCGGCGGTGGACTACCGGCTCGCGCCCGAGCACCGCTTCCCGGCCGCGGTCGACGACGCCTACGCCGCCCTCGTCTGGGCCGCCGAGAAGATCGGCGACCACGGGGGCGACCCGGCCCGGCTGGCCGTCGGCGGGGACAGCGCGGGCGGCAACCTCTCGGCCGTCGTGGCGCAGCTGGCGAAGCAGCAGGGCGGGCCGCGGATCGCCTTCCAGCTGCTGATCTACCCGGCGACCGACCGCTTCGACGACAGCCCGTCGATGCGGGAGAACGCGCTCGGCCCGCTGCTGTCCCGGGCGTGGATCGAGTGGTTCCTCGGCTGCTACCTGACCAGCCCCGACGACGGCCTCGACCCGCGCGTCTCGCCCGGCCGGGCGGACGACCTGTCCGGCCTGCCGCCGGCGCTGGTGGTCACCGCCGAGTTCGACCCGCTGCGCGACCAGGGCGCCGCGTACGTCGGGAAGCTGCGGGAGGCCGGCGTCGACGCGCAGCTGCTGCCGGTCGACGGCATGATCCACGGCTTCTTCCAGATGGCCGGGGTGATCGACAAGGCGCGGGAGACGCTGGACCAGGCGGGTGACGCCCTGCGCACCGCCCTGGCCTGAACCGAGGTCCCCGCCGCCGCCTACCCGAAGCGCCTGCGCAGGTAGTCGGCGGTGGGGGCGTCGGCGGGGAAGAAGGACTCCACCGCCACCTCCTCCAGGGTGATGTCCAGCGGCGCACCCAGCACCGAGACCGTCGAGAAGAAGGTGAGCAGGCCGTCGGGGTGGCGCAGCCGCAGCGGCAGCACGACCCGGTTGCGCGGGTGGGCGTCGGGGTCGAGGCCGAGGGTGCGGCAGTGCCCGACCAGCTCGTCGAGCAGCGCACCGAGGGCGGGATCGGCCGAACGGTCGGCCTGCCGGCGCAGCCGCGAGACGAGGTGGGCGGCGTACTCGTCGAGGCCCTCGACGTACCGGGCGAGGCCGCGCGGGTGCAGGGCGAGCCGCAGCACGTTGGCCGGCGGCTCGAGCAGCCCCGGGTCGACGAGCTCGACGAACACCGCGACGGCCCGGTTGGTGTCGATCATGTCCCACTGCCCGTCGACCAGTACCGCGGGGAACGGGTCGTGCGCCGCCAGCAGCCGGTTCAGCGAGCTGTGCACCTCCGCCATCTCCGACGAGTGCAGCGAGTGCTGCGAGTAGGCCGGCGCGAACCCCGCCGACACCAGCAGCTCGTTGCGGGCGCGCAGCGGCAGGTCGAGCTCCTCGGACAGGTGCAGCACCATCTCGCGGCTCGGCCGCGACCGCCCCGTCTCCAGGAACGACAGGTGCCGCGCCGACACCTCCGCCTTGTTGCCGAGGTCGAGCTGGGTGAGCCGGCGGCGCTGCCGCCACTCCCGCAGCAGCCCGCCGAAGGCCGTCTCGACCGGGACCGTCACCGCTGTCATGTCCCGAACGGTACAAAGCCGACCGGGGCCGGGCGATGACCTCCGAGGTAATGGCGCGACCGCACGCCCGCGCGCGAGAGTCCCGGACATGGACTCGACCGAGCAGATGTACGCCGCCATGCCGTTCACCCAGGTCCTCGGGGCGACGGCGGTGCGGGCCGACCGCGACGAGGTGCGGCTGCGGCTGGAGTGGACCCCCGAGCGCTGCACCAGCGGCGGCCTGCTGCACGGCGGCGCCACCCTCGCACTCGCCGACGCCGCCGGCGGCTGGGCCGGGTTCCTCAACCTGCCGGAGGGGTCCTCGGGGACGGCGACCACGTCGTCGTCGACCCACTTCCTCCGGCCGGTGACCGGCGGCGCGGTCGAGGCCTCCGCCCGGGTGCTGCACGCGGGACGCACCGCGATCGTGGTGGTCGTCGACGTGACCGACGACCGCGGCCGGCTCACCGCGCGGGTGACCCAGTCACAGGCGGTGTTGTAGGCGCTCAGGGTGGTACCGACGGGACCAGGCTCGCGCCGGGCGCGACGCGCCGGGCAGGGCTAGCGTCGTAACCGGAGGACCATCCACCTGTGAGGAGAGCGCGTGAAACTCGGCCTGCACATCGCGGACTTCACCTACCCGAGCGGCCCGCAGGGCCTCGCCGACGACCTCACCCGGATCGCCGTCACGGCCGAGGAGGCCGGGATCGCGCGGGTCAGCGTGATGGACCACGTCTGGCAGATCCGGCCCGTGGGACCGATCGAGAACGACATGCTGGAGGCGTACACGACGCTGGGCTACCTGGCCGCGCGCACCGAGCGCGTCGAGCTGCTGGCCTGGGTCACCGCGGTCAGCTACCGCGACCCGGGGCTGCTCGCCAAGCTCGTCACCACCCTCGACGTGCTGTCGAAGGGGCGGGCGTGGCTCGGCATCGGCGCCGCCTGGAACGACGAGGAGGCCCGCGGACTCGGCCTGTTCTTCCCGTCGACCGCGGAGCGGTTCGAGCGGCTGGAGGAGACGCTGCGCATCTGCCTGCAGATGTGGAGCGCGGACGAGGGCTCGTTCGAGGGCACCCACTACCGGCTCGAGCGGACGTTGAACGTGCCGCAGTCGCTGACCCGCCCGCACCCGCCGATCCTCATCGGCGGCGGGGGTGAGAAGAAGACGTTGCGGCTGGTCGCGCAGTACGCGAACGCGTGCAACCTGTTCGACGGGCCGGAGCTGCCGCACAAGCTCGACGTGCTGCGGCAGCGGTGCGAGGAGGTCGGCCGCGACTACGACGACATCGAGAAGACGGTCATGGGCCGGGGCTACGGGAGCGACCCGAAGGAGCTGGTCGCACACCTGGAGGAGCTCGCGAAGCTCGGCGTCCAGGAGTACCACGGCCTGATGCCGGACGTGTCCGAGCTCGAGCCCCTGCGGGAGCTGGGGCGCGAGGTCGTCCCGGCGGTCGCGGACCTCTGACCCGTTCCCCGCGGCGCGGGGAGGTCCCACACTGTCCGCATGCCGGACGAGGACCGCACGGCCTACCAGCGGCTCCGCGCCGCGCACCTCAGCGCGGTGCGGGCCGCGCTCGACGACCACGTGGCACGGCTCGACCGACCACGCGCGGCGATCGAGCGGCACCGCACCGAGCGGCTCCGGGCGCTGCTCGGGTGGGCGCGCGAGCGCTCGCCCTTCCACGCCGCCCGGATGGGCGAGGTGGACCCGGCCACGGCGAGCGTCGCGGACCTCGCGCGGCTGCCCGTGATGACCAAGGCGCAGGCCCAGGAGGAGTGGGACGCGATCGTCACCATCCCGGGCCTGGACCGCGCCGGGGCCGAACGGGTGCTCGCCGAGCAGCGCTGGTTCTCCTACACCCCGCAGGGGCACCAGGTGTTCAGCTCGGGCGGGTCGAGCGGGGTGCGCGGCGTGTACGTGTGGGACTGGGAGCAGTACGTCACGTTGGCCTGTCTGGCGTGGCGCTGGCAGGTCCGGGCCGACCGCGCCACGGGCGTCGACGGGCCCGCCCGGCTGGCCGTGCTCTCGGCCGGCGGGCCGCCGCACGCCAGCACCCCGTTGTTCGACGTCGCCACCGACGCGTCCACGCAGACCGTCGTGATCCCGGCCGCGGCGCCGTTCGACGACGTCGTCAAGGCCGTCGCCGACGCCCGCCCGACCGCGCTGGTCGGGTACGCGTCGGTGATCGGCCGGCTCGCCCGGGCCTCGCTCGCCGGGGAGCTGGACGTCCGGCCGCTGCGGGTGAGCACCAACTCCGAGCCGCTGACCGAGGAGGACCGGACCGCGATCGGCGCGGCCTGGGGTGCCCCGGTGCACAACCTCTGGGGCTCGACCGAGATCGGCGTCCAGGCCGTCGGGTGCGGGGTCGGCGACGGCCTGCACATCTCGGACGACGAGGTGATCCTCGAGCGGGTCGACGCCGACGGCCGCCCCGTCGGCCCGGACGAGCCGGCCGCCCGCACCCTCGCGACCGGGCTGGCGGGCCGCACGTTCCCGTTCGTCCGCTACGACCTGGGCGACGAGGTCACCCTGCTGCCCGGGACCTGCCCCTGCGGCAGCGCGATGCCGCGGGTGGCCGCCGTGGCCGGGCGCCGGGACGACGACTTCCGCTACGGCGGGCTGCTCGTCCCGGCCAGCGCGTTCCGCTACGTCCTGGGCACCGACCCGCGGATCTCCGAGTACCAGGTGCACCAGACCCCGGGCGGGGCGGACGTGCTGGTGGTCGGCTCCCCGGACCTCCCGGCGGTGACCACCGCGCTGGTGGAGGCGCTGCGGCCCTACGGCCTCTCCGACGCGGCAATCACCGTTCGCACCGTCGACCGGATTCCGCGGCACGCCTCGACCGGCAAGTTGTCCCGTTTCAAGCCCCTGTGAGTGCCGATAGTCGCTATAGCAGCTATCGCCACTCACGACCTCAGGCGGCGGCGTCGCGGCGTGCGACCTCCTGGCGGACCAGCGGGATCACCTCGCGGCCGAACTCCTTCGCGTCCTCGAGCAGGTCGTAGCCGCGGGCGGACAGGATCCGGACGCCGAGGTCGTAGTAGTCCATCAGCGCCGCGGCGACCGTCTCCGGCGTGCCCACCAGCGCGGTCGAGTTGCCCGCGCCGCCGGTGGCCGCCGCCGTCACGGTCCAGAGCGCGCGGTCGTGCCGCTCGCCCTCGGCGGCGCTGGCGAGCAGCCGCTGCGAACCGGCGTTCTCCGGGTCGGTCAGCTTGTGCCGCCGGGTGAGCTGCTGCCCGCCCGCGGTGCGCTCGCGGATCCGGGCGACGGTGGCGTGCGCCTTCTCCCAGGCCTCTTCCTCGGTACGGCCGAGGATCGGACGGAAGGCCACCTGGAAGGTCGGCGCAGGGCGGCCGGCCTCCTTGGCGAGCTGGGTGATCGTCGCGATCTGCTCGGCGGTGCCGGCCAGCGGCTCGCCCCACAGCGCGTAGATGTCGGCCTCCTCGGCGCCCACCTTGTAGGCGGCGGGGGAGGAGCCGCCGAACGAGATGCGGGGCCGCGGCTGCTGGGCGGGCTCGACGTCGAGCACGAAGTCGGAGAAGTCGTAGTGCTCGCCGTGGAAGTCCCACGGCTCGCGCTCGGTCCACGCCCGCTTGAGGATCTGGATGGCCTCGCGGGTCCGGTCGTAGCGACGGTCCTTCGGCAGGACGTCGCCCTCGCGCTGCTGCTCGTGGTCGTTGCCGCCGGTGATCACGTGCAGGGTGAGCCGGCCGCCGGACATCGCGTCGAGCGTGGCGACGGTCTTCGCCGTGAACGTCGGGTAGGAGACGTTGGGCCGGTGGGCGAGCAGCAGCTGCAGCCGCTCGGTGTGGTCGGCGATGTAGGCGGCGGCCTGCGCGGGGTCCGGGCTGCCCGACGAGTACGCCGTGAGGACGCGGTCCCAGCCGCTGTCCTCGTGCGCCCGGGCCAGGGCGAGGGTGAACTCGGGGTCGAAGGCGGGGCCGGAGCGCGGACGGGTCTCGGTGCCGTCGTTGGTCGCTCCGATGCCGAGGAACTCCACGGGCATTGGCGTGCTCCTTCGCGGACGGGAGTCGGCTCTCCCCTCGCACAAGCACGCCGAGGCCCGGCGTGTTCCCCTCAGGTGCCCTCGGCGAGCCGGCGGGCGCGGGCCCGGAGGTCGGCGACGGAGGTCAGGTCGGCGTCCACGGCCTTGATCGCCCGGCTCGTGTCGCGCAGCTCCTCGACGGTGCGGCGCACCTCCTCGAGCTGCGCCGTCGTCTCCCTCTCGCGGGCGGTGACGGCGGTGCCGGCCGCGCGGCGCAGCGTGGTCTGGGCGGTGCGGGAGGCGTCGCGCAGCTGCTTGACGAGCACGATCTGGAACTCGTCGACGACGGCGCGGTTCCGCGTGCGCGCCTCCTGCCGGCGCCGGTCGAGGGACCGCTTGCGCTCGGCGGCCACCGCCGACCCGCCGAGGGCGAGCGCGGCCACCACGGCCCCGGTGATCAGGATCCAGAGCGGCATCGTGACGTGGAAGACCCGCGTGAGCACGAGGGACATCATGATGCCGGCGTAGGAGGGCATGACGATCCTGGCCATCCGGGCGGGTACCGGCATGCGGCCGCCGTCGTGCGTCGCCGTGGGCGGCGCCAGGTTCTCGACGAGCGAGGCCGGCGTGACCATCGGCAGCGCCGGGACCTCGAGCGGGGTGTCGAGCTCGAGGTGCCGGTCGAGGCGGGCGGCGAGCGCGGCGACGGTGTCGCGGGCCTGCTCGCGGGTCCGGTCGGCCTCGACGACCAGGCGCGTGCGGAGCTGCTCGTCGAGCCGGGCGCGGTCCTTGCGCGGGTCCGTCGCGGCGAGGGCGGCCTCGGCCTCGGCGAGCACGCTGCGGGAGGCGGTGCGGACGGCGAACTCGGCGTCGGAGACGAGGGTGGCGAAGCCGTCGGCGAGGAGCTGGGGCCACTCCCGGGCCAGGGCGCGCTCGTGGTCGGACCGGGTGCGGGTGCGGGCGAGCTCGGCGCGCAGCCGGTTGGCGCGGGTGGGGTCGGTGAGGGAGGCGCGGCGGTAGCGCAGGTCGGCGCCCAGGGAGGCGAGCGCGCGGTCGGTCTCCTCGCCCGCGGCGCGGATCGCGGCGGCCTCGTGCTCGGTGTTGCGGGCCGAGCGCAGGGTCTCCCGGGCGCGGCGCACCCGGCGGATGAGGTCCGCGCGGTCGTTGGCCTCCGCGCCGGCCAGGGTCTCGTCGAGGAGCTCGGCCGCCTCGGCGGCGGTGCTGCGGGTGGGGGCGGTGATCGTCTCGGGCATCTCCGGCTCCTCGGGTGGTGGGGTCGGGGGACGGCTCCGGCCGGCCCGCGGTGCGGGCCGGCCGGGTCCGGTCATGCGGCGAAGTCGTCGTAGTCGTCGTCGCCCTCGTCGTCGCCGCCGTCGTCGTCGGAGACCTCCTCGGCGGAGTCGTCCTCGTCGAAGCTGGCGGTCTCCTCGAAGTCGTCGCCGCCGTCCTCGTCCTCGCCCGTCTCCTCGAACTCCTCCTCGTCCCAGCTCTCCTCGTAGTCGTAGTCCTCGCTGTAGGTGCTCTGCCACGGCATGGTGTGCTCCTCGGGTTGTGGAGGCCCCGTCCGGGCCTCCGATGCCGAGAACTGTGCCGATCCGCGCCGGACGGAACGACCGAGTCAACCCCCGCACACCGGTCGTCGGCCCCCGTTCCGGGCGTGGGGTGGACCCCACCCCGGCGCGGGGGCAGGGTCCCCGGGAATACCGGCGGTGGGTCGATGCGCTGCACAGTCCGAAGGTCGACTGCCGGGAGGACGATGAGCACCGCCATCGCGATCGTGGGGGCCGGTCCGCGCGGCGTGGGGATCCTGGAGCGGATCTCGGCCAGCGCGCCCGAGCTGTTCGGCGACGCCCTGGACGTCCACCTCGTCGACCCGTACCCGGCGGGCGCCGGGCGCATCTGGCGCGACGCGCAGTCGCCGCTGCTGGCCATGAACTCGATGGCCGCCGACGTCACGATGTACACGGACGACTCGGTGGTGTGCGACGGGCCGATCATCCCCGGGCCGTCGTTCTGGGAGTGGGCGCAGGGGCTGTCCGAGGCCGACCTCGCCGACTGGCCGCCGGAGCTGGCCGCCGAGCTGCGCGCCGTCACCGCCTCGACGTTCCCGAGCCGCCGGCTGCAGAGCCGCTACCTCGCCGCGGTGCTGCGTGCGGTCGTCGCCGACCTGCCGGGCAACATCCGCGTGCACGTGCACGCCGCCCGCGCCACCGGGCTGACCGAGCGGGCCGGCCGGCAGGTGCTGGCCGTCGAGGGGGAGCCCGCGCTGACGGTCGACGCCGTGGTGCTCGCGTCGGGGCACCTCGACGCCACCCCGGCGCCGGACGAGCAGGCCCTGCTCGACGCCGCCACCGCGCGCGGGCTGCGCTACCTCCCGCCGGAGCAGACCACGGACTCGGACCTCTCGGTCGTCGAGCCGGGGGAGACGGTGATCGCGCGCGGGCTCGGGCTCGCGTTCGTCGACCTGATGGTGCTGCTGTTCGAGGGGCGCGGCGGCCGGTTCGAGGAGGGCCCCGGCGGGTTGACCTACGTTCCGTCGGGCCGGGAGCCGCGGCTGGTCGCCGGGTCGCCGCGCGGTGCCCCGTACCACTCCAAGACGCACTACCAGCTGCGCGCGGGCCGCCCGCCGGTGCCGCGGTTCCTCACCCCGGACGTGGTCGACGCGCTGCCGCGGCCGCTGGAGCTGCGCCGCGACCTCTGGCCGCTGATGGCCAAGGAGATCGCGTTCGGCTGGTACCACGAGCTGTTCCTGGGCCACCCCGAGCTCGTCGCGCTGCCTTGGGAGGAGTTCGAGCCGCGCTACGCCGCGCTCGACTGGGACTCCCCGGAGATGACCGAGCTGCTGGCGTCGGCGGTCCCCGACCCGATCGACCGGCTCGACTTCGCGGCCCTGGACCGGCCGTTCGACGGGCTCGCGGCCGGGTCGCTGGAGGAGCTGCAGCCGCTGGTCCGGGCCAGGATCGCCGAGGACCTGCGCCAGCACACCGACGAGCGGCACACGCCGCACCTCGGCGCCTTCACGGCCATGCTCGCCGTCTACGGGGAGATCACCCGGGTGCAGGGCGCCGGGCTGCTCTCGGCCGTCTCGCGGGCCCGCGACGTCCCGTGGTGGCAGAGCTTCTTCAACTCGGTCGCGAGCGGCCCGCCCGGGTTCCGGGTCCGGCAGCTGCTGGCGCTCTCCGAGGCCGGGTTCGTGCAGTTCCTGGGCCCGGGCATGTGGGTCGACCTCGACGACGACGGCTTCCGCGCGGGCAGCACCACGCTGGCCGGGGCGCCGCCGGTCCGGTCCACGATCCTCGTCGACGCCCGGCTGCCCGAACCCAGCGTCGAGCGCACAGCCGACCCGCTGCTGGCCGGCCTGCGCGCCACCGGCGAGGTGTCCGAGGAGGTACTGCGGGACGACTCGGGCGCGGTCCTGCGGCACACCGGGCTGGTCCGGGTGCGGCCGGCCGACGGGGCGCTCATCGACGCGGCCGGTCACGCCCACGCGCAGCGGTTCGCGGTCGGGCCGCACACCACCGTCAAGGTGGCGGGGGCCTTCACGCGGCCCGGGATGAACGCGCAGAGCCTGCGCTACAACGACGCCGTCGCTCGCGCCGTCCTGCTGTCCCTGCCGGGCGCGCGCAGCGCCGCCGCCTAGCCCCGCCCCCACACGGACGAACGGCGCTCTCGCTCGCATCCGGTGAGCGAGAGCGCCGTTCGCTCCGGGTTGGTCAGTCCTCGTCGGGGAGGGGGCGCGGGGTGGAGTCGGAGGGGATGCGCTCGGTCGACCCGCCGGCCGTCGCACCGGCCAGCTCCCGGCCCTCGGATGCCGGCTGCGCGGCCGCGGCGGCGCGGGTCCGGCGGAGCCGCTGCACCGAGACGGCGACCGCGGCGACCCAGGCCGCGACGATCAGCGTGTAGGCCACGGCGAGCACGGGGCCGGACGCGTCGAGCGCGTCGAGGATCGTGCGGGCGTTGGTGAACACGATGATGCCGCCGACCGCGGTGCCCAGCACCGGCGCGGGGATCTTCGTGACCAGCCAGGCCGCGATCGGCGCGGCGACCAGGCCGCCGAGCAGCAGGCCGCCGATCGTCCACGGGTCGAGGACGGCGCTGCCCAGCCCGAGCAGGAACCCGATGCTGGCGAACAGCGCGACCAGGAACTCCGAGGTGTCCACGGACCCGATCACGGTGCGCGGCGCCGTCTTGCCCGCGGTCAGCAGCGCGGGCGTCGCGACGGGACCCCAGCCGCCGCCCCCGGTGGCGTCGACGAATCCGGCGACCAGGCCCAGCGGCGACAGGAACTTGGAGCGGTGCGGGGAGCGCCGGGCCGTGGCCTCGCGGGGCGGGCGGACCGAGAAGCGCAGCAGGATGTAGACGCCCAGCGCCAGCAGGATGCCGGCCATGATCGGGGCGGCGTCCTCGGTCGACAGCGCCGAGAGCACCGTCGCGCCGATGAAGGCGCCGATCGCGCCCGGCACGCCGAGACGGAGCACGAGCTTCCAGTCGACGTTGCCGAAGCGCCAGTGCGAGGCGCCGGCGGCGAGGGTGGTGCCGACCTCGGCGAGGTGCACGGAGGCGCTGGCGGCGGCCGGGTTCACGCCGGCGATCAGCAGCAGCGACGAGGACGTGACGCCGTAGGCCATGCCCAGGGCGCCGTCGACGAGCTGGGCGCCGAGGCCGACCAGGGCGAAGACGATCAGGGTGCGCATTGCGGTGGTTCTCTCGCGATGGTGGGCGCGCGCGGGCACGGCGAGCGGGCCTGGGCGCGGCGCGGTCGAGCAGGGGAGCGACGACGAGGTTCAGCGACAGAGCTCGTCGAAGGCGTGGCCGCGGCGCGACGGCCAGAACAGCTCCAGGTCCGAGACCCGGAGGGGCCGCACGGCGAAGGCGCCCGGGGAGAGCGGGCGCAGGTCGTCGGCGGGCATGACCCCATCGTGCGATCACGGGCGCGGAGGCTCAACCGGGCGTCCGTGATGCGGGAGCAGCGGGAAATGTCCGGACGAAACGGTGCTGGTCGAGGCGGGGTTCTGACGTGCGGGGACGCGCAGGTTGATGATCGCTTCCGCCGATCGGCGTGGTCAGCCTCTCAGACCTGTCCGTCGCCCTGTCCGGTTCCTGTCTCAGAGGCAGCCGTGCGGGACCGGACATTTCGACTGTCCTCCGTGGCCGCACTACACGCCACTGACGATCAAGGTCGGTCCGAGGTGACAGCGCGCCGCCCGCGCCGGCACGCGGCGCGGCGGCCGGATCAGGCTGCGGCGGGGAGAAGGGTCGCTGCGGTGGCGCGGTAGCGCGCCAGCACCACGTCGGCGATCGCGGGGTGGGCGCCGAGCGCCTCGGCGACGGGTGCGCCGGCGGCCTGCTCGTGCACCCGGTCGAGCAGGCGACCGGGGGCGAGGAACCAGGACGCGACGGCGATGCGGCGGACGCCGCGTTCCCGCAGCTCCGCGACCGCCTCGGCGATCCCGGGCGAGGCGGTGGCGAAGGCGGCGACCGTGTGCGGCCAGCGCTCCGCCAGCCGCTGCACGACGGCGTTGGCGGCCTGGTGCGAGGAGCCCGTGCCGGCGAGCACGAGGCCCAGACCGGGGTCGCCGGGGGCCAGGCCGAGCGCGGCGAGCCGCTCGGCGGCGACGTCGAGCAGGGCGGGGTCGGGGCCGAGGACGTCGGCGACCTGGACGTGCGGCGCCCCCGACTCCTCCACGACGGCCGGGATGTCGACGCGCGCGTGGTACGCCGAGCCGAGCAGCAGCGGCACCACGACCGCGGGTCCGTCCAGGTCGGCCAGCACCTCGCCGAACCCGGGCTCGTGGAAGTCGAGGAAGGCGGGCCGGACGTCGAGCTCCGGGGCCCGTGCGCGCACGACGTCGACGAGATCCCGGACGGTCGTCGAGGACCGCGGGTCCCGGCTGCCGTGCGCGACGGCGACGAGGGTGGGCAACGCCATCAGAGGTCGGTTCCGATCACGCCGCCGCTCCCGTCCCGCGAGTGGTCACTCGGCGGGGCTCAGGGCCAGCGGCGTGCCGACCAGGCCGGCGGCGAGCGTGTTGCCCGTCGGCGGGTCGATCAGCAGGAAGCTGCCGGTGGCGCGGATGTCGGCGTACTCGTCGACCGGAAGCGGGTCCGCGGTGCGGACCGTGACCCGGCCGATGTCGTTGAGCGACAGGGCGTCCGCCTCGACCTCGGTGAGCGTGTCCGTGTCGATCCGCGACTCCGGGGCCCCCACCATGACCTGGGTGGTCCGCGTGCCGTGCTTGAGGAGCAGGCGGGCGTTCGGCCGCAACGGCTTGTCGCTCAGCCAGCACAGGGTCGCGTCGATCTCCGAGGTCACGGCGGGCTGCGCGTCCGCCGCGACGAGCATGTCCCCGCGGGAGATGTCGATGTCGTCGGCGAGCCGGATCGTGACCGAGCGGCCGGCGGTGCCCTCGTCGAGCGGCCCGTCGGCGGTGTCGACGTGGGTCACCGTGGTCTCGCGGCCCTCCGGGAGCACCACCACGGTGTCGCCGGGCGCGACGGTGCCGGCGGCGATCTGCCCGGCGTAGCCCCGGTAGTCGTGCAGCTCCTCGGTGCGGGGGCGGATCACGTACTGCACCGGCATCCGGAAGGGCTTGGCCACCTCCGGCCCGACGACGGGGACGGACTCGAGGTGCCCGAGCAGCGTCGGCCCGTCGTACCAGGGGGTGTGCTCCGAGCGCTCCACCACGTTGTCCCCGACGAGCGCGGACACCGGGATGGTCTGCACGGCGTCGTCGGCGAACCCGAGCGACCTCGCCAGCCCGGTGAACTCCTTCTCGATCGCCCGCAGCGTCTCCTCGTCGTACCCGACGAGGTCGATCTTGTTGATCGCCAGGACGAGCCGCGGGACGCGCAGCATCGCGAGCACGGTGGCGTGCCGGCGGGTCTGCTCGACGATCCCGTTGCGGGCGTCGACGAGCAGGACGCCGAGCTCCGCCGTGGACGCGCCGGTGACCGTGTTGCGCGTGTACTGGACGTGCCCCGGGGTGTCCGCGAGCACGAACTCGCGGGTCGGGGTGCCGAAGTACCGGTACGCGACGTCGATCGTGATGCCCTGCTCGCGCTCGGCGCGCAGACCGTCGACCAGCAGCGACAGGTCGGGCGTGGACAGTCCCTTGTCGACGGACGCACGCTGCACGGCCTCGATCTGGTCCGCGAGCACCGACTTGGTGTCGTAGAGCAGCCGCCCGACCAGCGTGGACTTGCCGTCGTCGACGGAGCCCGCCGTCGCGAACCGCAGAAGGTCCCTGTGAGATCCAGCAGAGCCCATGATCAGAAGTACCCCTCGCGCTTGCGGTCCTCCATGGCGGCCTCGGAGAGGCGGTCGTCGGCGCGGGTGGCGCCGCGCTCGGTGAGCCGGGAGGCGGTGACCTCGGCGATGATCTCGTCGAGCGTGGTGGCCGTGCTCTCGACGGCGCCGGTGCACGACCCGTCGCCGACCGTTCGGTAGCGGACCGAGAGGTTCTCGACCGTCTCGGTCGACCGCGGCCCGCCCCACGGGCCCTCGGCCAGCCACATGCCGTCCCGCTTGTACACCTCGCGCCGGTGCGCGTAGTAGATCGACGGCAGCTCGATCTCCTCGCGCTGGATGTAGCGCCAGACGTCGAGCTCGGTCCAGTTGGAGATCGGGAACACCCGGACGTGCTCGCCGGGGGCGTGCCGTCCGTTGTAGAGGTTCCACAGCTCGGGGCGCTGCTTGCGCGGGTCCCAGCGGCCGAACGCGTCCCGGAGCGACATGATCCGCTCCTTGGCCCGCGCCCGCTCCTCGTCCCGGCGCCCGCCGCCGAACACGGCGTCGAACCTGTTCTCGACGATCGCGTCGAGCAGCGGCTGGGTCTGCAGCGGGTTGCGGGTGCCGTCCGCCCGCTCGACCAGCCGGCCGTCGTCGATGTAGTCCTGCACCTTCGCGACCTCGAGCCGCAGGCCCAGGCGCTCGACGATCGAGTCCCGGAAGTCGATGACCTCGTCGAAGTTGTGCCCGGTGTCCACGTGCAGCAGCGGGAACGGCACCGGCGCCGGTGCGAACGCCTTGACCGCGAGGTGCACCAGCAGCGTGGAGTCCTTGCCGCCGGAGAACAGGATCACCGGCCGGTCGAACTCGCCGGCGACCTCGCGGAAGATGTGGATGGACTCGGACTCGAGCGCGTCCAGCGCGTCGAGCGTCGCCTTCTTCTCCAGAGTGGTCATGCTCGATCCCTCGGTGCCCTCGCAAGCTCGGTCACGTGTGCAGCCCGCATTCGATCTTCGACGTGCCCGCCCAGCGGCCGCTGCGCGGGTCGGCCCCGGGGAGGGGCTTGGCGGTGCAGGGGGCGCAGCCGATGCTCGGGTACCCCGCCCCGACCAGCGGGTTCACCAGGATCCCGTGGTCGGCGATGTACTGCTCCATCTCCTCGTCGCTCCACGCCGCGATCGGGTTGATCTTGACCAGCCCGAACTTCTCGTCGTAGGTGACCAGGGGGGTGTTCGCTCGGGTGGGGGCCTCGACGCGGCGGACGCCGGTGACCCAGGCGTCGTACTTCGCGAGGGTGTCCTGCAGCGGCGCGACCTTCCGCAGCGCGCAACACCGGTTCGGGTCGCGCGACCAGAGGTCCTTGCCCTCGGCGGCGTCCTGCTCGGCGACGGACTGCGCGGCCTGCGCGTTGACCATCCGCACGTCGTAGACCTGTTCGACGGCGTCGCGCGTGCCGATCGTCTCGGCGAAGTGGTAGCCGGTCTCCAGGAAGAGGATCTCCACGCCGGGCCGGGCCTTCGCGGCCAGGTCGACCAGGACGGCGTCCTGCATGTTCGAGGCGACGATCAGGCGGTCGCCGAAGGTCTCCGCGGCCCAGGCGAGCACCTGCTCGGCGGTCGCGTCCGGGCCCAGCTGCTCCGCGCCCTGCTCGGCGACGGCGCGCAGGTCGGTCTCCGTGGCGGTTCGGACAGCAGCGCTCATGACTCGACTCCCTCCGGGATCCCGATGCCCACGAACGTCACGACGAAGGTGCGCAGGCAGGACGCGCACCACCAGGCGGCACCGGGCACCTTCTCCGAACGCTCGGCGGGGGCGAGATCTTCCTCGCCGCAGTACGGGCAGTGGTACGGAACGACCCGCGAGGTCACTTGAGGTCGTCCTCGTCGGCCCGCAGCACCCACTGGGCGAAGCGCTCACCCTGCTCGCGCTGCGCGACGTACTTCCGCACCACGCGCTCGACGTACTCGCCGAGCTCCTTGCTCGTGACCTTGAGCCCGCGCAGCTTGCGGCCGAAGCCGGCGTCGAGGCCCAGCCCGCCACCCAGGTGCACCTGGAAGCCCTCGACCTGGTTGCCCTCGGCGTCGCGCACGATCATGCCCTTGAGGCCGATGTCGGCGACCTGGGTGCGCGCGCAGGAGTTCGGGCAGCCGTTGAGGTGGATCGACACCGGCGTGTCGATGTCGCCCTGGATGTCGGCGAGCCGCTCCTCCAGATCCGTGACCAGGCGGATCGCCCGCTCCTTGGTCTCGACGATCGCGAGCTTGCAGAACTCGATGCCGGTGCACGCCATGGTCGCGCGCCGCCACGGCGAGGGGTTCGCCTGCAGACCGAGCCCCTCGGCCTCGGCGACCAGGGCGTCGACGGCGGCGTCGGGCACGTCGAGCACGACGACCTTCTGCTGGGGGGTCAGCCGGACCCGGCGCGACCCCGCGGACTCGGCGGCCTTGGCCAGCGCGACCAGGGTGTCCCCGGAGACGCGGCCGGACGCCGGGGCGAGGCCGATGTAGTTGGCGCCGTCCTTCTGCTTGTGCACGCCCACGTGGTCGATCGGGCGCTCCGGGATCGCCGGGGCGGGCCCGTCGACCAGCGTGCGGCCCAGGTACTCCTCCTCGAGCACGCGGCGGAACTCCTCCGCGCCCCAGTCGGAGATCAGGAACTTGAGGCGGGCACGGTTGCGCAGCCGCCGGTAGCCGTAGTCCCGGAAGACCGACACGACCCCGGCCCAGACCTCGGGGATCTCGTCGAGGGGGACCCACGCGCCCAGCCGCTGCGCGATCTTGGGGTTGGTGGACAGGCCGCCGCCGACCCAGAGGTCGAAGCCGGGCCCGTGCTCGGGGTGCTCGACGCCGACGAACGAGATGTCGTTGACCTCGTGCGCGGTGTCCTGCTGCCAGGAGATGGCCGTCTTGAACTTGCGGGGCAGGTTCGAGAACTCCTTGGACCCGATGTAGCGGTCCAGGATCGTGCGGATCGCGGGCTCCGGGTCGACCGGGTCCGCGGCGGCGATCCCCGCGACGGGCGAGCCGAGGATCACGCGCGGGGTGTCGCCGCACGCCTCCGTGGTCAGCAGGCCGACACCCTCGACCTTCTCCCAGATCGCCGGCATGTCCTCGACCTGGATCCAGTGGTACTGGATGTTCTGCCGGTCGGTGATGTCCGCGGTGTTGCGCGCGTACTGCTGGCTGACCTCACCCAGGACCCGCAGCTGCTCGGTGGTGAGGGCGCCGCCGTCGCACCGGATCCGCAGCATGAAGTAGCGGTCGTCGAGCTCCTCGGGCTCCAGGGCGGCCGTGCGCCCGCCCTCGATCCCCGGCTTGCGCTGGGTGTAGAGGCCCCACCAGCGGAAACGGCCCCGCAGGTCGGCGGGGTCGATCGAGTCGAAGCCGCGCTTGGCGTAGATGTTCTCGATCCGGGTGCGGACGTTGAGCCCGTCGTCGTCGCGCTTGCTGCGCTCGTTCGGGTTCAGCGGCTCGCGGTGGCCGAGCTTCCACTGGCCTTCGCCGCGCTTGCGCTTGGCAGGGGTTTCCGTGGGCATGGTGGTGGGAGCTCCTGAGCTCTGCGGGGGCGGCGTCGGGGCATGCCGGGGCGTTCGGGATTCCGGCGCGGACCGGGGCCTGGTCTGACGGGGTCGAGGGCGCGGCGTGGCGCTACCGTCGACAGAGCGCGCTGTTCACCCGGTGCAGGTCCACGTGGCGTCGTGCCACGAGGCGCAGAGTCAGCGCAGTCACGCACCACAGGGTGCCACGCTGTCCGGACCAAAGGCCACCGGGCGCCCGGATGCTGGGAGGGGATTCACAGGCGCCGGGCGTCAGTCCCGGTTGCGGCCGTTCCCGTTCCCGTTGCCGTTCCCGTTGCCCCGGTCGCCGTCGTCGCCGTCCTCGTCGCCGAGCTGGTCGAGGTAGTCGCGGAGGTCGAACTCCTCGTCCTCCTCGTCGTCGCGCAGGACGACGCGGGGCGCGCGGGTCGGTACGGGCTTCGGGGTGGGCGTGGCCTGCTCGAGCGCGGCGCCGGCAGCGGTCGCGAGGTGCGGCACCGGCTGGGTCGTCGGCGCCGCCGGCTCGGCGGGTGCGGTCGGCGCCGGGGTGGGGACGACGGCCGGCGCCGTCTCCGTCGGACCGGAGAGCAGGCTCGTGCCGAGGACGACGACACCACCGGCCGCGACCACTCCTCCGGCGACGACGGTCGCCAGCCGTCGGCGCGGCGCGGGCCGGGCGGGGGAGCGGTGCCGGGCCTGTGCGGGGACGGGCAGCGGCGTGGTGCGCGGGCGGGGGACCGCGATCTCCCCCAGCCGCTCGCCGACCTCGGCGGCGCTCGGCCGGGCCGCGACCTCGTCGGCGGTCATCGCGATCAGCAGGGTGCGCAGCGGGGGATCGAGGTGCGGCGGCACGTCGGGGCGGCGGTGGATGCGCGCGACCGCCGACTCCAGGGCGGCGCCGGCGTACTCGCGCCGGCCGGTCAGTGCCTCCAGCAGGACCAGGCCGAGGGAGTAGACGTCCGCGGGCGGCCCGACCTCGCGACCCTTCACCTGCTCGGGGGCCATGTAGGCGGGGGTCCCGACGGCCAGGCCGGTGGTCGTGACGCGGGTGGCGTCGAGCAGCCGGGCGACGCCGAGGTCCGCGAGGAACGCCCGGCCGGTGCGGTCGAGCAACACGTTCGCGGGCTTGACGTCGCGGTGCACCACACCGAGCGCGTGCAGGTGGGCGAGGGCGCCGGCGATCACGGTGCCGATCGCGGTCACGCGCCCGTCCGGGACCGGGCCGAGCTCGACCAGGTCGGCCAGCGACCCGCCGTCGACCAGCTGCATGACGACGAAGCCGCGGCCGCCGTCGGCCCCGCCGCCGTCGACCCCGCTGTCCAGGACCTCGACCAGGGCGGGATGGCGCGGGACCTGGTCGAGCCCGCGGACGCCGAGCCTGCGGACGTCGATCCCGGGGTGCAGCACCTTGACCGCGACCGCCCGGCCGGTCCGCAGGTCCGTGGCGCGGTGGACGTGCGCGGTGCCGCCCACGCCGATCAGCTCGTCGAGCCGGTACCGCTCGCCGAGCACGTCGTACTCCGCGTCCGAGCCGGGGTCCGCCCCGGTGCCCGTCCCGATCTCCATGCCCTGTGGGACCTCCGTCTTCCGCCGTCGCGGCGGCGGCCGCGCGGTGGGGTCCTTGGTACCCCATCCGGGTCGGCCCGACCGCCACGCGCCCGCGGGGAAGATCGGCGGCGGCCGAACGGCGGAGACGATCTCTCAGGGTTCCGGTTCGGGGTCGCGCGCGGGCGCCCGCGGCGGAATGATCCACGGGGTTCGGGACACCCCGAAACGGGCACCCGGGCGCGGGCGGAAGGAGGACCATGGCTCCGCGGCACGGACGGGCGCGCGGGCGCATCCCCGCGGCGGACCTGCTGCGCGGGGACCGCCGGCCCACGCGACCGGGGCGACGCGGGCTGCTGGCGGCGCTCGCGGCCGTCGGGGTGCTCGGGGTGGGCGGCGCCGCGACCTGGGCCGCGGTCACCTCGGACGGAGGTTCCGAGCAGCCCCGGGTGGCGCTGCCGACCATGTCGTCCGCTCCTGCGCCCGGGGGTTCCGCGACGGACGTGCCCGGGTCGGGTGGGACGGGGTCGACGAGCCCTGGGGCGGGTGGGTCGGACGGGTCCGGGGCGGCGGGTTCTGGTCCGGCGGGTCCTGGTTCGGCCGGCTCCGGCGGCGCGGGAGGTTCCGGCAGTTCGGGGGACTCGGCCGGCTCAGGCAGCGCGGGAGGGTCCGGCGGCTCGGGCGGAGCCGGTGGCTCCGGGTCCGCAGGGTCCGGGGGTCCGGGCTCCGGCGGTGCGGGTGGGTCGGGCTCGGGCGCCGGCGGCTCGGTCGGCTCGGGCGGCGGTGGGGGCGTCTCCTCCGGTCCGGCGGGTGGTGGAGCGGGCTCGACCGTACCGGGAGCCGGCTCCGGCGCCCCTGCTCCGGGTGCTCCCGCTCCTGCGGCCCCTGCTCCTGCGGCCCCTGCTCCCGCGGCCCCTGCTCCTGCCGGACCGGCGATCACACCGCCCCCGGCCGTCGCCGCACCGCCTCCGGCCGTCGCCGCCCCGCCGCCGGGTGTCGTCGCCCCGACTCCGGAACCCACGAACCCGGGCTCCCGGCGCGTCGTCCCCGACCCGTCGGAGGACCCGGACGACGACCTCGCCTCGGACCGCGCCGAACGCCGCGCGAATGAGGCGGAGCGCCGAGCCGACGACGCGGAGCGCCGCGCCGAGGAGGCCGCCGACGAGGCCGAGCGCCGCGCGGAGCTGGCGGTGGAGGACGCCGAGCGCCGGAGCGAACTCCGGATCGACCAGGAGGAACGCCACGCCGACCAGGAAGGACAGCAGGCCGAGCTGCCCGCCGTCGAGGAGGACCCGGCGGCCGACCTCACCGACTCCGAGGATTCCTGGGGCACCGGGTGGTGGGACGGCGCCGATCGGGATCGAACCGTCGGCGGCCGGCATCGCGCCGACTGAGACGCCGAGCTCGCGGCGCGGAGGAAGCGACAGACGCGGTCGCGGCCGGCAGCAGTCCGCGCTGGTCCCACCTCTGCGGTGCACGAGCCGCGCGACAGCGGCCCCTGCACCGCAACTCGCCCGAGCCGGCAGCGCAGGCCCTGCATGATCGTCGGATAGGGAACGCTCTCCGCGCTGAGCGCGGATCCCGCTCCATTCGCCGTGATCATGGACGGCCGACCTTGACCAACGACCCCGCCGCGGACGCCGGCTCCGCACCACGAGTCCGTACCGTGGAGTCGTGAGCAGGACGCCGTTCGGGATCTACGTGCACGTGCCCTTCTGCGCGTCGCGCTGCGGCTACTGCGACTTCAACACCTACACCGCCTCCGAGCTCGCGGGCTCCGGCTCCTCGCCCGACGGCTGGCTCGAGGCCGTCCGCCGCGAGCTCGCGCTGGCCCGCCGGACCGTCGGCGACCGGGCCGTCGACACGGTCTTCGTGGGCGGGGGCACGCCGTCCCTGATCGGCGCCGCCCGCCTCGGCACCGTGCTCGACGCGATCCGCGACGAGTTCGGCCTCGCCCCGGGCGCCGAGGTCACCACCGAGTCGAACCCGGAGTCGACGTCCCCGGAGTTCTTCGCCGGGCTCGTCGGGGCCGGGTTCACCCGCGTCTCGCTCGGCATGCAGTCCGCGGCGCCGCACGTCCTGCGCGTGCTTGAGCGCCGGCACACGCCGGGCCGGGCCGTCGAGGCCGCCCGCGAGGCCGCGGCCGCCGGGATCGCCCACGTCAACCTGGACCTGATCTACGCGACCCCCGGCGAGACCACGGACGACCTCCGCGCGTCGGTCGAGGCGGTGCTCGCCGCGGGCGTCGACCACGTGTCGGCGTACTCGCTGATCGTCGAGGACGGCACGGCCCTGGCCCGCCGGGTCGCGCGCGGCGAGCTGCCCGCGCCGGACGACGACGTCGCCGCCGAGCGCTACGAGCTCATCGACGACCTCCTCACCGCCGCCGGCCTGCACTGGTACGAGGTGTCCAACTGGGCCCGCACGCCCGAGGCCGAGTGCCGGCACAACCTCGGCTACTGGCTCGACGGCGACTGGTGGGGCGTCGGGCCCGGCGCCCACTCGCACCTCGCGGGCCGGCGCTGGTGGAACGTGAAGCACCCCGCCCGCTACGCCGCGGCCGTCGCGGAGGGCTCACCGGAGGCGGACCACGAGGTGCTGACGGCCGCGGACCGGCACACCGAGCGCGTGATGCTGCGGCTGCGCCTCGCCGAGGGCCTGGACCTCGCGCTGCTCGACGACCCCGCCCGCCGCGAGGCCGGGCGCGCGGCCGCGGACGGCCTGCTCGACGCCGCCGCCCTCGACCGCGGCCGGGCGATCCTCACCCGCCTCGGCCGCCTGCTCGCCGACCGCGTGGTCCAGGACCTGCTGCTCGCGAGCGAGAGCACCCCGGCGTGAGCCCCCGGCGCCGGGTGCTGGTCGCGGTCCTGACCGCGCTCGTGCTGGTCGCGGCGGTGGTCGTCGGGGTACGGGTGGCGAGCTCGACCCGGCCGTCGGTCGACACCGACGCCCGCCCCGCCCAGGACCGCCCCGGCCCGGTGCTGCTCGTTCCCGGCTACGGCGGCGGCCGCGACTCCCTGCTCCGGCTGGCGGCGCAGATCCAGGCGACGGGCCGCGACGCCCGGGTGCTCACCCTCGTCGGCGACGGCACGGGCGACCTCTCCGCGCAGGTCCGCCTGCTCGACGACGCCGTCACGGCCGCCCTGGCCGCCGGCGCCCCGTCGGTCGACGTCGTCGGCTACAGCGCCGGCGGTGTGGTCGCCGGCCTGTGGGTCGCCCGGGACGACGGCGCCGCCAAGGCCCGCCGCATCGTCACCCTGGGCTCACCGCTGAACGGCACGTCGCTCGCCGCGCTCGCCATCGCCCGGGCCCCCGACGCCTGCCCCACCGCCTGCCGCCAGCTCGCCCCCGGGTCCGCGGAGCTCACCGAGCTGGCGCGGGCGAGGGTCGGCAGCGCCCTGCCCTGGCTCTCGGTCTGGACCGGGAACGACGAGACCTCCACCCCGCCCGACACCGCGAACCTCCCCGGCGCGGTCAACGTGCCGGTGCAGCAGGTGTGCCCGGGCGCGCGCGTCACGCACTCGGGCCTGCCGACCGACGCGACCGCGACCGGCCTGGTCCTGCGGGGGATCGCGCCCCGGCCCATCGACCTCACCGGCGCCGGCTGCGGCACCGCCGCCGCGCCGGGCCGGTGAGGCGATCTCACGTCGTCACGTCCTTGGTGCTGAAGTTGGCCCAGGCGGCACCGAAGGCGATGACGACGTACCCGAGCTGCACCAGCACCCCCTCCCGCAGGTTGGTCCAGAGGATCGGGTCGCGGTACAGGTCGATCCACGCCAGCCAGTGCGAGGTCGGCAGATAGGGCTCGATCGCCGCGGCGGCGTCGAGCGGCTGCAGCGCCGCGCTCGCCACGACGAAGGCCAGCACCCCCAGCGTGGCGGCGAGCGGCGAGTCCGTGAGCGTCGAGAAGAACAGCCCGACCGCGCCGAGCGCGAGCATGCACAGGGCCAGGTAACCGACGGTCGCGGCGGTCCGGCCCACCACGTCGAGCGGGGTCAGCTCGACGCCCGACAGCGACGGGATCGCGCCCGCGCCGCCGATCGAGGCGTCGGGCCCGAAGCCGAAGGCCAGGACGCCGACGACGTACGACACCAGGGTCACGAACAGCACGGCGAGCAGCACGAACGCGGCCACGGAGATCAGCTTCGCCCACAGCAGTCGCACCCGCCCGACCGGCCGCACGAGCAGGTACCGCAGCGTGCCGGCCGAGGCCTCGCCCGCCACGGTGTCGCCCGCGACGATCGCCACCGTGATCGGCAGGAAGATCGGGATGACGAGCGCGAGCGCCGCCGCCGGGAAGATCTGGCCGTTGCTCACCACGGCCGACAGGAACGCGCCGCCGCGGCCGGGAGGCGGCGCGAGCCGGGTGGTCGCGAGCAGGATCGCGACGAGCGTCGGCAGCGCGCAGAGCAGCACCCAGCAGAGCCACACCCGGCGTCGGCGGAGCATCAGCCGCAGCTCGACCCCGATCACCGCGGTCCCCCCGCTCCGCGGGACCGCCCCGGCACCACGGCCTCGCGCGGCCTCCGGTCCACCCGGTCGTTCCCCGTCCCGGTCAGCTCCAGCACCACCTGCTCCAGCGTCCGCCGCTCCTCGGTCAGCCCGGTCACCCGCACGCCGCCGGAGACCAGCCGGGCGTTGAGCGCGGCGGGCTCCGCCCCGCGGACCGTCAGAGTGTCCCCGCGCCGGTCGACGACCTGCCCGTCGAGCAGCCCGACGACGGCGTCGGGCTCCGGACTGCGCACCAGCACCCGCCCGGTGGGTGTGCGCAGGGCGCCCAGCTCCGACGAGAGCGCCAGCCGGCCCCTGTCCATCACGCCGACGTGGGTGCACAGCGCCTCGACCTCGGTGAGCAGGTGCGAGGAGAGCACGACCGTGGTCCCGGCCTCGTTCAGCGAGGTCAGGAGCGCGCGCATCTCCTGGATGCCGCGGGGGTCGAGGCCGTTGGTGGGCTCGTCGAGCAGCAGCAGCTCGGGTTCGCGGAGCAGGGCGGCGGCGATGCCCAGGCGCTGGCGCATGCCGAGCGAGTAGGCCTTCACCGGGCGCCGGTCGACGCCGCCGAGCCCGACCTGCTCCAGCACCGCGTCGACCCGCCGCCGGCGGTGGCGCGCCCGGCCCGGCCCCGCGGCGTCGAGCAGCCGGAGGTTGGCCCGCCCGGACAGGTGGTCCCACGCGGCCGGGCCCTCCACGAGCGCGCCGACCCGCGGCAGCACGGTGCGGGCCCGCCGCGGCATCGGCTCGCCGAGCACCTCGATCGAGCCCGACGTCGCGTGGACCAGCCCGAGCAGCATCCGGACCAGCGTGGTCTTGCCGGAGCCGTTGGGGCCCAGCAGCCCGAACCGGACGCCTTCCTGGACCTGCAGGGACACCCCGTCGACCGCGGTGACCCGGCCGAACCGCTTGGTGAGCCCGCTCGTCGCGACGATCACGCGCGCCGCCCCGGCAGCTCGCGCACGGCCTGCTCCAGCACCTCGGGCGCGACGGTCCCGGCGAGCAGCACCCCGCCGCGCCGGATCCCGCCGCGCGCGACGACCGACAGCAGCGGCGTGCTGAGCCGCGCCGCCCGCCCGACCGGGACCTCGACGGTGACACCGCCGGCCGAGGCGGCGCCGTCGATCACCCGGTCGGCGATCCCGCGCGAGGCCGGGACCAGCACGAACCCGGCGACGCCCGCGCCGTAGACCCCGACGCCGGGCAGCCCGGACCCGAGCGGAACCCGCTCGCGGCCGGCCAGGCGCGCGGGCGGCTCGGCGGCGTCGAGCTGGCGGAGGGCCCCGGCGAGGTCGGCGGCCTCGGCGGTGACCGACCCGGCGCCGGGCGGCACGGCCGGGGTGAGGGTGCGGTCGTCGGGGGTGGTCAGCGCGACCTCCAGGAACTCGGTGAACAGCAGGGGACGGTCGTCCGACCGCGCGGCCACCTCGACGCGCAGCGGGAGGCCCGACGCCGGGTCGCACCAGACGTCGATCCGCCCGACGGTGGTGTCCGGGTCGGCGGGCGTGACCCGGAACCCGGCCGCGGACCAGCCCGCGACCCGGCGCGGCTCCAAGGACGTGACGGGGTCGGCCCGGGTGAGCCCGACGAGCCGGTGGGCCAGCTCGGACGGGACGAGGTCGGCGGCGCGGGGGAGCCGGACCGGGGTCTCGCCGGTGACCGTCGTCAGCTGGTTCGCGCCGAAGTCCCAGAGGTACTCGCGGCCGTCCCGGCGGTAGGTGTCCCGCTCGCCGGCCGGGGTCAGCTCGTCGACCCGCCAGCGGTCCGGGCCGGCCACGTACGCCCGCAGCTGCGTGACGCCGGTGAACAGTGCGGTGACCCGTTCCAGCGCCGGGATCTCGGGGAGCCCGAGCCGTCCGGTGCTCTCGGCGTACCCGACGTGCGGCGGGCTCCCGGCCAGCACCCGGCCACGCAGGGCCTCGGCGGGCTCGTCCGACCCGCTCGCCGGCAGCGTGATCGCGGCCGCGCCGACGACCGCCGCGGTGCCGGCGGCGACCAGCACCCAGCGTCGCGTCACCCGGGCAGCAGTCATCCCTCTCCAGACTGCCAGCCGCGGGTGAGACCCGCGTACGTCAGCCCCTCAGGTAGCTCTGCCCGCGGGCGCTGAGCCGGTACCCCACCTCCAGGCTCTCGGTGAGCCCCAGCTCCTTGAGCTTGCGGACGTCCCGCTTGAACGGCGCGGTCTCCCGCCCGACGCGTGCGGCCAGGTCGGGGGCCCGGACGCCGGGGTTGTCCGCGATCAGGGCCAGGGTCTCCGCGGTCCACGGGTGGTCCCGGTCGAAGCGGGCCAGGCGGGCGTCGAGCTCGGTGCGCTCCTCCGGCCTCACGTCCGCCGAGCGCAGGGCGATCCGCGGGTCCGGCCCGTCGAGGTGCAGCGCGACCCGCCAGACGGGGCCGGAGCCGCGGGCGAGCATCGTGCGCAGGTCGTCGAGGGTCTGGCCGGCGGCCGCGGCGTCGTCGGTCGTCAGCGCGTCCGGCTCGACCTCGTCGACGGCCGTCACCGCGAGCACGCCGACCGCGGTCCGCAGGCGCGTCCCCGGCCTGACCCGCGGCCGTTCCCAGCGGCGGAACGCGCAGGTGATCTCGCCGGCGGCGATGCCGTCGAGCGTGGGGCGGCGGAGCAGCACGGCGAACCCCCTGGTCGGCGATGGTCGTGAGCGCCGACTGCCGTTCTAGGGGCAGTTGCCGCTCACGGGAAGGGTTGAGCGGGGCAGACGCAGAATCCTGAGCCGGGTCACACCTCGCGTCCGGGCGGCGGAGGGTCGCTTCCGCATAGACTGGACGAACGTCCGGTGACGTGTGCGGGTCAGCAGGGAGGTGTGTGCGGTGAACGCCGACGAACGCCGCTTCGCGGTCCTCCAGGCGATCGTGGCGGACTACGTGTCGACCCAGGAACCCGTGGGCTCCAAGGCGATCGTGGAGCGTCACAACCTCGGGGTCTCCAGTGCCACGGTGCGCAACGACATGGCCGCGCTGGAGGAGGACGGGCTCATCGCCCAGCCCCACACCAGCGCGGGCCGCATCCCGACCGACAAGGGCTACCGGCTGTTCGTCGACCGGCTGGCGCAGGTCAAGCCGCTGTCGGCCGCCGAGCGCAAGGCCGTCCAGACCTTCCTCGAGGGCGCGCTCGACCTGGACGACGTGCTCCGCCGCAGCGTCCGGCTGCTCGCGCAACTGACCCGGCAGGTCGCCGTCGTCCAGTACCCGACGCTGACCCGCTCCACGGTGCGGCACCTCGAGGTCGTCCAGCTCACGCCCGCGCGGCTGATGCTGGTGCTGATCACCGACTCCGGCCGGGTGGACCAGCGCATGGTCGACCTGGGCCAGGTCGTCACCGAGGAGGACGCCTCCCGGCTGCGCGCCCTGCTCAACCAGGCGCTGGCCGGCCGGCGGCTGGCGGACGCGTCGGCGCGGGTCGCCGAGCTGCCGCACTCCGCGCCGAAGGAGCTGCGCGACGTGGTGCTCACGGTGTCCACGGTGCTGATCGAGACGCTGGTGGAGCACCCCGAGGAGCGGCTGGTGCTGGGCGGCACCGCGAACCTCACGCGCAACTCCGCGGACTTCCCGGGGTCGCTGCGGCAGGTCCTCGAGGCGCTCGAGGAGCAGGTCGTGGTGCTGAAGCTGCTGGCCGCGGCGCAGGACCCGGGCCTGGTCACGGTGCGCATCGGCGAGGAGAACGAGTCGGCCGACCTGCACACGGCCTCGGTCGTGTCGATCGGCTACGGGCCGGGCACGGTCGTGGGCGGAATGGGCGTCGTCGGACCGACCCGGATGGACTACCCGGGCACGATGGCGGCGGTGCACGCCGTCGCCCGGTACGTGGGTGAGATCCTGGCGGGGCGCTAGGAGTCGCGGGACTCCCACCGAGCTGAGCTGTCGAGCACAGAAGGATCATGGGGACTTCGAGGGTGGCACGGGACTACTACGGCATCCTGGGCGTGGAGCCCGGCGCGGATGCCGCCGAACTGAAGCGGGCCTACCGCAAACTGGCCCGGGAGCTGCACCCGGACGTCAACCCGGAACCGGGGGCGCAGGAGCGCTTCCGCGAGGTCAGCACGGCCTACGAGGTCCTCACGGACCCGGAGAAGCGGCGGATCGTCGACCTGGGCGGCGACCCGCTGGACAACGGCCGCGGCGGGGCCGGCGCGGGCGGGGGCGACCCGTTCAGCGCCTTCGGCTTCGGCGACATCATGGACGCGTTCTTCGGCGGTGCCGCGGGCGGCCGCTCGCGGGGGCCGCGCAGCCGGGTGCAGCCCGGGGCCGATGCGCTCATCCGCATGCAGCTCACGCTGGAGGAGTGCGCCACGGGCGTGCAGCGCGAGCTGACCGTCGACACCGCGGTGCTCTGCTCGGAGTGCGGCGGCGACGGCTGCGCGCCGGGCACCCGCCCGCACACCTGCGACACCTGCGGCGGTCGCGGCGAGGTGCAGAGCGTCCAGCGCTCGTTCCTCGGCCAGGTCGTCACCTCCCGCCCCTGCCCGACGTGCCGGGGCCTCGGCGAGGTCATCCCGGAGCCGTGCCGGCAGTGCGCGGGCGACGGGCGGGTGCGCTCGCGGCGCAGCGTCGGCGTCCGGATCCCGGCCGGCGTGGCGGACGGGATGCGCGTGCGGCTGGCCGGCCAGGGCGAGGTCGGCGCGGGCGGCGGCCCGGCCGGCGACCTGTACGTCGAGGTCGAGGAGATCCCGCACGAGGTCTTCCAGCGCGACGGCGCCGACCTGCACGTCCGGCTGCCGCTGCCGATGACCGCGGCCGCGCTCGGGGCCACGCTCCCGCTGCCGATGCTCGACGGGTCCACCGAGGACCTGCACGTCGAGCCGGGCACGCAGGGCGGCACGCTCCGCACGCTGCGCGGGAAGGGCATGCCGCGGCTGCGCTCCACCGGCCGGGTCGACGGCCACGGCGACCTGGTCGTGCACGTCGACGTCACCGTCCCCACCAAGCTGGACAAGGAGCAGACCGAGCTGCTGCGCCAGCTCGCGAAGCTACGCGGCGAGGAGCAGCCGGACCTGGCCGTCGGCGCCCGCAACGGGCACGGCCTGTTCGCCCGGCTCCGCGACTCCTTCCGGTAGCCGGCGTGAGCACCGCCCCGCTGTTCCTG
This sequence comes from Pseudonocardia halophobica, assembly GCF_027922425.1. Lineage (GTDB taxonomy): Bacteria > Actinomycetota > Actinomycetes > Mycobacteriales > Pseudonocardiaceae > Pseudonocardia > Pseudonocardia halophobica. The sequence goes on along the minus strand of NZ_BSFQ01000003.1, from coordinate 217,408 downwards.
GTCGGGGAGCTGCCGGCGGCCGGGACCGTCGTGCTCGACGGGCCGGAGGGCCGGCACGCTGCCGCGGTCAAGCGGATCCGGGTCGGCGAGGTCGTGCAGCTCGGCGACGGCCGCGGCGCCGTCGCCCGGGCGCACGCGGTCGCCGTCGCCAAGGACTCGGTCGAGTTCGCGCTCGACGAGGTGGTGCACCATCCCGCGCCCGCGCCGCGGGTCGTGCTCGCGCAGGCGCTGGTGAAGGGCGACCGCGGCGAGCTGGCCGTCGAGCTGGCCACCGAGGCGGGCGTCGACGTGATCCTGCCGTGGCGGGCGGCGCGCTGCGTCGTGCGCTGGGAGCAGGGCCCGCGCGGCGAGAAGGCGCTGGCCCGCTGGCGCTCGACGGTCCGCGAGGCCGCCAAGCAGGCCCGCCGGCCGTGGATCCCCGAGGTGGGCGGGCCCGTCACCACCGCCGACCTGGTCGCACGGGGCGGCCCGGCCCTCGTGCTGCACGAGAGCGCCGAGGCGGTGCTGTCCGTCGCCGACCTGCCGGCGGACGGCGAGGTGCTGCTCGTCGTCGGGCCGGAGGGCGGGGTCTCGGACGAGGAGCTCGCCGCGCTCACCGCCGCCGGTGCCCGGCCGGTCCGGCTGGGGCCGGAGGTGCTGCGCGCGTCGACCGCCGCGGCGGTCGCACTGGGGGCGATCGGCGTGCTGACCGGACGATGGGGTGACCGGCACCACGTGGCGCACACCGCACCGACTGCGTGACCCCGCAACGAACTGGTCTAGTCTCGTGGCGCTCACCCACCCCCCTGGTGAGCACCCGGTCCCGCAGCCCGTTCACGGCGCTGCGGGAGCCGCCGTCCCGGCGGCCGCGCCGCGACGATCCTCCCCCCGGTCGTCGCGGCGCGCCTCCGGAAGGCCGTAGGTTCCGGCCATGGGTGTCCTGCAGGAGCTGCTCTCCGCCTTGTCCTCCCGGCGCGTCGAGGTCGTCGACCTCACCGCCCCGTTGCACTCCGGCACGCCGATCCTGCAGCTGCCGCCGCCGTTCGCGAACACGATCCCGTTCTCGCTGTCGGAGATCAGCCGGTACGACGAGCGCGGCCCGGCCTGGTACTGGAACGACATCCACACCGGCGAGCACAGCGGCACCCACTTCGACGCCCCGGTGCACTGGGTGACCGGCCGGGACGGCGAGGACGTCTCGCAGGTGCCCGCGGCGCGGCTGCTCGCCCCGGCCGCCGTACTGGACTTCTCGGCCGAGTCCGCCGCGGACCCGGACTTCCTGCTCGAGATCGACCACGTCAAGACCTGGGAGGCCGAGCACGGCCCGCTGCCCGAGGGCGGCTGGCTGCTCTACCGCACCGGCTGGGACGCCCGCTCCGCCGACGCCGAGGCCTTCCTCAACGCCGACGAGAAGGGCCCGCACACCCCCGGCGTCTCGGTCGAGTGCGCGACCTGGCTGGCGGAGGAGGCGCCGATCATCGGGTTCGGCACCGAGACCGTCGGGACGGACGCCGGCGCCGCGCACTCCTTCGACCCGCCCTTCCCGTGCCACTCGTTCCTGCTCGGCGCGGGCAGGTACGGGCTCACCCAGCTGCAGAACCTCGCGACGCTCCCGCCGACCGGGGCCGTGCTGCTCACCTCGCCGCTGCCGATCGTCGGCGGCTCCGGATCGCCGGCGCGGGTGCTGGCACTGGTCGAGAAGTGATCGTCTCCGAGCTGGTCGGGCGCACGCTCGCGGAGCTGGGCGTCGGGCACGCGTTCGGGGTCGTCGGGAGCGGGAACTTCCACGTCACGAACGCGCTGCGGGAGGCCGGGGTCCCGTTCACCGCGACCCGCCACGAGGGCGGCGCGGCGACCATGGCGGACGCCTTCGCCCGCATGTCCGGGCGGCCGGCGGTGCTGAGCGTCCACCAGGGCTGCGGCCTGACCAACGCCCTGACCGGCGTCACGGAGGCCGCGAAGAGCCGCACCCCGCTGATCGTCCTCGCCGCCGACACCGCCGGCTCCGCCGTGCGTTCCAACTTCCGGATCGACCAGGACGCGCTGGTCACGGCCGTCGGGGCGGTCGCCGAGCGGGTGCACTCGCCGGACACCGCGCTCGCCGACACCGTCCGCGCCTACCGGACCGCGGTCGAGCAGCGCCGCACGGTGGTGCTCAACCTGCCGCTCGACGTCCAGGCCGCCCCTGCCGAGCCGGCCCCGCTGCCCGCGCTCCCGCCCGTCGCCCCGCCGCGGGCGTCCGCCGAGGGGATCGCCGCCCTGGCCGCCCTGCTCGACGGCGCGGAGCATCCGGTCTTCGTCGCCGGCCGCGGCGCCCGCGGGGCCCGGGAGGAGCTGCGCGCGCTGGCCGAGGAGTCGGGTGCCCTGCTCGCGACCTCGGCGGTCGCCTCGGGGCTGTTCCACGACGACCCGTGGTCGCTCGGCATCTCCGGCGGGTTCGCCTCGCCGCTGACCGCCGAGCTGATCACCGGCGCCGACCTCGTCGTCGCGTGGGGGTGCGCGCTGACGATGTGGACCACCCGGCACGGCCGGCTGATCGGCGAGGGGGCGCGGGTGGCCCAGGTCGACCTGGACGTCGACGCGCTCGGCGCCCACCGGCCCGTCGACCTCGGGGTGGTGGGGGACGTGGCCGCCACGGCCGCGGACCTGCTCGGCGCCGTCGCGCGACGCAGGGGTTACCGCACGCCGGAGGTCCGGTCCGCGATCGCGGACCGCGGGCGCCTGCGGGACGTCCCGTACACCGACCTCACCGGGCCCGAGGGCATCGACCCGCGCACCCTCACCGTCGCGCTCGACGACCTGCTCCCGGCCGAGCGGGTGGTCGCCGTCGACTCCGGCAACTTCATGGGATACCCGGCGGCCTACCTGCAGGTTCCCGACGAGTTCGGGTTCTGCTTCACCCAGGGCTTCCAGTCCGTCGGGCTCGGCCTGGCCACGGCGCTCGGCGCGGCGCTGGCCCGCCCGGACCGGCTCGCCGTCGCCGCGCTCGGCGACGGCGGGGCGCTCATGGGCGCGGCCGAGCTCGACACGGTCGCCCGGCTCGGCATCCCGATGGTGATCGTGGTCTACGACGACCGGGCCTACGGCGCCGAGGTGCACCACTTCACCGGGGCCGACCACGCCACGGTGCGGTTCCCGGAGACCGACATCGCCGCGGTCGGGCGGGGCCACGGGCTCGACGCGGTGACGGTCCGGACCCCGGAGGACCTCAAGGGCGTCGAGGACTGGCTGGCCGGGCCGCGGAGCCGGGCGCTGCTGGTCAACGCGAAGATCGCGTCCGACGGCGGGTCCTGGTGGCTGCAGGAGGCGTTCCGCGGGCACTAGGGAGTGTCTGACGGATCTTGATCTCTGTTGGGGTCAGGATGCTGGGTGTGGGTGGTCGGCGAGTGTTGTCGGACGAGGCGTGGGCGTGGGTGGAGCCGTTGTTGCCGGACCGTACGCCGCGTCGCGGCGGGCGGTGGCGTGATCACCGGCAGGTGATTGAGGCGATCGTGTGGAAGTACCGCAACGGGGTGGCCTGGCGGGAGATCCCCGAGGAGCGGTTCGGGCCCTGGCAGACCGCCTACGAGCGGCACAGCCGGTGGAGCGCGGACGGGACCTGGGCGCGGCTGTTGGCCGCGGCGCAGGCCCGGGCGGACGCCGGTGGCGAGTTGGACTGGTTGGTGTCCGTGGACTCGTCGCTGGTGCGGGTGCACCAGCACGGTGCGGCGGCGCGGCGGTTCGGCGGGAACGCCGCGAGCGCGGCCGGCCCCGAGCCGCCGCCGGCCCCGCTCACAGGGGGCTGAGCCAAATTACAGGAATTGTCGAGCTGATCTCGCGGTCGGGGCGAGCGGTCCGGTGGTGGCCGAGCCGGCAGATCATGCGATCGGGCGTTCCCGGGGCGGGTTGACCACCAAGATTCATGCGCTGATCGACGGGCGCTGCCGCCCGCTGGTGCTGCAGCTGACCGCCGGCAACGTCAACGACACCACCCAGTTCGCCCCGCTCCTGGCCGATCTGCGGGTGGCCCGGCCGGGCCGCGGGCGCCCGCGCACCCGGCCCGATCACCTGCTCGCCGACAGGGGCTACAGCTCGCGGGCGAACCGGGAGCTGCTGCGCCGGCGCGGGATCGCCCACACCATCCCCGAGCCGCGTGACCAGCAGGCCAACCGGCGCCGACGGGGCTCGGCCGGCGGCCGGCCGGTCGGCTCGGCCGGCGGCCGGCCGGTCGGCTTCGACAAGGCCCGCTACAAGCGGCGCAACGTCGTCGAGCGCGGCTTCTGCCAGCTCAAACACTGGCGCGGCCTGGCCACCCGCTACGACCGACACGCCCGCAACTACCTCGGCGCCCTACACCTCGCCGCCCTGCTCACCTGGCTTCCATGATCCGCCAGACACTTCCTGGGGGCGCCCGGCCGCTCGGGGTGGGCCCCGCGACGGCCGAATGGCGGGGCGGAGTGTCGGTGCCCGGCGGTAACATCGAACCGCCGACATCGCAGGGCACCCCCGTCACGGGGACCACAGAGCAGCAGGAAGCAGGCGACAAGACCACGTGACGCAGCCGGACCCCGTCCAGTCCCGCATCGCAGTCCCGGACACCGCGCTGCTCGCGCTGCTCGGCTCGAGAGACGAGTCCTTGCGCACCGCCGAGGAGCTGCTGGCCGCGGACGTGCACGTCCGGGGCAACGAGCTGACCCTCTCGGGCGAGCCCGCCGACGTGGCGTTCGCCGAGCGTGTGTTCGCCGAGCTCATCACCCTCGCCGAGCGGGGGCAACAGGTCGGGTCGGACACCGTGCGCCGCACCGTCGAGATGCTCGGCGAGGCCGACCCCGCGGTCGCCGCCGTGCGCGGCGAGTCGCCCGCGGAGGTGCTGAGCCTCGACATCGTCTCCCGCCGGGGCAGGACCATCCGGCCGAAGACGCTGAACCAGAAGCGCTACGTCGACGCGATCGACGCGAACACCATCGTCTTCGGGATCGGCCCCGCCGGTACCGGCAAGACGTACCTGGCGATGGCCAAGGCCGTGCAGGCGCTGCAGGCCAAGCAGGTCAACCGGATCATCCTCACCCGGCCGGCCGTCGAGGCAGGGGAGCGGCTCGGCTACCTGCCGGGCACGCTCTACGAGAAGATCGACCCGTACCTGCGCCCGCTGTACGACGCGCTGCACGACATGGTCGACCCCGAGTCGATCCCGAAGCTCATCGCCGCCGGGACGATCGAGATCGCGCCGCTGGCGTACATGCGCGGCCGCACACTGAACGACGCGTTCATCATCCTCGACGAGGCGCAGAACACCACGCCCGAGCAGATGAAGATGTTCCTGACCCGGCTCGGCTTCGGCTCGAAGATCGTGGTCACGGGCGACGTCACGCAGATCGACCTGCCGGGGAGCACCCGGTCGGGGCTGCAGGTCGTCCAGGACATCCTGTTCGGGGTGGACGACGTGGCCTTCCCCGAGCTGACCAGCAGCGACGTCGTGCGGCACCGGTTGGTCAGCGACATCGTCGACGCCTACGCCCGCTTCGACGCCGACCAGGGCCGGGGGCAGCTGCGCAGTGCCGCCCCCCGCACCGGCCCGCCCCAGGACCGCCGCTCCCGCCGCCGCTGAGCGGGTCGTGGCGCCGGCGTCGCGGTGATCAGAGGCAGGCGGTCGCGGGTCGACGCGGCCGCCTGTCCATGATCGCCGGTCGGGACCGTTCACGGCCGTATGTGGCCGGAATGAGGCCGGCTCGGTGATCATGGACGGGGTCGCCCCTATCCGCTCACGTCTCCGTCGCCGTGATCGCCGGCTGCGACGGGCCGCACCAGCGATCAGGAGGCCGCCTCGTCCCGCCCCTCGGCGAGGGGCGGCCAGGAGGCGGCGCCGAGCTCGCGGGAGACCGCGCGGGCGGCGTGCCGCAGGGCGTCGGGCGCGCCGGGGGGAAGCGGCCACTCGCCGGCCGGTACCACGAGCCCGATCGCGCCCGCGATTACGCCGTCGGCCGCGGCGACCGGGGCGGCGAGCCCGCACTCGCCGAGCACCGCCTCCTCCACCTCGGTGGCGAGGCCGGTGCGGCGCACCGCGGCCAGCTGCGCCTCGAGCTCCCGCGGCTCGGTCACGGTCTCCCCGGTCATCCGGTGCGGCCGGTCCGCGGGCTCGCAGGCGCCGTAGGCCAGCAGCGCCTTGCCCACCGCGCACGCGTGCGCCGGCACCACGATGCCGACCTCGGTCATCTGCCGGCTCCCGTCGGGCCGGGGTTCGTGGCCGACCACGATCGCGTCGCGCTGCAGGGCCACGGCCACCCGCACCGCGCACCCCGTGCGGCGCGCCAGGTCCTCCGCCCACGGCTGGGCGCGGGCGCGCAGCTCGAGGTTGTCGAGGTAGACGTTGCCCAGCCGGAGCGTGGCGGGGCCGAGCCGGTAGAGGCCCGAGTCGCGCTCCTGCACCACCATGCCGTGCGCGAGCAGCGTCCGGACGAGGCCGTGCACCGTCGACGGTGCGAGCCCGCAGCCCGACGCGATCTCGCCCAGGCTCCGCCGCCGTGCGCCCTGCAGCACCGCCAGCACCCGCAGGGCCCGGTCCACGGACTGGATCACCGTTCGCTCCTTGTGTTCGTGGGCCAGGTCACAGTAGCGTCCGACAGGTCTTCGGCATAGCCGAACAGGCTTCGGGTGCGACGGAGGACCCCATGAAGAAGCTGATCAACGACCCGGCCGACGTCGTCGTCGAGGCGCTGCGCGGGATGGCCGCGGCGCATCCGGGCCTGCGAGTCGACCTCGAGAACCGGGTCGTCTTCCGCGGCGACGCCCCCGTCCGGGGGAAGGTCGGGCTGGTCTCGGGCGGCGGCTCGGGCCACGAGCCGATGCACGGCGGGTTCGTCGGCCGCGGGATGCTCGACGCCGCCTGCGCCGGCGAGGTCTTCACCTCGCCCGTGCCGGACCAGATGGTCGCCGCGACGGAGGGCGTCGACGGCGGTGCCGGCGTGCTGCACATCGTGAAGAACTACACGGGCGACGTCATGAACTTCGACATGGCGGCCGAGCTGACCAGCGCGAAGACGGGCGTCGAGGTCCAGGCCGTGGTGGTCGACGACGACGTGGCCGTCCAGGACAGCCTCTACACCGCCGGCCGCCGCGGCGTGGGCACCACCGTGCTGCTGGAGAAGATCGTCGGTGCCGCGGCCGAGCAGGGCCGCAGCCTCGCCGAGGTCGCCGGTGTGGCGCGCAAGGTCAACGAGCGCGGCCGCAGCATGGGCATGGCGCTGACCTCGTGCACCGTGCCCGCCGCGGGCCGCCCGACCTTCGACCTCCCGGACGACGAGATGGAGATCGGCATCGGCATCCACGGCGAACCGGGCCGTCGCCGGGTGCCGATCGCGCCCGCGAAGGACATCGCGGAGATGCTGGTCGAGCCGATCCTGGCCGACGCCGACTTCACCGCCGAGCCCGTGATCTGCTTCGTCAACGGCATGGGTGCGAGCCCGCTGCTGGAGCTGTACCTCATGTACGGCGAGGTCGCGGGCCTGCTCGAGAAGGCCGGGGTCCGGATCGCGCGGTCGCTGGTCGGCTCGTACATCACCAGCCTGGACATGGCCGGCTGCTCGGTCACGCTGCTGCGCGCGGACGACGACCTGCTCGGGCTCTGGGACGCCCCGGTCGACACCCCGGGACTGCGGTGGGGCGCATGACCACACAGCAGGAGCTGCTGGCCTGGGTCCGCGAGTTCGCCCGTCAGGTGACCGAGCACCGCGACGAGCTGACCGCGCTGGACTCGGCCATCGGCGACGCCGACCACGGCGCCAACATGGCGCGCGGGATGGGGGCGGCGGTCGAGGCCCTCCACGCGGACCCGCAGACGACCGCGGGCGGGGTGTTCAAGAAGGTCGGGATGACGCTGGTCAGCAAGGTCGGCGGCGCGAGCGGCCCGCTCTACGGGACGCTCTTCCTGCGCTTCGGCACGGCGGCGGGCGAGGTCACCGAGCTCGACCCGGCAGGCTTCGCCAAGGCGTTCCGCGCCGGGCTGGAGGGTGTCGTGGCGCGCGGGCGCCCCGAGGCCGGGGACAAGACGATGTACGACGCCCTGGCCCCGGCCCTCGACGCCCTCGACGAGTCCCTCGCCGGCGGCGCCTCCCTCGGCGACGCGCTGCGGGCCGCCTCGGCGGCCGCCGACGCCGGCCGCGATGCCACCATCCCGATGCTCGCTCGCAAGGGCCGGGCCAGCTACCTCGGCGAGCGCAGCGTGGGGCACCAGGACCCGGGGGCGACGTCGGTGGCCCTGCTCGTCGCCGCCGCGGCCGCGACGTTGGGGTGAGCGCGTGACCGAGGCGGCGGTCGGCCTGGTCGCCGTGTCGCACAGCCGTGCCCTCGGCGAGGCGGCCGTGGCGCTGGCCCGCGAGATGCTGCACGGGCCGGCGGGGGAGGCGGTCCGGATCGAGGTGGCGGCCGGGCTCGACGCCACCACCTTCGGCACGGACGCGACCGCGGTCGCCGAGGCGATCACCGCGGCCGACACGGGCGCCGGGGTCGTGGTGCTGATGGACCTCGGCAGCGCGGTGCTGTCCGCGGAGCTGGCGCTGGAGCTGCTCGACGACCCGTCCGCCAGGGACCAGGTCCTGCTCTGCCCGGCGCCGTTGGTGGAGGGGCTGGTGGCGGCGGCGGTCGCGGCCGCGGGCGGGGCGGACCGGGCCGGTGTCGCGGCGGAGGCGGCATCGGGAGCGGACGCGAAGGCCGCGCAGCTGGGACCGGTCGCACCGGCGCCGGCCGTCGAGCCTGCCGTCGGCGCGGGGGGAGCCGAGGCGATCGGGACGTTCGTGGTGACCCCGCCGCACGGCCTGCACGCCCGCCCCGCGGCCCTGCTGGTCCAGGCCCTGCGCGGGCTGGACGCGCGGGTGGAGCTGCGCGATCCCCGCACCGGCCGTGGCCCGGTCCCCGCCGCGAGCCTCACCGGCGTGGCCTCGCTCGGCGCGGGTGCGGGAGCCGAGATCGAGGTGCGTGCCCGGGGGCCCGAGGCGCGCGAGGCCGTCGATGCCCTCCTCGCCCTCGCCGCCACGGGGTTCGGCGAGGCACCACCGACGGCCGCGCCGACCGCTGCGCCGACTCCATCCACCACGTCGACCGCCGAAGCGGCCGCGGGGCAGGCGCCCAGGGCCGCGGCGTTCGGGCAGGAGACCGGTCCGCTGCCCGCCTCACCCGGCATCGCGATCGGCCCGGCACGCCTGCACCGGGCCGTGGACCTGCGGGTTCCCGACGAGAAGGCGGAGGATCCCACCGTCGAGCGGGAGCGCCTGGACCGCGCCCTGGACGAGGCACGCCGCACGATCACGACCGTCCGCGACGCCACACCCGCGTCGGAGGCCGCGATCTTCGACGCCCACCTGACGATGCTCGACGACCCTGCGCTGGTCGACGCCGCGCGCGACGGGATCGCCGCCGGGTCCGCGGCCCCCGCGGCCTGGGCCGCCAGCGTCGACGCGGCGGAGCGCACCCTCGCCGCACTGCCGGGCGAGTACCTCCGCGCCCGCGCCGCCGACGTCCGCGCCGTCGGCGACGAGGTGCTCCGCGCGCTGTTGACGAGCAGCTCCCGACTCGCGGTGCCGGACGTCCCGACTCGCGGAACGGACGCAACCCCCCTCGAGTCGGGAGATTCCGCACCGCGAGTCGCGAGTTCCGGGGACGAACCGCCGACCCCCTCCCCGGCGCCGACCCCACTGGCACCGTCGGGGGCACCGACCGACCAGATCCACGAAGACCCACCCACGGCTCCCGCGGTCCTCGTCGCCGCCGACCTCACCCCGGCCGAGGTCGCGGTGCTCGACCCGGAGGCGGTGGTCGGGGTGGTCCTGGCCGGCGGCAGCGCCACCGGGCACGCCGCGATCCTGCTGCGCGCCCGCGGCATCCCGGCCGTCATGGGCGCCGGACCCGCCGTCCTGGACCTGGACCCCGGCACCCCGGTCGCGCTCGACGGCACGGCCGGCAGGCTCGTCGTCGACCCGTCCGCCGAGGTCAGGGCCGTGTTCGGCGCCCGGCTCGCCCAACGCGCCGAGCAGGAGGCGGCGGCCCGGGCCCGGGCGGACGAGCCCGCCCGCACCCGGGACGGCACCGACGTCCTGGTCGGCGTGAACGTCGGCGCCGAAGCCGCGAGCGCCGCCGGCACCGGCGCCGACCTCGCGGGCCTGGTCCGGACCGAGTTCCTCTTCCTCGACCGGGCCGCACCGCCGGACGTCGACGAGCAGGAGGCGGCCTACCGGGCCGTCGCCGAGGCGCTGGGCGGGCGCCGGATCGTCCTGCGCACCCTCGACGTCGGCGGCGACAAGCCCCTGCCCTACGTCCCGATGCCCGCCGAGGGCAACCCGTTCCTCGGGGTCCGCGGGCTGCGGCTGGCCCTGCGCCGCCCGGACCTGCTCGCCGAGCAGCTGCGCGCGATCGTGCGCACCGCCCACGCGACGCCGGTGAGCGTGATGTTCCCCATGGTCACCGTCCCCGCCGAGCTGCACGCCGCGCGCGCCGCCCTCGACGAGGCGGTCGCCGCCGAGGGCCGCGGCCGGCCGCCGGGCCTCGAGGTCGGGATCATGGTGGAGGTCCCGGCCGTCGCGCTGACCGCGGCCGCGTTCGCCCCGGCGGTCGACTTCCTCAGCATCGGCACCAACGACCTCACCCAGTACACGCTCGCCGCCGAGCGGGGCTCGGCCGAGGTCGCGGCCCTCGCGGACCCGCTCTCGCCGGCGGTCCTGCGGCTGGTCGACGCCACCTGCCGGGGTGCGGGCACCGCGATGGTCGCGGTCTGCGGGGAGCTGGCCGCCGACCCGGTCGCCGCCCCGCTGCTCGTCGGGCTCGGGGTCCGGGAGCTCTCGGTCGCGCCGCCCGCGGTCGCGCTCGTCAAGCAGGCCGTCCGGGAGGCCGACGCCGGGGAGGCGGCCGCGCTCGCCGCCCGGGCCCTCGACGCGCCGGACCCCGCCGCCGTCCGCGCCCTGCTCACGGCCGCCGACTGACCGCCTCCTCCCACCACGGCCGACCGAACGGCCCCGACCGGGGTGCGACTACCCTCGTCACCGGTCCCGTCCGCCGAGTTCGCCCGAGAAGGTTGGTCCGAGAACTGCCGTGAGCATCGAGGTCGTCAACGAGTCCGGCGTCGCCGTCGACGAGTCGCTCATCGTGTCCGTCGCCCGGTACGCGCTCGACGCCATGCGGGTCAGCCCGGCCGTCGAGCTGGCGATCACCGCGGTCACCCTCGACACCATGTCCGAGCTGCACGAACGGTGGATGGACGAGCCCGGCCCCACGGACGTCATGTCCTTCCCGATGGACGAGCTGGTCGACGACACCCGCCGCCCCGACGCCCCCGAGATCGGCCCGGCGCTGCTCGGCGACATCGTGCTCTGCCCGGCGTTCGCCAAGGACCAGGCGGTCAAGGCAGGCCACGCGCTGTCCGACGAGCTGCACCTGCTGACCGTGCACGGCGTGCTGCACCTCCTCGGCTACGACCACGCCGAGCCGGACGAGGAGCGCGAGATGTTCGCGCTGCAGAACAAGCTGCTCCACGACTGGCGCACCCGGCGGGCGCAGGTCGCGGCCCGCGAGGCCCAGCGGCGCAGCGACTCGCGCGTGCTGGGCACCGTCGGGCTCGACGACCCGGCCGGCCCCGCCGAACCGCGCTGACCGCCCGGACACCGACCGCAGGAGACCGATGAACGCCGCTGGCCTGCTCGCCGTCGCGATCGTCCTGATCCCCTTCGCCGGGCTGTGCGCGGCGGCCGACGCCGCGCTCACCTCGATCTCCCGGGCGCGCGTCACGGACCTGGTGCGGGCGAACCGGCCCGGGTCGCGCGCGTTGTCGAAGGTCGTCGACGACCGCGCCCGGTACGTCAACCTGCTGATCCTGCTGCGGCTGATGGGCGAGACCGTCGCGACGGTGCTCCTCACGGTCGCGCTCGCGAGCTGGTTCGACCCGGCCTGGCTCGGCGTCCTGCTCGCCGCGGTGATCATGGTCGTGGTCAGCTACGTCCTGATCGGGGTCGGCCCGCGCACGCTCGGCCGCCAGCACCCGTACGCGCTGGGGCTGGCCGTCGCGGCGCCCGTGCGGATCATCGCGACCCTGCTCAGCCCCCTGACCAAGCTGCTGATCCTGGTCGGCAACGCGATCACCCCGGGCCGCGGCTTCCGCGAGGGCCCGTTCTCCTCCGAGGTCGAGCTGCGCGAGCTGGTGGACATGGCCAGCACCAGCGGCGTGGTCGAGGAGGGCGAGCGGAAGATGATCCACTCGGTGTTCGAGCTGGGTGACACGATCGTCCGGGACGTCATGCAGCCCCGGCCCGACGTCGTGTGGGCCGAGCAGGACACCCCGGTGCAGAAGGTGGTCCGGCTGGCGCTGAAGAGCGGCTACTCCCGGGTCCCGGTGCTCGGCGAGGGCATCGACGACGTCATCGGCGTCGCGTACCTGAAGGACCTGGTCGGCGCGGGCTGGGACCGGCCCGACGCCCGGCTGGTCGAGGTCGTGCGGCCGCCGGTGTTCGTGCCCGACTCCAAGCGGATCGACGAGCTGCTCAAGGACATGCAGCGCACCCGCAACCACATGGCGATCGTGGTCGACGAGTACGGCGGCACCGCCGGCGTCGTCACGATCGAGGACATCCTCGAGGAGATCGTCGGCGACATCTCCGACGAGTACGACACCGACGAGGTGCCCGAGGTCCAGCGGCTCGACGGCGGCACCCTCCGGCTGGCCGCCCGGCTGCCCGTCGAGGACCTCAGCGAGCTGTTCGCCGGCGAGTTCAGCGGCACCGAGCGCGAGGAGCTGCTGCGCGAGGCCCTGGCGCAGGCGGACGTCGACACCGTGGGCGGGCTGCTCGCGCAACGGCTCGGCAAGGTGCCGCTGCCCGGCGCCGAGGCCGAGGTCGAGGGCCTGCTGCACCTGCGCGGCGAGGGCGGCAAGGACGCCCGCGGCCGCATCCGCATCACGTCGGTGCTGGTCACGCCGCTGGCCGTGCCCGAACTCGTCGGCGCCGCCGAAGCCGGCGACCAGAAGGAGGACGCCGCCGAGCAGGCCGACGTCCGGGAGGAGACCGATGTCCGGCAGTAACCCGCCCGAGCTCGACGCCGAGGACGCCAAGATCGTCACGCTGGCGCGGTCCTCGCGCGCCCGCACCGGCGCCGCCGAGGGGGCCGCGGTCCGCGACACGGACGGCCGCACCTACGCCGCCGCTTCCGTCGCGCTGCCGTCCCTGCGGCTCACGGCCCTGCAGGCGGCCGTGGCCGCCGCCGTGTCGAGCGGTGCGCCGGGGCTGGAGGCCGCGGCCGTCGTCACCGAGAGCGGCGAGGCGGACGAGGCCTCGGTCGCCGCGGTGCGCGACCTGACCGCGGCCGCGCCGGTGATCGTGGCCGACGCGTCCGGCGCCGTCGTGAGCGTGCTGACGCCCGCATGAGCACCCCCCGGTACGACCTGGTCGTCGTCGGCGGCGGGATCGTCGGCCTGGCCACGGCGCACGCGGCGGTCCGCAGCGGGCTGAGCGTCGCCGTCGTCGAGCGGGAGCCGCGGCTGGCGAACCACCAGACCGGCAACAACTCCAACGTCATCCACTCCGGGCTCTACTACGCCCCGGGCGGGCTGAAGGCCCGGCTCGCGGTGGCCGGGTGCGCCGAGACCGTCGCCTTCTGCCGCGAGCACGACCTGCCGCACCAGGTGTGCGGGAAGCTCGTCGTGGCCACCGAGCCGGAGGAGCTGCCGCGGATGGCGGAGCTGGAGCGGCGCGGGGCGGCCAACGGCGTCGAGACGCAGCGGCTCGACGCGGCGGGCATCCGCGAGCGGGAGCCGCACGTCCGCGGGCTCGAGGCGCTGTGGGTGCCCTCGACCGGCATCTGCGACTACCGGGCGATCGCCGAGAAGCTCGGCGAGCTGGTGGCCAAGGAGGGCGGCGAGATCCACCTCGGCCGCGCGGTCACCGGGATGGTCCGCCGCGAGACGTCCGCCCGGCCCGACGTCGTGGTCCGGACCGAGCAAGGCGACCTGCTGGGGGAGCGGGTCGTGGTCTGCGGCGGGCTGCGCTGCGACGAGCTCGCCCGCGCCGCCGGCGCCGACCCGGGCGTGCGGATCATCCCGTTCCGAGGGGAGTACTCGGGCTTCACCGCCGACGCCGCGGAGCTGGTCAAGGGCCTGATCTACCCGGTGCCGGACCCGGCCTTCCCGTTCCTCGGGGTGCACGCCACCCGCGGGATCGACGGGCACGTCCACGCCGGGCCCAACGCCGTCCTCGCGCTGGCCCGCGAGGGCTACTCGTGGGGCACGGTCAAGCCGAAGGAGCTGCTGGGCTCGCTGGTGTACCCGGGGATGCTGCGGGTCGCGAAGCGGCACTGGCGCTACGGCCTGGGCGAGGTGCACCGGTCGCTGTCCAAGGCGGCGATGGTCACCCAGATCCAGCGGATGCTGCCCGAGGTCGAGGCGCGCCACCTCACGCCCGCGGGCGCGGGGGTGCGGGCCCAGGCCGTGAAGCCCGACGGCACGCTGGTCGACGACTTCCTCTTCGTTGAGCAAGGCACGGGGGCGGGCTCGATCCTGCACGTGCTCAATGCGCCCTCCCCGGCGGCCACCGCCGCCCTGCCCATCGGCCGCGAGATCCTCGAGCGGCTCACCGGCGACAACCCGGGCCCCCTGTGAGTGGCGATGGTCGCTATAGCGACTATTGCCACTCACGGCCCGAGCGAAGCGAGGCATCATGACCGCATTCGGGTCCTGGCCGGAGGACTTCCGGTCCGGCTTCGCCTGCTTCGTGGGCCGGCCCAACGCGGGCAAGTCCACGCTGACGAACGCGCTGATCGGACAGAAGATCGCGATCACGTCGTCGCGCCCGCAGACCACGCGGCACGCGATCCGCGGCATCGTGCACCGGCCCGATGCCCAGCTCGTCGTGGTCGACACCCCCGGCCTGCACAAGCCGCGGACCCTGCTCGGCTCCCGGCTCAACGACGTCGTGCGCGAAACCTGGGCCGAGGTCGACGTCGTCGGGTTCTGCGTGCCGGCGGACCAGCCGGTCGGCCGGGGCGACGAGTTCATCGCCAACGAGCTCAAGTCCGTCGCGGGCCGCACGCCGGTCGTCGGCGTCGTCACGAAGACGGACAAGGCACAGCCCGAGCAGATCGCCGAGCGGCTCACCCAGCTGACCGAGCTGATGGAGTTCGCCGAGGTGGTGCCCTGCTCGGCGAAGAGCGGCTACCAGGTGCAGCTGCTCGCGGACCTGCTGGTCGGGAAGCTGCCGGAGGGCCCGCCGCTGTACCCGGACGGCGAGCTGACGGACGAGCCGGAGGAGACCCTCGTCGCCGAGCTGGTCCGCGAGGCCGCCCTGGAGGGCGTCCGGGACGAGCTGCCGCACTCGATCGCCGTCGTGGTCGAGGAGATGATCGAGCGCGAGGACCGGCCCGCCGACGACCCCATGCTCGACGTGCACGCCACGATCTTCGTGGAGCGGCAGAGCCAGAAGGGCATCGTGATCGGCCGCGGCGGCGAGCGGCTGCGGCACGTCGGCACGGCCGCCCGGAAGCAGATCGAGGCGCTGCTCGGCACCAAGATCTACCTGGACCTGCACGTCACGGTCGCGAAGGACTGGCAGCGCGACCCTCGTCAGCTGCGCAAGCTCGGCTTCTGACCCGGTTCGAGCTCATCCGGTTCCAGCCACGCCATCCGGCCGAACCCGGCCACGTAGCGGATGGTGCGGACCTCGAGCCGGTAGAGCTGGAAGTCGGCGAAGTCGACGTACCCGGCGTCGGGGAAGGCGCGGCGGTAGGCGGCGAGGCCGCGGGTGCGCTCGTCGCCGTGGAGCACCCACACCCGGCCCACGAGGGTGACCCGCGGCGCGGCCAGCGGGTCCGCGTCGGTCGAGACCGGCCCCGCCACCAGCAGCGACGCCCGCGGGTCGGCCGCCAGATTCCGGCTGTGCTCGGCGAGGTCGGACAGGCACAGCAGCGGTGACCCGTCGTGGTCGAGCGCGTAGGCGACCACCGACCCGAACGGGTGGCCCGCGGCCGCAGCGCCGGCCGACGTGCTCGTCGGGCCCGGGGCGGACCCGATCGTCGCCAGCGTCCCCGACCGTTGCCCGGACAGCAGCGCCCGGACCTCCTCCAGCTCGCCCACCCGTCACCTCCGCAGGAACTGAGGTGACCCTTACTTCTGCGCCGGCGACTGTCAAGGTCGTCCCGCCGGGGTGAGGTCCCGGGCGCACCGGGTACGTCAGCCTGACGCGGACGCGACCAGGGAGGCGCCGATGTGCCGGTGGCTGGGCTACTACGGCAACCCCATCGAGCCGAAGGAACTGATCTACGACACCCGGCACTCGCTGATCGAGCAGAGCCGGCGCGCCGCCCCGGACAGCGCCATCGCGAACGGCGACGGCTTCGGGCTCGGCTGGTACGGGAAGGGACGGGACGCCGCGCTGTACCGCAGCGAGTCGCCGGCCTGGGGCGACCGGAACCTGCGCGAGATCGCGGGCGTCGTGCAGTCCGGGCTGTTCCTCGCGCACGTCCGCGCGGCCACCGGCACACCCGTGCAGCAGACCAACTGCCATCCCTTCCGGTACCGCAACTGGATCTTCGTCCACAACGGCTTCGTCGACCGGTGGGCCCAGCTGCGCCGGGACCTGCTCTTCGCCGTCCGGCCCGATCTCTTCGACAACGTCCAGGGCAGCACGGACTCGGAGGTCCTCTTCCACCTCGCGCTCACGTTCGGGCTGGAGGAGGAGCCGCTGCCCGCGCTCGAGCGGATGGCCGGCTACGTCGAGGCCGCGGGCCACGCCGCCGGCTCCGAGCACCCGCTGCAGATGACGGTCGGGGTCGCCGACGGCGAGCGGCTCTACGCCGTCCGGTACGCCAGCGGCCCCGTCGTCAACACCCTGTACGTGAGCAGCGAGGTCGACGCGCTGCGCCGGCTCTACCCCGAGGACGAGCGCTGGCAGCACTTCTCCGAGGACTCCCGGGCGGTCGTCTCCGAGCCGCTGACCGACCTGCCGGGCCTGTGGCACGAGGTGCCGCCGTCGACGGCGCTCGTGCTGCAAAAGGGACCGGACGTCGAGCAGCCCTTCCGGCCGCAACCCCCGTCGTAGGGGTCGGAGCAGGGATCAGAACCGGTCGGAGGTCTCCAGGAGCCGGTAGCTCGTGATCGCCGGCGATCCCGTGGCCCCCGACTCGCGCATGATCTCCGGGATCTCCTGCTGCGCGGCGAAGAACTCGTCGAACGCCTCGCGGGAGCTCCACTCGTCGATCACGACGCACGCGCCGTCCTCCGTGACGGAGAACGCGTGGTGGACCGCCCCCTTCGCCTGCGCGTCCTCGATGATCCGCTTCATCGCGGCCTCGTGGGAGCGGTTCACCTCCAGGAGCCGGTCCTCGCGGACGCCCGGCAACGTGATCATGACGACGACGCTCATGCTGCCCTCCCGATCGGGATCTGTCCGTGTCTCCCGTCGCTCCACCGTCGTGCAGCCGGGGCGGCGGGGCGCACACGGTCCTCGCGGCGGGAGGGGCGGTCCAGGGTCCATCGGCCCCTCGCGGTCGACCCGTCGGGCCGGCTCAGTAGCTGTCGGTGGTCTCGATGATCGTGTAGCTGGCGGCCGTCGGTGTCGCGCTGGCACCGGCGGCGCGCATGACGTCCGGGATCTCCCGTTGCCCGCCGAAGAACGACTCGAAGTCCTCACGGCTGGTCCACTCGTCGAACACCACGACGCTGCCGTCCTCCGCCTCGGCGAACACGTGGTGCCGGCAGCCCTTGGACCTCGCGTCCTCGACGATCCGCTGCATCGTGGCGTCCTGGGTGCGGTTGGCCTCGCGGAGCCCGTCGGCGGTCACGCCGTGCAGGGTGGTGATGACGATGACGGTCATGGGTCCCCCTCGTCCGGCCGCGTCGGGCCGTGCCGCTCGCCCGGACCGCCCACCGGGGACCTCGATGATCCTCGTGCGGCGCAGGGTGGTCAATCGGCCGGTCGCGGCGTGGGTGCGCGGCGGAGGTCGTAGGCTTCCCCGGTGAGCACCCTGTACCGCGACACCGGTGTGGTGCTGCGCGTGCAGAAGCTGGGTGAGGCTGACCGGATCGTCACGCTGCTGACCCGGCGCTACGGCAAGATCCGGGCGGTCGCGAAGGGCGTGCGCCGCACCCGGTCGCGGTGGGGCGCGCGGCTCGAGCCGTTCAACCACGTCGACGTGCAGTGCTACACCGGCCGCAGCCTCGACGTGATCACACAGTGCCAGACGCTCGACGCCTTCGGCACCGGCGTCGTCTCCGACTACTCCCGCTACACCGCGGGCTGCGCGATGCTCGAGACGGCCGACCGGCTCGTGTCCGAGGAGGGCAGTGGGCAGAGTGGCGAGACCCTGCGCGTCTACCTGCTGCTCGTGGGGGCGATCCGGGCGCTCGCAGGGCGCGAACGGGACGCCTCGCTGATCCTCGACGCCTTCCTGCTCCGCGCGATGAGCCACGCCGGCTGGGCGCCGGCGATCACCGAGTGCGCAAAGTGCGCCTCGCCGGGGCCGCACCGGGCGTTCAGCGTCGCGGGCGGCGGCGCGGTGTGCGAGGTGTGCCGCCCGCCCGGCTCGGTCCTCCCCGGCCCGGCCGTGTTCGACCTGCTCGACGCCCTGCTGCACGGCGACTGGGAGGTCACCGACGCCGCCGAGGCCCCTACCCGCCGCGACACCTCCGGCCTGGTCGCCGCGCACCTGCAGTGGCACCTCGAGCGCCAGCTCCGCTCCCTGCCCTTCGTCGAGCGCCGCGGCGACCCCACCGCCGCCGCCGCGCCGGGGGCGACCCCGATCGCCTGAATCCGCCGACCTGACGTCGGGTCGGATCAGGAGTGGTGCTCGGGCCCACGGCGGGATCCGTCGGGTCCGTCACTCCGCGGCTCCGACCGCCTCCGGCTCGACGTCGGTGTCGGTCTGCGGGTCCTGCCCCCGGCTTCGCCCGCGGCCCTCCTTCATGCCGAGGTAGGCGCGGAACATGGGGTGCACCTGGAAACGGCGGACGTTGCGCAGGTCGAGGGCGGGACTCTCGTGAAACGCGACGTAGGAGCTGCCACTACGCCGTCCCGCTCGGATTCCGCCGACCATCTGGGCCTGGAGGAAGCCGACTCTCCACAGGACCTCGATCAGGGAGTTCTCGTCGTAGCCGGAGAGCCATGCTCGTGCGGCCGGTCGTACGGACACCTCGCCAGAGATGATCTCGAGCATGAGCCACTCGAGAGCCTCGCGGTCGAAGCTGGTGGTCCTTCCGCGGAACGCCTCGAACACGCTGAGGATGTCGCGGTACTGGAAGCGCTGTTCGGCGGCGACGTCATGGGTTCTGCCATGGGAGTAGTCCGACTCCGCGGCCGCGATGGTCCTGTAGTTGAGCGGCAGCGCCGCGCTGGTCTCTTCGGCCGTCTGCAACGCCTGGGCGCAGAAGAGGATCATCTCGCGGGGGCGGTGGAGGGTGCGGCTCACCATGTAGCCGAAGGAGTTGCCGCGACGGTAGTGGAGGTTCTCGTCGAACAGTACGTTCCAGCATTCCTGGTCCGAGGCGGTCGCGAGCCTCGGCAGGCTGTGTCTGATCCTCCGGGCGATGAGGCTCTGCAGGCCCTGCTCGTTCCAGGACACCGTCTCGACCAGGTCGCGGTACTTCTGGGCGTCCTCGTACAGGGCCGGCGTGTTCTCGTAGAGTTCCTGGCGCAGCGAGACGTAGGTGCGCAGGTTCGGTGAGAGCTGGTTCAGCGTGATGCAGGCCTGGAACAGGCCGGATATGAACGCCCGCGCATCCTCCGACGCGTCCCAGCCCTTGTCGAGCTCGTCGATGATGACGATCACCCGCTGTTCGGTGAGGGCGTTCCTGAGGTGCGGGAGGAGGGGGCGCAGCTCGTCCACCTTGTACAGCTTCTCGAGCTCCCGCATCTTGATCGAGCCCTCGACGTTGCCGATCTTGATCCCCTCGAGTCGCTTGAGGTAGGAGATCAGGGCCCAGAGCTTCCCCATGCCCGGGTGATGGTGGTTGTCCCGGATGTACTTGCGGATGGCCGCCTCGGACGCGTTCTTCGACCGCACCTGCTTCGTGCAGATCTCCTTCATCACCTGCACGTACAGCATGTACTTCCACGCGGCTGCATATGCTCCGTGCTTGGCCCACGACCCCGCCTTCTCGGAATGCATGGCTTCGCCGAGCATCTCGTACGAATAGTCATCGGGCGACAGTTCGATCACTTTGTGGCCGGCGGCCCTGCTCCGCCGCGCCAGCATCTGGAAGATCGCGCTCTTTCCGGCTCCGCGATTTCCGAGAATGACGGTCGTCTCGCCGGACAGGACCCGTCGGAAGACGCCCGACTCGACGAAGTAGTGCTCGAGTCCTCGGGTGATGTCCCGCTCCGCGGCCGGAGCACCGAGATCGATCTTCTGTGAGTTCGCCAGCCGTGTAGCCATGTGATGACGCTCGGTATCGGGCACTCGGGTGCTACCCGGGGGAGCCCGAAGGGGCGGGAACTACGTACACGCGCCGACGCCGAGCGGTCGCTCCGCGTGCTGACAGAGCTCACGGCTAGGGTGATCCGCCTCAGTCCGTTGCTCTGCTCGTTCGTCGAAGGACGGAGACGATCGTGCGCCGCCTCCGCCCCGCCCACCTGCTCCGCACGGTCGACCTGGCCGGGACCGCGCTGTTCGCGTTGCAGGGCGGGCTCACCGCCGCCGCGGCGGGGCTGGACGTCTTCGGCGTCCTCGTCATCGCCTTCGTGACGGCGGTGGGCGGCGGGATCATCCGTGACCTGCTGCTCGGCGACACCCCGCCGGCGGTGTTCTGCGACCTCGCCTACCCGATCACCGCGTTCGCCGGCGGGGCCGTGGTGGTGCTGCTCTACACCACCGTGCGGGACGTCCCGCGCGACGTCCTCATCCCGCTCGACGCGGCCGCACTCGCGTTGTTCGCGGTGGTCGGGGCGGCGAAGGCGATCGACCACCGGATGTCCCCGCTGCTCGCGGCACTGCTCGGGACGGTGTCCGGGGTCGGCGGCGGCGTGATCCGGGACGTCCTGCTGGGCGGGGTGCCGCTGGTCCTGCGCTCGGACGTCTACGCGGTCGCCGCCCTGGCCGGTGCCGGCGTGACGGCGGTGGGGCTGCGCTACGGGGCACCGCGGGTGCTGGTGCTGGCCCTCGGCGCCGTCGTCACGGTCGTGCTGCGGCTGGTCGCGGTGTGGCAGGGGTGGAACCTGCCCCGCGTGGCCGGCTGACCGGCGTCAGACGGGCTCCGGCTGATCGGCGGTGCGCGGCGCCCCGATCGGGCCCGCGCGCCGGACCGCCTCGGCCGCGTCGAGCGCCGCCCGCTCCGCCTCCCGGTGCGCGGCCTCGGTCACGGCGTGGCGCTGCTCCGGGTCGGCGTCGAAGCGGCCCGCGATCGCCTCCTGGACCGCGATCTTGGCCCGGACGACCGGCACCCGGTACTTCTTCTCGCGGCGCACCGCGCGCTCCATCTTCTTCGGCCGCGACAGGTACCGCCAGCGTGCCCAGGGCGAGCCCGGCCGGGCCAGCCGGACGGCGGTGAAGAGCAGCAGCGGCGTGAGGAACAGGCCGAGCAGACCCGTCCACAGCTTGCCCTTGGCCAGGGTGATCACCACCAGGACCAGCTGCAGCGCGAAGAAGACGAGCGTGAGGACGACCTCGACGGCGTCGGTCGAGGTCACTCCGACGAGGTCGTCGTCGAACCCGAGGGGGTGCAGCCCGCACAGGAACAGCCCGGTGATCGTGACGGCGACGAACACGGCGTCGATCGAGCTGCGGCCCTGGGTGCTCCAGTAGACGTCGGACAGGTGCAGGATCAGCGCGAACTCGTCGAGCACCAGTGCCGAGCCGATCCCGAACAGGCTCGCCAGGACGACGTTCGGGACGGGCGTGCTCACCTCGGCCAGCGCGATCAGGCCGAAGCCCGCGACCAGCATCATGACCATCCCGAACATCACGTGGTGGATGTGCAGCCCACCCGGCGTCACGTTGCCCGGCCACCACGACACCTGGGCACGGATCATCCGCACGCTGAACCGGATGAAGAGGAACGCGACGAGGAACGCGCAGAGGAAGCAGAACAAGGGCAGGCGCCCGGTCGCGACGATCGTGTTCGTGAACCAGGCCCCCATGTGCAGTGCCTACTCCAGACCGGGCCCCGGCGTCCAGGGACGGCGGACGTAGGCTCCGTGGCCGTGCCGACTCCTGGGCCCTTCCAGCCCCCGCCGCCGCACCCGTCGGGAGCCCGGCCGCCGGCGATCCCGCCGGAGCTGGTCCCGAACCACGTCGCCCTGGTCATGGACGGCAACGGCCGCTGGGCCAACGCCCGCGGCCTGCCCCGGATCGAGGGGCACCGCCGCGGCGAGGCCTCGCTCATGGACGTCGCGCGGGGTTGCATCGACATCGGCGTGAAGTGGCTGTCCGCCTACGCCTTCTCCACCGAGAACTGGAAGCGCAGCCCGGACGAGGTGCGGTTCCTCATGGGCTTCAACCGGGACGTCATCCGCCGCCGGGTGGACGAGATGCACGGCATGGGCGTCCGGGTCCGGTGGGCCGGGCGGCGGCCGCGGCTGTGGCGGTCGGTGATCAGGGAGCTCGAGGTCGCCGAGGAGAAGACGAGGCACAACGACGTGCTGACGCTGACCATGTGCGTGAACTACGGGGGGCGGGCGGAGATCGCCGACGCGGTGCAGCAGATCGCGCGGCAGGTCCAGGCCGGGAAGATCAGGCCGGACAAGATCGACGAGCGGACGATCGCGAAGTACCTCGACGAGCCGGACATGCCCGACGTCGACCTGTTCGTGCGGTCGAGCGGCGAGCAGCGGACGTCGAACTTCCTGTTGTGGCAGAGCGCCTACGCCGAGATGGTCTTCCTCGACACGCTCTTCCCCGACTTCGACCGCCGGCACATCTGGGAGGCGATCGAGATCTACGCGAGGCGGGACCGCCGGTTCGGCGGGGCGATCGACAAGGCGGGGTCCTCGTGAGCCTGGAGATCGCCCGCAGGGCACTGGAGCGCTACCACGACGTCGAGGTCGGCGAGGACGGCGCGCTCACCTTCGCCCACGGCGGCGTGCTGTGCGTGGTGCAGGGCACCGAGCTGGAGGAGGGGCTGCCCGTCCTCAACCTGACCTGCGTCGTGGCATGGGACCTGCCGGTGTCCGCGGACCCGGCGACGGACGTCCCCACCCGCGTCGCCCTCGGCGTGGGCGAGGGGCTGTTCGGCACGCCGCGGGTCGTGCGCGGCGAGAACGGCTGGGACGTCACGCTCCGCTACGCCTTTCCCGCGGCCGGCCTGGCGGAGGGTCCGATGGGGACCCTGCTGATGCTGGTGGTGGGCAGCGCCTCGGCCATGCGCGCCGAGCTCGTCGGCTCGTGACCCTCGTGAGTGGCGATAGTCGCCATAGCGACTATCGCCACTCACGGGGTCAGCCCACGGGGGACTCGGACAGGTGCACCAGCGGCAGCTCGGCGAGCTGGGCCGCGCTCATCTGCCGGGCGTTCTCCAGGACGCGCGCCTGCGCCTCCTGCATCCGGCCGTCGACCAGCCCGGACAGGCCGTAGGAGATCCGGCCGAGCAGCCGGACCGTGGTGTCGTCGACCGGGGGCCGCGGCGCGGAGACGACGGCGACGCCGGTCGGGTGCCCGTCGTTGGCCTGCGCGATGCCGATCGTGAAGGCCTCGCGCGGGTTGACGTGCCGCGAGGCGTAGTGGTCCCGCAGGGTCGGGAAGGTCTTGTGGAACTTCACCACCTCGTCGTCGAGCTCGAGGGACTCGACGTCCCCGTCGGTGAGGATCTTGGTGCGGCCCGAGAAGCAGCGCACGTACCCGACGAGCGCGCCGGTCCACAGCGCCTCGACCAGCACGGGGTCGGGCCGGGGCACGGCGAGCGCCGCGACCAGGTGCTCGCAGCAGCGCAGCACGTACTGCAGGTCCTCGAACACCGCGGAGAGCTGGGCCAGCTCGCCGGACTCCGGTGTGTCGAGCCTGCGCACCGTGCTCGGTGCGTCCGGGCCCGATGCCCCTGGGGTCCCGCCGTCGGTCATGGGCACGCCTCCCGCTTCGTCGCGTCGGCGCACGGTATCCCCGTGCCGGCGCCGGGTGGATCTCGATATGAGACGCCGGCCACTCCGCCGGGGCTGCCGATGTGGTCGACAGCACGCTCCCGGCACAGCAGAGTGGGCAGACAATGCACGTGCATCACGGCGGCACCGACGCCGCCGCGGAGAGGAGAGCGTTGATGGACATCACGGGAGCCTCGGCCATCGTCACCGGCGGTGCGTCCGGTCTCGGGGAGGCGACCGCGCGGCTGCTGGCCCAGCGCGGGGCGAAGGTCGTCGTGCTCGACCTGAACGAGGACCGGGGCGAGAAGGTCGCCGCCGAGATCGGGGGCGTGTTCGCCAAGGCCGACGTCGCCGACGAGGCCCAGGTCAAGGCGGCCGTCGAGGCGGCCTCGGAGCTCGGCCCGCTGCGGATCCTGGTCAACAGCGCCGGCCTCGGCCGTGCCGCCCGGATCATCGGCCGCGACCTCGAGCCGGTCCCGCTCGAGACCTTCGAGTTCGTGGTGCGGGTCAACCTGACCGGCACCTACAACTGCGCCCGGCTCGCGGCGTCGGCGATGGCCAAGACCGACCCGCTCGAGGACGGCACCTCGCGCGGCGCGATCCTCAACACGGCCTCCGCGGCCGCGTTCGACGGCCAGATCGGCCAGACCCCGTACTCGGCGTCGAAGGGCGGCGTGGTCGGCCTGACCCTGCCGATGGCCCGCGACCTGGCCCGGCACGGCATCCGCGTCAACACCATCGCCCCCGGCCTGATCGACACCCCGATCTACGGCGAGGGCGAGAAGGCCGAGGCCTTCAAGGCCGCGCTCGGCCAGAGCGTGGTCTACCCGAACCGGCTCGGGAAGGCCGAGGAGTACGCCTCCATGGCGGTCGAGGTGCTCACCAACGACTACATGAACGGCGAGACGATCCGGCTCGACGGCGCGATCCGGATGCCCCCGAAGTCCTGACCCTCGTCGCGCGAACGGCGCTCTCGCTCACCACGAATGAGCGGGAGCGCCGTCGCGCGCTCAGGCGCAGGACCGGCACACCCCGAAGATCTCCACGGTGTGCGAGATCTCGGTGAAGCCGTGCTCCCGCGCGACCCGCTGCGTCCACTCCTCGACGGCGGGGGCGTCGATCTCCTCCGCCGCGCCGCAGCGCCGGCACACCAGGTGGTGGTGGTGCTCGTCGGACGCGCAGCGGCGGTAGACGGCCTCGCCGCCGGCGTTGCGCAGGACGTCGACCTCGCCGCCGTCGGCCATGGTCTGCAGGGTTCGGTAGACGGTCGTCAGGCCGATGCCCTCGCCGGAGCGGCGCAGCTCCTCGTGGATCTCCTGGGCCGAGCGGAAGTCGGGGAGCCGGTCGAGCAGGGCGGAGACGGCGGCGCGCTGCTTCGTCGCGCGCAGCACCCGGGTGCCGCCTGTGGTCATGCGTCCTCCTGAACGTGCGCCACCGCGTCGACGACGATGTGCGCGAGGTGGTCGTCGACCAGTGAGTACAGCACCTCGCGGCCCCTGCGCTCGCCCTCGACCACCCCGGCCGACTTGAGCACGCGCAGGTGCTGGCTGATCAGGGGCTGGGTGACGCCGAGGGTGTCGACCAGGTCGTGCACGCAGCGCGGGGAGTCGAGCAGCTGCAGCACGATCGCGATCCGGACCGGCGCGGCGAGGGCGCGGAGCAGGTCGCCCGCGGCGGCGAGGGTGCGCGGCGGGTGGACGGGGGCGGGCTCGGCGGCCGGGCAGAGTGTGCCCTCGTGCTCGTGCGTGATCGACATGACCGTCCAGTCCCCGGGGGCGGCGGCCGCACCCTCGGTCGCGTCGTGAGCCTCGCCGGGCCGCATCGGCCATGATAGGCGTTTTCAACAAGGCGGGAAGGCGGCCGGTAGGGTCCGCCGCGTGCTGCTCGTGTGCCGCTTCACACCTGCCGATCCGGCCGCCTTCGCCGACCGGCTCGTGCACGCCCTGGAGCTGCTCACCGCGCAGCCCGGCTGCCTGGGTGGGGAGGCTGGCCGGGCCGTCGACGACCCGGCGCACTGGGTGCTCACCGTGCGCTTCACGGGGGTCGACGCCTACCGCCGGGCCCTGTCGCCCTTCCCGGTCCGCGAACACGTCGTCCCGCTGCTGTCCGAAGCGCTGGCCGACTCGCCCGCCACGTACGAGACGCTGCTCGGGGCCGCCGGCGGCGCCGTCGAGCGGCGGGCCTCGTTGCGGGCGGGGGACTAGGGGAACCCGTTCGTGCCGGTCGATACCCTGGAGACTCCGCCCCCGCATCCGGCGGGGTCGCCCCACACCGTTCCCGGGAGATCCTCCGTGGCCAGCAAGCCCAGTTCCGCCAAGATCGAGACCATCGTCGCGCTCGCCAAGCGCCGCGGATTCGTCTTCGCGTCGGGTGAGATCTACGGCGGTACCCGGTCGGCGTGGGACTACGGGCCCCTCGGCGTGGAGCTCAAGGAGAACATCAAGCGGCAGTGGTGGAAGTCGATGGTCACCGGCCGCGAGGACGTCGTGGGCCTCGACTCGTCGGTGATCCTGCCGCGCCAGGTGTGGGTCGCCTCCGGGCACGTCGGCGTGTTCACCGACCCGCTCGTCGAGTGCCAGCACTGCCACAAGCGCTTCCGCGCCGACCAGCTGGCCGAGGAGTACACCGAGCGCACCGGCAAGGAGGCGTCGGAGGAGGACCTGTCCGACGTCCCGTGCCCCAACTGCGGCACCCGCGGCCAGTACACCGAGCCGCGCGACTTCAACATGATGCTCAAGACCTACCTCGGCCCGGTGGAGTCCGAGGAGGGCCTGCACTACCTGCGCCCGGAGACCGCCCAGGGCATCTTCGTGAACTTCCTCAACGTGCAGACCACCTCGCGCAAGAAGCCGCCGTTCGGCATCGGCCAGGTCGGCAAGAGCTTCCGCAACGAGATCACGCCGGGCAACTTCATCTTCCGCACGCGCGAGTTCGAGCAGATGGAGATGGAGTACTTCGTCGAGCCGGGCACGGACGAGGAGCTCCACCAGTACTGGATCGACGAGCGCACGAACTGGTACGTCGACCTCGGCATCGCGCGGGAGAACCTGCGGCACTACGAGCACCCCAA
Source organism: Pseudonocardia halophobica (assembly GCF_027922425.1). Taxonomy (GTDB): domain Bacteria; phylum Actinomycetota; class Actinomycetes; order Mycobacteriales; family Pseudonocardiaceae; genus Pseudonocardia; species Pseudonocardia halophobica. The sequence goes on along the minus strand of NZ_BSFQ01000003.1, from coordinate 190,357 downwards.
GGAGAAGCTCTCCCACTACTCGAAGCGCACCGTCGACATCGAGTACCGCTTCGAGTTCGTCGGGCAGGAGTGGGGCGAGCTCGAGGGCGTCGCGAACCGCACGGACTTCGACCTCACCACGCACTCGAACCATTCGGGGGTCGACCTCTCCTTCTACGACCAGAACACGAAGGAGCGGTACCGGCCGTACGTCATCGAGCCGGCCGCCGGCGTGGGGCGCTCGATGATGGCCTTCCTCATCGACGCGTACCACGAGGAGGAGGCGCCCAACGCCAAGGGCGGTACCGACAAGCGCGTCGTGCTGCGCCTCGACCGTCGGCTCGCCCCGGTCAAGGCCGCCGTGCTGCCGTTGTCCCGCAACGCCGACCTCTCGCCCAAGGCACGTGACCTGGCCGCGCGGCTGCGGAAGAACTGGAACGTCGAGTTCGACGACGCCGGCGCCATCGGCCGCCGCTACCGCCGCCAGGACGAGATCGGCACCCCGTTCTGCATCACGGTCGACTTCGACACCCTCCAGGACGAGGCCGTCACCATCCGGGAGCGGGACACCATGGCGCAGGAGCGCATCCCGCTCGACCAGGTCGAGGGCTACCTGGCCCAGTGCCTGGTGGGCTGCTGACCTGAGGTCTTCCGGTTCGGCTCCGTGTCGGGGCCTCCGGCGTGATCGTCGGACGAGACCGTTCCCGGCCGCATGTGGCCGCGTCCGGTCCCGTCCGACGATCACGGTGTGCGGGCGTCGCGGCTCCGGTGCACTGATCGTCGTTCGGGACCGTCGACGGCCGGATGCGGCGCGGAGCAGTCCGCATCGGTGATCTTCGCTGTCATGCCGCCGTCGACACGGCCCTTCTGATCTGGCCGACGACGAGTGTGGGTGTCCTGGTGAGGTCGTGCCACGTGAAGCGCAGCAGGGTCCAGCCGGCGCCGACCAGCGCGTTGCCCTTGCGGCGGTCGTTGGCGAACCGCACCTGGTCGACGTGCCAGGCCCACCCGTCGAACTCGACGGCGACCCGGGCATCGACGAACGCGAGATCGATCGTCCATGGTCCGAAGGGGTGGCCGAGCACCCAGCCCCCGATCCCGGCCTCGCGGAGCAGCGCGACCAGCAGACGTTCCGCGTCCGATCCCGCTGTGTCCGCGGCGGCGGCCAACAGTCGGCCGGCGCGCCGGGAGCCGCGGCTGCCGAGCATGCACGAGTAGGCACGGTGCACCTCGGCGAAGCGGACGTGCCGTTGCAGGGCGCGGTCGAGGAACGCGGAACCGGCGTCGAGCGCGACCGCGGTCTCGAGGACCGTGAGCGGCGGCGCGGTGATGCCGACGCCACGGATCCGGGTGCGGTCCGCGGCGTCGAGTGTGCGCCGTCGGATGCTGACGCCGGGCCGGGGTCCGCGATGCTCGGTGCGCGGCACCGTGACCTGGATGATCGGCGGTGCAGCACCGAGCATGCCGTGCCAGTACGCCGCCGCCGGGCCTGAGACGAGCGCGTCGTCACCCAGCCAGAGCCAGGCCGCCCGGATGCGTGCCTCGTCGCCGTAGCGGTGGCTCGCCGCGCGGTACACCCGGGGAAGGACGCGCACCCACTGTCCCTCGGCGACCCGGCGCGACACGGTCCGCGGCGGTACCCCGCAGGCCACCGCCTGGGCGTGGGACAGCACTCCGGCCTGGTTGCGCAGCAGGGAGTCGAGATCCATCGCTCGACGATGCCGCGCGACGGGGCGTCGGCAGGCCGGATCGGAGCAGGTGTTTGCAGGTGTGCACGGTCCCGCGGCCGGCGCTCGGCTTCGCGTGATCACCGGATGGGATCGCTGCAGGCCGTATGCGGCAGCGAGCGGTCCCAACCGACGATCACGGCCGAGGTGGAGCCGCGGGCCGGGGGTGATGAGTGAACCGGACCATTCACGGCCGCTGATGGCCGGAAGCAGTCGTCGGGGGCGATCACGGCGGAGCCTTCTGAGCCTGCGAGCGTGATCGCCGAGCCGGACCGTTCACAGCCATATGTGGCCGTGTTAGGGCCAGGCCGGCGATCACGGTCGAGGGGAGCCGTGCCTCGGGGCGTGATCACCGAACCGGACCGATGACGGCCACCTGCGGCCGACAACGGTCCCAGCCGGCGATCACGGCCCGAGACGGCCCGAGCGCCGGCGCAAGCGTCAGGCGGGGAGGAGGCGGTCGACGACGTCCTGCATGGTGACGATGCCGAGGAGCGTCCCGTTCTCCGTGACCAGCGCCAGCTGCCCCCGCTTCTCCCGCATGGTCGACAGCGCCTGGTGGACCGGGGTGTCGGCGGGGAAGGTGAGGATGTCGCGCACGAGGTCGCGTGCCCGCACCGTCTCCGGCCTGCCCAGGGTGTCCCGGACGTGCACGAAGCCGGTCACGCGGTCGCCGTCCCGGACCACGAGCCGCAGGTGCCCGCTGTCCCGGGAGACCTCGCGGATGCGGGCCACGGTGTCGTCGCAGGTCACACCCGCGGGGTCGGGGTGGACCAGCGAGCGCACCGGCGCCCGGTCCAGCTCGAGGGTGGTGACGAGCTGGTCGCGGCGCTCCTCGTCGAGCGCGCCGGCCCGGGCGGAGTGGTCGACGAGCTGGCGGAGGTCGTCGGCGTTCCGGCCGGAGGCCATCTCGTCGACGGGTTCGACGCCGACCCGGTGCAGGCACCAGTTCGCCATCCCGTTGAGCGCCACCAGCAGCGGCCGGGTGACGACCATGAACGCCCGCATCGGCAGCGCGAGCAGCGTGGCCGAGCGCTCCGGGTGCGAGATCGCCCAGGACTTCGGCGCCATCTCGCCGACGACGAGGTGCACGAAGGTCACCACGACCAGCGACAGCACGAACGACACGATCCCCGCGGCGCCCGCGGGCAGCCCCCACCCGACGAACACGGGCTCGAGCGCGTGGTCGACCGCCGGTTTGGCGACCGCACCGAGGCCCAACGTGCAGAGGGTGATGCCGAGCTGGGAGCCCGCGAGGAGCAGTGAGATGTCGCGCGCGCTGCGGAGCGCGGCGCGGGCCGACGCGCTGTGTCCCGCCTGCTCCTCCAGCCGGTACCGCCGAGCCGCGACCAGCGCGAACTCGACGGCCACGAAGAAGGCCGACAGGGCCACCAGCGCGATCGACACGACGATCGACACGGCGCTCATCGCTCCACCTCCACCGGAGCGGTCTCCACGACCCGCACCCGGACCTGCTCGGGCACCCGGCGGGCGACCTCGCGGACCTCGATCCGCAGGTCCCGCTCGGGCTCGTCGGAGTCCGCACCGCGCGACAGCCGCACGCTGACGACGTCGCCGGGCTCGGGCAGCCGCTGCAGCTCGGCGATCACCAGGCCGCCGACGGTCTGGTAGTCGCCCTCGGGCAGGTCGGCGTCGATCAGCCGGCCGACCTCGTCGACGTGCATGGTGCCGGGGACGACCCAGCCGTCGGGCGCGCCGACCGGGCGGTCGGCGAGCGCGGGGTCGTGCTCGTCCGTGATCTCGCCGACGAGCTCCTCGGCGATGTCCTCCAGCGTGATCACGCCGGCCAGGCCGCCGTACTCGTCGACGACGGAGGCGAACTCGTCGCCCGCCTCGCGCAGCGCGGCGACGACCGCGGGCAGCGGCAGGGACGCCGGGACCACGACGGCCGGGCGCATGACCTCCGCGACCCGCAGGGCCGAGGTGTCGCGCCCCTCGAGGGCGAGCAGGTCCCGCAGGCAGACGACGCCGACGACCTCCTCGCCGGTCTCGTCGAGCACCGGGTAGCGGGAGTGCCCCGCCGCCATGGCCTCGGCGAGCTCGGGCACCAGCAGGTCGGCCTGCACCGACGTGACGCGCGGCCGCGGGATCATCGCCGCCCGCGCGGGCCGGTCGGTGAAGTCGAGGACGCGGTCGAGCATCGTCGACAGGTCGGGGCGCAGGTCGCCGCTGTCGCGGGACTCGTCGATGATCGCCTCGAGGTCCCGCGGCGTGGCCGCGTGCTCGACGTCGTGCACCGGCTCGATGCGCAACGCCTTGAGCAGCAGGTTCGAGGCGGCGTCGAACACCCGCACGATCCAGCCGAACGCGGCCAGGTACATCGTGGTGGGCAGCGCCAGCCGGCGGGCGACGGGCTCGGGCCGGGCGATCGCGAGGTTCTTCGGGAACAGCTCGCCGAAGACCATCTGCACGACGGTCGAGAGCAGCAGGGCGACGACCGTGCCGAGCGCGACGGCCCAGCCTGCGCCGCCGAGCAGTTCGCCGATGCCCTCGCCGATCAGCGGCTCGGCGACGTAACCGACCAGCAGGCCGGTGACGGTGATGCCCAGCTGCGCGCCGGAGAGCATGAAGGAGGTGCGCCGGGTGACCGTGAGGGCGCGCTCGGCGCCCGCTGCGTCGGGCCCGCCCTCGGCCGCGCGGGCCTTGAGCCGCGACCGGTCGACGGCCATGTACGCGAACTCCTGGGCGACGAAGAAGCCGGTCAGGGCGGTGATGCCCACGACGACCAGCACGCCGAGGAGGATGCCGAGGATCGTCATGCGATCGCTCCGGCGGGGGAGGGGAACGTCCGTCCGTGGGGGACGGTGCCGGTACTGCAGGAGGGGTCCATGGCTCCGTGACGAGTCGGTAGGAGGTAAGTCCGTTTCCCGGACAACGGCGATGATCCCGTGCCGGTTCCCGGAGCGCAGCCCCGCACCCCCGATCGGGCCCCGGCCCGGCCCTCGGCGGGCGGCCGCGATGGCTACCCTGGCGCTCGTGACCGCTCCCGCCCCGTCCATCGATCCCCGTCGCGAGCTGGGGGCCGCGCTGCGTCGCTGGGCCGCGGGCGGCACCGGGACGGTCGGCGTCGTGCGGGTCCTGGACCGGCACGGGTTCGGCACCGTCGAGTCCGGCCAGCTGCTGGCCGGCACCGCGGACGGCGAGACCGCCGGGCTGCTCTACCTCGGCGCGCTCGACGACTCGGCGGTCCCGCTCGCCGGCGCCGCGGCCGGGCTCCCGCAGACCCGTACCGCGCACGTCGCGGAGAGCGCGGCGCTGCGGGCGGGGCTGGCGTGCGCGGGCGGCGCGACGCTGCTCGGCCACCCGCTGCCCGCAGCCCTCGCCGATCCTCTGGGCGCCGCGCTCGAGGACGCCCGCCCGGCCGCGCTGGTCTCGACGATCGACGGTGAGGCCGCGCTCGTGCTCACCGGTCCGGACCTGGAGGAGGTGCACGGCACCCTCGAGGACGGCACCCCGGGGCTCGACGCCGAGGCCACGGCGGCCGCGCGGGAGCTGCTGCGCCGCGGCGCCACCGTGACCGACCGCCGCACCGTCGGCGACACCGAGATCCTCCTCGACCTGTGGGTCCCCGTGCCGTCCGTGCTGGTCGTGGGTTCGGGCGCGATCGGCGAGGCGCTGCTCGCGCAGGCCGCGCTGCTCGGCTGGGCCGGCCGCACCGTCACCGGGCTCGACGAGGCCCGGGCCGCGGTGTCGGCCTTCACCGAGGCCGACGTCGTCGTGCTGCTCGACCACGCCCCGCGCTTCGACGCCATGCTGATCGACGGCATCCGCCGCGGCCGGGGCTTCCTCGGCGCGCTCGGTTCCCGCCGCACCCAGGCCGCCCGCCGCGAGCGGCTGCTGCGCGCGGGCGTCACCGAGGAGGAGCTGGCCGCGATCCACGGCCCGGTCGGGCTGGACCTCGGCGCCCGCACCCCGGCCGAGACCGCCGTCTCGATCGTCGCCGAGGTCATCGCGGCCCGCTCCGGGCGCGCCGCCCGCGCGTTGGGCACGTCGGAGGGGAAGATCGGGGGGTGAGCGCACCGAGCGGGCACCGGCGCGGTGCTGTCCGGGGTGCCGGCCGGGGTGGCCGCGAGCCGGAGACCGTCCGGCTCCGGCACGTGCGCGGCCCCGCGCGCCCCGGCGCGGGCGACACGGACGACCCGCCCACCACCCCGACGCCCCGCACCCGCACCGGGCTGACCTGGGCCGCCCGGCTGGTGGTCGGAACGCTGCTCACCGCCGCGATCATCCTGGGCGGCACCATGTTCCGGGTCTGGCAGACCGCCCGGGTGGACGGGGACCGGCCGGTCGACGCCGTCGTCGTCCTCGGGGCGGCGCAGTACGACGGCGAGCCGAGCCCGATCCTGGCCGCCCGGCTGCGGCACGCGGTCGCGCTGTACCAGGAGGGGCTCGCCCCGCGGATCGTCACGGTCGGCGGCAACCGCGCCGGGGACGAGTACACCGAGGCCGAGGCCGGCACGCGGTACCTGGAGCGCAACGGGGTCCCGGCCGGCGCGATCACCACGGTCGCCGAGGGCGCGGACACGCTGGGCAGCCTCAAGGCCGTCGCGGCGCGGGCGAGCCGGGACGGGTGGAGCAGCGCACTGATCGTCAGCGACCCGTGGCACTCGCTGCGCGCCCGCACCATGGCCCGCGACTCGGGGCTGGAGGCCTGGACCTCGCCGACCCGCAGCGGGCCCGTCGTGCAGACGCGGGAGACGCAGGCGCGCTACATCCTCCGCGAGACCGCTGCGCTGCTGTACTACCGGCTCACCCACGCCTCGGCCGAGACCGAGAACACCGGGCTCGGCTGAGGGCGCCGACCATGACCGCGACGGTCCCGGCGCCGGCCCGGGAGGGGTACGACGACCACGACCGCGCCCGCCTGCTTCCCGAGCCGCCCAAGGGGTCCGGGCTCGGCGAGCACCACCGCCCGGAGAAGCGCTCGCCCTTCTCCCGCGACCGCGCCCGGGTGTTGCACTCCGCGGCGCTGCGCCGGCTCGCGGGGAAGACACAGGTGGTGGGGCCGGGCGAGGCCGCCGAGATCACCGGCATCCCGCGCACCCGGCTGACCCACTCGCTGGAGGTCGCGCAGATCGGCCGCGGGATCGCCGAGGAGCTCGGCTGCGACCCGGACGTCGTCGACACCGCCGGGCTCGCGCACGACATCGGGCACCCGCCCTTCGGGCACAACGGCGAACGCGCGCTCGACGAGTTCGGCGCGGCCTGCGGCGGGTTCGAGGGCAACGCCCAGACCCTGCGGATCCTCACCCGGCTCGAGCCCAAGGTCGCCCTCGTCGACGACACCGGCGAGCACCCCGGCGGCCTCAACCTCACCCGCGCGACCCTCGACGCCAGCTGCAAGTACCCCTGGCGGCGGCGCGGCGCGGAGCGGAAGTTCGGCGCCTACGACGAGGACGGCGCGGTGTTCGACTGGGTGCGCGAGGGTGCCCCGGAGCAGACGGGCGGCTCCGTCCCCAGGCCCCGGCGCTGCGTCGAGGCCCAGGTCATGGACTGGTCCGACGACGTCGCCTACTCGGTGCACGACGTCGAGGACGGGATCCTCTCCGGCCGGATCGACCTGGCCGCGCTGGCCGCGCCCGAGGAGCGGGCCGTGCTCGCGCTCCTGGCGAGCACGCACTTCGGCGCCGATCCGGCCGCGTGCGAGGTCGCGGCCGCGGAGCTCGCCCGGCTGCCCGTCGTCGACGCGGTGAAGGGCTTCGACACCGCGACCGCACCCGCCGTCGCGCACGCCGCGCTCAAGCGGCTGACCAGCGAGCTCGTCGGGCGGTTCGTCCGCGCGGCGACGGACGCCACGCTCGACGCCCACGGCGACGGGCCGGTGCTCCGCTACACCGCCGACCTCGTGGTGCCCCCCGAGGCGGCCGCGGAGGTGGCGCTGCTCAAGGCCGTCGCGTTGCGGTACGTGATGAGCGACCCCGACCGGCTGCGGATGCAGGCGCGGCAGCGGGAGCTGCTGAAGGAGCTGGGCGAGGCGCTGCTGGCCGGCGCCCCCGGGACCCTCGACCCGGTGCGGGCGGGGGAGTGGGCCGCGGCCGGCGACGACGCCGCCCGGCTGCGGGTCGTCGTCGACCAGATCGCGGTGCTGACGGACGCCGGCGCGCTCGCCTGGCACCGCCGGTTGTGCGAGCGCTGACCGGCTCGTCCGGCCTGGTCATCGGGGGTCGTGAGCGGGAGGTGCCGCTCTAGGGGCAGTTGCCGCTCACGGGAAAGCGTGACCTGGGACACAGCGCCTCACATCGATCGTGTCGCCGTCGTCTCCCTCGTACCCCGAGCTCCCTCGTACCCCGAGCTCCCTCGTACCCCGAGGTATCCGACCCGAGGAGGACGACATGGCACGCATCCCCGCCGTTCCCGAGGCCGACGCCGGTGTGTTCGGCCGGCTGGTCTACCGCCTGGCGCGCCGGAGGTTCGGCGCGGTCCCGGAGCCGTTCGCGGTGGCCCGGCACCACCGCGGGCTGTTCTGGTCGGCGCTGGTGTCCGAGCTGGCCTACGAGCGCGCCGCCCGGGTGCTGCCCGCGCGGGTCCGCGAGCTCGCGGTGTACCGGACGGCGACGGTCGTCGGCTGCTCGTGGTGCGTCGACTTCGGCACCATGCTGCAGCGACTCGACGGGCTCGACGTCGACCGCCTCGCCCGCATCGACGACTACGCCACCGACCCGCTCTACAGCCCGGCCGAGCGCCTCGCGGTGGCCTACGCCGACGCGATGACGGCCACCCCGCCCACCGTCACCGACGCGCAGGTCGCGGAGCTGGAACGGGAGTTCGGCCGGGCCGGGCTGCTCGAGCTGACCCAGGCGATCGCCGTCGAGAACCAGCGGGCGCGGGGGAACCACGCGCTGGGCATCGTCGACCAGGGGTTCGACGCGGCGTGCCGGGTGCGGCTCGGTGGGCCGCGGGTGGCTCAGGCGCCGGGACAGTAGCTCGTGCGGGCGGCGTCGACCAGTACCTGGGCGTCCCGGGTGCCGAAGCCGGCCGACACGGCGGCGGACACCAGGTCGCCCCGGCTCGCCCCGCCCTCGAGGGACGAGCAGACGCCGTGGCCCAGCTCGATCAGGGTGTCCGGCGGGACCTCGGCCAGCGCGGGCCGGGTCGACACGGCGGCCAGGAAGGCGCGGTCCCCGGTGCCGGCGGCGACGGTCGACGTCTCGCCGACGCCCGCCGCGAGGGCGGCCGCGGAGATGCCGCCGATCGCGGCCCCGGCGCCGAGGATCACGGCGACCAGCGCGGCCGGCAGCACCCAGCGCGGCACGCGGGAGGCCGGCGCGGGCGGGAGCGGCGGGGTGTAGGGCTGTGGCCCGTACCCCGGCACCCCGTACCCGGGCGGCGGGGCGGAGGGGCCGACCCGGTGGCCGGCCGAGGGGTCGCGGGGCGCGGGGACCTGCGGCACGGCGTGCCGGGGACCGGCGGCGGCGTGGCGCCCCGGGGCGCCCGCGGGCACGGGGGATCCCGGCGGGGCACCCCCCGGCCCGCGCTGCCGCGGCACCGTGTGCCCCTGCCCGTCCCCGTACCCGGCCCCCCGATCGGACACTGTTCCCCCCGACTGCCGTGACGCCCCGTCTCCCGGTTCATCGCACTCCGGGGGGCCGGGCCTTACGCCCCGGAGGAGTGAACCGTGCCGGGCACGGTGTCGTCCACCGGGATCGGCTGACCGGGGCACCCCGCGAGGATGCCGGAGATGGCGTCGTGCTCGGCCTGGGTGACCCACAGGTCGTACTTGGCCTTCACCGCGATCTGCCGGGCGACGTAGTCGCAGCGGTAGGCGCGGTTCGGCGGCAGCCAGGTCGCGGCGTCGCCGTCGCTCTTGCGGTTGTTGGTGGGCCCGTCGACGGCGAGGAGGTTGAGCGGGTCGTTCCCGAGCCGCTTGCGGGTGTCGGCGTCGAGCTGCTGCGCGCCCTTCTGCCAGGCGTCGGACAGCGCGACGACGTGGTCGATCTGCACGGCCTCGCTCGTGCCCTGGCCGCGGGTGAAGGAGATCGTCTTCCCCGTGTACGGGTCCGCGAGCGTGCCCGTGAGCACGATGCAGTCGTGCGTGCCGGGCTTGAAGGTCTCGCCGGTCATGTCCCGGGCGAGGACGTCGTTTCGCTGGTCGCAGCCGTTGCGGTCGACGTCGGACCAGCTCGGGCCGAACTGGTCGCGGGCGTACCCGGTCTTCGGGGCCCGCCCCTTCACGGCGAGCTTCTCCAGGGCCTGTGCGGCGGTGCCGGTCGGGGCCGCGGCCGGGGCGGTGAAGGGCGTGTACCGGTCGGCGAGGGTGGCACACCCGGACGCCGTCAGGAGGACGAGAAGGACTGCGGTGAGGATCCGGGCGCCGTGCACCGGACGATCCTGCCGTCCCGCGGCCGGGGAGCCGCGGTGACACGCCGTGACGACCGCATCACTGCTACACGTGTCACCACCACACGCGCAGCTTCGCCGGGTTCATCACCTGCCGGGCCGCCGCGATGCGGGGCTCGCCCGTCTCGTCGAGGACGACGGTGATCGCCGTCGCCGAGGCCGCCACGCGCGGCGAGCCGGGGGTCGCGAAGCCGGGCTCGCCGTTGACCCGCACCGGGATCCAGCCGGCCGGGTCGAGGTCGGCGCCGTACTGCCGCAGCAGGCCGGCCAGGAGCCGGACCATCGGCTCGGCCCCGACGACCGGCCGCAGCGCCGTCCGCACCGCGCCGCCGCCGTCGCTGGTGAGCACGACGTCCGGGTGCAGGACCCCGAGCAGCGCCTGGCGGTCCGCGCGGGCCAGGGCGTCGGCGAACGCGGCGAGCACCTTCTCCTCGGCCGCGGCCGGCACCCGGGGTGGGAGCGGGTCTGCCGCGGCCACGATCCGCCGGGCCCGCGCCGCGTGCTGCCGCGCCGCCGCCTCGCTGCAGCCCAGCACGGCAGCGATCTCCGCGTGGGCCTCGCCCAGCGCGTCGCGCAGGACGAGCGCGACCCGCTGGGCCGGGGTGAGCCGCTCGAGGAGCAGCAGGGCGGCCAGCCGCACGTCCTCCCCGCGGACGACGGCCGCGAGCGGGCCCTCGTCGTCGGGTGCGGTCACCAGCGGCTCGGGCAGCCACGGCCCGACGTAGGTCTCCCGCCGGGCCGCCGCCGAGGTCAGCCGGTCCAGGCAGATCCGGCCGACGACGGTCGTCAGCCAGGCCCGCGGGTCCCGCACCTCCGCCTCGTGGGCGGACCAGCGCAGCCAGGCCTCCTGCACGGCGTCCTCGGCGTCGGCCAGGCTGCCGGTGATCCGGTACCCGACGCGCAGGAGGTGTGGCCGCAGCTCCTCGAAGTCCACCCGCCTATCGGACCGTGTCGAGCACCGCCGTGACCAGTACCCGGACGGTCTCGAAGTCCATGCTCATCACGTTCCGCGTGACGGCCACGGCGACGCCGCGGTCCGGGTCGGCGCCGGCCCAGGTGCCGCCCGCGCCCGCCATGCCGAACACCCGCGGCGCGCCCTCCTGGTCCCACGGCAGGCCCAGGCCGAAGCCCAGGCCCCACCGGCTCGGGTTGCCGTAGACCTGGTCCGTCCCCGACGACGACTCGGTGTACGCCGCCGGGGCCCGGTCGCGGGAGACCACGGTGCCGTCGAGCCAGCCCGCGTACATCCGGGCGAGCCCCCGCGCGGACACCTTGGCCCCGGCCGGGATGTCGGCCGCGAGGACCCGCGGGTCGGAGCCGAGCGCCGCGGTGGGGAACAGCGCCGTCGGCACCGCCCGGAGCATCTCCTCGGGCAGGGTGAACCCGCCCGTCTCCGGCATCGGCGCGTCCTCGAGCACGGCCAGCCCGGACGGGTCCGGCATGCCGAACCGGATCTCGCCGGGGAAGCCGAGGACGTCCGTGAGGTCCGCGAGCAGGTCGGACAGCTCGCGCCCGCTCGCCCGCCGGGCGATCTCGCCGTTCAGGAAGCCGAAGGTGTAGGCGTGGTAGCCGACGGCGGTGCCCGGCTCCCACCACGGCTCCGCCTCCTCCAGCGCGGTGACCATGCGGGACCAGTCGCAGACGTCGTCGACGGTCACGCCCGCGGGCAGACCGGGCACGCCGGCGCTGTGGTCGAGCGCCTGCCGCACGGTGATCCCGTCCTTGCCGTGGGCCGCGAACTCCGGCCACACCTCGGCGACCCGGGTGTCGTAGCCGAGGACGCCGGCGTCGACCAGGCGGTGGACCAGCGTGGCGGTGGCGCCCTTGCCGACGGACCAGTTGTAGAACAGCGTCCCGGGCCCGACCACCCGTCCGGTCGCGGGGTCCGCGATGCCCGCGGCCACGTCGACCACCGGCCGCCCGTCGACGTACGCGGCCACCTGCAGCCCGCGCTCGCCGCCGGACCGCACCAGCTCGGCCGCCTGCTCCGCCACGATCTCCTGCACGTCGGTCATGTCCGCTCCTCTCGGCTCCAGGGGAGGACCGATCCCGCCCCGCTCGGTCATCGGTCGGAGCGATGGCAGTCTTCTCGACATGAGCACGGCGACGGACCCGGTGGCGGCCTTCGAGGATCACCGGCCGCGCCTGTTCGGGCTCGCGTACCGCCTGCTCGGCTCCGCGCAGGACGCCGAGGACGCGGTCCAGGACGCGTGGCTGCGCTGGTCGGGCGCCGACCACGGGGAGATCGCGAGCCCCGGCGCCTGGTTGACCACGGCGCTGACCCGCCTCTGCCTGACCCGGCTGACCTCGGCGCGGGCCCGTCGCGAGACCTACGTCGGGCCCTGGCTGCCGGAGCCGATCCTCACGACCGACCCGCCCGTCGGGCCGGCGGAGACCGCGGCCCAGCGGGAGTCGGTGTCGCTCGCCCTCTTGGTGACGCTGGAGCGGCTGTCCCCGCTGGAGCGCGCGGTGTACGTCCTGCGGGAGGCCTTCGGGCACACGCACGCGGAGGTCGCGGCGATCCTCGACGTCTCCGAGGCACATTCCCGCCAGCTGCACACCCGCGCCCGGCGGCACCTCGCCGAGGCGCCCGCGGACCCGCTCGAGGCCGACCCGGCGGCGTGGGGCGCGCTCGTCGAGCGGTTCCTCGCGGCGGCCCGCGAGGGCGAGATCGCCGAGCTGGAGGCCCTGCTCGCCGCCGACGTCGCCGCCTGGTCGGACGGCGGGGGCCGGGTCAGCGCCGCCCGCCGGCCGGTGCGCGGCCGGGCCGAGGTCGCGCGGTTCCTGGCCGGGGTGTTCGCGAGGTTCACCACCGGGCTGGTCGGGCGGGTCGCCGAGGTCAACGGGGAGCCCGCGCTGCTCGCCCTCCGCGACGGCGAGCTCACCTCCGTGCTGGCGGTCGAGCGGAACGGAGCGCAGGTCACGGGGCTGCGGTTCGTGCTGAACCCCGAGAAGCTCGCCTTCCTCGCCGCGCAGCTGTCACGTTCCGAGGCGCTGCCCGGTCACTCCTCCTGACGGAAGGAGTCCGACATGGCGGACACGCTGGTGACCGGGGGGACGGGCACCCTCGGCAGGGTCCTGGTGGAGCGGCTGCAGGCGGCCGGGCGACCGACGCGGGTGCTCAGCCGCAGGGCCGGTGAGGGGCACGTGGTGGGCGACCTCGCGACGGGCGAGGGGATCGACGCGGCCGTCCGCGGCTGCGACGTGGTGGTGCACTGCGCGACCGGGCGCAAGGACGGCGAGACCTCGGCGCGGCTGGTCGAGGCGGCGCTGCGGAACGGGGCGCCGCACCTCGTCTTCATCTCGATCGTGGGGATCGACCGCATCCCGCTCGGCTACTACCGGGAGAAGCTCGCGGTGGAGCGGTTGCTCGCCGGGTCGAGCCTGCCGTACACGATCCTGCGGGCCACGCAGTTCCACGACCTCGTCGCGGCGATGCTGGGCGTGCTCGGCCGGGTGCCGGGGGTGCTGCCGGTGCCGCGCGGGGTGGCGTTCCAGCCGGTCGACGTGCGGGACGTCGCCGACCGGCTCTGCGTGCTCGCCATGGGGGAACCGGCCGGACGGGTCGCGGACCTCGGCGGGCCGGAGGTACGGACGTTCGACGACCTCGCGCGGGCCTGGCTCGACGCCCGCGGCCGGAGGCACCGGGTCGTGACCGTCCCCGTGCCCGGACGGCTCGCGGCCGCGGTGCGGACCGGGGCGAACCTGGTTCCGGAGCACGCCGACGGCCGGATCACCTTCCCGCAGTACCTGCAGGGTGTGGGGGTGGCACGGTGAGCGAGCCTCGGGTCGCAGCGGTCGGAGGGGCTGCCGTGCGCGCCGGGCTGTGGTTCCTCGCGTTCACCGAGGTGGTCGTGGGGGCGTGGGCGCTGCTCGCGCCCGCAGGGTTCTACGCCGGCTTCCCGGCGCCGGGGCATCCGTGGGTGGCGATGCTCCCGCCCTACAACGAGCATCTGGTGCGCGACGTCGGGGCGCTGAGCCTGGCCCTCACCGTCGCCCTGGTCGGGGCGGCCCTGCGGCCGGAGCGGCGGCTCACGGTCGTCGTGCTGCTGGCGTTCCTCACCGCGACCGTGCCGCACGCGGTGTTCCACAGCCTGCACCTGCACGGCTTCCCGACCGTCGACGCCGTGGCCCAGACGGTCGGCTTCGTGCTGCAGGTCGGCGTGGGCGTGGCGGTGCTGGTGGGCGTATCGCGACGGCGTGTCGTGCACTAGTCCGAATGCACGAGCGTTCTTCACGAATTCTCAGGGCCGAGTGATGTAACGCCCAGGGTCCGGGCGGAGATTCGTAGGCATGAGCTTCTCCGCCGGACCCCTCGCCGACATGCTGACCGCGCTCGGTGCCGCCGCCGCGATCGCCGTGCTGCTCCTGGTCGCCGGCGCGCCGCTCCTGGTCGACCTGGTCGGCCCGCGGAAGCGGCGGCTGCCCGGCGGTGCGGTGGGCACGCTGCCCGCCGCCGCCCCGGTCGCCGCATCCGTCGGTACCGCTCCGGTCGAGCCGGTCGTGGCGTCCGAGGAGAGCGGCGGTGCCCCGGCGCGGGTGGAGGTGCCCGCCCAGGGCGGCCCGGCCGACGCCGAGTCCGCCGAGGCCCCCGAGCAGGCCCGGGGCACGCTGACCCTCCGCGGCGCCGCACGCGAGATCAGCCTGCCGTTCCAGCGCACCGCCCTCGCCCCGGTCATCCCGCTCCAGCGCCCGGTCTCCCGCTTCAGCTGAGCCCACCCGCCGAGCCTGCCGCCGCCCGCACCGCGGCTCCCCGCGCCCGTCCGGCGACCTGCGGGACCGCGGGGCGGGCGCGCGCCTAGACTCGGGGGCGTGGCAGGCCGCATCCGGGACAGCGACATCGCGGAGGTCCGCGACCGCACCCGGATCGAGGAGGTCGTCGGCGAGTACGTCGCACTCCGCCGGGCCGGCGCGGGCTCGCTGAAGGGCCTGTGCCCCTTCCACGACGAGAAGACGCCGTCGTTCAACGTCCGGCCCACCCACGGCACGTTCCACTGCTTCGGCTGCGGCGAGGGCGGCAGCGCGATCGACTTCGTCATGAAGATGGAGCACATCGGGTTCGTCGAGGCCGTCGAGCGGCTGGCGGACAAGGTGGGCGTGCGGCTCACCTACGAGGGCGGCGGCTCGAGCGTCCAGCGCGACCGCGGCACCCGCACCCGGCTGCTCGAGGCGAACAAGAAGGCCGCCGAGTTCTACGCGGCCCAGCTGCGCACCCCCGAGGGCGCGCAGGCCATGCAGTTCCTCACCACCCGCGGGTTCGGCGCGACCGCCGCCGAGCAGTTCGGCTGCGGCTACGCGCCCGCGGGCTGGGACACGCTCACGAAGCACCTGCTGGCCCAGGGCTTCTCGCTCGACGAGCTGATGAAGGCGGGCCTGTCGAAGGAGGGCCGGCGCGGCCCGATCGACCGGTTCCACCGCCGGCTGCTGTGGCCGATCCGGGACCTGGGTGGCGACGTCGTGGGCTTCGGGGCCCGCCGCCTGTTCGACGACGACGGCATCGAGGCCAAGTACCTCAACACCTCCGAGACCCCGGTGTACCGCAAGACGCACGTGCTCTTCGGGCTCGACCTCGCCAAGCGCGAGATCGCCAAGCGCCGGCAGGTCGTGGTGGTCGAGGGCTACACGGACGTGATGGCGATGCACCTGGCGGGCGTGCCCACCGCCGTCGCCTCCTGCGGCACCGCCTTCGGCACCGAGCACATCACCGTGCTGCGCCGGCTGATGGGGGACGACTCGTTCGACCGCGGCGAGGTCATCTACACGTTCGACGGCGACGCGGCGGGCCAGGCCGCCGCGCTGAAGGCCTTCGACGGCGACCAGTCCTTCGCCGCGCAGACCTTCGTCTGCATCGCGCCGGACGGGCAGGACCCCTGCGAGCTGCGCCAGGCGCACGGCGACACCGCCGTCCGCGATCTCGTCGCCCGCCGCGAGCCGCTGTTCGAGTTCGCGATCCGCCAGATCCTGCGCGAGCACGACCTGGACAAGGCCGAGGGCCGCATCCAGGCGCTGCAGCGGGCGGTCCCGGTCGTCGCCAAGATCAAGCGCGAGGACCTGCGGGACGAGTACGCGCGCCGGCTCGCGGGCTGGACCGGCTGGGACGACATCGCGATGGTCGTGCGGCGGGTGCGCGAGGAGGCCGGGGTCGCCCCCGAGCGGCCGCGCGGGCGTCGTCCGGAGCCGGTCGCGGCCCCGCGCCGGGACGATCCGCGCCTGCACCTGCAGCGCGAGGCGGTCAAGGCGGCGCTGCAGATCCCGGCGGTCGCCGGCCCGGCCTACGACGAGCTGCCCGAGCAGGTCTTCACCCATCCCGCGTTCGCCGCGGTGCACGTCGCGATCCAGAAGGCGGGCGGGGTGTGCGCGGGTATCGAGGGTCCGGCGTGGATCGAGGCGGTCACGGCCGAGTGCGGTCCCGAGGAGCGGAAGCTGCTGAGCGAGCTGGCGGTGGAGCCGCTGGAGCTGCCGCGCAAGCTCGGCGACGAGGCCCGCTACGTGGGCAGCGTGCTCGCCGGCGTCAAGCTCGCGCTGGTCGAGGCGCAGATCGCCGAGGTGAAGTCCCGGCTGCAGCGCACCAACCCGACCGAGGACCCGGAGCTCTACAACGAGCTGTTCGGCGACCTCGTGCCGCTCGAGCAGTACAAGATCGCGCTGCGCGAGCAGGCGTCCGGGGCGCACCGGTGAACCTGCTCCGGCGGCTGCTCGGCAAGGAGGACCTGCCCGAGGGGTTCGCCGGCACGCTCGACCCGGAGGAGCACGTGGTCGCGGTGGCCGACGTCGTGCGCGGCGGCGGGCACCTCGTCGTCTCCAACCTGGGCGTGTGGTTCCCCGGCGAGCCGGAGCGGGTCGGCTGGCACCTGGTCAGCAAGGCGACCTGGGCGGACGGCGCGATGACCTTCGTCGTGGCCACGCACGAGGATCTCGGCAAGGCGTTCCTGCTGCACGACGGGCCGCCCCGGCGCTTCCGGCTCGGCGAGCCGGGCAAGGTGCCGCAGGCGGTGCACCAGCGCGTCACCGGTTCGATCGTGTCCCGCGAGCGCGCCACGATGCCCGACGGCCGCGAGGCCTGGGTGCTCGAACGTCACGTCCCCGGTCGCGACGGCACGATCCGGCAGATCCACCCCGACCCGTGAGTGCCTACTGCCCCTAGAGCGGCCGTTCGCACTCACGACCCCCGCCGACCTGGGAGGACGCATGGCGACGACCTGGGACCCCGCCCTCTACCTCGACTTCGACGACCACCGCGCCCGCCCCTTCCACGACCTGCTGGCCCGGGTGCGCACGACCGACCCGCGGCGGGTCGTCGACCTCGGCTGCGGCCCCGGCCACCTCACCCCGGTGCTGGCCGCGCGGTGGCCGGGCGCCGTCGTCGAGGCCCTCGACTCCTCGCCGGACATGGTGGAGGCGGCCCGCGCCTCGGGTGTCGACGCCCGGCTGCAGGCCGCCGAGGACTGGACGCCCGCCCCGGACACGGACCTCGTGGTCACCAACGCAGTGCTGCAGTGGGTGCCGACCCACACCGCGCTGATCCCGCGGTGGATCGAGGCGCTGCCGGCGGGGGCCACGTTCGCGATGCAGGTCCCGGGCAACTTCGAGGCCCCCTCCCACGCCCTGGTGCGGGAGCTCGCCGCGGAGTGGGAGCAGCCGATCGTCCTGCGCGGTGAGGCCGCCGTGGCGGAGCCGGCGGAGTACGCCGAGCTCCTCGCGGCGACCGGCGCGACCGCCGACGTCTGGGAGACGACCTACCTCCAGCGCCTCACCGGCGAGGACCCGGTGCTGCACTGGATCAGCGGCACCGCCCTGCGTCCCGTGCGCGACGCGCTGGGGGAGGCCGAGTACGCCCGGTTCACGGACCGGCTGGCCCCGCGCCTGCGCGCGGCCTACCCGGCCTCCGCCGACGGCACTACCTGGTTCCCCTTCCGCCGCCTCTTCGCCGTGGCGCACAAGGCCTGAAGGCCCTGTCACGAAAGCTGCGCGAACGTTGGGCTCCTGGCGTCACCGCCGGGTGCGGCCAATGCACGGGCCGCACCCCCGACGCTCGGGAGGGAACCATGACCAACACCGACACCGCCGGCCCCGCGTGGGGCCCGGAACTCGCCGCCACCCTCCGCGGCCCGTTGATCGGGCCCGGCGATCCGGGCTACGACGAGGCCAGGGCCGTGTACAACGCCATGATCGATCGCAAGCCGGCTGCGATCGCGCGGGTCGCCGACGTCGCCGACGTCATCGCCTGCGTGCGGGCTGCCCGCGAGCACGGGCTGCTGCTGTCGGTCCGCGGGGGCGGGCACAACGCCGCGGGGCTCGGCGTGGCCGACGGAGCACTCGTCGTCGACCTGTCCGGCCTGCGCAGCACGACGGTCGACCCGGTCGCCCGCACCGTCCGCGTCGACGGGGGCTGCACCTGGGGCGACGTCGACCACGCCACCGCCGCCTTCGGTATGGCGACGCCGTCCGGGATCATCGGCACCACGGGCGTCGCCGGGCTGACCCTCGGCGGCGGAACGGGCAACCTGACCCGGCCGTTCGGCCTGACGATCGACAACCTGCTGTCCGCCGACGTCGTCCTCGCCGACGGCTCGTTCGTGCGGGCGAGTGCGGACGAGCACCCGGACCTGTTCTGGGCGCTGCGCGGGGGCGGCGGGAACTTCGGCGTCGTCACCTCGTTCGTGTTCCGCTGCCACGAGATCGGCGAGAACGGGAACGTGGTCGCCGGTCCGGTGTTCTACGACCTCGACGACATCGGCGAGGTCATGCGCTGGTACCGCGACGTGCTCCCGACGCTGCCCGAGGAGCTCAACGGCTGGATCGGCGTCCTCGCCGTCCCGCCGGTACCACTGTTCCCCGAGGAGCTGTGGAACCGCACGGTCTGCGCGATCCTCTGGTGCTACAGCGGCCCCCAGGCCGATGCCGACCGCGTCCTCGCGCCGGTGCGGGAGTTCGGGTCGCCCCTGCTCGTCGGCCTGGACACGATGCCGTTCGCGGCCCTGCAGAGTGCCTTCGACGACCTCTTCCCGCCCGGGCACCAGTGGTACTGGCGGGCCGACTTCGTGCGCGAGATCTCCGACGAGGCGATCGAGGTGCACCGCCGCTTCGGCGCACGCCTGCCCACCGGCCAGTCGACCATGCACCTCTACCCGATCGACGGCGCCGCGGCCCGGGTCGGCCCGGAGGAGACGGCCTTCGCCTACCGCGAGGGCGGGTGGAACGGGGTGATCGTGGGCGTCGACCCCGACCCCGCGAACGCCGAGCTGATCACGAACTGGACGCGGGAGTACTGGGACGCGCTGCATCCGTTGACCGAGGGCGGCGCGTACGTCAACTTCATGATGGACGAGGGCGCCGACCGGGTCCGCGCGTCGTACCGCGAGAACTTCCCGCGGCTGCAGGAGGTCAAGCGCCGGTACGACCCCGGCAACCTGTTCCGGGTGAACCAGAACATCCCGCCCGCCTGATGTGATCTCCGTCCGTTCACCTCCCGGCCACCCGCCGGGAGGGGGACGGCCCGGCCCCCGTTCCGTCCATCGGGGACGGTCGCGGCGCCCGCGACCGGGGCGGCAGCGTGACCGGTCGCCCGAGCGGTGGAGGGACGGCGTGACGATCGCGCAGGACGGGCCGGACGGCCCCGCGGCGTGGGCCGCCTCGTACAGCCGGGCGGACGGCATCCGGCCCCTGTTCGCGCCGATCGCGGACCTGGCCACCGGCGCGGTGGTGGCCGTCGAGGCGGTGCCGCAGCCGCGGGACGGGGCGATGGCCGGGGTGGTCGCGGCGGCCGCCCGCACGAACCGCCGGGCCGCCCTCGACGTCGGCGCCGCGGCCGCC
This sequence comes from Pseudonocardia halophobica, assembly GCF_027922425.1. Taxonomy (GTDB): domain Bacteria; phylum Actinomycetota; class Actinomycetes; order Mycobacteriales; family Pseudonocardiaceae; genus Pseudonocardia; species Pseudonocardia halophobica. The sequence goes on along the minus strand of NZ_BSFQ01000003.1, from coordinate 170,480 downwards.
GGGATCCGGCGGGCCGGCGGCTACGGCCTCGGTGTCCCCCTGCACGTCACGCTGCTGGCGGACACCGTGGCCGACGACGGCGGTGCGCTCGCCGAGCTGCACGCCGCCGTCCGCGACGCGGGCTTCGCCCCGCGCGACGTCGTGATCCGGATCGCCGCCCCGATCGGCGACCCGGCCGACGCGGACGTGGAGGCCGGCCTCCGCGTGCTGCGGTCCCGCGGCCACCGCATCGGGGTGGGGGAGGTCGGGCCGGCCGACCACCCGCTCGCGCTGATCGCCCGGCTCGCGCCCGACGTCGTCGCCCTCGACCCGGAGCTCGCCGGCGCACTCGACGCCGACCCCGGCGGCCAGGTCGTGCTCGACGCCGTGGCGCGGCTGTGCCGGCGCACCGGCGCCGAGCTGGTCGCCGCCGGGATCGCGACCGCGGCCGACCTGGAGGCCTTCCGCCGGCACGGTGTCCGCCGCGGCTGCGGTCCGCTCCTGGGCGCGCCTGGCCGCCGGCCGGTCGACCGGCTCGCGGCCCCGCTGCCCGCCCCGACGCCGCACGTGCGCCCGGACCGCGCCGATCCCGTCGGGCCCGTGCTGGGCGACTTCGCCCGCCCGGCCGTGATGCTGCGCGACACCGCGACCGGCGCCGAGGCCCGTGCCCTGTTCCAGGACTCGCCGGAGCTCGCCGGCATCGTGCTGACCACGGCGTCGGAGCGGCCGGTCGCGATGCTGGAACGCACCCGCTTCCTGCTCGCCGTCTCCGCCCGGTTCGGCTACGCCCTGCACGCCGAGCGGCCGGTCCGCGACCTCGCCGACCCCGCGAGGGTGCTGCCGCTCGACGCGGAACCGCGCGAGGCGCTGCAGCTCGGCGACCCCCGCCGCGCCCATGACGACATCGCGCTCGTCGACGGGTACGGGCGCTGCCGCGGCGTCGCGCGGATCGGCGACCTGCTCCGCGCGGTCGCGGCGCTCGAGTACGACCGGGCGCTGGCCCTGCACCCGGTCACGGGCCTACCCGGCGTGCCCGCGCTGACCGAGGCGCTCGAGCAGCGGCTGCTCGCGGGGCAGGGCGCCGGGATCGGGCTGGTCACCGCCGACCTGGGCGCGCTGACCCTGCGCGGCGGGTTCGACGCCGTCGTCGACGGGCTGCGGCGGGTGGCCCGCGCGGTGACCGACGTCCTGCCCCGGTTCGCCGGGAGCAGCGCCGCGCACGGGACGGGCGACGACCTCGTGATCGTCACCGATCTCGGCGCGCCGCCCGCGCTCGACGCCGCCCTGCGCGCCGCGCTCGCCGCGCACCGGGCGCCGCGGGTCGCGACGGCCTGGCTACGTCAGCCGCCCGGCCTGCCGACCGGGGCGGCCGACGTCGCGCGGGAGCTCGGCCGACTCCGCGAGCAGGCCCGTCGGCTCGGCCCGGACGCCGCGGTGTCCGCCGCGGCGGGGGAGGCCCCGCGCCCGCTCGCGGGTTAGCTCGCCGCCCGGACCTCGGGGCTGTCGGCCATGTGCACCGACAGCCCCGCCTGCCCGGGCGTGAGGTGCGGGCGCAGCACCAGGTGCTCGTCGTAGTCCCCGCCGCGCTGCGGGCGGAACGGGAGCGGGGCGTCGGTCCCGAGCCCGGCGAGCCGCCCGCGCAGAGCCGCGCCGGCGCGGAGCCGGTCTTCCTCGGTGAAGCGATCCGCACCGGGGACGAGCAACGGCGGCAGGACCGTGGCGCCGGCGTAGAAGAGCGTGCCGTGCAGCAGCGGGAACAGCAGCTCCTCGACGTGCCCGTTGATCCCGCGCGGCCCGAACGCCGAGTCCGGACCCCCGGTCGTCGTGACGACGAGGGCGCGTTTCCCGGCGAGCACCCCGTCGCCGTAGCGGCGCGTGCGTCCGTCGGGGCCGCGCACCCCGTAGGCGAAGCCGTCGACGAACACCCGGTCCACCCAGCCCTTGAGGATCGCGGGCATCCCGAACCACCACAGCGGGAACTGCAGCACCAGCGCGTCGGCCCGGCGCAGCTTCTCCTGCTCGGCGCGGATCTCCGGCGGCAGCGTCCCGGCGTCGTACGCCCGCCGGGACCCGTGGGAGACGAACAGCCGCTCGTTCGCGTCGAGCCCGTAGTCCTCCCGGGTCAGCACCGGGTCCCAGCGCATCGCGTACAGGTTCGACACCGCGACCCGGTGTCCCTGCTCCTCCAGCGCCGCGCGGCCCTCCGCGGCCAGCACGCCGGTCAACGAGCGTGGCTCCGGATGCGCGACCACCCACAGAACGTCCATGTCCCGATCGTCGGCCGCGCGTGCCCGTCGGACGAGTGGCTCGATGGACAGTATGTGCGAGGATCCGGCCATGGCTGACGAGCGGCACAGGGTCGCGGTCCTCGTGCGCGACGGTCTGCTGCCCATGGAGCTCGGCATCGTCCACCGGTTGTTCGGGCAGGCCCGCGACACCGCCGGCCGGCCGCTCTACGAGGTCCTGACCTGCACACTCGTGCCCGGCCCGGTCCGCACGGACGCCGACTTCCCGGTCCTGGTGAAGCACGGGCCCGAGGTGCTCGACACCGCCGACACCGTGATCGTTCCGGCGTCGGACCTCGACTACGAGCCCGCGCCGCCGCCCCCGGGGCTCGCCGAGGCGCTGGCCCGGATCCGGCCCGGCACGCGGATCGCGTCGATCTGCACGGGCTCGTTCGTGCTGGCCGCGGCCGGGCTGCTCGACGGGCGCCCGGCCACCACCCATTGGAAGTGCGCTGCCCGGTTCCGCGAGCTGTACCCCGAGGTCGACCTCGATCCCGACGTGCTCTACACCGACGCGGACGGCGTGCTCACGTCGGCGGGCGAGGCGGCCGGGATCGACCTCTGCCTGCACATGATCCGCACCGACCACGGCGCCGCGGTGGCCAACGAGGTCGCGCGCGGCACCGTCGTGCCGCCACACCGGGACGGCGGGCAGGCCCAGTACCTCCGACGCCCGGTGCCCGAGCCCGTGGTGTCGTCGACGGCCCGGGCGCGGGCGTGGGCGTTGGACAACCTGCACCGGCCCGTCACGCTGCGGGAGCTCGCGGCCCGCGAGGCCACCAGCACCCGCACCTTCACCCGCCGCTTCCGGGACGAGATGGGCACCTCACCGGGGCAGTGGCTCACGCGGCAGCGCATCGAGCGGGCGTGCACGCTGCTGGAGGAGAGCGATCTGTCCGTCGACGACGTCGCGGAGCGGGCCGGGTTCGGCACGGCCGGCTCGATGCGCCTGCACCTGCAGGCGGAGCTGGGCGTCTCGCCGACGGCGTACCGGCGCACCTTCCGCTGCCGGGCGGCTCAGCCGAGCAGGTGACGCAGGGTCCGCGCGGGGTCGGCGAGGAAGTCCCGGGTGGTGCGGACGGGGAGGGCGTCGTCGTAGGGAACGGGGCGCAGGTCGCCGTCGTCGCCGATCTCGAGGATCCGCGCGCCGGGGAGCGCGAGCAGGATCGGTGAGTGGGTGGCGATCAGGAACTGCGAACCCTGCGTGGTCAGGTCCTGGATGCGGGCGGGCGACGTTGTCGTACGACTCGGCGCGCAGGAAGAACGACGAGCGCTCCTTGCCCGGCGCCCGCCCGATGCGCAGCGACCCACCCAGCGAGGACTCGCTCGCCCGGGTGGCGAAGGCGAAGTTCCGCGAGCCGCCCTCGGCGTTGAACCCGGCGGCGACGGCGATGGCCTCGACGAGCGTCGACTTGCCGGACCCGTTCTCGCCCACCAGGAACGTGACGCCCGGGCCGAACTCCAGCCGTCGTCCGCGCAGGGCGGCGACCACGGGCAGGGCGAACGGGTAGTGGCCTCGGCCCGCCTCGGGCGCGTCGACCTCGACGCGCCGCAGGTACAGCCCTGCCCCGCGCGGGGGACGGGCTCGGCTCAGCGCGCCGACCCGTTCGAGCCGGGGTCGTGCGTGCCGCCCTTCACGACCTGCTCGACGCGGGCCCGGACCACCCCGGCCGCGCCCTGGACCGCCGGGTGGTCGGCGACGCGCTGGTAGGTGCGGTGCAGCTGTTCGTAGCGCTCGTGGCCGGCCTTCGCGCCCAGCACGTAGCCGACCGCGGCACCCAGCAGGAACTTGAGCATGTCGCCTCCACGGGGGACGGTCGTGATCGCCTGCCCCGCCATCCTGCCCCAGAGCCCCGGACCGACGCTCGCCCAGGGCGGGGGAGGGGGGTGCGGGGGCGCCGGAACCGGTGTTGTAGGGTTTCCCCTGTCAGCGAGCGGGTTCCGCTCGCAGGCCGGCGGTCCTCCGTAGCTCAATTGGCAGAGCATGCGACTGTTAATCGCAGGGTTACTGGTTCGAGTCCAGTCGGAGGAGCTTTCTCCCCAGGTCAGAGCGGGTCTCGTCGGATCTTGCGAAGATCTAGTCACAGGATAGTCACATGATTCACTTCGTGATGTGATCTTGCGTCCTGTCCGCGTCTGCGGACCTTAGGTCCGCACATGCGGCACCTCACTCCTGCGCCGCGAACCAGGCTCGGACCTCCGCCTGCTCGTAGCGGACGTAGCGCCCCACCCGGCGGGACTTCGGGCCGTAGCCGCGCTGACGCCACTGGTACAGCGTCGCGACGGGCACTCCGAGGAACTCGGCGACGTCCCTCACGCCCCACAGTCGATCCTTCATGGCAGTCCGCCTCTCACGCGTCGGGCTCGGTGACAGCTCTGGAGGGTTGTGGCTGATCGTGGTCGTCGTCGTACGCGGTCGTTCTGTCAGACGGGCGGGCAGCTGCTCATGGCGAGACGAATCGCTCCTCGGCGAGCTTCGGACGACTGGGGTGAAGCGCCGGGCGTCCCGTCGGCACGGTCGAGAGCCGGACCAATCCGGTCGCTCGCCCTGTGTTTCCTGGGCGGAGCAAGATATGCAGAAGTGAACCTTCTGCGATCGCGGGGGCGCGATCGAGTGGGGTGCGAACGGGGGCGTTCGCACTGCTTGGTGGTCCACAGTCGGGCGTGCGGCCGGGCGTTCTTCCCCAGGGCACTCGCGCTTGTCGCGGAGCGGGCGGGTCAGTGGTGGTCTCGACGGACGTGCGCTCGCGTCCTGCGGGCGTGCTGTTCGTGAACGACCACGTGGGCGGCCCCGGGCCGGCGTTGCAGCGCCGGCACCGGGGCCTGACCGGCCCTGCAGCGACAGGAGACGGCTGTGCGCAACCCTTCCATGCCTCCGCCCGGCAGAAGTCGAATCGGAAGAACCCGCCGGCATCGACGGACTGGACAGACATGGCCGCCGCCGACCAGCCCCGCCCGGCCGCACCGATGGATGCTCCTCCTGGTCGTGGCAGCGGGGATGCTGATCGCAGGCTTTGCTCTCGGGCTGTGGGCCGCGTCCTGGTGAGCTGATGTGTCGGCCCAGGCTGCAGCTACACGCGGCAGTGAGCTGAGCGGCCCCGAACGAATCGAGGATCCGTCTGTAGCAAGCCTGCGGGGGTGAAGCCGCGCGCAGCTCGTCGTCCACGATCTGCTGTGCGGCGGACGCGGTCGGTGCGGGTCGCGTTCACTGCGCAGGAGCACGCTCTGGTGGCCGAGGCCGCGCTGCACGCGGGCGTCGCGGTCGGGGCGTGGCTGGGGGAGCAGGCGCTTCGAGCCGCCGCGCCCGACGGCGTGCCAGACAGCCTGCGTGGAGTGGTGGCCGAGCTGCTGCGGCTGCGTCTCGAGTTGATCGCGGCCGCCGAGCTGGTCGACCGCGGTGAGCTGACCCGGCTGACCGACCGGCTCGACGAGCTGCTCGACCTTCTCGTCACGGCGGCAGGGCGAGTCCGGTGATCGCGAAGGTCGTGCACGGATGGCGGGCCGGCGGGCTGCTCGCCTATCTGTTCGGCCCGGGCGTGGCCGATGAACACCGGAATCCGCGGGTGGTTGCGAGCTGGGACGGCCGAGACACAACCTGGCAGCCCGCCCGGCGTGGGGCGGGGGAGCATGATCTGGAGCTCGGCCCGCTGATCCGGGCGTTGCAGGCGCCCGCGGTCGCGGCCGGGCTGCCGCTACGAGCGCCGAAGGACGCTGGCCGGGGCTATGTGTGGCACTGCTCGGTGCGGCTGGCCGAGTCGGACCGGGTACTCCCGGACGCGGAGTGGGCGTCGATCGCCCGCGAGTTGCTGCACGACGCCGGCGTCGCCACCCGTGATGATCGGGGCGGACCGCGGTGGGTGGCGATCCGGCATGCCGATGACCACATCCACATCGCCGTGGTGCTGGTGCGCCAGGACACCGGCCGCCGGTTCTGGCCGCGCCACGACTACCCGAAGCTGCGCGCCAGCGCGCAGCGGATCGAAGCCCGCCTCGGGCTGCGAGCGACCGCGCCGGCGGAGAATGTCGCCGCGAAGCGCCCGCAGCGGGGCGAGTTGGCCAAGGCCGAGCGGGAATCACGGCCCCCGGCGCGGGAGGTGCTGCGGGCGGCAGCACGCCAGGCGGCGTTGCGGTCGGCGTCGGTGGCGGAGTTCGAGCAGGCCCTGCAGCGCGAGGGGCTCTTGGTCACGATCCGGCGCGGCCCGTCCGGGGACGCGCTGGGCTACGCGATCGCGCTGCCCCCGGACCTGCTGGCGACAGGGGCGCCGATCTTCTACTCGGGCAGCAAGCTCGCTCCGGACCTGTCCTTGCCCCGGCTCCAGCAGCGCTGGGACGCCCAGCCACCGGCCCCGCGCTCCCGCGTAGCTTGCTCCACCGTGGCGAAACGCGTCGGCCTGATCGCCGGTTCGTTTAGCGCGGGCGAAGGAGATGTCGTCGCCGCGGGGCAGGGCCTGTGCGACGTGCTGACCGCGATGTCCGCCGTTGCGACCGTGGGCAACCGTTATCGTTTTAGCGCTGCCGCGGAGCAGATCCGCGCTGCCATGTCGACACCGCCGCGCCCGCAGGGAGGCGGAGAGTTGACGCAGCTTGCCCGCCGGTTGATGCTCGCCCGCCGATTGCAGAGCGACCGCGAGCGGGCCGGGGTCGAGCTGACGCTCGCGCTCGCTCGCCTCGCCCTCGTCGTCGCTGAACATCATCGCCAACGTCCACATGCCCGAACGGCGATCGAGACCGCGGCAAAGATCGTCCGCTCGCTCGAACCCTCAGCCCGCTCGGCCCAAGCCCCGGACGCGATCACCCGCGAACAAGCCCGGAGCCGGACCCGTTGACGCTCGCCGCTATGAGCATGTTCTGGGGTGCTGTCTCGCGCCGTCCTGAGGATCTGCGGTGAGCCCAGTCGGTCGGCGAGCCGAGCAGGCGGTAATGGCTGTGGCACGGCTGGTCGGGCCGCAGCGCACCGAGGTGCAGATCCTGCACGCCGGCACCGACGACGCCGCGGTCAGCGTCCGCATCGGGAAGGTCTTGCTCTACCTCCACCAGGAGAGCACCGCCGAGCACTTTCAGCGGGTCTGGGAGGAAGCCAAGGACGCCGTCGAGGCCCTCCCCGCCTCGGCCGACCAGCGACTCACCCGGGCCCTGCGCGGTATGCCGGAGCCGGCCATCGCGGCGAACGCGGTCGGCATGCCGGCCTGCGCCGTGACTACCGGCAAGACCAAGGGCGACCCGCCCAAGCCCTACATCCGGGTCCAGCTCGGCCGGATCGCCTACGAGGTCCGGGACCGCGACGCCTTCAACACCTGCGCGAACTCCTTCGCCTACGCCCGCAAACAAGCCGCCCTGGCCTTCGTGCAACCGGGGAAGAACCTCATCGTGCACGGAGCCTTCGAAGTCGCCGGCGACGCCTTCTACCCGACCAGCGACATCGACGACCTCCGCGCACCGAAGAAACGAACGACCCCCACCACAACCGAGCGACTCCAGGCCAACGCCGGGCTGGCGGTCCCGAAGCCGACACCTCAAATTTAGACCCGCTGAGCCCGCTGCACAGGGAGGGGGCGCAGGAAGTTGCCTAGGCAGATCATCCGCTTCCAAGATCAGGGAGACCGCGGCCTAGGCATCGTGATCTTTAGGGACGTTCACCGCGCCCGGGTCCATGATCTCGCGGAGGGCGTTGGCGAGGCCCCGGACGGCGCGACGGACACCGATCGGAAGGGCGCGTCCGCCCCGCAGCTCGATGGCAGCGCTGTGGAGGACGTTGCCGATCTGTAGGGCGACAGCGCGGTCTCCGACGATCTCGTCACGGTAGTCGTCAAGCAGCTCAGCGATGGTCGAGTAGGCCTGTGCCTCAGCCAGGATCGAGTCGCCGACTGAGGGGTCTCGGTCGTACCTGCTCTGACTGCCCATCGCCTGCCTCCGCCGCGATCGAGTAGGGCGTGCGGGGACCCGACGTACTTCCCCTACGACGGGCCACCGCACGAAGCTCTACGATAGCAAAGATCGAACGTTAGTTCGAGTCAGTGAAGCTCGGGTCTCGCCGCTCACCGGACGACATCGGACGCCAACCTCCAGCCGGCGCCGCGGCGCTCGCGGCGCTCGCGCACGGGTTCAGACTTTCTCTACCTGATCAAGGCGACGGCTTCGCCGCCGGGCGCGGGGGCTGCGGCCTCCGGCCGGTCCCCGGCGCCGCGGAGGAATCGGCGACAGGCCGAGTGTGCATCCGAGGCTTCCTCTACCGGCTGGATAGGCTGCACGGATGGCGGACCAGAGCGCGATCGAGTGGACGGAAGCGACCTGGAACCCCACCACCGGGTGCGACCGCATCTCTGCTGGCTGCGACAACTGCTACGCCTTGGCCCTGGCCAAGCGACTCAAAGCGATGGGATCCGCTAAATATCAGCTGGACGGCGACCCGCGCACCAGCGGACCGGGGTTTGCGCTTACCGTTCATCCTGATTCGCTGCAGATTCCCCTGCGCTGGCGAGAGCCTCGCCTCATCTTCGTCAACTCTATGTCAGACCTATTCCACGCACGCGTCCCGCGTACGTTCGTCGCCGATGTCGCTGACACGATGCGCCGTACGCCGCAGCACACTTACCAAGTGCTGACGAAGCGACCGAAGCGAATGCGTCTGATCTCAGAAGGAATTGATTGGCCGTCAAACGTGTGGCTTGGAACATCGGTCGAGTCGGCGGACGAAGCAGCAAGGATCGATGAGATTCGCGATATTCGCGCAACGGTCAAATTTCTATCTCTCGAGCCCCTACTGGGTCCGCTAGCCAACATCGACCTCACGGGAATTGGCTGGGTAATTGTAGGCGGAGAGTCCGGACATCGCAGCAGGCCGATACGGGAAGATTGGGTAAGGGCCATTCGTGACGCATGCGTAGCTGCGGGTGTACCCTTCTTCTTCAAGCAGTGGGGTGGGCGAACGCCGAAGGCTGGGGGGCGCCTACTTGATGGTCGAACGTGGGACGAGATGCCTCGTCGATCAGGAGTTACAGCAGCCTGACCTTACTGCTCCTCACGATACGCCCATTGGGTTCTGTCTGCACCACGTTCCTCTCGCGCATCTTCGACAGGGCGCTGATCGCGTCTTTCCTGCGCCAACGCGCCGTCTCTCTCAGGAGCCACTCCCTCACATCCTCGACCGATTTCTCGCCTGGAGCGAGGCATTGGCAGATTAGTTCGCTTAGTTCAGCATGGTGGTCATGCTCTCGGAAGAGATCCATTTGGCCCGCAGGCACAGCCTCCCGAGTTCGCGGATCATGGAAGCTCATGCCCTCTTCGCCGTCGACCTTCCACATGGCGTCCTTCATCACCTCGACGCCCTTGTCGCTGCTCGTGCCGAATACCAGATGGAGTGGCTGTCCGGTCCGTGGCGTCACGCGAAATTGGAGCTGATAGGGAAAGCCTGCTCGTTTAAGCGAGTCCCTGTAGGTCTCAAGCCATGCTCGCCAACGTTCGTCGGGTCGAGCTTCCCGTTCAGCCGGTTGCCAATACTGATTGCCGCCGAAGACTCGATCAAGCTCACTCGGATCTTGAGATTCGCGGCGGCTGAACCAGTTGGGACCGAATGTAGTGATCACTTCGCCGGAGCGAACGCCAGCAATCCTGCCGACTAACTCGAACGGAATATTGACGTTTCCCCAGCTGTCGAAGATGGCCAGAATTGGATGGTCCCAGGCCCTGGTCTGCGTCAGCAGTTCCGGAGTCGCCGTAGCAGCCTCGCCCTCCCTGACGATCACTGTGACGGGAAGCTGCTCTAGCTGGCCGAAGCGCTCGATGAGGAGGGTGCGAAGGTGGGCACACCGATCCTTGTCCTTCTCGATGAAGATCAGGTAGACCCTGTCCCTGCGAAGGTTCATTCGGTCTCTGGCGGTGTGATTGAGGAGTCGATCCAATGCGAAAACGGGCGAGCCATCTTCACCGTCGAGGTATTTGCCGGGGCCCGCGAACGCATCGACGTAGGTCACCCGAGGGCGTTCGTATCCGTACTGTCCGCTCGGTTGCAGCATGATCGGCCACCATGCGTCAAGGTAACTCCGGTTGAGCCGGTGCTTGGCCTCGGTGGCAGGCTCCAGCTTCCATAGCAAGCTCACGGGGCTCCCTAACGACACTGATCGACTACTGCGAGTTGGAGAGTAGCGGTCGCTTGCGTTCAGGAGGGTGAAGATCGCTCGTGAGAATGGGTGCGTGTCGCAGAGAGCGATCGATTTAAGTGCAGACACCAGCCCTCGCCGGGCGGGCAGATCAACAGGCTGGCGGCCCTTGCCATCCCGACGCGATGGGCGGCGACGTGGGCGCCGGGCGATGATCAGCGGTGAGGGCGGCGAAGTTCGCTCAGTCGCTGACGGACCGGTGAGGCAGGCCGCCCCCGCAGGTTCAACGGAGGGACCAGCGGTCGAGGACTTCGGTTTCGAGGTGCCCGAGTCCGCCCGAGACCGTGCTCTGCGGAGAGGCTGAACCAGAGGGCCGACTGGGACTCCGCGTACGCCCGCTGCTTGCGGAGCAACGGTGAGGTGTAGAGGTCCTTCGCCGCAGACGGCGTCGAGCGCGTCGCCTTCACGCAGGTGACGAGCAGGATGTCGGCCGCGAGCGTCGACCGTGGTGCCCTCGTTCGATCGAGTGACTGGGCCCGCGCGGACTCGCTGCCGGCGAGACGATGCGACGACCGTCGGAAGTGGTCACCCGGAGGGCATAGCGGTAACAGCGGGTGATCTCATGGCGATGAGCGGTTAGCGCACGAGGGGGATGGCTGATGCCGAACGTGGTTCCGGGGGAGTTGTCGACGACTGTGGCGGCTGGACCGGCCGGGCATTGTCGCTGATGGCGCGGCTGCACGTTCTGGGGGACTGGCACGGGCCCGGCGAGGAGAAGGCGGCCCGTCGGCTGGCGGGTGACCTGCCGGCGTCGTGGGACGTGATCGCTGGACGCCAGGTCCCGCACAACATGAGTGCCGTGGACCTCGACCTGGTCGTGGTGGGGGAGCGGGGCGTCTACGTCTGCGAGGAGAAGGCGTGGGGTCCGCACGTCGTCGTCGGGGAGGTCGGGTGGTACTCCAACGGTGAGCACCGGCCGAATCCCGGCAACCAGCTCGCCCACGCCACGAAGGTGCTCGCGGGGCGGCTGCGGGAGAAGGTCGGCGGGTGGGCGGGCGCGCAGAAGCAGCTTCCCCGCGGTGTCCATCCCGTCGCCGGGCACGTCGTCATGTCGCATGACGCCCTGCGGCTGGAGGGGGCGGCTGAGCTGGGCGCGAACGTCGTCGTGCGGCTGGCCGACGCGGCGTCCGTGCTGGTGGCGGAGGATGCGGCGCTCCCGCCGACGATGGCGCCACTGCGTTCAGCGCTAATGGATTACCTGGTCGGCCTGCCCCAGCGTCGGACCGCGGAGTTCCCTCCAACGATCATGATGTACCGGGTGATGGGCAAGCCCGGGGTGCAGGGCAACACCCTGACCTTCCCCGCGCAGAGCCCGGCCGGTGAGCCGGTCATGTTGTACTGCGTTCCAGTGGCCAACTCGGAGAACCCGGCCGAGGCCGCCCGTCTCGCCGTGCGGGACCACGACGCACTCGACGCCCTCGCGGTTGCCCGGCGGACCTGGCGGGTCCAGCAGTGGTTCGACTGGGAGGGCTATCGCGTCACGCCCGTCGTCGTCGCGTTGGACGGGTCGAGCCTGGGCAAGTTGGCGTCCGACAAGTTGCCGGCACACGTCGACGGCCGCGTACCCGTAGAGGTCGGGGTGGCCGTCGTCCACGACGCGTTCACCGCCCTGGCCGAGGTACATCGAGCGGGTGTGCTGCATCGCGCCCTGCAGCTGCGAACCGTCGAGGTGACACCGGCGAACCGGGTGCGGTTCCGGGACTTCAGCCGCTCCAAGCTGCCACGCACCCAGACCATCGCCCCGTCGCTCGACAACGACCACCCGTCGGCGGCGTTCCAGGCACCCGGCACCCCGCTCGAGTTCCTGACCGCCCGCGACGACGTCTACAGCCTCGCGCTCTGTCTCGCGCAGTGGCTTCGCGGTGACGCGTCGGACCAACCGGATCACGCCGAGGCGCGGGAGTGGGTGGCCTCCTACCCGGTCGTCGGGTCGCTGCTGGCCCGCTGCCTGGCTCCGCGCTACGACGACCGCCCGGACGCCTCCGCTGCCGCCGCCGAATCGGCGCCCCAGCCGATCGAGAAACCGGTCCCGCCGCTCGTCGTCCCGCCCGTGAGTCCCCCTCCGCCCGCGGTCCTCGAGCCGGGGGCGCTCCTCGCTGGTCGGTATCGGATCGACCGGAAGCTCGGCGAGGGTGCGTGGGCGGTCACCTGGCTGGCGTTCGACGAGAAGCTCGGCGAGCCGCGCACGCTCAAGCACATGCGACCCGGTCGCGTCGACTACGCGCAGGTCCTCGACGAGTACCGGCATGGCAACGCGCTGCGCAGCTCACGGTGCGCCCGGCCCTACGACGTGCTCGACGCGCCTGAACCCGGAGTCCTGGTCCAGGAGTACATCCCCGGACAGACCCTCCTGGAGCTGACGGCGGGTCGAGACCTCGACGCCGAGCAGTTCCGCCGGATCGCGGTGGACGTCCTGCGTGGCCTCGCGGACGCCCACGAGCAGCTTGTCTTCCATCGGGACGTGAGCCCGACGAACATCATCGTCCGCGACGACGGCAGCGCCGCGCTCATCGACTTCGGCCTGGCCGCGAAGGCGGACGCAGCCCAGTCCGCGGTCGGATCCCCGCCGTTCACCGCCCCCGAAGTGTGGGCGCGGCGGCACTGGACACCGGCGGCCGACATCTACAGCGCCTGTGCCTCCCTGCTGCGCGTGATGCTCGGGCGATACCCGTACTCGGGCCCGGGCGTCGAGGAGCGCGAGGTCCTCGTCCCGCCTACCGAGGCGCACTTCGCCCGGTTCGGCCGAGCGCTGCTCGGGGCGCTCTACGAAGGTGTCACGGCCGACCCCGGCAAGCGTCCGCAGGACGCCGCGACGTACGCGGACCGGATCCTGCGCGCCCGCGACACGTCCGTCCGCAGTGGCCGTCCGATGGTGAACCCCACGGTCGCGGCGCTCCGTGGACTGTACCGGCGCAGCGGGATCGGCAACGCGGGCAATCGCGGGATGGACGACGACTTTGCCCGCAGCACCTACACCGACACCCTGCTCGACACCGCGCTCCTCCCCGCGGTGATCGGGGGCGAGCTCGACGTCGTCGTGCTAAGCGGCAACCCGGGCGACGGGAAGACCTCGTTCCTCGTCCAGGTCGGTGCCGCTCTCGACGGCGCGGGGGCGACCACCCGTCGCTCCGACGCCGCGGGTTGGACCAAGGAGCTCGGCGGTCGCACGTTCAGCGCCGTGTACGACGCCTCGGAGTCACACGGCGACCTCAGCTCGGACGACCTGATTCACGCCGTCCTCGCGCCCTCGGGCGGGCCCCACACGGCCCTGCTCGCAGCCAACGACGGCCGAATCGCTCAGTTCCTCGGTGACTTCGGCGACCGCTACCCGGAGCTGGCCGCGGAGGTCGACCGGGAGCGGGCGGGGGAGCCTGCCGAGGGGCGGATCGTGCTGGTGGACCTCAAACGCCGGGCGCTCGCGACGCCGGATCGTGGGGCCTCAGGCCTCGGCACCGCTGTCCTGTCGCTCTTCACCGCGGACGAGCGATGGGCGGACTGCGAGGCCTGCACGGCGCGAGACGTCTGCCCGATCCGGGACAACGCGGAGCGACTGCGCACGCCTGGGGCCCGGGAGGCCGTGTCGGAGCTGCTCCTGACCAGCCATCTCCGACGACGTCGTCGGGCCACGATGCGCGACGTCCGCTCGGCCTTCGGATGGTTGATCACCGGCGACCTGTCCTGCGAGGCGGTCCACGCGGAGAACCGCACCGGACAGGATCCGCGCGCAGGCGCGGGTCGTCGTGCTCCCGACCTGGCCTTCGCGGCGGACACCGGTGACTACCTCGTCGAGGAGTGGCGCGAGCTCGACCCCGCTCATCAGGCGGCACCTGCCGCGGCGCGCGCGGCCCGGGCCTCACGCGACCTCGTGCCGGATCTCGCCGCCGTGACCGCCGAGTCGCTCGGTCGGCTGAAGCGAGCGCTCTACTTCGGGGAGTGGACCGCGCCCAGCGGGCGTGCCGAGGTGCGCAGCTACCGGTACTTCGAGGAGTACCTCGACGCGCTGGACAAGCCCGGCCCCGCCCTGGCGCGGGTCCTCCTCGGCCTGTCCCGGATCCTGGCGTTCCCGCGCTACGAAGGGAAAGGGCTCGCGCTGCAGGACCGCACCTATGAGGATCCCGCAGTCCGCGCGATCGTCGTGGTCAAGGAACTGCCGGTGACGACCTTCGAGCTGGCTGCGGTCGGTTCCGGGTCCGGCTATGTCGAGTCGTTCGCGGACCGGCTCGAGCTGCGCCACGAGCGCGGCCAACGGTTGGCGATTGCCCTCGACGCCGCGGAACTGATCCTGCGCGCGGCGGACGGCGAGGTGCTCGGCGACCCGGCCTCGGCGGCGCTGCGCCAGGAGATCGAGGGCTTCGGACAGCGGCTGCGCCTGGAGCCCGCACGCTCCGTCCTCGTCGTGGACGGGGCCGGGAACAGATTGACCGCGGAGGCGATCGACGGCCGGATCGTGGGGAGGCGGCAGTGACGATCACCCTGCCCAAGGCGCTGCGGACCTACCAGTACCGTCCGCTGACGGTGTTCTCCCTGCTCGACGTGGATACCGACCGGGTGCTGCCGCGGCTGCTCGAGCTGTGCGTCAAAGGTGGCCGGTCCAGCCCCCCGACGACGGACGCCGAGGACTTCGCGGGTTATCGGGACCGGATGCTGGCCTCCGGTGCCGTGATCGGCTTCGAGGACAAGGCGGACCGGGCGCTGCTCGACGGGTGGCTCCGCTCCTGCGTGATTGAGATGGGGGCGGTCAGCCGCAGCCGTACGGGGGAGCAGATGGTCGCGGCGGCGCCGCTCAGTCTGGCGTCGTACCGCGCCGGTCTGCCCACTGAGCGAGTCCGGCATCGAGGCGTCGACGACATCGTCTACCGCCTGCTGCTCGACGAGCTGGAGCGGCGAGGCTCGGGAAACCCACGCGCTGAACTCCGGGGGATCGTCGCGGCCGCGACTGGGAAGGGACTCGCCCTGGGCCCCGAGCCTCGGTGGGAGCCGCAGCTCGTGGACCCCGACCGACTCGACATTGGTGCGTTGCTGGAGTTCCGCTTCCTTGAGGCGATCGAGATGGGCGACGCCCGACCGGTTGCTGGCGGCGTGTTCCCGAGCCCCCTACCGGGCGTAGCGGCCGATCTCGCTGCCACGCTCCTCACCCACGTGGAGTCGTACGGCGACCGTCTCCCGACCCCCGCTCTGATGTCGTCGTTCGCCGCGCTGCTCGCGGTCGGATTATTCACCTACACCCTGCGGACCGACCGAGCGGCTCGCGAGCTGATCCTGGCCGGGGAGCGACCCGCCGATATGGCGGATCTTGCGCCCGCGTCCGGGCTAGAGCTCTACTGCGACTTCACCGGGGACCTCTGGTCGGAGTCCGACCGGATGTGTCGGCGGTGCGTGGAGCGCGATCTTGACCGGGTCCGGCAAGCCTTCCGCGACCGTATGACCTTCGTCGTAGTGGAGAACGCTCTTTCCCGAGGCCCGGAGGAGATGGCGCGCATCCGCGCGCTCCCGCCTGCGGACCAGCTCGTCGCCCTTGCCGCCCTCAAGGACCACCGACGGGTCGAGAACTTCGCGGGTGCTCGGCTGGACGACCTCATCGACGGAGCCCCGGACGAGGGCGCGACCGAGGCGGAGATCGAGTTCCTCCGGCGGATTCAGGCGTCCGACAGCTCGGAGCTGGACAAGCTCCTGGACGTGCTCGCCGATGTGAACCAGGACAAGGCCACGAAGAACTCGGTGAAGTGGTACTCCAGTGTCGGCGGTATCACCAAGCCGTACGGCGTCCTCCAGGGCAGCAACGCGAACCGCCGGAGCTGGCGCTACGCCCCGAGCGACGAACTGCTGCAAGCACTGCTACTCGCAGTGTTCGTCGACCCGGACACCCGGACCGTGCGTAACCGGCTCTCGTTGCGGGCGGTCCTCGATATCCTCCACGAGCGCTTCGGCATCCTCGTGGACCGGCCGCCCGCGTTCCTCGACGGTGCGGAGGCGCGCGCTGCGGCGGACGCCAACCTCGAGGCCTTCAAGGTCCGCCTCCAGTTGCTCGGCTGCTTCGACAGCCTCTCCGACGACTTCTCCGTGCAGGTCGTCCACCATCCCCTCGGAGCCGCCTGATGTCGGTGACGTTCCCGCCGCTGCCCACGCTGGTCGTCCAGAAGATCGCCGAGCAACTCGTCGAGCAGACGGACGCCCACGCGCCCGGCCACTGCATGCGGATCGACTCGATTCGCTCCGACGACGCACCACTGCTCGTGCACGCGGTGCAAGGCGCCCTGCCGCACGACGTCGCCGACGTCCACGTGCTCGCGGACGACCCGTCCGCAGCGGACGGCCGGGTGGCGATCGCCGCGGAGCGCGCCGTCGAGCTGCGCAACCGCAAGGAACGCCAGCTCCTGCTCATGGTCCCGGTGGGCTCCGGCTCGGCGGCAAGCTCGCTGGACAACAGCTTCGAGCGGACCGACCTCTCGGGACTGCTGCGCGCGGCCGCGGAGGCGATGGTCCAGGATCTGGACGACGACGTCCGCCGGGCGGTCCTGCGAGTCGCACGGGCTCTGGGACGGAACCGTCCGGTCGAGGCCTGGGCGCGGTACGTGGCCGCGATCGCCGCGGATCCGGACTGGGCGACGGTGGGGCGCATGCTCCCGGAAGTCGGCCTCATCCCCGACCTCGGCGGTGAGGACCTCGTGGATCGGCTCGACCGCAACGCCCGGTGCGTCAAGGAGATCTCCCGCCCGCTGCGCGCTGTCGCCTCGGTCGCGGACCGGGTTACCACCGCGGGGCTGCAGGAGGGCGCCGTCCGGGACCGGATCGCCCGCTATCTCGGCCGTCCGGATGTGGACCTCTCGAACGCACCCGTCTGGGCCGCAGGACTGGCCGACGAGGAGCTGACCTTCGAGCTCTGGCCGTTGACGACGCCGGTGTCGGTGCCGATCGACAGCCTCACCGTCGTGCCGTTCCTCAAGGGTGACGGCGTGCTGCGGGCGGGTACGCGGCTCAAGCAGGATGGCCCCGGGACGCTCCCGTACGCGGAGATCGGTGAGTCGACGCCGGCGTCGGTCACAGTGACTTGGAAGACGGACCCGGACAAGTCGGCCGATGTCCACCGTTGGCTGGTGGAGGCGCTGCCGCCGGAGGACCTCCGCGAGGCGGACGCCGAGCCCGTGGTCCGGACCGCGGTCAAGGGCGACAAGCGCAAGGCGACGGTGAAGATCGAGCTCGACGAGGACGAGCTCGCCGGCGCGGCCCTCCTCTACCTCCGCGTCACCGGCCTCGATGCCGACGGGCAGCCGGTGCTGCTGACCGACCGGTCCGAGGCCGTCGCGGACGGCGAGCAGTTCGCTCTGCGGTGGGAGGCGGAGGTCCTCAGCACCGGCGGCCGCCGCTCGACGGCGCTGTCGCTGGCACAGGCTCGCCTGGACGCCGCGCTGGACGGGCAGAACGACCTCACCGAGGACGCTCCGAGCTGGAGCGGAGGCGGTTTCTCGCTGCGTCTCGGCGGGCGCAGGACCGTCCTGCTCGGACTGAGCCCAGTCCTCGTCGACCTACAGCGTCGGGCGTTGGCCGAACAGGGCCGTCGGACCCTGTGGACGACCGAGGGTCGGCAAGGGGAGCTGCTGGACCAGCGGGACATCGAGGGGCACGTGCTCGCTCTCCCACCGACCCTCGCCGAGCGGCGGCGGAAGCTCTTCGCCACCTTGGCGAGCCGCGCCCCGCGCGACGTCGTCGAGACCCTCGACTGGGACACCGACCTGCGCGACGAGGTGGTCGCCTACTGCCAGACCTACCGGCGCGCCCTCGACGCCGCGGCGGACGAGGACACGCGGCTCGCGCTGCTGACCATGGACACGGTGTCGATCAGCATCGACACGGCCGGGCATCGCCCCATCGCAGCCGTCGCGGTCCTCCCGCTGCACCCTATGCGGCTGGCGTGGTTCGCCGAGCATGACGCGGTCCTGCGCACGTGGGCCCGCGAGATAATCGACTCCGGGATGCCGAAGGCCCGCCGCCGGCAGACCGTTGACTCCCGGCTCGCTTCCCGAATTACGCCCGCGAACCTTCCGTACACGGTGCTCGCGGTGGAGGGCTCGCCCCTGGTCTACCTCCGCGAGGCGACCCTAGGCACCGGGCTGTACCTCGATCCCGGCGAGGCCGAGCCTGGGGCTGCCGTCCAGGCCGTCTTCGACATGGTGGGGCTGGACCGCCGAGACGTTCCGCCGGATCTGCCGCCCTCCGTCGTCGCCGAACGGGTCGAGGCGTACCGGACCGTCCATCCGGGACAGGACGCGCTGCGGATGCTCGCCTACAACCCCGGATCCGGTGAGCTCGTCGCCCAAGCCCTCGCAGCATCGGCGCTGCGCCAGAACGCCGAGGACGACGATGATGTCGCACCCCCGCCACGTGTCGAGGTGATCGCGTACAGCCGAAGGCCGTCGTTCACCGACCCGCTGGCAGCTCTCACCGACCTCCAGAAGCAGGTCGCCACCCTGCAGGTCCGCGGCAGCCGCAGCTACCTCACCCCGGCTCTCGGTCTGAGCGTTCGGCCGCATCACGAGCTGTCGGAGCAGTCGGCCGCAGCCCAGCTGAGCGTGGTTGCCGACCTCGCCCAGGTCTCCGCTTCCGGGTCGGACAAGGCCCAGGACGTCGCTGCCTCGTTCCGGAACCTGCTGACGCCTGCGACGACGGTCCGGGTCGCTGACGGGCAGGGCATCGCCTGGCGGACCGCACCCGCAGTCCGCGCCCGAGGCCGTGACGGTGCGGCAGACGTCGTCGACTGCCACCGTGCCTACCAGCGCAGGTTGGCGACCCAGCTCGGTTACCCCGGTGCCGGGATGGCCGTCACCGCGCGGCTCGGCACCGACGAGGTCGCGGCGCTGCACGCGGTCCACGAGCGCTCGGACTGGGTGCTCACGCTCGACCGCAACGTCGGCATCGACCTGTTCGCCGAGGCCGTCGCGGCCGAGGGACGCGAGCGGCCGTACATCCTCGACTACGCCCCGGACTTCATCGAGGGACTCGGCCCGCGACTCACCGTGACCACGAGTCATCGGGGCGAGGTGACCCGATTGCTCGCGGACGCGATGACCGAGCTCGACCTCGCCGCCGTGGACGACTCGATCCGCGACATCCTCGGCAACCTCCAGATCGTCTCCGGGCGCCTGGCCCTGCGGCTGGTGGGCAAGTCGAGTCTCGCCACCGAGGCCGTCAGCCTGGCTGCTCTCGTCGCCTACCTCCGCCACCGCGGAGAGTTGGACAACACGGTGATCGTGCCGGTAGACGCCCACCAGGAGATGTTCGGCGACGCCGGCGACGCCACCGGGTCCCGGCGCTGCGACCTGATCCTTGTCCGGGCGACCACTCGCAGCCTCCGCATGGAGTGCGTGGAGGTGAAGTCGCGCAAGGCAGCCGCCCTCCCGGCGGCGCTGGTGGACGATATCGTCGAGCAGGTCGACTCCACCCGCTCGATGCTGCTGGACACGTTCTTCCGGTCAGACCCGCCGCGGATCGACGCGGAGCTCCAGCGCGCGCGGCTCGTCGGCATCCTGCGCCACCACGCCGACCGTGCGCTGGCCACCGGCCTGCTCGACGCTAAGCGGCGAGCGGACGCGGAGCGGATGTTCGAGAAGGTCGAGGACGGCTCGCTCGTGCCCGAGATCGGGCGGCGGGGCTACGTGGTGAGTCTGGGGGCGGCGGAGGCCTTCCCCCGAGAGCACCGGGGCGTCCGGATAGAGGTGCTCACCGCCGAGCACCTCGCGCCGACCGGCCTGCGCAGCAGTCATCGGGCGCCCGCTTCGTCCCCTGCGGTGCCGGCGTCGACAGCCGAGGGCACCCCAGTGTCCAAGCGTTCAGCTGCGTCCGGGCAGACGACGGAAACGGGGCCTTGGCTGCATCCGGGGTCGTCGGCCGAAGCCGTGGCGCCGTCGCGTCCGTCGCCTCGGCCACGTCCGTCTCCGCGTCCTCGGGTGCCGGATGATGCGCCACCCCCACCGGCACCGGCACCCGAAGTCGCCCCGGCGACCGAACACGCTCCCTACCTCATGCCTGTCGAGGCTGTACCGCCGGAGGAAGTGCCGGCTTCGCCGTCACCGCTCGAAGAACTTCCCCCGACGACTCTTGGGGCGAGCAGCGTCGATCGTCGTGCACCCCAGCAGGTGGAGGTCGTGCTTGGTCAGGACGCACACGGCGCGGCGGCTCGGTGGCGGATCAGCACGGCCGGTAGCCCGCACATGTTCGTGCTCGGCATCCCCGGGCAGGGCAAGTCGGTGACGACCCGTCACGTGCTGAACTCCTTCGCCGAGCAGGGCCTGCCGGCGTTGGTCCTGGACTTCCACGGCGACATGGCCGCCGAGCCAGCGGGCGGGGCCGCCGTCCTCGACGCGTCGGAGGGCCTCGTCATCAGGCCGTTCGAGATGCGCGACGACAACCACCGTCGCTATGCGCAGGCCGCGTGGGAGCTTTCCGAGGTCATTGCCTACGTGTGCGGGATGGGGGAGATCCAGCGCAACGGCGTCTACGAGGGTGCCCGGGAGCTGTACGAACGCCACGGGTTCGGTTCCGCGGGCGGGCCTACCGGGCTGCCGTCCATGACCGAGCTCGGAGAGATCATGAGCGAGCTGGAGGCGACGGGTCGGAGCAAGAACACCGTCGCCCGGCTTCGCCCGCTGACCGACTTCGGGCTCTTCGTCGAGGAGCAGGGGAGTGGCCCCAGCTTCGCGGACCTACTGCGTCGTGGCCTCGTCCTCGACGTGCACGGCTTGATGGAGCAGGTCCAGCTCGCCGCGGGCGCCTTCGTCCTCCGCAAGGTCTACCGGGAGATGTTCCGGTGGGGGGCCACGGGCCGTCTCCGCCTGGCGGTCGTGCTCGACGAGGCACATCGGCTCGCCCGGGACGTCACGCTCCCGAAGATCATGAAGGAAGGCCGCAAGTACGGCGTCGCCGTGGTCGTCGCGAGCCAGGGCGTGGACGACTTCCACAAGGACGTCCTCAGCAACGCCGGCACGAAGGTCTCCTTCCGCTGCAACTTCCCGCAGAGCAAGACCGTGGCCGGGTTCCTGAGGGGACGGGAGGGGCAGAACATGTCCGTCGCCCTCGAGAAGCTCGGTGTGGGCGAGGCCTACGTGTCGACGCCGGACCAGGCCGAGGCGCGGAAGGTATTCATGGCCCGTGACTGAGCCTTTGTCAACCTGATGATGTGTTGGCAATCATGAGGGTCTGAACTGCGGCGATGAGCGTTGCAGCGTTGCTGGGGCTGGAGCGGATCTTGCGCAGCACGCGCCAGTTTTCAGCTCGGCGTTGACCCGCTCGCCCGGTCCGCGACGGCGGGCGTGGGCGGTGTTGACGTCTTTCTGGTTCTGCGAC
Source organism: Pseudonocardia halophobica (assembly GCF_027922425.1). GTDB lineage: Bacteria > Actinomycetota > Actinomycetes > Mycobacteriales > Pseudonocardiaceae > Pseudonocardia > Pseudonocardia halophobica. Next base: position 148,723 of record NZ_BSFQ01000003.1, on the reverse strand, counting down.
AGCTTGCGGTACCGGTCGGTGTCGGGGTCCTTGCGTCCGCGCCGCTGCGGGACCGCGACCATGGGGGGAGTACTCGCGCGAGGGGGCCTTCTACGGGCGATTTGTTACCCGGTCGTGCTGAGACCGATGGCAAAAGACGCGGCTCCCACGAGGGAAGGTCCGTAAGGCACGAGCGACGCATTGCGGCGCCTCAGAAACTCCGCGCTTGCGGTCGAAAGGAGTAGGACGGCGCCTAGCCCGACCGCACTCATGAAGCATGTCCAACTGATGGTTGCCGTCGCCGCGGCTAGGCTCGGTGCCAGCTTGAGATCACCCCATCCCATGGCGGCCGGCGCGACAAGAAGGAGCAAACCGGCTGTGCCGATGGTGATCGTCGCAGCGACGGCCATGCGCTGGAGTGCCTCTGAACTCTGAGATATGGTCAGTAACCCAACGCCGGCAACCGCGAGCGCAAGGGGACCGGTCAATCGGTCCGGAAGGCGGCGCTCGAGGACGTCCACCTCCGCCGCTGCGGTCCCGAGGACAGCTACGGCGGCCAGCATTGCGGTAGTGACGCCGAGCGGTCTCGCTCCGGCCGCTGCGCCCACAGTCCCCATCCAACCGCCTATGACCGCGACGTGGCGGCGTGGCAGCACGTTCGCTCGCGCTGTCGCTCGTACCAGTCGAGCAACGACAGGCGTGAGGAGCAGCCCGCAGGACGTGCCGAGCAGGCAGGGGAGTGACGGGTTCATTGGTCGTCGACCGTTCGGCTGAGGCCATTGGGGAAGAGCTCGTGGAAGACAGCGAAGCTTTCGGGCGGGAGGTCCTCGCCTATCTCGAAGTCGCGCTCGGCGAGTAGCAGTTCGGCGTACTGGCGCATGGCGCCGGTGTTGCCCTCGGCGTGTGCGATGCGCATGAGGTCGAGGAAGGGGCGGTCGTGGGTGGAGTCGGGGTCGACCAGCCGGCCGAGACCGGCGGCCCAGTGAGCCAGGTCGAGCTCGTCGCGGGCGAGTGCGAGGTCGACGAGTTCGTGGGCGGTGTCGATCACGAATCCCGGGATGAGGATGTCGTGGTGTTGGTCGGCATCGCGTAGCCATGCGTAGCCGCGGTCGCGCACCGGTCGCAGGATCGGGCCCCGCACGAGGCCGAGGGCGCTGACGTAGTCGGCTCTGGCCTCAGCAGGACGTCCAGCGGCTGCTCGGGCCTGGGCGCGCTTGCGGAGTCGTCGGAAGAGGTCCCAGTCGAGGAGGTGCCCGACGATGCGGTAGCGGTCGTCTCCGCTCGTGCTGATGGTCGGGATGAACTCCATCTCGGGCTGGTCGGGATGCCTGCCGACCCAGGGGCGGATTTCGGCGATAGTGCGTCGCACGCTCGATGAACTCACGGCCTTCCCGTCGGGCCACAGGTCCGTGGCGAGCTTGTCGCGGGTGACGCCGCGTTCATGGAGCGCGAGATAGACCACGACCTCGCACTGCCAGGCCGCCCGTCCGGTCGGAGGTGTGCCCGGTGCACGCAGCGCCGGCTCGCCGAGGATGCTGATGAGCGGGCGTTTCGGTGGGCCAGGACTGAGCCATTCCGCCAGGTCGTCGTCCAGATGCGGGTCGTCGTGCTCGACGCGCCTCAGGTGCCTGTGTTCGCGGGTCAGCGTTGCAGTGTGGGCAGCGGTGTCGGGGGCTCCGTCAGCAGTGGAGGGGCTCGGCGGTGGATCGTCCTCGCTTGGCTGGTCGGCGGGTTGCTCGGAGGTCGGCGAGGCCCAGGAGCCGTCGATCGTCATCTCCGAAGACCAGGTCTGAGTGCCGTCCACCGCCGGTACGGGCTCGTCCTCGTTCCTGGCCGCGGTGCGGATCGCAGCGAGCAGGGACACCGCGACGTCGCTCGGCATCTGCTCGGCGATGATCGGGGCGCCGGGCAGGTCCACGTCGGCCATGGTCTGGTCCTCCTGGACCGTCAGTCGGGGACCCGGCAGGGACGTAGCGGTACTTGAGGTCACCACGGCTGCGCAGGTGCGGGGGCCCTCGAGGAGTCGGCTGCAGATGCTCGTGAGGCTGGGCTGGTCCTCGAGGTCGACGCCGGCGACCACGAGGATCGTGACGACGAGTTCGTCGCCGATCTCGCCGGCTGCGCGGAGCTCCGATGCTGTCCGGTGCGCCGATTCCAGGCTGCGTTCGGCGGCGTCTACTGCCGATGTGAACGGGGGTAGCGCCTGGCGCAGGTTCCTGAAGCAGCGGATCCGGTGGCGAGGAAGGACCTCGAACTCGTCCTCGAGTCCCACGACCATCAGCTCGGTGTTTTCCGCCCAGGTTGCTGTTGCCAGTTCGAGTGTCATGTTGCGAAGCAGGTCGCACGCGCGTGTCCGGTGGCCGACGAGGTGCAGAACGCCGTCGGCTTCCAGATCGACGAAGACTGTCCGGCCGTCGTTGAGGCGGCCGATCGACGTCAGCGCGGGGTAGCCGTTACCGACGTCGATGTGTGCGGTCTGGTCGGCGGTGAGCCGCCAGTTGCCGTCCGGGCCACGCGAGAAGCCATCGCCGAGATCCGTCTCGTGCGTGCCCAGGAGTTCGACGCTGTCGGTCCCGACTACCGCGCCGGTGATGTCGGGGAGCGGTGTGGTGGCCGAGGCTAGGCGAAGGGCGCTCTCGAGCAGCGCGAGGTCAGGGTTGCGCTCGTCGGCGTGCATGGCTACCACTTCCGCGGCGGCGTCGATCGGATCTGGCAGCGCGATCTGTCGGCGGTAGCGGCGCAGGCGGCGCTGGCGACGGCGTAGGTGTGCGAGAAGGCCGAGGACGCCTGCCGCGACACCGCCGCCGACAGCAACTCCCCCGACGACATCAAAGGGGGCTGTGTCTGTGCTGTCATCCACCGAGGGCTCGGGCGCTGGGTCTGGTGCAACCGGGGGCGACACCGTTATCGGCGCCGGGTCGGCAGGAGGCCCTGGCAACGGACGGGATGGTGTGGGCGCTGGTTCTCGCGCCTGGGACGGGCTTCCCTGACCCTCGGTGGGCGGCGTTGTCGTACTGGCGCCGTCCTTAGGGATGTGGAGAAGCCAGCCCGGCTTGATGACGTCGGGATCTCGCAGTACTTCGCCGCCGGGCTGAGCGAGGCCCTGGGAGGCCTCATAGATCTCGCCGTAGCGTCTCGCGTCGCCGAGCTGGTCTCTCGCGATCGACGCCAGAGACTCGCCGACATGGACAACCACGACGCCGTCGTCGACGGTCTTCGTCGGCAGCGTAAGCCGCCAACCCGGGATGAGGCGGGCCGCGTCGGTGAGCCGGTTCCCGTCCGGTTGTGTTCTGCTCCGGTTGAGATCGAGGATCTCCCGCCAGCGAAGCGGATCTCCGAGTTCCCGGGAGGCGATGTCCCACAGGGTGTCGCGCTCCTTGACGACATAGAGGTGTGCCGGTTCGACTGGCGCGGGATTCCGCTCAAGCGCTGCCGCGACGAGCATCGGTGCTGCCGGGGTCGCAGGGGCCTGGTTCGCCGCAAGAGCCGACGCGAGCCAGAAAATGAGCAGACCGGTGATCGCACGCGGGCCGGTCCGCCGCAGCGAGACGGCGCGCGCGCCGTGGCGGACCATCGTTGCCGTGTCCACGACGCATCCGAAGGCCAGGTAGGCCCAGAACAGCCAGCCGGCCACCACGATCAGGCCGAGCAACAACCTCCCGTCCTGCGGGTGCAGGAGCGCAGCGGATGCCTCGTCGAGCCGCGGTAGTGAATCGGGTAGATGGCGTGCGCCGAGCCGGAAGAGCGCGAGCGGAAGGCCGATGAGGACCGCAGCCAGACCGACGAGTGCGACGAGCACACGGCTCGCCCGGCCCAGACCCATCATGCGACGCCTCCTGACGGCATGAGCAGCGGTTCGGACTCCGCGGAGCCGCGTGTGTCGAGCTCATTGATGCCGATGAGGCCGAGCAGCACCGTGGAGCGCCGAACGACTGCCCGTACCCGCACCCGGTCGTTGCCCACGACCGCGATGGAGCCCGTCGCTCCGGACCGGTCGAGGTATCTCTGCGCCGCGACGGCGGCTCGCGCCGGGTCCAGACGGACCGCGCCTGCGCGGAGCGCGGCGATGTCGAGTTGCTGAGCGCCGACGCGCGCAGCCTCCTCGGCGATCGAGTCTGCTGTCGCAATCTGCTGAGCCTTCCGCACACCGTCGACTCCGAGCCCGGCGGCAAGCACCAGCACGAGCGCGAGCAGCGCGCCGGGGACGGTCAGGGACCCGCCTCCGCTCTCGTCCATCAGCGCTCCCGCAGCGGATCGATGCTGCTCGTGGCGGTGGCCCGGCTTCGGTGCGTTCCGAGGACGCCGGGGATGCCCAGATCGGACCACGGCACGTCGCACACGACCTCAGCGCGCACTTCCGCCGCTGCGCCGAGTGCGAGCGTGCCGCTCACCTCCACCCCGACGTCCAATGCGGTGCACCGGACACCGCGCGTGCTGAGGGCCTCGCGAGCCGCCGGTGCGGCCACCATCGCGGCGCCTGCCGGTTGTCGTTGGATCGACGCGAGGCGCGCGGCGGCTCGGGCCGCCTGCTCGGTCGCGGACTCTGCTGCGGCGACTCGGACGCCGGCGACTGTGAACGCCACCAGCAGCCCCAAGATCCCGGCCACGATGGCCGCCTCGACGGCCGGTGCGCCTCCACGCTCGTCTATCCGTGGGATCACGCCGCCGGCCTTTCCAGCGCACCCGTCGCCCGTCGAGTCACGGTCAGCGGTAGCCCCGGAAGCACCGCCGCGACGCTCGCGCTGACCGTGACGGTGAGCCGTCCGCCAGGTTCCTCGTGGGCCTCTGCCTCGACCTCGCGGAGCAGGTTGCCTGTGGTGCGGTTGGCAAAGGCCGCGGCAGCCTGCCGGGCAACGTCCGGAGACTCGATCCCTCGATATCGGCCGGCGCGAAGGCCGTCTTCGGCTGCGGATAAGGCGAGCTGTGAAGCCATTGCGAGTATGGCGGCCTGAACGCCGACCAGGACGAGAGCGAGGGTTCCGGACCAGAGCAGCGCGAGCTCAACGCTGGTGGCGCCGCCGCGCTCGGAGTCGCTCACTCGAGCGCTCCGAGCTTCTTGGCGACGAACGCGCCGACCGCCGTCGCGATGACGCCCCCGATCACCGCGCCGGCCCCGATGTGGAATCCTTCGTCGGAGTTGCGCCCGCCACCGCGCTCGTCGATCGGGCCCGTCCGCTGTATCAGGGCGACGTAGAGTTCGGTGACGGCCAGCCGGAGACGTGTTGACGCTGCACGCATGGTGGAGACCTCCAGAGGGATTCACAGGGACAGCAGGACCGTCGTGGCGGGATAGAGGACCCATGCGGCGATGAGAAGGACCTGCAGGGCGCCCGGCGTGCTCATCTGGCCGCTGGCTCGATTCGCCTCGGCGCGGGCGTCCTCGCGCAGCTCGTCCTCCAGGGTTTCCGCCCGGGCCAGGAGTGTGTCGATCACAGCGCCGCCGTCCGTTCCCGCGGTCCGCGTGATGGCCGCGAGATCGTCGAGCTCGGGCAGGTCGATCGTTTCGCTCAGCTGGCGCAGGCCCTCCCAGGGCATTTGACCGCTGCGCTCCGCTAGATCAAGCTGACGCGCGATCTGCCCCATCGCCCAGCTTCCTCCAAGCAGGCTCGCCGGGGCGCGCAGCGCAGTGGCCACCCCGGCGCCACCGCGGCGCAGGAGACTGACCTGTTGGAGGTAGGCGACCAGGGCGTATCGCATCTCCTCGCGACGAGAATCGGCGTGCCGTTGGATCCGCCGCGCCGCTCCTGTCCAGCCGGCCGCTCCGCCCACAACGGTGAAGGCAAGGGCGACAACGCCGGGTAGCTCGATGCTCAGCAGCTCCGTCAGCAGCAGCAGGAGCGGACCGGACGCCGCACCGCCGAGGGTCTCCACCGCCCGGCGGGCGAAGACCTGGTCCCGCGCCACGCCGACAAGCCGCAGATCCTTCGCGTCGACAGCGTCGGGCAGATGACGAAGTAGCTGGGCAGCCCGCACCGACAGCGCCCGCCGTTGGCGGGGCCGGCCGGGCCGGTGACGCTCGTCCAGCATCCGCAGCCCGTCGACGAGGGCGGGATGCCAAGGGCGGAAGAAGTCGATGGCGATGGCCAAGCCGAGACCGAGAAGTGCGCCCGCGATGGCGCCGACGACGGTCGTGGTCATCGGAGGCGACCAAGGAAGCGAGGAGCAGCCGAGCCGAGGGCGAGCCGGCGCATCCAGATCAGGAGAGCGGCGGTGCCCATCAGGAGCGCCGCCATGACGAGCTGGCCCCCCAGAGTCCGATACGCGTCGGCGAACCCAGGGGCGAGTGCAAGGAGGACGAACACTCCGGCCTGGATAACGAGGAGCATCACGATCGACTGTCGGGACTCCGCGCGGTCGGCCTCGATCTCTCGCCGGCTACGGACCTCGCGCTCGACGGATGTCGCAAGCTGCCGGAGGATCATGCCCACCCCGGGCGTCTGGTGAAGAAGCGCGAGCGTGAGAGCGGCCGAGATGCTGTCGGCAACGCGGTCGTCGATCTCGTCCGCGAACGAGGCGAGGGCGGTCACTCTGTCCTGCCGCCCGTGCCTCAGGGCTGCGGCGAGGCGTCGGACCGGTCCGGCGATCTGCTCCGGAGCCGAGTTGCCGGACGCGATGATCGCTTCGGTGAGCCCGGCGGCGCCTCCACCGACGAGCACATCAGCCATCCGTCGACACCACGTTGCCAGGTTGGCCAGGACCTCGATCTGCTCGCGGGCCACGCGCGCCGACCCGAGCAACCAGGGCAACCAGGTTCCGGTGCAGACGAGGGCGAGCCCAATGACGGGCCACCCTGTCAGCGCCGCGGCGCCGATGCCGCCGATGACCCAGGCGAGGATGCGGAGACGCTCCGTCGGCGACGTGGGGTGAACCTTCCGGAGTGCGTGGGCGAGGTGACGGGCTTGGGCCTTGAGCCGTGTGGAGTGTTCAGAGGAGCGCTGGTTGAGCGGGCTTGCCAGCCGGGCCACCGCCAAGCCCAGAGCGGCGCCCGACGCAGCGGCGAGCAGCACTGTGGAGATCATCCTTTCCGCACCTGCCCGTTTCGAGACTGCGCCCCGACGAGAAACCCGAGATCGATCCCCGCCTCGTCGAATCGCCACCGGACCTGCGGCAACATGTGGAAGCGTGCACGCGGATCATCGCCAGAAGAGTCCGGGCAGAAGATCCGGTTCATGGAGACTGCGCCGGTCTCGACGACGCCGGTGACCTCGGCGATCTCCGATACCACTCGACCCCGGCCTCTGAGCGCCGGATGGTCGAGCTGCCGGAGATGGACGACGTAGTCGATGCCTTGGGCCGCGAGCCTCGTCACGAAGGAGTCCGTCCAGCCGTTGCCTGCTCCCTTCATCGCCGCCGTCACCAGCCGCTCGAACGCGTCGCCGGCGGAGCCCGCATGCAGGGTGCACATCGAGCCGGGCATGCCCGAGTTCATCGCCTCGAGCATCGGCAGGGCTTCGGCGCCTCGGACCTCGCCGACCACGACTCGTGTGACGGACATTCGCAGGGTCTGGTGAACCAGGTCCGCGAGCGTGATCTCGCCGGCTCGTTGGCCGCCCATGCTCTCCGTCGAGCCTGGTCGGGCTTCGAGCGCCAGGACCAGCGGTGAGGAGCCGGGCAGTTCGTGCAGGCCCAGCTCGAACTCGGTCTCGAGCGTGGCGATGCGTTCGGTTGCTGGGATCTCCCGGGCGAGACACCTCAGCAAGGTCGTCTTGCCCGACGACGGTGCTCCTGTCACGACGACGTTCGCCTTGGCCGCGACGATCGCTCGAAGGAATCCGGCTGCCTGTGTGGACAGCGTCCCCATGCGCACGAGGTCTTGCAGCGTGATGCTCTGCAGGCGGTGCCGCCGGATGGTGACGGTGGGCCGTGGCACGACCTCTCGCATGGCGGCGAGACGGGAGCCGTCGGGAAGCCGCATGTTGAGGAAGGGCTGGGCGGGGGAGAAGGAGCGCTCCGACGAGCCGTGGTGAGCAGCGATGTACTGGATCTGCTCCACGAGCGCGGCGTCGGACTCGGCGATCGGGTCGGGTGCCACGCGCAGCGCACCACCCCGCAGCCGCAGGTACGGGCGGTCGCAGCCGGTGATGTGCACGTCTTCGATGTCGGGGTCGTCGAGGAGCTCCTGCAGGCGGCCGAGTCCCCAGATCGCGTTGTCGACCTGCCGGACGACTGCGGCCTCTGCCTCCGGCGACAGCAGGGCCTTGCCCGAGTCGAGTCGTCGACGCGCCTCGACGGCGAGCTCCTGCTCCACCCACGACCTGACGAGTTGCCGCTGATCCGCTGCTGTGAGCCGCTCCTGGCCTTCGTGTCGCTCCAGCCGGCCGATGACGGCGACGCGTAGCCGTTCGATCAGATCGGCGGTCATGAGCTCGCCGTCCTTGCCCATGTCTGAGGTCCGGAGAGCACTCGTGTAGCGAAGGCACGAGCCGCTTGTGTGAGTGGCGATCGGATGTGCCGGGGGGCGGGTGGGGCCGCCTCGGTCCAGACGATCGCAGCTCGCCGGTCGAACGGGATCTCACCGAGCACGGGTATTCCGCACGCACGCGAGACGTCGGTGGCGGAGTAGGGACGGCCCGGATCAACGATCACGAGCCCCGTCGGCGCACCATCGGTCTCGCTCTGCAGCGCTGGGAGTGTCCTGGCCGTTGCCCGGAGCGCTCGCAGCGAGGTTCCGGTGACGACCGCGACCAGATCGCTGCATCGCAGCATCGCGTTGGCGGGATGTGAGATCACGAAGCGGCCGAGGTCGACCAGGACATCGGCGTCCACGATCTCGGTCACTGTCGCAGCGAAGCTCTGCCACGGGACTGCATTGGATTGCCCGGCTGTGCCGAACCCCGCGAGGAGATGCGGCCCATGCTCGACTGGTCGGCATACATGTTGACGAAGTGCTGCCTCGGGTCCGGTGAGCCGGGCCTCGAGCAGGACGTCGACGATGGTGTGCTCGGCGGGGACGGCGCCGCCGGTGAGTCCGGCGAGCAGATCCCCACCCTGCGGATCGAGATCGAGCGCTATGGCCGGTCGCGGCCACGTTGCTGCCGCGGCCAGAGTGAGCGTGGTGACACCCGGGCTGCCTTTGATCGACACGAAGGTGATCAGCATCGGTCACCGATCTTCGAGCAACACGAGAGCTGCATGACCGGTCAGAGCGAGCCTAGCGACGGCCGCCGCGTCGGCGGCATCCACCAGCACGTCGACGGTCCTCCTGCCGTCCGCACCCAGGTCCCGCACGACCTCGGCGGTGATGCCGGCGCTCGTCGAGTCCTCGGTGTCGATCACCGCGATGCGATCCTGGGCGGTCAGGACACTCGCCGGCGCTTGCCCGATCTCGACCGCGATGCCCACGATCGCTTGCCCCGGCCCGGGCAGCGGCGAAGCTCCGGCTGATCCGGGCACCACGATCTGCCCGGGCATCAGGGTGACCGCCGCGGTCTGCCCCACAATCTGGTCGAACTCTGCCCAGGGCAGCGCCGTGAGTCCGGAATCGGCGGGAACCTGCGCGGCGACGAGGTCATCAGCGTGGATTTGGGAGCCGACGGGAACTGTGCGAGCAACGGCGACGATCTGTACCCGCTGCGCGACCGTGTTCAGTACCGCGACTCCGCCCAGAGCCCCAAGGATCGTGAGGGCCGCCGAGATCGCGAGCGTGCGTCGTCGGTGTAGCCGCCGGGGACGACCGGGCACGAAGTCATCGACAGGCGCCGGATCTGTGCGCGTGGTCATTCGCCACCTCCCACGACCAGCACCTGGATCTCGTCCACGGCGATCGACGTTTCCGATGTCAGGCGCAGCTCCTGGCCGCCGGCCACGGGTGCACCGCCCGAAATTCCGCGCCAGCCGACCTGCCAGACCGCAGTGGCTGTAATTGGCCACCGCCCGGTGCCTCCGGTGCGCTCGGGAAGGGAGCGCTCGCGATAGACGTAGCCGCAGTCCGGTGAGGCGCCAACTTGTCCGTTCCACGGAGTGCCAGGTCCTGCGCAACTCACCGTCGCTCCGCTGGGTCCCAGGGTCCACTCGACCGAGGTGAGTCGCGCCGTGGCGGTGACCTGTGCGTCGCCGACGGCAGCGGTTGCCGTGGGCGCGGAGTCGGGGACGTCGTCGAGCCAGAGCCACACCGGAACGCCGACCACGGCCGGTGCGCCGCCGGCCAGGCGGATGGTGGGCTCAGCGAGCTGAAGCTGGGAGATTGCCGAGCGAACGGGGATGCCGGGGTCGTCGACCGGCGCTGCTCTGCCAGTCGGCCTGGGCGCTGTACTCGCTGCAGCCGGGGCGAGCTGTGGCGAGAAGCCGAAGACGCGCTGTAGCTCCTCGACGACGTCGTCTGCCTCTTCACGGACCACGGCGGTGGTCGGGCCCGAAGTGGCCATGCGGGCGTGTGGGCTTGTCGGCGGCCCGGGCTGCACGGCGGGTGGGCCAGCCGGGCCGCCCGGGCGTCCCGGGTCCGCTGCTGTGATGACGCATCGCCCCGAACTCATGATGACCTTGCACTGGGCAGGCTGTTGCAGCGCGGGTAGCGGCCCGGCGGCCGGAAGCATAAGGACCATCGAGACCGCGACGCGCTGTGCCGCCTCGCTCAGCATGGCTCCGCCAGGGCGGGCGCCGTTCGCTCCACGAACCACCGCTCGCCCTCGCGCGCGAGCTCGGCACGGTAGCGGTATCGGGTGCTCTGGTTCTGCTCGTCGTCGAGGACGCCGCTGCCCGTGTCCGACACCAAGCGCGAACCGCTGAGGTCGATGCAGTCGAGGACCGCTACCCGGTCCATGGTGGGCGCGATGGTTGGATCGAGTTGGGGCGCGACGGTGACGGAGCCGTCCACGTGCGCGGACAACGAGGCGTAGTTCCGAACCTCGAGAAGCAGGTCGTCGAGGGCCTGGCTCCGAGCGACGGTGGCCAGCGGAACCGACCAGTCCTGGCTGCGCGGCGCCTGCATCGCCAACTGACTGAGCCGCCAGAACTCGGCGTACACCGCCAGGGCGTCTGACGACGATGCGGTCGAAGTGGGCGGAGGCGGCGGGTCGTTGGGGGACGTCTGCGAGCAGCCGGCGATGGACGCCACGCAGATCGCGGTGGCGGCAGCGAGCGGGTAGGCGCGCGGACGGCAGTAGTGGAGCACGGCTCCGAGCCTGGCCAGGGCGGCTCGCCTCTCGTTCGCGTTCGTTCGCTGCTCGCTTCGCACTCGCTGCTCCTGTCGACGAGGCCGGTCCTTGCTGATCACCTTCCCGACGCGATCAAGGTGACAGGTCATGTCCGTGCGCGGAGCGGAACGACCAGCGATCGCCCATATGGAGTAGTTGACTCGAGCGAGCGCGAGCGGCCGACGAGCAAGCTGCTCGCTCGGCGAGAGCGTCGACGAACCAGCGACCGAGCAGGCGCCGGCCACGGTGAAATCCGCCGATGAGCTGGAGGAAGGTGTGGCGGGCAACAAAGGACAGCGGGGGAGTGGTTTGGTCCGCTCGGCGCTCGAGATTGCTGGGCGGGGGTGGCCGGTGTTCCCGCTCCGTCCGGGTCGTAAGGAACCGGCAATTCGCAACTGGGAACGCCGGGCCACGACGGACCCCGATCTGATCCGCCGTACCTGGGAGGTCGCCCCATGGAATATTGGCGTCGCCTGTGGGCCGGCGGCCCTGCTCGTCGTCGACCTGGATGCAGGGGATCGCGGCGACCACGGGCGGCAGCGCTTGGCTGCCCTGGCTGCAGGCGCGGGCCAGGTGATCCCGGCCGACACCTACACCGTTCTCACGCCCGGGGGCGAGCACCTCTACTTCTTGGCGGGCGACGGCGGCTATCGAAACACCGCCGGTCGCCTCGGCGCGAAGATCGACACGCGCGGATCGGGGGGCTACGTCGTGGGGGCCGGCTCGGCCGTGGCGGGGCGCCGCTATCGCCTCGCTTGCGACCTGGATCCGGCCGCTCTACCCGGCTGGATCGCTGATCGTCTCGCCATGACTCCGCCCACGCCGACACCCGCGAGCGTTCATACCGCCAGCAGCGCATACATCGCCGCCGCGCTTCGCGGCGAGGTCCGGCGAGTCGCCGAGGCAACGGCCGGCAACCGCAACCACTCACTGTTCGTTGCCGCCGTACGCCTGGGCCGCTTCGTCCACGCCGGACGTCTCGAAGAGGGCGTCGCTCGGGACGCGCTCCTGCGCGCGGTCGATCGGCATCGAGGGCCGGGCGGACTGACCGACGGAGAGATCACCCGGACTATTGCATCCGGGCTTCGTCGATACGGGTCGGCCACAAGCGGCACTCCGTCGCCGACCTCAGCCGAGCGCCATCGTTCCCGCTAGGTGCCCCAGCCGTAGCCGCGTGGATACCGGCGCACGCGGAAAACTCGTAAGCTGTGAATTCGCTAAGAGAATGCGGTCATCGTATGCTGCTCGGTGATTCGGCTGGACTTTTTCTGCTGAACCCGCATACTGCGAGACGACCCCTCAGAACCATCGAACGGAAGTGGAAGAATATGGCCCAGGTCACTGAAGTGACGCTGGTTGACGACCTGGATGGCGGCAAGGCGGACGAGACCGTCGCGTTCTCCTTGGACGGTAAGGCGTTCGAGATCGATCTGAGCGCTGCGCACGCCTCGCAACTTCGCGATGCGATGGCCTCGTACATCGATGCGGCACGGCGCACGACGACTGGCGGTGGACGTCGCAGCCTTGCCCGCGTTGTGTCGACACCGCCCAAGTCGAACCGCGAGGAGAACGCGGCTGTCCGCCAGTGGGCGCAGCAGAACGGATACAAGGTCTCCGAGCGCGGACGGATTCCGTCCGAGGTGTTGCATGCCTACGCCGACCGCGACGACACGCCCGCTCCGGCCGTGGCCGAGGAGAAGCCGAAGCGTCGTGCGCGCAGGAAGGCTGCCGACGCAGCCTGATTCGTCAGCGGAAGGGGCCGAGGCCGCTGCCTCGGCCCCTCTCTCGTGCTCACCCGCCCGGACATGGCCCGGTCGAATGAGCGGGCGTCGGATCGACGGCGGCCTCGAGTGGCTGCGTGAGAACGCTATCCACAGCAATGGCCGCCTCCTTGAATTGGTCCACAGGGCTGGCAGCGAGATCCCGCGTGGTGAAGCACAACGTCATGGTGTCGTCATGTCGCTTCTCCGACGAGCACTCGCACTGTGGGCGGTAGGACTGGCGCTCTGGCTCGCCCTTGCCACTGCGTTCCCAAGCAGCCCGCTCCTGCGTGCGCTCGCGGAAGTCGGCTGCACCGACCATCCGGCCTTCGAGGTTCAGCAGGCGGCCGGCGTCCAAGTCCTGTCGGTCGAGGCGGACTCCTGCCCGGGCATACCTGCAGAGGAGGCGGTGAGACGGATGGCCCTGGCCGGCTGGACGGCCTCGCCGTACCCCGTCGATGCCGTTTCCGCGACCGTGTCTCGCACCGTGAGCGGACGTGCAATGAGCCTCGTTCTGCGCGCCAACGAGCTGAGGGCGGCCACCGGCACGAGCTTGGACGGACTTCCCCGGGCCGAGAGCCGGGTTGGGCCCGCCACCCGTGTGACGGCTGTCGCCGAGACGACAGTTCCCGCGTTGGCGAGCGTGGTCGCGCTGCTCGTCGTCGCCCGCCTGCTGCGTTCTACCCGGACGGCGACCCTTTGTCCTGCGTTGGTCTTCAGTCGGCGACGCTGAGGTGGATGTGGTCGTAGTGCCCGCCGGTGGGGTCGCTGACGTTGTAGATTCCGCCTCCGTTGTAGGGCACTCCCCAACCGTTCTCGTCCGCCGTCGTGATGTCCCAGTAGCGCCCCTGCCAGATCAGATAGTGCACATGCAGGGAGGCGGCGTTGGTCCGAAGCCAGTTCGCGATCTGCCAGCCGTGCGCGAGCTGGTCTCCGACGGGGAAGGTGCCGGCCGTGGTGGGGAAGATGTCGCAGGCTCGGCCCTTTGGATGATCGCTGCTGGGGTTCTGCAGGTGAGGATCCCAGCACGACACGGCCCGGATCGCTCGGCCAGTAGGCCCGAAGGTTGCCAACACCGCGTTCAGCGCGTTCAACGTTGCAGGCGTCAGACAGCCCCTCGTCGTCGGATCGTCCTCGGTGCAGCCCGCGCTCGATCCGCGGAACGGCTGCGCGGGAGCCGGCCCTTCTAAGCCCGAGCCGTTCTGATCGGACAGGACCGGGCCGATCGTGCCGAGGACGATGGAGAGCATGAGGGCGATGGCGAGCAGGACGGCACTCAGGCCGGCTGCCCCCATCGCGATCATTCGCACGGCTCAGGCGTCCGGGTATGGCGCGGTGGGCAGCGTGGGAAGCGGGGTGTGACCGGCTCGAGCGCCGAACCGGTCGTCGTGACCGCAGTCCACGAATGGCCCGTCCGCGGCGAGCAGCGCGCGCAGGCACGGATCGAGGTGGTCTCGGATCCAACTCGACATGGCGGTGCCGGGATCGGGAGCGAGTTCGGTCCAGGCCCGGCGGAGTGCCTCGAGCCGGAAGACTGCTTCGGGGTGTTCCCACCACACTGGGCACCAGTGCAGCTCGCCCCGCAGCGGGCGTGCAATGACCGAGGTGACATGGCCGTGAACCCAGCGGACGAGACGGTTCGGGTCCAGACCTGCAGTGGGGAGGTCATCCTCGTCCGGCCCGGTTCGGTCGAGAAGGTCGTCGAGCAGGGCGCTCTGGTGTTCGCGCCACGTTTCGAGCGCGGCCAGGCGGGCCTCGGTCTCTGGATCGTCCGTCACGGTGTCTTCTCCTGTGGTGACTCGTACAAGGCGCCGAGGACCCGTTGAGCGGTCTCGCGGAGTTCGTTGAGCGCGGAGTCGGCGTAGGCGGTGATGTCCGCGGCGTGTCTCTCGCGGTACCACGGCAGCAATTGCGCGAGTCCGGCTCGTCGACCGGAGGTGAGCAGTACGGCGTGGGTACGTTTGAGTGATCGCAGCGCATCCGGCGGCAGGATCGGTTGGCGTGTGGTGCTGGTCTGCCAGGTGCGGCCGTTTCCTCGTCCGTAGCTGGTCGATCTCTTTTCGACGTCGTGATCGCCGATCAGGCCGGACAGGCGCTGGAGGAAGGCGTGGTCGTCGACGCCGGCACCGACCAGTTTGATGGTCGCGGCGGACCAGAGAGAGTCCATGCCCTGCGCGCCCCAAACGCCGACGCCCTGCTGGTAGCTCTGAAGCATCGTCAGGACCTGGATGCCGCGGGAGCCGTAGTGGCTGTACAGCTGGGGGAGTTGCTGGATCGGGCAGATGTTGGCGGCTTCGTCCAGAACGGCGACGACGGGTGGATCGAGTCGGCCACCTGCGGCTTGAGCCTGCAGCTCGGCGACCTCGAGCAGACGATCGACGAGCGCGGCGACTACGGGGGCCGCCGTCCCGGCGCCTTCCTTCGACAGCAGGTGGGCCGTGACCGGCTGTTCGGATGCTGTGGTCAACAGCTGCCAGGGGTCGAGCTCGACCTGCATGTCGTCGGGGCCGGTTCGCCAGGTGTGCGGCGGCGTGATCCAGCGCAGGATCCGTTCGGAGGTGAGGGCTTTCGTCGCGGTCCGAGCGGTCTGATAGATGCCCTTCGCCGTGACGTCGGCTCCCCGCAATGCTGCGTCCAGATCGGCGGCCTCGACGACCGCGCCGACGCCATCGAGAGCGGCGACGGCGTCGCGGCGGCCGTGCTGCAGCCAGATCACGACCTCGCGCATCGTCCGACGACCGATCGCGGCAGCCAGCAACGTGCCCGTGAGTACCTGCTCGCCTGCGGCGTGGAAGAACGGGTCCCGGCGCTGTCCACCGATGGTGCCCATGAAGTGGCCGGCCAGTCGTGCAGCGGCCTCGTAGCGATGGTCGTCGGGGGCGTCGCGGATCGAGCGGAGCGGATCCCACCACCACGTCTGGGGGGCGTAGGCGATCTGCTGCGGGTCGAAGGTCCAGACGGGCCCGACCTCGGCGCGGGGGCCGGAGGTGAGGGCCCAGAGGTCGGATTTGTTCGAGGTGGCGACGACGAGGCCGGGGGCGCTGAGGACAGCCGGCACCGCTACGGCACTGGTCTTGTTCGACCTGGGGCCCATGATCACGAGCGCCACGTCCTCCCAGGACATCCACACCTCGTGCCCGCCGAGAACGCCGAGCCGGATGCCGCGGTCCGCGCTGGTGAGCGCGCGATCATCCGGCAGGCGACGAAGTGAGCGGGCTCGTTTCTCCTGCGCGGTTCCGGTGAGGTCACCGAGCTCGGTCGCGCGCAGGAGCGTGCGCGGGCTGGCCTGTCGAAGCAGCCGGCGGATTCCCCAGCCGATGAGCACGACGGCGAGCACGAGCACGACCAGCAAACAGCCGAGAACGGCCGCGAACCACCCGCGTTCCGGGGTGTCGGTGTGGACGAGCAGGCCGGGTGACCAGACCGGCGGGGTCCAGCGGCCGGTGGCCGCCAGCCGGGACACCCCGGAAGCGAGCCATACCGCAGTGGTGGTGCCGGCTCCGAGAGCGATCGCGCCGATCAACGCGAGGGGGGCGGCGGCCTCTCCCAGCCCTGGCCTGATCATGACGCCGTCCGGAAGGCGCCATCGGTGTCGTAGAGGCGGCGCTCGCTCGGTGTCAGGGTCAACGCGACGGGGAGCCCCATCCGTTCACCGGACTTGATCAGGTACTTGCCCCGGCCCGGGTGCGCGCGCCCGGAGTGCCAGGTGGGCGGGGCCGCCCACGAGGTTACGAGGGCCGCCTCGCCGCTGGTGAGCGAGGTGATCCGGCGGAGGCCGTCCAGTTCCTTCTCCGCCATGCCGCCGAGAATGAGAACGCCGTTGCGACTGGCCATACCGCGGGCTTTCGCCCGGTCGGACTCGGTGGGCAGGGCCTCGAGGTCGTCGAGGGAGTGGGTGACCTGGATGGAGACGACGCCGCGATGGCGGTTGAGTCGCGTGATCCTGTCGGACCGCTCGACGAGTCCGGGGGCGACGCGGAGGGCTCGCCAGAGCTCGTCCTGAACCTGGACCACGTTGCGTCGGCGGCCGGCGGCGGTGTTCGCGTCGATGACGCCCGCCGCCCAGGCCCAGGAACAGAGCATCGCAGCTGCCACGGCGTCGTCGTCCTCCTCGTCGAGCGCGGACAGGTCGAGGGACAGGGCGGTGGTGCCGGTGTCGGCGCGGACGCTGGATCGGCGATCGAAGATGCCCCGCAGGGCTCCGTCGCAGAGCAGGCCGAGGGTGTTGATCAGTTCGCGGGCAGCTCGGCGGTACTCATGCTCGTCGCCGGCGGCGGTGATGGCGACGAGGTCGTCGGCAGCAGTGTTGAGGACGTGAAGGACGTCGGGGATGAGGGGTTGGCTGGTCTCGCGCACGCCGACGACGAGATCGAGGGCGGCGCCGAGCAGTCGCCGTTCGGTGACGGTGATCTCTGCTCGCCGCACGATCGTGGTGAGCGCCTCGAGCAGCGACAGCCTGCGGGCGCGGATGGTCTCCGCGAGTCGTTCCCGTTCGGAGCCCTTCGCCGCGTCGAGGGCGGCGGCGAGTGGGCCGGCGTCGAGTGGGTTCAGGGAGTGGGCACCGCGTCCTACCTCCCAGACCGCACCGCCGAGGGCAGCGATCAGCTCGCTGTACTCGCCCTTCACGTCACCCGGCACCACTGCGGTCATGCCGAATCCGACGAGGCCGACCAGTAGCCGTTTGGTGATGGAGGACTTGCCGATGCCGGGCTGACCTTGCACCCAGACTCCGGTGTTCGAGACGAGCCCTGTGCGAAGCCATTCGGCGGGGTCGAGGCCGATGGGCTCCGAGGTATGGAGGTGCCTCCCGATCGGTACTCCCTGGACGACGGCACCGGAGGACACGGCGAACGGGTAGAGGCCGCAGGCCTGGCTGGTCGTTGCGGTGTAGCGGGCCGCGGCCTCGACGTTGGCGGCGCGGCCGCCATCGCGTGCGGGCCAGCCCCACCTGCGCGGTACCGGCGAAGTAGTCATGTTGTCCTCCGAGTCAGCGTCCGCCGCGGCGACGAGTGAGGTCGACGGGATCGAGACCGACGCCGAGGGCGACGGCGAACCCGGAGGCTTGGCTTCCGCGTAGCCGACGGAGCCTGAGCTTGGCTTGGCCGGCGCGGGTCTCGACGTCGCCGACCGCGGCAGGAAGGTCCGCGGGATCCAGCACGGTTGTGGTGACGTAGAGGCTGAAGCGGCCGACCCCGGCTCCCTCGGCCTCCTCGCGGGCGGACTGGAGAGCGCGGTTGCGATCGTCGCGGTCACGCTGGGTCTCGTCGCGTCGGGTGCGTTCGGCCCAGGCGCGCCGTATCTGGCCGCTGGTGATCTCTGCCTCGACCTTGGCCGCGGCGTGTTCGGCGTCGTAGGGCTCGTAGAGCAGGGTGACCCGTCGGGGGAACGGCCCGGGGGCGAGGAGCGGGGTCAGGATGTGCGGGCTGACGGACTGGCGCGGTGCCTCACGCATACCCCAGGTGACGGACACACCGGAGTCGTGGCGATAGTCGTCCCAGGTCTCGGTGGCTGCGACGGGGCCCGCATCCGACCACTCCTCGAGCAGGACGCGATCGGTGGTCAGGTCGCGGCGGGTCGACGGATCGAAGGCGGCTCGCAGCCGGCCGGCGAGCCATGCGGTTCCGGCTCGGCCGAGCACCGCGACACCCGCGGCGGCGAGGGCCTGCTCGATCCCGGGCAGCCCGCGCCCGGCGGTGATGGTCGCCTCGACGAGGTCGCCCGGGCGTGGTGAGGCGTGCTGCGGGTCCATGGTGACGGTGACGCGGGCGTCGATTTCGGCGGTGGCCTCCGGATTGGCCGCGATCAGCTCCTCGAGGACGCGCCGGGCCAGAGCGGGAGCCTCCGGATCGAGCGAGGCCGTGACGTGGTCGCGGGTCGTTGTCCCGCCGGTCGGCGCGGTGTCGACGGTGACCGAGAGATGGGTGACGAGGCGCTGATACCCGAGGTCGGCCAGGAGCGCGGCCCAGCCGGCCACCCAACGGTCCATCTGATCGTTGTCGGCAAGATCGAGGCCGACCGGGGAGACGCGCAGGACCGCAGACAAGCGGCCTGTGCGCCGGTCCCACAGCCAGCACTGCCGACCGCCGCGCCCGTCGTCGGCGTCGACCGGCACGACCGGGGCGAGGACGCCCGGAAGGTCGACGCCGCGAGGGTGGGTGGTGAGGATGCCGCCCGCCCAGTCGGTCCACCCGGCCGCCCGAGCCCGGCGAAACCGCAGCACACGCGTGAGGACGTCGGCGAGCGTGACGCCGCCGACACGGACCACCACCGCCGCGACCACGACTACCGCCGTGCCCGTCAAAGGGATTGCGGCGCGCGGAACGGTCGAGAAGGCCAGAAGCGGGACGAGGACGGCCAGGAAGAGAACGACGGTGGAACCGGTGCTCAACGAACCGATGCCCCAGCCGCGTTCTGCACGCCAGTTCCCATAGAGGCGGGGCAGGGAATCGCTGGGCGGGGTCACTTCCTCGCCCCCGGCTCCTCACCGCTACCTCCGGTCGCGGTGTCCCGCGCCTTCTTCACGGCCGCGGACCCGACCGCCACGGCCGCCGTCGCAACAGATCCCGCAGCTCCCGCAGCCGGGCCCGCACCTCGTGGTCCGGCTCCGGCGGATCCAGGACCGGTGGCTTCCTGGGCCGAGGCCCGCTGGCCGGGGGAGCGACTCGACATGGCTATCGCACCTGCCGCGGACACCAGCCCGGAGCCCCCCATGCTCTGCCCGCCGACCTGGGTGCCGGACCAGGAGAAGAACTTCATCAGGGCCGGCATGGCGACGAGCGCGAGAAGGAGCACGACCAGCCCCGCCAGCAGGGTGCTGACCTCGCCGGGCTGGTTCGACGACCGGGTGGACAGGTAGGTGAAGCCGATGAAATAGACGAAGGCCGCCGCGGGCTTGTAGACGACAATGGCGATCAGCCAGGGCAGCAGCCGCGTGAGCCAACCCCGCGTCGTCCGGGTCAGGGAGCCGGAGGCAGCGAGCGGAAGCATCGCCGCGAGGACCAGCAGCCCAGCCTGCCGGACGAGCATGAGCACCCACTGCAGCAGAGACAAGACCGCCGCCACCAGCCCGACGAGCAGCAGCACGAAGTTGTTCTTCATGCCCTCCTGGCTGCGCAGGTTGTCCACCATGAGCACGGCGAAGTTGTTCGCGGCGTCATCGAGGACGTCGCGGCTGAGTTGGTCACCGGCCCGTAGCCCGGCCTGCAGAACGATGAGGCCGAGGGCTGACACCGCGACGAAGCGAAGTAGCCCTGTCGCGACGGTGATCAGCGGCTCGGCCTTGCGGGACAGGACGAGACGTCCGGCCTGCACGACCACCGAGACGGTCAGGATGACCAGGACGAGGTAGCGCAGCTCGCCCTGCGCCGCGAGCACTGCCGGGTCGAGAGGGTTGACGCTGTCGGTCTGCGCCCACCACGAGGTTGCCGCTACGACGAGGTCGGCCGCGCCCTGCGTGACGCGGACGACGACCTCGTCGAAGGCGTTCTGGACGACCTGGCCCGACTTGCACTCGAGATCGAAGACCCCACAGTCAGCTGGTGCCTGCGCCAGTGCCCTCATGACGACGGCCCCGCTATCAGGTGCCGCTCGATCGGGAGAGGGGTCGTGGGCGCCGGAAGGTCGATCTGCCAAGGGCTCTTGTCTTGTCGATACATCGGCTACACCTGGAACGCGCCGACGATGACCGCAGCGACCGAGGCCAGCGCGAGGCCGCCGAGGATCCAGGCGGACCCGATCAGGCCATCGTAGGCGGTGGCCGAGCGATTACGCCGTCCGACGATGATCATGACAGCGCAGATCAAGAGACCGGCGACCCCCGCGGCCAGCACACCCCATTTGAGCCAGCCCAAGATCATGTCGGCCATGCCGTCCAGCCCGGGAGGACGGGTGGGAGCCGGGTTGGGTGGCTGGGCCACGACGACCGTCCTCACCGTGCACGCTCCGGGCGCAGGACGTGCCCGACCATCGGCACGAGCGTGCTCGCGGCACGCGGCGCGGTCGGGGCGGTGCCGGCGATCTGGTCGACGGCATCAAGCCAGCGACGGCTGCTGCGGTCGAGATCGCGCCGTGCCGCGGTCGTGAGGGCTCGGATGTCGTCGATCGGGCGGGGAAGCTCGCGCCAACGGGCGACATGGGGGAGCAGGACCGTGCGCGCGGTGTAGGGCGCGATCAAGGTCATCCGAGCCGTGACCGCCCGGCCCGGCCGAGCGCCATCGACGGCGTTGACCGCCAGGATGGGCTGACCGGGCATTCGTCCGATCGCCGTGGCGGCGCGGAGCAACGACTCGGTGGTCGCTCGACACACGAGAACCTGAACGCGTTCTCCGCGGTGCACACCGCCGTCTTGGGCGCGAAGCGCGGTGGCGAGGCTGGTGGTCCCGACACCACCGGACACGCCCGCTACAAGCGGTGCGTCTGGGGACTGGGCAAGGACATCTGCTGACATGAGGATCTCCTGACGGCGAGCTGTGCCGCCGAAGATCCGTCCTGACCGCTCCCGCTCTGTTCGTGAACGCTCTTTCAGAGATGCGAGCAGCGCTGAAGGAGTTCAGGCGTATCGTTCAGCACTGGTCAGCGGACCGCCCCAGCCGCCCCGATCCACTTCTGGTTGCCCGAGAACACCGTCGGCGGCCGCCGCATCGGCGCTCTCGCAGTCCCCGCCCCGGTCGACCGCACCTACCCGAGCCGCCCGCGCGCCTCGTCGTCGCCCTCATCGACGACCGTCTCGATCCACTCGGGGGGCGCGACGCCGAACACGACGACCTCGTTCACCGCGGGGCGATGTGGCCGAGTACCTCGACCAGATCCGCGACCGCAGGCTGGTCGGCCTGCTCGTCCGAGGCGTCCCCGGGTCAGGCCCGGACGTGCAGAACCAGGTCGGCAGCCCGGTGGGCGATCATCGCCGTTGGCGCATTGGTGTTGCCGGACGGCATGGTCGGCATCACCGAGGCGTCGACGACCCGTAGCGCCTTGATTCCGTGCACCCGCAGTGGGGGTCCACGACGGCGAGGTCGTCGGTTCCCATCCGGCAGGTTCCGGCAGCATGGAAGATCGTGTCCTCCTGGTCGGCCAGCCAATCGACCACCGCCGCGCCGTCACCGCTCAGGCAGGCGCCGGCGATGCCTCTCGTGGCGGGCTGGGCCACGAGCTCGCGGGCCAGCTCGGACCCCTTGAGCAGAGCGCGCACGTCGTCCCGGTCGCCCAACCGCTCGAACTCGACGAGCGGGCGACCGGCAAGCAGCCGGACCCGGCCGCGTCCTCGGGGGTGCAGCAGAACGGTGTAGACGGTGAACGCGTCCGTGCGCTCGAGAGCGGCCCGGCCGCTGATGCGATCGAGGCTGGAGTGCACCGGCGTGAGTGCGATCTGGAAGTCCTCGGTGACCAATTGGGCCTCGAAGGGCGTGGTCGTCATCGCCCCTGTGCCGTTCGTGAGCAGGGAGCCGAGCGCCTTGGTCGCCGCGACGGGTCCCACCGTGTTGATGGTGGGGACCATCGACCTCCGGTACTGGGCGGAGACCAGGTGGTCCTGGAAGTTCCGGCGCTCAGCCACGTCGCGTCGATGTCGGTCGCGGTACCCGCGCGCGATCGGCGGGCGGACACGCGCACGCGAGGACCACCCGGTCGGCTCCGGCCCCCGCGAACTCGCGCGGCCGCTCGACCCACGCGGGCGGGTCCGCCGAGGACGAGATACCGGTCGGCCAGCCGGCCGAAGTCGTGCGCGTAGGTGCGGCTCACCGCGGCGATCCCCGTCTCGCGGGCCCACGCGCCGTCGGGCGTCCACGCACGTCCAGACGAAGACGGCACCGGACAGGGCGGCGGGGTCGTGCCGCGCGTCGTGGGCGTGCTCGCGGACCCGGGCGATCGAGCCGGCGAGCTGCGCCGGCTCGACCATGGAGGGCGTCCAAACGTCGGCGTAGCGCCGGGCGCGGCACATCGCGCCCTCCGTGCGCCGCCGAGCCAGATCGGTGGACCGCCAGGCTGTACGGGCGGCGGGTCCCGGACGAGATCGCGCAGGGTCGTGAACTCGCAGTGGAGCGTGACCCGATTGCCGGTGAACAGCGCCCGCAGCACCCGCAGCCCTTCGTCGAGCCTGCGGAACCGGTCCGTGGGGTGGACGTCCGTGGCCTCGAACTCCCGCGGGAACTCGCCGCCGACGCCGAACTCGAACCTGCCCGCTTGCGGCCACCTCGAGCGGCGCGGCGAGCTTCGCCGCCAGCGCGACGGGGTAGAGCGGGAGCAGCGCGATCGTGCTGAGCAGCCGGATCGTGCTCGTGGCTCCGGCCTGCACCAGGTGCACGAAACGCGTTGGGAGTGGGCCCGTGGAAGAACAGGTGCTCGCCGCTGACCAGGAGGTCGAACCGGCCGCCTCGGCCGCCCGCGTGTCACGGGCGGCCGAGGGAGGTCTGCGGTGGACAGACCGATCTGCATGATCCGAAGCTAGCCGGTACGCAGTTCGGCGGTGGCCTCCCGGTCGATCGTCAGGCCCTCGGGATCGTGGTGCGGGTCGCCGACCACGACCACGCCGTAGTCCCGTGCGGCACCCTCGATGCTGACGTACTCGTCCCGCACGTCCCGCAGCACCGCCTCCGCGTCCCGGGCGAACGGCGAGCCCCAGCCGCCGCCCCCGTTGGTGAGGTAGCGGAACACCGAGCCCGCCTTCGTCCGCCACACCGGTGTGCTGGCGAAGTAGTGGTAGGTGCCGTTGGCGGGATCGAGCACGCGGCTTTGCGGATCGAGCACGCCCGCGACCGGGTCGCTGGTCCGGTAGGTCTGTGCCTCCGTCCCCACGAGGGCGCCCGTCTCGCGGGGGTCGTGGTGGTCGGCAGGGAAGATCCAGACCCCGCCGCACGGCCCGGCCTCGCCGCCCGCCGCGCCGACGCCCGAGGACACCTTCGTGTGGAAGGGCGAGCTGTAATGCTCGGCGTCGGTGAGCCAGAGGGTGTCCTTGAGGTTGGCCGCGCCCCCGCGGTGGGTCCCCGGGCCGCCGGTGTCGATCGCGTGCTCCTTACGCAGCACGACGACCGGGGCGTCGTGCTCGATGGCCTCGGTGGGCGGGTCGAGGTTGTTGAGGGTGAACAGCACGGTGTAGCTGTCCCCGTCGCCCTCCTTCGTGGCGCCCCACGGCCCGTGCTCGCCGCCGCACTGGGCGATGTTGGCCCACGGGGTGCCGTCCGGGAGCAGCCCGTTGGCGTTGTGGGTGTTGGTCGAGCCGTAGTCACCCGCCACCGCGTTCTCGCCCAGGACCGGGTTCAACGCGTCGAAGATCGCCGAGACCAGGGCGCCGGTGCTCTCCCAGAACAGGAAGATCCCGCCGTCGGGCGGTAGCGACGACAGCAGCGAGCCCATCGGACCGACGAGGTCGACCGAACGCCACGTGCCGGACGTGAAGGGGATCTGGGGGTCCAGCAGCATGGTCAACCCGACGGCAACGGCGGTCTTGGAATCCAGCATGCTCGCGTTGATGCAGGTCCGGGCCTGGGTCGAGGTGCCGGACAGGTCCGCCTCGATGTCGTGGCCGCGCTTGCGCAGCGTGACGTGCACCGCGTAGTCGACGGTGTCGTCGAGCCCGTCGGCGTCGATCAGGCCGGTGCCGGTGTAGTCGCCGTCCGGGATGCGGGCGATGGCCGCCCGCATCCGCTCGGCGGAGGTGTCGCAGGCGTACCGCAGCGTGCCGAGGTAGGCGTCTAGGCCGTATCGCTCGATATTGTCGAGCACCAGCCGCGCGCCGAGCTGCAGCTGCTGGTGGATGGACTTGAAATCCGGGAGCAGCAGCCCGCCGAACCGCGAGTTGTCGAAGATCAGGCTGAACGTGGACCGGACCGGCCTGCCCTGCGAGTACAACAGCACGGGCGGGATGACCAGGCCGTTCTCGTAGACGTTGGTCTTCGTGCCGGAGAAGCCGCCGGGCACCGTGCCGCCGATGTCAAGCTGGTGGGCGCGCAGGTTGACGAAGGAGACCAGGCGGTCGTCGGCGAAGACGGGGTGGATGAAGCAGACGTCGTTGACATGGGTGCCCGCCCGGTAGGGGTCGTTGCAGATCAGCACGTCTCCGGGCCGCAGGTTGTCCGGGCCGTACTCCTCGACGCTGTTACGCACGGCGTCGGCCATCGTTCCGAGGAACACCACGAGGCTGTTGCTGACCACCGACATCGGGTAGTCCTGCTCGGGTGGGCCGGAGATGGTGCAGGCGAAGTCGTACCAGTCGCGGATGATGGGGGAGAAGGCCTCACGCAGGAAGCCCGTGGACATGTGCTCGACGGCGTGTCGGAGCCGGTTGGTGATCACCGACGCGGTGAACCGGTCGCAGTGGTAGGTCTGCCGGAACTCGGCCTCGGGCAGGTCCTTCAGCAGGGTCATCGCTCAGGCCCTCCGGATCAGCAGCTCGCCGTGGCGGCCGACGGTCACGCGCTGTCCCACGCCGACGTGCGTGGTGGACAGCTGCTCGTTCACGATCGCGGGCCCGGCGAACTCGTCGCCCGCCCGCAGGGACTCCCGGTCGTAGACGGCGGCCTCGTCGCAGTCGATGTAGCGCAGCTCCACCCGCCGCACCGGGGTGAGCGGGTCGTCCGTGGAGCGGGTCGGTAGCTCGGGATAGGTCACCTTGGGGGTGTCCACGACCGCGCGGACCCGGAACGTGACGCCCTCGACCGGGACCATGTCGAAGCGGTTGCCCGAGCGCGTCTCGTAGGTCTCGTGGAAGCCGGTGACCATGCCCTCGATCGCGGCGCCGTCGATCGTGCCGTCGGGCGCGGGGACGAACGGGGTCTCCCAGCTCTGCCCGACGAGTCGGGCGTCGAAGCTGCGGTGGAAGGTCACCGAGGCGTGGACGACGAGCCGCTCGCGCAGCCGCGCCTCGAGCGCCGTGAAGATGTCATCGATCGCGGGGGCGGCCTCGGCGGTGAGGATCGTGTAGAGGCTGCGGTCGGCGGTGAAGACCTGGTCGGTCGACAGCAGGCCCAGCGCCGAGAACAGGCCGGGGTGTGGCGGGACCACGACCTGCTTGCACTGCACGGTGTCGAGCACGGCCGGCAGCAGCATCGGTCCGGCGGCACCGTAGGCGACCAGGCTGTAGTCGCGGGGGTCCACGCCGTTCTTGATCGCGACGTTCAGCACGCCCTGAGCGATGTTGTTCACGCCCATCTCGTAGGCGTAGCGCACCCGCCGGCCGAGGTCGAAGTCCGTCTCGAGGGACTCGAAGGCCCGCTGCGACGCCTCGATGTTCAGCGCGACCCGACCGCCCGCGAAGGACTGCGGGTCGATGATGCCGATCATCAGGCAGGTGTCGGTCGTGGTCGGCTGGGTGCCGCCGCGGCCGTAGCAGGCGGGACCAGGGTCTGCGCCCGCGCTGCCGGGGCCGACCTCGATCTCCCCGGACGGACCGATGGACACGAGCGATCCGCCGCCCGCCCCGATGCTCGAGATGTCGTTGGCCAGCGCGTTGACGACGAGGTCGTGCTCGAGCTCGAAGGTCGTGTTGACGAAGGGGGCGCCGTCGGTCACCACGGAGATGTCGCACGACGTGCCACCGACGTCCGCACACAGCAGGTTCGCCTCGCCGATCAGCTCGCCGAAGTGGGCGCTGGCCACGGTGCCCGCTGCCGGTCCGGAGAACACGACCCGGAAGGGCTGCTCCATCGCCCGCTCGGCCGGGACCAGGGTGGCCGCGCAGTCGGCGAAGTTCAGGGCCCCGGTGAAGCCGAGATCGGCGAGGCCCTTCTGCAGCTTGCCCGTGTAGTCCGAGTAGATGATCTTCATGAAGGTGTCCACGACGGTGGTGGACGCCCGCGCGTACTCCTTGGCCAGCGGGGAGACCTCGCTTGAGATCGAGCACGGCACGTCGCCGAGGACCTCGCGGACGAGCTCGCGCAGCCGCTCCTCGTGGCGGCGCTCGACGTAGGCGTTGAGCAGGCAGATCGCCACCCCGGTGACCCCGCAGCGGCGCAGGACCTCCAGCTCCTCGCGGGCCTGCAACTCGTCGAGACCGAAAAGCACCCCGCCGTCCGCGGTGATCCGCTCGCGGATGCCGCGGCGCAGGTAGCGGGGGACCAGGGGCCGGGCGGCGTCGCCGAAGCTGCGCCGCCAGCGCGGGTCCATGATGGCGTGGGCGGGGCGCCAGACCCGGCCCATGTCGAGGATGTCGCGGTGGCCCTCGGTGGTCAGGAACCCGATCTTGGGCAGCCGCCGGATGATCACCGCGTTGAGCCCGTGGGTGCTGGCGTGGTTGAACACCTGCGAACCCTCGACGCCGAGCTCCGCGGCACCTGCGAGCACGGCCTGGTGGACGTCGGTGACGTTCGTGGAGACCTTGGCGGTTCGGATGACGCCGTCCTGCAGGGCAACGACGTCCGTGAAGGTTCCGCCGACATCGACTGCGATCATGTGTGTGCCTCCCTCAGACCATGTCCGACAGCAGCTGGATGGGGCCGAGCAGGTTCCAGCGCTCGCGGCTGACCGAGTTCAGGCAGTTGCCGCACTTCACGACCTGGAACCAGCCGCCCTCGGAGAGAACCGGATAGCGCGCCAGCTCCGTGGCGGCACAGCGCGGGCAGTTGCCTTCGACCGGCTCACGCTGGAGCGTCAGCGGTGGGCTCGTCCGCGTGGTCGGTTCCTCGGACATCGGCGTCCTCCTCGCGAGTCGCGCACCTCGTGCGGGTGCGCGACCACGCTAGGAGCGGCGTATCCCCTGTCACCATGCGCGCAGCGCGCCTCGGGGTGCGCGGAACGCACCTGGTAGGTCTGTGCCCGGGGAACGGAGGTCTGATGAGTCCCGACGACGTCGTGGGCTCGGTGGTGGAGGCTCGGGCGAGGGGGAGTCCCCGCTGCTCGTGCTGGAGCCGGTCCTGGAGTTGCTCGACTGGCACGGCCTGAGTCGGGGACCGGTCCGCGCCCGGCGGATCGGGGAGGGGATCAGCAACGTCACGTTCCTGCTGGAGCGCGACGACCGACGCATGGCCCTCCGGCGGCCACCTCGTCCGCCGTACCACCAACGCGCCCACGACGTGCTCCGGGAAGCCAGGCTGCTGACCGCGCTCCGTGCCGTCCCGTGGCCGCCGAGAGTTCTGGCGACGTGCGAGGACCCGGGGCCGATCGGGGCGCCGTTCTACGTGATGGAACACGTCGAGGGCGAGGTGCTCACCGACACGCTGCCGGCGTTCTGGCAGTCCACGCAGGCGGCCACCGCTCTGGCCGACGAGCTGGTCGACACTCTCGTCGCGCTGCACGAGCTGCCGTGGCTGGACACCGACCTCGCAGACTTCGGCAGGCCGGACACGATGCGGCAGCGCCGCGTCGACTCGTTCGGTCGCATCTGGGACTCCTCCCCGCACCGCGACATCCCGAGGCCGATGCCACGGCGGCCTGGCTACGCGCCCACGTCCCGAACCAGCGGGCCGTCGCCCTCACGCACGGCGACTACCGGCTCGGCAACGTGACCGTCGCCGGCCGGAAGCCGCGGGTCGCCGCCGTCCTGGACTGGGAGGTGGCGGCGCTGAGCGACCCCATGGCCGACCTGGGCTATCTGCTGTCCACGTGGCCCGAGCCCGGCGAGCGACGCCGGGGTGCTGCTCGACTTCGCCGGAGTGGTGCGACCGCCCCTGTTCCCAGGCCGACGACACCTGGTCCAGAGGTACGCCGCGCGGAGCGTGCACGCCGTGCACGACCTCACTGGTACACAGCGTTCGTGTCCTGGCGGGTGACGATCGGGCTGGAAGGCTTCCATCAGCGTCATCTCGCCTCCGGTGCGGAGCCCGCAGAGGTCGATCGTCTGGGCTGCGAGGTGCCCGAGCTCTCGCGCGCGCCCATACCGCCACCCAGGGCGACCTGGCGGTCCGCTGACCGCCGGCTCGGCAGCACCCTCGGGAACCGGCTCGAGGACCGACCCCCTCGGAAGCAGCGGTGGTCGCGCAGGCACAGGGCTCTCGTGACCGCGCGACCCGCTGGGAGACGGCCACGAGGTCGGTCGCCTGCGCGCTCCGGCGACAGCGCCCCGGGCGGGCGCGCGCGCCGCCGCGTCCAGGGTAGAGGCGCGGCTCAGCGCGAGGTGACCGGCCCGCCCGCGGTCTGCGAGGGGAGCTCCCCGAACCGCTCGCGATAGAGCCGGGCGAAGCGACCGGGCTGGTAGAAGCCCCACGCCGCCGCGACCTCCGTGACGGAGCGGCCGCCCGCGGCGAGCTCGGCGTGCACCCGGTCGAGCCGCACAGCGCGCAGGTAGGCCAGCGGCGGCAGGCCGACGAGCTCCTGGAACCCCGCCTGCAGCGCGCGTGGGCCGATGCCCGCCAGCTCGGCCAGCTCGGCGGTCGTCGTCTCCTTCTCGGGATGGGCGTCGAGATGGTCGACGACCAGTCGGACCCGCGCGCGCCGGTTCGGTTCGCGGCGGCGCAGGCGGGCGCTGAACTGGCTGGGCACGACCATGAGCAACTGCGTCATCAGCGCCGCCTCGAGCTCGTGGCAGGCCACCGGCATCTCGGCGAGACCGCCCGGTCGGGCGAGCTGGGCGTGCAGGAAGGCGGCCGTCGCGACCAGCGACCGGCCCGTGGGCGAGGACAGGTCGAAAGTCAGGTCGAACCGGATAGGTTCACCGGGCGGGGTGCCCGCCAGCTTGGCGGCGTGCGACTCGAGCAGCTCCTTGGGGAACTTCAGCGCGTACTGCACCGCGTCCGGACTCCAGCGGACCTCCAACGGGCCGTCCGGCAGGAACGCGACGCCGGCCCGACCGACGCCCGCTGTCTCCCGGCGGCCATGCTGGGAGACCTGCGACTCGCCCACGGTGGCGAGGTTGACGTGGTAGCAGGTGCGCATCGACGGTCCGGCCAGCGTGGCGTCGGCCCCGTAGGACATCCGTCCTACTGTCAGCCTGGCCGAGGGCACGAGGTCGAGCCGGAACTCCAGCGGGTGTCCGTCGACCAGGCGCAGGTCGTGTTCGCTGAACGTGCGGCTGGCCAGCTCCCGTGCCTCGTCGGCGTCCGCCGTCGCGTACGACACCCCGCGGGACATCAGCGCTCCTGCGCAGGGGCCTCGTACCCGGAGTAGAGGGCGGCGCCGCCGCCGTCCACGACGAGGATCTGACCGCTTGTGTAGGCGGACTCGTCGGACAGCAGGAACAGCGCGGTGGCGGCCTGCTCCTCGGGCGAGGCGGCGCGCCCGAGCGGAACCCTCCGCTCGCGGGCCGCGTACAGATCCGGTGCGGACTCGGCGAAGGCCTGCACCATGCCGGTCGTGGTCAGCCCGGGGCCGAGTGCGTTGACCCGGATGCCGTAGCGCGCCCAGTCGACCGCCAAGGCCTTGGTCAACCCGACGACGCCGTGCTTCGACGCGACGTACGCCGCGCTGTTCAGCGCCGCTGCGACGCCCGCTGTGGACGCCACATTGAGGATCACGCCGGCACGCTGCCGGATCATCACCGCACCAGCGGCCCGGGCCAGGTAGAAGTAGCCGTTGAGGTTGATGTCGATCACCCGTCGCCACTCGGCGGACGAGAACTCCGCCGTGGGAACGCTGCGATGCACGCCGGCGTTGTTCACCAGCAGGTCCACCCGGCCGCCCGTGTCCAGGGCCGCGGCGACCAGCCGGTCGGCGGTGTCCTCCTCCGCGGTGTCGCCGACCACCGCGACGAGGTCGGCCTCGGTGCCGAGCTTCTCCAGGCCGACGGGGTCGAGTGCGTTCACGACGACCCGGGCGCCCTCGGCCGCGAGGGCCAGAGCCACCGCTCGCCCGATGCCCGCGCTCGCACCTGTGACGATCGCGACTTTGCCCCTGAACCTATCCGTCACTGTCGTTCCCCTCGTCGTCGAGCCGGGACAGGTCCGAAATTAGAACGAGCGTGAGAAAAACGGAACAGGCTACAGTCGCCCGCATGGCGGTGGATCTGGGGCGGTACGGGATCTGGCAGTTGGCGGGCATGCTCACCCCCGGACTCGCGACTGAGATCGAGCGGCTCGGCTACGGCACGATCTGGATCGGCGGCTCACCGCCCGCCGACCTCGCGCTCGCCGAGTCCCTGCTCGACGCGACCGAGCACGTCGTCGTCGCCACCGGGATCGTCAACATGTGGCAGGCCGCGGCCAAGGAGACCGCCGAGTCCTACCATCGCATCGTGGCCCGGCACCCGGGGCGCTTCCTGCTCGGCGTCGGGATCGGTCACCCGGAGGGGCAGAAGGAGTACCGGTCCCCGTTCGACACGATCCAGACCTACCTCGACGACCTCGACGCGGCCGGTGTGCCGGTCGAGGACCGCGCCCTGGCCGCGCTGGGGCCCAAGGTCATGCGCGTCGCCGGGGAGCGGACCGCCGGCGCGGCCCCGTATCTCACGGTCCCCGAACACGCCCGGGAGGCGCGGGAGATCCTCGGTACGGGTCCCCTGCTCGCCCCGGAGCACAAGGTCGTCGTGTCCACGGATGCCGCTCATGCCCGCGAGTTGGGCAGGTCCCGGGTGCGCAGGCCCTACCTGGAGCTGGTGAACTACCGGCGCAACCTGCTGCGGACCGGTTTCACCGAGACCGACATCGACACCGAGTCGGACCAGCTGATCGACGCCCTCGTCCTGCATGGCGACGCCGACACCGTCGCCGCGGGCCTCGACGCCCACCTCGCGGCAGGCGCCGACCACGTCTGCGCCCAGGTCTTCACCGCCCCCGGCGCCCCGGACGAGGAGTACCGGGCGGCGCTGCGAGCCCTCGCCGGTGGTCTCGGCCTGGGCTGATCGCGCCGGCCCGAGAGCGAGGTCGGGCTTGCGCGGCGGAGCCTCAGCTGGTCGCCCCTCCGGCAGAGCGGTCCTTGCGCAGGGCGAACTTCTGGACCTTGCCCATCGCGTTGCGCGGCAGGTCCTCCACCACCTCGAGCTGGGTCGGGGCCTTGAACCGCGCGAGCCGTGCCCTGGTGTGGTCGACGATCTCGGTCAACGTCGGGGGGTCGCTCGGGTCCATCACGGTGACGACGGCCAGCGGGGTCTCGACCCAGCGCTCGTGTGGTACGCCGATCACGGCGACGTCGCGAACCTTCGGGTGGGTAGCGATGGCGGCCTCGACCTCGGCGCAGTAGATGTTCTCGCCACCCGAGATGATCATGTCCTTCTTGCGGTCGACGACGTAGACGTAGCCCTGCTCGTCGCGACGGCAAAGGTCACCGGAGTGGAACCAGCCGCCCGCGAACGCCGCGGCCGTTTCAGCGGGTTTGCGCCAGAAGCCCTTCATGACTGTCGGTCCGTTGTAGACGATCTCGCCCACCTGCCCGACGCCGACGTCCTCCATGTCCTCGTCGACGATCCTCGCCTCGACGTTGATGAGCGGTCTGCCCACCGAGCCGAGCCGGTCCATCGCGGTGCGGACGTCCAGCACGCAGGTGGCTGCGCTCATCTCGGTTTGCCCGAAGCTGGCGAAGACCGAGATCTCCGGGAAGGTCCGCAGCAGCTTCTGGACGACCGACGCCGGTGCGTTGGAGGCGCCCCAGCAGATGCGCCGCAGGCTCGCCGCCCGTCGGGCGGCATCCGGGACGTCGCACAGCTCGTCCGCTTGTGTCGGGACGAAGAAGCACGCGGTGACCCGCTCCCGCTCGATGATCCCCACGACGTCCTCGGCGCTGAAGTTCGTGGAGTCGAGCATGATCGTCCCCCCGCACCCCATCAGGGGGTACAGGAGGATGTCGACCCCACCGATGTGGAACAGCGGCATGCCGGACAGGACGCGTTCGGTCGGCTCGGTCATGCCGAAGGTGGCGACGAGGTTGAACGTATGGACCACGAGTCCGCGGTGGGTGATCATCGCACCCTTGGGGCGTCCGGTCGTGCCCGAGGTGTACATCAGAAAGGCGGTGTCCGACTCCTCGCTGCGGGGGTCGCCTAGATCGTCCGAGACCTCCGCGCGCAGCTCGTCGACCGTCAGCAGCGGCGCCTCGCTTCCCGCCAGTCGTGCGCCCTCGCGCGCCTCCTCGGCGAGCGTCGGGTCGACGACCACCAGGCGTGGGTCCGAGTCGGCGATCATGTAGGCGATCTCGTCCGCCGCCAGCCTGGTGTTGACCGGGACGACGATCCCGCCGGCCTTCAGCGTGGCGAAGTAGGTCTCGACCGTGCCGATCCCGTTCTGCAGGAGGGTCAGGACGCGCTCGCCCGGGACCACGCCCCGCGGGCGAGGACCCCGGCGAGCCTGTCCACCCGCTCGTCGAGCTCGGCGTAGCCGACGTGCTCCTCGCGGTGTCGGATCGCGAGGTTGTCCGGCGCCTTACGCGCGGCGCGGGTGAGGAGGGCGTCCAGGGTCAGGGCGCGGCTGGTCTCGGGGACGGAGTCGCGGTCGATCGCGGCGACGGGGGGCGGGGCGAGCTGATCCATTCAGAGCCTCATCGGTCGGAGTGATCGGGCGGGTTTCCGGCATGGTCGCGATCCCGCCCGATCGGTCCCGGTCCCTGCCCCTGGACGACAGGGCGGGTGACGAGTCATCGGCGACTAAGACCGACCGACCGACCGGTCGAACAATATAGCGCATGGTCGGTGGCCCTACGTCTGGCTCCGCACAGGTGGTCTCCCTCGATCGCCAGGTCCTTCTTCACGGGGCGGGCCGGCGCGCGAGGCCGTCGATCAGCCGCTGGAGGCGTGTTCAAGCGTGCGCGAAAGGGCCTCGAGCATCAATCGGAGGTCACGACGTCCAGCAGTGCCGGAGTCGACATTAGAAGCCGACCATCTGGTCGTCAACGACTTGACGCTCGGTTGGGGCCACCCTTACGGTCGAGAGGGCCTGTCGGGGGATTCGCGCAAGAACCGACGCCTACCCGCCGGATCCCGGTTCCAGCGAGTGGACTCGTGCGGCCCCGTCCGAGAAGCCCAGCCGAGACATGCCCTCGCCCCGCTCGGCGGCCGACCCCACGTACCTCACATGGCCCGACGACACACTGGAGTGTTCATGTCCGAGATACAAGGCACGGAGAAGAACAGGGCAGCGGACGGCTTGATCACCGCGCGCCTGGAACGCCTTCCCGTGCTCGCCCGAAAGCAACGTGTGTGGGTGGCGATGTTGGGCGCCTTCTACGTGTTCGACATGATCGACCTCTCGCTCGGCTCGTACTCCTCGCCGGCGTGGCGCGTGGAGTGGGGCACCACCGTCGGACAGTTCGGGATCATCACCTCGGCGACGTTCGCGGGGATGATGATCGGCGGCCTTTTCGGGGGCAGGCTCGCCGACCGGTTCGGACGCAGGCCTTTGATCCTCGGCGGCGTCCTCCTGATGTCGGCAGGGTCCCTGGCGACGGCATTCGCCCAGAACTACGAGACGGTCGCCCTGCTGCGCGTCGTCACCGGCATCGGGATCCAGGCCATGGCGGGCACCGTCCTCGTGTACGCGAGCGAGATGCTGCCCACCCGACAGCGAGGCCGATGCACCGCACTCGTGGTGGCCCTCGGCTTCCTGGCGGTCCCGCTCTCCGCGGTGCTCTCGACGTTGATCGTGCCGCTCTCCACGGGCGCATGGCGGTGGATGTTCGTGATCGGCGCCCTCGGCGCGGTGGTCGCGTTGCTGTTCGGCCGCCGACTCCCCGAGTCCGTCCGCTGGCTGCTCGCCCGCGGCCGCGAGGACGAGGCCGTGCGCATCGTGGCCGACCTCGAGGCGGACGTGCAGCGACGCTTCGACGGCCCGCTGCCCGAGCCGGTTCCGGCACCGGCGGTGCGACCGCTCCCGCTCCGCGACCTCCTCTCGGGCCGGCTGGTGGGCAGGCTGCTGATCGGGATGTTGGCCGCGATGGGCGTGATCATGATTCAGTACGGGTTCTCGTCATGGATTCCCGTACTGCTCGTCGAGCGCGGCTACAGCCAGGTCGAGTCGCTGCAGTACTCCACCGCGATGGCGGTCGCCGGGGCCATCGGAGCGTTCTCGACTTACCTCTACATCGACCGGTGGCAGCGGAAGAACGTGATCGCGACCATCGCGATGATCGTCGCGGCGTGCGTCCTCGTCTTCGGCTTCACCGGGTCGATGCCCCTGTTCCTGGGGATCGGTCTGCTGGCCATGGCGGCGGTGAATGCCGTGATGTCGACGGTCTATGCCTACCTTCCGGAGCTGTTCCCGACGGGGGTGCGGGGTGCGGGGGTCGGGGCGGCCCAGGCCGCCGGGCGGCTCGCGGGCATCGGCGGGTCGCTTCTGGTGCCGGCCATCTACGCGGGGTTCGGCTTCTCGGCGATCTACGTCTACGTCGCCGTGGTGTGCGCCATCCTGGCTGTCGTCGTCGGCGTCTTCGGGAGTCGGACGACGAAGGTCGGTCTCGAGTGACCCCGAGGCCGTCGCCCGCCCTGGCCGTGCTCACGTCAGACCGCGGAGCACCTCGACGTCGGCGAGCCTCGCGCGGTGGCCTCTCGCCATCGGCTTGACCCGCACGGTCGTGACCCCGGCGGCGGCCAGCGCCGCGATCCGCTCGGCCAGGTGGCCGGCCGAGCCGATCAGCGACACCGCGTCGACCAGGTCGTCCGGGACGGCCGCGGTGGCCGCGTCGCGCCTGCCGTTCAGGAACAGGTCCTGGATCTCCCTGGCGGCGTCCTCGTAGCCGAAGCGGGCCGCCAGGTCGTTGTAGAAGTTGCGGCCCCGCGAGCCCATGCCGCCGATGTAGCGGGCCAGCACGGGACGGTGGAGGTCTCGGACCGGGCCGGGATCGTCGGTGACGGCGAGCGGCGCCCAGACGGCGATCTGCAGGGGCCCGAGCCGAGGGTCCCGCTTCGACCGCCCCTCCGCGAGTGCGGCACCCCACGCGCGCTCGGCCCGCTCGGGGTGGAAGAAGATGGGCTCCCAGCCCTCGGCGACCTCGGCGGCGAGCGCTACGTTGCGCGGTCCGATCGCCGCGATCGTGATCGGGATCCGGGGTCGAACGGGGTGGTCGATCAGCTTAAGCGGCTTCCCCAGTCCCGTGCCCCGGTCCGCGGGCAGCGGGATCCGGAAGTGCGTCCCCTCGTGGACCAGCGGCTCGCGTCGCCAGACCTGCCTGCAGATCTCCACGAGCTCGCGCGTCCGGCCCAGTGGCGCGTCGTACGGGACGCCGTGGAAGCCCTCGACCACCTGTGGGCCCGAGGCTCCGACACCGAGGGCGAAGCGGCCGCCGGACACCATGTCCAGTCCAGCGGCGGTGGCGGCGGTGAGTGCGGGCGTGCGGGCGTAGAGCTGGAGGATGCCGGAGCTGAGCTCCGCCGAGGTGGTCCGGGCCGCGAGGTAGCCGAGCTGGCTGACGGCGTCGAACGAGTACGCCTCCGGCACGCTGACGCTGTCGACACCGGCCTTCTCGAACTCCACGAGGCGGTCCACCGCCGCTGCGAAGTCGCCGCTGTGCTCGAACTGGATCCCGATGCGCACCCCGTGGCTCCTCGTCGTTGCGGCCCGTCACGTTGACGGACGACCGGGTGAAGTTTACTCTCGATTCAAAAGCCGGAACGTCGGAGGTGCCGAGGATGACGACCCCCAGCAGTGCCCGTCTCGTGGTCGTCGGGGCGTCTCTGGCCGGACTCCGCGCCGTCGAGGCGGCGCGAGACGCCGGGCACGAGGGGCCTGTCACCCTGGTGGGGGCCGAGCCGCACCTGCCGTACGACCGGCCTCCGCTGTCCAAGGCCTACCTCGACGGCGAGGAGGTGCCCCAGGTGCGGTTCCGGGAGGAGGAGCACCTGCGCGAACTGGGGGTCGACCTGGTCCTCGGCACGCCGGCGTCGGCCCTGGACGCCGACGGCCGGGAGGTGGTGGTCGGGGATCGACGGATCGGCTACGACGCGCTGGTCCTGGCGACCGGGGCCCGCGCTCGGCTGTTGCCGGGCACGGACCATCTCGCCGGTGTGTACGCCCTGCGTACCCTCGACGACGCTATCGCCGTCCGTTCGGCGTTGGAGGCCGGGTCGCGCACGGTCGTGATCGGCGCGGGCTTCATCGGCTCCGAGGTGGCCTCCGGTGCTCGCAAGCGCGGGCTGCCGGTCACCATCGTCGAGGCGCTGCCGACCCCCCTCGTGCGCGCGATCGGCGAGGAGATGGGCACCGCGCTGTCCGCGCTGCACGCCGCGCACGGCACGGACCTGCGGTGCGGTGTCGGCGTCGACGCCCTGGAGGGCACCGACCACGTCACGGGGGTGCGTCTGGCCGACGGCACGGTGCTCCCCGCCGACCTCGTCGTGGCCGGCATTGGCGCGATCCCCGAGACGGAGTGGCTCGAGGGCTCCGGGGTCAAGCTGGACAACGGCATCGTCGCGGACGAGACGCTGCGGACCGATCTGACCGGGGTCTACGCCGCGGGCGACGTGGTGCGCTGGCGCAATCCGCTGTTCGCCGAGTCGCCGACGGGTGGTCTCATGCGAATCGAGCACTGGACCAGCGCCGCCGAGCAGGGCGCCCAGGCAGCGCGCAACGCGCTGGACCCGGAGAACGCGAAGCCGTACGAGACGGTTCCGTACTTCTGGTCGGATTGGTACGACAGCCGTATTCAGTTCGTCGGTGTGCCCAGCGCGGACGAGATCCGCGTGGTGTCCGGGTCGGTGGACGAGCAGCGGTTCGTGGCGCTCTACCGGACCGGGGACCGGTTGACCGGCTGCCTCACGCTGGACCGGCGGGCGGAAGTCATGAAGTACCGGGTCCAGATCGGACGCCGGACGAGCTGGTCCGACGCTCTCGCGTTCGCCGAGAAGCGGAACGCGGCCGCGGCCGCGAAGGGTTGACCGCGCCGGGCTCCCGTGCGCGGTCCGACACAGATCGAGGAAGAGGAACTCATGGGCGAGGCCTACATCGTCGACGCCGTCCGGGCCCCGGTGGGGCGACGCAAGGGCGGACTCGCCGGGGTGCACCCGGCGGACCTGGGGGCGCACCCCATCAAGGCCCTCGTGGAGCGCACGGGTGTGGACCCGGCAGCCATCGAGGACGTGATCTACGGCTGCATCGACGCGATCGGCGCCCAGGCCGGTGACATCGCGCGGACCGCGGCGCTTGTCGCGGGCCTGCCGGAGTCCGTCCCAGGCACCACGGTCGACCGCCAGTGCGGCTCCAGTCAGCAGGCCGTGTCGTTCGCGGCGCAGGCGGTCATGTCCGGTACCCAGGACCTGGTGATCGCCGGTGGCGTGCAGAACATGAGCCAGTACCCGATCCTGTCGTCGTTCGGGGCGGGCGAGCCCTACGGCGCCGTCGACCCGTGGAACACCAGCCCGGGATGGGCTGCTCGCTACGGGGACCAGGAGATCTCCCAGTTCCGCAGCGCGGAGATGATCGCGGAGAAGTGGGAGATCTCGCGGGAGGACATGGAGGTCTTCGCCCTCGAGTCCCACCACCGGGCCCTGCGCGCGATCGACGAGGGTCGCTTCGAGCGCGAGATTGTCCCCCTCGGCGAGGTCACCACGGACGAGGGCCCGCGCCGCGACACCTCGCTGGAGAAGCTGGCCGCGCTCAAGACCCTGCGCGAGGGCGGTCGGCTGACGGCGGGAGTGTCCAGCCAGATCTCCGACGGCGCCGCGGCCCTGCTGATCGCCTCGGAGTCCGCGGTGAAGACCCACGGTCTCACCCCGCGAGCCCGCGTGCACCATGTATCGGTGCGCGGTGCGGACCCGGTGTCGATGCTCACCGCGCCCATCCCGGCGACGGAGCACGCGCTGAAGAAGACGGGCCTGTCCATCGGTGACATCGACACCGTGGAGATCAACGAGGCGTTCGCCTCAGTGGTGCAGGCCTGGCTCAAGGAGACCGGCGCGGACCCTGCGATCGTGAACCCCAACGGCGGCGCGATCGCCCTGGGTCACCCGCTCGGTGCCACGGGCGCCCGGCTGATGACAACCATGCTGCACGAGCTGGAGCGCACCGGCGGTCGCTACGGCCTGCAGACGATGTGCGAGGGCGGCGGCCAGGCCAACGTCACCATCATCGAGCGGCTCTGATCCCGCGACGAAAGTGAGGAGGGGGCGGCCCGGCGGGCCGCCCCCTCCTCACGTCGCGCCGGATCAGACGAGCAGATCGTCTCGCCCGTCGGCCTTCAGGGTCTCGACGTACTGGGGGTAGAGCTTCTTGCCCAGCGGCGAGAGTGCCAGCAGCTTGGCGACGTTGCCCTCCACCCTGACCTTGTTGCGCGCCATGGCGAACGGGAGGTTGACCTTGCCCTGCCAGTACGCGTTGGCGGTCTCGGTCGACATGATCAGTGACGCGTCTGGCTCCGGGCCGCCCTCGCTGCCCTTGTAGACCTTGCGGTTCACCATGTCGATGACGACCACGGAGTCCGGGTCGGTGCACCGCGTGGCGAAGACCATTCCGGTGGCCTCCATCTTCGGGGCCAGCTCGGGGTCCGCGAAGGCCTTCTCGAAGATGCCGCCGACGTACTTGTACAGCTCGTCCTCGTTGGCGAAGCCGGGCATGCTGCCCTCCCTTTCCTGGTGCGGTGGTGGGTCCCAGGCTCGCAGTTTTCTATCCTGCAGTCAATAATTTGGTCGCTCTCCGTGATCGTGTCGGCACGAGAACCTCCAACGACTTGTCGCAGGCGACTCTGACCGGTAATCTTATCTGGATTAAATTCAGACTTGCAGCACACCGACGTGGAGGCACGATCCATGTATCCCGGCACCTACGCCGCTGAGGCCCCGCAGACCGTCGCCGCCCTGCTCGCGGACACCGGCGAGGTGCTCACCTACGGCGAGCTGGAGGAACGTTCGGCCCGCCTCGCCCATGTGTTGTACGACGCCGGCCTGCGCAAGGGTGACACCGTCGCCCTGCTGACCGAGAACAATCTGCGTGCCTTCGAGGTCTACTGGGCGGCATTGCGGTCCGGTCTCTACATCACCGCGGTGAACCACAACCTGGCGCCGGCCGAGGTGGCGTACATCGTCAACGACTCCGGGGCCACGGCCCTGATCGCGTCGCACGGCAAGGCGGAGCTCGCCGCAGGTGTCGTCGAGGACGGCGTGGGGGCGAAGTCCCGCTTCGCGTTCGACGGCCCGGTGGAGGGGTTCGAGTCCTACGAGGACGCGCTGGCCGCGGTCTCGGCCGAGCCGTTCGCAGAGCAGCCCCACGGGGCGCCGATGCTCTACTCGTCCGGTACCACCGGCAGGCCGAAGGGCGTTCGGCTGCCGCTGCCGCCGGTGCAGGTCGACCAGATCGGAGACCCGGTCGTCGGGCTCGCGGGCCAGCACTTCGGCTTCGGCAGGGGGACTGTCTACCTCTCGCCCGCGCCCCTTTATCACGCGGCCCCCCTGCGCTGGTGCGGCGCCGTGCACGCGTACGGCGGCACGGTGATCATGTTGCGCAAGTTCGACGCCGAGGGTGCGCTCAAGGCCATCGCCGAGCACGGCGTGACCCATGCTCAGTTCGTGCCGACGATGTTCGTCCGGATGCTGCAGCTGCCGGACGAGGTGCGCAGCGCCTACGACGTGTCCACGCTGCGGCTCGCGATCCACGCCGCGGCGCCGTGTCCCGTCGAGGTCAAGCAGAAGATGCTGGACTGGTGGGGGCCGATCCTGGTCGAGTACTACGCGGGCACCGAAGGCAACGGCATGACGATGATCGACGCGAAGACGTGGCTGACCAAGCCGGGCTCGGTCGGGCGGTTCGTGCTGGGCACCCCGCACGTGTGCGCGGACGACGGCATCGAGCTGCCGTCAGGAAAGGTCGGCACCGTGTTCGTCGAGCGCGAGCAGGTGCCGTTCACCTACCACAACGACCCGGAGAAGACCCGGGAGTCGCAGCATCCGCAGCACGAGACGTGGACGACTCTCGGGGACATCGGCTACCTCGACGAGGACGGCTTCCTCTTCCTGACCGACCGCAAGTCCTTCACGATCATCTCCGGTGGGGTCAACATCTACCCGCAGGAGATCGAGAACGTGCTCGCCCTGCACCCCGCGATTCACGACGTCGCGGTGATCGGAGTTCCGGACCCGGAGATGGGCGAGTCCGTCAAGGCCTTCGTGCAGCCGGCCGTCGGGGTCTCGCCGGACGAAGCCCTGGGTGAGGAGATCATCGCGTTCGTGAAGTCGAAGATCGCCGGCTTCAAGGCCCCGCGTAGCGTGCAGTTCGTCGACGACCTGCCCCGCACCGAGACCGGCAAGCTGGTCAAGGGCGAGTTGAAGAAGAAGTACGCGACGAGCTGAGGCTCGCTACAGGGTCGGGCCGCCCCGGTGGCCCGACCCGGCGGCGGCCGGGCTGGCCGACCTGCTCGGTGCGCCCGCGTACAGGGTCAGCCAGACGATCCGCGCCATCGTGGCACAACGACCCGGGTCGTCCTCTGCGGAGTTTCTGACCAGGAGGTACATCCCCCGGTCGAGCATCGCCAGCAGCCAGTCGATGGTCGGCCCGGGGTCGACTGCCGGGTCCACGGTGCCCTTGCGTCGACCGTCCGCCACGTGGACCGCGAGCAGCTCCCTCCCGATCCGGTACAGCCGCTCGAACTCGAGCTTCACCCTCGGGTCGGAGACCGCCTCCTCGGTGAGGGCCCCCATGAGCCGGGAGTGCCTCCGGTAGCAGTCGAGCATGGGCGCCAGCAGGGCCCGAAGGTCGTCCTCGGTGCCGTCTCCCGGGAAGGTGGTCCAGGGGAGCGCGCAGCCGGCCATCTCGTCCACGATGTCCCGGCCCAGCAGGGCTAGCAGATGGCCTTTGTCCTCGAAGTGGGCGTAGAAGGTCGAGCGGGCCATGCCGGCCTTTGCCATGATCTGCTCCACGCTCAGGTCGCGGTAGCGCAGTCCCGCGCAGAGCAGCTCGTGCACTGTGGGCGCGAGGCGCACAGCCATCTCCGTCCGGCGCTCGGCCATGGGCCTCGCCTGTGGTCCCGGCACCCATCCCCCTCGACTGCGTCCGATTTCGATGCTGGATTCAACGCGCGAACGGTGCAGGAGTCACGCATGAGCCCGTTTCGGCAGGTCGACGCGGGGCTCTGCTGCCCTGAACGAGTGAAAGGGCGGCGCTCGTCGAACTCCCGGACACTCTGTCCGTCACCTCGTTCTCGAACCGTCGTTAAAGGTTGCGAGCGCGGACCAGTGGGGGTCCGCCGGACAGGAGAGTGCTCCGACGATGGCGACCGGAACCACCTCGGTGCTCGCACGACCGTTGAAGCCGCTCGGCGGGCTCTTCGCGATGTCGCTGGACACGCTGCAGGCGATGTTCAAGCGTCCCTTCCAGTGGCGCGAGGCGATCCTGCAGATGTGGTTCATCATCCGCGTCTCGATCGTGCCCACCCTGCTGGTCATGCTCGGCTTCACGCTGCTTGTGATCTTCGAGGTCAACCTGCTGCTGAAGGACCTCGGAGCGCTCGACCTGTCCGGCGGGATCGCGGGCATCGCCTCCATTCAACAGATCGGGCCCTTCGTCACGGTGGTCGTGGTGGCGGGCGCGGGCGGCACGGCGATCTGCGCCGACCTCGGCGCCCGGACCATCCGCGAGGAGATCGACGCGATGATGGTGCTGGGCATCGACCCCATCCAGCGCCTCGTCGTGCCGCGAGTGATCGCCATGGTCGTCGTGGCCCAGGTGCTGAACTTCATCATCGGAGCAGGCGGCCTGATCGGCGGCTACTTCTTCAGCGTCTACCTGCAGGGCGCCACCCCAGGCGCCTACGTCGACAGCATCCCGTTGTTCACAGGCCCCGCGGAGCTGATCTTCAGCATGGTCAAGGCGCTGGTCTTCGGCATCATCGCCGCCCTCATCGCGTGCTACCGGGGACTCACGGTCTCGGGCGGCTCGAAGGGGGTCGGGGACGCCGTAAACCAGGCGGTCGTCATCACCATCACCGTCCTCGTGCCGGTGAGTCTGACCATCACCATCGTTCAGTTCGCGGTCCTGTAGGAGGCGCACCGCCATGGCAGACAGAAGTGCGTCCGCGACGCTGCTGCGCGTCGTCACCAGTCCGCTCAAGACGCTGGATGCCCTGGGCGAACAGGGCCTGTTCTACGGCCGCGTGGTCGGCTCGGTGCCGGCCACGCTGCGCCGCTACAAGAAGGAGCTCCTTCGGCTCATCGCCGAGATGGGCATGGGCGCGGGCGCGCTCGCCCTGGTCGGTGGGTCCGCTGTCATCGTCGGGTCGATCACCTTCTTCGCAGGCGCGGTGGCCGCGGCGCAGGGCTTCGAGTCGTCGTCCAACATCGGGGTCGGCTCGCTAGCCCCGCTCCTCGCCGCCTACTTCACCGCGCGGCTGTCCACTCCGCTGCTCGCGGGCGTCGCGCTGGCCGTGACGATCGGCGCGGCGACCACCTCGCAGATCGGCTCCATGCGGATCTCCGAGGAGATCGACGCGCTGGAGGTCATGTCCGTCCCCTCCATGCGGTACCTCGTGACGACCCGGGTGCTCGCCGGGCTGATCGTGATCACCCCGCTCTACATCTTCGCATCGCTCGCGGGCTTCCTGGCCGACTACCTGATCCTGGTGTTCTTCTACGACACCGGGGCGGGCAACTTCAGTCACTACTTCTTCCTGTACCTGAGCCCCCTCGACATCGTCTTCGCCTACATCCAGGTCATCGCCATGGTCATCGTGGTCATGTCCATCCACACCTACTACGGGTACACCGCAGGCGGCGGGCCCGCGGGTGTCGGCGAGGCCGTCGGGCGCTCGGTCCGTTCCTCCCTGTCCGGAGTCATGATCGTGAACCTGCTCGTCGCGATGGCGCTCTACGCGAACTTCAACACCTTCCACCTGGCGGGCTGAGTCGATGCCCCGCACAGTCAAGGTCCGCGTCGTCGGGCTCGTCATGGTGGTGGTGATGGCCGGCCTGTTCGGTCTCGCCGCTGCCTTCTACGCGCAGGTCTTCGTCATCCGGGTGCCGGTGACCCTGCAGGTCGACCGCTCCGGGCTGGTGATGGACGCGGGCAACACCGTCACCCTGCGCGGCGTGCAGGTCGGCACGATCACCGACGTCGAGGCAACGGACGGTGGCGCCAGGCTCACCCTCGGACTGGACCCCGACGAGATCGACCGGATCCCGGCGAACGTCCTCGCGAAGATCGAGCCGAGCACGATCTTCGGGGCGAAAAACGTGAGCCTGAGCCTTCCGGACGCGCCCAGCGCGACCCCGCTCGCCCGGGGCGCGGTGCTCGACACCCGTCAGGTCACGGTCGAGGTCAACACCGTGTTCGACAACCTCGCCACCGTGCTCCGCACCGTG
This sequence comes from Pseudonocardia halophobica, assembly GCF_027922425.1. Lineage (GTDB taxonomy): Bacteria > Actinomycetota > Actinomycetes > Mycobacteriales > Pseudonocardiaceae > Pseudonocardia > Pseudonocardia halophobica. Next base: position 104,795 of record NZ_BSFQ01000003.1, on the reverse strand, counting down.
GACCCGGCCAAGCTGAACGCCACCCTCGGTGAGCTGGCCCACGCCCTCGGCGGGCGCGGCGACCGAATCGCCCAGCTCGCCGGCGCCGCCGACGGCTACCTCGGCAAGCTCAACGACAAGCTGCCGGTCCTGCAGGAGGACCTTCGCAGGCTCAGCCCGGTGACGCAGACCTTCGCCGACATCAGTCCGGACGTCCTGCGCATCCTCGACAACACCACGGTCACCGGCGCCACCCTGGTCGACCAGGCCGACCAGCTCGACGCGTTCCTGATGGACGTCTCGGTCCTGGCGGGCAACGCGCAGACGGTGTTGGCGGAGAACCGCGAGAACCTCGCGACCTCCCTCGACCTGCTGCGCAGCCCGGCTGCCTTGTTGCACCGCTATGACCCCATGCTCACCTGCTTCATCGAAGGCCTGGACGAGTCCCGCAAGGTGCTGGAGCCGGCCATCGGTGGGGACTCGCCGGAGCTGCGGCTCAACACCACCATCTCCATCGGCCAGGACCCCTACACCAACCCGCGGGACCTGCCGAAAATCAACGTCGACAACGGCCCCGGCTGCTACGGGCTGCCACAGGTCGACGAGTCCGAGCGTCCGATCAAGCGGGTCCCGACCGACGTCCAGGTGGACCGCGAGAACAGCAACCGGGTCCAGCTGGGCCGGCAGTCGTTCGCGCCGCTGCTCACGGCGCCCCTGGGCAACGCGGCAAGGGAGGAGCAGCGGTGAAGGTCCGCTCCGAACTGATCAAGGTCATTGCCTTCCTCGTGGTCGGCGTGTTCTTCGGTGGCCTGCTCTGGGTGACCCTGGGCCGGTCGACCGTGGGTGTCGCCCACACCTCGTACTCGGCGGAGTTCGCCGACGTCAGCGGACTCTCCGACGGTGACCTGGTCAAGGTGGCCGGCGTCGACGTGGGGCAGGTGACCGGTGTCGAGCTCGGCGACGGCGACCGAGTCAAGGTCGACTTCGACGTGCGGGACGACCAGCCCGTCACCGCCTCGACGAAGGTGCTGGCCCGCTACGAGAACCTGATCGGCGACCGGTACCTGGAGCTGGCGCCGGGTCCGGGCGACGGCAGTCGTCAGGACCCCGACGCCACGATCCCCGACACGCGGACGGTGCCGGCTCTGGACCTCGACGTTCTGCTCAACGGCTTCAAGCCGCTGTTCCAGGGCCTGCAGCCGGACCAGGTCAACTCGCTGGCGACCGACCTCATCGGAACGCTGCAGGGACAGAGCGGCACGGTCGACTCGCTGTTGCGCCACACCGCCTCGCTGACCAGCACGCTGGCCGACCGCGACGAGGTGATCGGCCGGACGGTGCAGAACCTCAACACCGTCCTCGGTGCGGTCGACACCCGCGACTCGCAGCTCAGCACGACGCTGGACCAGCTGCAGAAGGTCGTCTCGGGGCTCGCCGCGGACCGGCAGACCATCGGTGAGTCGATCACGCGGGTCAACGGCTTCGCCGGGGACCTCGCGTCCCTCCTGGGCCAGGTCCGACCGCCGCTGCAGGGCTCGATCGCCGAGCTGGGCAGGGTGGCGACGAACCTCGACGACAACACCGACCGGCTCAACGCCGTCCTGGCGCAGATCCCGAGGGCCTACGAGAGCCTCGACCGGGTCGGCTCCTACGGCACCTTCTTCAACTTCTATCTCTGCAGCGTCCAGGTCAAGGTCACCGGGCCCGACGGCCAGCCCATCTCCTCGCCGGTCTTCGGTTCGAACCAGAACACCCCGAGGTGCCGACTCCCATGATCCGCTTCCGCGACAAGAACCCCGTGGTCGTCGGGGCGATCGGTCTCGTCGCCATCCTCCTGGTGCTCGCCGCGGCGCTCAACACGACGTCCCTGCTCGACCTGCGCGGAACCGCGTACAGCGCCCTGTTCTCCGAGGCCGGAGGCCTCCGCGAGGGCGACCCCGTGAAGGTGGGCGGCTTCGAGATCGGCCGGGTGACCGGCGTGAGCCTCGACGGCCCGAACGTCCGTGTCGACTTCCGGGTCACGGACTCGAAGGCAGAGGTCGGCGACCGGACCAGGGCCTCGGTCTCGGTGGCGACCGTGCTGGGCGACAAGTTCCTCAAGCTGGAGCCCTCCGGGACCACCGACCAGGACCCGGGGACCCCCATCCCCCGGGACCGCACGGTCGCCCCGTACGACCTGCCCGAGGCGCTCTCGACGCTCACCACGACGGCGCAGCAGATCGACACCCAGCAGCTGTCCAAGGCGCTCGACACCGTGTCGGAGACGCTGGACGGCAAGGGGCCGCAGCTGCGCTCGGCCGTGGACGGGGTCGGACGGCTTTCCACGACCATCGCCTCCCGGGATGCCGAGCTGCGCGAGCTGCTGGCCCACGCTCAGGGGGTCACCGGGGTGCTGGCCCAGCGCTCCGACCAGGTCAAGCTCTTAATCACCGACGGCAACCTGCTGCTCGGTGAGCTCGAACAGCGGCGCAAGGACATCGGTGAGCTGCTGCGGAACGCCTCGGCGCTCGCCCAGGAGTTGAACGGGCTGGTCGCCGACAACCGCGAGCAGATCGAGCCCGCGCTGGACCGGCTGAACTCGGTGCTCGCGACCCTGCAGCAGAACGAGGACAACATCGCGAAGATCCTCAAGGGCGCCGTCGGCTACGCGACCGGCGTCGGGGAGGCCGTGAGCAACGGCCCGTTCTTCAACGCCTACGTGCAGAACCTGATCCCCGGCAACCTGATCCCGCTCTCGGACTACCTGCCGGAGCTGGGCTCGAACCAGGGGGCGTCCATCGCGCCCGCCCAGCAGGGAGGTAACCGGTGAGCCGCATCCTTATCCTCCGCGTGCTGGCCGCCGTCGTCGTCGCGGTCCTCGTCGCGGGAGTGCTCGTCGCCGTGAGCGTGAGCGGCACCCGGAAGGCCTCCGCCTACTTCACCTCGACGACGGGTATGTACCCGGGCGACGAGGTCCGGATCCTCGGCGTCCCCGTCGGCAAGATCGACGCCATCACCCCCGAGGGCAACCAGGTCAAGGTCGACTTCCACTACGACTCCGACCAGGAGGTCCCGGCGGACGCGCAGGCCGCGATCGTCGCACCCAGTCTGGTCACCACTCGGTACCTGCAGCTGGCGCCCCGCTACACAGGGGGACCGACGCTGGCGGAGGGCGCGATCATCCCGCTCGAGCGAACGGCCGTCCCCGTCGAGTGGGACTCCATCAAGGACCAGCTCTCCCGGCTGTCGACCGACCTCGGTCCGGTCGCCGACGACCCCGACGGGTCGCTCGCGCGTGCGCTGTCGGTCGGCGCGGACACCCTGCAGGGGCAGGGTGCGGGGCTCAACGACACGCTCAAGCGGCTTGCGGCGGCCACGACGACCCTCGCCGACGGCAGCGACGACCTGTTCGGCACGGTCAACAACCTGCAGGTGTTCACGGCCGCGCTCGCCACCAGCGACAAGCAGATCGAGGAGTTCGGCACCCGACTGGCGTCGGTCTCCGGGATCCTGGACGAGAACCGCGACCAGCTCGGCGCCGCGCTGGCGGACCTGCGCACCACGGTGGGCACCGTGCAGCAGTTCGTCGCGGACAACCGCGACCGGCTCGGCACCTCGGTCGACCGGCTCGCCGGCGTCACCGGCATCTTGGCCGCTCAGCAGGAGGACCTGGCCGGGGTGCTGCATGCGGCGCCGCTGCCGCTGACGAACCTTTACAACGCCATCCAGCCCGGCACCGCCTCGCTGCACGGACAGCTGGCTCTGGCCAACCTCCAGAACCCCTCCTTGTTCGTCTGCTCCGGCATCGCCGCGGCGGGCAACCTGGACCCCCAGGAGGCGGCCAAGCAGTGCGCGGCGGCCCTCGGTCCGCTGCTGGACCTGCTGAAGGTCAATTACCCGCCAGTGGCAGCCAACCCCCTGAGCCGCCCGGGCAGCCTCCCTACCGAGGCCAGCCCGCGGGCGCCGCTGCCCGCGGACGGCCCGTCCGCGATCCTCCCGCCGGTCACCGGACAGGGCGGTCTCTCCGAGCTCCTCACCCCCCAGGGAGGCACCCGATGACCCGGTCGTCGCGAACCGGCGGGCTCCGACGGGCGCTACCGTTCGCCGTCCTGGCGACCACGGTCGCCCTCGGGCTGACCGGCTGTCGCTTCGAGGGCGTCAACGCCCTCCCACTGCCCGGTGGCGTGGGCGGGGGAGACGGCTCCTACACGGTGCAGGTCGAGCTCCCCGACGTCGGCACGCTCAAGCCGAACGCCCAGGTCAAGGTCGGGGACATCGCCGTCGGTACGATCACCTCGTTGGCCACCCGGGACTGGCACGCCGTGGCGAACGTCCGGCTGGGACGAGACGTCCAGCTGCCCCAGAACGCGGTCGCTGCGGTCGGGCAGAACAGCTTGCTGGGCGCGTCCTACCTGGAGATGAGCGCCCCGACCGAGCCCGCCCCGACCGGGCGGCTGGTGGAGGGTGACGTCGTACCGCTCGCCAACACGCGGGCGTACCCGACCACCGAGGAGGTGCTGGCGGCGACCTCGCTGGTGCTCAACGGCGGCGGGCTCAACCAGCTCAGCACCGTGACCCGGGAGCTGGACCGCGCCCTGGGCGGCGATGACGGCGCCGTCGGACGGCTGCTCCCGCAGCTCGACACGTTCGTCACCGGACTCGACGCACAGCGCAACGACATCACAACGGCGATCGACGGCCTCGACCGGCTCTCGGGACAGCTTGCGGGGCAGACCGACACCATCACCGGTGCCCTCGACCAGCTCGGCCCGGCCCTGCAGGTGCTCGACCGTGAGCGCGACGACCTGGTCACCGCCCTGGACAAGCTCAAGGCCCTCAGCGCGACAGGTTCCCAGATCGTGGCCGAGAGCGGGGACAACCTCACCGCGAACCTGCGCGACCTGCAGCCGGTCCTGAAGTCGCTGGGCGACACGCAGGACCACCTGGTCGGTGCGTTGGGGCTGGTCCTGACCTTCCCGTTCCCGGCTGCGACCACCCCGAACGCGTGCCGCGGCGACTACTGCAACCTGAGCCTGATGGTCGACCTGCAGCTGTCGAAGATCGACGCCAACCTGCTCAGCGGCACCCCGCTCGAGGGCAGCCTGTTCGGCATCCAGAACCTGCTCGGCGGCGCCGCCCCGGGTTCCGCCGGGGGTGCAGGCGACCCCCTGCGCGATCCGCTGGACGCCTTCACGGGGGCCGCTCCCACCACGAACCCGTCCGCTCCCCCCGCCACCCCCGCCCCGTCGCCGGCGCCCGCGGCGCCCGCGGACTCGGGCGGGGGATCCGGCGGCCTGCTCGGCTCGCTCCTGGGAGGTGGCCGGTGATCCTCACCAGGTTCATCCGGGGCCAGCTCACCGCGCTCGTCATCGCGACGGTCGTCGGCAGCCTGATCCTCGGCATCGTCTACCTCCGGGTGCCGGACCAGCTCGGAATCGGCAACTACACGGTCACTGCGAACTTCGCCGAGGCGGGCAGGCTGTACGAGGGCGCCGAGGTCAACTACCGCGGCAGCTCGGTCGGTCGGGTCACCGCCGTCCGGCTCAGCGACACCGGCGTCGAGGCCGACCTGCGGATCGACAGCGGCCACGACGTGCCCACGACGACGCGTGCCGAGGTGCACAGCCTCTCCGCGGTCGGCGAGCAGTACGTCGACCTCGTGCCGGACAACCTCGACGGTCCCTTCCTGGCCTCCGGGGACACCATCCCGGTGAGCCAGACGTCGACGCCCGTCCAGATCGGACCGGTGCTGGACCAGGTCAACGCGCTGGTGGCCAAGCTTCCCGCCGACGATCTCAACGTCGTCGTGAACGAGGCGTTCGACGCCTTCCGCGGGTCGGGCGGCGACCTGCAGCGGATCATCGACAGCGGGGGCACCCTCCTCGACGCCGCGGACGCGAACTACGCCCCGACGGCGCAGCTCCTCGACGACCTGCGGCCGGTGCTCGGCTCGGTCGACGAGATCTCCCCGGAGCTGCGGTCGCTGAGCGCGGACCTCGCCTCGGTGACCGACCAGCTGCGGGAGAGCGACGGGGACATCCGCGGCCTGCTCACCGACGGCCGTCCGTTCGCCCGCGAGGTGAACGGCCTGCTCGGCGACGTGCGCGGGACCGTGCCGACTCTGCTCGCCAACCTCGTCACCGTCGGCGGGGTGCTCGACACCTACGAGCCGAACCTGGCCCAGGCGCTGTCCGTCTACCCGGCCCTTGCGACGAACGGTCAGACGATCGTCCTGCCGAACGGGGAGGACCATCGAGCGAACGTCGACCTCGACCTCGCCCTCAACTCGCCACCCGCGTGTACACAGGGCTTCGTCCCCGCGGACCAGTGGCGCGACCCGGCCGACACCTCGGTCGCCCCGCCGATCAGCGCCTTCTGCCGGCTTCCGGCGGACGACGTGAGCGGCGTCCGCGGCGCACGGAACACCCCGTGCGCCGAGGCGCCGGGCACCCGCGCGGGGACCCCGATGGACTGCCGGGGCGGCGGAACCAGGCCCGTGGCGCCGAACAACCCGCCGTTCGCGCCGGGCACCGCGCTCGGCAGCCTGTTGGGTGACGGCAGCCGGCCCCGGACCGACCCGTTGGGCGGTCGCGCGATCGGGCCGGATGGAACGCCCTACTACCTGAGGGCCGTCGGTGAGCCGACGGCGCCCGAGGAGGAGATGACATGGCAGAGGCTCCTGCTCCGGCCGGTCGGCCGATGAGCGGATCCACCACGGTCGTCGAGCCCGACGCCGAGCGTCCCGAGACGGCCGCCGACGCACCCGCATCCGGTGACCGCCGACGCGGTCCCGCGCGGGCGGTGACCGTGCTGGCCCTGGTGGCCCTCGTCGCCGCGGCTGTCGCCGGGGTCTACGCCGGCATCGCTCAGCGCTCCGCGGCCGACGGACGGGCCGCGGTGGACGCGGCCCGGCAGGTCGCGACCAACCTGACGACGATCAAGCAGGACACCGCGGACGCGGACCTGCAGCGGCTGTTGGACGGGACGACGGGCGACTTCAAGGCGGAGTTCGAGCAGCGCCGCGGCCCGTTCGTCCAGATCGTGCAGCAGGCGAAGGTCTCGACCGAGGGACAGGTCGTCGAGGCGGGGCTGGACAGCCTTGACGGTGACACGGCGCGGACCCTGGTGGCCGTGCACTCGACGGTGACGAACTCCGCCGCCACGCAGCCGGAGAACCGCGACTACCGGCTCGCGGTGACCCTCGATCGCGTCGACGGGCGCTGGCTCGCCTCGTCCGTCGAGTTCGTGGCCTGAGCGGGAGGGAGAGGACCATGGCGACACGCAGCAGTGGGTTCACCGACCACGACCTCCTCGACGGGGTCGTCGACGACGCGGAGAGCGCGACGGACGGCGCGCCGGACCGCGCGGACCGTGGCGGTCCGCGTGGCGAAGCCCCCACACAAATGCTCCACGCCGTTCACACACGACCCGATCCCGAGGGCGCCGGCCTCGAGGACACCGTTGCGGTCGACACCGTTGCCGAGGATGCGGAATTCAATGCCGCGGGGTCTGCCGACACGGCTGCTTCCGGCCGTCGTCGGCGGACACCGAGGATCGTCGGACGGGCGCTGCGCGTTGTCGCGACCGGCCTGCGCGCCGCAGGCGCCGTGCCCGGCCGGGTCGGCCGGGCCTACCGCACGCGGTTGGACCGCAATCCCCGCTCGGTTCTCCTCGTCGCAGGGATCGCGGCACTGGTGCTGGTGCTGCTGGCCGGCGCGGGCGTGTGGTTCTGGCGCGCGGCTGCCTCCGCCGAGTCAGACCGGCAGGCCGCACGGGACGCGGCGATAGCGGCGGTGCCTGCGCTGCTCAGCTACGATCCGAACTCTGTCGACTCGCTGATCGACCGGGCCGGGCCGGGTCTGACCGACTCGTTCCGCCAGGACTACGGCGCGCTGGTCACGCAGGTCGTGGCGCCCGCCGCGAAGAACCAGCAGATCACGACGAACACCGAGATCAAGGGCAGCTCCGTCGTGCTCGACGCCCAAGCCGCGGACGAGAACGTCGTATTGCTGTTCGTCAACCAGACCACCCAGTCGCCGAACGTGCCCGCGCCCGCCCAATCGGGGAGCCGTGTACGGGTGACGCTCGACCGCGTGGACGGACGCTGGCTTGTGTCCGACCTCAAGCCGATCTAGGAGAACAGTGCCCGGAGTCGAGGTGCGGGTCGAGGGACTGACGAAGTCCTTCGGGCGCGCGAACATCTGGTCGGACGTCACGCTGACGCTCCCGCCGGGGGAGGTCAGTGTGTTGCTGGGCCCGTCCGGCACGGGTAAGTCGGTGTTCCTGAAGTCGCTGATCGGGCTGCTCAAGCCGGAGAAGGGCTCGATCGTCATCCACGACACCGACCTGGTGCGGTGCAGCGAGAACCGGCTCTACGAGATCCGCAAGCTGTTCGGGGTGCTGTTCCAGGACGGCGCGCTGTTCGGCTCGATGAACCTCTACGACAACATCGCCTTCCCGCTGCGCGAGCACACCAAGAAGCCGGAGTCGGAGATCCGCGACATCGTCGCGGAGAAGATGGACATGGTCGGGCTCAAGGGCGACGAGAAGAAGCTCCCGGGTGAGATCTCCGGCGGGATGCGCAAGCGCGCCGGCCTGGCTCGCGCGCTGGTGCTCGACCCCGAGATCATCCTGTTCGACGAGCCGGACTCCGGCCTGGACCCCGTGCGCACGGCGTACCTGAACCAGCTGATCATCGACCTGAACGCGCAGACGGACGCGACGTTTCTGATCGTCACCCACGACATCAACACCGCGCAGACGGTGCCGGACAACATCGGGATGCTCTACCGCAAGCACCTGGCGATGTTCGGGCCGCGAGAGGTGCTGCTGACCAGCGAGGACCCGGTGGTGGCGCAGTTCCTCAACGGCCGCCGGCAGGGCCCGATCGGCATGTCGGAGGAGAAGGACACCGCCCAGGCCGCCCGGGAGATGGCCGAGGTCGACGAGCTGTCCGGGCTGCCCCCGATCAAGCCCCAGCTGGAGGCGACCGCGGGCCTGCCCGAGCGCAAGGCCGTGGCCCGCCGGCAGCAGCGGGTGGCGGAGATGCTGCACACCCTGCCGGCCGCCGCGCAGGAGGCCATCCGCCGGGCCGAGGCCGAACAGGGCACGAGAACGGGTACTCCTGCGGACGCACCGACCCAGGTGCTACCGCGTGTTCAGCCTGGTGGCAAACACCACCTCGGTTGACCGCAGCTCATGATGTCTGCAGCAGCGGTCCGCACACGTCACGGCCGAAGGGCGTGTAGCACCATGGACTGGGTAACGGCGATGACGTGCTCGATCGAGCCTCGCGCTGGGTCCCACCACTCGACGCTCCAGTTGAGTGCGCCGAGCACGATCATGCGGCCGATGGAGGGATCGACGTCCTCGCGGAGAAGTCCCGCGTCGGCAAGGTCCGCGACGAGGTCGCGCCATATGTCGTTGTACTCGGTGATGGTCTCCAGCGCGCGCCTGCTGAACTGCTCGGGCATCTGGTTCGCATTGCGGATGACGGCCCGGGCGTAGTCGGATAGTTCCAACTCGTGACGCAGGTGGGCCTCGACCGCGACCTCGATCCGCTTGGAAGGCGAGGTCCCATCGGGCAATTCGGCCAGGCGCGCTGTCAAGAACTCGTGCATCGCCTGAGCACCTGCGAACAGCACCGCCTCGATCAGGTCCTCGCGCGAGGGATAGTAGTAGTAGATCGCCGGGGCCTGGACGTGGGCCTCCTCGGCGATGTCCGAGAGTCGTGTACCGGCGAAGCCCTTCCGTGCCAGGACCTTCGCCGTCGCGTCGAGCAGGCGCGCGCGGGTGCGGGCCGACTTCGTGTCAGCGCTCTCCGTGGCGTCTGTGTTGGCGATGGTCTTCCTGGGCACGGCGGAAGGATATTCGACACCGTTGCGCTGCGTTGCCCGACGGCTCTTCGGCGTGTTTTACTCGAAGTTAGAAACAGTGCCGTGAGGAGTGGAGTCCGCCGTGGAGCACGCCGTCATCGTCGATGCCGTCCGAACACCCGTCGGGAAGGGCAAGGCTGGGGGAGGCCTCTCCGGAGTCCACCCGAGCGACCTGCTCGCAGGCCAGCTTCGTGCCCTCGTCGACCGCACCGGCATCGACCCGGCGCTGGTAGAAGACGTGATCACCGGCTGTGCCCAGCAGGTGGGTGAGCAGTCTGGCAACATCGGACGCAACGCTGTTCTGGGCGCCGGATTTCCCGAGTCCGTTCCCAGTACGACGCTGAACCGGCAGTGCGGGTCGAGCCAGCAGGCGGCGTCCTTCGGGGCCCAGGCGGTCATGGCGGGGGTGCACGACATCGTCATAGCCGCGGGCATCGAGTCGATGAGCGCGGTACCGATCGGAAGCTCGCGGCCGAAGAGCCCCGGGGCCCGGGTGGAGGCCCGCTACCCCGAGGGGCTGGTCAACCAGGGCGTTTCCGCCGAGCTCGTCGCTCAGCGTTGGAAGCTCGAGCGCGACGAGCTGGACGCCTACTCGGCCGAGTCGCACCAGCGGGCCGCGCGCACATGGGCCGAAGGCGGGTTCGACGCCGAGGTGGTCGAGGTCCCCGAGGCTTCGGGCCTCTCCGTGGACGAGACGATTCGCGGCGGCACCACTGCCGCGGGGCTGGCCGGGCTCAAGCCGTCCTTCCGCACCGAAGAGATGGCCGCGCGTTTCCCGGACATCGAGTGGAAGATCACTCCGGGCAACTCGTCCCCGATCACGGACGGCGCCTCCGCTGTGCTGATCATGAGCGAGCGGCGGGCGAACGAGCTCGGACTGCGTCCCCGGGCGCGGTTCCACTCCTTCGCCGTCGTCGGCGACGACCCGCTGTTCATGCTCACCGGGCCGATCCCGGCGACGCACCGGGTCCTCGCGCGCAGCGGCCTGAGTCTCGACGAGATCGACGCGTACGAGGTCAACGAGGCCTTCGCGCCGGTTCCGCTTGCGTGGGCACGCGAGTTCGGCGCTGACCTCGCGCGGCTGAACCCGCGCGGCGGAGCGATCGCGCTCGGGCACGCCCTCGGCTCGTCCGGCACCCGGCTGCTCGTCACGCTGCTCAACCATCTCGAGCAGACCGGCGGCCGGTACGGCCTGCAGACGATGTGCGAGGCGGGCGGCATGGCGAACGCCACCATCATCGAGCGGCTCTGACGTGTCGGCCCGCCCGGCCGTTCCGGGCGGGCCGGCACTCATCGGCCCTGGAAGACGGCCTTGCGCTTCTCGGCGAACGCGGACCGGCCCTCGTGGTAATCCGCGGTGGCACCGTGCTCCTGCTGCAGGGTCGCCTCGAGCTCCAGCTGGTCGGCGAGGCCCCGCTGGGCCGCCGTGCTCAAGGCGCGCTTCATGTTCCCGAGGGCGACGGTCGGCGCCGATGCGAGGCGTCGCGCCAGCCCTTCGGCAGCCGACTGGAGCTCCTCCGCGGGGTGTACGGCGTTGACCAGGCCCCACCGCTCGGCCTTCGCAGCGGGCAGCTTCTCCCCGAGCATGCAGAGCTCGGCAGCCCTGGCCAGCCCGACCCGTTCCGCCAGGAACGCGGTGGCGCCGGCGTCGGGCATCACACCGATCCGCACGAACGCGAGCAGGAGGTACGCGTCCTCGGCAGCGAGCAACAGGTCGCAGGACAGGGCGAGGGACACCCCGAGACCCGCGCAGGCACCCTGCACGGCCGCCACAAAGGGCTTCCGTGCTCCGCGGATCTCCAAGATGATCGGGTTGTAAACCTCGCGGAGGCGGGAGGTCAGGTCCGGATCGCCGTCCGGGGTCAGCTCGCGCTGGTTCTTCACGTCCGCACCCGCGCAGAATGCCCGCCCGGCGCCGGTGATGAGGACGGCCCGGACAGCGTCGTCCGTCGCGGCGCGGCGGACCGCGTCGAGCAGCTCGGCCCCCATCGCGGGGGTCCAGGCGTTGAGCGCCTCGGGGCGATGGAGCTGGATGTGCGCGACCGCATCTTCGACCCGGTAGCGCACGTCGGTGTACGTCGTCGTGGACACGCCGTGACGGTACCGCCCTGAATCTGTGTTCAAAAGAGCAGGCTCGGTCACACGGTGCCGACGACCAAACCGCCTAAAATTTGTTACAAAATAACCCGCCACCTGGAGGACGACGCGATGACGGAACTGGCCGCACAGCCGGAGGACTGGACCGAGCCGGGCGCGCACCCGGTGGTCCCCGGAGTGCACCGGATTCCGCTCCCGTTGCCGCTCAGCGGCCTGCGTGCCGTCAACGTCTACGTGCTCGACGACCCCGAGGGCCCGACGCTGGTCGACTCGGGCTGGGCCGGCGGGACGGGTCGGGAGACTCTGACCACCAGGCTGCGTGAGCTCGGGCTGGCACCGGCCGACATCTCCCGAATCGTGGTCACGCATGCCCACCACGACCACTACACGCAAGCGCTCGCCCTTCGCCTCGACCACCCGGTCCAGGTGCTTCTTGGGCGGGGCGAGGCCCCGTCGGTCGCCGCGATGCGTAGTCGCGGCGAGGTCGCCGCGCCACAAGAGGGTCTGCTGCGGCGGGCCGGAGCCCGGGAGCTGGCCGTGGCCATGGGGATGCACCAGAAAGCCGAGGACGCGGCGGACGACGCCCCGTGGGGCGAGCCGGACCGCTGGCTGGACGACGGCGAGATCGTCCGGGCGGGTGGTCGTGACCTGGAGGTCCGAGCGACGCCCGGACACACTCGTGGCCACATCGTGCTGCGGGACGCCGCGCTCGGCGCCCTGTTCTCCGGGGACCACGTGCTGCCGCACATCACACCGTCGATCGGTTATGAGCGGGCGCCCGAGCCGGCACCGCTGCGGAGCTACCTGGACTCGCTGCGGCTGGTCCGCGACCTCCCCGACACGCTTCAGCTGCCGGCGCACGGACCGGTCACCCCGAGCGTGCACACCCGGGTGGACGAGCTCCTCGAACACCATGCCCAGCGCCTCGCCGCCGCCTTGGACCAGGTGCGGGCAGGTGCGGACACTGCCTACGGGGTCGCGAGCAAGCTGCCGTGGACGCGTCGGCAGAAGCGCATCGACGAGCTGGAGACCGAGCACGCGGCACTCGCGGTGCTGGAGATCGCGGCGCACCTGGACGTGCTGGTCACCGCTGGTCATCTGGTGGCCGACGAGACGGACGGCGTCCGCCGGTACGCGCTCGCCTGAGCGCAGACGACACCGCCGCCGTCCGAGGGCATCGGGCGGCGGCGGGGCTCGGGTCAGACCGCGGCGCCGAGCGGGTGCTCGGCCTTGATCCTCTCCACGACGAGCTTCGCCGTCTCCGCGCACGCGGTCGTGCCGCCGTTGGCGTACTCCTTGACGCCGTCACCCACGTTCCACAGGTTCGGAATCGGGGTGTCGGACGGCAGGTCGTATCCCGCGACGGCCCGCTGCGGCGGCCATCCGTCCCGCATCACGGCGGTCGAGAGGATGCGAGCGTCATCGAAGCCGGGCAGCTGGGTGGCGAGGTCCTTCTTCAGCAGGGCGATCTCCGCATCCTCGTCGAAGTCTCCGACCGAGGGATTCGGAACCGAGGCGCCGACGTACAGGTGCCAGCCGGGAGGCGCCATCTCGGGGCAGGTCTCGGTGAAGTTCGCGATGTAGCAGAGCCGCTCGCTCTTGGAGAACAGCAGCAGGCCGGGCACTTCGGTCAGCGGTTCGCGGCTCGCGAAGTTCACGGCGAGCATGGAGCACGGTCGATCCTTGGCCCTGACCTGCTCGCAGTACTCCTCGGGTAGGTGCTCCTCGCCGGCCAGGGCCATCGTGGCCGCGGGTCCGGCGTCGCTCACCGCGACCCCGCAGGTGACCTCCACCCGCTCGCCAGCGTGCAGCACGGTGGCTCCGGTGACTCGGCCGTTGGTGACCTGCAGCGTCTCGACCTCGGATGACAGCCAGATCTCGCCACCGCGGGCGGTGACTGTGGCAGCCAGGGCCTCCCAGATCCCGATCGTGCCGGCCGGACAGAACCCGAAGCGCTTGAACGCCGACTTGCGGGTGAAGTAGGTGAGGAACACGCGCGCGGGGAGCTCCTCGGAGCCGACGGCGAACACCGAAGCGCACATGTTGCGGAACACGCCCTGCACCGCCTCGTTCTTCGTGTACTTCGCCACCCAGTCCGCGGTGGACAGCTCACTGCCTGGAAGTGCGTCGTCGTCCTTGCGGGCGGCGCCGATCCCGTTGAGCAGCTTCGCGCCCTGACGGGTCAGCTTCGACAGAAGCAGGCCCCAGCCCCCGCGGGTGACGTCGAGGTTCCTGTCGCCGACCCGATAGAGCACCGGGACCTCGGGCGTGCGGATGTCGAACTCGGCGCCGACCTCGGCGAAGGTCTCCTCGGTGATGCCGCCGACCTCGATCACGATGGCGCCGTCGTTGACCTTGAAGCCGTCGATGTCGGTCGTGGACGCGCGTCCGCCGACCTTGTCCAGACGCTCCACCACGAGCGTGCGGTAACCGGCGTGCGCGAGCCGCGCGGCGGCGAACAGGCCACCCGCGCCCGCGCCGACCACGAGTGCATCCACGGTGTGCTCGGGCACGGCGTCTCCTTCAATCAGACTTTTAATCGATAGTAAATTATGTAACGATGCAGGAGCAACCTGTCAGGGCCGGTTGCGCTTGGCGATGTCCCGGCCGATCAGCTCCTTCATAATCTCGGTGGTGCCGCCGTAGATCGTCTGGATCCGACTGTCGACGAACGCCCGCGCCACTGGGTACTCGAGCATGTAGCCGTAGCCACCGTGCAACTGGACGCACCGGTCGACCACGCGCTTCTGCAGCTCGGTGAGGAACCACTTGCCCTTTGCCGCGTCGGTGGGGGAGAGCTCGCCTGCGTTGAATGCGAGGACGCTCTTGTCCACGAAGGCCTCGGCGACGTCCAGCTCGGTCTCCATCTCCGCGAGGACGAACCGAGTGTTCTGGAAGTCCCCGATGTCCTGGCCGAAGGCCTTGCGCTCGAAGCAGTATCGCGCCGTGTGCTCGTAGACCGCGCGCGCGGCGGTGTAGCCGGTCGCGACCAGCCCGAGCCGCTCCTGCGGCAGGTGGCTCATCAGGTGCATCATGCCGTGTCCCTCGACGCCGATGAGGTTCGCCGCGGGGACTCGGACGTCGGTGAAGAACAGCTCGCCGGTGTCCTGGCCGTGTAGACCGACCTTGGCCAGCTTGCGGCCGCGCTCGAAGCCCTCCATTCCGTCCTCGACGACGAGGAGGCTGAACCCCCGAGAGCCCGCCTCTGGGTCCGTCCGGACTGCGACGATCACGAAGTCCGCGCTGAGGGCGCTGGAGATGAAGGTCTTCTGGCCGTTCAGGATCCAGTCGGCGTCCGGGCCGTCCCCGTCCCGACGGGCGACGGTCCTGATGCCCTGCAGGTCGCTGCCGGTGCCGGGCTCGGTCATGGCCAGCGCGCCGAGCTTCTCCCCGCGCGCCATCGGCGCCAACCAGCGCTTCTTCTGCTCGTCGTCGGTGAGGTCGAGAAGGTAGGACAACACCAGGTCGTCCTGCAGACCGAGCGTCATGCCGAACGACGTGGCACCGACTCGGGCCACCTCCTCGCACACGACCAGTCGGAAGCGGTAGTCGGTCTCGCCGGATCCGCCGTACTCCTCGGGGATGGGGAGGCCGTAAACTCCCTGCTCGGCGGCGGCGCGGAAGACCGTCCGGTCGATCTCGTGCTCGTCCTCCCACCGGAGGAAGTGCGGCTCCACCTCACGGGCCAGGAACTCTCGTACCGACTCTCGGTACTGCTCATGGGTGTCGGTGTAGAGCGTCCGCTGCATCGCGGTCAGTCCTTCCGTGTGGAGTTCGTCTAATATAGACTAGAATAACCGACGTGTCGCCCGCCGGTCAGCCGGGGGACAAGCCCTGCCGGACGAGCAGCCGGGCCGTGTGCACGATGTCCTCGAGGGTGCCGCGTTCCTCCCGCCACCACTCTGGCGCCCAGTTCAGGGCGCCGATCACGAGCATCCGCGCGGCCCACGGGTCCAGGTCGCCGCTCACTTCGCCCTCGGCGATGCCCTCCGTGACCAGGGTGCGCCACAGCGCGCCATAGCGGCGTTGGTCGAGCAGTTGGACGTCGCGGATCGCGGGGGGCAACTGGGCGGCGTTTCGGATGGCGGCGGCGGCGAACTCGGATTCCCGCAACACGATCTCCAGGTGCGCCCCCACCGCGGTGAGGATGCGCTCCATGGGACGGGCGCCGGGGCCCAGTGCATCGAGGGACTTCCGGACGTGGTTCATGGTGCGCCGCAGGCCCACCTGGACGACCTCCTGGATCAGCTCGTCCCGGGAGGCGAAGTGGTAGTAGATAGCGGGCGCCTGCAGCTCGGCGATTGCGGCGATGTCCGACAGCCGGGTCCCCGCGTAGCCATTACGGTTCAGCACGATCGCCGCGGCGTTGAGGATGCGCTCGCGAGTCAGGGCGGATTTCGACGTCTCGGACTCGCGCCCCCGTCGCGCCACCGGTCGCGATGCGGCGACGTCCGGCTCAGAGTGCATACCCGCCGTCCACGTCCAAGGTCTGGCCGGTGATCCACTTCGCGCGGTCGGACATCAGGAACGCCACGGCCTCGGCGATGTCGGCGACCTCGCCGAACCGGCGCAGCGCGAGGTTGCGCTTCGCCGTGGCCAGGAGCTCGTCGGTGTAGTCGCCGCGCGCGACCAGCTCCTGCCAGAGGCCGTCGCCCTCGATCAGGCCGACGCCCACGCAGTTGACCCGGACCCCGAACCGGCCCTCCTCGGACGCCAGCCCGCGCACCAGCGCGGCCACCGCGGCCTTCGGGGACGAGGACAGCACATCCTTCTTCGAGTACCGCTGGATCGCGGGTGTGACCAGGGCGACCATAGTGCCCGCGGTGCTGCGGAGCGGCTCGATGGCCGCGTGCAACAGGTTGTAGGCGGGGAGGGTGTCGCCGAGGATCTGCTCGCGGTAGCGCTCCGGTGAGATCGCGGAGATGTACTTCATCGGGATGTAGGGCCCCGCTGCGTAGACCACGCCGGAGAGTGCGTCGGGCGCGGAGGAGCGCACGGCCTCGGCCACGGCTCCGGCGTCGGTGAGGTCGACCTGCGCCACGATCGCCCGTCGGCCCGCGGCTTCCACCCGTGCCGCGGCGGCCTCGGCGGCCTCCGCGTTCGACCGGTAGGTGACCACGACGTCCCATCCGTCCGAGGCCAGTGCGGCGGTCACCGCAGACCCGATACCACCCGATCCGCCCGCCACGAGAGCCCAGCGCTGCGCTTCCGCCATGGGAATAGCCTACGATCTAATCTTCGTAAGAAAAAGGACGGAGGCACGGATGGTGGACGAGGCTGCGCGCGGACCGCTCGCGGGGCGCACGGTGATCGAGCTCGCGGGGATAGGGCCGGGCCCCTTCGCCTGCATGGTGCTGGCGGACATGGGGGCCGACGTCATCCGGGTCGACCGGCCCATCGGCGGCGCCGTCCCCGCGGCGACGACGGCGGACGTCCTGAACCGGAACAAGCGATCCATCGTCCTGGACCTGAAGCGTCCGGAGGCCGTCGACGCGATCCTCGGGCTCGTCGAGCGAGCCGACGTGCTGGTCGAGGGCTACCGGCCCGGGGTAGCCGAGCGGCTCGGGATCGGCCCCGACGCAGTGTGGGCCCGCAAACCGAAGCTGGTCTACGGCCGGATGACCGGCTGGGGCCAGGAGGGCCCGCTGGCCCACTCCGCGGGCCACGACATCGGCTACATCGCGCTGACCGGAGCCCTGCACGCCATCGGTGAGGCCGACGGGCCGCCGCAAATCCCGCTAAACCTCGTCGGGGACTTCGGCGGAGGCTCGACGTACCTGGTCATGGGCGTGCTGGCGGCTCTGCTGGAGGCAGAACGGACGGGCCGAGGCCAGGTCGTCGACGCAGCGATCGTCGACGGTGCGGCCCACCTCATGGCCGTCATCCATGCCCTGCTGGGGGCCGGCCGCTGGGAGGACCGGCGCGGCGTCAACATGCTCGACGGCGGCACCCCGTACTACGCGGTGTACGAGACCTCCGACGGCAGGCACATGGCGGTCGGCGCGCTCGAGCCCAAGTTCTTCGCCGAGCTGCTGCGGCTCCTGGATGTGCCCGAGTCGACCTTCGCTCCTCGGGACCGGGCCGACCGGTCCCGGTGGCCCGAGCTGCGCGCGATCCTCGCCGACCGGTTCGCCGGGCGGACCCAGGCGGAGTGGTCCGAGCTGTTTGACGGCACCGACGCGTGCGTCGCCCCCGTCCTGGGCCTGCGTGCGGCCGCCACGCACCCTCACGTCGCGGCCCGCGGCAGCCTCGTCGAGGTGGAGGGCGTGCTCCAGCCCGGTGCGGCTCCCCGGTTCTCCGGCCACGCCGCCACACCGCCCGCACCAGCCCCGGCCCCGGGTCGGGACACCCGCGCGGTCCTCGCCGCGGCGGGTCTCGACGCCGACGCGCTGCTCGCGGAGGGCGTCGCTCTGCAGGCGGAGTGAGCCCTTGTCAGCCCCAGGGGTGACTCACTAATCTACGAACGATTAAAGACGTCGAGGAGGACGCTGTGGTGGACACGATCGAGCAGAGGCGTGTCGCGCTCGACGCGCGCCACCCGACCTGGACCCCAACGACGTTGGACGGGTTCCTCGACCGGTGTGCGGCCGAGTTCCCGGATCGGCCGCTGGTGATCACGAACGACCGGACCCTGTCCTACGCGGAGACGGCTTCGTGGTCGCGCAGGCTGGCGGACGGGCTCGCGACTCTGGGTGTGCGACGGGGCGACCGCGTCGGCATGCTGATGGCGAACTATCTCGAGTTCACTCCGCTGAAGTTCGCCATCGCCAGGGCGGGTGCGGTCGCGATCCCGTTCAACTACCTGTACCGGGCGGAGGAGCTCGCCTATGTACTCCGCCAGTCGCGCTGCAACGTCTTGATCACCATGACCGGCTTCGCCGGTCTGGACTATCCGGCCATGCTGGACGGCATCGCCCCGGGCTGGGAGACCGGTGCCGCCGAGGCGCTGCCGGACCTGCGCGCGGTGGTGCAGCTGCCCACGGACGGCCGTACCCGCGAGGGCGTCCGCACGATCGACGAACTCGCCACCCTCGGCGACGAGAACCCGCGTGCGGCGATCGGCCAGGAGGCCGAGCCGGGCGACCTCGGCGACATCCTGTACACCTCGGGTACCACCGGCTCGCCCAAGGGTGTCATGGTGACGCACGACGCAGTGCAGCGCACCGGCTACGCATCCGCCCTGACCAGGGCGTTCGAGGACGGCAGACGGATTCTCTTCTCGCTGCCCTGCTACCACATGTTCGGCTACGTCGAGGGACTGTTGGCCGCGATGTTCGTCGGCGGGGCCATCGTGCCGCGGACCTCGTTCTCTCCTGCGGACTACTTCGAGGGGATCGAACGGCACCGCGCGACGGAGATCCTCTGTGTGCCGACGATGATGGTGGCTCTGCTGGAGCATCCGGACCGGCACTCGAGGGACGTCTCGTCATTGTTCGCGGTGCTCTGTGGCGCGGCCCCGGCGCCAGTGTGGGTGTGGGAGAAGGCGCAGCGGGACCTGGGGATCACCGAGATCACCACCGGCTACGGAATGACCGAATGTGGCGGCGCGATGACCATGTCGCTGCCGGAGGACCCGCTGGAACGACACTCCCTGACGGTCGGCCGGGTCAAGATGGCGGGCGCGGCGGGTATGCCGGACCACGGCCACGACATCTGCTGGTACCGCACCGCGGACCCCGAGTCCGGCGCGATGCTCCCCGACGGCGCCGAGGGAGAGATCGTCTCCACCGGCCCGACCCACATGCTGGGGTTCTGGGACAAGCCCGTCGAGACCGCGGCCGCGCTGCGCGACGGCTGGGTGTTCTCCGGGGATCTCGGACGGGTGGACGACGACGGCTACATCCAGATCACCGGTCGCAGCAAAGAGCTGTACAAGAGCGGGGGCGAGCTGGTGATGCCTAAGGAGATCGAGGAGCTGCTGAACGAGTTCCCCGGGGTCAGCCAGGTCTACGCCGTCGGTGTGCCGGACGAGCGCTGGGGCGAGGCGGGCTGCGCCTGGGTCGTTCCCGAGCCCGGCGCCACCGTCGACACCGAGGCACTGCTCGCTCTGTGCAAGGAGAAGCTGGCCCGGTTCAAGGTGCCCAAGCACATCCTGGTCACCACGGCCGCCGAGCTGCCGACGACGCCGACGGGCAAGGTCCAGAAGTTCAAGCTGTCGCAGCGTGCGGCCGAGCTCCTCGGCTGAGTGCGGCACGGCTTGCGGAGGGAGGGCTCACGGAGTGCGAGCCGACATCGACGGTGGTCCGCGCCCGGGAGTCACGTTCGCCCTGGCCGAGTGGCTCGGCGAGCGAGTCGAGCACCTCGTCCCACCCGTGCGGGTCGAACGCGTGGGTACCGGACAGTCCAACCTCACGTCGGTCATCAGCGACGCCGAGGGGCGCGAGTGGATCCTGCGGTATCCGGCCGGGGGGCGAGCCGACGTCCGCCGAGAGGCACGGATCCTGCGGGCGCTCGCGGCGACCTCGGTGCCGGTGCCTGCTGTCGTCGCCGAGGGACGCGACGCCGCCGGCATCGAGGGCGGGTTCCTCGTGATGGAGCGGATGCCGGGACGGCCGCTGGAGGACGAGGCCGACGCCGGCCGACTGTCACCGCCGGAGCGCCGGGCGGTCGGGGACGAGGCGGTGGAGCTGCTCGCCACGCTGCACGCGCTCGACCCCGAATCGGTCGGGCTCGGCGATCTCGGCAGGCGGGACGGATACCTCACCCGGCAGTTGGCGCGGTCCGCCGCCAACTGGGCGGCCTGGGGGACGGAGTCGGCCGCGGACGCAGTATGGCGGGAGGGGTTCGATCGGCTGTCCCGAGCGGTCCCGACGCAGCAACGGTGCGTGATCGTCCACGGCGACTACCGCCTGTCCAACATCCTCGTGGCGGACGGTCGCCTCTCCTCGGTGCTCGACTGGGAGCTCTGCACCCTCGGCGATCCGCTGGCGGACCTGGCCTGGCTGGTCGACGACTGGCGCGGTCCGGAGGATCCCTCCATCACCATCCCTTCGCCGACCAGGGTGGGCGGCTTCGCCGACCGGGCCGAGATCGTCGCCGACTATGCCGGGCGCACCGGATTGAACGTGGAGCATCTCGGCTACTACCGGGCCTTCACGCACTGGCGGGCCGCCACGCTGCTGCAGGGCGTCGCCCAGCGGCGCCGGGCCGGCAGCCTCGGCGTGCACGGCGCGCTGGACCTGCTCGACCTCGAACACAGCATCCGTTACCTGCTCGACGGGGCACTCCACCTCGTGGGCGGCTGACCCCACCTCAGGAGCCGCGCCGGTGCGTCCGGAGGACGACTACACCCATCCCGTCGGCCCCGAGCCGAACTTCAACGAGTCGATGTACGTGCACTTCCACGACCCCGCGGTCGGGCTCGGTGGATTTGTGCGGATCGCGAACCGTCCCAACGAGGGACGCGGGGAGGTGACGGTGTGCCTCTTCCTCCCCGACGGTGGGCTGGCGTTCTCCTACGCGCGGCCCGAGGTGCGCACCAACGAGCGGCTCGCCGCCGCCGGGATGGCGCTGCGCGTCCGCGAACCGATGAAGCATCTCGACGTGAGCTTCAGCGGCACCGTCGCCCGGCTCGCCGACCCGACCATGATGGACGAGCCGCGCGCGGCGCTGGGCGGGAGCCCTCGGGTCCCGTGCACCATCGACCTCGCCGTACGCGCCCTCGCGCCCGAGTTCGCCCACAGCTTCGACACCGGCGAGGGCTCCTTCGCCCCTAACCACTACGAGCAGCTGCACGTGACCGTAGGGCGGATCGCGCTGGGGGACGCCGTGGTCGAGATCCACGGTCACGGGCTGCGGGACCACTCTTGGGGGCCGCGCTACTGGCAGACGCCGTGGTTCTACCGCTGGGTCCACGGGTGCACGGACGGGTTCGGCTTCATGGGGGCATGGTTCGGCAACCCAGACGGGTCGGCGGTATGCGGCGGATTCGTCTGGGACGGCGACGCGCTCGTTTCGATCGACGAGATCCGGATCGCCACGCGCCGGGACGGTAGGGAGGAGCAGTCCGCCGTGAACCTGTTCCTGCGGGCCGGTGACCGGGACTGGACGGTACGGGGTCGAGCACTCGCCACGGTCCCGCTGCGCAACCGCCGCCCCGACGGTGCCGGCGGGCACGACGTCACCCGGATCGTGGAGAGCCTGATGATCTGGTCACTCGACGACGGCCGGGCGCTCCATGGCATGGCGGAGTATCTCGACCAGATTCGAGACGGCCGCCCCGTCGGACTTCAGGTCTGAGCGGGCACGATGCGCGGGCTCACCCCCCGCGCCTCGGCCCGCCGGTAATTCCAGAGGCCGATGTCGCAGTAGTCCCGCACCTCGGCGATCAGATCCCCGGACATCCGGATCACGCCCAGGCATTCGATCGGGGCGTCCCCGCCGGCGAACTGGAAGTGGTCGACGCGCTCCAGGAACACCAGGTCGCCGGCGACCGCACTGGAAACCACGTCCCACTGCGCTGCGTCTGTCTCGGCGAGGATCGCGGCGAAGGCAGCACGGATGGCGTCCCTGCCGGTGAGCGGCTCGTAGGGCACGGCGACGTGGTACACAGCGTCGACGGTGAAGCACGCGGCGACGGCGTCAGCGTCCCGCCGCGCTACAGCGGCGAGGAGCTCGTCCACGGCGGGGGGCAGAGGCACGGGACTCCTTCAAGCGGGACGCTGGTCGACGGTGGCGGGCGGAGCGAGACCCCGGCGGACGAGGGCCTGTGCCGTAAAGACCACTGACCGGAGAGACCCACGTCCCGGGCTCCACCACTCGCACGCCCAGTTCAGCGCACCCAGGATCAGCATGCGGGCGGCACGGGGGTCCAGGCCCGGATGGATCTCGCCTGCCACCCGACCCGCGTCGATCAGCTCTCGCCAGATCTCGGCGTAGCGCTGCTGCTCACGGATCTGGCGCTCCCGCAGATCGGGGGGCAGCTGCGATGTGCTCCGGACGGCGGCGATGGTGTAGTCCGACGTCCGCAGCACCACCTGCAGGTGAGCCTCGACCGCTCGGCAGATCCGGTCGAGGGCCGAGGACTCGGCGGGCAGGTCGGCGAGGGCGGCCCGCACGTGCTCCAGGTTGCGGACCATCCCCGTGGTGACGACCTCCTCGACGAGGTCCTCCCGTGAGTCGAAGTAGTAGTAAATCGCAGGGGCTCGGATCCCGGCGATCTCGGCGACGTCGGACAGCCGGGTCCCGGCGTACCCACGGCGAGCGAGCAGGGACGCGGCAGCGTCGAGGATCCGCCGCCGTGTGTGTGTCGACTTGGACTCGACGGCCTGCTCCGTGGTCACGCTCGCCCGATCAGTACGACGCGGGCAGCCCGAGGCTGCGCTGCGCGACGAAGTTGAGCACCATCTCGCGGCTGACCGGTGCAGTCTTGAGCATCCGGGCGACGAACCACAGGTCTGCGAGGCCGTACTCGAGCGCCATCCCGTTCCCGCCGTGGGTCTGCATCGCCTGGTCCAGCGTGCGCAGCGACGAGTCCGCAGCCGCGAACTTGGCGATGTTGGACGCCTCGGCGGCGTCGGCGCCGGCGTCGAACAGCTCGGCGGCCCGGTAGGCCATGAGCCGGGAGAGCTGCGTCCCGATGTAGGACTCGGCCAGCGGGTGGGCCACACCCTGGTGGCTGCCGATGGGCACGCGCCACACCTGACGGTCCTTGGCGTACTGCGCGGCCTTGCCGAGCGCGTAGCGGGCGATGCCGTTGCTGATGCACGCGGCCGTGATCCGCT
Organism: Pseudonocardia halophobica; assembly: GCF_027922425.1. Lineage (GTDB taxonomy): Bacteria > Actinomycetota > Actinomycetes > Mycobacteriales > Pseudonocardiaceae > Pseudonocardia > Pseudonocardia halophobica. The sequence continues at coordinate 81,142 of NZ_BSFQ01000003.1, read as the reverse complement.
CCGGATTGAGCCCGGCGAACACCTGCCGGAGCCCGTTGCCCTCGTCGCCGATCAACGCGTCGCGGCCGACGCGGACGTCGTCGAAGTACACCGTGAACTGATGCTCCGGCTGCTGCAGCGCGGCCGGGATGTGCTGCCAGCTCACGCCCTCGGCGTCCGTCGGCACCACGAAGAGCGACAGCGGGTGGCGACCCTTCGGCCCGGCTTGCGGGGTACGGGTCACGACGAGCACCGCGTCGGCCTCGTCGATGCCCGAGGTCCAGTACTTCGTGCCGCTGATCCGCCAGCCGTCGCCGTCCGGGTGGGCGGTCGTGGTGATCTCGTGGCTGTTGGAACCGGCGTCCGGTTCGGTGATGGCGAACGCCATCTTCAGCGTGCCGTTCGCGATGCCGGGCAGCCAACGCTGCTTGAGCTCGTGGCTGCCGTGCGCATCGATGATCGACCCGCAGATCGCGGGGGAGATGACCATCATCAGCAGTGGGCAGCCCTGGCTGGAGGCCTCCTCGACGACGACGGCGAGATCGGACATGGTGCCGCCGCCACCGCCGTACTCCTCGGACAGGTGCACCCCGAGGAAGCCCGCCGCGCCGAGGTCCTGCCAGAGCTCGGTCGGCTCCTCGTGGGCGGCCGACTTGGCCATGAAGTAGTCGTGGCCGTACTTGCCGACGAGCTTGCCGACGGCCTCGCGGAGGGCGGCGCGTTCCTCGGTGTCCGCGACGATGGACGAGGGGTTCATGATCACTCCTGCCGGTCGGTCAGGTGCCGGTGTAGGTGGGGCGGCGGCGTTCCGCGAATGCGGTCACGCCTTCCAGCGTGTCCGCGGTGCCGCAGGCGTCGACGATGGTCTGCTCCTCGTCGGCGAGCTGGTCGCGTAGGCCGGTGTCGAAGCTCTGCCGCAGAAGCCGTCGGATGGCGCCGAACGATCGTGTCGGCCCCTGGGCGATCCCGGCGGCAATGCGCTCGCCCTCGGCGTCGACCTCGTCCGCGGGGACGACCGAGGTGACCAGGCCCCAATCCAGCGCCTCGGCGGCGGTGAGTCTGCGGTTGGTGTAATACAGCTCCTGGGTGCGGCGCATCCCGATCAGCCGGGGGAGGAACCAGGAGTTGCCGCCGTCGGAGGTCATGCCGATCGCGCCGTAGCCCGTTGTGAAGACGGCGTCCTCCGCCGCAACGACGATGTCCGCCATGCCGACCAGGCCTAGGCCACCGCCCGCGGCGGCACCCTTGACTGCGGCGACCAACGGCGCATCGAGTGCGGTCAGCCGTTCGATGGCGAAGTGGTAGGGGTCGATCATCAACCGCAGCTGGGCGGGCAGCCGCTCGGGCGGGGTGGCCGTGAAGACCCGGATGTCACCGCCCGCGGTGAACATCGGCCCGTTCGCCTTGAGCAGCACCGCGCGGACGCCCGGGTCCTCGGCGAGCCGCGTCGCCGCGCGCGCCAGGTCCTCGCAGATGACCTGGTCGATCGCGTTGCCCTCCTTCGGGCGGTTCAGCGTGATCGTGGCCAGGCCGCCCGCCACCTCGAACTCGATCGCGCTGTAGGGCGGTGCGCCCCGCGCCCAGCGAGCCGTGTCCGTGTACTGGTCAAGCGCCGTGATCCGTCCGTCCTGCACGGTGACGACGTGCGCGAACGTGGCGTCGACCGCGCCGCCACCGCGGCGGCCGTGACCTCGGTAGCGGCCGGTGACGAGCAGCCTGCCGTCCTCCAGAAGGGCGAACTGCTCGGCCTCGGCGCTCGCGGCGAAGTGCTTGGCGATGCCACCCCAGCCGGACCGGCGCATGGCCTCGGCCCCGCGGTGCTCGCCGCCGATGCCGAACGGCATGCCGTCGGCGAGGTGGCCGACGAAGTCCGGATGGAGGATCTCGTCCAGGGTGTCCCGGTCGCCGCCGGCCAGCGCTGAGTAGAGGCGGCGAGCGACCTCCGCCGGGCCCGCCGTCGTAGTCACACCGTTGTCCACAGCTCGCACCGCCCTCTCTTTTCTAATCGAGAATAGGATCAGTGTGCCGGGGAGTCAATCTGCCGCCCGCCGGGTCAGGGAACGTCACGGCATCGAGGAGCCCCCGCCGACCGCGACCACCTGGCCGGTGACCTGGCGGGCCACGGTCTCCGATGCGAGCCACGCGACGGCATTGCCGACGTCCTTGGGGGTGGTGAGCCTGCGGAGGGCCTGAGTCTTCAGGATCGACTGCACCTGTTCGGGGGAGAACAGGTTGTCCCGGCCCACGGCCCACACGCTGTGCGCGCCGACCTCGGCGTCCTCCGGCGGCAGCACGATCCCCGGCGCGACAACGTTCGCGCGGATGCCATAGCGCCCGTTCTCGCGGGCGATCGTGCGTGCGAGCGAGATCAGGGCGGCTTTGGTGCTGCCGTAGATGCCCTGTCGCACCGCGCCGAAAGCCGCATCGCTGGAGAGGAACACGATCGCGCCGCGCCCGGCCTCCTGCATGGTCACGAGGGCGGCCTGGCTGCAGTCGACGGCTGCGAGCAGGTTGAGATCGACCGTGCGGTGCCACAGCTCGCGGTCGGTCTGCTCGGTGAACCAGCCTGGGCTGCTCCAACCCGCGTTATTGACCAGCACGTCGATGCCGCCCCACAGCTCTACGCAGCGCGCAACGACCTGCCCGCCCGCGCCGTCGGACGTCAGGTCGATCGGCAGGGCTGCCGCATCCTTCGCGCCGAGCGCTGTCGCCTCTCGGGCTACCTGTTCAGCCTGCTCGCGATCGACGTCCACGACGAGCACACGGGCACCCTCGCGGGCAAAGACGTGGGCGATGCCGCGACCGATGTTGGCACCCGCTCCGGTGACGACGACGCGCGCGTCCGTGTGTCCCAGGTCCATCGTGCTCCCTCGCATGCGATCATCGACTCGGTTTCGACGCCAGATTAAGCCAGCCTGCCCGCCTTGACAGTAGCGGGCGGGCGTGGTGTTCTGCGGTTAACGCAGGTTAAAAACGTTGGTCCCGAACGACCCGCCAGGGAGTGGCAATGGTGCAGACTCGCCCCGCATACGACACTGTGTCCGTCGGTTCGCTCGAGTTCTGGGCGAAGACTCCCGAGGAGCGGGAGGAGCGCTTCCGGATCCTGCGTGACGAGCGGCCGGTCAGCTGGCAGCGCCCCGCCGAGGGCTCCATGCTGCCGCAGGAGGACGGCGCGGGGTTCTGGGCGGTGACCCGACATGCCGACATCCAGACGGTCAGCAAGAACCCCAAGGACTTCTGTTCCGGCCAGGGCGTCATGATCGAGGACGTCCCGCCGGACATCCTGGAGGCGGCGTCGTCGTTCCTCGCGATGGACGCCCCACGGCACACCCAGTTGCGCAAGCTGGTCAGCGCGGCGTTCACGCCGAAGCAGGTCAAGAGGATCGACGAGCAGATCAAGGACCAGGCTCGCCGCATCACCGACGAGCTCATCGAGGTCGGGGACTGCGACTTCGTCGACCAGGTCGCCCGCAAGCTCCCGATGTGGACCATCTACGAGATGTGCGGGCTCCCGGCCGAGCGCCGCTCCGACGCCGCGCACGCCGCTGACGGAATGGTCTCCTGGTCCGACGAGGACGTCCGGCAGGGCAAGGAGCCGGCCGAGCTGCTCAACGACTCGCTCATCACGTTGATCAACATCGGCATCGACCTGGCGGAGGACCGTCGGGCCCACCCGCGCGACGACCTGATGACGAACCTCGTCCAGGCTGAGGTGGACGGCGTCAAGCTCACGGACGAGGACATCGCCGCGTTCTTCGTGTTGCTGTCCGTGGCGGGCAACGACACGACGCGCAACACCATCACCCGCACCCTGGAGGCGCTGACCCGGTTCCCGGACCAGCGCAAGATCCTGCAGGCGGACTACGAGGGCACGATCGGTGTCGCGATCGAGGAGTTCGTCCGCTGGGCCAGTCCGGTGATGACGTTCAAGCGCGTCGCAACGCGGGACGTCGAGCTGCAGGGGCAGCAGATCCGCGAGGGCGACTGGGTCGTCATGTACTACGCCTCCGGGAACCGGGACGAGCGCGCCTTCGCAGACCCGTACACGTTCGACGTGCGCCGCACGCCGAACCAGCACGTCGGCTTCGGCGGCGGGGGGCCGCACTTCTGCATGGGCAACGTCCTCGCCAAGACGCAGCTGCGGGCCCTCTTCGACCAGCTCCTGCACCGGGTGCCGGACCTCCAGGGGGGCGAGCCGGTGCAGGTCGTCGGCAATTTCGTGGACGGCGTCAAGTCGATGCCCTGCACGCTCAATCTCTGACCATTCGACAGACGAAGGAGGACCATATGAAGGTCTGCGTCGACTATGACAAGTGCACCGGGCTGGGACTCTGTGAGTCGCTGGCCCCGGAGTTCTTCGAGGTCCAGGACGACGGCTCGCTCGAGCTGCTGCAGACCGAGGGCGCGGAGAGCCAGCGTGCCGAGCTCGAGGAGGCCGTGCGCGCCTGCCCCACCGAGGCGCTGAGCCTCGAGGGCTGACCGGACGACAGGGAGGAAGTCGAATGAGGACCTTCGCCGACCCGAACGAGTTCGCCGCCGCCAAGGGGGAGACACTCGGCCCCACCGACTGGGTGGAGATCGACCAGGTGCGAGTCGACACGTTCGCCGAGGCGACCGGGGACCACCAGTGGATCCACGTCGACCCGGAGCGGGCGAAGTCGGGGCCGTTCGGCGGCACGATCGCCCATGGGTTTCTGACGCTGTCGCTGCTGCCCGAGCTGCTCGGGCGGCTCTACACCGTGGAGAACGTGGCGATGGGGATCAACTACGGGCTGAACAAGGTCCGGTTCCCCTCGCCCGTCCCCGTGGGTGCGCGGGTGCGCCTGACCACCACGATCGCCGACTCGGTGCCGGGGGAGAGGTTCGTGGACATCACCCTGAGCTCGGCGATCGAGGTGGAGGGCGGCGGCAAGCCCGCCTGCGTGATCGAGAGCATCGCCCGCCTCTACGGCTGAACCACAGACCGCCCGGATTGCAGGGGCGGTGTCGTGGGCGTACTATTTAATCGGCATTAAGCAAGTGGCCGGCGTCGGCGCTGGTCACCGGTCAACGAGAGGAGCCGACCGTGACGCTGACGGACATCCCCACCTCCTCGTCCGGCGCGCGGGGGCCCGCGGCGCCGTACGACGAGCTGATCGAGGCACAGCGTGTGCACGGGTCGCTATATACGTCGCCCGCGATCTTTGCCGACGAGCTCGAGCAGATCTGGTACCGCACGTGGGTCTACGTCGGCCACGTGAGCGAGATCGCAGAGCCGAACGATTACGTGCGCAAGAACATCGGCCCGCAGGACGTGATCATGACGCGCAGCGCGGACGGCGAGGTGCACCTGCTCCTCAACCGCTGCGCGCACCGCGGCAACCTGGTCTGTGAGGCGGACGCGGGCAATTCGAGCTCGTTCCGTTGCCCCTACCACGGCTGGACCTACCGCAACACCGGCGACATGCTCGGCTACCCGTTCCACGGGGGCTACGGCGGCCGCGGCAAGCTCGACCTCGGGCTCGGCCGGGTGCCGCGCGTCGGGATCTACCAGGGCTTCGTTTTCGGCAGCTTCGCGCCCGACGGGCCTACGCTCGAGGAGCACCTTGGTGAGGCGAAGGGGGAGATCGACCGACTGGTGCGGCTGTCGCCGGAGGGCGAGGTCGAGATCACCGCGGGCTTCCTCAAGCACAAGGCGCGCGCGAACTGGAAGTTGCTCGCGGAGAACGAGACGGACGGTTACCACCCGCAATTCGTGCACGCATCGATCTTCAGCGTGGCGCAGAGCGGCATCGGTGCGCTCTACGGCGAGAAGTCCACGGCGGTCACCCGTGCGCTGGGCAACGGGCACAGCGAGAACGACCTGCGGCCCGAGTTCCGCCGGATCGGCGCCCCGCTCGGCTGGTTCGGCACGACCGAGGAGAAGGTCCCGGAGTACTCCGCCGCGATGCGCGCCCGATACGGCGACGCCGCGGAGGAGATCCTCATCGAGGGCGCTCCGCACGTGATGATCTTCCCGAACCTGTTCATCGCCGAGATCCAGATGTTCACCATCCAGCCGTTGGCGGCGAACCTGACCGTGCAGCACGTCACGGCGGTGCAGTTCAAGGGTGCTCCCGAGATGAACAAGCGGATGTTGCAGCAGTGCATCGGCTCCGTCGGGCCCGCGGGCATGCTGCTCGCGGACGACACCGAGATGTACGAGCGCAACCAGGCCGGTGTCGCCGAGTTGCGCCCCGAGTGGCTGGACGTGCGGCGCGGCGTGCACCGCGAGGAGATCGACGAGCGTGGGCTGACCGTCGGCGGCGCCACGGACGAGACCGGCATGCGTGGGTTCTGGAAGCACTACAAGCACCTGATGACCGAAGGACGGGCCCAGTGACCGCCGCAGCCACGGCGATCCCGACCGACGCCGAGCCCACCCAGCTCGACGTCCGGGACGTCGAGCAGTTCCTCTACCGCGAGGCCCGGTTCGCCGACGAGCACCGCTACGACGACTGGGAGGCGCTCTGGACCCAGGACGGTCTGTACTGGGTTCCCGCCAACGACGACGACGCCGACCGCATGGCGAAGATGTCGATCATCCACGACAACCGCAGTCGGATCGCCACCCGGATTCGGCAGTTCCAGACCGGACGTAGGCACTCACAGGTGCCGCACTCGCGGCTGCGACGCGTCGTGTCCAACGTGGAGATCCTCGGCAACGCCGAGAACGGGGACCTGGAGGTCGGGGCGAACTTCGTCCTGGTCGAGTCCCGGGAGCGGAGCAACGAGCTGTGGGCGGGCCGCTACACCTACCGCCTTCGCGTGGTCGACGGGGCGATCGCCATGTCTTACAAGAAGGTCGCCCTCGTCGACAACGCACGGGCGATCGCCACGCTGTCGTTCCTGATCTGACCTGCCCACCCGATCCGACGAGGTTCCCGAGCTGATGTACATCCGACCCGACATCGTCGGCAACGAGTTCGCCGAGGTCTCGTTGACCATCGACGAGGAGGCCAACAGTCGCAGGCTGCGGCTGGAGGACTTGAAGACCGGCAAGGTCCGGTACCTCGATGCGCTGGAGCTGGAGACGCTGGTCTGGCTGCCCGAGGGCAACCTCGCCAAGCTGTTGGACCCCTCCGCGGACCGCTGGCGCGAGGAGGACGCGTGAGTGTCGAGGCGGACCCCGTCCTCCTCGAGGTCGAGGACCAGGCCGACGGCCGGGTCGCGAGGGTCACGCTGAACCGCCCGGAAGCCCGCAACGCCATCACCGTGGATCTGGCCGCGGCTCTGCGGGAGCGGCTGGCGGAGGCGGCGGAGCGCGCGGACGTGATCGTCATCCGCGGTTCGGGTGGACACTTCTGCGCGGGCGGGGACTTCCACGAGGTGTCCCGGCTCCGCGCGGAAGGCGCCGAAGCGCTCCGGCCGCTGTTCGAGACGTTCATCGGGGCCTGCGAGCTCATCGCCGAGCTGCCGGTGCCGGTGGTGGCCGCCGTCGAGGGCTATGCGATGGCGGGCGGCTTCGAGCTGATCCAGTCCGTCGACATCGCCGTCGTGCGCGAGGACGCGGTCCTCGCTGACAACCACGCCAACTTCGGGATGATCCCCGGCGGCGGCGGCTCGCAACGGCTGCCGCGGATCGTCGGCGTGCCGCGGGCGTTGGGGCACATCCTGCTGGGGAACCGGCTCAGCGGGGCGCAGGCCGCCGAGTGGGGCCTGGTCTATCGCGCCGCGCCCGCGTCGGAGTTCGACGCCGTTCTTGACCAGGTCGTCGCGAACCTCGCGGGCAAGGACAGGGACGCACTGGCCCGCATCAAGCACCTCGTCCGGGCCGGGTTGCGCGGCTCGCTGACAGACGGCCTCGCTGCTGAGGTCGAGACGACCCTCGCCCACCTGGGTGGGGAGAAGGCCGGCGTCGGGATCGGCCGGTTCATGGGGAGAGAACGCGCGTGAAGCTGATCGACACCGGCATGGTCCTGCTGGACCTCGACGAGGACGGCGTGGGCCACCTGCGGCTCAACCGGCCCGAGGCCGCCAACGGCATGAACGTCCCGTTCTTGCGTGCCCTCTACGACGGCATCATGGTCGCGACCGGGCAACCCGGGTTGCGTGTACTGGTGCTCAGCGGCGAGGGCCCGAACTTCTGCGCGGGCGGGGACGTCAAGACGTTCGCGAGCAAGGGGGAGGCGCTCCCGGACTATCTGCGCGAGGCCACCGCCTGGCTGCAGAACGTCGCCGCCGGTCTGCTCGCCCTGCCGGTGCCGGTGGTGACCGCGGTGCACGGGTTCGCCGCGGGCGGCGGCGGCCTGGGCCTGGTGTGCGCGTCGGACATCGTGGTCGCGGCGGAGTCCGCGAAGTTCATGTCCGGAGCCGCCCGGGTCGGCATGGCACCGGACGCGGGATCCTCGGCCACGCTCCCTCAGCTGGTCGGGGTGCGCAAGGCCATGGAGATCCTCTTGCTCAATCCCACCCTCTCCGCGTCTGAGGCGCTGGAGATCGGGTTGATCACCAAGGTCGTCCCGGACGAGGACCTGCACGCCGAGGCCCTCGCGGTCGCCAGGTCCATCGCGGCCGGCGCACCGAGGGCCCACGGCGCGATCAAGCGCCTCGTGTGGTCGGGTCTGGGCAACCGGGTCGAGGCGCAGCTCCCCGAGGAGGCCCGCACCGTGTCCGAGCTCTCGGGCACCGCCGACGCCCGGGAAGGTCTGGCTGCGGTGTTGGAACGCCGCAGGCCCGTCTTCACCGGCAACTGATCGCCGCATCCACTCGACGAAGAGGAGTCCGTACGTCATGGCAGGAGTCGAAGGTCGCGTCATCGCCGTCACCGGGGCAGGCAACGGCCTGGGCAGGGAGTACGCTCGGCTGCTGGCCGCGGGCGGCGCAAAGGTCGTCGTCAACGACCTGGGGGGTGCCCGGGACGGCAGTGGGGGCGGCGTAGCCGCCGCCGACGCTGTCGTCGAGGAGATCACGGCTGCGGGCGGCGAGGCCGTCGCGAACCACGACAGCGTGGCCACGGAGGCCGGGGGCGCCGCGGTGGTGCAGACCGCGTTGGACGCCTACGGCCGCATCGACGGCGTGGTGTCCAACGCCGGCATCCTGCGGGACAAGTCGTTCCACAAGATGTCGGCCGACGACTGGGACGCCGTTCAGCAGGTGCACCTGTACGGCGGGTTCAACGTGATCCATGCTGCGTGGCCGCACTTCCGCGAGCAGAAGCACGGCCGGATCGTCGTGGCCACCTCGACCTCGGGCATTTACGGCAACTTCGGCCAAGCCAATTACGGCGCCGCCAAGGGCGGGCTCATCGGGCTGATCAACACACTGGCCATCGAGGGGGCCAAGAGCGGCATCATCGCCAACGCCATCGCGCCGATGGCAGGCACCCGGATGACTGAGGACCTGGTGCCCGCCGAGGTCTTCGAACGTCTGAACCCGGCACACGTCGCCCCCGTTGTGGGATACCTGATGACGGACGAGTGCACCGAGACCGCCGGAGTGCTCGTGGCGGGCGGCGGGATGGTCCACCGGGTGTGCTGGTTCCAGACGAAGGGCGTGACCTTCGCCGAGGTGCCGTCCATCGCGCAGGTGGGAGACCGGTGGTCGGAGATCGTCGACCTGGACGGCGCGGTGCCGGGGTCCAATCCCGTCGCCTGATCCGCACCGCCCCCGCCTGGACGCCCCCGACCTCCGTCGGGGGCGTCCCGTCGCGTCGAGGACTGGACCGTGCACCTGTTTTAATCTAGATTAATAAGGCGGCGACGCGGCCGCCGGGAAGTTGGGAGACGACATGACCTCAGTGGCACCCCGGGTCGCCGAGGCGGCGGAGCAGCCGGAGGTGGCGGCCACTGTCGCGCGACTGAGAACCGTGTTCGCTTCTGGGCGTACCCGGCCCGCCGAGTGGCGCATCCGCCAGCTGGCGGGAATCGAGCGTCTGCTTGCCGAGCGGGAGCCCGACATCGCGGCGGCCCTGGCCGAGGACCTGGGGCGTCCTGCGCCCTACTCCTGGCTGGGGGACATCGCCTCCACCGCCGCCGAAGCGGCCTACGCCCGCAAGCACGTGAAGCGGTGGATGCGCCGTCGTGGCACCCGGCTGCCGCTGTCGATGCTGCCGGGCAAGGGCTTCTACCAGTACGAGCCGTTGGGCGTCGTGCTCGTGATCGGGCCCTGGAACTACCCGGTCTACCTGACTCTCGGGCCGCTCATCGCCGCCGTCGCGGCGGGCAACGCGGCCGTGGTCAAGCCATCGGAGCACGCCCCTGCGACATCGGCGCTCATTGCCCGGCTGATCCCGGAGTACCTCGACCCTGACGCAGTCGCGGTCCTGGAGGGGGACGCGTCGGTCACCCAGGCCATCCTCGCCCGGGGCGTGGACCTGGCGTTCTTCACCGGCGGACCGGAGATCGGCAAAAGGGTCATGGAGGCGGCGTCCGCGCACCTCACGCCCGTGGTCCTCGAGCTCGGCGGCAAGAGCCCGGTCATCATCACCGCGGACGCCGACGTCGAGGTCGCCGCCCGGCGGATCGCGTGGGTGAAGCTGATGAACTCCGGGCAGACGTGCATCGCCCCGGACTACGTGCTCGTCGACGCGGCGGTGAAGGACCGGCTGGTCGCGGCGATCCGACGCACCGTCGAGGAGTTCCAGCGGGGCGAGCCTGCCGCGCAGCGGATCGTGAACCGCCGCCAGTTCGACCGGCTGTCCGGTCTGCTCACAGATCACGGAGGCGAGGTCGTGCTCGGCGGAGGCCGGGACGAGGCCGCCGTGGCGATCGAGCCCACCGTCGTCGTCGACCCCTCGCCCGACTCGGCACTCATGGCGGAGGAGATCTTCGGTCCGATCCTGCCCGTGCTGACGGTCGACTCAATCGACGCCGCACTGTCCTTCGTCACCGCGCGGCCCAAGCCCCTCGGGCTCTACCTGTTCACCGGTTCCAAAGGAATCAAGGAGCGGGTCCTGGCCGAGACCAGCTCCGGCGGAGTCGTGATCAACCACCTGGCCATGCACTGCCTGGTCCCGCAGCTCCCCTTCGGCGGCGTCGGGAACAGCGGGATGGGCGCCTACCACGGTGAGTGGGGCTTCCAGGCGCTCAGCCACCGCAAAGCGGTGCTGGCCAAGCCGGCCAAGCCGGACCCGGCCCTGATGTACCCGCCGTACACCGACAAGAAGATGAAGCTGCTGCGCCGCTTCATGTAGTCCGGAGCCTCCGCGGGCGGCCACACCACCGCCCGGCCGCCCGCGGACCCGGGAACGAGGAGGACCAACCGTGCCCGACGCCGTGATCTGCGAACCGCTGCGTACCCCCGTCGGCGGGTTCGGCGGCTCGCTGCGCGACCTGCGCGCCCACGAGCTCGCCTCGACCGTGATCGCCGCGCTCATGGAGCGGACGGGACTGCCGCCCGACTCGGTCGACGACGTGCTGCTCGGGAACTGCTACCCCACCATGGACGCGCCCGCGCTCGGTCGGGTCGCCGCGCTCGACGCCGGACTGCCCGTGACCGCGTCGGGCCTGCAGATCGACCGCCGCTGCGGCTCGGGCCTGCAAGCCGTGATCTATGCGGCGATGCAGGTCCAGGCGGGTGCGTCGCAGGTGGTGCTCGCCGGGGGCGCGGAGTCGATGAGCAACGCGCCGTTCTACAGCACTTCGATGCGCTGGGGTGCGAAGGCCGGGCCCGGGGTCATGCTGCACGACTCGCTGTCCACCGGCCGAATGCGCGCGGGCGGGGACCGCTACCCCGTCCCCGGAGGGATGCTCGAGACCGCGGAGAACCTGCGCCGCGAGTACTCGATCGCGCGAGAGGAACAGGACGAGTACGCGGCACGGAGCCATCAGCGCGCCGCGGCGGCCCGCCAGTCCGGGCTGTTCGCCGAGGAGATCGTCCCGGTGACCGTCCGGACCCGGAAGGGCGAGGTCGTCGTCGACACCGACGAGCACATCCGGCCGGACTCGACCGCCGAGAAGCTCGCGGGTCTGCGCCCGGTGCTGAGCCGCGACGATCCGGAGGCCACCGTCACGGCCGGCAACGCGTCCGGGCAGAACGACGGTGCCGCCGTCTGCGTCGTCACCAGCCCGGAGAAGGCCGCCGAGCTCGGGTTGCGTCCGCTCGTTCGCCTCGTCTCGTGGGGCGTCGGCGGGGTGCCGCCGCGGACGATGGGAATCGGGCCCGTGCCCGCCGTGGCCCGCGCGCTGGACAACGCCGAGCTGGCGCTCAAGGACGTCGATCTGGTCGAGCTGAACGAGGCGTTCGCCGCGCAGGTGCTGGCGTGCACCCGCGAGTGGGGTTTCACCCCGTCGGACTTCGACCGGTTCAACGTGCACGGCTCGGGCATCTCGCTCGGCCACCCGGTGGGCGCCACCGGCGGGCGGATCCTGGCCACGTTGAGCCGAGAGATGGTGCGTCGGGACGTCCGATACGGCGTCGAGACCATGTGCATCGGCGGCGGGCAGGGACTGGCCGCGGTGTTCGAGAAGGTCGCGTGAGCGCGCAGCGTCCGCTGGCCGGGCTCGGTGTCGTCGAGTGCGCGAGCTTCGTCGCCGGGCCCACCGGCGGCATGACGCTCGCCCAGCTCGGAGCCGACGTTATCCGTGTCGATCCGGTCGGCGGCGGCTCGGACCACCTGCGCTGGCCGCTTGCGCCGGACGGCGAGAGCTATTACTGGGCGTCGCTGAACAAGGGCAAGAGCTCGGTCGCGGTGGACCTGCGGTCGGACGAGGGCCGTGAGCTGGTCGTCGGGCTGGTCGCCGCCATCGGGGTCCTGGTGGACAACGTGGTCGGCCGGCGCTGGATGGCCCATCCCGTGCTCGCCGAGCGCAGGCCGGACCTGGTTCACGTGCGCGTCCAGGGCTATCCGGACGGACGGCCGGCGGTGGACTACACCGTCAACGCCGAGGTCGGAATCCCGCAGATCACCGGGTCGGAGGACGGCGGCGCTCCGGTCAACCACGTCCTGCCCGCCTGGGACCTGGTCACCGGACTCAGCGTGTCCACCGCGGTGCTCGCCGGACTGCACCACCGCTTCCGGACGGGCGAGGGCTCGTTCGTCGAGATCGCGCTGTCGGACGTGGCCCTCGCCGGCGTCGCGAACCTCGGCTGGCTCTCGGAGGCTGTCGACCGCGGCCGGGAGCGGCCCCGCCACGGGAACCACGTGTACGGCTCGTTCGGCGTGGACTTCGCCTGCTCGGACGGCGAGCGGGTGATGGTCGTCGCGCTCACCCCCGGGCAGTGGTCTGCGCTCATGGCGGTGACGGGAACCGCGGAGGTGTTCACCGCGCTGGAGTCGGCCCTGGCGGCTGACCTGACCCAGGAGGCCGAGCGCTACCGGCTCCGGGAGACGATCGCGGCCGTGCTCCGGCCGTGGTTCGCCGCGCGGGACGTCAAGCAGGTCCGGGACGAGTTGGAGGCCGCGAGAGTGCTCTGGGGCCGCTACCAGGGCATGCCGGACGTCGTGACCGCGCACCGGACCGGTGCCCACCCGGTGCTCGCGGACGTCCCTATGCCGCACGGCGAGCTACTGATCACTGCACGGTCGCCGCTGCGCTGGGCGGGCGAGCACGGGGAGGCGGGCACGCCGTCCGCCCTGGGCGCGGACACCGAGAGGATCCTCGCGGACGTGCTCGGCCTGACCGGTGCGGAGATCGGTGGCCTGCGGGACCGGAAGGTCATCTCCGGTGTCTGATCCGCACGCGGCGGCCGACGCCGCCCTCCGGACCCAGGTCCGCTGCACCGCGACGGGGGCTCGGCTGCCCGCCGAGCGCGTGCTCGCCGCGCAGCTCGGCGTCGGTCGGGCGGTCGTGCGGTCGGCTCTCAAGCGGCTCGACGCCAACGGGCTGGTCTGCACATTGTCGCAGGTGGGCACCGTGGTGGTGCGCCACGAGAACGAGACGAGGAGGACGAGATGAGCAGCAGGGTCGCGATCGTCACCGGGGCCGCGCGCGGGCTCGGGTCGGCCACGGCGGTCCGGCTCGCGCAGGACGGCCTGGCCGTCGCGGTGCTGGACCTGGACGAGGCGAGCGCCAAGGCCACGGTGGACGCCGTCGCCGGAGTCGGGGGGTCCGCCGTCGCGGTCGGCGCGGACGTCTCGGACCCAGCGGCGGTCGAGGCGGCGGTAGCGCGTGTGACGGAGGAGCTCGGCGCCCCCACGGTGCTGGTCAACAACGCGGGCATCACCCGGGACAACCTGTTGTTCAAGATGTCCGAGTCGGATTGGGACGCGGTGCTCGGCGTCCACCTCCGCGGGTCGTTCCTGATGACGAAGGCCGTGCAGAAGCACATGGTCGCGGCCGGCTGGGGTCGGATCGTGAACCTGTCGTCGACGTCGGCGCTGGGCAACCGCGGCCAGGCCAACTACTCGACCGCCAAGGCCGGGCTGCAGGGTTTCACCAAGACCCTGGCGATCGAGCTCGGCAGGTTCGGCGTCACGGCGAACTGCATCGCGCCCGGCTTCATCGCCAGCGACATGACGAGGGCGACGGCCGAGCGGATCGGCCAGGACTGGGAGGCCTACGTCGCCCAGCGCGCGGCGGCGATCCCGGTCGCACGGGCGGGTGAGCCCGAGGACATCGCCAACGCGGTCTCGTTCTTCGTCGACGAGCGAGCCGGTTTCGTGTCCGGTCAGGTCCTCTACGTCGCGGGCGGTCCGCGCGCCTGAACAGGACCGGTCGGGGGGTCAGAGACGACACCCGGAGGTGGAACGGATGAACGACCTCGCAGCCGCCCACGTGGGCGGTGCGGGCAGCACGATGGTGCTGCTGCATGATGTGCTCTCGTCCTGGCGGGCTTGGCGTCCGCTGTTGGCCGCTCTCGAGTCACACCACACGGTGCTTGCTCCGACCCTTCGAGGACATAACGGTGGCGGACCCCTGGCTGCGGACCCGCGGCGAGTGCTCTCCTCCCTCGTCGACGGCGTCGAACGGGCCATGGACGCCACGCGGCTGGGTCGCGCCCACATCGTCGGGAACGGGCTGGGCGGATGGGTCGGCCTCGAGCTGGCCCGGCGCGGCCGCGCCCGGTCCGTCACGGCGCTGTCGCCGATGGGTGCGTGGCGGGAACCGGGTGACCTCGAACGTCTGCTGCGGGGGATCCGGCGGGCGAACCGGTCGTGGACCGCGGTGCCCCGCCTGCCGGTAGCCGGAGGAGTCCGCCGGCTCGTCCTCGGCCGGTGGGTCGCGCGCCCCGACCTGCTGTCCGCTGAAGCCGTCGCCACCGTCGTTTACGATGCCGTCGGATGCACCGGGCTCGACGTCCTTCTGGACGCGGTGCGTTCCACCGGTCCCGTGCCGTGCCTGCTTCCCGTGTGCCCCGTCATGGTGTGCTGGGGGAGCGCCGACCGGCTCTCGCCGTTCGAGGCCCACGGCAGGCCGCTGTTGAGTCTGCTCCCAGCCGCCGAGCTGCGCCGGCTGCCCGGCGTCGGGCACCGGCCCATGGACGACGACCCGGCCCTCGTCGCTGCGACCGTCCTCGGTCATGCGGCGGCCGCCGAGCGTGCGACCGGAGGGGGCGCCCGGATGGGGGCGCCCCCGATGCGGCACCCGTGACCGTCGCGAAGTCGGCCCTCGGGCCGACTTCGCGACGGCGATTCAGCGGCCGAAGTGTCGCAGCACGAACGCCGTCATGGCGTCGTAGGCGAGCGGCGCGGTTCGCTCGAGGTTGACGTCGTGCCCGCCGCCGGGCACCACGAACGCTTCGGAGGTCGCCCCGGGGCCGAAGTAGCCCGCCTCCTGTGTCGCCAGCGCGTCGGCCGACGAGCAGTCCGACGCTCCCGCGGAGCAGAAGATGCTGTCCTCCGAACCGTTCACGGTGAGGACCGGGACGTTGATCGCCGTGGACTCCGTGCGGGTGAGGAAGGTGGCGGCGGTCGCCAGCTCCAGGTCGTTGCCGGTGCCCTTCAACTCCTCGTCCAGCGCGACCACCGCCGGGTCCGCGTTGGGCAGGTGATAGAAAACCCCTCGGCTGCCCGGCCGGGTCGTCATGTAGCCGGGGTCCAGCCCGGCGTCGCGGTACTTCGGGTCGAGCGCGACGGGGACGGTGTTGGCGGCGACGTCCGTGGCGAGTGTGACGGCGTTGAGCTTGTGGCCCCCGCCAGTCGCGATCACCCCGTCGACGTCCTGGTAGCGACCGGCCTCGAGGTAGGCGGTCACGGAGCCGTAGCTGTGCCCGACCAGGACGACCTTCTCGAAGTGTCCTCCCAGGTCACCGCGGCGGACGGCCTGGATCACCTGGTGGACGGCGTCGGCGTGGTTGTCGTAGGTGAGCGTGGCGCTGAGCGGGTGTGACGAGTCGCCCGTGCCGATCCGGTCGATGTTGAGGGTGGCCTGTCCGGCCTCGCTCGCGTGCCGCACGTAGGAGTAGGTATCCGGCTCGTACGGCAGGTCCCAGTAGTACTGGCCGTAGGTGTAACCGTGGACCAGTACCTGCACCACGGAGGCGTCCAGCGGGCCGCAGAGGGTACCCGCGACGTCGCCCGCGCCGCCGAGGATCGTGACCGGCACCCGGACCGTCCTGCAGGCGGCGGGGTGGTCGGTCTGGTCCGCGGCCGCCGCGGGCGCGAGCAGCGCAGTCGCCGCGACGGCGGCCGCTGCGGCGGCGAGTCCGGCGACCAGCCTGGCACGTCGGGGGAAGGGCATGAGGCTCCGTTCGACGGTGAACCGTGTCGTCTGGGTTTAACGAAGATTCGGTTCCGCGGTATCGTCCGTCGATCGGGTGGCCGCATGCGAGGACCCCGCCCCCGGGCGAGGAGGCGGGGTCGTGGGGCGGTCGCGTCAGATGGTGGGGGCGGGCACCAGCCCGGCCAGCACCGCTCCGGTGATGCCACCGTCAGCGATGAGGGTGGTGCCGTTGATCCACCGCGAGTCGCGCGAGGCGAGGAAGACGACGGCCGAGGCGATGTCCGCGGCCGTGGCGTGCCTGCCGAGGAACGCCTTCACACCGTCGAGCGTCTCCTTGCCCATGCTCTCCTCGAAGTCCGCCAGGATCGGCGTCTCGACGGGTCCCGGGAGCACCGCGTTGATCCGCAGCTCGTTCATCTCTCGCACGGCTCCGCCCATGGCCAGGGTGTACACCGTGGCCGCCTCCTTGGAGAAGTTGTAGGCGTTGCCCTGCTGAGGGTGCTCGGCGAACCACTTCTCCCCCTCGGCGAAGGACTCGGTCGCCACGACCTCCTTGAGGACGTCGAGACGCTGCGGCCAGCCGAAGCCCGCGGTGGAGGAGACCACGACGATGGAGCCGCCCTCGTTCAGCCGCTCGAACAGCGACTCGGTGAGGTGGCGCATGCCGAGGAAGTTCACCTTGAACACGAGGTCCGCCGGGGCGGTGCCGGGGATGCCCGCGACGTTGAGCAGGGCATCGAAGTTCCCGTCGATCTGCTCCAGCGCCGCGTCGATGCTCGCAGGGTCGGCGAGGTCCACCTTCACGTGCTGCTCGACCGGTGCCGTGGGCGTGTTGCGGTCGAGGCTCACCACGGTGGCGCCCGCGGCGACGAGCTGCCGCGCGACGGCGTCCCCGATGCCCGACGCGGTGCCCGTGACCAGGCAGCGCAGTCCCTGAACGTCCATGTGGGTCCTCTCGATGTCGTCCATGACTCTCGCAATTGAAAGTAGATTAAACACGCCGAGTGGTCAAACGCGGACCGGTCTCCCGGACGACTCGCTGTCGCGGACCGACTCGACGCCTGTCGGAGCGGTTTGACACCTGTCGAGTCAAGCTTCTAATGTCGCTTCGACACGTCAGCCAGGTCACACTTTCGCGCACTGTCGCACGGAGTACTCATGACGCATTCCACCCCGCACGTCGCCGTGATCGGCGCCGGCATCAGCGGGCTCACCACCGGCAAGATGCTCGGCGACTACGGCGTCGAGTACGACTGCTTCGAGAGCTCGGACCGCATCGGTGGCAACTGGGCCTTCGGCAACCCGAACGGCCACTCCAGCGCCTACCGGTCCCTACACATCGACACGTCGAAGGAGCGGTTGTCCTTCAAGGACTTCCCGATGCCGGCGTCGTACCCGGACTTCCCGCACCACAGCCACATCAAGCGCTACCTCGACAGCTACGCCGAGGCGTTCGGCCTGCTCGAGAGGATCCACTTCCGCAACGGTGTCGAGCACGCCGAGCGACTGCCGGGCGGCGGGTGGGAGCTGCGGACGCAGGACGGCGAGCTCTGCCGCTACGACGCGCTCGTCGTGGCCAACGGTCACCACTGGGACCCCCGGTTCCCGGACTTCCCGGGCGAGTTCACCGGCGAGTCGATCCACTCGCACCACTACGTCGACCCGAGCCACCCGCTGGACCTGCACGACAAGCGGATCCTGGTCGTCGGGATCGGCAACTCGGCCGCGGACGTGGTCAGCGAGCTGTCGCAGCGTTCGCACCGCAACACCGTGGTGATGTCCACCCGCTCCGGTGCCTGGGTGGTGCCCAAGTACATGTTCGGGATGCCGGGAGACCGGCTCGCCCGCACCATCCCGCAGATCCCCGGTCGCTTCCAGCGGGCACTCGTCCGCAAGCTCCCGATCCTCATATCGGGCAAGCCGGAGCACTACGGCCTGCCACGGCCGAACCACAACTTCCTCGAGGCCCACCCGACGATGTCGAGCGAGCTGCTGCTGCGCCTCGGATCGGGGGACGCCACCGTGAAGCCGAACGTCGAGCGGCTCGACGGGCGGACGGTGCACTTTGTCGACGGCACCTCGGCGGACTTCGACGCGATCGTCTACGCCACCGGGTACAACATCAGCTTCCCGTTCTTCGATCCGGAGTTCCTCTCCGCGCCCGACAACCGGCTCTCGCTCTACAAGCGGATCCTCCGTCCGGACCTCGACGACCTCGCCTTCGTCGGATTCGCCCAAGCCCTGCCCACGCTGTTCCCGTTCGTGGAGTGCCAGGCCCGCTTGGTGGCGGCCTACTTCGCGGGCACCTACCGGCCCCCAGCGCCCGCGGAGATGGAGCGGGTCATCGTCGAGGAGGAGCGCCGCTACACCGGGCACTTCGCCGACCGGCCGCGCCACACCCAGCAGGTCGACTACTTCGTCTACGAGCACGACATGCGGACGAAGGAACTCGCGGCGGGGCTCGACCGCGTCCGCCGCGAAGGACCGGTCCGGCTCGCCGGGCGGGCGAGCGCACTCCAGGACGCATAGCGGTGGGTGACGTCAGCCCGCTCCCGCGCCTGCCGGAGCGACGCCGCCGCTCCGTGGGCGAGGAGCGCCGGGCGCTGATCCTCGGTGCCACCGAGGAGCTGCTGCGTGAGCGGTCGCTTGCGGAGATCTCGGTCGGCGACATCGCCTCCGCCGCCGGGGTGGCCCGTTCCGGCTTCTACTTCTACTTCGCCAGCAAGGGCGCCGTGGTCACGGCGCTGCTCGCCGACGTCTTCGGCGAGATGGCCGCGGGTGCGATCGACCTGCTCGCGGCCGCGGAGGACCCCCGCGAAGCCGTGCGGCAGGCGTTGCGCCACACCTGGGAGTCCTGGCGGGACCACCAGGGCCTCGTGCTCGCGATGCTCGACGCGCGCGGCACCGATCCGGCCGTCCGCGAGCTGTGGGACGCCTGGATCGATCGCTTCGTGGCGCCGGTCGCGGTGCTCGTGGAGGGCCACCGGCAGGCCGGGATGGCCCCCGCGGGGGTGGCCGCCGCGGATCTCGTGGCCGTGCTGCTGGCGGCCAACGAACGCACCTTCGAACGACTCAGCCGCTCCGGCGCGAGTCCCACCCTCATCGACGACGCCCTGGAGGCGCTCGTCGCCGTGTGGACCGCCGCGCTGTACGGCCCGACGACGGGACCGATCTCGTGACACGCACCGACCTCACCTTCACCTCCCACGGCTCCCCCGTCGCGGCGTGGCGCTACACCGCGGACGACGACGGGTTCGCCGGCCCGGCCGGGCGCCCGTGCGTCGTCATGGCGCACGGCTTCGGGGCGACCCGGGACGCCGGCCTGGAGGGCTTCGCCGAGGAACTGGCCGCGGCGGGCCTGGACGCCCTGGTGTTCGACTATCGCGGGTTCGGCGCCAGCGGGGGCGACCGACGTCAGGTCGCGGACGTGCCGGGGCAGCTCCACGACTACCGCGCCGCCGTCGCGTTCGCCCGAGGGCTCGACGGCGTCGACCCGGACCGGATCGTGCTCTGGGGCGTCTCCTTCTCCGGCGGCCACGTGTTCGCGCTCGCCGCCGAGGACTCGCGGATCGCGGCAACGGTCGCCATGACCCCTGCCTCCGACGGCGCCGCCGCCGCGCTGGCCATCGTCAAGCGTGAGGGCGTGCCGGGGGCGTTGCGCAGCACGGTGGCCGGGCTGAGGGACGTCCTGTCCACCCGGCTCGGGCGCGGGCCGGTCCTGGTTCCGCTTGCCGCGATGCCCGGCGAGCTCGCCGCCCTGAACGCTCCCGGCGCTTACGAGGCCTACACGGGGATCGCGGGCGAGACCTGGCGCAACGAGGTCGCGGCCCGCGCCTTCCTGCAGCTGCCGCTGTACCGGCCCGGTCGGGCAGCCCGGCGGATCGACGGCCCGATCCTGGTCCAGATCGCCGATCTCGACCAGAGCGCCCCACCCGCGGCGGCGGCGGCCGCGGCCGCGCGGGCCCCGCGGTCCGAGGTCCGGCACTACCCGTGCGACCACTTCGACATCTACCCGGGCCGCCCCTGGCACGCCGCGGCCGTGGCCCACCAGCTCGGCTTCCTGCGCCGTCATCTCGCCGTGCGGGACGCCGTCACCGCCTGACCGACGTTCCCCGTCACCGCCGACGAAGGAGAACCATGTCCGCATCCACCACCGTCATCGCCACCGCGGCCGACATCACGCCGGCCTGGCTCACCCAGGTGCTCGGTGACTCGCCCCGGATCACGGGCGACGCTAGGGTCGCCGATGTCGTCGCGACGCGCATCGGGACCGGGCAGCTCGGCACCACCTACCTGCTGGAGGTGACCTACGCGGACGGTGGTGTCGGCAAGCCTGCCCGGATGGTCGCGAAGCTGCCGGCACTCGACCCGGCGAACCGCGCGCTCGCGGCGTCGTTGGCCTGCTACAGCCGCGAGGTCGCCTTCTACTCGAACCTCGCGGGCACGCTCCCCATCCGGACCCCGGAGTGCTACCACGCGTCGGTGTCCGCCGACGGGCAGGACTTCTGCCTGCTGCTCGAAGATCTCACGCCCGCCGCGGAGGTGACCCAGGTCGAGGGCTGCGACCTCGCCCACGCCCGGGCCGCACTGGAGCAGGCGGCCGCGCTGCACGCCGGGTCCTGGAGGGACCCCGCGCTGGCCGAGCAGGAGTGGCTGCTGAGCGCGCTGCCCGTCTGGCAGCAGATGTCCGCGGCGCTCCCGCAGGCGCAGGTGGCCTTCCGCGAGCGCTACGCCGGCCTGCTCGACGACACGACGATCGAGGTCGCGGAGTCGGTGGCCGGAGGAGCCGCCGCGCGCTGGGTCGAGCAGCTGACCGAGCCCCGTTGCCTGTGGCACAGCGACTTCCGGCTGGACAACCTGCTCTTCGACGCCTCCGGTGGCCGGGTCCCGGTCGCCGTCGTCGACTGGCAGAGCGTGGCGCTGGCGTCCGGGCCGGTGGACGCGAGCTACTTCATCGGGGCGGGCCTGCCCACCGAGGTCCGGCGCGAGCACGAGGAGGAGCTGCTCCGCGGCTACCACGACGCGCTTGTCCGCGGAGGGGTCACGGACTACTCGTGGGAGCAGTGCCTCGCCGAGTACCGCGTGAACTCGCTCGCCGGGTTCGTCATCTCGGTCGTGGTGTCGATCGGCACCGAGCGCTCCCCGGAGGGCGACGCGTTGTTCACCACGATGGCCGCACGGCACGCCGCGCACATCAAGGACTGCGGCGCGGTCGCGCTGCTGGAGGGTTGATGGTCACCGCGAACCAGCCCATGCTCGCCGAGCTGGGCTTCTACACCCTGGCCGGGCACGCCGAGTCCCCCCGCGATCTCGTGCACGAGGTGCGCCGGGCCGAGGAGATCGGCCTCGGTGCCGCGTTCATCTCCGAACGGTGGAACGTCAAGGAGGCCGCCGTGCTCTCGGGCGCGGCGGGCGCGGTGTCCGAGCACATCAAGATCGCCACCGCGGCCACCAACCACTCGACGCGCCACCCGGTCATCACGGGCAGCTACGCCACGACGATGCACCGGATGACCGGCGGCCGGTTCACCCTCGGCCTCGGGCGAGGGATCAAGCCGCTGATGGGCATGCTCGGCCTCGCGCCCGCCACCATCGCCGAGATGGAGGACTTCGCCGGCATCATGCGCCGGTTGTGGAAGGGCGAGACGATCCTCGGCCACGACGGCCCCGCCGGTCATTACGACATGCTGCGGCTGCTCGACTCGAGCTTCGACGAGGACATCCCGCTCGGAATTACCGCGTGGGGGCCGAAGACGTGCGCGTTGGCGGGTCGGGCCTTCGACCAGGTCGTGCTGCACACCTTCTTCACCGACGCCGCCGTCGAGCGCTGCGCCGCGGACGTCCGGCGGGCGGCCGAACAGGCCGGGCGGGACCCGGACGCCATCGAGATCTGGTCGGTCTACGCGACGATCTGCGGCGACGTCGCCCCCGAGGTGCTGCTGAAGAAGGTGACCGCCCGACTGGCCACCTACCTGCAGGCCCCCGGGTACGGCGAGGGCCTGGTCGCCGCGAACGAGTGGGACCCGGCGGTGTTGGCCCGGTTCCGGACCGACCCCGTCGTTAGCGGTTTCGGCCACCAGGTCATCGACCAGGTCGCCACGGCCGAGCAGCTGGAGCACATCGCCGGGCTGCTCCCGGAGGAGTGGACCGCCCCCGCCGCGTACGGCACGCCCGAGCAGTGCGCTCGTGCGGTCCGGGCGCAGCTCGACCACGGGGCGACCGGCGTGATCATGCACGGCGCGACACCGGACGAGCTCGCTCCGGTCGTCGACGCCTACCGGAAGGTGGTGGCGGGGTGAAGGCCGTGCGGCTGGTCGCACCGACCGTCGTCGAGGTCACCGACGTCCCGGTACCCGAGATCGGGCCCGGCGACGTCCTCGTGCGGGTCGGCGGGGCCGGGCTCTGTCACTCCGACGTCCATGCGGCCCACATGCCGGAGCTGCCCTTCCCGACGCCGCTGACCCTGGGCCACGAGATCGCGGGCACCGTCGCCGCGCTCGGTTCGGGCGTCGACCCGGCGGCGGGGATCGGCGAGGGCACCGCGGTCGTGGTGCACCTGTGCTGGTCCTGCGGGGTGTGCCGCGCCTGTGCGGCGGGTGAGGACAACGTCTGCGAGGCGGCGGGGCGGATGGCTCAGCCGCTCTGTCCCGGGCTCGGCCCGGACGGCGGCATGGCCGAGTACGTCCGGGTGCCGGCGAGGCACGTCGTGCCGATCGGCGACCTCGACCCCGTGCTGGCGGCCCCGCTGGCCGACGCCGGGATGACCCCGATGCACGCGATCCGCAGCGCGCAGGACCGGCTCGGCTCGGACGCGACCGCCCTGGTGATCGGCGTCGGCGGCCTCGGGCACGTCGCCGTGCAGATTCTGCGGGCCACCACCGCGGCGCGGATCGTCGCGGTAGACGTCCGCGAGGACCGGCTCGAGGCGGCCGTGCGGCACGGGGCGGACATCGCGCTCCTCGCCGACGAAGCCCTCGAGGCGGTCCTCGGGCTGACCGCCGGGCGCGGCGCCGACACCGTCCTCGACTTCGCGGGCAGCCAGTCGTCGGTCGACCTCGCCGTCGAGGCGGTGGCGCCGAACGGGGCGTATCGCCTGGTCGGCATCCTCGGTGGGGCGCCGCGCATCGTCGCCGCGCCGTCGCTGGGCACGGGCTGGCCGTGGGGCGCGTCGCTGCGGCGCACCTACGGGGGCACGCGATCGGACCTCATCGCGACGGTGGCACTGGCGCAGCGCGGCCGGATCTCGGTCGACGTGGAGCGGTACCCGTTGACCGAGGGGCCCGCCGCCCTGGCGCGGCTAGAGGCGGGGGAGGTCGCGGGCCGGGCGGTCCTCGTGCCCTGACCGGCCTGCGCGGCGGTGTCGACAACCTTCCCGTCTTTTCGATCCCATGATAGAAACGAAGGATCGAAAATCGGGGAGGTCAGTCGTGCACGTCGGAATGGGTGTGTTCTTCCAGGGGCTCGAGCCGGAACGGGACGACCATGCGGTCCTGCGGGACCAGCTGGCCATGGCGGACGAGGCCGAGGATCGCGGCTTCGAGTCCATCTGGACCGCCGAGCACCACTTCACCCGCTACCACATGATGCCGAACCCGGCCCAGTTCCTGACCTGGATGGCGGGACGCACCCGTCGCGCCCGGCTCGGGACGATGGTCATGGTGCTGCCGTGGCACGATCCCGTCCGGGTCGCCGAGGAGATCGCCTGGCTGGACTCGGTGTCCGGGGGCCGCGTGGTGATGGGGCTCGGCCGGGGTCTCGGCTCGATCGAGTTCGACAACTTCAGGCTGGACATGGGGGAGTCACGGCAGCGCTTCGTCGAGTACGCGACCGCCGTCTCCGAGTCGCTGGAGACCGGCGCGATCGAGTACGACGGCGAGTTCTACCGGCAGCCTCGCGCTGAGCTGCACCCCCCGGCGTTCACCACCTTCCGCGGGCGCACCTATGCGTCGGCGGTCTCGCCCGAGTCCGCGAAGATCATGGCGTGCCTCGGCTTCGGGCTCATGCTCATCGCGCAGAAGCCCTGGAAGACCACGGTCACCGAGACCGCCGAGTACCGTGAGCTCTTCCGTGAGATCAACGGGCACGAACCCCCGCAGCCGGTGCTGGTCAACTTCACCACCGTCGACCCGGACGCGGGTCGGGCCCGCGAGCTACACGACGAGTACGCCGTGGCCTACGCCCGCTCCACGATCGACCACTACGAGTTCACCAACCCGCGGCTCGAGCAGGTGAACGGCTACGAGTACTACGCCGGGCTGCGCCGCAACATCGAGAGGCACGGCCTGTCGCAGTTCAACCGGTTCCTCGCCGACCTGCAGATGAGCGGGACGCCGGAGTCCCTGGTGGAAGAGACCGTCGAGCGGGTGCGCATGCTCGACGCCGGCGGTGTGGTCAACGTGCTCGGTTTCGGCGGGATGCCGCCGGAGGTGGCGCGTCGGAACCTCGACGTGTACACCGAGCAGGTGCTGCCGAAGCTGCGGGTGGTGGACACTTTCCGCGACATCGCCACGCCGATCCCGACCGCGAGCTGACCTCGGGGCGCCCTCGGCCGCGGCGGAGATCCCGACGGAGCCTGGCGGAGGGAGTCAGCGTGGACCATACAGGATGAAGCTGTCTGCCACGGGTCTCGAGCCACCGCCCGCACCTCGTGCGGGCCCTCCTCGGGTTCCGGCACAACCTCGCCGCCGAGCGCGACGGCCTCGTCGAGGCCCGCCGGACGTCCGCGACCTTGAACGACGCCACCGGGCCGGCACAGATCTGCTCCTCCGCGCCGGCGATCGCCAGAGTCACTCCGCCGGCATGCAGAGCGCGTAGCGCTCCGCGTCGACGAACTTCGGTTTGAGACCCAGAGCGCCGGCGAAGAACCGTCGAGCACGACGTCGGCGCACGGATGGAGGGCGTTCCCGATCGTCGCCGGGCTCGATTGGGTTTCCATGGACACTCTTCGATCGATGCCGGCGGGTTTCCGGCGGCGGCTCTCGGTCAGGCGCCCAGGGCGCTGTGAGTGCCGAAGACCCGCCGGTGATAGATCAAGGGACTGGCCATCGAGGCTGCGGCGTTGACGACCCGCCCCAGAACGACCGTGTGGTCACCACCGGCGACGAAGTCGCTGGTCTCGCACGCCAACCACCCCGACGCCGCCTCGAGACTCGGCAGTCCGGCCCGGGCCGTCCACTCGACGCCGTCGAACTTCTCGACACCTTTGGCCGCGAAGCGGGAGGCGAGCCCGGCCTGCTCGCTCGCGAGCACGTTCACGCCGAACCTGCCCTCGCGCCTGACGATCGCCAGCAGGTCGGACCGCTCGTCGAGCGCGATCATCACCATCGCAGGCTGCAGCGACAGGGACGCGAAGGCGCTGACCGTCGTGCCGTGCGGACGCTCCCCGTCGAGCGCGGTGATGACCGTGACCGGTGTGCAGACCCCGGCCATGACCTCGAGGAAGCTCTCCTGCAGCTGGTCGTCCATTCCGCCGCCGGTCATGACCCCACCCCTTCCTTCGTCACGTCGCCCTGCATCGCGTCAGCTGAGCCGCTCGTAGAGGATCGCCATGCCCTGCCCACCACCGACGCACATGGTCTCCAGACCGATGCTCTTGTCCTTCGCGCGCAGGCCGTTGAGCAGCGTGGTGGTGATGCGGACGCCGGTCATGCCGAACGGGTGGCCGACGGCGATGGCTCCACCGTGGACGTTGAGCTTGTCGCCGAACGGGTCGATGCCCAGGTCCCGCGCGGAGGGGATGACCTGCGCGGCGAAGGCCTCGTTGATCTCGACGAGGTCGACGTCGTCGATGGTCATGCCGGCCCGGGCGAGGGCCTGCTTGGACGCCTCGACCGGGCCGTAGCCCATGATCTCCGGGGACAGGCCGGTGACGCCGGTGGAGATCACCCGGGCCAGCGGGGTCAAGCCCAGGTCCCGGGCCTTGGTGTCGGACATGACGATCAGGGCGGCGGCGCCGTCGTTGAGTGGGCAGCAGTTGCCGGCGGTGACGGACCCGTCGGGGCGGAAGACCGGCTTGAGCTGGGAGACCGCGTCGTAGGTGACGCCGGCGCGCGGGCCGTCGTCGGTGCTCGCGACGGTGCCGTCGGGCAGGATGACGGGGGTGATCTCGCGGGCGTAGAAGCCGTCGGCGATGGCATGCTCGGCGAGGTTCTGGGACCGGACGGCGTAGCGGTCCATGTCCTCGCGGGTCACGCCGAGGATGCGCGCGACGTTCTCCGCCGTCTGGCCCATTGCGATGTAGACGTCGGGGAGCTCCCCGTCGGCACGGGGGTCGGTCCAGGTTTCGGCGCCGGACTCGGCGATGGCGGAGGTGCGGGCCTCCGCCTCGGCGAAGAGGGGGTTGTGGGTGCCGGGCAGGTCGTCGGAGCTGCCCCTGTCCAAGCGCGACACCGTCTCCACGCCCGCGGAGACGAACACGTCGCCCTCGCCCGCCCGGATGGCGTGGAACGCCATCCGGGTCGTCTGCACTGACGAGGAGCAGTAGCGCGTGACGGTGGCGCCGGGAACGGTGTCCAGGCCGAGCTGGACGGCGACGACCCGGGCGAGGTTGTGGCCCTGCTCGCCGCCGGGCAGCCCGCAGCCCAGCAGCAGGTCGTCGATCTCCGAGGGGTCCAGGCCGGGGACCTGGTCGAGGGCGGCCCGGACGATCTGGGTGGTGAGGTCGTCGGGGCGCATGTCCTTCAGCGAACCCTTGCGGGCGCGGCCGATGGGCGAGCGAGCGGCGGCGACGATCACGGCGTCGGGCACGAGGTCCTCCGGGTGTCAGGTGGCGCGGCGGAACCCGGCGCCGAGCACGACGGCGCCGAGCAGTCGACCCCACGGAGGCGACCGCGGCTGAACCGGTCGAGGCCGGTGTCCGGTCCGGAGCACGGGCTCCTAAGGCCATCGCCTGCGATTTTCGACCGCCCAGTCGGTCGACTCCGGGGACTCTAACCGGCAGTGTGCGGGAGGGTCAAAAGCCATGTGACGGGGCGAACACGTGACCGCGGCGAGTCTCGGCACCGAGGTCCTCAGCGAACACCCGCCGTGCCGCCCGCTGCCGGGAGGTCGACGAAGGAAGGCTTGGCGGCCTGCACGGCGGAGGCATGGTCGACCGTGTCGGCCCCGCCCGTCAGGCGCTCGGTGGGAGGAACGTCGGGCGCATCTCGACTCCGTCCTGCAGCGCCCGGGAGCGCGGCGCGAGGGCGTTGCGCACCATGGCACGCGCCGTCCGCACCACCACTCCCGGGTCGCGGCGCGCGTCGGACCACTCCGCGGTCTGGTTCAGCGCGCCGAGCACGAACATCCGCACCATGTGCAGGTCGGGGGAGCCACCCAGGCTGCCGGACGGGGTCGCGGCGTCGAGCAGGTCTCGCCAGACCGCGCCGTACTCGGCCTCGGCGGCACGCTGTCGTGTGCGCATCTCGACCGGGAGCTGACCCGTGTTGCGGATCGTGGCCACGGTGAAGTCCGGCGACGACAGGCAGAAGGAAAGATGGGCCTCGACGGCGCGGTCGATCCGGTCCAGCGGCGACGCCGTCGCCGGCAACGTCTCGAGCGCGGTCAGCACGTGGGCTTGGGTGATCACGACCCCGGTCCGCACGACCTCCTCGATCAGGTCCTCGCGTGACGGGAAGTGGTAGTACAACGACGCGGCACGCATGCCGGCCTCCCGCGCGACGTCCGTCAATCGCGTGCCTGCGTATCCCCGCCGTCGGAGGACCGCCGCGGCGGCCTCGAGCACCCGCCGTCTGCTGCGCACCGACTTCCGTTCGCCGACCGCAGTCGCCGCCGCGGGAGGCGCGATCGGTGGGAACTCGCCCGGCGCCACGTCGGTACGGCCGGTCAGTGCGTCGTGAACGAACGCCTGCGCCGCGGCCACCAGGTCCCGGGGGTTGCCGCGCGACGGATCCCACCATTCACACGTCCAGTTGAGTGCGCCGATGACCAACATCCGTGCGGCGTGCACGTCCAGCGCCGGGTTGAGGAATCCCGCGGTCGCGGCGGTGGCGAAGAGCTCCCGCCACACCGCGCCGTACTCCCGGCGCAGGGCCACCTGCCGTTCCTGCACGTCCGGCGGCAGCTGGGCGAAGTTGCGGATGGAGGCGGCCGCGTAGGACGACGTCGTGAGCACGTAGTCGAGGTGGGCGGCCACCGCCGCTCGCAGCCGCTGCTCGGGGTCCGGGCCCACCCGCGCGAGCGCCTCCTGGACGTGCGCCAGCACGGCACGCTGTCCGGTGGCGATGACCTCCTCGATCATGTCGTCCCGGGACGCGAAGTGGTAGTAGAGCGCGGGGCCCTGCATCTGCGCGAGATCGGCGACGTCCCCGATCCTGGTCTCCGCGTAACCCCGTTCAGTCAGGATCGTGGCCGCGGCGTCGAGGATGCGGGCGCGGGTCACGACGGACTTGGTTCGTTCCCGGTGCGGTCTCGCCGAGCCCGCTGTCTCCCTCCCCACGCCGACATCATAGGAAGCGCGAGGTCAGCCCACCGGTACACCCGCCTGGTCCAGGACGGTTGCAAGGTCCCAGAAGTCCTGGTGAGCGGTCAACAGACCGTCTCCGCGGTAGCGGCACACCACCACACCGGGCACCGAGAAGGAGGCCGAGCCGACATCCACCAGGGCACCGGAGCGCAGCCGCAACGGGCCGCCGACCGTGCCGGACCACACCCACTCGGAGTAGAGCCTTCCGGCCGCGGCGTGCGTGGCCGAACTCGATCACCGAGTCGGGGGCGATGCGCGACATGAAGCGGTGGAACCGCGCGATCTCCTGGTGCCCGGTGTAGACCGTGCCTATCGCCACGTCCGTGCAGACACCGTCCGCCGCGAAGAACGCGAGCAGCTATCCCGGCGTCCCGAACCAGGCTTTGGAGTACGCCGTCGCGAAATCCGACGCGCTCGGATGCAGGGTCATGCCAGCTCCTCCAGTCGGCCCCCGGTCGCCTGCTCGACGATCCGGAACTTCTGTACCTTCTGGGTGGGGGTCAGCGGGAACTCCTCGGTGACGAACCACCGCTCGGGCACCTTGAAGGGCGACAGCCGCTCGCGGCAGTGTGCCACCAGCGCGGCCCTCAGGTCGCCGGGGCGCTCGCCCCGCACCCGGACAGCGGCGCCGACGATCTCGCCGCTGCGCTCGTCCGGAATGCCGAACACCGCCGCCTCGAGCACCGCCTCGTGCTCGACGAGACAGGACTCGATCTCCGCGGGCGCGATGTTCTCGCCCTTGCGGATGATCAGCTCCTTGAGCCTGCCCGTCAGCCGGATGTAACCGCGCTCGTCCATCGCACCGAGGTCACCGGTGTGGACGAACCCCTGCGCGTCGACTGTCGCGGCGGTGGCGGCCGGATCGTGCAGGTACTCGATCATCTGCTGGTAGCCGCGGGCGCAGATCTCGCCCGACACCCCCAGCGGGACGATCTCGCCGGTCGTCGGGTCGGTGATCTTCACGGCGACCTGCGGAAGCGGGTGGCCGACGGTTTGCAGCTGGTCTGCCCGGGAGTCCCCGGGGCGGGTCGCGGTCAGCACCGGAGCCAACTCCGTCTGACCGAACAGGTTGATCACGGAAGCGCCGAACACCTGCTCCGCAGCCTCGATCATCGAGGGCGGGACGTTGGAGGCGCCCCCCAGCACCGTGGTCAGTCGCGGCGCGGGTACGCCCGACGTGCGCTGGACCTCCAGCAGGGCGCCCAGCACCGCGGGAACGTAGAACAGCACGGTGGCGGACTCGCGCCGCATCGCCTCCAGCACGGGGCCCGGGGCGAACTGCTCGATCAGGATCTCGGTGCCGCCCACCCACAGCGGACCCAACGTTCCGATCACACAGGCGGCGGTGTGGAACATCGGCAACGGGTTGACACAGACCGCGCCCGGCTCGACGCCGACGTTCTCGAGGGTGAGCCGGGCGACGTTCACCAGCGAACGGTGGCGCAGCAGCACACCCTTCGGACGACCGGTGGTCCCGGACGTGTACTGCAACATCACCGGCCGGTCCGGATCGGTCGGGGCGGCCGCCAGCACCGCGGGATCGGCGTCATCCGCGCGCCACCGCGGCGTCTCGCCGAGGCTGACGACCGTGAGGCCCGGGACGGTGGCGCCCATCTGCTTGGCGACCGACGCCATGTCGTAGTCCCGGCTGAGGTCGGCGTGCAGCAGCACCGTCGCGCCGGAGTGCCGCAAGCAGTACTCCAGCTCCGCACCGCGCAGCACGGGGTTCAGTGCCACGAGCGTGACCCCCGCCAGCGCTGCCCCGTACTGCACGAGCGGCCACTCGACCACGTTCGGCGCCCACATCGCGACGAAGTCTCCGGGTGCGGCGAGACGGGACAGCGCGGTGGCGACCCGGCAGGCCTCCGCGTGGAGCTCGGCGTAGGTCAGCCGACGCGGTTCGCCCGACCCGTGCCGGGTGCCGATCAGTGCGATCCGGTCGGGGTGGGCTTCGGCGCGCAGACCGAGCAGGCTGCCGACGGTCAGGTCGACCAGCGGAACCGACGTGTCGGCGGGCAGCTCCGCGAGGGCGGGGCCTGCGGACGTGGGGGCGTGCGGCGACGACATCGTCGGGACCTCCGGGTGAGTACTGCGCGGGGGCCCGAATTTAACATGGATACAAAACTGGCGATAGGGCTGTCGCGCGGCGAAGCCACCGTCCACGAGTTGGTCCGAGCCGGCCACGGGCGGGGGAGGCCGGAGGATACGACGAGGGCGATCACCTCGGGCCGGCCGGCCCGAGGCGTGCTGCGCCCTCATCGCCGGTGACCGGCGCGACCTTCCCGCCCGGTCCGGTCAGGACAGCTCCCTCGTCCGTACCCAGTCGTCGATCATCGCAGCCGACGCCGCCGGGTCCTCGGACATCCAGAAATGGCTCAGCCCGGGCAGCTCGCGCAGCTCCGCGCCCAGCGCGGCGGCGACCTCGTCGGCGCGGGCCCGATCGTCGAAGGGATCCGCGGTCGCCGCCAGCACGAGACCCGGCCTGGCCGTCCCGCCCGGGTCCGCGATACCCCAGTGGGCGTGGACGTTCGGCACGGCCGAGCGGTACAGGTCCAGGATCGCCGCACCCATCCGGGCATCGAAGTGCTCGGCCATCAGACGCGCGTCCGAGGCGGTGGCGCCGAGCTGCGTCAACGAGTCGACGAACGCCGGCACCCGGCCCGCAGTCGACTCGGCGAGGGTGTCCCGCACCCAGTCCTCGCCCGTTCCCGGCGTCTGCCAGAGCCGGGCGAAGCGGTGCCACTCGTACGTCGGGTGGGAAGCCGCCGCGATGTCGACCGCCCAGCTGCGGACCCGCTGCGGGAAGGCCGTCGCCGCCCGCAGGACCAGTATCGAGCCCCAGTCGTGGCCCACGAGGTCGACCGGCTCGTCGAACTCGGCCAGGCGATCGCCGATCCAGGCGATGTGCGCGTCCTTCGACCCGTCGAAGCCCGACGGCCGCTCGGTCCCGAAGCCCGGCAGGGCGACCACGGCCGAGTCGCGGTCCAGCCGCTCCCGGACGCCGTCCCAGATCTCGGTGGTCTCCGGTACTCCGTGAACGAGCACGACGGTCACGGCTCCTCCTTCTCCCACAGCACGTTCACGATTGTCGTCACAAGCTCGTCCCCGCTGGTTGCACACGGCGTAGTCCAGCTCGACCACAAGCTCGCCCGGCAGGGCGAAGGGGCGCGGAGGGTGCGGATGCCGGCGACGTGGATGGTGTCGCCCGGACGGACCGGGGCGAGGGTCCGCACGCCGCGGGCCCCCGGCCACGCTACCGTTCGCGTCGGGTCCATGATCGGCGTGCGGGTGCTGAGCCCGAGGGCGAGGGTCTGGGCCATCGGCCCCTGCGCGACGCGCTGCGTCGAACGGGGTGCCCGCCGCGACGGTACGCAGAGCGCCCGCCTGACCCGGGCGGGGTAGGGCGGGCGCGGAGGGGCACCTGCGCAGCCACGCCCCGTCGAACACCGCGGCGGTCGCGTCGGGCTTCTCCCGGAAACCGGGCAGCAGCGTGGGGCGACACACGACGGGCTCGCCCTCGCCCCCCCGGGGAGGTCCTCGGCTGTGGCCAGGTCGATCGTCGTGAACACGGCGAGCACTGACAGGTCCGCCACCCCGGACCGGCCAGCCATCTTCGGCTGCATGACGGTGGTCGACATCAGCTCGGTCGCGTCCTCCGGGCGGCTCATCGTGAGACCGGCGCCGGACTCGGTCATGCCGTAGCCGGTGAGAATCTCCGTGCTCCCAGTAGCGTCCTCGCCTTGTCCCGGACCCACGACATCGAGGGGCCGCCGCCGCCGAGAGCGCGGCGAGGAGGGACTGCGGACGCACCTCGCTGCGCTCGGCCTCCTAGAGGATCGCGTCGGTCATCGCCGGCGCTGCGTCCCAGCTGGGTCTGCCGGCAGGAGCGACGACCTGATTCCCCTGCCGTCCGTCCGATCGCGGACCGGTGCGGGAGGTCGCGTTTTCCTCGCGAAATGTAGCCAATCCGGGCGCCACTGCTTATCGTCCGACTGGTCGGTTGTCCACAAGGAGGTTGGCAATGGCCGAGGTCGATACGGAAGGCGCAGCCGTGCCCGCGGTGCGGCGTGCCGCCCGGCGGGTCGCGGTGGCGAGCATCGTCGGGACGACGATGGAGTTCTACGACTTCACCATCTACGGCCTGGCGTCCGCGCTGGTCTTCGGGGACGTGTTCTTCCCTGCGGTGAGTCCGAGCGTCGGGGTGCTCTCCTCGTTCGCCACGTTCGGCGTCGGCTTCCTCGCGCGCCCGCTGGGCGGGATCCTGTTCGGCCACCTCGGGGACCGGATCGGCCGCAAGAAGGTTCTGGTCGCGACCCTGCTGATGATGGGTGGGGCGACGGTGCTGATCGGGTGCCTGCCCTCCTTCGGCACGATCGGCTTCTGGGCGCCCACCTTGCTCGTCCTGCTGCGCCTGGCGCAGGGCCTCGCCTACGGCGGCGAGTGGGGCGGTGCCGTGCTGATGTCGTTCGAGCACGTGCCGCCGCAGCGGCGCGGGTTCTTCGCCAGCCTGCCGCAGACGGGGCTCTCCGCAGGCTCGATCCTCGGCAACCTGGCGTTCCTGCTGGTGGCGCTACTGCCCGATCCGCAGCTGCAGTCGTGGGGCTGGCGGATCCCGTTCTGGCTCGGGGCCGTCCTGGTGGTGATCGGGCTGGTCGTGCGGCGTCGGGTCGAGGAAAGCCCGGAGTTCCGGCGGACGGTCGAGGCGGACGACGTCCCGGCTGCACCGCTGCGCGCCGTGATCCGCAGCCATCCGCGGCAGATCCTGCTGGCGGCCGGGGTCATGGCGGGCATCTCCGTCGGCACCTACGTGACCATCACCTACAGCATCAGCTTCGCGGGCGGGCTGGGTGTGGAGCATTGGAAGGTGCTCCTGGCGATCTTGGTCAGCAACGTGCTGCAGCTGGTCATGGTGCCGCTCGCGGGGGCCCTGTCCGACCGGTACGGCCGGCGCGCGGTCTTCCTGACCGGGATCGCGGTGTGGGCGCTGCTCTCGCTCGGCTTCCTTCCGGCCGTGTCGACCGGCCTGCTCCCGGTTGTACTGGTGGCGTACCTGGTCCCGTACGGCATCGGGTACGCGCTCACCCAAGGGCCCACGCCTGCGATGTTCGCCGAGGCCTTTGACAGCCGGGTCGGCTACTCCGGGATCTCGCTCGGCTTCCAGCTCGGCAACCTGGTCGGAGGCTTCGCTCCGTTCCTGGCCGCGCTGGTCTACGAGGCGGTCGGCGAGGCGGTGCTGGGGGTCTGCGTGTGCGTGCTGCTGTTGCTCGCCGGCGTGTCGGCGTCTGCACTCGTCCGTCTGGCACCGGCCGCCAGGTGATCCGTCCGACTGGTCGGTTGATCTCAGATGGATCCGTACTTATCGTAAGCGGGCCGGCGCGGAGCAGCGCCGTCGGACGACGAAGGAGTGCACGTGGGTGACGGTGGCGGGCCGCGGATGTTCGCTTCGGCGACGGATCTCGTCGCCACCGCGGGAGAGGAACTCGGCCCCGGAGACTGGTTCACCGTCACGCAGGACGTGATCGACCGCTTCGCGGATGCGACGGGTGACCACCAGTGGATCCACGTCGATCCCGAGCGGGCGGCGCGGGAGGCGCCGGGCGGCACCACGATCGCCCACGGGATGCTGACCTTCTCCCTGCTGGGCACCCTGCAACCCTCCGTCTACCAGGTCGCGGCCCAGTCAATTCTGAATGTCGGCGCCAACCGGCTCCGCTTCCTCAGCCCGGTACCGGTCGACTCGCGGATCCGCCTGCGGGAGGGCGTGGTCGACGGGCAGGAGACGGCTGCGGGCCTTCGGGTCACGTCGTCCGTCAC
Source organism: Pseudonocardia halophobica (assembly GCF_027922425.1). Classification (GTDB taxonomy): domain Bacteria; phylum Actinomycetota; class Actinomycetes; order Mycobacteriales; family Pseudonocardiaceae; genus Pseudonocardia; species Pseudonocardia halophobica. Next base: position 46,324 of record NZ_BSFQ01000003.1, on the reverse strand, counting down.
GATCGAGATCGAGGGAGCGCCGAAGCCGGCCATGGTCGCGGAGATCGTCTTCCTCTACCGGGACGATGTCGCGTGACCGAGCTGCGGGCCGAGCTCACCGAGGGGGTGCTGCGTCTGGTCCTGGACCGGCCGCAGCGGCTCAACGCCCTGACCGCCCCGATGCTCGACGCGTTGTGCGACCGGGTGGAGGAGGCCGAGGCCGACGCGGCCGTGCGCGCCGTCGTCCTCACCGGTGCGGGCCGTGCGTTCTGCGCGGGAGCGGACCTCCAGGCGGACTCGGGCAACACCGCCGACGGGCGCGCCGCGGGCCCCGTCGCCGGCCGTGAGGCCACACTCCAGGCGGCACACCGGGCGGTGGTGGCGCTGCGCAGGCTGCGCAAGCCCGTCGTCGCGGGGGTGAACGGGCCCGCCGTCGGTGTCGGGGTGGCGCTCACGCTGGCGTGCGATCTGGTCGTGGCGGACGAGTCGGCCTACTTCCTGCTGGCCTTCCGGGACGTCGGCCTGATGCCCGACGGCGGGCTCACCGCCCTGCTGCCCGCGGTCGTCGGGCGCACCCGGGCGTTGGAGATGTCCCTGCTCGGGGAACGGGTCCCCGCCGCGACGGCACAGGAGTGGGGGATGGTCACCCGCGTGGCCGAGGCCGGCCGCTTCGACGAGGTGCTCTACACCGTCGCGCGGCGCGTCGCCGAGGGGCCGACCATGGCCCACGGGTTCACCAAACGGGCCGTCGACGACGCCATCCGCGGACTGCTCGCCGAGGCCATGGAACGTGAGATCGACTCGGTCGGCGTGCTCACCGGCACGGCCGACCATGCCGAGGGCGTGGCGGCCTTCCGCGAGCGCCGCCCGCCGGTGTTCCGGGGCGCCTGAGCGCCCCGCCGACCGAAGGAGCGCGGCGATGGAGCCGTCCCGGACCCTGACCGACGCCGTCGTGATCGACGGGCGGCGGCGTTCCCGCGACTCGGTCCGCGAGCGGGGCGCACGCGCCGCGACCACCTTCGACGCTCTCGGTGTCGGCCCCGAGCAGACCGTCGGACTCCTGCTGCGCAACGACTTCGCCTTCCTCGAGGCCACCATCGGAGCCGGCCTGAGTGGGCGGTTCAGCGTGCCGATGAACTGGCACAACACCCCCCAAGAGCTCGACCACCTGCTGCGGGACAGCGCGCCTGCGGTGGTCATCGGCCACGCCGATCTGCTGCTCGCGGCCTCGTCCGTGCTGCCACCGGTGCCCGTCCTCGTGGTCCCGGTCGAGGGCCGGGCACCGGGGGAGTGTCCCGACGAGCGGCGGGCCCTCGCCGAGATCCCCGGCGCGCGGCCGTGGGCGGCGACGGTCGACGCCCACGAGCCCGCCGACGGCACGTTCGACGGCAACCTGGGCGCGATCATCTACACCTCGGGCACCACGGGGAGACCCAAGGGCGTCTACCGCTACCCCATGGACGGGGCGATCCTCGACGGGTTCACGGCCGCGCAGGAGATGATCTTCGGCATGGGTCCGGGCGCCCGCGGCCTCGTCCTCGGACCCCTGTACCACTCCTCGCCGGACTCCAGTGCACGTCGTGCCCTCGCGCGCGCCGACCTGCTGGTGATGCAGTCGCGCTTCGATCCCGAGGGGGTCCTCGCGGCGATCGAGGAGTACGGGATCACCGACATCGTCATGGTGCCGACGATGTTCGTGCGGCTGCTCGCGCTGCCCGAGGAGGTCCGCGACCGCTACGACGTGTCGACGCTGCGATCGGTGACCCACACCGGCGGGCCGTGCCCGGTCGAGATCAAACGCCGCATGATCACCTGGTGGGGCCCGGTGATCAACGAGACCTACGGCGGGACGGAGATGGGCTGCGCCTTCTTCTGCCGGTCCGACGAGTGGCTGCGTAAGCCGGGAACCGCGGGCCGCCCGCTGGAGGGGCTGACCTTCGAGCTCGTCGGAGCGGACGGGTCCCCTGTGCCGCCGGGCGAGGTCGGCGAGATCTACGCGCGCAACCGGTTCTACGGGGACTTCACCTACCTGGGACGCGACGACCAGCGGGCGGAGGTGGCCCGCGGCGAGCTGATCACCCTGGGCGACATGGGCTACGTCGACGCCGACGGATACCTGTTCCTGACCGACCGCAAGCGGGACATGATCATCTCGGGCGGTGTGAACATCTACCCCGCGGAGATCGAGGCCGCGCTGATCCTGCTCGACGGCGTCGCCGACTGTGCCGTGTTCGGCGTTCCGGACGAGGAGTTCGGCGAGTCCATCGTGGCCGCCGTCCAGCTCGTGCCCGGTGTCGTCCTGACCGAGGGTGAGGTGCAAGAGCGTCTCCGCCGCGTGCTCAGTGCCTACAAGGTCCCGCGCCGGGTGGAGTTCCACGACCGCCTGCCCCGCGAGGAGACCGGGAAGATCTTCAAGCGGAAGCTGCGCGACCCCTACTGGGCGGGCCGTTCCCGGGCCGTCTGATCCACCCGTCCACACCAGGAGGAACCATGGCCGATCACCGTGCAACGATCACCGAACTCTACCGGATGCTGGACGCCTCGGACCGAGCGTCCGTCGGTCGCCTGTTCACCGGTGAGGTCGAGTTCCGGTTCGGCAACTCACAGCCGGGCCGCGGGGACGAGGCGCTGTTCGCCGTCGGGCGCAGGCTGCGCGCCGTGGCCCCGGAGGTTCTCCACGACCTGCGCACCGTGTTCGTCGACGCCGAGGCGGACGTCGCGGTTGCGGAGATCGACATGACCTACCGCGGTCCCGACCGTGTCCTTGAGGCCCCCGCGACCGCGGTCTTCCGCTTCGACCAGGCCGGGCTGATCACCCACTACCACGTCTACCTCGACATCTCTCCGCTCGGACTGGACACCTCGACCTGGTGACGCTGCGTCCGCTTGGCGCATCGACATGTCGTCCTGCTGCGCCGTCCACTCACGCTGCGGAGATCGCCTGCGTCGTCTGATATCACTCTGCGTGTGCTGTTCGTGTCTGCGGCGCGACGGAGTGGGGGCCGGTGGGGTGTTGTCGGAAGTCACGTTCGCGGAGATCGCCGATCTCGTTCGTCGGGAGGTCGAGCGGGGGTACGAGTCCGAGAAGCAGGAGGGCCGTCGGCGCCTCCTCGGTGTCGTCGATGGCTTGGCAGCCGACGAGGGCGATGACGTGGATGCCCGCGCGGTTCAGGGCCGAACCTGGCGGGTCGCCCAGATCGAGGTCTCGGGGATCGGTGGCATCAGCCGACTCGTCCCGTCCCCCGTGACGTTCCTGCCCGTCCGAGGGATCACCGTCATCCGCGGTCTGAACGGGCAGGGAAAGACCAGTCTCGCTCGGGCCCTGGAGTGCGCGCTGAGCGGTCGCCGAGACCTCGCCGACGAGGTCTCCGGAGAGCTGTGGAACGCCGCGCTGCTCACCCAGGGCAGTGCCGTCGGGACGGTCTCTGTCGGGCTGGTCAGCGGATCGGCGCGGCTGGACGTGACGGTCGACTTCCCGCGCGACGGTGAGGCGGGCATTCGCGCCGCCCTCGACGAGGGCTCGGGAGCGGAACCGGTCGTGCTCGGCAGTGGTTGGCAGCGCGCCCTCGCCGCGGCACGGGCGAGCTACAGCTACGGCGCGCTGCAGAGCAGGTTGGTGGAGTCCCGTGCGCTCCAGGGCTTCCTCGAGGAGCTCCTGCTCCTCGGACCCGCGTGGGAACAGGTCAGGGCCGCCGTGAGCGATCGTGCCGAGCGGGCGACCGAGGCGAAGCGCACGGTCGAGAACGCCCTGACAGCCGGGAAGCGGCGAGAGCGGGAGATTCGGGAGCGGATCAGCGCCCATGGAGTTGTGGACCCGCCACCGTCGATCCTCTGGCCGCGGGTTCAAGCGGGCCTCGACGCCGATGCGTGGCTGCGAAGCCTCGACCTGGGCGCCGAGTCCAACGGATCGGTACGGGTGTCGGGTGACCACGAACAGCGGATCGCGGACATCAGGTGCGCGCTCATCGACGCCGAGGCGCGGCTCGACCTCGCCGAGCAGGCGCTCGATGCTCCTGGCATCGCCGGTGCGGCCCACCACATCGAGCAGATCCTCGCCATCGACGCTATCGACGACGCGGTCTGCCCGCTCTGCGGTGCCGCGTCCGCGTGGCGTGACCATGCCCGCGAGGTCGTCGCAGGCCTGCGCGACCGCTCCGAGGCGGCAGGCCTCGTCATGGGGGCTCTGACGGACCTGCGGGACTGGGCCACCGCGGAGCTGGAGCCGCTCCTGGCGAGCGAGATCACGGGTGGCCCCGAGGCCGAGCTCACGGCGTTCCGCGAGGCCACGGCGCAGGGATGTCACGCCCGCTCAGCCGCTCACGCGTGTGCCGGACCACTGCTCGCGGCGGTGACGTCGCAGCCGTACCGCGACTGGCTGGAGACGATGCGGTCGTGGTCGCAGGCCGCGGTCGCTTGGCGAGACGAGCTCGTGACGATCACCCGAACGTGCGCGGACGTGATGCGGGAGAACATGGCTGCCGCCGCCGACGCCGGAGTGTGGAAGAAGGCGCAGGACACGCTCGACGATCTCCAGCTCACTCTTCGGCAGAGGCGTCAGGACGCGGTCACCCGGCAGATGCACGCGGCGTTGACCAGGATGCTGCCGGACGCCGCCGTCGAGCTCAGCGCCATCCGGCACCAGGGCACCATCAAGCAACAGCGGGGTGTCGACGTCACTCTCACCATCGGCGGGCAGGAGGCGACGCTCGGGATGTTGAGCAGCGGCCAGCGCAACGCGCTCCTGCTGACTCCGCTGACCGTCCTGGACGGCGCCGCGCCCTTCGGCTTCCTCGTCGTCGACGACCCGGTGCACGCGCTGGACGACACCCGCGTGGACCTCCTCGCCCAGGAGTTCAGCCGGCTCGCCGGCGAACGGCAGGTGATCGTGTTGACCCACGATCCCAGGCTCGAGGAGCACCTGCGCGCCCGCCACGCCGACCTCACCGTGGTGGAGCTGTACCGCGATCCCGTCGCCCGGACGGTGTCCTGGACCCGCCACACCGAGCCCTGGCAGTCACTTCTCGACGACGCCCGAGAAATCAGGAAGAGCGCCACGACGGACGGCTGGGCCTACACGGAACCCCTGATGTCCGTCGTGGCCGGTCTGTGTCGCACAGCGGTGGACGGCGCCATCCGGCAGGCCACGATCACCCGCGCGGTACAGCGTTCCGAGGACGTCGAGCAGGCTCTGACGGACCTGGCGGATGCGCTCACGACCGGAGCGAGGATCAAGCTCGTGACGGCCTCGGCGGGCGGCAAGACCGAGTTGCCCGCCCTCGAGCGTGCGCGGGCGGGGCACCTGCGGTTCTGGAACGAAGGAGCGCACGGTCAGCTCGACGAGACCGTCGACCTCGACGCGGTTCTCGATGTCACCGAGGCCGCGTGCCGCGAGCTCGCCGATCACGACTGGGCGCAGGGCTGAGCCGGTGCGTCCGGCCGTCGACCGCCGCATACGCGTCCTCATCGTGCGCCGACGCCTGGAGGAGGTCGCCGCCACCCTCGTCGAACGGGCGACCGGGCGGCGTCCGGCGCAGCATCGGGTGGTGCGCCGGCGCCTTCTGCTGCTCTCGGCGGGGGTACCCGCCGAGCGGTGGCCCGGGGTGCACGCCGTCGCCAGGCAGGCCGCGAGCGTCTACGAGGCGACGTCGGCCGTCCTGCACAGCAACTGTGCCTTCGGGGACGTCCCGGAGCATCTCGTGAGGGAGTGGGAGGCCGTCGTCGTCCGGGCCGAGTCGGAGTGTCCCGCCGCCGGCGCCTGACGCGGGTCGGGTCAACTCGTCGCCGCGGCGATCTCCACCTCGGAGAGCCCGAACTCGGCGAGCACCGCGGCGGTGTCCGCGCCCGGGCGGTCGGCGTAGCCGTCGTCCGGGTGAGGCTCGACCAGGCCCGGGACCAGGGCGAACGACGCCGGCCCGGCGGAGGTCCACGCCTGCGCCCGCTGCCAGGCCTCCGGCACCGTCAGGACCGGGGTGACGGCCGCCCCGGCCAGGAGGGTGCACCATTCGTCGCGTTCGCGGGTCGCGAACACCTCGGCGAGTGCCTTCTCGAGCGCGGGCCACGTCTCCTGGTCGGCCTGGGTGTCCGCGTACTCGGTGAGCCCGGTGCCGCGGCACAGCTCGGCGTAGAACTTCGGCTCGATCGCGCCGACCGTGACCCAGCCGCCGTCTCGGGTGCGGTAGCTGCGGTAGTAGGGCGCGGCACCGTTGAGCATCCCGTGGCGCCACGACGGGTCGGGGGTGCCCGCCCGCGTCATCGCCTCGACCGGGGCGAGCATGGCCAGCACACTGCGGACCATCGCGACGTCGAGGTACTGGGCCTCGGAGCCCCGGCGGGCGCCGTGCAGGGCGCCGAGGATCGCGATCGCGGTGATGAGCCCGCCGCCCGCCAGGTCGGCGACCAGGTTCAGCGGGATGCCGGGCTCGTCCTCGCCGGACGAGGTCAGCGAGAGGACCCCGGCCTCGGAGAGGTAGTTGTTGTCGTGGCCGGGGCGCTGGGCGTCCGGGCCCTCCTGGCCGTACCCGGTGACCGCGCAGTAGACGACGTTCGGCCGCAGCCCGCGGGCCGTCTCGAAGCCGATGCCGAGGCGATCCGCCACGCCCGGCCGGAACCCCTCGACCACGACGTCCGCGCCGGCGATCAGGGCCTGTGCTGCTCGGCGCCCCGCGTCGGTGCGCAGGTCCAGCGCTACGGACCGACGACCCCGCCAGAAGGGGTGGTCGCCGTTGGCCCGTGCGCTCGCCGCCCGGTAGAGCGGCGACTCGCCGCCGCCGCCGGGCGGCTCGACGCTGATCACCCGGGCGCCGAGGTCGGCGAGGACGCGGGTGCCGAACAGACCCGGTGCGTAGCGGCTGAAGTCGACGACGGTGACGTCGTCGAGCGGGCGGGTGCGCACTGCTCCGCCGCTCACTCCTGAGCTGCTCACTTCTCGGCGGCCCAGCGCGGGGAGCGCTTCTCGGCGAAGGCGGCGAGGCCCTCCGCGGCGTCGGGCATGGTGAGCGCGACGCCCAGGTTCGCGTGCAGCAGGGCCAGGCGGGCCTGCGGCTCGTGGTCGACGATCTGGTAGAAGCTCGACCGGCCCAGGGCGATGGCCTGCGGGGAGACCGACCGGAACGCGCGCACGTACTCGGCGACCTGCTTGTCCAGTTGGTCGGCGGGCACGACATCGGTGAGGAAGCCGATCTCGGCGCCCCGGCGGGCGTCGACCCGCTCGCCGGTCATCATCAGCTTGAGGGCCTGCTTGGGCGGCATGGACCGGATCAGCGGCAGGCTGATCATGTAGGGCCACAGCCCGACCTTGACCTCGGGGGCGCCGAAGGTCGAGCGGTCCGAGGCGACGACGAGGTCGCAGGCCAGGGCGACGCCGAAACCCCCGGCCAAGCAGTAGCCGTCGACCCGGGCGATCGTCGGCTTGCCCGCCGCCCACAGCTTGCCGAAGAACGCGGCGAGGGCGCCGCGCCCCTGGTGCTCCGCCAGCAGGTCGTTCGGCGCGCCCATCTCCTTGAGGTCGCCGCCGGCGCAGAACGCCTTGTCACCCGCGCCGGTGATCACGATGCAGGCGGTCTCCGGGTCCGCGGCCGCGATGTCCACCGCGCGACCGAGCTCGGCGAGCACGACGTTGTTGAGCGCGTTGCGCTGCTCGGGGCGGTTGATGGTGACGAAGGAGGCACCGTCGCGGCGCTCCAGCAGGACGTAGGTGAAGGTCTCGCTCATGGGGCACTCCGTTCAACGGCGGCCGCGGCCGCCTCGACGACCGCAAACAGGGCCTCGGGGTTGCGCAGGGACTGGGGGTCGGCGACCTCGGCCGCCGTGGCGCCGAGCAGGAGCCGCTTGACCGGGATCTCGCACTTCTTGCCGGTCAGGGTGTAGGGGATCGCGGGGACCGCGACGACGGTGTCCGGGACGTGGCGGGGGGAGATGTCCGAGCGGACCAGGGTCCGGATCCTCGTGCGGAGGTCGTCGTCGAGCTCGGAGCCGTCGGCGAGCACGACGAACAGGGTGAGCTCGTCGGTGTCGACGACGAGCGCGTCCTCGATCTCGGGGACGTCGGCGAGGACGCGGTAGAACTCCGAGGTGCCCATCCGCACACCCCCGCGGTTCAGGGTGGCGTCCGAGCGGCCGGTGATCACGGCGCCGCCCTCGGCGGTGAACCGGACCCAGTCCCCGTGCCGCCACACCCCGGGGTACGTGGCGAAGTAGGTCTCGTGCATCCGGCTGCCGTTGTCGTCACCCCAGAAGCCCAACGGCATGGACGGCATCGCGGCGGTGACCACGAGCTCGCCGATCTCGTCGACCAGGGGCCTGCCCGCGGCGTCGAACGCCTCGGCGGCGACCCCGAGCATCCGGCCCTGCATCTCCCCGATCCGGACCGGCTGAAGCGGGTTCGGCCCGACGAACGCGGAGCAGACGTCCGTGCCGCCGCTGACCGAGGCGATCTTCACAGCGTGCCCGAGCGCGTCACCGAGGTCCCGTTGGGTGGGCTCTAGCAGCGGGGACCCGGTACTCCCGACGGTGTGCAGGTTCCGTCCGGCCCGCACGTGCCCGCCGTCGAGGGCGTTCTGGTAGAAGCCGGGACTGGCGCCGAAGACGTGCACCCCGTGGTCGTCGACGAGGGACCAGAGCCGGGCGGGGTCGGCGACCCCGTCGTAGAGCACCGCGGTGGCGCCCGCGAGCAGGGCGCCGACCTGGTAGTTCCACATCATCCAGGCCGTCGAGGTGTACCAGAACAGCCGCTGGCCCGCCCGCAGGTCGTTGTGCAGCACCAATGACTTGAGGTGCTCCAGGACGATCCCGCCGTGGCCCTGGACCATCGCCTTGGGGATGCCGGTGGTGCCGCTGGAGAACAGGATCCACAGCGGATGATCGAAGGGCACGTCGACCGGGTCGACCGGGGACCCGTCGAGCAGCTCGGCCCAGGGGCGCTGCCCGCCGCGCGGCTCGACCAGCCCCGAGGACACCTCGACGACCGCCGCGAGGGTGGGCAGTTGGGCTGCAGCCTCGACGAGCTTTTCCCGGACGTCGTGGACCCGGCCGTTGTAGCGGTAGGCGTCCGTGGTGAGCAGCACCGTCGGCTCGGTCTGGGCCAGCCGGGAGACGATCGACGCGGCGCCGAACTCGGGCGAGCAGAGCACCCAGACCGCCCCGAGGGAGACGGTGGCGAGGAACGCGACGACGGCCTCCCGGCGGGTGGGCAGCACCGCCGCGACCCGGTCGCCGCGGCCGACGCCCAGGGCAGCGAGGCCGCCGGCCACTCGCGCGACCTCCGCCCTCAGCTCGCCGAAGGTGGTACTGCCGGTCGTGCCGGTCTCGTCGCAGCACAGCAGCGCGAGCGCGCCGTCGTCGTGGGCGAGGGCCACTGAGGCGTAGCTCAGCTCTGCCCCCGGGAACCAGCGGGCGCCGGGCATGCGGTCGTCGGCCACCGCGGGACCCGCGGGTCGAGCGGGCAGCGCGGCGAAGTCCCACAACGCCGACCAGAACGCTGGTCGGTCGGCCACCGACCAGCGGTGCAGCGCGGCGTACTCGGTGGGGTCCGCCATCCCGACGGCTTCGGCGAACCGGTACATCTCAGAGCCCATGACGCGGTCCGCGGGGGGAACCCAGACGTTCATCGGGCGGGCACCGCCGGGCCGGTGCGCAGCACCTGGCTGCGCAGAGTGGTGCCGCAGACCCGCTCGACCAGCCGACCCGCGTCGAGCAGCAGGTCCAGGTCGATGCCGGTGCGGTAGCCCATGCGCTGGAGGACGGCGACGAGGTCCTCGGTGCACACGTTGCCGGACTCGCCGGAGTGGTTCTGCTCGACCGACGGCGGCTCGCCCCCGAGTCCGCCGAGCGAGGCGTCGACGACCCGCACGCCCGCGGCGATCGCGGCGAGGGTGTTGGCGATACCACTGCCCCGGGTGTCGTGGAAGTGCCCCACCAGACGCGCTTCGGGCAGCTCGCGGCCCAGCAGCGTGAACAGCTCCCAGGCGTGTCGCGGGTCGGCCATCCCGGTGGTGTCACCGAGCATGATCGTGCGGACCCCGCGGTCGTAGGCCCAGCGGGCGAGCTCCAGAACCCGCTCCCGCGCGACGACCCCTTCCAGCGGACAGCCGTAGGCGGTCGCCACGCAGAACAGCGGGGTCAGCGCCAGGTCGGCACACCGGTCGATCATCCGCGCGAGAGCCTCGAGGTGATCCGCGTGGGAACGGCGCAGGTTGGCGAGGTTGTGCGCCTCGCTGGCCGAGATCGGGAACCCGCAGATGTCGATCGTCTCGCGCAGCAGCGGGTTCGCCGCAATCCGGTCGAAGCTCCGCGTGTTCACGGTGAGTACCCGGACGGTGGCCTTGAGGCCCGCCTCGTGCATGCGCACGAGCAGTTCCTCGGCGTCGCCGAACTGGGTCGTCGCCTTCGGGGACACGAAGGAGGTCGCGTCGACCTCGGACACGCCCGAGGCCAGCGCAGCCGCGATTACTGCGAGCTTGTCGTCGGTGGATACGGTCGACGACCAACCCTGGATCCCGTCCCGGGGCCAGACCTCACAGAGGGTGACCTCCGCGGCGTCGATCAGGGTGGGGTCGGGCGGAAGCACTGTCATCAGTCCTCCAGGGACGAGCGGAAGGAGGGGTGGGCGACGCGGGCCAGCTCGCGGCGTCGCTCCGGGACCGTCTTGTCCCGCAGGTCCGCGACGCCGAACTCGGTGACGACGAACTGCGTGGAGTCCCGGGGCAACGAGACGGTCGCCGCGTCCAGGTTCGGCACGATGCGCGACACGGTGCCCCGGGCGGCGGTCGCCCGCAGCGCCACGATCCCCTGGTTCCCGGGCCACACCGCGGCTCGGGAGTAGTCGATCGCGCCACCGACGGCTCCGACGTGGCGCCCGCCGATGTACTCCGTGTTCACCTGACCGAAGACGTCCACGGAGAGGGCCGAGTTGATGCAGGTCAGGTTCGGGACCCCGAGCAGGGCGGCCGCCGCGTGGGTGCTCTCGCCGCCGACCATCTCGACGTTCGGGTTGTCCGCCACGAAGTCGTAGAGCTGCTGGTCGCCCAGCACCTCGCCGACGAGCGACGGCCCGTTGGCCAGGCAACCCGCGGCGTGCAGGTCGACCAGGCCGGAAGTCGCCGAGCCGTGGACCCGCAGGTCCCGGCGACCCTCCTTGGCGAGCTGTGCGTACACGGCGTCCGGGATCGAGCCGACCCCCGCCTGCAGCGTCCGGGCGTCGGTGACCAGGCTCGCCACATGCTCGGCGATGACCGCGTCGACCTCGGCCGGCGGCCGGCGCGGGTAGCCCGGCACCGGATGGTCGACGTGCAGAACCCCCGCCAGCTCGCTCGCGTGGATCCGCTCACCGCGGGTGCACGGCATCTGGGCGTTGACCTCGGCAATCACCAGCCGGGCCGCTCGGGCTGCCGCGGCGCTGTAGCTCGAGCTCACCCCGAAGCTGTGCCAGCCGTCCGTATCGGCGGGGGAGAGCTGGACGAGCAGGACGTCCGGCTCAGCCCGGTGGGCCAGCCAGTCGACGACTTGTGCCCAGCTCATCGGCAGGTACTCGACGCGGTCCGCGGGCACCTCCTGCCCGGGCGCCGTGCCCGGGGGGAACCAGGTGCGGAACCGTACCGACGGCGCGTCGAGCACCGCGTAGTCGGAGAAGAACATCCCGGCGGCGAGGTCCACCCGGGACAGGGAGCGGGCGCGGACGCCGAGCGCGCGCAGCAGGTGTCGTGGCTGCGTGCCGAGGGCGGCGGCGACCACGAGGGCGCCGTCCTCGACCATCTCGAGAAGCTCGCGCGCCCGGCTGGTGTGCTCGTCGGACTCTTCGGACCCCATCGCCCTCTTCCATTCCCCGTCCGGCCGGTCGGTCGAATTGACCCTAGGCGGGGACGCGGCAGCGGTCAATCTTCCCTCGTCGGTTGCTGTTTCGGCATGGGAGATGGACAGATCACGGTCGGTGAGGTTGACTTGCGGTCCCCGGTGTCGACCGGCGGGATGTCGGCGAGGACGACGGGTGGAGACGTGACCAACGGAAGGCAGGGGGCGGCGGTGTCGAAGGCGGACGAGCGGCGCCTGAACATCGTCAACCGCTCCGCGCTGCTGTTCGACCGCAAGGGCGCGGACCAGGTCAGCATGTCCGACATCGCGGAGGACGTGGGACTCGCGAAGCCGAGCCTCTACCACTACTTCTCGTCCAAGGACGAGATCCTGAACTCCATCCATGTCAACACCATCGAGTTCTTGCTGGACGGGATTCGCCGGCGTCGCGCGACCGACGCGAGCCCGGACGTCGTGCTCCGCGGGGTCCTCGGTGACATCTTCTCGCTGATGGAGACCCATCCGGGGCACATCCGAGTGTTCTTCGAGAGTGCCCGACGGCTACCCCCGGACCTCCTCGAGCCCGTCCGCAAGCGCGAGCGGGAGTACGACCAGCTGGTCCTGGAGACCATCGAGCAGGCAATCGAAGACGGGTACTTCCGAGCAGTGAACTCGCGGTCGGCCGCGTTCGCCTTCTTCGGCATGGCCAACTGGGCGGCGCACTGGTATCGCCCTGGCGGCACCAAGCGCGCCGAGCAGTTCGCGGAGGAGTTCTTCGACCTGTTCCTCAACGGCGTGACCGCTCGCCGCCGCTGAGCGGCGGGCGGCCTCGACTCACGCGGTCAGGCCGCCGTCGATCGTGTAGCAGCTGCCGGTCACGAACGAGGCCTCCGGGCTGAGAAGCCACCCGACGAGGTTGGCCACCTCCTCGGGAGTGCCCATCCGATCGATCGGCCGCGAGCTGATCTCCTCCTCCTGCGAGCCCAGGGCGGCGAGCGGGCCGACCATCGGTGTGTCGATCCGTCCCGGGCAGATGGCGTTGACCCGGATGCCACGACCGGCGACCTCCTTGGCGACGGCACGGGTGAGTCCCACCACCGCGTGCTTGCTCATCGTGTAGGAGACCAACCCGGCGGAGCCCTGGAGGCCGGCCCCGGACGCGGTGTTCACGGCGGCGGCCGGCAGACCCGCCCGCAGGGCGTGCCGCACGAACTCCCGCAGGACCAGGAAGGCCCCGCGCGTGTTGACCCTCATCGACCGGTCGAACGCCGCGATCTCGGTCGTCTCGAACGGCCCGATCCCGTCGAGGACGCCGGCGTTGTTGTGCAGGTTGTCGACGCGCCCGAATCGGGCGGTCGCCGCGTCGAAGAGGCCGGCCACGGCGTCCTCGTCCGCCACGTCGGCGGCGAGCAGCAGGACCTGCTCGTCCGGCAGGTCGCCATGGGCGGCCTCGAGGCGGTCCTTGGCCAGGTCGACCAGCACGAGACGGTGGCCGCGACCGGCCAGCAAGCGGGTCACGGCCGCGCCGATGCCGCTCGCCGCTCCCGTGATCAGCGTGATGGGTGAGGTGGTGGCGATGCTCATCTGCTCTCCGAACGTCATCGTGTCGACCGGCTGGTCGGTCGGAATACTTGTCGTCTGCGCGAGAGCCGTCAAGCGGCTCGGGCACCCCGGCGCGTGGTGGGACGTCGGTCCACGGTCTTGACGGTGAACGAAGGAGCCTCTTACTGTCGTCCCAACCGACTGGGCGGTCGAAAAGCGCCCGGTTCGTGCTTCCGGAGAGGACGTGCAAGACGTTGAGCATCGATTTCACCGGTCGGGTGGCCGTGGTGACCGGAGCGGGGGGCGGCCTCGGTCGTTCCCACGCGCTGCTGCTCGCGGCACGCGGCGCGAAGGTCGTGGTGAACGACATCGGCGGTGCCGTGGGCGGGACAGGCACCGACGCCACCCCGGCCGACCGGGTTGTCGAGGAGATCCGGGCCGCAGGCGGCGAGGCGGTGGCGAACTACGACAGTGTCTCCGACCCGGCGGGTGCCGCGCGGATCGTGCAGACCGCCGTCGACTCGTTCGGCACGCTGGACATCCTGATCAACAACGCGGGCATCCTGCGTGACAAGTCGTTCGGCAAGACCGACCTGGCGGACTTCCGCGCCGTGCTCGAGGTGCACCTGCTGGGCACCGTGTACTGCACCCACGCGGCGTGGCCGGTGATGAACGCCGCCAAGTACGGCCGGATCGTCGTCACCACGTCCATCGCGGGGACCTCGGGCAACTTCGGGCAGAGCGCCTACGGCACCGCGAAGCTCGGCATGGTCGGGCTGATGAACTCGCTGGCGATCGAGGGCGCGCGCAACAACGTCCTGGTGAACGCCATCTCCCCAGGCGCGGCGACCCGGATGACCGACGGGCTCAACCCGCCCGCTCTCGACAAGTACCTGCACGCCGAGCTGGTTTCCGCCGGAGTGGCGTACCTGGCCAGCGAGGAGTGCACGGCGACCGGGCAGATCCTGCAGGCCGTGGCGGGCGGCTACGCACGGCTGCACATGTTCGAGACCGAGGGCGTCCAGTTCGACCCGGCCGAGCCGCTGACGCCGGAGATGGTGGCGGACCGCTACGAGGAGATCGCCGACCTCAAGACCGCGACGCCCACCACCCCGGGCATCGCCGGGCGCACCGAGCAGCGCTTGCGCGCCATCGGGCGCTGGGACGACTGAGATGGGCGCGCACGACGGGGCATGCATCGTCGGGGCCTACGAGCACCCGACCCGCAAGGCGCCCGACAAGACCCTCGCGCGGCTGCACGCCGAGGTCGCCGCGGGCGCACTCGCCGACGCCGGGCTCGGCTTCGCCGACGTCGACGGCTACTTCACCTCCGGGGACACCCCCGGCCACGGACCGATGGGCATGGCCGAGTACCTGGGCATCCGGCCGCGGCACGTGGCCGCGGTGGACACCGGTGGCTCGTCGTACGTGATCGCCGTCAGCCACGCCGCTCAGGCCATCGCTGCCGGGCGTTGTGACGTCGCACTCATAACCCTGGCGGGCCGGCCACGGACCGGGGCCTTCGTCGCCGGGGAGGGGGCGTTCCTCGAGGACCCAGAGCACCCGGTCACCCCGTACGAGCTGCCCTACGGGTGGAACATCGTCAATCTCTACGCACTGTCCGCGATGCGGCACATGTACGAGTTCGGCACCACGGCCGAGCAGCTCGCCTGGGTCAAGGTCGCGGCGTCCCACCACGCTCAGCACAACGAGAACGCCATGTTGCGGAAGCTGGTCACCGTCGACGACGTGCTGGCCTCGCCGATGATCTCGGACCCGCTGCACCGGCTCGACTGCTGCGTGATCTCCGACGGCGGGGGCGCGGTCGTGCTGGCTCGTCCCGAGATCGCTCGTGAGCTGGACCGGCCCGTGGTGGCGGTGCGGGGAGCGGGCGAGGCGTTGCAGAACGGCGGCGGTGGGCGGATCGACCTGGTGTCCACCGCCGGTCGGCGGTCGTCCGCCCGTGCGTTCGAGGAGGCGAAACTGACGCCGGCCGACGTGCAGTACGCCTCCCTGTACGACAGCTTCACCATCACGGTCGTGATGCAGCTCGAGGACCTCGGGTTCTGTGAGAAGGGCAAGGGTGGCGCGTTCGTCGCGGACGGCAACCTCATCTCGGGGGTGGGGAGCCTGCCGGTCAACACGGACGGCGGTGGGCTCTGCAACAACCATCCTGCCAACCGAGGTGGGATGACCAAGGTCATCGAGGCCGTCCGCCAGCTTCGTGGCGAGGCACATCCCGCGGTCCAGGTCCCCAACTGTTCGATCGCGCTCGCCCACGGCACCGGCGGCTACCTGAGCACCCGGCACGGGAGCGGCACAGTACTGCTCGAGAGGATCTGAGATGGCGTTGCCGTACCCCGAGTCCGCTTCGACGGACGCCCTCTGGCGCTCACCCGCCGGTCGGCTGCTGCTCGGGCACTGCCGCGCCTGCGACGGTGTCCACCACTACCCGAGGCCCGTGTGTCCCCTGTGCGGCAGCATGGCCACCGACCTCGTCGAGTCCACCGGCGGAGGCACGGTCGTCAGCTACACGGTGACGCGCAACTCCGACGAGGCTGCTCCACCGGTTCTGGCGTTCGTCGAGGTCGACGAGGGTGTGGCCCTCCTGACCCGGATCGCTGCCGAGGACCCGGACGCGGTGCGGATCGGGGCGAGGGTGTCGGTGGTCTTCCGCGAGGACGAGCTCGGCGGGGCGCCTCAGTTCGTCCTCGACCTGGCGGGGGCGGCCGGATGAGCGACGCCGGGGTCGTCATCGTGGACGACCGAACCCGCGACCGGGCGGAGGTGCTGGATCGAGCCGCGAGGGCGGCCACCGGCCTGGACGGACTCGGCCTGGGGCCGAAGAGCATCGTCGCCCTCCTGCTGCGCAACGACTTCGCGGCACTGGAGATGTCCGTCGCGGCGAGCACCGTCGGCGCGTACAACGTGCCGTTGAACTGGCACAACAAGCCGGACGAGCTCGCCTATGTCCTGAACGACAGCGTCCCGTCCGTCCTGGTCGGGCACGCGGACCTGCTGCTGGCGGCACGTGAGGTGCTGCCCGCCGGGGTGGTGGTGCTCGTCGTTCCGCTGGAGGGTTCGGCGGCAACCGACTGTGCGACCACCGCTGAGGCCCTCGCTGCGATGCCCGGCGCCCGAACCTGGGACGAGTTCGTGGCCGGGAACGCACCGTGGGCGCAGCCGCCCCGGCCCAGCGGAGGCGCGATCATCTACACCTCCGGGACCACCGGCCGGCCCAAGGGCGTCGTCAAGTTCCCGATGACGGACGAGGTGGCCGCCCGGTTCGTCGAGACGCAGCGGCGGGTCTGGGGGATGTCGACCGGCGCCCGCGGGCTGGTCCTCGGTCCGATCTACCACGCCTCGCCGGAGGCGCAGGCCCGCGCCGCGCTCGCCGAGGCCGAGCTCCTCGTCCTGCAGAGCAGATTCGACCCCGAGGCCGTGCTCGCGGCGATCGAGCGCCACCGGATCACCGATATCGTGATAGTGCCCACCATGTTCGTCCGGATGCTGCGGCTGCCCGAGGAGGTCCGCAACCGCTACGACGTCAGCTCGCTGCGGTGGGTCACCCACACCGGCGGGCCGTGCCCGCCGGACGTCAAGCGAGCCATGATCGACTGGTGGGGCCCGATCATCAACGAGCTCTACGGCGGCACGGAGATGGGCTGTGCGTTCTTCTGCGACTCCGCGGAGTGGCTGGCGCACCCGGGAACGGTGGGACGCGCCCTGCCCGGGCTGCGCTTCGAGATCGTCGGTGCCGACGGCGAGGCCGTCCCGGCGGGTCAGGTGGGCGAGATCTACGCCCGCAACCCCGCCTACGGGGAGTTCACCTACCTGGGCCTGGACGACCAACGACAGGCGATCGCGCGCGGTGACCTGATCACCCTGGGCGACATGGGGTATGTGGACGACGACGGCTTCCTCTACCTGACCGACCGCAGCCGGGACATGGTCGTCTCCGGTGGGGTGAACATCTACCCGGCCGAGATCGAGGCGGCGTTGCTGGGATTCGACCAGGTGGTCGACTGCGCCGTCTTCGGCGTCCCGGACGACGTCTTCGGCGAGTCCGTGATGGTGGCCGTCCAGGCTGTGCCGGGGTCCGGACTCACGGCCGACGCGGTTCGCGAGTACCTGCGCGGCCGCATCTCGGACTACAAGGTACCGCGGCACGTGACCTTCCACGACCGGCTCCCCCGTGAGGAGACCGGGAAGCTGTTCAAGCGCAAGCTGCGCGATCCGTACTGGTCCGAGATCCGGAGGACGGGGTGACCGACACGATGCAGTACGGCGACGACGCGGCGGAGGAGTTCCGCGGCAGCGTCCGCGAATGGATCACCGAGAACGCCCCGCCCGAGCTCACGGGCGTCTTCGACTGGCGGACCCGAGAGATCCCCGGGTACCGGGTCGAACAGATCGTCGAGGCGAAGCGGCATCCGGCGCACGTCGAGTGGGAGCGCCGGTGTGTGGAGGGCGGGTTCGTGTGCCCGCTCTGGCCCGTCGCGGCAGGCGGTCGGGGATGGAACCGCGTCCAGAAGGCGATCTTCGAAGAGGAGCTGCACGCCGCCGGGGTGCCCCGCATCGACCGCGGGATGGGGGAGTTCCTGGTCGGCCCGACGATCGTCGCCCGTGGCACGGCGGAGCAGCAGGCGCGCCTGCTGCCGCCGATCATCAGTGGGCAACACCGCTACTGCCAGGGATTCTCGGAGCCGGAGTACGGCTCCGACCTCGCGGGGCTGCAGACCCGAGGGGCCGTCGACGGTGACGAGCTGGTGGTCACCGGGCAGAAGATCTGGACCTCCGGCGCGGTCGACGCGAACATGATCTTCCTGCTCTGCCGGACCGACCCGGCCGCGGCGAAGCACCGCGGTCTCACCTTCGCGGTGGCGGAGTTCGGGCCGCACAACGGCTTCGACGTCCGCCCGATCCGTCAGATGAGCGGTGCCTACGACTTCGCCGAGGAGTTCATCAGCGGCGCCCGCACCCCGTTGAGCAACGTGATCGGTGGTCTGGGGGAGGGCTGGAGCGTCGCCATGACCACGCTCGGTCTGGAGCGCGACTTCAACCTGCCCACCCTGTCCCTGGACTTCCTGCACGAGTTCGGGCGGATGGCCGACCGCGTCCGGGAGTCGGGACGGAACTCCGACCCGGTGGTCCGGCAGACGCTGGCACGGGCCTGGTCCCACGTCGCGATCATGCGGATGTTCGCCAAGCGGCTGCTGGCGGACGAGGAGGGCACCGCTGACATGGTCTCGTCGACCAAGCTGTTCTGGAGCGAGTACCACCGGTGGGTCAGCACCGAGGACCTCGACCTCGACGGGGCCGCGGGCATGCTGCGGCCGGCGGGCGACGGCTACCCGACCACCCCGATCCAGGACTCCTTCCTCGCCGCCCGCGCGGCCACGATCTACGCGGGCACGTCCCAGATCCAGCGCAACATCATCGCCGAGCGCGTGCTCGGTCTGCCCCGGTAGAGGAGCGACGTGCCGATCGACACGAGAGCACCCCTGCTCGCCGCCCCCGAGCACGAGGATCTGCGCCGTGCGTTGCGACGCTTCCTCACCTCTGCGGCGAGCGTGACGCGTGCCCGGGCCCATGCCGAGGGCGAGGAGTTCGACAGGGCCGTCTGGCTCCGGCTCGCCGACGAGCTCGGCGTGACGGGCTTGGGCATCCCCGAGGAGTTCGGCGGGGTGGGGTTCGGGCTGACCGAGCAGGCGGTGGTGCTCGAGGAGCTGGGACGCGAGCTGTACGGCGGCCCCTACCTCGCCAGCGTCGTGCTCGGCGCGGCCGCACTGCTCGCCGCAGGCGACCGGGCGGCCCAGGAGAAGCTGCTGCCGGGCATCGCCGCCGGGGAGACCGTCGCCACACTGGCGGCGGCCGGCGTCGACGGCGAGTGGCGGGTCGGTGGACCGACCGGCGTCGTCGCCCGCGAACGGGAGGGGGGGTGGGTGCTCGACGGTTCCTGCACCCACGTTCCGGACGCGACCGTCGCGGACGTGCTCCTCGTCCTCGCGGACACCGAGCAGGGTCGTGGCCTCTTCGTGCTACCCGCCGGATCGCCCGGACTGTCCGTGGCGGATCTCTCCGCACTCGACCAGACGCGGAGATTCTCGCGGGTGGAGCTGCGGGGTGCGGCCGCCGAGTGTGCGGGCACCCCGGGGGACGGCGACCGGGTCCTGGCCGCGGTGCTGGACCGCGCCGCCGTCGCCCTCGGGGCGGAGCAGCTCGGCGGGGCGGCGCGCTGTCTCGAGCTCGCCGTGGAGTACGCGAAGGTCAGGCACCAGTTCGGTGAGCCCATCGGTCGCTTTCAGGCGATCAAGCACCTCTGCGCGGACATGTACCTGGCGGTCGAGTCGTCGCGCTCCGCGGTCATGTTCGCCTCTCGCGCGCTGGACGAGGAGACCGCGGAGGCGGGCGCCGCAGCAAGCCTGACCAAGGCGTGGTGCTCGGACGCGTTCCTGCAGTGCGCAGGGGACGCGATGCAGATCCACGGCGGCATCGGCTACACGTGGGAGTGCGACGTGCAGCTGTACTTCAAGCGCGCCCAGTCCTCGAAGCACCTGTTCGGTGGGCCTGCTCACCACCGGGACACCCTCGCGGCCCGGCTCGGCCTCTGACACGGGTCCGCCCCAAGCCGACCCTTCCGACAGACCAGGAGACAGTGCAATGACGCATGCGACACCCACCGAACCGCCAGCTGCGCACGGGCGCAGGCAGCCGTCGCTGGCACGGCTGCTGACCGCCTCGGCCGCGGGGACGGTCGTCGAGACCTACGACATCATCCTGACCGCGCTCGTGGCGTCACTGGTGTTCAACCACGCCTTCTTTCCCGACATCGCGCCCTGGATCGGCACGCTCGCGGCGCTCGGTGCCGCCGCCATCGCCTATGTGGGGCGTCCGCTCGGCGCGATCATCTTCGGATGGTTCGGCGACAAGTACAGCCGGCTCCTCGCACTGCGGGTGTCCATCCTGGGCACGGGCGTCGCGACGGTCGCGATCGGGGTCATCCCGACGGCGGCGACCATCGGTGTGTGGGCTCCGGTCCTGCTCGTCGTGCTGCGCCTGATCCAGGGGATCTCGCTGGGTGGTGAGTTCGGCGGCGCCACCCTGGTGGCCATGGAGAACGCGCCGCCCAAGCGGCGCTTCTTCTACGGGACCTTCGCGAGCGTCGGCTCCATGGGGGGCGTCGCGCTCGCGACGATCGTCGTCCTGGTGGTCACCTCGGCGATGGGGATGGAGACGTTCCGAGAGTGGGGCTGGCGCGTGCCCTTCATCGCCAGCGTGCTGTTGATCGTGGTCGCCTACGTCGCGCGTCGGATCGACGAGTCGGCGGAGTTCGTCGAGGCGAAGGCCGCGGCGGACAGCGCCCCGGAGCTGGCGAAGGACTCCTCGGTCGACGGGCTCTCCGTGCTGAAGCGCGCGGTCCTGGTGCTCGCCGGGATCGTGATGACCGTACCGACCGTATCCATCACCTACTCGCTGTCGACGGGGATGCTGCCGTTGGTCAACGCGGGCGGCCTGCCTGGGATCAGTGTCACCGCCTACCAGATCGCGCTCGTCATGCTCAGCCTCGTCGCGATCCCCATCAGCCTCTACGGCGGCTGGCTCGGCACGCGGTACCGCCCCGAGCTGATCATCCGGATCGGGGCCGTGTGGACAGCGGTTGCGGCCTTCCCGGTGATCTGGTTGCTGCAGTCGGGCTCCACGGTGCTGTTGTTCGTGGGGATGCTGCTCGCCACGCCCGGTTACGCCCTGGTCTCCGGCCCGGCAGCGGCTTTCGTGGCCTCGGCGCTGCCGGTCCGGCTGCGCTACCTCGGCATCGGCATCGCCTACGCGGGCGCCGCGCTCGTGGGCGGGGGCGTCCTGCCGATCGTCGCCCTGGCGATCGCGGGCGAGGGCTACCGCACCGTGTTGCCGTTCGCCTGCATCCTCTGTGGCGCCGGCCTCGTCGCGCTCTTCGCGACCGTCTTCACCAAGCGTGCGCAGCAGGCGGTCGCCCGGTCCGCGGGGCTGGACGACGACCTTCCGGAGGCCGCGTCCGTCGGCTGAATACCGGCGAGTGACGACGAGACTCCGGGTCCCCGGCCGGCCTGCGGGAACCGGGGTCTGTGTCGTCTGTCGACCGTCTAGTCGGTTGGATACACACCGTGTTCACCATGCTGCACTGCGGAGTCGGCCATCTCGGAGGGGTGTCCGTGATCAGTCCGTGGCTGAATGGCTGTTGACTCCATGTGATCCGGGTCCTAGCGTTGCGAGGCAACCGACCGGGCGGTCGAATAATCCGTTCTCCGGTCGCGCCGTTGGTCCGACACTCAGAGAAGAGAGATCATGAACCTTCGGTCGCGCGTTCGTCGCGCTTCCGCCCTCGGGGCGGTCGCCGTCGCCGCATCGCTGCTCGTCGCCGCCTGCGGTGGCGGCGACTCCGGGTCCGGCACGGGCGGTTCGGGTGACCCGATCAAGGTCGGCGCGATGCTCTCCTACACTGCGAACGGCAGCAACAGCGGGCCGGCCCTCGAGGTCGGCGCGAAGGCGCGGTTCGCGCAGATCAACGAGGCGGGTGGCATCGGTGGCCACCAGGTCCAGCTGGTGACCGCGGACGACGCGCTCGATCCGGCCAAGGCCCCCGCGGCGATGCGAACCCTCGTGGAGGGCGAGGGAGTGGTCGCGTCGATCGGCAACGGGTCGGCGGACGGTGCGGCGATCCAGTCCTACCTCGCGCAGAACAACGTGCTCTCGCTCCCCGGCGGCGCCTCGAGTGCCCTGATCCAGGGCGACGCCACGACGTTCCGGCTCGACAAGCCGGGCTACGACGAGATGACCGGCCGTGTGGTCGACTACGCCGTCAAGACGCTCGGCAAGACCAGGATTGCCATCGCCTACACCCCCGATGCCGTCGGTCTGCCGGTCAAGGAGGGCGCCGAGCGACAGCTCAAGGCACTCGGCCTCGCGCCGGTCGCAGAGGTCGAGTACAGCGCGTCGGCGACGAACGCCGATGCACAGGCTGCGCAGCTCAAGGAGTCCGATGCGGACTTCGTCATGATCAACCACGTGCCGTCGGTCATGGCGAAGATCTTCAACTCCGCCGAGCGGATCGGCTACAAGCCCGTCTACGGCGCGACGTTCGCGGGTGCCACCCCGTCGCTCCCGCAGATCATGGGGGACACGCTGGCCGACCGGATCTTCTTCGCCACCTCGTTCATCCTGCCGGACAGCCCCGAGGCCGCGGACTTCCGCAAGTACGTGGAGGCGCAGAAGGGCGACATCCACGACAGCAACGTCATGATCGGTTGGGTCAACGCCGACGCCGTCGCCGCGGTCCTGCAGAAGGCCGTACAGGACAACAACGGTGAGGTTCCGACCGCGGAGCAGGTCAACGCGGCCGCCGACGACGTCCTGATCAACACGCCGTACCTGAAGGACCTCCACTGGACCGCTACCGACCGCACGGGTCCGAACGGGTCGGCCATCACGAAGCTGGCCCCCGGGGGCCAGTACGTCGAGGTCGACGGCTACAAGCCGAACCCCTTCGTGGCGGGCGTCTGATCCGGAGACCGTGGGTGGCCGGGCAGAGGGGCCCGGCCACCCACCACACTCCCTGATCCACGAGAGGTTTGCAGTGGACATCCTCCTGACGGGCGTGATCCTGGGGATCACGCTGGGACTGGTGTACGCCCTGGTCGGCGCGGCCCTGGTCGTCATCTATCGCACCTCCGGCTACGTGAGCTTCGCCCAGGGCGACATCGCCAGCGCCTCGCTCTACATCGGACTCTTCTGCTACACCGCTGGCCTGCCGTACTGGCTCACCGCGCTGCTCGTCGTCGTCCTGGGCGCGGTGTTCGGCGGGCTGATCGGCCGCTTCATCGTGGTGCCCATCGAGCGGTACGGGCGGCTGCCGGCGGCCCTCGCGACCGTCGGGGTGGGGCTGACGATCCAGGGCATCGAGGCCCTCGCCCTCAACACGGAGGCGCGCGGCTTCCCCTCCGCGGGCACGGGGCCGGCGCTGGCCCTCGGCCCGGTGACCCTGACCACGGCCGACGTGATCTCCGCGGTCGTGTCGATCCTCCTCTTCCTCGCCATCGGGCTGTTCTTCTCCCGCTCGCGCACCGGCGTCGCGATGCGTGCGGTGAACGACAACGAGCAGGCCGCCGGTCACGTCGGGCTGTCCGGCAAGCGTCTCAAGTACCTGAGCTGGGTCATCGCCGGCGGTCTCGCGGGGGCCACGGGCCTGTTCGTGGCTCCGATCTACGGCCTCAGCCCGACGACGGTGAACGCCTTCCTCGTCTTCGGCTTCGCGACGGTCGTGCTCGGCGGGTTCGAGTCCATTTTGGGCGCGCTGATCGCGGGGATCGTGATCGGTGTGGCCACCAACCTGGTCGCCGCGTACGCCGAGCCCTCGCTGGTGACCTTCGCGATGTACGCACTCGTGCTCGTGGTCCTGCTCTTCCGTCCCGCCGGCCTGCTGGGCAGACGCCGGCTCGAGAGGGTCTGAGATGTCCGTTCCCACCGCCGACCGCGCGGCCACCCCGCTCGGCCAGGTCGACGCGGCGCTGCGCCGGATGGTGTCGGTGTCGACCGGCCGGGGCAACCTGCTGGGCCTGCGTCACGCGACCTTGCTGTCGTTCGCGGTCCTCGTCCTCGTCGTCGGGCTGACCGGCTCGGCGAACACCCGCTACGGCCTGGTCTTCTCGACGGTCTACGCCATCGTCATCCTGGGCAACAACGCCATTGCGGCCACACTTCAGGAGATCAACCTCAGCGGCGGCGCGTTCCTCGCCATCGGCGCGTACACGGCCGTGCTGGCGCTGGACGCCGGCTGGAACGTCCTGCTCGCAATGCTCGCCGCGATGCTGGTCGCCGCGATCATCGGGATGGTCTTCGCGTTCCCCACCACCCGCCTGACCGGGCTCGCGACGGCGTTGGTGACGTTCACCCTCGCCTTCTCCATCCTGGACCTGGCCAACTACCTGGGCCCGCTCACCGGTGGCGACCAGGGCAAGCAGGTCTCGCTCGACGCCACCCTGGTGGGCATGCGCATCAGCGGCTCACGGCCCGGCATGCTCATCCTGACCGTGCTGGTCATGGTGGTCGTGGGGCTGGCGCACCTCTGGCTGCTGCACCGCCGGCCCGGCCGGATCGCGATCGCAGTCGGCGAGGCGGAGTTCGCCGCCTCGGTGTTCGGGACGAACATCCGCCTGGTCAAGGTCGCCGTCTGGACCTGGGCCGCTGGGCTCGGCGGGCTCGCGGGCGCG
Source organism: Pseudonocardia halophobica (assembly GCF_027922425.1). Classification (GTDB taxonomy): domain Bacteria; phylum Actinomycetota; class Actinomycetes; order Mycobacteriales; family Pseudonocardiaceae; genus Pseudonocardia; species Pseudonocardia halophobica. The sequence goes on along the minus strand of NZ_BSFQ01000003.1, from coordinate 21,773 downwards.
CTCTACTCGCTGTCGGTCGGTTACGTGAGCTCCACACAGTGGCCGATCATGATCTCGATCCTGGTGTTCGTCGGTGGCCTGATCGGCGGCACTCGGAGCGCCACGGGGGCATGGATCGGGGGCATCGTGGTCGGCGGGCTCCCGCTGTGGCTGCAGAAGATCGTCCCCGCCACCGCCTCCTCCGTGCTCTTCGGCGTGATCATCGTGCTGGCGCTCCTCGCGGGGGGCAAGGGCATCGCCGAGTTCGGCGAACGGACCGGACTGCGCCTGTGGGGTGCGCTGCGGAGGAAGACCACATGACCGAGTCGACGATCGACCCGATCCCCGAACCCGTGCTCGACGCCGCCGCGGTGGACATGCGCTTCGGCGGCGTTCGGGCCCTCGACCAGGTGTCCATCACGATGGCCCCCGGACAGTGGACCGGGCTGATCGGGCCGAACGGCTCCGGGAAGACGACGCTGCTCAACGTCCTGAGCGGCATCTACCTCGCCACGTCCGGGACCGTCCGGCTGGACGGGGTCGACATCACCAAGGTCGGTCCGCAGGCCGTCGCCAAGCGCGGTCTGGTGCGGACCTTCCAGCACCCGCAGCTCGCCGAGACCCTCACCATCCAGGAGAACGTCCTGCTCGGAGCGGACCTCGCGCGTCGGCGCCGGGTCCGGACGGGCAACGCCGCCGTGGACGAGGACGCCCTCGCGATGCTGGAGCGCTTTCACTGCGCGGAGTTCGCGAGCCAGTTGCCCGCCGCCGTGCCCTACGGTGTGCGCAAGATGGCCGAGCTGGCCCGCGCGGTGTTGGCGGACCCGCTCGTCCTGCTGCTCGACGAACCCGCCGCGGGGCTGAGCCGCGAGGAGCGGGCCGAGCTGGTGGAGGCGTTGGGCACGGTCCGACGCGAGCACCCGCAGCTCGCGGTCTGCCTCGTCGAGCACGACGTCCGGCTCGTCGCCGCCGTCTGCGAGCGCATGCAGGCGCTCAACTTCGGCAAGGTCCTCACCAGCGGCACCTCCGCCCAGGTCCTGGCCAACGAGGAGGTTCGGGTGGCCTACCTGGGCCGGTCCGCCGCGAAGTTCGACGTGGAGGTGGCGCCGTGAAGCTGGAGGTCAGCGGCCTGCGCAGCGGTTACCGTCAGGGAGTGGACGTCGTCCTCGGCGCGGAGTTCACCGCGTCGACCGGCGCCGTCGGGTTCATCGGTCGCAACGGCGCCGGGAAGACCTGCCTCGCCCAGACCCTCTCGGGCGCGATCAAAGCGACAGCGGGCACCGTCACGCTCGACGGCGTCGACATCACCGGGCAGGGTTCGCGCGAGCGGGTGCGGTCGGGGATCTCCCTGGTGCCGGAGGGGCGGCTGGTCTTCGGCCAGCTCAGCGTCCGGGAGAACTTGGAGGTCGCGGCCTTCGCCGCAGGCAAGCGGGGGGAGCGACTCTCCCGGATCGAGGAGCGTTTCCCGATCCTGCGCGAGAAGCGGGACCGTCCCGCGGCCTCGATGAGCGGCGGCGAGCAGCAGCTCCTCGCGATCGGCCGGGCGATCATCCAGGAACCTGCGCTGATCATCCTCGACGAGCCGTCGCTCGGCCTCTCGCCGATCGCCGTCGACAACCTGACCGAGTCGCTGCGCGGAATCGTCCAGGACTACGAGGTCACCCTGATCCTCATGGAACAGAACGGCGAGCTCCTCACCGGCCTCTGCGACGAGGTGATCCTCATGGACGACGGCGAGTTCGTCCGGTCGCTCGACATGTCCAAGGACGAGGACCAGCAGGCGCTCGAGGCGTCGTACCTCGGCCTCTGACGAAGAAGTACGGAAGGACGATGATGGTGGATTTCGGGCTCAGCGGGCGGACCGTGCTCGTGACGGGCGGCGCCTCGGGTATCGGCCGGGCGACGGTCGGCCTCGCCGCCGCGGCCGGTGCACACGTCGCCGTGCTCGACCTGAACGCGGACGCGGTGTCGGAGACGGTCGAGGAGGTGCGGGCCGCCGGCGGCACCGTTGCCGGGTACTCGGTCGACGTCCGCGAGGACAAGGACGTCGCGGACGTCGTCGCGCGGGTGGAACAGGAGCTCGGCTCGATCCACGGCGTGGTCGCCGCGGCCGGCATCTCGCGGCCCAAGCCGGCGACCGAGCTGACCAGCCGGGAGTTCGCCGAGACCGTCGACGTCAACCTGATCGGCGTGTTCAACACCGCCGCGGCGACCGGGGCCGTGATGCTGGAGCGGGGGACGGGCTGCTTCGTCGCCATCGGCTCCACGGACTCCCTTGGAGGACACGTGGACCGCAGCCACTACGCCGCGTCCAAGCACGGCGTCGCCGGCCTGGTGAAGTCCCTGGCGATCGAGTGGGGGCCCCGCGGCGTCCGGGCCAACGTCGTCGCCCCGGGTGTGGTCGACACGCCGTTGCTGCGGTCGGTCCACGACGAGGCGTCGCTGGATCGCAACTACCGCAACAAGATCCCCCTGCGGCGGCTGGCGCGGGGCGAGGACCAGGGTGGCGCCGCGCTCTTCCTGATCTCGGACGCCGCGGCCTACGTCTCCGGTGCCGTCCTGCCGGTCGACGGCGGGCTGACGGCGGGCTACTTCAACACCTTCGACCCGTCGTGACGGCGGACCCGGCGGCGCTCGACCGCGCGGTGGCGATGTTCGCCGGAATGGTGCAGGTCGTCGATCCCGCCATCGAGGACAAGCGACGGGGCTACGACCGGATGCTGGCGGCTCTGCCGGCGCCGGAGGGGACCGCCGTCGAGTCCACGAGGCTCGGCGGAGTGCACTGCCTGCGCGTCACCGCCGCCGGAGTCGCCCCGAGTGCCGCCGCCGTGCTGCTGCACGGCGGCGGGTACGTGATGGGCTCGGCTGCGGGCTATCGCGGGTTCGCCGCAGCGGTGTCCGCCGCGGCGGGGGTCGAGGTGGTGGTCCCCGACTACCGCCTCGCACCCGAGCACCCCTATCCCGCCGCCCTCGACGACGCCAGGGCCGTCCACGAGGCGGTCGTCGCGGAGCGGGGGGCGTCCCGCACGGGCCTGGTGGGCGACTCGGCGGGCGGCGGGCTGGCCGCGGGTCTCCTGCTCGCCCTGCGGGACGAGGAGCGCCCGCAGCCGGCATGTGCGGTCCTGGTCTCGCCCGAACTGGACCTCACGGCCTCCACCGACTCGGTGGAGCGCAACCGGGAGCGCGATCCGGTGGTCCGCCGGGAGGGCATCCTCGGCAACGGCGGGCTCTACCTGAACGGGCGGGACCCCCGGGAGACCCCGTACGCCTCCCCGCACTGGGGCTCGCCGCACGACCTGCCGCCGCTGCTCGTGCTCACCGGAGACATCGAGGCGATGCACGACGAGGCCGTGGACCTGACCGAGCGGGTCGCGGCGGCAGGCGGGCGGGCCGAGCTCGCCACGTATCCCGGGATGATCCATGTCTGGCCGCTGTTCTGGCCGTTCCTGCCCGAGGCCCGCGACGCCGTCGGCCGGATCGGCGCGTTCCTCAGCCGGCACCTCGCGGAGGGCTGAGCCTGCGGTCTCGGTCCACCGTCGAGTCCGTGACGGTGGGTTCGGCCCGCAGCTCGGCCCGGCGGATTTTGCCGGTCGGGGTCATCGGCAGCTCGGCCCGGGCCTCCAGGTAGCGCGGAACCATGAAGCGGGGGAGGGCGTCCTCGAGCCGACCCGCCAAGTCGTCGAGGTCCAGCTGGGCCGACGGGGTGGGCTGCACATAGAGCTTGATGTCGTCCTCGCCGAAGGCGGACGGCACCGCCACCGCGGCCGCGAGCAATATGTCCGGCTGCGCGGTCGCGGCGTTCTCGATCGGGTGCGGCGAGATGTTCTCCCCGCGCCTGCGGATCACGTCGTGCATGCGACCGTCGAAGAAGTACCAGCCCTCGGTGTCTCTGTGGAACAGGTCACCGGTCGCGACCCAGCCGTCCGGGTCGCGAGGCACCGGCGGCCCCCCGAGCCTGCCGACGCACATCGCCGTCGGAGCGTTGCGGACGTGCAGCTGGCCGATCGCCCCGTCGGGCACCGGGGCGCCCGTGACCACGTCCAGGATCCGGAGCTCGGTGCCGGGCACGGCCCGGCCGCACGAGCGCAGGTCGGGGGGCAGCCCGTCGGAGGCCACCGCCATGCCGCACTCGGTGGCCGAGAAGGCCACGGAGACCTGGACGCCGAAACGGTCGGCGAACTCGCGGGCCTCGTCGATCAACGGGGTGATCACGACCCGGCGGAGCGGGTTGTCGGCGTCGGCGGGACCGGGGTCGGCGGCGAGCAACCAGTAGGCCGCTGCGGCGGGCATGATGGCCTCGGTGCAGCCCGCCGCCTTGATGTCGGACCACCACATGGACCGGGAGAACCGAGGACGTAGTACTGCACGCCCGCCGTCGAACAGCAGGGCCCGGTAGACGAGTCCGCGAGCGATGAGGTGGTTGAACGGGGTGAAGACGAACATGACCTCGTCCGGCGAGTCCCGTTCGATGCCGAGGCCGGCGGCGAACATCTGTCGGAGCTGGCCCCACGGCACCAGCAGACACTTCGGCGGTCCGGTGGTGCCGGAGGTGAGCATTCCGCACGCGACGTCCCCGGCGTTCGGGAGCGGCCGGTCGAGTTCCGGGCCGGCGAGGTCGGAGAGCCTGCGCACCCGGGAGTCGGGCGGCAGCGGACCGTCGCCGGACACGATGACAGTGCGTAGGAGGGGGAGCGCGGCGGCCAGGTCGAGGGCCCGCGACAGGCCGGCCTGTTCCACCACCAACGCCTCGGCGCCCGCGTTCGACAGGGCCGTGACCAACAGGTCCCGGGTGAGCTCGGGGCTGACCGGGATCTCGTAAGCGCCGAGGGAGGCCAGACCGAACCAGGTGAGGACGCTGTCCGCAGAGGTCGACGGCATCGTTGCGACCGGTGTGCCGGGTCCGACGCCGATGCTCGCGAACGCGCCCGCCCGACGGCGGGTCTCGGCCTGCGTCTCGGCCGCGGTCCACGATCGGGACGCGCCGCCGTCGGCTGTCGGCAGGTCCTGGAGCACCACCGAGTCAGGGTCATCGTGGACTCGCTCGGCGAGCCGGTCGAGGGGCAGGGGGACGGGTCGTGCAGGACGAAGCACGGGCGCCTCCGGGTCGTCGGGTCCGGGGCGCGCCCGCGCAGCCGTAGGCGGACCGCACCGATGGACCCGTCTGGAGAATATGTTGGCGCCAACTTAAGCCGGTGCAGGCCGCTCGTCAATGGTCGCCTCTGGCGAGCTACGACCGCCTCGGGAGGTGGGCGCTGCCGGCCGCCACCTCGCGGTCGGTCACGGCCGGCGCCCGCCGTGGTCGGACCGCGGGCGCCTCCGCCGTCTCGTGGTCAGTCGATGCCCTCCTTCGTCGTTCGAGCCCCGAAGACACCGATGACGCCCGCAAGGAGCACACTGATGACGGCGACGTAGACGTAGACGGCCGAGAAGCCGTAACCCGCGTAGATCGCCGGGACGATCAACGAGCCGACGATGCCGGCGATTCGTCCGGCACCATGGGCGGATCCCACTCCGACGCCCCGCACGCCGGTCGGGAACAGCTCGGGCAGGTAGGCGTACATAACGGACATGACGGCATTGACGCACGCCATCCCGAGCAGTCCGATGGCGAAGAACAACGGCATCGACCCGGTAAAACCGAAGACGAGCACCGAGCATGCGGTGAGCAACGCGATCACGGCGATGACGTACTTCCGCTGCCAGCGGTCGATGTAGAGATACGTCGAGAAGGCGCCGATCGCACCCGCGACGGCCAGAGCCGTCGAGTAGGTCAGCGCCTGCGTCTGGGTGTAGCCGCGCTCGACCAGCAGCACGGGGATCCACGAGGAGAAGCCGTACTGGATGAGGATCACGCCGATCGCCCCGGCGGCGGCGATGAGCAGTCGCCCCAGGAAGCGTCGGGTCAGGACCTCACGCAGGGACATCGGCCGAACCGCTGTCGAGGGGATCGGTGCCTGCAGCGCGCCACCGGTACGGCGAACACACTCCGCCTCCAGTCGCGTGACGATCCGGTCCGCCTCCTCGATGCGCCCGTTCGCGACGAGCCATCTGACGGACTCCGGCAGCCGTCGGCCGACGGTCAGTGCGACCACAGCGCCGAGCGCGCCGATCGCATACATCCAGCGCCACGAATCGTCGGACAGCGGCACGATGACGGTGGACAGAACTGCCGCGACCGGAACGGCGAGGAAGCCGAGGGCGACGATGATCGCCGAGTATCGGCCGCGGAAGGCCGCCGGCAGTGTCTCACTGGCATAGACCAGTACGTTCCCCGCCATGGCCTGGAGTCCGATCCCGGTCACGATGCGGAGGAGCGCCACAGTCTCGAAGTTCTGCGCGAACGCAGTCGCCAGGCTCGCCGCGGACATCACCACAACTCCGCCGAGAATGAGTGGTCTGCGGCCGTATCGGTCGGAGAGTCGGCCGCCCACCATTCCGCCGACGATCATTCCCACGAAGGTGGCGGAGGTGATGAGGCCGATCTGTCCGACGGTGGTACCCCAATGCAGCCGCCACGCGGCGGAGGTGTAGGCCGCCAGAGAGAGGTCAACGGTGTCGAAGACGTAGAACGCACCGAGGATCGCCACCCAGTTCCGTTGTTCCCTGGTCAGGATGGGCAACCGGTCCAGGCGGCCGGGAAGCAGGTCCTCGACCGCCAGTTCCTTCCTCGCGTCGAGATTCTCCTCGGACATGAACACTCCACTGTGTCGAGACGGGACCGGGGCTGCCGTGCTGATGCTCGCGAGAAGCTGAGGTCGCCCTCACCAGGTGGCGGTGTCGACTCCGAGCGCCGATACGTCGATGTAGACGTGGTAGTGCGTGATCAGGAGATCGTCATCGAACCGGAACACCGAGGTCGCCGGTACGCGGAGATCTCCGGACGCTTGCCGGTAGGTCATGTCGATCTCGGCGATCGCCGTCCGGGCCTCGACGTCCACGAACACCTGGCGGAGATCGTGCACGAGCTCGGTGGCGAAACGGCGCAGCCGACCTCCGATCCTCAGGAGCGCCTGAGGGCCGTGAGCGGCCGCCGAGTTCCCGAACCGAACCTCGACGTCGGGATGGAAGAACCTCCCGACCGACGGCCGGTCCGCGCTGTCGAGCGTGGCGTACAGTCGTTCGACGACGCGTTTCAGTTCCGTGTGAGGCATGAGATCCGTCTCCGTCGTGGAAGGTCGGGAGTCTGTCGAGCGGGCCGGGCGGGGCCCGGTCGTCGCGCACGGCCGGGCCCACGGGCTCAGCGGCCGGACGAGGGTTCGTCCATCTCGCGGTCGGCGATCTGCTCGAGCAGCGCGCGCAGTGTGTCCAGCTCCTCCGCGGACAGGAGGGAGAGCCATTGCTCCTCGCGGGCCGCCTGGAGCTGGATGCCCTCGGCGAGTGCGGACCGGCCGGCCTCGGTCAGGGACACGATCACCAGGCGGCGGTCGTGGGTATCACGACTACGCGTCACGAGACCGTCGCGTTCGAGGGTCTGGAGTCCACTCCAAATCGTGGCGCGCGAGGCACCGGAGAGGCGGGCGATGTCTCGCAGCTCCACCGGGCCGGCCACCCAGAGCACGTTCATGATCCGGAAGCCGGCCCAGGTCCACTTGCTCGAACGATGGAGGGCCTCGAAGTCCTGCCCGAGCCGGTTGATGAGCCTGGTCAGGTTGAAGATCAGCTCGGACCGGTCGATCGAGTCCGAGTCCAGGAGACGCTGCTTCTCGTGCTGCTCGCGCAGGAGGGACCGGTACTCCCGGACCGAGGTCCACCGCCGGCTCTCGCGATCTGTCATGGTCCTCGTCCCTCATATGGCAGGAGGCGCTGTCCGCGCCGGTTCCCCCGCGAACTCTACGAGCCCGGCCTCAGGCCGAGATGCCGCCGTCGACCGCGAGTTCGGCGCCTGTCACGTAGCCGGCCTCGTCCGAGGCGAGGAAGAGCACAGCCTGCGCCACCTCCTCGGGGCGGCCGAGCCGCCGTAGTGGCGTCCGTCTGACCAGGGTCTCGTTCACCTCGGGAGTGTTCCCCGACAGCAGCATCTCCGTGGCGATCGGCCCAGGGTGGATCGAGTTCACGCGGATGCCGTAGTGCGCGAGGTCGTACGCCGCCCCCTTGGTCATGCCGCGAACCGCCCACTTCGTGCCGCGGTAGTGGAACTGGGCGGGTCCGCCCCGCAGTCCCGCCGACGACGAGATGTTGACGATCGACCCGCCGCCCGCCTCCTTCATCGCGGGCACGACGGCCTGCATGCCGACGTACACGCCGTACTGGTTCACCGCGACGAGCCGGTCGAACACCTCCGCGGTGCTCTCCTCCAACGGACTCGCGTCGAAGGCCCCGGCGTTGTTGACCAGTACGTCGATCTTGCCGAACCGCTCGCCTCCCGCACGTAGCGCCGCCGCCCAGTCCGCGGGAGACGTCACGTCCAGCCGGACGAAGACCGCCGAGGCTCCGAGCTCCTCGGCGAGCGCCTGCCCGCGCGCCTCGTCGACGTCGCCCAGCACGACCGCTGCGCCCTCCTCGACGAACAGCCGCGCCTCGGCCGCTCCCATCCCGTTGGCCGCGCCGGTGATCACCGCGACGTGCCCGGCCATGCGGTTCACCGGTTCCCCCCGGCGGCGATCATGGCCTGGTGGAAGCCGGCGGCGGTGCGCGAGAAGCCTCCGTCGACGACGAGGTCGGCACCGTTGACGTAGGCCGACTCGTCGGACATCAGGAAGATCATCAACCCGGCGAGGTCCAGTGGCTTGCCGAGTCGGTTCAGTGGAGTGATGGAGCGGTGTCCGTCGGCGAAGTCCCGGCCGAGTTTGTCGATGATCGGCGTCTCGACGAAGCCGGGATGCACGGCGTTGACGCGGATGCCGCGTGCCCCGAGCTCCATCGCGGCGAGGTGCGAGAGCCCGCGTAGGCCCCATTTGCTCACTGTGTAGGCGGCCTTGAAATGAGGCACCAAGGACGCGGTCGAGCACACGTTGACGATCGAGGCTCCGGCCGGCATGAGCGGGAGGAGGGTGGTGATGGCGAGCATCGGTCCGGTCAAGTTCACCGCGAGGACCTGGTTCCACTCGGCAGGCCCGACGTCCGCCAAGAGGCTCCGGCTGCCGACGGCGCCGTTGTTGATCAGACCGTCGAGGCGACCGAACCTCTTCTCGACGTGGGCGGCGACCCGCCGCCAGTCGTCGGCGGACGAGACGTCCGCCTCGAGCCCTTCCACGCCGTCCGAGCCCTCGACCGGCTTGATGTCGGTGCCGATCACCTGCGCGCCCTCCGCGGCGAGCGCGCGTGCCTCCGCCGCCCCCTGACCCGAGCCCGCTCCGGTGACCACGACGACCTTTCCCGCGAGCCGGGGCCGACCGGGATTCAGGGCGCTGTCCGGCCCCCTGACCTCGTCGGGCTCCCTGTCGGAGTGCTCTCCCATGAGTCGCTCCCTTCTTCACCTGCGGCCGGACGGCCGCGTGGTCCTTGGTCGGCCCCGCCGGGCCTCGGAACCGCCCCGCACCAACTGCCTCACCACCCTCACGAGGACGGCGGCGGGCGGTCCGCGCCGGCGGTGGGTGCAGACGTCTCATCCGTCCCTCGGGACGATCGGTCCCGTGCTCTCCACCGCAGACGGACGAGTCGCGCCCGGTGAGGTGAGCCGGGTTGCAGCGACGGCTGTGACCGCCAGTCGGTCGGGCGTCGTCGGCCCGGTGCATCCTGCCGGTGGGACCCGACGGTAAGTCCCACCGATCGACAGCGTCAAGAGCTTGACGATGATGCAGGTGAGTTTTTCAAGTCCTTGACGAACTTCGCCGGGCCTCCCTAGCATCCTCGGCAGAGACGGAGTGCCGACCACATCCGGTCGGACGGTGCGGCACGATCCGCGCGGCACGATCGCGATCGCGATCGCGGACCGGTCGGTCCACCCCGCCTGCGGCGTGGGCCCGACGGCGCCCGTCCCAGCTCTGCGAGGCCCTCTGGGCTCGCCCGGCCAAAGGAGGCGCGCGTGCGAACGCAGTCCAGCGACGTGGACGTGATGGTGGTAGGGGGAGGGCAGGCGGGTCTCGTGGCTGCGGTGATCGCTGCGGCCGAGGGCGCGCGGACCGTGGTGGTCGAGGCGCGGGACCGACTCGGCGGGACCGCGGCGAAGAGTTCGGGGGCGATGTGGGTCCCGGCCAACCGGTTCATGCGCGCAGCGGGCATCGCCGACCCCCGAGACCGTGCCCTCCAGTACATGGCGCGGCTCGCGCGACCGCGGAACTACGACGCCGCTCATCCGACACTCGGGCTCGCCGCCTGGGAGCACCGTCAGGCCGAGGCCTTCTACGACAACGCCGCCGCCGCGATCGACCGGCTGGTCGACATCGGTGCGATCGACATCGTTCCCGAGATCGACTTCCTCGACTACTTCGCGGACCTGCCCGAGGACGCCGCCCCGCGGGGCCGCACCGTGTTCCCCCGGCCGGGCCACGGCCTGCCCACCGGCGGTGCCGCGACCACCGGCGATCTCGAGCGAACCGCCCGGACCCTCGGGGTGGAGGTCCTGCTCGAGCACGCGGTCGACGATCTGGTCATCGAGGAGGGTGCGGTTACGGGTGCGGTCCTCACCGGGCCCGCGGGAGCGCACACCGTCCGCGTGCGAGGCGGCGTCGTCTTCGCCACCGGCGGCTTCTCGCGCAATCCCGACCTACTGCGGGAGATGGTCGGTAGACCCTACGGTCCCGGCTGCGCCGTCGAGACGAACACCGGTGACTTCGTGCGGCACGGCCGCCGGCTGGGCGCGGCCTTCGAGGCAATGGACATGGTCTGGGCCGCCCCGATCGTCTTCGAGCGGACGCTGACGGAACCGGAGTCGGTGTGCGCGAGCTTCTATCTTCCCGGCGACGGCTTCCTGGTCACCGATCTCCGCGGGCACCGCGTACTCGACGAGAAGGCACCGTACAACGACTTCACCCGCTCCTTCTTCACCTACGACTGGCGGTCGGCCCGCTACACCGCGTTGCCCATGATCCTGGTCTGGGACGATCGCCAGGCCCGAGAACACGGCGGTTCCCGGCTGGGCAACCCGTTCCCGCCACCCGAGGTCGAGCCCTACTGGGTGGTGGACGGCGCCGACGTGCACGAGCTGGCCCGCGCCGTGGCCCGTCGACTCGACGACCTGCGGGAGCACCTCCCCGGAGCCCGCCTCGACGCGGACTGGGCCGAGAACCTCGCGAGCACCGTCGCGCGCTACAACGGCTTCGCCGACGCGGGTGTGGACGAGGACTTCCACCGCGGGGAGACGTCCTACCAGCGCTTCATGGCGCAGCGTATGGGCCCCGGCTCGGGGCCCAACCCCACCATGCGCCCGCTCGAGGTCGAGGGTCCGCTCCACGCGACGCTACTGACCCCTGCCGCCTTTGACACCAAGGGGGGCCTGCTGACCGACCAGCGGGCCCGCGTCCTCGACCGGGACGGCGCCCCAATCCCCGGCCTGTACGCCGCCGGGAACTGTGCGGCATCACCGACCGGCGAGGCCTACTGGAGCGCGGGAACCTCGCTCGCCCTGGCGACGTGCTTCGGCTACCTCGCCGCGGGCGACGCCGCCGCGCGCGCCCGGGTTGCGACCGGCGACCGACGACCGGAGACGGCGGGCGCCGACCCGGTCGAGGTGTCGACGTGACCGCGCGGGACGCAGCCGGCGACGGGTCGCCGGACTCCCTGCTGTTCGAACCCCTCCCGGTCGCAGGGCACATCCTGCAGAACCGCGTCGTGCTGACGGCGCACAGGTTCGACGTGAACGCGTACTCGCCCGCCCAGGACGGAGGGCAGTACCTCGGGTACCTGTCGCGACTGGTCTCCGGCCGGGTCGGACTTGCCATGACCCAGGCGATCCCGGTCCCGCCGGTCGGTCCCCGAGGAGAGTTCCCGCTCCGCTATCTGCGGGACCGGCTCTGTCGCGCAGCTGACATCATCCACGCCACCGGCGCAGTGGCGCTGGTCCAGACGATTCACAAGGGCATCACCGGTAGCGCCGGCGGCGATGCGACGGTTCCGTGGGACGGCGGCCCGATGTGGGGCTTCAGCGCGGTCCGCTCCGACACCGGGCCCGAGGTGGGCCACGCGATGACCGCCGTCGAGATCGAACGCCTCCTCGAGGGCTGGGCGCTGACCGCCGAACTGGTCTTGGAGTGCGGCTTCGACGGACTGGAGCTGCACGGCGGCCACGGGTACCTCCTCCACCAGTCGATCTCGCCGCGGACGAACCAGCGCACGGACGACTGGGGCGAGCCGCTCGCGTTCTGGCGAGCCCTCACGGGCCGGCTGCGCGCCGTGCTCGGTCTGCGGGCGATCCTCAGTGCCCGGTTCCCCACGCGGGAGCTCCGTCCGCCCGAGGCGGGCGGACTGTCCGACGAACACCTGCGGGAGTTGGCGGCCAGCCTGATCGACACCGGGAACATCGACCTCGTCAATCCCAGCGAAGGATCGAGCTTCCTCCACTATCCGCGCTCGGTCGGGAGCTACCGCCGGCCGCACGGCGACTTCATGGACGGCGTCGCCGCGCTCCGTGAGCGCCTGGCCGGCGCGGTCCCGGTGCTCGGGGTGGGGCGGATCGTCACTACGGCGGAGGCCGAGGACCACCTGCGGAGGGGTCGGTGCGATCTCGTCGGTATGACGCGCGCCCACATCGCCGACCCGGACGTGCTGCCGAAGGTCCGCACCGGCCGGGGTGACGAGGTTCGCCACTGTGTCGGCGCGAACCACTGCATCGACCGGATCTCGGCGAACACCTACGCCATGTGCTTCCACAATCCGGACGTCGGTCGTGAGTACCGGCTCCGCGGGCCCGGACCCGCACCGCGGAAGCGCGTCCTCGTGATCGGCGCCGGACCCGCGGGCCTCGCGGCGGCGGTCGAGGCTCGACGGTGTGGCCACGCCGTCGACATCGTGGAGCGGGCGGAGCGCACCGGCGGGAGGCTCGCGGCGATCACCGGCGTCAGCCCGGCCGTGGAACTCGTGGAGGCCGTGGACCATCTGTCGCGCGAGGCACGACGGCTCGGCGTCAGGTTGCGACTCGGCACCACCGCCGATGCCGGCCTCCTTGCGGATGGGGGGTTCGACGCGATCGTGCTCGCGACCGGGTCCCGGCCGGCCCCACCCCCCTTCCCGACGGACGACACGGTGTCCTGCGTTGCGAGCGAGGACGCGGTGGACGCCGCCGCGGCGTTCGGCGTCGCCCGGGTCGTCGTCGTGGACCTGCTGGGCAACGACGAGGGCGCGGTGGTGGCCGAGCAGCTCATCGGTGCCGGTCACGAGGTGCTCGTGGCGACCCCCCAGCCCGTCGTTGGCGCCTACCTGGGCGTGACGCACGCGGCCGACCATCTGACGCGCCTGCTGGCGGGGGGTGCGGCGGTGCGGGAGCGCACCTCGGTCCAGAGCGTCCGGGACGGTGTCGCCACGGTCACGGACGCCGTGACCGGACGCTCGGACCGCGTGCCGTGCGACCTCGTCGTCGTGGTCGCTGACCGCGTCGCCGAGGACGGTCTCGCCGAGCCGGCCCGTAGGCGACACAGCGTCGAGGTCAGCGTGGTCGGCGACGCATCGGCTCCGCGAGCGGCCATGACCGCCTTCGTGGAGGGCACGGACGCCGGACGTGCCCTGGGCGACGCCCGCGGGTTCCGCGCCCCTTCCACGACCGAGGAGTTCATCGATGCATGAGGGATCGCGCCGGCTCGAGGGCAGGGTCGCGCTCGTCACCGGCGCCGCGAGCGGCATGGGCAAGGCCCACGTCGACAGGTTGGTCGCGGACGGGGCCGGGGTCGTCGCCGCCGACGTCGACGAGGACGCCCTCGCCCGCGAGACGGCTCGCCACGGGGAGCGGGTGCGGGCGGTCCGGCTCGACGTGTCGGACGCCTCGGGATGGGCCTTCGCGGTGCGGACGGCCGAGTCCGCGTTCGGCCCGGTGGACGTGCTTGTCAACAACGCCGGCATCGCGATCGGTTCCGGCGGCGACGTCGAGGACGTCGCGCTCGACGACTTCCGTCGGGTACTCGAGGTCAACGTTCTCGGAGCCCTCAGCGGCGTCCAGGCAGTCGTGCCGTCGATGAAGGCCCGCCGGCGTGGCTCGATCATCAACGTGGGGTCCATCGCCGGGCTGCACGGCTGGTACCGGTCCGTGGCCTACACCGCCAGCAAGCACGGGCTGACCGGCCTCACCCGTTCGCTGGCTCTCGAGCTGGGCGGCTTCGGGATCCGGGTCAACGCCGTGCACCCCGGCCTGATCCGCACGCCGATGACGCGCGGTCGCACCTACCGGGTCGACCACATACCCCTCGGCCGGGCCGCCGCGCCGACCGAGCTGTCCGGACTCGTCGCGTTCCTGGCCGGTGACGACTCCGGCTTCTGCACCGGGGCCGACTTCGTGGCCGACGGCGGGGAGTCCGCCGGGCGACCGTGGAGCAGCTTCGTCCCGACCGACGCCGATTGAGCCGCCGAGAGCGGTGACCATCATCATCGAGGAGAACGATGCGGAGTCTCATCCAGCACAGCAAGGGCCGGACCAGCCGGCAGGCGCACCGCGACATCGGTGAGCTGCGGGACGACGAGCTGACGCGGGAGGGGTTCGACGGGCGCGAGGCGGTGCTCTACCGCCGCAGCGACCCGACCGTCTTCCGCGCGACCGGCCGGTTCCGCTCGACGAGGGTGAACGCCTTCGAGCTGGAGCCGACGGACCTCGCGGACGCGCGCGGCGAGGCGCAGCGCCTCTACTACAACGACGACGTGACCATCTGGCTCTCCCGCCGATCCATGACGATGCCCTTCCTGCGCAGGAACGTGGACGGCGACGAGTGCTGGTTCGTGCACGAGGGCACCGGGCGGGTGGAGACCGAGTTCGGCCCGCTCGACTTCGAGCCCGGCGACTACGTGGTGATCCCGAAGGCGGTCACCCACCGCTGGGTCCTGACCTCGGACACGAGCGTCCTGCTGGGCATCGAGACCGTCGGCGAGCAGCGCGCCCCGGTCTATGTCGGACTGGGCAGGCACGCCCCGTTCGACCCGGACGTCGTCCGCGTCCCGGACCCGCAGCCGGTGGAGTCCGACGGAGACCCGGTCGAGCTCCGGGTGAAGTACGACGGCGAGTACTCCACGCTGCTGCTGGAGAACCATCCGTTCGACGTCGACGGCTGGAAGGGCGACTACTTCCCGTTCGCGTTCAACATCCGTGACTGGAACGTCATCATGTCGGACAGCCTGCACCTGCCGCCGTCGATGCACGTGTTCCTCGTCGCCGACGGCATCAACATCATCAACCTGCTGCCCCGTCCCTTCGAGTCGGTCCAGGGCACCGAACGCATCCCGTGGTACCACCGGAACGCGGACTACGACGAGATCGCGTTCATCCACGGCGGCGACTCGCTGGGGCGCCCGCTGCGGCGGGGCGAGATCACCCACGACCCGCAGGGGATCCACCACGGCTTCCCGCAGCGGGCCCGGGACAAGGCACGCCGCGAGTGGGACCAGCACGACCGGCTGAACTGGCAGGTGATCATGATCGAAGCGCGTCGCCCGCTGAAGCTCGACCCGGCCGTCGCGCAGGCGGCGGGCGTCACCGGCCACTGACCTCAGCTCCCTCCCCCTCCGGATCACGCCGTCGAAGGACGAAGCCACATGAGCGCCAGCCCGCCACGGAACCCCGAGAACAGCCAGCCCTACCGCCGCATCCCCTACCTCGTCGTCAACCGGGAGCGCTCCGCGCGCAAGGACGTCTACGGATCCATCGACGACCACGTCGTCCGGCACGCGCAGCTCCTCCGCCCCGAGGAGGACTCCTCGACGGTGATCGTGGGGATGCACCCCGTCGGCTCGCCGGGCTACCTGCCGGCCTTCTCCTCCCTCGCGCGCGCCGGCCACCACGTGATCGCCTGCGCCAGCCGGTACTCCATGGGCGACGCGGCCCTACAGATGGAGAACGTGCTGCTCGACCTGGCCGCCTGCGTCCGGGACGCGAAGGAGCGCCTGGGCTACCGGCGCGTCGTCCTAGCCGGGTGGAGCGGCGGCGGCGCCCTGTTGGCGGGGTACCAGGCCGAGGCGGAGAAGCGGACCATCACCGCGACGGCGGCGGGCGAGTACAGCGCGCTGGCGGACACCGAGCTCGTCCCGGGGGACGGCCTCGTGTTGATGGCAGCACATCGCAGCAGACACCGCCTGCTGACCGACTTCCTCGACGCCTCGATCGTCGACGAGGACAACCCGACGCGACGTGACCCCGAGCTCGACCTCTACTCCACGGACGCCCGGCACCGGCCGCCGTACTCGGCGGAGTTCCTGGCCCGGTACCGCCAGGCCCAGCGGGAGCGGAACGAGCGCATCACCGCCCGCGTCGTCGACCGCCTCGCGGAGCTGGAGCGGCTCGGCCGGGGCGACGAGGAGGAGTGCTTCGTGGTGCACGGCACGATGGCCGACCCGCGCTGGCTCGATCCGGCCGTCGACCCCAACGACCGCAAGCCCGGCTGGTCCTACCTCGGGGACCCGCGGCTGGCGAACAACGGACCCGCCGGGCTCGCCCGCTTCACGACCCTGCGTGGCTGGCTCTCGCAGTGGTCCCTGTCGCGGGCCCAGGTCGACGCGGTCGACAGCGCCGACCGGATCAGCGTCCCCGTTCTCGTGGTGGTCAACAGCGCCGACGACGCGTGCCCGAACAGCCACCCGCACGACTTCTTCCGTGCCGTACGGCACGACCGCAAGCAGCTGCACACGATCACGGGCGCGAACCACTACTTCACCGGGGACGGGAGCCGGGAGCACCTGAGCACGAGCTCGGCGCTGTTCGCGGCGTGGGCACGGGATCACCACCTGCTCGAGTCCTGACCCGCACCCCGTTCGGCGACCACACCCACCGCACCATGGAGCCCACCTTGCGCGACCTGACCCATCTGCGCTGGCAGGTGACGGACACCATCGCCACCGTCCTGCTCGCCCGCCCTCCCGTCAACGCCGTCAACCAGAAGATGTACCGGGAACTCGAGTACCTGTTCAGCCACCTCGACCTCCTGGAGGAGGCGGCGGGCGAGCAGGTGAAGGTGGTGATCCTGGCCGGCTCAGGCAGGCACTTCTGCGCCGGCAACGACCTGACCGAGTTCGCTACCCTCACCCCCGACAACTCGGCGGAGCGGATGGCCGAGGTGCGGGCGGCGTTCTTCGCCATCCAGGACTGCCCCGTCCCGGTCGTCGCCGCGGTCACCGGCGCCGCCTTCGGCACCGGCCTCGCCATCGCGGCGTCCTGCGACTTCGTCGTCGCGGCCGACGACGCCCGCTTCGGCACCCCCGAGGTCGGCGTTGGCATCATGGGGGGTGCCAAGCACCTCTCGCGGCTCGTCCCGGAGCCCTGGGTGCGGTGGATGTATCTCACGGCGGAACCGCTCAGCGGGGCGAGGATGGCCGAGCTCGGCGCCGTCGTCGCCACGGCGCCCGCCGAGAAGGTCGGCGACCTCGCCCAGGAGCAGGCCCGCTCGATCAGCAGGCACAGCGGCCCGATCCTGCGCATGGCAAAGCGGTCGCTGAACAGCATCGAGACGATGGACCTGCAACCCGGCTACGCCTTCGAGCAAGGTCTGACGGGAGAGATCTGCGGGCATCCCGACTCGAAGGAGGCGGTCCGCGCCACCTACGAGCAGCGCGCCCCCCGCTACCCCTCGGAGGTCTCGACGTGACGACCCGAGGCCCGGCCGCGGAGGGAGCGGACGTCGACGTCGAGACCTTCCAGGAGGAGGCCAGGTCGTGGTTCGCCTCCGCCGCCATCCCCGAGGTCCCCGAGGAGTACGAGCTCCGGAGCCCGGTGCTGCGCGACTGGCACCGGACGCTCTACCGGGCCGGGTACGTCGGCATTCAGTGGCCGGTCGAGGTCGGCGGCCGAGGTCTGACCGCGGCCCACCAGCTGGCCTTCGCCGCGGAGCTGGTCCGCGCACGCGCGCCGCAGCCCGTCGGTTCGATCGGCCTGGAGGTCGTCGGCCCCACGATCCTCAAGTACGGGACCGCGACCCAGCGGAAGCGCTTCGTGCCCCCGCTGCTGGCGGGCGACGAGGTCTGGTGCCAGGGATTCTCCGAGCCGGACGCGGGTTCCGACCTCGCGTCGCTGCGCACCGCGGGCGTCGTCGACGGCGACACGCTCGTCGTCACGGGCCAGAAGGTCTGGACGAGCTGGGCGACGAACGCCGACTGGTGCGCGCTGCTGGTCCGCACCGACCCGGACGCCCCCCGCCACCGCGGCATCAGCTACGTGCTGGTCGACATGCGTTCTCCCGGAGTGACCGTCCGCCCGATCACCCTCATCAACGGGGACGCCGAGTTCAACGAGCTGTTCTTCGACGAGGTCCGCGTCCCGCTCGCGAACGTGCTCGGCGGGCTGAACGCCGGGTGGAAGATGGCGATGGACACCCTGGGCTGGGAGCGGGCGGGATACGCGATCCGCCGGAGGCTCGAGAACGAGGTGACCTTCACCGGCCTGCTTGACGCGGTACGGGCCCGCCCCGACCGGTCCGAGCGGACGAACGAGGTCCTCGGCAGGCTGTTCGTGGAGCTGCGGGGGTTCCGGGCGCTGTCCAGCACGACCGCGCACCGACTCACCACCGGCGACGTGCCCTCGCCCCTGGACTCCGTCGACAAGCTGCTGCTCGCGCGCACCGAGCAGCACCTCACCGGGACGGCACTCGACGTCCAGGGGGCGTACCGGCTGGCCCGGACGTCGGCGGACGGGACGGACCCGCTCGACGCCGCCAAGGCCTATCTCTACGGACGGGCCGGCTCGGTATACGGCGGTTCCGCCCAGATCCAACGAACGATCATCGCCGAGCGCCTGCTCGGCCTGCCGAGGGGGTAGGGACGCCATGCCCGACACGATCTCCGCCGAGGCGATGGCCGAGTCCACGGCCGAGACCCTCGGTGCGCTGCTGCGCAAGCCGGACGTCCGTGACGCGGTCGTCCATCATGGATCGAGCGACCAGGTGTGGACCACCGTGGTCGCCGCGGGGTGGGGCGAGGTCCTGCTGGCCGAACCGCACGGCGGGCTGGGGCTCGACGTCGACGTGCTCGGCGCGGTGCTCACCGTCGCCGGTCGGTTCCTCGTGCCCGGTCCGGTGCTGCCGCACACCGTCGTCCTGCCGTTGATCGCGAACGCCGCCGAGGACACCGCACGCAAGATCGTGACCGACCCGTCGAACGTCAGGGCGCGGATCGCCTTCGCCGACGTCGCCGCGGCGAACCACGCCGACGACCGGGCCCCCGTCCTCGACGAGGGTTCGCTGCGCGGGACGGTCCGGCTGGTCCGGGACGGCGGCGATGCAGACCGGTTCGTTGTCGTCGCGCAGCGCGGCAGCGAGCTCGCCCTGGTCCTGGTCCCGGCCACCGCACCCGGCGTCACGGTGGACCGGCAGGAGGGACTCGACGTCGCGGCGCGCTACGCCACACTACATTTCGACGACGTGTCCGAGCTCTCGGTCCTCGTGCCGGCCGCGACCGGCCTCGTGAACCGCATCCGCGACACGTGGCGGCTGATGCTGGCCTGCCGCCTCGCCGGCGCGTCCCGACACCTGCTCGACGCGGCGGTCGCGTACGCGAAGGAACGCCGCCAGTTCGGCAAGCCGATCGGTTCCTTCCAGGCGGTGCAACACCTCCTCGCCGACATGGCCGCGGACGTCCTCGCCCTCGAAGCGCTCTGTGCGGACACCGTGGAGGCCGTGACCGCGAGGCCCGAGCGTCTGCCGCTCGAGGCGGCCGTCGCCAAGGCCGCCGCGGCCCGGACCGCACGGTCCGTCGGCGAGGGCGCC
The DNA here is from genome assembly GCF_027922425.1 of Pseudonocardia halophobica. Taxonomy (GTDB): domain Bacteria; phylum Actinomycetota; class Actinomycetes; order Mycobacteriales; family Pseudonocardiaceae; genus Pseudonocardia; species Pseudonocardia halophobica. The sequence continues at coordinate 2,034 of NZ_BSFQ01000003.1, read as the reverse complement.
CTGCAGGTGCACGGCGGGATCGCGTTCACCCGCGAGCACGACGTCCACCGCTGGTTCCTCTCCGCGCTGTCGATGCAGGGGGAGTATGGCGACGAGGCCGACCTCGCGGCGAGCGTCGGACGACTCCTCCTCGGCGGAGGTGAGGCTCCGTGGAGCTGACGCGGCGGGGCGCAGCGCACCGCGAGCGGAGGCGGCACCGTGAGTAGCACCCGGATCAGCGGCACGGACTCGTACTGCCCGGCCGACACGTCCCCCGAGCTCTGCGAGCTGACCGTCGGCGCGCTGCTCGCCAGGACGGCCGCCGCACACCCCGACGCGCCCGCCATCGTGGCGACGTCGCGGTCGGGCGATCGGCGACGCCTGACCTATTCCGAGCTCGAGACGGAGGCGCGACGCGCCGCACACGCCCTGCGCACGCTGGCGAGACCCGGCGAGTCGGTGGCGATCGTCGCCTCGAACTGGGCGGAGTGGCCGATCGTGGCCTACGGGGCCATGCTCGCGGGCCTCGTCCTCGTCGCGGTCAACCCGGCGTCCCGGGATGCGGAACTGCAGCACGTCGTGGCCCACTCCGGGGCCTCGGTGGTGATCCACGAGCGGGTTGAGGCCGACCGTGGCCCCACCCCGGTGGTCGAGAACGTGGCGGAGCACTGTCCCGCCCTGCGCCACGTCGTCGGGCTCGACGAGTGGGCGGGCCTGCTGCGCTCGCACGACCCGCGACCGCCGCTCCCCGAGACCGACCCGCACCGGCCCGCGCTCCTGCAGTACACGTCCGGTACCACCGGGCGCCCCAAGGGCGTGCTCCTCTCCCAGTACTCGCTGGTGAACAACGCGCGGTTCACGATGCGGGCCGCAGGCGTCCCCACCGGGGCCGTCTGTGCGTCGCCCATGCCGATGTTCCACGTCGCCGGTCTGGTGACCTGCACGCTCGGCCCGCTCAGCATCGCCGGCACCCAGGTGCTGATCCGGCGCTTCCATCCGGAACTGGTGCTCGACGCCATCGAGCAGGAGTCCGCGACCGTCCTGTTCCAGACCCCGGCGATCGTCCGCTCGCTCCTCGACTTCGCCCGCGACACCCGCCGCCCGCTGCCGCGCCTGACCGCCCTGATGGGCGGCGCGGCGTCCGTGCCATCCGGGCTGGTCCGTGAGGCGGAGAAGGCGTTCGGAGGCCAGATGCTCAACCTGTACGGCCAGACCGAACTCGCCTCGGTCGCCACGATCGTCCGCCCCGGTCAGTCCGACCACGACAAGGCCCACACGGTGGGCAGGCCGTTGCCGCACCTCGAGGTCAAGATCGTCGATCCCACCACTCGGGAGATCGCGCCCCTCGGTCGGCCGGGCGAGCTGCTCGTCCGCGGCTACCAGTCGTTCCTCGAGTACCATGACGATCCCTCGTCCACGGCGACGACCAGATCGCCTGAGGGGTGGGTCCGCACGGGGGACCTCGCGTCGATGGCCCCGGACGGCACGGTGACGATCACCGGGCGCCTCAAGGAAATCATCATTCGCGGCGGAGAGAACGTCTCGCCCACGGAGGTCGAAGCCGTCCTCCGGCGTCTCGACGGCGTGCTCGACGCCGCGGTGGTCGGGATCCCGGACCCCCGGTTCGGCGAGGTCGTGGGAGCCGTGGTCGTCTTGGCCGAGGGGGTCGGCGCCCAGGCGGTCCACCGTCTCGCCGAGGCGGCCGCGGCCGAACTCGCCGGGTTCAAGGTGCCCACCCGGTGGTACCGAGCGACCGCGTTGCCCTACACCACGACGGGGAAGCTCCAACGGACCCGGGTTCGGGAGACCCTGCAGCTGGGGGAGCTGGACGAGCTCGGTGCCGCGGTCGACCCTCGACGGTTCCGCACCCCCGATGCACACCCGGCGGGGCCGTCCGCGTCGGAGGCCGCGACAGCCGGTGTCCCCGAGGCCCGCAGCGGCGTGCGAGGCGTCCCCGAGGAGTTTCAATGACCGTGTCAAGCCGCGTTGGCTGCGGGGGCCGGTGCCTCGGTGGTGAAGCGGCGGTTGTCACGGAGCAGCGCCCAGACGAGGTCG
>NZ_BSFQ01000002.1 GCF_027922425.1 Pseudonocardia halophobica | reverse complement strand
GCGTCATCACAGAGCGCCGGGCGGAGAACTTCCGGCTCGTCTCCTACGACACCCCCAAGGGCTGCATCGCCGCCTACTACCCCGAAACCAACCCCCTCGTCCCCCTCGACTCCCAGGCCCTCGAGTCGGGCACCCCCACCTCGAAATGGGTCGTCGTCCGCCTCGAACGGGCGTAGGCCCGCGGGGCGGCCCGGGTTCGGCTGCGATCGCCGCCGGGCCGTCCCGGGCCGGGCGGCCCGCCGACCCGTCGGTCAGGGGTGCTCCCGGAGCTCCCGCCGCAGGACCTTCCCGCTGACCGTCTTGGGGATCTCGTTCAGGATCTCCACCTGCCGCGGGTACTTGTAGGCCGCCATGCGCTCCTTCGTGAAGGCGACGATCTCCTCGGGGGTCGCCTGCACACCGGCGCGCAGCGAGACGAAGGCCTTGACCGTCTCGCCCCGGTACTCGTCGGGCACGCCGACGACCGCGGCCTCGCGGACGGCGGGGTGCTCGTAGAGGACGTCCTCGACCTCGCGCGGCCAGATCTTGTAGCCGCCGGCGTTGATCTGGTCCTTCTTGCGGTCGACGATGTAGAACCAGCCCTGCGGGTCCATGTAGCCGACGTCGCCCGTGCGCAGCACCCCGTCGGGCAGCGCCTTCGCGGTCTCCTCCGGCTTGTTCCAGTACCCGGCCACGACCTGCGGGCCGGCGGTGACCAGCTCGCCGATCTCGCCGACGGGCAGCTCCGCGCCGTTCTCGTCGACGATCCGCACCACCGTGTCGTAGACGGGAACACCGACCGACAGCGCGCCCGACGCCGGGTCGACCGGGGCCTCGGCGCCGTGCGGCACCGCGTGTGACGGCGAGGTTGTCTCGGTGAGCCCGTAGATGTTGTGGATGTAGTGGCCGAAGGTGTCCCGGAAGGCCTGGACCGTGCTGGGCGGGATCGGCGCCCCGCCCGAGTAGATCTTGGTCAGGGTGGCGAGCTGCGCCTTCTCGGCGTCGGGCGCGTTCATCAGCGCGATGAACACGGTGATCGACCCGACGGTGAACGTCGCCCGCTCCGCCTCGGCCGTCCGCAGGGTGAGCGCGGGGTCGAGCCGGTGCATCAGCACGAGCGGCGCCCCGGTGAGCAGCGCGACCGCGATGTGCCCGACGAGCCCGGTGACGTGGAACAGCGGGGCGATGCCGAGCACGACGTCGTCCTGCCCCAGGCCCACCCAGTCGCGGTAGGTCTGGGCGTTGAAGACCACGTTGCGGTGGGTGGTCATCGCGCCCTTCGGCGGCCCGGTGGTGCCGGAGGTGTAGGTCAGGAAGGCGACGTCGTCGGCGGTGAGGTCGACGGCCGGGCACGCCGTGCCCCGGTGCCGCTCCAGGAACTCGAGGAGGTCCGTGGTGCCGGGGCAGGCGATCCGCTCGACGCCGGCGAACACGGCCGGCTCGTCCTGCGTCTGCAGGTCGAGCTCGGAGGTGGTGAGCACGGTCCGGACCGCGGTGCCGGGCAGGACCGCCGCGGCGACGTCGCGGTGCAGGGACTGCAGGCAGACCAGCACCGACGCGCCGGAGTCGGCCAGCAGCTCGGCCAGCTCGCGCTCCTTGTTCATCGGGTTGATGGAGACGGCGATCCCGCCGGCCTTCCACGCGCCGACCTGGGCGATCACGAACTGGGGGACGTTCTGCAGGTAGAGCGCGACGCGCTCGCCCGGCGCGAAGCCCTCGGCGGTGATGCCCGCGGCGAACGCGTCGCTGAGCGCGTCGAGCTCGGCGTAGCTGATCCGGCCGTCGAAGTAGCGGATCGCGTCGGCGTCGGGGTGCCGGGCGACCGTGGCGCGGAACATCTCGACGGCGGTCCCGAACTCCACCGTCGTGGTCGCGGGCTGACCGTCGTCGTAGACGGCGAGCCAGGGCTTGTCGTCGTAGGCGGACATCGTTGTCTCCTCTGCGGTCATCGGGTGTCCCCGGTGGTCGGGTGGCTGCGGACGAGCGCGTACCGCCCGCGGTGGTAGAGCAGCGGTTCCAGCGACGGCGAGCTCCCGAGCTCCCGCACGGCCCCGACGACGATCGTGTGGTCACCGCCGTCGTACTCGGCGGCCAGGTCGCAGTCGATCCACGCGGCGGCCCCGGCCAGGCGCGGCGCCCCGGTCGGCGACGGCGTCCACGCGACGCCGGCGAACTTGTCCGTGCCCCGCCGGGACATGGCGTCGCTGACCCCGTGCTGGTCGTCGGCGAGGACGTTCACGCAGAACCCGGCCGCCGTTCGGATCCGGGGCCAGGTGGTCGAGGTGCGCGCCGGCGCGAACATGACCATCGGCGGGTCCAGGGACAGCGAGCTGAAGGACTGGCACGTCATCCCGATCGGCGCCCCGTCGGGGTCGGTCGCGGTGATCACGGTGATGCCGGAGCAGAAGGCGCCGAGGACCTCGCGGAACCGGTCGGGCGCGACCGTGGTCACCGGTCCTCCCCGAGTCCGGCCAGCCGGCGGACGTAGCCGATCGCGTCCGTCGGGTCGTAGGAGCGCGCGATCTGCATCTTCTCGGCCTCCAGCGAGCCCTCGGCGTGGGTGGCGAGGACGGACTGGTAGCCGCCGTAGTCGCGGGCGGTGAGGTCGCCGACGAAGTTGAGGATCCGCAGGCGCTGCTCGGCGGGAACCGCGGCGGCATAGTACTTCTCCAGCACCGCCCGGATGCCCGGGTTCGCCCAGTCCTCGGCGCCGGGCCCGGTGGCGAGCAGCCCGCCGGCGAGGTCGACGAGCGTCGCCGTGGCCTCGTGGAAACCGTGCGCGAAGGTGTACTTGGCCATGTTCACCGCGAGCGGGTCCGGCAGCCAGACCCCCTGGGCGCCCTCGCGGGCCCGCAGCGCGGCCAGCTCGGCGAGCCCCCGGACCGTCTCCGACCAGGCGACGAGTTTGGCGATCTTGTCGCGGACGTGTCCGGCGCGGGTGATGCCGTTGGCCTCGGCGACGAGGTGCGCGGCGCCGACGATGATGTCCAGTAACGGGAGCTTGTAGTTGATCGCCGTGAACCGGTGGTAGTCGACGAACGCGATCGCCAGCGGGCCCGCGAGCTCCGGCCGCCGCTCCAGGAACACCCGCTCGCGCGGGATCCGGACGTCGTCGAAGACGGTCAGCGACTCCAGCAGCTTGTGCTTCGACGACAGCGGGAAGCTGAAGCCGTCCCGCTCACCGGCCGCGTAGGGCGAGACGTAGAGATCGAGACCGGGGGTGTCGACCGGGATCGCGAAGGAGACCGCGTAGTCGATGTCCGCGGGCCCCATCGCGCGGGTGGGGAGCACGACGATCTCGTCCGCGTTGGCGGAGAACGAGGTGTGCGTCTTCGCCCCGCGGACGGTGATCGAGTCCGCGTCGGAGTCGACGATCCGCAGGTACAGGTCGGGATCGGCCTGCTGGGACGGGCCGAGGGTGCGGTTGCCCTTCACGTCCGTCTGCGCCACGGCGAGCGCGAGGTCCTCGTCGAGGCACCGCTGGTAGAAGGCCTGCGCGCGCTCCAGGCCCGCGCCCTCGGTGGCACGCAGGAGGGCGAACAGGGCGTCGGAGCCGACCTCCTTCAGCACGATGGTGCCGGCGCCGCGCCGCGACACCTCCTCGATGAGGGCACCGCGGTCCCGCAGGTCCTCCGGGGTGCGCGGGAGGTGGTAGAAGGCCGAGTAGGTCCCCGCCTCGGCGCTCTTGCGCACCGCGAGATCGGGCAGGTCCTCCGCGATCGAGTAGCAGAGCGCGGAGTGGTCGACGGCCGGCCGCAGCTCCGGGTGCGCGACCACGTCGTCGACCCGTTCGCCCCGGTAGTGGACGCGCCTGCCGTCGCGCAGGCCGTCGCGGTACTGCTGCGCGGTGCGCAGAGCCATCAGTGGGTCCCTTCAGCGGTTGCAGGAGATTCGTCCCCGAGCCGACCACGCCGGTCGGGGCGTCGGGAGTGCACGAAGGGGGACGGGGCGGCATGCACTTTCGTGCACTGTGCCGCGACGGTCCCCGCTCCGAAGGTGGTCCGCGGCACACGCAGACCGCGGCGCGACGGCGCGCCGCCGGAAGGAGAGGTCACCGCATGGCCAGGCTGAAGTTCGGCATCTTCCTCGCCCCCGTCCACGCCCCGGGGGTGAAGCCCGCCGTGGCGTTCGAGCAGGATCTGCAGCTGATCGAGCACCTCGACGCCCTCGACTACGACGAGGCGTGGTTCGGCGAGCACCACAGCGCGGGCTCGGAGATCTACGCCTCGCCGGAGATCCTCATCGCCGCCGCGGCGCAGCGGACCCGGCGGATCAAGCTGGGCACCGGCGTCACGTCGATCAGCTACCACAACCCGCTGTGGGTGGCGGACCGCATGGTCATGCTCGACCACCTCACCCGTGGCCGGACGCTGTTCGGCGTCGGGCCGGGGTCGCTGCCCACCGACTCCGCGATGATCGGGCTGAACCCGACCGAGACCCGCGAGCTGCTCGAGGAGAACCTCGACATCATCCTGCGGCTCTTCCGCGGCGAGACGGTCAACGCGAAGACCCGCACCCACGAGCTCGTCGACGCCCGGCTGCAGATGGCGCCGTACTCGGACCCGCTGTTCGACATCGCCGTCGCGGCCGTGGCCTCCCCCACCGGCGCCCGGCTGGCGGGCACCCACGGGCTCGGGCTGCTCAGCATCGGCGCCACGCTCAGCGCCGACGGCTTCGACGCCCTCGCCCACCACTGGAACGTCATGGAGGAGCGCGCCGCGGCGGCGGGGACCACCGTGGACCGCTCGGGGTGGCGGCTCGTCGGGCCGTTCCACCTGGCCGAGACCGAGGAGCAGGCCCGGCGCGAGGTCGCGTACGGGATCGAGCACTGGTTCCGCTACTTCCAGAAGGTCGCGGCGTTCCCGCAGATGGCGGTCTCCGGGGACAACCTGAACGAGATGATCGACTTCATCAACAACGCCGGGATCGGCGTCATCGGCACCGCGGACCAGGCCCGCGCGCAGGTGCAGCGCCTCGTGGACCAGGCCGGCGGCTTCGGCACCATGCTGCTGATGGGCCACGACTGGGCCGACCCGACGGCCACGAAGCGGTCCTTCGAGATCTTCGCCCGGGACGTCGCACCGCACTTCCAGGGCCAGTACGCCCCGACCGTCGAGGCCGCCCGGCTGGCGTCCGAGGGTCGCGAGCGGCACTCTCGGGCCCAGCTCGACGCCGTCGCGCACATGACCGAGAAGTACGAGAAGGAGCGTGCCCAGTGAGCGAGCCTGCGAGCGAACCGTCGGCGCAGAGCGATGCTGCTCGCGTGGTCGAAGCCCTGATGACGCTGGAGGCCGGGGAGGTGTTCGCGCCCGGCGCCGTGACATGGCACTCCTTCGACGAGGTGGAGGCACCGACGGTCCCGGACACCCTGGAGAGCGTCCGGGCGATCCGGAAGGTGGTGCCGGACTTCCGGATGGACGACGTGCGGACCTCCCCCGCCGTCGACGGGCTCGCCTGGGCGCGGTACACCGTCACCGGGACCCTGCCGGACGGCACTGTCTTCCGGGCGCCCGCCGCCCTGGCCGTGCACGTCGACGGCGCCGGGAAGGTCACCCGGATCGAGGAGTACGTGGACACGGCCCAGCTGAGCGGCCTGTTCGGCGCCCTGGGCTAGGCCCGGCCCCGCTGCAGGACCAGCGCGAGCTCGGTCCTGCTGCGGGTCCCGGTCTCCGCGAGCAGCCTGCTGACGTACTTCTTCACGGTGTCCTCGGTGACGCCCATCGTCCGGGCGACCACCGCGTTCGTCAGCCCGCTCGCGACCAGCTCCGCCGCCTCCGCGAGCCGGGGCGACAGGCGCGGCACGCCCGCCTGCCCGGCCGCGGACGCGGGGAGGTGCCGGGCGATCGCGCCGAGCTGCCGGCCGAGCAGCCGCAGCACGGCGAGATCGACCGGCCCCACCGTCCCGCGGGGCCCGAAGATCCCGAACAGCGCCTGCTTCCCGCCCGGCGCCACGTGGATCGCGGTGAGGCTCTCGATCCCGTGGCCGCCCAGCCAGTCGCGGTACGCCCGGTCCGCGGGCGCGGCCGGGTCGCCGGCGTCGACCGAGACCGCGGACACCCGGTGCAGCCGGGCGGCCGCGGCCGGCCTCGCGAACACGTCGTGCCGGTCCCAGCGCTGCCGGTACTCCCGGATCAGCCGCCGCTGCGTCCCTTCGAGCAGCGGCGACGGGTCCAGGAACAACCCGCCGTAGCTCGGCCCGGCGAAGAACGTGGTGTTCCGGTAGCCGAGCACGGACCCGAGCGCCTCGAGCGTGCGCCCGGCGAACTCCGCGACGTCGTGCGAGCGGTCGACCCGCTCGAGCACGGCGAAGACCTTGCCGAGCCGCTTGGCGTCCAGACTCGCCGAAGCCACCGCCTGCATCTCCGGGCACCTCCCACGCTGCCAGGGGTCCCGCAGCGTAACCGATCAGTACTCGGTGACCCCCGCGTCCGGCGACAGCTCGTGCGCGGTCATGAAGCGGGACTCGTCCGAGGCCAGGAACAGCACCGTGTTCGCGATGTCCCGCGGCTCGGCCTGCTCCAGCGGCAGGATGTTGGTGAACATCCCGCCGAGGTTCGGGTGCGCCTCGAGGGCCTCGCCGATGATGCCGAGCACGCCGCCGCCGCCCATCGGGGTCTGCACGGCGCACGGGTGCACGCTGTTGACCCGGATGCCGTGCTCGCCCAGCTCCACGGCGAACGCCTTCGCCATGCCCCGGACCGCGAACTTGCTGGTCGTGTAGGGCACGAGGAAGGGCTGCACGGTGATCCCGGCGGCCGAGCTGGTGATGATCACCGAGCCGCCGCCCGCGGCGACCAGGTGGGGCGCCGCGACCATCACGGTGTTCCACGTACCCGTGACGTTGACGCTCTGGTGGTACTCGAACAGCTCCGGGGTGACCCGGTCCCACATCGCCGGCACGCAGATCCCGGCGTTGGCCACCACGACGTCCAGGCGCCCGAGCTCGGCCACCGCACCGTCCACGGCGGACCTCAGCCCGCTCAGGTCACGGATGTCCACCTGTGCGGAGACGATCCGCCGGTCCAGCTTCTCGACGAGCGCCACGGTCTCGGCGAGGTCCTCCGGGGTGGAGGACGGGTACGGGACGTTCAGGTCGGCGCAGACGTCCACCGCCACGATGTCCGCGCCCTCCTCGGCCAGCCGCACCGCGTGCGCCCGGCCCTGGCCGCGGGCCGCGCCGGTGACCAGGGCGACCTTTCCTTCTACGCGTCCTGCCATGTTCGTTCCTTCCTGAACGACACAGGTCACCGGGCCGGGGCCGTGCGCTCACGGCCCCGGCCCGGGATGTCACATCTTCTGCAGCGCGCCGGCGTCCACCGGCACGGTCGTCCCGGTGACGAACCGGGACTGGTCGGAGGCGAGCCAGGCCACCGCGTTGCTGATGTCGCGCGGCTCCACCCACGGCGTCGGGAGGATGTTCATCCCGCTCAGCAGCGCCTCGCGGAAGTCCTCGCGCGTGGGGTGCTCCAGGTCCGGCCGGAACAGCCGGTACATGCCCTCGTGGTCGATCATGTCCGTGAGCACCGAGGTCGGCTGCACGGCGTTGACCCGGATGCTGTGCTGTCCCAGCTCGTTCGCCATCGTGCGGGCGAGCCCGATGACGCCGTGCTTGGCCGCGACGTAGTGCGCGAAGTTGGGGAAGCCCTGCGTGCCGCCGGTGGAGCTGATCAGCACGATCGACCCGCCGCTGCCCTGCTCGATCAGCAGCGGCACGGTGGCCTTGACGGTCTTCCACACGCCCGTCAGGTTGATGTCGATCATGGTGTCCCACTGCTCTTCGGTCAGCTCGTGCACCGGAGCGGTGGTGAAGATGCCCGCGTTGGCCACCACGACGTCGAGCCTGCCGAGCTCCGCGACGCCGTCGGCCACCGCCGACTGCAGCGCCGCGAGGTCGCGGACGTCCGCCTGCCTGGTGACGACGCGGCGGTCGAGCTTCTCGATCTCCGCGGCGGTCTCGTCGAGCTCGGCGGTGGTGGCACCGCGGTACTGCACGGTCTCCACCGGGGCGCACACGTCGATCGCGATGACGTCCGCGCCCTCCTCCGCGAGCCGGATCGCGTGGGACCGGCCCTGCCCGCGGGCCGCACCGGTGACCAGGGCGACCTTGCCGTCCAGCTGTCCCATCAGGCGAGGCCCAGCCGCTTCCAGTACTCGCCGAAGCTCGGCGGGCACATGTCGGCGCCGCGGGCGACCTTGCCGTCGACGAACTGGTGGGTCATGACCAGGGTGAAGTCCAGGACGTCGTCACCCTTGCGCCGGTAGGCACGGATCCAGGCGATCACGAGACCCTCGGGGGTCTCCTCCGTGCGGATCACCTCGTTCTTCGCCTCGTCGAGCTCGGCGAGGATGCCGAAGGCCTCCAGAAACCGGCCCTTGGTGAAGACGGTCTGGGTGCCGTCGGCCTGGAACCCGGCCCAGGTCATGTCGTCGGCGTAGAGGTCCACCAGCAGGCTCGCGTCGCCCTTGTCGGCGGCGGCGAAGGCCTCGGTGAGCTTGGCAGAGTTGTCCCCGGGGTTGGACATCAGGCGTTCTCCTTCTTCAGGTAGCCGGCGATGATCGGGGCCGAGGCCTCGACCAGGGTCATCGGCTCGACGAGCATGTGCTGCGCGCCCACGGAGATGTCGCGCAGGCAGCGACCCAGCACGCTGGGGTTGCGGATCGAGGCGGAGCCGCCCCAGTTGTAGGCCCAGGTCACGACGTCCTGGGCGACCTTCTGCACCCAGGTCGCGGCCTGGCGCAGGCGAGCGCGGTGCTCGTCGGTGATGGTGCCCGCGGCCGCGGCGGCCTCGGCGTCGGCGTGGGCCTGGTAGACGTACAGGCGGGCGGCCTGCAGCAGCGCCTCGTGCTCCACGAACCCGCGGCGGAACATCTCCGAGTCGCCGACGACCGTCGGGTAGCCGGGGCGTTTCTTGTCGGCGGTGATCTGGGCGATCTCCTCCAGGGCGCGCTGCGCGATGCCGAGCGCCACCGGGGCGTGCCCGCCGACGCCGATGCCGAGCATGCCCAGCTTGTAGACGGCCTCGGGGCGGACCGGCTCGGTGGAGAAGGTGTCCATCGTGTGCGCCTCGGGCACGAACAGCTTCTCGACCTTGTAGTTGTCGCTGCCCGTGGCGGCCATGCCCATCACGTTCCAGCCGCCGAGGAACTCGACCTTCTCGCGCGGCACGAAGGCGATCCGGCAGACCGGGACCGGGTTGTCCTCTGGGCCGTTCATCTCCGGGTTGCCGTCCTCACCGAGGACGACGAAGCCGGCGCCGATCCAGGACGCGTGGTGCGAGCCGCTGCCGAAGCCGTAGGTGCCGGTGACCTCGTAGCCGCCGTCGACCCGCACACCGGTGCCGGTCGGCAGGATCATGCCCGCGGTGATGGCCTTGTCCGCCCCCGCGTACATCTCCTCGGCACCCTCGGGCGAGAAGAAGCCGACCGCGACGCCGGTCGAGAAGGCGTTGGCCATGAAGGCCCAGCCGACGGAACCGTCGGCGCGGGAAAGCTCCTCGACAACCTTCAGCGAGGTCACGATGTCCTGCCCGGCCCCGCCGTACTCGCGCGGCACGAGCAGCCAGAACAGGCCGTTCTCGGCGATCGCGTCGACGACGGGCTTCGTGATGGTGGCGCCGGCCTCCATCGTGTCCGCCTCGGCGTCGATGACCGGCTTGATGCTGCGGGCGAGGGCGACGTAGTCGACGTCGGGCCCCGTCTCCGCGTTGCCGGGCCTCTCGAGGGTCTGTGTCATGGGTGTCGGCCTCCGTTGGTCGCACGTCGCTGAGGACGTGGATCACGATGCCGACGTGCGGCCGCGGGCGTACCCGGGGAACCACGTGGTCCGCCACGTGGTCACCCTCCGGTCACCCCGTGGGGGCGGTGGTGCGGGCCGCGGCGAGGGCGACCGCGACCTGGTTGCGGTTCTGCAGCCCCAGCTTCTGCAGGATGTGCTCGACGTGGCCCTCCACCGTGCGGTGCGACAGCACCAGGGCGGCGGCGATCTGCCGGTTGGTGAGACCGGCGGCGAGGTGGCGGGCCACCTCGCGCTCCCGGGGTGACAGGACGGCGACCAGCTCGATCTCGCCCTCCGGCACGTCCGGGGCGGACCGGTCGAGGGCGAGGTCGAGCAGTTCGGTCATGCCCATCGCCGCGCCCCGCCGCGTGCCGGCCGCGTAGGCCGCGTTGCCGAGCTCGGAGCGGGCGCGCAGCGCGAACCGGTCCCGCCGGGCCATCCACTGCGCCGAGCCGTAGAGCTGCTGGCCGAAGGCACGCCAGAGCACCGACGCGGCCCCGACGAGGGCGGCCGAGCGGGCCGCCGACCCCGCGCCGGCCTCCGCCCAGCCGAGCAGCTCGACGGCGAGCGGGGTGCCCACCGAGTCCTCGAAGTCCCGCTTGAGGCACAGGCTGGCGCGGGCCAGCTCGATCGCCTCCGGGTAGCGCTCCTCGGTCACCGCGACCAGCCCCTGGCCGAACACGGCGTAGGACAGCATCCACCGCTCGCCGACCTGCTCGCAGCGGCGGCGCACGTCGTCGAAGTACCGCCGGGCCTCGCTGGTCCGGCCGTCGAAGCAGAGCAGCATCCCGAGGTGCACCTGCACGGCGCAGGACAGGTCGCCGCGCACGTCGGGACGGCTCTCGTAGAGCGCGAGCGACTCCGTCAGCAGCGTCTCGGCCCGCCGGTGGTCCCCGTCGAAGAAGGCGCCCAGCCCCTGCGCGTCGAGGGCGAAGGCGGTGGCCGGGACGTCCCCGGCCCGGCGCGCGAGCTCGAGCGCCTCGGCGACGACCGGCTCGGCCGCCGACCGGTAGCCCTGCATCGTCCGCACCAGGCCGAGCGTGCCGAGTGCGGCGGCCCGCCGGGCCGGGCCCAGGTCCTCCCGCTCCAGCACCCGGCCGAGCCACATGGCGTGCTCGCGGGCGGAGAGCCCGCAGGCCCAGAGGAACCACGGGGCGGACACGAGCTCGGCCGCCGACGGGCCGTGCGCGTCGGCCGGGAGGGCGAGCGCGGTCTCGAGCGCCTTGCGGACGTTGGCCAGGTTGGCGCGCAGGCGCTCGGAGATCTCGAACTGCTCGTCGCTGAACCAGGACCGGACGGACTCGGTGACCAGTCCGGCGCACCACTCGAGGTGCCGTCGGTGCAGCCGCTCGCTCTCCTCCGGCGACAGCATGGCCTGGCCGAACTCGCGGATCGTCTCGAGGATCCGGAAGCGGACGCGCCCTCGGGACTCCTCGCGCTGCAGGATCGACTTGCCCACGAGGTCGTACAGGCAGTCCAGGACGGACCCCGCCGGCAGCGCCTCGTCGGCGCAGACGGCCTCCGCCGCCCGCGTGTCGAAGCCCCCCGCGAAGATCGAGACCCGGGCCCACAGGAGCTGCTGCTCGCGGGTGCACAGCTCGTGGCTCCAGGACATCGCGGCCTGCAGGCTCTGGTGCCGTTCCGCCCCGCCCCGTCCCCGGGTGGAGAGCAGGTCCACGCTGTCCGACAGGCGCTCGGCGAGCTCGTGGACGGACAGGACCCGCAGCCGCGCGCAGGCCAGCTCGATCGCCAGCGGCAGGCCGTCGAGCCGCTCGCACACCCGCCGCACCGCGTCCCGGTTGGTGTCGTCGACGGTGAAGCCCGGCAGGACGTCCCGGGCCCTGCTCTCGAACAGGGCGATCGCCGGCGTCCGGTCGCCCGCCGTCGACAGGGGGTTCAGGACGCTGATCCGCTCCCCCGGCAGGTTGAGGACCTCACGGCTGGTGGCGAGGAAGTGGACGCGGGAGGTGGCGTGGAGGACGTCGTCGACGAACCGCGCCGCCGCCTCCAGTACGTGCTCGCAGTTGTCCAGCACGATCAGCATGTGCCGGGTGCGCACGTGCTCCACGAGCGCGTCGACGGCCGAGCGGTCCGGCTGGTCGCGGTGCGCGATCCCGAGCCCGTCGAACACCGCCTGCGGCAACAGCGCCGGGTTGCGCAGGGACGCGAGCTCGACGACGCGGACGCCGTCGGCGAAGGCGCGGCGCAGCTCCACCGCGGTCTGGGCGGCGAGCCTGGTCTTCCCGACCCCGCCGACCCCGATCACGGTGACCAGCCGGTGGCCGCCCAGCAGCTCCCGCAGCTCGCGGAGCTCGGCGCGCCGCCCGATGAACTCCGTGGCGAACTCCGGCACCGCGCTGCCCGTCCGCGGGAGCGGGCCGGCCGTGCCGCCCACCGTCTGTCGCTCCCGGTCGACGCGCTTGGCGAGCGTCGTGCGCGAGCGCTCCCACCCGATCCGCTGCCCGATCTGCGTGATCGTCAGGCCGGGCTCGTCGGCGAGCAGGGAGCGGATCTGTTCGGCGTAGGCGTCGGTCACCGACCCGCGGCCGGGACGGTGGTCCGGCGGCGGGGCGTCGAACGACAGCGCCCGCCGGATCGTGTTGCGGGACATCCCGAGGTGGGCGGCCATGCCCTTGATCGACATGCCGGCCGCGTAGAGGCGATGGATCTCGCTCCACTCGTCGGCGTTCAAGGGCTCCTCCGGCACTCCACGATGAGGCTGCCTCACGATCACGACGGGCCCGGACAGGTGTCAAGCCAGGTCGGGGGAAGCACGTGCCGAACCACCCCGAGGGGGGTCAACATGTGTCACGACCCACCGTACCGACCACCCCCACCCGGGGGCGCGACGGGAGCCCGTCGCGCCTCCGCGGTTCTAGTCGGATGTCGGGCGCCGGCGCCGGTAGTGGCGGGCGACGCGGGCGCGGTTGCCGCAGCCCGCGGAGCACCACTCCCGGCGGGGGTGGTGGCGGACGAAGTAGAGGACGCAGCCGGGGGCGAGGCAGGCCCGAAGCTCCGCCGCCTCCTCTCCGGCGAAGAAGCGGACGGCCTGCTCGGCGAGCCCGGCGATGAGCACCCGGTCCCCGGCGGCGTCGCTGCGGACCTCGCGGCGGGGTTCCTCGCCCGGCTCCCAGCGCAGCGAGGACCACGTCGGGGCGGCGGCGCACGCCTCGTCGAGCACGCGGAGCGCGTCGGCGCGGGTGGGGACGGCGGACCCGGCGGACGGGCGCGGATCGCCGGTCCGTTCGGCGGCGAGCCGGCGCAGGGCGTCCCGGACCAGCCGCAACCGGTCCGGATCGGGAACCGGCGGGTCCGGGAGGACCCTGCGCAGCCAGGCGACCGCCTCGTCGGGCGTCGCGAGGGCGTCGTGGACCCCGGCGCGGTCGGCCCACACGGTGTTCATCAGCTCGACGGGCGTGGGCTCACCGAGCAGCGGCGCGGAGGTGCCCGGCGCGTCGAGGTCCATGTCCGGACCCTACCTAATGGGCAAGAACCCCGTCATCCATTGCATTCGGGGCGAGAACCTGGCAACCTGCCTAATGGTCCGAAGCAGATAAGCCGTTAGGAGTGGTCGTGGACGACGAGAAGGGGTTCCACCCGGGCGAGCTCGCCGTGCAGCGCCGTGCCGGCGTCGTCCACGACGCCGCGCGCCTCGTCGGGATGCTCGACGCCGCCGACCTCCGCGGCGGCGCCGCCCGGTTCCTCGCCGAGCGCACGTTCCTCGCGATCACCGCCCGCGACCGGACCGACCGGCTGTGGATCACGCCCCTGGCGGGGCCACCCGGATTCGTCGACGTCCGCGGGCCCGCCGACCTGCTCGTCCACGCCGTGCCCCCACCCGGCGATCCCCTCGAGGGGCTCGCTGCCGGGCAGCAGATCGGCATGCTCGCCCTGGATCCCGCCCGGCGGCGCAGGCTCCGGATCAACGGCCGGCTGACCAGCGCGGACGACCGGGAACTCGCCGTCCAGGTGGACCAGGCCTACGGCAACTGCCCCCGGTTCATCCACCCGCGCGACCTCGAACCCGCACCCGCCGCCGGTCCCGCGACGGTCCGCCGCGGTGCGGCCCTCGCCCCGGCCGACGTCGACCTGATCCGCCGCGCCGACACGTTCCTGCTCGGCACCAGCCACCCCACCCGCGGTGCGGACGCCTCCCACCGCGGCGGCCGGGTCGCCGTCGAGGACGAGCGGACGCTGTGGTGGCCGGACCTCCCGGGCAACAACATGTTCAACAGCCTGGGCAACATCGCCGTCGATCCCGCCGCCGCGCTGGTCTTCGTCGACTTCGCCACGGGCGCCACCGTGCACCTGTCCGGCGTGGCGGAGGTCGACTGGCAGGACGAGGGCCGCGGGGTGCGGTTCACGGTCGAGGCCGTGGTGGTCGGGCCCTCCCTGCCCCTGCGCGAGGCGAGCTAGGGGCGGCCGGTCCGACCGGGTGCGGTGTGCGCCACCAGTTGCCCGACCGCCCGCTCAAGGAGCACGTCGCCGACGACGACCTCCTCCACCGGCAGACCGAGGACGTCGGCCGCCCGCGCCGCTGCCGCGCGGAGGCCGGGGGTCGGGTGCTGGGCGAGCCAGACGACGCGCCGGTAGTGGCCGAAGTAGTCGTCGCGCAGCTCCGGGTACCGGTCCAGACCGAGCTCGACGACGACCGAGCGCGTGAAGGACGCCACCAGGTAGTCCGTCAGCACATAGGTGCCGGGTTCGTCCTCGAGCACCGTCCGCATCCGCTCGGCGCCGGCGAAGACCGAGTAGCAGTCCGGGCCGGCCAGCCGGGGCACCGCCCAGCGGGCGCACACGTCGTCGAGCGCCCCGTAGGTTCCGCAGTCCGCGTAGCCGACGGCGACGCGCGCGTACCGCGGGCGGAGGCGCGCCAGCTCGCGCTCGACGGCGGCGGCGATCCGCTCGGGCCGGTTGTGCAGCAGCGGGGGCAGCGGGACGACGTCGACGGGCCAGCCGCGACGCCCGGCGACGTCGGCGACGTGGCGGGCGAGCGCCCCGCACGCGACCACCGCGACCCGGTCCGGATGGTCGAGGCGGTCAGACCGGGAAGGCGAGTCGCTCGACGAACCGGTCGTTGAAGTCCTCGCGGTCGGAGAGCTCGACGTAGTGCACCTCCTCCAGCAGTGCCTGGGCCGCCGCCCGCTCGCGCACCGACAGCAGCGCCATCTTGGCCCCCTCCCCCGCCACGTTGCCCGCACTCACGATGCGCAGCAGCGCGACGTCCGGCACCAGTCCGATCCGCACCGCGGCGGCGGGGCCGAGGTAGCTGCCGAAGGACCCGGCGAGCAGCACCTGGGCGACGTCGGCGCTGGTCAGACCCTGCTCCTCCAGCAACAGCTGCCAGCCCGTGGAGATCGCCGCCTTGGCGAACTGCAGCTCGCGGATGTCGCGCTGGGACAGGTAGAGCGAGTCGGCCGGATCGTCACCCCGGAAGTGCAGGACGAACACCCGCTCCTGACCGACCTGCTGCAGCCGGGCCGCCAATCCGGGCGGCACGCCCGGCGCGTCCGGCGCCACCAGGCGCCCGGAGGCGTCGACGAGTCCGGCCGCCACCATCGCCGCCACGGCGTCGACCAGACCCGACCCGGCCAGCCCGGTCGGTTCGACGTCCCCGATGACCTGCAGCACCACGTCGTCGTCGCTGATCTTCACGCCCTCGATCGCCCCGGGCGCGGCCCGCATCCCGCAGCGGATGGCCGCGCCCTCGAACGCGGGCCCGGCTGGGGCGGCCGTGGCGAGCAGCCGGTCGCCGTCCGCGAGCAGGATCTCGCAGTTCGTGCCGATGTCGATGAAGAGCCGCACGCGCCGGTCGCGGTCCATCCCGGAGGCGAGCGCCCCGGCGACGATGTCGCCGCCGACATAGGCCCCGAGCGCCGGGAACACGTACGCCCGGGCCCGCGGGTGCGCCCGCACCCCGAGGTCGGCGGCCGTGAGGTCGTCGAACGACCGGGACGCCATGACGAACGGGGCGACGCCCAGCGGCTCGGGGTCCAGCCCCAGCGCGAGGTGCGTCATCGTGGCGTTGCCCGCCACCGCGATCTCGTAGACCTCGCCGCGGCCGACGCCGCCGTCGGCGCAGACCTCGCCCGCGAGCCGGTCGAGGCCGTCGTGGGCGAGCGCCGTGAGCCGCTCCAGCGCCGTCGGGTCGGTCATCGTCGCGCTGATCCGGGTGATCACGTCGGCGCCGTGGGACTGCTGTGGGTTGAGCCGCGAGGCGACGGCGACCGGGGTGCCGGTGGCGAGGTCGAGCAGCGTCGCGACGAGCGTCGTCGTGCCGAGGTCGAAGGCGATGCCGAAGAGCCGCCCGCTCGTGTCCCCCGGCTCGACGTCGACGAGCACGTCGTCCACCACGACCGCGGTGACCGTGTGGTCCCCGGCCCGCAGCGCCCGGGCCAGGTTCCGGATCGCCGGCAGGTCCACCCGGAGCTCGAGGTCGGGCAGCGCGTCGCGCAGGCGCTCGAGATCGGTGCGCTGGTCGGCGAGGGTCGCCTCGGGCAGCGTCAGGCAGCGCTTCTGCAGGGCGGGACGCAGGATCACCTGGCGCCCGACGCCGACCGTGGCCGCCTTCGGCCGGGTGACCAGCGGCGGCACCTCCACCCGCAGGTCCTGTTCGGCCCGCGCGCGGCAGGCCAGCCGCCAGCCCGCACGCAGCTCCTCCGGCCCGAACGCGCGCGGGTCGAGCCGGGACACCGTCACGTCGCCCTCGACGACCCGCATCCGGCACTTGCGGCACGTGCCGTGGCCCCCGCACGTGGAGTCGACGGCGATGCCGTTCCAGCTCGCGGCGTCGAACAGCGTCGCCCCGGCGGGGACCCGCACCTCGCGAGGCCGGGCTCCGTCGGGGTCGAACCGGATGCGGACCCGGTCCGACGGGGGCAGCTCCGGTAGCGCGGTCACGTCAGGCCGTCTTCCCCGCGGCCGCCGCCCGGGCGCGCGCGATCCAGGCCGCGCCCCACTCGTCGTTGCCGAGCAGCAGGTCCGCGGCCTTGACCGCCTCGACGATCTGTGGCGACCGCACGTCCATGATCGCGCTGGTCAGCCCGCAGGACATGGCCATCGGCAGGAACGTCGCGCCGAGCGCCGGGCGCCCCGGCATCCCGAAGGAGACGTTGGAGGCGCCGAGCGTCATGTTCAGGCCGAGCTCGCCGGAGATCAGCTCGATCGTCCGCAACGTCGTGCGGACCAACGTCGTGTCCGCCCCCACCGGCATGGCCAGCGGGTCGACCACGATGTCCTCGACCGGGATGCCGTACTCCCCGACGGCGATGTCGAGGATCTTGCGCGTGATCTCCAGCCGGCGCTCCGGCTCGTCCGGGATCTCGTCCTCCTCGTTGGGCAGCGCGATCACCGCCGCCCCGTGCCGGGCGACGATCGGCAGGATCGCGTCCAGCCGCTCCCGTTCGCCGGTCACCGAGTTCACCAGCGCCTTGCCGTCGTAGGCCGCGAGCCCGGCCTCGAGAGCCTCGACCACCGACGAGTCGATGACCAGCGGAAGGTCGGTGAGCTCCTGCACCATCGTGACGGCCTTGGCGAGCAGCTCGGCCTCGTCGGCGAGCGGGACGCCCATGTTGACGTCCAGCATCGTCGCCCCGCCGGCGACCTGCTGCTCGACGTCGATCTCGATGCGCGACAGATCGCCCCGGCGCAGCTGTTCGGCGAAGATCTTGCGGCCGGTCGGGTTGATCCGCTCACCGATCAGGCAGAACGGTTGATCAGGACCGATGACGACCTCGCGGGTCGCGGAGCGGAGAACGGTGTGCATCAGACCCCCACGGCGGCACGACGGGCGGCGAGCAGTTCCTTGGCCTTGCGGACGGCGGTGGCGGCGTCGGCGGCGTAGCCGTCGGCCCCGACCGCGTCGGCGTACTCCTGGGTGACCGGGGCGCCCCCGACCATCACGATCACCTTGTCGCGCAGGCCGGCCTTCTGCAGCGCGTTGATGTTGGCCTTGAACATCGGCATGGTCGTGGTGAGGAACGCGGAGAACCCGACGATGTCGGGATCGTGCTCCTGGATCCCGGCGATCACCTTCTCCGGCGACACCTGCACGCCGAGGTCGATCACGTGGAAGCCCGCGCCCTCCAGCATGATGTTCACGAGGTTCTTGCCGATGTCGTGGACGTCGCCCTTGACGGTGCTCATCAGGAACGTCCCGACGGTCTGCGCACCGGTCTCGGCGAGCAGCGGACGCAGGATGTCCAGCGCGCCGCTCATCGCCTTGCCCGCGACCAGCATCTCGGGCACGAAGAAGTCGCCGCGCTCGAACCGGGCGCCGACCTCCTCGAGCGAGGGGATCAGCGCGTCGAACAGCATCGTCTCCGGAGTGAGGCCCCCCTCCAGCCCCTCGTGCGTCAGCTCCAGCACGCGCGGCTTGTTGCCGACGAGGGTCTCGTCGTAGAGCCCGCGCAGGATCGCGTCGTGATCCATCAGGCGAAGCCTTCCTTCCGTCCTGGTTGGTGCCCCAGCAGCGCGGAGAGCCCGCGCAGCTCGGCGACGAGGACGTCGCCGAGCCTGGTGATGCCGTAGTCGTTGATCCGGCTCGTGGGCCCGGAGACCGAGACGGCGGCGACGACCGAGCCGTCGACGGTCCGCACCGGAGCCGCGACGGCGGTGAGTCCGATCTCCAGCTCGTCCAGCGAGGCGGCCCAGCCCCGGCGGCGCACCTCGACGAGGGCGTGCTCGAGCTGCGCGCGGTCGACCGGCGAGTGCGCGGTGCGCCGCTCCAGCTGCCCGGTCGGCCGCGGGAGCGCGCCGTAGGCGTAGAGGACCTTGCCCGAGGCGGTGCAGTGCGCGGGCACGTCGACGCCGACCCAGTTCGTGGCCCCGACCAGGTAGCAGCTGTCGACCTGGTCAATCGAGACGAGCTGGCCGCCGCGGGGCACGGCGAGGTTCACCGTCTCCCGGGAGAGCTCGGACAGGTGCTCCATGGTGGGGCGGGCGAGCTCGGAGAGGTCGTGCAGCGCGCTCGGCCGGGCGGCGTGCAGCGAGAACAGCGCGCCCGGGCGGAACGCCCCGGTGCGGTCGCGGTACACCAGCCGGCTGCGCTCGAGCGCCTGCAGCAACCGGGAGGTCGTGGACTTCGCCAGGCCCAGCTCGTCCACCAGCGAACTGAAGGTCCGCGGTGCGCCGGACTCGACGATGAGGCCGAGAAGGGCACTCGCGCGTTCGACCGCCTGACTGCCTGTCTGCGCCGCCATGAGTGCCGTCCAAAGTTTCACATTATGGAACCCGAGTTCCCACGATGGCGGTTACTGTGACGCCGGTCTCTCAGCACGTCAAGAGCGGAGAAGCACATGTTCCGCAACACCATGCCTCGCTACGAGATCCTCTCGGCCGATGCGATGGACACCCTCGACGCGGGCTGGCGCCGACTGGTGTCCGAGATCGGGGTGGAGTTCGGGTCGGCTCGGGCGCTGGAGCTGTTCCGCCAGGCCGGCCAGAAGGTCGAGGAGTCGGACGGACACGGGGTCGTCCGGTTCGATCCCGACTTCGTGCTCGAGCAGGTCGCCAAGGCGCCACGGTCGTTCGACGTCCAGGCCCGCAACCCGGCCAACACCGTGCACATCGGCGACGACGCCATGGTGTTCGGGGCCGTCTACGGTGCGCCGTTCGTGCGCGAGGGCGACGTGCGCCGGGACGCGAAGATGGAGGACTTCCGCAACCTCACCCGCCTCGCCCAGAGCTTCCCCGCCCTCGACTCGGCGGGGGGCGTGATCTGCGAGCCGGAGGACACACCGCTGGACTCGCGGCACCTCGACATGACCTACGCGCTGCAGACGCTCACGGACAAGATCTACATGGGCAACGTGGTGTCCGGGGTCAACGCCGCCGACACGATCGCCATGACCGAGATCCTCTTCGGCGGCCGGGCGTCGATCGAGGCCACCCCCGCCACGATCTCGATCATCAACTGCAACTCGCCGCTGCGCTGGGACGAGCGCATGCTGGAGGCGCAGCTCGCCTACAGCGAGGCCAACCAGGCCGTCGTGCTCACCCCGTTCCTGCTGATGGGGGCGATGTCGCCGGTGTCGATCCCGGCGACGCTGGTCCAGCAGATCGCCGAGGCGCTCACCGGCGTCGCGCTGTCCCAGCTGGTCCGGCCCGGCTGCCCGGTGATCTTCGGGTCGTTCCTCTCCAACATCGACATGCAGTCCGGCTCGCCCTGCTTCGGCACGCCGGAGTCCGCGATCGGCCTGCTGTGCACCGGGCAGATCGCCCGCCGCTTCGGGCTCCCGGTGCGCTCGGGCGGCGGTCTCACCGCGAGCCAGACCCCCGACGCCCAGGCCGGGTACGAGTCGTTGATGACCATGCTCCCGACGTTCCTCGCGGGCATCAACTGGGTGATGCACGCGGCCGGCTGGCTGGAGGCCGGGCTGGTCACGAGCTACGAGAAGTTCGTGCTGGACGTGCAGGTGCTGGAGATGCTGCAGCACGAGTTCACGCCCCTGGAGATCGACGAGGCGTCACTGGCGTTCGACGCGCACGACGAGGTCCGCCACGGCGGCCACTTCCTCGGCGCGGCCCACACGATGGAACGGTTCCGCACCTGCTTCTACCGGCCGTTCGTCAACAGCTCGGAGAACTACGAGCGGTGGATGCGCAACGGCGCCAAGGACGCCGCCGCCCGGGCCCGCGACGTCGCGCACAAGAAGCTCGACGAGTACGAGCCCCCGCCGCTGGACGACGCGATCCGCGAGGAGCTCACCGAGTACGTGACCCGGCGCCGCCGCGAGCTGGGCGACTAGGAGGACCACCGATGGCGAACCTGCCCCGCACCGCCCGCGTCGTCGTGATCGGCGCCGGCATCGTCGGCAACTGCCTCGTGCACCACCTCGCCCGCCTCGGCTGGCGGGACATCGTGCAGATCGACAAGGGCCCGCTGCCCAACCCGGGCGGTTCCACCGGGCACGCCTCGAACTTCATCTTCCCGGTCGACCATTCGCGGGAGATCGCCGACCTCACGCTCGACTCGATGCGGCAGTACAAGGAGCTGGGCGTCTTCACCGAGTCCGGCGGGTACGAGGTCGCCCGCACCGAGGAGCGGATGGAGGAGCTGCGCAGGCGGATGTCGTCGGCGCGGGCGTGGGGCGTCCCGGCCGAGCTGGTGACCCCGGACCACGTCGTCGAGCGCGTCCCGTACCTGGACAAGGACCAGATCCTCGGGGCGTTCTGGACGCCGTCCGTGGGCGTGGTCGACTCGCTGCGCGCGGGCACGTTGATGCGGGAGTCGGCGCTCGCCCTCGGCGCGCTCACCGTCGTGTCGACCGTCGAGGTGATCGGCATGGACGTCGAGCGCGGGCGGATCCGGCGGGTGCGCACCACCGGGGGCGACATCGAGGCCGACTACGTGGTGATCGCCTGCGGCGTGTGGAGCCCGAAGCTCGCCAGGATGGCGGGCGCGGCGATCCCGCTCACGCCGGCCGTCCACCAGATGATCTCGGTGGGGCCGATCCCGCAGCTCGCCGAGCGGCCCGGCGAGATCTCCTTCCCGATC
The DNA here is from genome assembly GCF_027922425.1 of Pseudonocardia halophobica. GTDB lineage: Bacteria > Actinomycetota > Actinomycetes > Mycobacteriales > Pseudonocardiaceae > Pseudonocardia > Pseudonocardia halophobica. The sequence goes on along the minus strand of NZ_BSFQ01000002.1, from coordinate 417,878 downwards.
ATCCGGGACATGGACACCTTCTGCTACGAGCGCCAGCACGGCGCCGACATGGAGGTGGGCTCCTACGCCCACCGGCCCATCCTGTGGGACCCGGAGGAGATCCCGTCGATCGACCAGGCCCGGCTCTCCCCCACGGAGACGCCGTTCACGGCCGACGACTTCGACCCGCAGCTGGAGCAGGCGCTCGAGCTCATGCCCGACGCGCTCGCCGCCGAGGGCGCCGAGATCCGCTACGCCATCAACGGCCTCCTCTCGCTCACCCCCGACGGCGCCCCGATCCTGGGCGAGACGCCCGAGGTGAAGGGTCTCTGGTCGGCGGCGGCGGTGTGGATCAAGGAAGGTCCCGGCGTCGGCCGGGCGGTCGCGGAATGGATGACGCAGGGGTACCCCGAGATCGACCTGCACCACTCCGACATCGCGCGGTTCTACCCGCACCAGCGCACCCGCGCCCACGTGCGCTCGCGGACGTCGGAGGCGTTCAACAAGACCTACGGCATCGTGCACCCGGGCGAGCAGTGGGCCGGGGAGCGCGGCAAGCGGCTCGCGCCCATGCACGCCGCCGAGCGCGCCGCGGGCGCCGAGTTCTTCGAGACCGTCGGCTGGGAACGGCCGATGTGGTACGCGTCGAACGAGACCCTGCTCGGCGAGTACGGCGACGCGGTCATGCCGCGCGAGCACGAGTGGGACTCCCGCTGGTGGTCACCGATCATCAACGCCGAGCACCTCGCGATGCGCGAGCGGGCCGGCATCGTCGACCTGTCCGCCTTCGCGATCTTCGACGTCGTCGGACCGGCCGCGGAGCAGGCGATCCAGGGCATCGTCGTCGCGCAGGCCGCCGTGGCCGAGGGCCGCGTGATCTACACGCCGGTGCTCGACGCCCGGGGCGGCTTCCGGTCCGACCTCACCGTGATGCGGCTGGCCCACGACCGGTACCGGGTGGTCACCGGCGGCCTCCACGGCATGGCCGACCTGAAGTGGTTCGCCGACCACCTGCCCGACGGCGCCGCGGTCGTGGACCGGACCTCGTCGTTCACCACCATCGGGATCTGGGGTCCGCGGGCCCGCGACATCCTCGGCCGCCTCACCGACGACGACATCTCGCACACCGGTTTCCCGTTCCTCACCTGCCGCGACATCGCCGTCGGCAGCGTCGGCGTGCTCGCGTCGCGGATCTCCTACGTCGGCGAGCTGGGCTGGGAGCTCTACGTCCCGATGGAGCAGGGCGCCCGGGTCTGGGAGCTGCTGCACGAGGCCGGGCGACCGGACGGGGCCGTCCCGGTCGGGATCGGCGTCTACGGCACCACCGGCCGGCTGGAGAAGGGCTACCGCGCGTTCGGGTTCGAGCTCGACGGCGAGCGCACCATCGTCGAGGCGGGGATGGCGCGGCCGAAGGTGAAGGACGCCGACTTCGTCGGCCGGGAGGCCTACCTCGCCCAGCGCGCGGCCGAGCCCCGGGCGGTGCTGTGCACGCTCACCGTCGACGACCACCGGTCGGCCACCGGCCGCAACCGCTACATGCTCGGCGGCGAACCGATCCTCACCCGGGACGGCGGCGTGCTGACGGACGGGCACGGTCATCACCCCTACGTCACCTCGGCGGGCTCGGCGCCGTCCCTGGGCACGCACGTGCTGATGGCCTACCTGCCGCCGGACCAGGCGGTGGTCGGCAACCGGCTCGCCGTGTCCTACATGGAGGAGCTGTACCCGGTGACCGTCGGGTCGGCCGACGCCACGCCGCTGTTCGACCCGGCCAACGAGCGGATCAGGGGCTGAGCCGTGGCCGACGTACTGGTCTGCATCAAGCGGGTGCCCGACGTCGCGGGCGAGGTGCTGCTGACGTCCGACGCGCAGGCGGTCGACGCCCGCTTCGTCGGGTTCACCGTGAGCGCGCACGAGAACTGCGCCGTCGAGCTGGCCGTGCGCATCGCCACGGCCACCGGCGGTGCCGCGACCGTGCTCACCCTGGGGCCCGAGGCGGCGGTCGAGCAGCTCCGCGCCGCCCTGGCGGTCGGCTGCGCCGCGGCCGTGCACATCGACGCCGACCCGGTCGGGTACGGGCCGGTGGACGTCGTCCGGGAGATCGCCGCCGTCGTGGAGACGCACGCCGCGGAGGGCCGCACGTACGACCTGATCCTCCTCGGCAACGACGCCGCCGACACCGGTGACTTCCAGGTCGGCGTCCGGCTCGCCTACGCGCTGGGCTGGCCGGTCGTCAACGGGGTACGCACGGTCGAGGTCGACGGCGGAGTGGCGACGGCGCGCGGCGACGGGCCGGACGGCGTCGAGACCTACGCCGTGCCGATGCCCGCGGTCGTCACCGTGCTCGAGGGCGGCGTGGAGCCGCGCTACCCGTCGGTCGTCGGGCGGATGAAGGCGAAGAAGATCCCGGTCGAGACCGTGGCACCGCGCCACGAGCCGCTCGGCCCGGGCCGCGTGCGGCTCACGCTGCCGCCCGCCCAGCCGAGCACCGTCGAGGTGATCGGCGCCGGACCGGACGCCGCGCCGGCCGTGGTCGACCTGCTGCAGCGCCTGGGGGTGGCCCGATGATCCTCACGCTCGTGGAGACCGACGCGGCGGGGGCGACCGAGGTGTCGCTGGAGGCCGTCACGTTCGGGCGCACCCTCGCCAGGCGGACCGGGGGCCCGGTGCACGCCCTGGTGGTCGGCGCGCGCCCGGACGGTGTGGCCGACCAGCTCGCGGGTCACGGCGTCGGCGAGGTGCACCACGCCACCGGGGAGGCCTTCTCGGCCTACGGCGGCGCCGTCTGGGCCGCCGCCGTGCAGGCCGCGATGGCGGCCACCGGCGCCGAGGCCGTCGTCGCCCCGGGGAGCCCGCGCGGCCTCGAGGTCATGGCCCACCTGGCCGCGCGGCTCGACGTGCCGATGGCGGCGAACGTCGTCGGGCTGGGCACGGAGGACGACGGGGAGGCGCTGCGGGTCACCCGCCAGGTGATGGGCGGCGCGGCGCTCGAGGAGATGCTCCTGCCCCTCCGCCCCGCGGTGCTCACCGTCGCCGGCCACGCCGTCCAGGCCGAGCAGGTCCCGGCCGTGTCCGTGACGCTGCGCGAGTTCTCCCCGGAGGTCACGGAGGCGGACCTGGTGACGCGGGTCGTGTCGACCGAGCCCGCCGCGCCGGACCTGTCGGGCGCGCTCACCTCGGCGAAGGTCGTGGTGGGCGCCGGGCGCGGGGCCGGCGGCGCGGAGGGCTTCGCGGGTGTCGCCGAGCTGGCGGAGCTGCTCGGCGGCGCGCTCGGCGTCTCCCGCGTGGTCACCAGCATGGGCTGGCGCCCGCACCACGAGCAGATCGGCCAGACCGGCAGCCGGATCTCCCCCGACCTCTACATCGCCTGCGGCATCAGCGGGGCGATCCAGCACTGGGCCGGGTGCGCGAGCTCCAAGACGATCCTGGCGGTCAACACGGACGAGGCCGCGCCGATGGTCACCAAGGCGACCTACGCGGTGATCGGCGACATGCACGAGGTCGTGCCCGCGATCAACGCCGAGATCCGGCGCCGCCGGGGCTGAGGGGACCACGCGATGACCACACCCACGTACGCCGAGCTGAGCGACGCCGTGCGCCGGTTGATGTTCCCGTTCAGCGTGGAGATCACCCCTCGCGAGGCGGCGACGCTCCCGCCGCTGCGCGACCATCTGGCGGGCGGGACGTCCGTCTACCTGACGTTCCTCCCGGACCAGCCGTGGGCCGACACGGTGGCGGTCGCCCGCACCGTCCGGGAGGCCGGCCTGCGCCCGGTGCCGCACCTGGCGGCCAGGGCCGTGTCCGACCGCCCCGCGCTGCAGCGCATGCTGGGCGACCTCACCGCGGCCGGGGTCGAGGACGTCCTGCTCCTCGCCGGGTCCCTGACGACGCCCGTCGGGGAGTTCTCCGAGTCGGCGCAGATCCTCGACGCCGGCCTCCTCGAGGAGGCCGGCATCCACCGCGTCGGGATCGTGGGCCACCCGGAGGGGCACCCCGACGTCGACGACGACGAGCTGTTCCGGGCCCTCGTCGCGAAGTGCGGCATCGCCCGGGCGCGCGGGTTCGACCTGCACCTCGTCACCCAGTTCTGCTTCGACCCCGGACCGATCGTCGCCTGGGAGCGTCGGATCCGGGCCGCGGGTGTCGACGTGCCCGTCCACGTCGGACTACCCGGCCTCACCTCCCCCGCACGCCTGCTCCGGTACGGCCTGCGCTGCGGGGTGGGGCCGTCCCTCAAGGTGCTCCGGCAGCAGGCCGGCAGCGTGCTCAAGCTGGCGACCTCGCCGGTCCACCACCCCGACGCGACCCTCCTCGGCCTGGCGGCCGCGGTGGCCGCCGATCCGCGCAGCCTGTTGCGCGCGGTGCACTTCTTCCCGTTCGGGGCGCTCGTCCCCACCGCCGCCTGGGCCGCGGACATCCGCGACGGCCGGTTCGAGGTGGACGACCGCGACTCCCTGCGGGTGACCGCCTGACGCCCCTGCCACGACCGAGGAGACTGTCGTGTTCCTTCCGCCGGATCTGACGATCGCGCAGGCCGCGTCCCTGAAACCGCTCGACGACGTGGCCGCCGCCATGGGGATCGGGCCGCACCTGCTGGAGGGCTACGGCGAGCACGTCGCCAAGATCAAGCTCGCGGCGATCGAGGAGCTCGCGGACCGGCCCCGGGCCAAGTACGTGGTGGTGTCCGCCGTGACGCCGACCCCGCTGGGCGAGGGCAAGACGACCACCACCGTCGGCCTCGGGCAGGCGCTGTGCCAGACCGGGCGGCAGGCCACGGTGGCGATCCGGCAGCCGTCCATGGGCCCGACCTTCGGGATCAAGGGCGGCGCGGCCGGTGGCGGCTACAGCCAGGTGGTTCCGATGGACGTGCTCAACCTCCACCTGACCGGCGACTTCCACGCCGTCACCGCGGCGCACAACCTGCTCTCGGCCGTGGTGGACAACCACCTCTACCAGGGCAACGCCACCGGCCTCGACCCGCACGCCATCACCTGGCGCCGGGTGCTCGACGTCAACGACCGGGCGCTGCGCAACGTGATCGTCGGCCTCGGCAGCAGGACGGACGGGATCCCGCGCCAGACCGGGTTCGACATCACCGCGGCCAGCGAGGTCATGGCGATCTTCGCGCTCGCCCGGTCGCTGCAGGAGATGCGCGAGCGGTTCGGCCGCGTCGTCGTCGGCTACACCCCGCAGGGCACGCCGGTGACCGCGGAGGACATCGGCGGCGCCGGCGCGATGACGGCCATCATGCGGGACGCGTTGAAGCCCAACCTCATGCAGACGCTGGAGAACACGCCGGTCCTCGTGCACGCCGGCCCGTTCGGCAACATCGCCCACGGGAACTCGTCGGTGGTGGCCGACCTCATCGGCATCCACGGCGGCGACTTCCTGGTCACCGAGGCCGGCTTCGGGGCCGACATGGGCGCGGAACGGTTCTTCAACATCAAGTGCCGGGCCTCCGGCCTGACCCCCGACGCCGCGGTCGTCGTGGCGACCGTGCGGGCGCTCAAGGCGCACTCGGGCCGGCACCGGATCGTCGCCGGCCGGCCGCTGCCGGAGGCGCTCCTCGCCGAGAACCCGGACGAGGTCCACATCGGCGGCGCCAACCTGCGCAAGCAGATCGAGAACATCCGGATGCACGGGGTGTCGCCGGTCGTCGCCGTCAACGCCTTCCCCGGCGACCACGCCTCCGAGCACGCGGCGATCGCCGAGATCGCGCAGGAGATGGGCGCGCGGGTGGCCGTCTGCACGCACTTCACCGACGGGGGGCGCGGGGCCCGGGACCTGGCCGAGGCGGTCGCCGAGGCCGCCGACGAGCCGTCCCGCTTCCGCTTCCTCTACCCGGACTCGGCCGGCCTCGAGGAGAAGATCGAGACGATCGCGACGCAGGTCTACGGCGCCGACGGGGTGGACTACGACCGCGCCGCGTCCCGCCAGCTCGCGACGTACGAGGCGAACGGCTACGGCCACCTGCCCGTCTGCATCGCCAAGACCCACCTGTCGCTGTCGTCCGACCCGTCGCTCACGGGGGCGCCCACGGGGTGGCGCCTGCCCGTCCGGGAGGTCCGGGCGTCCGTCGGTGCCGGGTTCATCTACCCGATCTGCGGCGACATGCGCACCATGCCCGGCCTCGGCGCCAGCCCGGCCGCCCACCGGGTGGACATCGACCGGGACGGCAACATCGTCAACCTCTCCTGACCCTCATCCGAGGGCACGGCGGATGTCGTCGCGGACGCGTGCGGCCCGGCGCAGGAGGTCGTCGACGGGGCCGACGACGGCGGCGAGGTCCTCGGCCTCCGCCGTACCGCGGCGCGGCGCGATGTCGGCCTCGACGTTCGTGCGGCTGATGCTCAACGCCGCGGCGGTCGCGTCGGCCGCCGCGGCCACGTCCGCGAGGAGGGCACCGCTGCCGATCTCGGCCATCCGCTCGCACAGCCCGACGAGCTCCGCCCCGACCCGGACCAGCTCGGCCGGCGGGCCCGCGGCGGCGAGGAGGCCGTCGGCGATCGCCGCGCTGCGCCGCGCCCGCTCGGCCTCGGTGCCTCGCGGGAGCGCGTAGGCCGCGGCGACCTCGTCGACGGCGCCGATGTCCGCCTCGGCCAGGCCCAGCGCCGCGTCGTGCAGCTCCTCCGCCCGCCCGAGCACGCTCCGGGCGACCTCGCCCACCGGGTGGTCCCTGCCGACGCGGAACCGGGCCACCAGCGCCAGCAGCGCCGCGGCCTGGGCCGCGTTGAGCGCGGCGACGGCGGAGCCGGCGGGCGACGGGTTCCTGGCCGCGAGACGTGCGAGATACGCGTCGATGCTCCAGCTCCGCACCTCGCTCACGCTAGCGGCGACCCGGCGCCGCCGGTATTGGGATGGATGGCGGTCCCCCTCGGCCCCCGACAGCAGGAGGCTGTGACCCACGTCACCATGGAAACGTCCGAAGGGAGTGCCGGAGCGATGGGGAACTACTACTCGGAGGAGATCCACGGTCGGCACGAGTACCTCGACCTCGGCGACTTCGAGCTGGCCGGTGGGATCACGCTGCCGAACGCGCGGCTCGCGTACAAGACCCGGGGAACGCTGAACGACGCGAAGGACAACGCCGTCCTGTTCCCGCACATGTGGTCCGGGACGTCGGCGTCGATGGAGATCTTCGTCGGGGAGGGCCGGCCGCTCGACCCCTCGAAGTACTTCATCATCTTCCCGGGCCAGTTCGCGAACGGGTTCTCGTCCTCACCGAGCAACACGCCGCCCCCGTTCAACGGCGGGGCCTTCCCGAACGTCACGATCAGCGACGACGTGCGGGCGCAGCACAGGCTCGTGACCGAGGTCTTCGGGATCGAGCGCCTCGAGCTCGTGCTGGGCTGGTCGATGGGCGCCGAGCAGACCTACGAGTGGGCCGTCCGGTACCCGGACATGGTCAAGCGGGCCCTTCCGTTCGCCGGTACGGCCAGGACCACCGCCCACGACTACATCTTCGTGCGCTCGCACGAGGACGCGCTGAAGTCCGACCCGGCCTGGGACGGCGGGTTCTACAAGGACCAGAGCGACGTCCACGTGGGTCTCCGCCGCCACGCGCAGACCTGGTCGGTGATGGGGCTGTGCCCGGAGTTCTACAACTCCGAGGCCTACCGCGCCTACGGCTTCTCCTCGCTCGAGGACTTCCTGCACCGGTTCTGGGAGAACTACTTCGCGCCCATGGACCCCAACAACCTCATCTGGATGGGCTGGAAGTGGCGCCACGGCGACGTCAGCCTGCACACGAACGGGGACCTGGCCGCCGCGCTCGGGCGGATCACGGCGAAGACGTACGTCGTGCCGTTCTCCCGGGACATGTTCTTCCCGCCGGAGGACTGCGAGGCCGAGCAGCGCCTGATCCCGAACAGCGAGTTCCGGGTCGTGGACTCGCTGTGGGCACACTTCGCGATGTTCTGTCTCGCCGACCGTGACCGCGAGCAGATCGACGCCTGCATCGGTGACCTGCTGAAGGAGCACGTGGACTGACCGTGAGCAGCGCGTGGCCCGCCGGTGGCGCTCGGAGCCGACGTCACCAGCGCTCCACCTCGGCCTCCGCTCCCGTCAGCTCCGCGAGGATGCGCTGCCGGAGCCGGTACTTCTCGACCTTGTTCGTGGGCGTGCGCGGGATGTCGTCGACGATGCGGACGTACCTGGGGCGCATGTACTTCGGCATGGTGTCCTCGGCGAACTGCACCACCTCGTCGACCGTGAGCGACTCCTTGGTGGGCACGACGTAGGCCACGATGTCGTCCTCGTCCCCCTCGGCGCCCGGGATCGGGAACGCAGCGCTCATCCGGATCACCGGATGCTGGTTGAGCATGTCCTCCACCTGGAACGACGACAGGTTCTCGCCGCGGACCCGGATCCGGTCCCCGAGCCGGTCGACGAAGTAGAACAGCCCGTCCTCGCCGACGACCGCGGCGTCGCCGGTGTGGAACCAGAGGTTGCGGGTCGCGGTGACCGTCGCCTCCGGCTTGTTCAGATAGGACTCCAGCAGCAGCCCCGGCACCTTCGGTCGGACGGCGAGGTGGCCGGGCTCCTCCGGCTCGCACTCCTCGTCGCGCTCGTTCCGGACCGTGACGTCGAAGAACGGGCTCGGCCTCCCCATCAGGCCCTTCCGTCCCGCCTCCGAGGCCTGCAGCACCGGCACGCCCTTCGCCGCAGCGATCTCCGCCAGCGCCGAGTGCGAGTGCCCGCGAGAGAGATCGGCCGGCGTCCCTTCACCGGGTGCGGTCTCCTCGATCAGCACGCCCAACGGCGCACCCGCCTCGGTCTGTCCGAACCCGGCCCCCACGTGGTCGATCCCGAACCGGCGGCAGAACTCGTTGTGCTGCAACGGCAACGGCTGCATGTACGCCTTGTTCAGCGTGTTCCGCCGGTCGTCGGCGGAGGCGGGCGCCTTGGACAGCCAGGGGATCATGACGTCGAGCAGGATCGCCGCGGTCGCCCCCCGGGAGTGGATCCGCTCCCAGAACCGGGTGGGGCTGAACCGGTTCCACACGGCGACCTCGCTGCCCTGCCAGAGCGCGCGGCCGAAGTTCGCCAGCGCCCCGCCCACGTGGTACATCGGCAGGTCGTTGTAGACCACGTCCTCCTCGCACAGCGGCATCCGCAGCCCCCACGTGTACTGCGCCATCCAGCGGAAGGGCTGCAGCACGCCCTTCGACGGGCCGGTGGTCCCGGACGTGTAGAAGACGTTGGCCGGGTCGTCGAAGGCGATCGTGATCTCCGGCGCGTCCGCGGCGGCCACGAGATCGCCCCAGGCCACGGGCCGGAACGCCGGATGCAGGTCGGGCGCGGCCGCGTGGTCGTGGGCGCCCTCCGGTGGGGTGTAGAGGGCGACGGCGGGTGGCTGCTCCAGCACGTCCGCGACCGCGTTCAGCGCGGGCAGCAGCGCCGGATCGGTCACGATCAGCACGGGCCGGGTGTCGTCGAGCTGGTACGACAGCAGGCGCCCGGTGTAGGAGAAGTTCACCGGCGCGTAGACCGCCCCGGCCTTCCAGCAGCCGACCATCACCAGCGCGGTGATCATCGGGTTGAGGCTGAACACCGACACCCGGTCGCCGCGCGCCACGCCGGAGCCGACGAGGTTGCCGGCGATCGCGTCCGTGCGGCGGTCGAACTCGGCGTAGGTGAACGAGACGTCGTCCTCGCCGTAGTAGAGGAAGGTGCGGTCGCCGGTGGTCCGGGCCCAGTGCCGCAGGCGGTCGGTGATCAGCTCGTCCTCCGCCCGCAGCCGGGCGGTGAGCTCGTGCTCGGACATGCGGGTCTCCTAGGGGCGCGTGCCGAAGGCGGGGCGGCCGAGCTGCTCGGGCAGCAGGCGGTAGGCGTCCCGCACCCACTCGCACAGCACCGCCCGGCTCTCGCGGGGGTCGATCAGGTCCTGCACGCCGAACCGCTCCACGGTCCGGAAGGGCGAGGCCAGCGCCTCCAGCTCGCGCTCGATCCGGGCGATCTCGGCCGCCCGGTCCGGGGCGTTCTCGAGCTGCGCGCGGAAGGCCGCCTCGACCCCGCCCTTCGCGGGCAGCGAGCCCCAGGTGGCCGACGGCCAGGCCCACGTCCGGTTCGGCCGGTGCCGGTTGACGATCCCGGCCCCGCCGACCCCGAACACCCGCCGCACGATGATCTCGGCCTGTGGCACCCGCGCCTGGTAGACCGCGGCGATCGCCCGGACGCCGAAGCGGATGGTGGCCTTGCGCTCCGCGCCCGAGCCGATCGCGGCGCCGCCCTGGTCGGTGAGGCTGACCAGCGGCAGGTGGAAGGTCTCGCAGAGGTCGACGAGCCGGGTGATCGCCTGCGCCCCCTCGGCGGAGATGGTCACGCCGCGGGTCGGGTCGGTCGCGATCACGCCGACGGGGTGGCCGTCGAGCCGGGCCAGCGCCGTGACCGTCGCGCCGCCGTACTCGGCGTAGCGGAACACCGAGCCCTGGTCGAAGACGGCCTCGAGCAGGGCGTCCACGTCGTAGGGCTCGCGGGGGTTGCGGGGCATGGCCCGCAGCAGGCCCTCGTCCGCCCGGTCCGCCGGGTCCTCGCTGGGAACCACCGGGGGCACCTCGAACACGCTCTGCGGCAGGTAGGACAGGAAGCCGCGGATCACGCCGAAGGCCTCCTCCTCGCTGCGGACGAACCGCTCGATCAGCCCGTTGTTGCGGTGCACCTCGGCGCCGCCCAGCTGCTCCTTGGTCAAGTCCTCGCCGGAGCTGCCCTTCACCACCGGCGGCCCGGCGGTGAACACCTGCCCGATGCCCTCGACCATCAACGCCAGGTGCGACATGGCCAGTCGCGCGGCGCCGAGCCCGACCGTCGGGCCGAGGCAGGCGGACACGACCGGGACCAGCGACAGGTTCTCGACGACGGCGTCCCACCCCGGGTTGACCGGCAGGTAGTGGTAGCCGTTGCGCTGCGCGGTGACGACGCTGCCGCCGCCGCTCGCCCCGTCGAGCAGCCGCACGATCGGCAGCCGCATCGCGCCGGCGTACTCCTCCGTGAAGACCTGCTTCTGCCAGATCGCGGCGTCCCCGGAGCTGCCGCGGATGGTGAAGTCGTCCGCCCCGACGACCGCGCGGCGGCCGTCGATCCGCGCCGTGCCGGACACGAAGTTGACCGGCAGCAGCGAGGTCAGCTCGTTGTCGGCGGAGTAGGTGGCGAAGCCGGTGAGCGGGGCGATCTCGGAGAAGCTGCCCTTGTCCACCAGGGCGTCGATCCGCTCGCGGACGGTCAGCCGGCCCGTCTCATGCTGGCGGGCGACCTTCTCCGGGCCGCCCATCTCGCGGCCGAGCGCACGGCGGCGGTGGACCTCCTCGGCCTCGTCCTCCCAACCCTCCTCGACCGCCGGGATGTCGGTGGTGACCACGTCGTCGTCCGACGTCGAGGGCTCCAGCACGAGCAACGGTGCCCCCTCCTCGACGACGGCCCCGACCTCGGCCACCAGCCGCCCGACGGTCCCCGCGGTCTCGGCGCGGACCGTGAACTCCATCTTCATCGCCTCGAGCACCAGCAGCCGCTCGCCACGGCGGACCCGATCACCGGGCTCCACCGCGAACTCGACGACGACGCCGTCCATCGGCGCCGTCACCCCGTCGGCGGGGATCGCCTCGGCCCTCGGGGCCGCGGTGGTCGTGGGGAACCGGCCGGGCAGCTCGGTGTCGCGCAGCTCGGCGAGGTGCGCGGCCACGAAACCGGTGTCCGACGGGCCGGCGGTGAAGTCCGGATGGGTCAGCACCGCCCGCAGGAACGGGACCGTGGTCGCGAGGCCCTCGATCCGGAACTCGGCCAGGGCGGCGTCCGTGCGTCGGGCCGCGTCCGCGAACGTGGCGCCGCGGGTGATCACCTTGGCCAGCAACGAGTCGAACCGCGGGCTCGTCCGCAGGCCGGCGTAGCCGTAGGTGTCCACGCGGACGTGCGGGCCGGCGGGCGGGTCGAACGCGGTGAGCAGGCCCGCGCGGGGACGCGGCGTGCCGTCCTCGTCGAGCTCCTCGGTGTTGACCCGGGCCTGGATCGCGAAGCCCCGCGGCTCGCCGGAGACGGCTGGGCGCGCCCCCTGCGCGAGCCGGATCTGGGTCTCGACGAGGTCGACGCCGGTGACCTCCTCGGTCACCGTGTGCTCGACCTGGAGCCGCGGGTTGAGCTCGAGGAACCACACGTCGTCGCCGTCGACGAGGAACTCGACGGTCCCCAGGCTCTGGTAGCCGACGTGCTCGCCGATCCGGAGAGCCGCGTCGTGGAGCCGCTGGCGGACCGCCGGGTCGAGGAACGGCGCGGGCGCGATCTCGATCAGCTTCTGGTGCCGGCGCTGGATCGAGCAGTCCCGCTCCCCCAGGTGCCGGACCTGCGTGCCGTCCCCGACGATCTGCACCTCGATGTGCCGCGCCGCCCCGACCAGCTTCTCGACGTACAGCTCCCCGGACCCGAACGCCTGCTCGGCCTCGGAGCGGCAGCGGGCGTAGGCGTCCGCCAGCTCGTCCGGGCTGGTCACCTCGCGCATCCCGCGGCCGCCGCCACCGGCGAGCGCCTTGAGCATCACCGCGCCGTGCTCGGCGAGGAAGGCCGCGGCCTCGTCGAGCGAGGTGGGGCCGAGGGTGCCGGGCAGGACCGGGACTCCGGCCTCCCGGGCCGTGGCGCGGGCACGGACCTTGTCCCCGAACAGGTCCAGCAGCTCGGGGCGCGGGCCGACGAACGTCAGGCCGTGGTCGGCGCAGAGCCGAGCGAAGGCGGCGTTCTCGCTTAGGAAGCCGTAGCCGGGATGGACCAGCACGGCGCCGGCGTCCCGAGCCACCCCGACGATCGCCTCCTGGTCCAGGTAGCCCGGGATCTCGTGGGCCTCGTCGGCGAGGGTGACGTGCGGGGCGGCGGCGTCCTCGGGCGCGTACACGGCGACCGTCCGCAGGCCCAGCTCGCGGGCGGCCCGGACGAGGCGGACGGCGATCTCGCCCCGGTTGGCGACGAGCAGGGTCACGAGACCTCCACGGTGAGGGAACGCAGCAGCTGTACGACGAGCCGGTCGATGATCTGGTCCCGCGTCAGCGGGCCGTCCGGGCGGTACCAGACCGCCGGTCCGAAACAGGCCCTGATCAGGGTGAACGCGGCCAGCTTGACGTCGTCGACCACGAGGCCGCCCTCGGCCACGCCCTCGCGCAGCAGCGTCTCGAGCAGGCGCTCGTAGCGACGCTCGATGCTCCGGACCTCGTCGAGGTGTTGCTTGTCGAGGCCGTGCAGCACCGGCAGGAGGATCACGTGCTTGGCGAGGGGGTCGAAGGCGGCGGCGGCGAGATCCCGCAGGGCCGCCTCGATGCGCTCGCGGGCGGACCCGGGTCGGCGCACGATCTCGCCCAGCCGCTCGACCGCGGCCCCCGAGGTGGCCCGCCGGGTCTCGACCACGAGCTCCTGCTTGCTGCGGAACTGGTAGTAGAGGACGCCCTTGCTGACGCCCATCTGCGCGGCGATGTCCTCCATCGTCGCGGCCTCGTAGCCCTTGCGGGCGAACACCTCCGCCGCGGCCGCAAGGATCCGGCGACGCTGCTCCTCGCGGTGTCCGGGATCGCGGACGGCACTGCCCCGCAAGCCGATCTCGGCCATCGACCCTCCCGCCGCGTCGTCGCGCCCCCGACGTTCGACCCGCCGGTTTATACCGGAGCGTATGACGACGGCCGTGGTCGGTCAACGCCGCAGAGCCCGGCCCCTCTCCTCCACCCGGCGGCCTGACCACGCCCGGAACCGGCTCTAACCTCGACCGCGTGAGCATCGCCGTTCCCACCGACGACCTGGCCGCGACCGTCGCCCGCTTCGGCTTCGCCTACCTGCTGACCATCGGGGACGACGGCAGACCCCACGTCGCCGCCGTCACGCCGGCGGTGACCGACGGCCGCGTCGCCGTCGGCGATCTCGGCCGCCGCACGCGTGCCAACGCGACCGCGCGTCCCGCCGTCACGCTGGTGTGGCCGCCGAGCTCCGCGGAGGAGCACTCGCTGATCGTCGACGGGAGCGCGGTCCTGTCCGGCGACGCACTCGTCGTCACGCCGACGCGGGCGGTCCTGCACCGGCCTGCGCCGGCCCCGACCCCCGGTCCCGGGTGCGGCGCCGACTGCGCCGAGATCCCGACGGGTGCCTGACGACACCTGGGCGGCCCTGGCGGACGCGTTCGTCGACGACGCCTACGCCACGGTCAAGGGCCGGGTGCGGACCTACGTCCTGCACCAGCAGCTGCTCGCGCACCTCCCGACCGCGCCGGCGGCCGTGCTGGACGTAGGGGGTGGCGCCGCACACCAGTCCCTGCCGTTGGCCCGCCTCGGCCACGAGGTCACCGTGCTGGACCCGTCGCCGGCGATGCTGGCCCGGGCGCGGCAACGCATCGGCGCGGAGCCCGAGTCCGTGCAGGGGCGGGTCCGCCTGCTCGAGGGCCCGGGCGAACAGGCCGACGTCCTCACCGGTGGCCGCCTCTTCGACGCCGTCCTCTGCCACGGCGTGCTCATGTACCTGCCCGATCCGGCGCCGATGGTCGCGGCGCTGTGCCGCTGTGTCGCCCCGGGCGGTGTCCTGTCCCTGATGGCGCTGAACGGCCGGACCCTGGCGGTCCGACCGGCACTGGAACGGCGCTGGTCCGAGGCCCTGGCCGCCTTCGACGCCGGCTCCGAGATCGGCGTGCTCGGCACCGAGACCCGCGCCGACACGGTCGAGGGCCTGTCGGGACTGCTGCGGGACGGCGGGCTCGAGGCCGAGGCCTGGTACGGCGTGTGGCTCTTCGCCGACTGGCTGGACCTCCCCCTCGACACCACGGACGTGGAGGCTGTCGCCGAGGTCGAGCTCCGCGCCGCGTCACGCGACCCGTACCGGCAGCTCAGCCGCGTGTTCCACCTGGTAGCGCGCAGAGCGGCGTGACGTCGCGACGGTCCGAGTCCGGGCGGGTGTCCGACCACTCGGCGAAGGACGCCCGCCGCGCTGCTGTGTCGTCCGTCACCGGGAGGCTGCGTTCACCGGTGCGCATGCGCAATCGTTGTTCGATGGCAGACGTGAAGCAGGGAACGGACTGGGTGGAGCAGCTCGTGGAGCTGCACGTGCTGGCCGAGAACGGGGACGCCGACGCCGCGCGACGGGCGGCGGAGTGGGTCGCGGAGGACCCGACGGCGCGCGCCCTGTGGACCTCGGTGGAGAACGACTGCGAGCGGCTCAGGCAGCCGAGCGGCCAGGATTGAGCCGCCCGCTCGGCCGGGCACGACGGAGGACCCGAGCATCAGGGTCCGGAGGATCCCCCGACCTGCTCCACCTGGGGTGTGGTCCAGCGGTCACGTGCGGGTCGAGTACGGGTGGGCGCGGCGTGCGGGGCGGCCTCCCGGGCGGGGTTGCCCTCCCACCGGGCTCCCGACGGGATCTCCTCGCCCTTCATGACGAAGGTCCCGGCGTCGAGCTCGGCCCCGTCACCGACCGTCACGCCGTAGTGCACGAAGGCACCGGCACCGAGCGTGGCCCGGGCGCCGACGGTGCTGCGGTCGGACTTGAACGCGCCGTCCTCCTGCGAGTGGCACTGCACGACCGTGCCGAAGTTCAGCGTGGCCTCGTCGCCGATCGTCACGAGGGTGCGCTCCGGGAGGAAGCAGCCGTCGTCGAACACCCGCCGACCGAGCCGGACCCCGAGCGCGCGCGACAGCAGGTTCTTGAACGGCGTACCGGCGAACGCCTGGTCGAAGTCGGGGATCACGAGCTTCCAGAACCGCTCGTGCCACCAGAAGTACGGGTCGTAGATCGAGCAGGACCGCGGCCGCAGCGACCGGAACCGGAGGACGGCCCGCTCGACCAGACAGAAGAACACGACCGTGAACAGCAGCGACCCGACCAGGTCGGCGGCCACCGCCTCCACGCCGACGGCCCGGTAGATGTCGGAGGCCGCCATGGCCAGCAGCACCATGCCCAGCAGGTGCACCCAGCGCACGACGAGGAACAATGCCATGCTGCGCAGGTTGTAGCGGTTCTTGCGGGACAGGCGCTGCCGCAGCTCGGCCCGGCTCCGCACCGCGAACCGGTGGTCGCGCTCGACGGTCCGCGGGATCGGGAAGCACGGAGCCCCCAGCAGCCCGGTGTCGTGGCGCACCTCCCCGTCCATCGGGACCAGGACCTTGGTGGCCAGCAGGACGTTCTCGCCGGTACGGCCCTGGGCCGGGTACATGATCCGGTTGCCGAGGAAGCTGCGCGCCCCGATGGTCACCCGCGAGATCCGGAACGAGGTCGCCGAGAAGTCCGCGTTGATGACCGAGAGCCCGTCGGCCACCATCGTGCCGCGCCCGACCGTGACGTGGAACGGCGTCTCGTGCCGCACCTCGGTCCCGAAGTTCGACCCGGTCTGCTCGGCGGCGTCGACGTCGTACCCGATCCAGCGCAGGTACCCCACGATGTACGAACTGTCCCCGAACAGGCGGTTGAAGAACCTGACGTTGGTCAGCCGGCCGATCGTGCGGTGCAGGCCGTAGTGGAAGCCGTAGAGCCGGTAGGTCCGGTCGGCCCGCAGCGGCAGGTTCAGCAGCCGCGGCACCACCGCCACGCCCGCCAGGCCGAGCAGCAGGACGCCGACGAACAGCACCGTCGTCACCACCAGCGCGTCGCGGTAGTACGCCCAGGTCGTGAAGGCCATCCCCCCGGAGTCGAGGACACCGCCGAGCGGGGTCTCGTCGAGCAGGACCCCCGCGAACCCGACCGCGACCGGGAGGTAGACCGCGACCGCGAGAACCAGTTGGACCGCGGCGTGGACGGCGCGGCGCACGCTGCCGCACCGCATCGATCCACCGGTGTGCAGGTCGGCGCCGCCGGGCACCGCGGGCACGCCGTGCCACGACTCCCCCGCGGGCACCGACTGTCCGGCGACGAGTGCGGAGGCGTGCCCGATCCGGGATCCGTCGCCCATCGCGGTGCGGATGTCCAGCACGGCTCCCTCCCCGAGCACGACGTCGCGCCCGAGCGTCACCGGCCCGGTCTCGACGACTCCGCCGCGAGCGCGGTAACCGTTCAGCTGCGCGTCCTTGCGGACGACCGTGCCGGCGCCGATGGTGATCAGGTCGGTGCACACCGGGAGCGTCCGGGAGTAGATCGTCACGCCCTTGCCCACCCGTGCCCCGAGCGCCCGCAGGTAGAGCACCATCAGCGGCGAGGCCGAGCTGGTGTGCGAGCGGCCGCCGGTGAGCAGCAGCAGCGGGCTCGCCCGGACCAGCGTCTTGACCAGCCAGAACCGGAAGTAGTCGAGGCTCCAGATGCGGATCTCGCGCGGGCGCCACCGGCCCACGAGCGCCCACTTGGCTGCGACCGGCAGCAGGCACATCGCCACGAACATCGCCGCGCCCGCCTCGAGCGCACGGAGGTAGAGGCTCGCCGGGCCGACGCCGCCGGCGACGACGTACTCGTAGGAGAGCGTGGTCGCGATGGCGAAGCCGTAGCAGTAGGCCACGAACGCCAGGAACTGCAGGAGGCCGCAGAAGAGGTAGCCGGCCGTGCCGGCCCGCGTGCGCGCCGGTTCGGCCGGGTCCGGGCCCCGGGCCGGGTCGGGGACGGGCGCGACGGCGAGGGCGGCGGTCAGGCTCGCGATCGTCGGGTGGTCGTAGACGTCGCGCATCGACGGCGACGGCAGGTCCTCCCGCTTGCGCGCCCGCGCGCAGAAGCGGGCCAGCACCATCGAGTCGGCGCCGAGTACGTCGAAGAAGTTGTCGCCGGGCTCGACCCGCTCCACCCCGACCACGTCGGCCAGGAGCGCGGCGAGCGCGGCCTCGGTGCCGATGGTGTCGGTTGATGGGGTCACGAGGTCGACGGGTGTTCCTGTCACGAGGACTCACTCTCGAGCGTTCGGGTCCGGTACCGGAGCCGTACGGACGCACACGTCCGCAGGGGTACCGGTGAGGGCGTCCGGCCGCGGTGCCGTCGGCGTGGGAGACGGCCGGCGCGCCGGGAGCGCGGGCACGGATCGGGCCCGGTGCTCCCGGTGTGGTGTGGTCTGGCGCTTTCTTCCCCCTTCACGATCGGCGGCACACGCTCGCCGATCACCCCCCGCGGCCGCGTCCGCGCGGCCGACGTGGTGACAGATCCCGCGGCGAGCCAGTCACGTTGCATCACACAACGAGCTTCACGCGATCGTCGTAGACAAAGGCGGAGCAACCGGGACCTATCGCCGCCGGTCCACGGCCGTGCCGGGCCGTCCTGCCCCCGGCCTCTGGGACACTCCTCGCGCAGATCATCCGGGACACAGGAGGAGTGCACGATGGGAAGTTCGACGGACCGCCTCGTCGTCGTGACCGGTGCCGCGGGCGCGCTGGGCCGAGCGGTCGTCGCCGAGTTCCTCGGCGCCGGGCGCCAGGTCGTGGCGCTGGACCGCCCCGGCGACCCGCTCGACGAGATCGGCCGTCTCGACGGGGTCCACCCGGTCGCGGCCGGCCTGTCCGAGCCCGACGACGTGACCGCCGCCTGGACGACGATCGACTCGATCGGCACCCCGGACGTGCTCGTGGCACTCGCCGGCGGCTTCCGCCCCAGCTCGCTCGCCGAGCTCACCCAGGACGTCTGGGACGCGATGTGGCAGTCCAACGTCGCATCGCTGCTGTGGTGCGCCCGCGAGGCGGCCGCCCGGTTCGGCGCTGCGGGTGGAGGCGCCATCGTCACGGTGGGCTCGAAGACCGCCGTGAGCGGCGCCGCTCCCCTCGCCCATGCCACGAGCAAGGCGGCGGTGGTGCGGATGACCGAGCTCCTCGCCGAGGAGCTCCGTCCCCAGCGGATCCGGGTCAACGCCGTGCTGCCGTCGGTCATCGACACCCCGGCCAACCGCACATGGATGTCGCCGGACCTGGCCGCTCGAGCCGTGAGCCCGGAGGCGATCGCCCGGGTCATCGCCTTCCTCGCCGGCCCGGACGCCGCGCCCATCAGCGGGGCCCGGATCCCGGTCTACGGGGACGCCTAGGAGGACCGGCCCCGACTGCCGTGCGAGCCGGCGGACCTCCTCGTCATCCGCGCCTGGGGTAACCGTGGCGCTGCGAGATCTCCGCGGCTGCCGCGAGAACGTGGTCGACGATGCCCGGGAGCGTGTCCTCGTTCATCCGGAACGTGGGGCCCGACGCGGTCACGGCGGCGATGACCCGACCGTCCAGGGTCCGGATGGGGGCCCCGACGGCCGCCAGCCCGATCTCGCTCTCCTCCATCGTGGTGGCGTAGCCGCGCTCGCGGATCAGGGCGAGCTCCCGGCCCAACGTCGCCGGGTCGACGATCGTGCGCGGTGTGTAGGCCTCCAGGCCCTCCGCGAGGAGGGCGTCGAGCTCCCCGCGGTCCATCTGCGCCATGAACACCTTGCCGGCGGCCGTGGCGTGCATCGGGGCCCGTCGCCCGACCCAGTTGTTGGTCGTGATCGTCGGCGACCCGAGTACCTGGTCGATGCTGATCACCGCACGTCCGTCGTGGACGGTCACGTTCACCGTCTCGTGCACGGTCTCGGCGAGCTGACGGCAGATGGGGCGGCTGAGCAGGGAGAGGTCGTCCGCCTTCGTCGCCCCGGCGGCCAGCTGCACCACCCCGTAGCCGAGCCGGTACCGTCCGCGCTCCGTGTGCTGCTCGACCAGCCCGCGCGCCTCCAGCGTGGCGAGCAGCCGGAACACGGTGGACTTGTGCACGCCGAGCTCGGTGGCGATCTCCGTGACCCCGGCAGCACCGTGGATCGCGAGCACCTGGAGTATCGAGACCGCGCGATGGACGGACTGCACCGACGAATCCCGTATGCCGCCACCGTCCTGCACCCACGCGACTCTATTCGTCATTGACGCCACGCCCACCCGCCCCTAGCGTCCCCTCGACCTGACGGAGGAGGAGTGCGGCATGAGTGCACCGCCTTCTCCCGGGCCGAGGACGATCACGTCGATCGACGTGCACTGCGAGGGCGAGGTCGGGCGGGTCCTGCCCGGCGTCCATCTCCTCGTGCGCGGCAGGACCTGGTCCGAGCGCATGCGCTGGTGCGAGACGGAGCTGGACTGGCTACGCCGGCTGCTGCTGCGCGAGCCCCGCGGGCATCCCTCGATGTGCGGGGTGCTCGTCCTGCCGCCACTGGATCCCACCGCCGACGTCGGCATCGTCATCCTGGAGCAGGGTGGCTTCCGGCCCATGTCGGGCGCCAACACGATGTGCACGGTCACCGCCCTCCTGGAGACCGGCAGCCTGCCGTCGGCCGAGCCGGAGACGGTCGTCCGGATCGACACGGCGGTCGGCCCAGTGGAGGCGACCGCCGGGGTCGAGGGCGGTCGGGTGCGGTGGGTGCGCGTGCGCAACGTGCCGTCGTTCGCCATCGCCCTGGACCGGAAGATCTCGGTGCCCGAGTACGGGACGGTCGCCGTGGACGTCGCCTTCGGCGGCCAGGTCTACGTCATGGCGCGCGCCGCCGACCTGGGCGTGGCCCTCGGCCCCGAGCACGCCCCGGCGATCACCCGCGCCGGCACGGCACTCCTCGCGGCGGCCCGGGAGCAGGTGCCCGTCGCACACCCCGACCGGCCGGGCATCACCACGATCGACCTGGCCATGCTCCACGGGCCACCCGACTCCCCCGACATCTCGGGCCGCAACAGCGTGGTCATGCCGTCCGGTCGGATCGTCCTCGACGACCCGGCGTCGTGGGCGGGGATCCTGGACCGTTCGCCGGGCGGTACCGGCACCTCGGCACGGATGGCCGTCCTGCATGCCCGCGGCGAGCTCGGACTCGGGGTTCCCTTCGTCCACCAGGGCGTACTCGGCACCACGTTCCGCGGAGTGCTGCACGAACGCACCACCGTCGGCCGCCAGGAGGCCGTCGTGCCCTCGATCCAGGGCCGGGCGTGGATCACCGGCCACGTCCAGCACGTCCTGCAGCCCGACGACCCGTTCCCGACGGGCCTCACCGTCGGCGACATCTGGAGCCCGGTCCAGGACTGATCGACACCACCGTCTCGGCGATTCCGCAGGCCGGGCCGTTGACGCCCTCTTCGGCCGCTATTACATTGCTCAGGTATATCAGCGAGATTTCACACCGCTGAGGAGGGGATGGCCGCCCTATGAAGGACGTCGTCATCGTCGGGGGTGGCCTCGCGGGCCTGAGCGCCGGATGGAGGCTGCGGCACTGGGACACCGTGCTGCTGGAGTCCGGCAGCCGGGTCGGCGGCCGCATCCGCTCCGAGCGGCGGGGCCGGTTCTGGCTGAACTGGGGCGGGCACGTGTTCGCCGGCGCCGGGTCGTCCACCGACGCGCTGCTGTCCGAGGTGGGCGTCAGCGCCGCGCAGGTGCCCGGCTCGCTGGCTGGCGTGGCGATGAACGGCAGACTGCTGATCAAGGGCCCGGTGCAGGCCTACCCGTTCCGGATCCCGATGGCGATGTCCTCCCGCGTCGCGCTCGTCAGGGCCGGCGTCAAGGTCAGCGGCCAGGTCCTGCGGTACGCACGCATCGTGCGCCGGCGCCCCGGGGAGGACCCGGCCGTCAGGCAGCAGCGGATCTACGACTTCGAGAACGACCGCAGCTTCCGTGACTTCGTCGGCGACCTGCCCGAGGACGCGGCGGCGTTGTTCTACCCGACCGTGACCCGCTCCGCGGCGGACCCGCACGAGATCGCCGCCGGTGCCGGGATCGGCTACTTCAGCCTCGTCTGGAACATCGGCCAAGGCCTCGACCGGAACATCGTGGGTGGCCCGTCCACCCTCACCCAGGGCATCGGCGCCGCCCTGGGCGACCGCGTGCAGCTCGACGCCCGGGTCGACGAGATCGTCCACAGGAAGCGGTCCGTCGTCGTCCGGTACCGCCAGAACGGCAGGGACAACGAGGTCGAGGGCCGCTGCGTCGTCCTCGCCACGCCCGCCACCGTGAGCCACCAGGTCGCGGTCGATCTTCCGCAGGACATCCGCGACGCGCTGGGCAAGGTGGTCTACGGGCCCTACGTGAGCGCCGCGTTCCTCACCGACGAGTCCACCCCGCAGCCGTGGGACGCCGCGTACGGCATCGCCACACCCAAGCGGTCCTTCAACATCGTGCTCAACCAGGCCAGCCTCGTCCGGGGCGGCGAGACGACCCGGCAACCGGGCAGCAGCATCATGACCTTCTCCCCGGCCGGCCTGGCCCGCGACCTGCTGCCCAGGACCGACGACGAGATCCTGCGCCTCTACACCGACGACCTCGACCAGGTCCTCGGCAGCGGCTTCGGCGACTCGGTCGTCGAGGCGCAGGTCCAGCGCTGGGAGACCGGTGCGCCCTACTGCTTCCCGGGGCGCGGTGCGCTCCAACCGACCCTGACCCGGCGGGGCAGCCGCGTCATCCTGGCCGGTGACTACCTCGGGACGCTCTACACCGAGACCGCGATCTCGACCGGCTTCTCGGCAGCGCAGGAGGCCGCGAGCCTGCTCGCCACCGAGCGCCAGCAGCGCACCGTCCGCGGCCTCCCACTGGCCGCCGACCGACGACCCTGAAGGAGAGAAGAGATGACAGTGCAGCTGGGCGGCGTTCTGACCGCGCTCGCCACCCCCTTCGCCGCCGACGGCGGACTCGACGTGGCGCGACTGCGAGCCGTGGTGGACCGGTCGATCGAGGGAGGGGTGCACGGCGTCGTGGCGTGCGGCTCCACCGGCGAGTTCACCGCGTTGAGCAGCGACGAGCGCCGCCTGGTCGTCGAGACGGTCGTGGACCAGGCGGCCGGACGGGTGCCGGTGATCGCGCAGACCGGCGCCACGAGCACCGCGGAGGCCATCGCGCTCTCGCGGCACGCACAGTCGGTGGGCGCCGACGTGGTCATGACGGTGGCCCCCTACTACGAGCCGCTCTCGGTCGACGAGACGCTCTCCTACCTGCGGGCCGTCGCCGGGTCGGTCACCATCCCGGTGATGCTCTACAACCTGCCGGTGGCGACCGGGGTCGACCTGGACCCGGACACGATCGGCGCGCTCGCCCGCGAGGTCGAGAACATCCGGTACATCAAGAACACGACGGTCGACATGGACCAGTCGGCCCGGCTGATCCACAACCACTGCGACGTCATCTCGACCTTCGTCGGCTGGGACAGCCTGCTCCTCGCGGCGCTGGCCGAGGGCGCCGCAGGCGTCATGGCGGGAACGGCGAACGTCGTGCCGCGCGAGCTCGTGGCCGTCTACGACGCGGTGAGTGCGGGTGACCTCGAGGGGGCCCGGAAGACCTGGTCCCAGATCTACCCACTCATCGAGGCGATCATGGCGCAACCGTTCATCGCGGCGGTCAAGGCCGGCCTGGCGGCGGTCGGCTTTCCCGTCGGTGCGCCGCGTCCTCCGGTCGCCGAGCTCGACCCCGCCGCGGCCGCCCGGATCGCGCAGCTGGCGAAGACGGCGACGATGGAGACGACCGTGGGGTCGACGCTGGGGACGACGCTGGGGATCACCGCCGAGGTCATCAGGCCGGCGGTGCGCCGGGTACGGACCGGGGGGATCCTCCGGGAGGGCGACCTGCCCCCGGGCGGGCACTTCATCGACGGCGCCTTCCGACCCGGGAGGTCCGGGACGTCCATCGACGTGATCGACCCGAGTACCGGTTCGACGATCACCCAGGTCGCGGAGGGCACGGTCGAGGACACCGACGTCGCGGTGGCGGCCGCGAACGGCGCGAAGGACTCGTGGGGCAGGCTCACGCCCAAGGAGCGTTCCGAGCTGCTGCACCGTGTCGCCGACCGGGTCGCCGAGCACGCCGACCTCCTCGCCCGGCTGGAGTCGGCCAACACCGGCAAGCCGGCGGCCGTCGCGCAGGACGACGTCGCCCAGACCATCGACACCTTCCGCTTCATGGCCGGGGCGCTGCGCGCACCCACCTCCGCGGCGGCGGGCCGCTACGCGGAGGACCACCTGTCGGTCATCCTCCGCGAGCCGCTGGGCGTGATCGGCGTCGTGACCCCGTGGAACTACCCACTGCTGATGGCCGCCTGGAAGATGGCGCCCATCCTGGCGGCGGGCAACACCCTGGTCATCAAGCCGTCGGAGCAGACCCCGCTCACCACGCTGAAGTTCGCCGAGCTCGTCGCCGACATCCTGCCGGCCGGCGTGGTCAACGTCGTGACCGGCTACGGCCCGGTGGTCGGCACCCGGCTCGCCGAGCACCCCGACATCGCGATGATCGCGCTCACCGGTTCGGTCCGCAGCGGCAAGGCCGTGGCCCGCGCAGCGGCCGAGTCGCTCAAGCGCGTCCATCTGGAGCTGGGCGGCAAGGCCCCTGTGGTGATCTTCGAGGACGCCGACCTGGCGGCCGCCGCGACGGCGCTGCGTGCCGCCGGCTACTGGAACTCCGGCCAGGAGTGCGGGGCGGCCTGCCGCGTGCTGGTCCACGAGTCGGTGGCGGACGAGTTCTCCCGGCTGCTCGTCGACGAGGTCTCCTCGATGGTCGTCGGTGAGCCCGGCGCAGGCGACGACGTCGAGATCGGCCCGCTGACGTCGAAGGCCCACTTCGACCGGGTGACCGGCTACCTGCAGCGTGCCGAGGCGGAGGGCGTCCGCGCGGCCGTCGGCGGCGGCCCGCTGGAGGGTGCCGGCTACTTCGTCGCCCCGACCGTGCTGGTCGACGTGCCCGACGGCGCGGAGTGCGCCCGCGAGGAGATCTTCGGCCCGGTCGTCACCGTCGAGACCTTCACCGACGAGGACGAGGTGATCGGGCGCGCCAACTCCGTCCCCTACGGCCTGTCGGCCTCGGTCTGGACCAGGGACGCCCAGCGCAGCCACGACGTCGCAGGGAAGCTGGAGGCCGGCACGGTGTGGGTCAACGCGCACCTCGTGCTCGCGAACGAGGTTCCGTGGGGCGGCTTCAAGGGGTCCGGTTACGGGCGCGACCTGTCGATCTACGCGCTCGACGACTACTCCCGCACCAAGCACGTGATGCACAACGTGGAGCGCTGACGGTTCGAGGAAAGGGGGCGCGACGACCCCTCACGTGCGGGTGGCGAGGACCGTCGAACGCACCTCCTCGGAGAAACCCCGGAGGTGCTGTTCGGCGGCCATCCGCGCGGCGAGCGCGTCGCCCCGCACGATGGCCTCGACGACCGCACGTTGGCTGCGGACGGCCTGGGCGACCGCGAGATTCTCCTGCAGACAGAAGTTCCAGATGCGCAGGGCCAGATTGGCGTACTGGTTCAGGGTGGCCTCGAGGAACTCGTTGCGGGCGGCGGCGTAGATCGCCCGGTGCACCCGGGCGTCGAGCTCGGTGTGCTCGGCCCGGTCGTGGCTGCCGTGCTCCAGGTCGTCGAGCAACGCCCGCAGCGCCCCGTGGTCCTCCTCGGTCGCCCGCTCGGCCGCGAGCGCCGCCGCGAGGCCCTCGAGCTCCACGCGGATCTCGGTCAGCCGGGCCTCGTCGGCGAGGTTGATCCGGGAGACGAAGGTCCCCTGGCGGGGGTAGGTGACGGCGAGCCTCTCCAGCGTCAGCCGCTTGAGCGCGTCGCGGATCGGGGTGAGCCCTAGCCCCAGGGAGGCACTGAGCGCCTTCTCATCGAGCGGGGCCCCCGGCTGCAGGCGCACGGCGACGATGTCGTCGCGGATCCGGCGGTATGCCTGATCCATCAACCGCTCCCGCCCGCGAGCCCCGGGACCCGCATCGATGGAGCTGCTCATCGTTCCTCCCGGGGACTCTGCCGGACGACGACAGCGTAACCGCCGGTCCCGCTGACATATCTGTGCAACGACGGAGGGAACCCCTCAGCCGGGAACCCCTCAGCCGCCGGACCGGTCGACGACCTCGAGCACCGACTCCGACCCGCGCCCCCGCCGGAGCGCCGCCTCGATCCGACCGGCGGCGCGCAGCAGGTGATCGATCGCGTGTCGTCCGCGCTGCCGGGACAGCCGCTGCGTGGGACCGCCCAGGCTGAGCACGCCGAGGAGCTCGTCGGCCGGTCCCCGGATCCCGGTGGAGACGCCGGACAGACCCTCCTCCTCCTCGTCCCGGGAGATCGCGTAGTGCTGCTCACGGACGCGCACCAGCTCCGCACGGAGCGCCTCCGCGGTCGTGATCGTCGAGGGGGTGAACTGCGCGAGCGGCTCGGCGAGGAAGCGCTCGAGGCGCTCGTCGTCGTAGCTGGCCAGGAGCACCTTGCCGCTCGCGCTGGCGTGCAGCGGGAAGCGCTGCCCCACCCAGGACTGCGGGCGCAGCTGAGCCGGTGCGTCGACCTGGGACACGAGGTCGAGGCCGCCGTCGGGCGCGACGACGCTCAGCGTCGCCGTCTCCCGGACGTCGGCGACGAGGTCGCCGACGATCGGGCGGGATGCCTCGCGGAGGAGCAGCTGCTCGTCGGTGTTGCGGGCCAGGCGCAGCAGCTCCGGTCCGAGCAGCACGCGGTCGTCGCCGGGGATCCTCAGGAGGAAGCCCTCCTGCTCGAGGGTCTGGATCATCCGCAGCGCCGTCGCCCGCGGCAGCCCGGCGCTCCTGGCCAGCGAGGAGACGTTGGCGTCCCGATCGGCGGCGGTGGCGCGCAGGAGCGTGATCGCCTTCCTCACCGACTGGTTGAGCTTGGCCGATCCTTCCGCAGACGCCATGGGGGCACGGTACCGAGGACCCGGCTCCGCGAGCCCGGCCTCCCCGGCCCCGGTCCGGCCCATCCGGCTGCCCCGGCCCGATCAGTACGCCCGGCCGGACAGGTGGGCGCGGACCCGGGAGACGTACCAGGTGACGAAGGCGTCGACGTCGCCCTCGACCTCCGAGTAGGGGCCGGGCTGGTAGCTGGGGTCCTCCACACCTCGCTGGGCGCGCGCGACGAAGGCGCTGTCCTGGGCGTTGGTGGCGTTCCACACGTGGGTGAGGGTCGGGAGGTCGTAGTCGACGCCCTCCTCGGCGTCCTCGTGGACCAGCCAGGTGGTGCGCAGGAAGGTCCGGTCCGGCCCGAGGGGCAGCACGGTGAACACCACCGCGTTGTCGGAGAGCATGTGGAACCACGAGTTCGGCTGCATGTGCAGGTGGAAGTCGCCGAAGCGGTCGTCGGCGATGGCTCCGAGCCGCTTGCGGCACACGGCCTCGCCGCCCACGTGGTACGACTTCCCGGCGCCGTCGAGCGGGGCGTGGGAGATCATGAACCCGGTGGGCCGGTCGTCGAGCTCGCGCAGCGTCTCCCTCGGGAAGCCCTGACGGAGGCACGAGGCCTCGAGGGCCTCGGTGGCCCTCTCGAAGCGCTCCCAGACCCGGCGCAACCGCAGCGGGACGTCCTCGGCGGTGTAGCCGTGCAGTGGGAAGTAGGCCCCGAGCAGCTCGGGGTGGCCGTCACAGTGGTAGCACTCCCGGTTGTTCTCCATGACGAGCTTCCAGTTGCCTTCCTCGACGAGGTCCACCTGGTGGGCGACCTTCGTCCGCCCCAGCTCGTACGGAGCCAGGTACGGCTCGATCCGCGCCGCCACCTCGTCGAAGTCGGCCGGCGGCTCGTCGGCGAGACAGACGAACACGAACCCGCCGACATCGCGCACGTGCACCGGCTTGAGCCCGAAACGGCTGCGGTTCAGCGTCGCGGGCTGGTTCTCGGCGTGCAGCAGCCGGCCGTCGACGTTGTAGGTCCAGTGGTGGTAGGGGCACACCAGGTTTCCGACACTGCCGCACCGGTCGTCCAGGATCCGCGAGCCACGGTGCCGGCAGACGTTGTGGAACGCCCGCACCTGCTCGTCGTCGTCCCGGACGACGATCACGGAGTACGGGCCGACATCGACCGTGACGAAGTCGCCGGGCTCAGGCACCTCCGCCGCGGTGGCCACGAACAGCCAGTGCTTCGTGAAGACGGCCTCCATGTCCAGATCGAAGACCTCCCGGCTCGTGTAGAAGGGCGCCTCGAGGCTGTACCCGGCAGTGCGGCGGCCGACCAGGCCCGTCAGGTCGTCGCGCAGGTCTCCACGGCGGGACGCCCGCTCGAGCTCGATGGTCATGAATGCGTCTCCCAGAGATGAGCCGGAGAGGTGTGACGGGGACCGTGGGAGGCCGACCGGCGGGTCGCGGTGCGATGCCCTGTGCCCACTGTTCAGTGGCGGATGCCCACTAGGTGACGTGGTACCACGCTGCCGACCGGAGGGTCAAGACGGCAGCGGCAGCTTCGCGGTCCGGCCACCGTCGAGCACCACGATCTCGCCGGTCAGGAAGCCGGAACGGTCGCTCGCCAGGTACACGGCGAGATCACCGACGTCGGTGGGCCGCCCGACGCGGCCCAGGGGATGCAGACGGTTCAGGGCGGCGCGGGCCGCAGCCGGGTCGGCGTGCGACTCCAGGTACGTCTCGCTCAGGTCGGACGAGATCCAGCCGGGGGCGATGGCGTTGCACCGGATGCCGTCGGCACCGAGATCGACGGCCATGGCGCGCGTCATCCCGTGGATGCCCGCCTTGGACGCGCAGTAGGCGGCATGGCCGGGATTCGCGCCGAGCCCCTCGATGGAGCCGATGTTGATGACGCTCCCTCCACCACGCCGTCGCATGTGTGGCAGGGCGGCCTGGACCAGCAACAGCGGCGCGCGCAGGTTGACCGCCATCATGAGATCCCAGTCCTCCGGCCGGATCTCCGGGATCGTGCGCTCGAACATGATCCCGGCGTTGTTGACGAGGACGTCGACACCGCCGAACCGTTCGACCGTGCGCTCGACCGCCGTGGCGGTCGACGAGGAGTCGCTCAGGTCGGCCTGGATCTGGGCAACCCTCGGGTGCCCCTTCAGCGCGTCGTCCAGCGGCCGGCGTTGGACGACCGCCACCTGCGCCCCTTCCTCGAGGAAGCGATCGACGATGCCGCGGCCGATCCCGCGCCCGCCGCCGGTCACCAGGGCGATCTTCGCTTCCAGCTGCACCGGTCCTCCCCTCAGCTGCCCACGGGCTTGGCGCCCGTGACCTCGACGGTCTCGCCGGCGATGTAGCGCGCCTCGGCGGAGGCCAGGAACGCCATGACGTCCGCGATCTCCTCGGGCTCCGCGATGTGCCCCAGCGGCACGGTCCTGTTCAGCTCGTCCACGGCCTTCTGCGGATCCAGCCCTCGGCGCTCGAACCCGGAGCGCAGCATCGGCGTGTTGATCTCGTGCGGACAGACGGCGTTGACGCGGATCCCGTCCGGAGCATGATCGCGTCCCAGGCTCCTGGTGAAGGAGGCCACCGCCCCCTTGCTCGTGCAGTAGGCGATGTGTCCCGGCCCGGGGTACACACCCCACACGGAGGACGTGTTGACGATCGCCCCTCCTCCGCGCCGCTTCATGGCGGGAATGGCCGCTCGGCACAGGTAGAACATGGCGGTGAGGTTCACGTCCAGGGCGGCGTGCCACATGTCGTCGGACGTCTCGAGAATGGTCCCGCGAGGGATGATCCCGGCGTTGTTGAACAAGATGTCGACGCCGCCGAAGCGTTCCACGGTCTCCGCGACCACCCGCTCGCAGTACGCCTTGTCCCGCAGATCACCGACGACGGAGCCGATCGCACCACCGCCCGTGGTCCCGACCTCCTCCTCGACCGAGCGGCACCCCTCCGCCGACACGTCCGCCACCATCACGGCGGCACCTTCCCGGGTCAACGTGCGCACCAGGGCCCTCCCGACGCCTCCCGCGCCTCCCGTGACGATCGCGACCTTCTCCGAGAACCTCACGCTGCTCCTCCCGCGGTCACGCCGCCGACAGCCGTTCGTCGTGGGGCGCGTGGCTGAGGACCTCCACACCCGCGGACGTCACGAGCACCTGCTCCTCGAGCTTGAGCCCCTCGTCCTCGCCCTCGACCCCGACGTAGGCCTCCACGCTGAAGACCATCCCGTCCTCGACCTCGCCGGCGTGATGGTCCTGGAAGGCGATGATCGGGTACTCGTCACTGAGGCCGCTGCCGTGCGCGATGAAGGGGTAGCGCTCCGCGTGGTAGGCGGCGGGTAGGCGGCGGCTGAGCCGTTCACCGACCTCGTCGAACGCGGCCCCGGGCTTCAGTTCGGCGATGATGTCGGCCAGGAAGTCCTGGGCGTCGGCGTAGAGCCGGCGCTGCCGCGCCGAGGGCTTCGCGGAGCCGACGAGGTAGGTGCGGGAGAGATCGGCCAGATAACCGGCCGGACCGATGAGGTCCGTGTCGAACGCCACCAGGTCGCCGCGCTGCATGCGGCGGTCACTGGCCTCGCGGAACCACGGGTTCGTCCGCGGCCCGGACGCGAGCAGGCGACACTCGGCGAACTCCGCGCCCAGCGCGAACGCCCGGCCGAGGAGCCGGCCCCACGCCTCGTTCTCGGTCGTCCCCGGACGCAGCGCCTGGTACATGTCGGTGACGGCGGCATCGGCGACGGCCACCGACCGGCGGATCAACTCGATCTCGTCGGCCCCCTTGACGGCCCGCGCCCGTTCGACGGCCAGCTGCGCCGGTACGAGGTGCACCCCGGCCTCCTGCAGCGCGAGGAACCCGTACGCGTCGAGCCGGTCGACCCCGATGCGCTCGTCCACGATCCCCCGATCGCGGAGCACGCGGGTCATGTCCGCCGCGAACGCGGCGGACCGGTGGCCGGCCTGCTCCCCGACGCCGAAGACCGACCAGCCCGTCGCCGCCCGGACCTCGATGCCGGGGTACGGGGAGCGGAGCTCGGGAGGTGCCGAGGCGTACTCCCACAGCACCGGCTCACCCTCCACCGGCACCAGCAGGTAGCGGTCGATCGAGTGCATCGTCCACACCGGCATGATCGAGGTCCCGGAGGCGTAGCGGACGTTCACGGGGTCGGTCAGCAGGGCGGCGGCGATGCCGTGCCGGCGCAGCGACGCGCGCAGTCGGACGAGCGCGTACCCCACAGCCCCTTCGGCGAGCAGGGCATCCACCTCCGGGCGGCTGGTGCGCGCCTCGGGCGGGGCCACCGCGGGCAGCCTCGTCGGCCTCGGCCTGCCCGATCCACGCGACCATCTGGTCGTCGTCCTGCCCACGCTTCCCTCCCGCCGCTCGACCGTGCCGGCGGATCGTACGACTTCTCATCAACAGATGAACAGAGGCGCCCACAGAGTAGTCATCTCGTGGTCATCTCCGACGCTGACGCCGCAGACGACAGGGCCCGGCCGATCGGCGCGCGCCGATCAGCCGGGCCCTCCGGCTCACCTCGACCGGGAGGTCAGCTGCTCGTACCCGTGAACCAGGCGTCGACCACCTGCTGGTTCTCGGAGATCCACTGCTTGGTGGCCGCCTCCTCCTGACCCTTGCCGGCCTCCTGGATCTTCAGCATCAGGCTGGAGAGCTGCTCAGGAGTGATCTTGAAGTTCTTCAGCCACCCGGCGACCTCGGGATTGGCCTCGCTCCACCCCTTCGTGGCGATGATCTTCATCTGGTCGGGCGGGCCCCAGGCCCCCTGCGGGTCCTCCAGCACCTTGAGCGGGTAACGGCTGAACGCCCAGTGCGGCTTCCACAGCGTCACGACGACGGGCTGGTTCTGCTTGATGGCGGCGTCGAGCGTGGCGAGCATGGCGGGCGAGCTGCCTTCGACCAAGGTCATGCTCTCGAGACCGTAGGCCGGGATGACCTTCTCGCGCATGGCCTTCATCTCCCCGGCCCCGGCCTCGATGCCGACGATGCGGTTGCCGAGGACACCGGCGTGGGTCTTCACGTCGGCAATGGTGTTGATGTCGTTGACGTAGTTCGGCACGACCAGGGTGTTCACGCCGTCCTGCCAGGCCGTCACCTCTTCGAGCTGGTCGGAGAAGCGGTCCCAGTACACCCCGTGGGTGCTGGGCAGCCACGCGTCGAGATAGAGGTCGATCTGGCCGTTGGCCACGCCGGTGAAGGTGCTCGCGATGTCGAGCTCCTGCATGTTCACGGTGTAGCCGCGCTGTTCGAGGAGCACCTTCCAGAGATTGCTGGCAGCGACGTCCTCGTCCCACCCGGCGACGACCGAGATGCTGACGTTCTTCTCGCCCCCACTGCCGCCCGAACCGGAACCGCCACCACTCGAGCCGCCGCTGAACGTGGTCGTCTGGCCGCTACACGCAGCGATGGACGTGACGAGCAGGGCGATGAGTCCGGCGAGCAGCGACGTGCGGCGTCGGCGAGGCGAGCGGGGCATCTTCGATGACTCCTTCGTCATGACGACGCCAGAGCGGGCTGGTCGGTCTCGGTGGTCGTGGCCGGCGCGGGGGCCTGTGTGCGGGCCTTGGGGCGGCGCCGGCGGGGTCTGGCGAGGGCGCTGGTGAGGCGGTCGAGGTAGATGGCGAGGAACACCACGGCGATGCCGCCTTCGAAGCCGGCGCCGACGTCGAGGGTGCTGATGCCGCGGACGACGACGGCCCCGAGGCCGCCGGCACCGACCAGCCCGGCGATGACCACCATGGACAGCGCGAGCATGAGGGTCTGGTTGACCCCGGCCATGATCGACGGCATGGCGAGGGGCAGCTGCACCTCGCGCAGCATCTGGCGCGGTTTGGCACCGAAGGCGATCGCGGCTTCGACGACCTCCTTGTCGACGTTGCGGATACCCAGCTCGGTCAACCGGACCGCCGGCGGGATCGCGAACACCAGTGTCGAGATGACACCCGGCACGACCCCGATGCCGAAGAAGAACACCGCCGGGATCAGGTAGACGAACACCGGCAGCGTCTGCATGAAGTCCAGGATCGGACGGACGACACTGCTGACCTTGCGGCTGCGCGCGGCCCAGATCCCGACCGGGATACCGATGGCCACCGCGAACACGGTCGCCACCACCACCACCGCCAGGGTCTGCATGGCCTCGATCCACAGCCCCATCGCCTCGATGAGCAGGAACGCGATGAGGGTGAACAGGCCGAATCCCCACTTGCGCTCGAGGAGCGCGAGCACGACGAAGATCGCGATGACGACGTACGGGCTCGGCGCGGTCAGCACGATCAGCACGGCGTCGAGCAGCGCCAGCATCACGGTGGAGATGAAGTGGAACAGCGCGCCGAGGTTCGCGGTCAGCCAGTCGACCAACGCACCGACCGGCGCCCCGACGTTGATGCTAGGCATTGCCGTCGTCCTTCCTCGGGTGCGGGGTGGCGAGCGCGTTGAGCAGGGTCGCGCGCGGGACGACGCCGACCAGCCTTCCGTCGGTGTCGGTGACGGCCAGCGGCACGCTGTTACGGCCCACGAGCGTGCAGATGTCGCTCAGCGGCGCGTCCGCCCCGACCGTCTTGAACTCGTTGGTCACCAGCTGCCCCACGGTCGCGCGCTGGCGCCCCACCCCGGCGGCGAGGAGGTCCGCGCGGGTGATGCCGGCGATGTGCCCCTCGTCGTCCAGCACATAGGCGCCGACACCCTCGACGTTGCTCAGCCGGCGCAGCACGTCCTGCGGGTCGTCCCGCTCGGTGGCGGTGACCAGCGGCTCCTGCATGATCGTGCCCGCGGTGAGGACCCTCGAGCGGTCCACGTCGGAGATGAACTCGGTGACGTAGTCGTCGGCCGGGGAGTTGAGGATCTCCTGTGCGGTGCCGAGCTGCACCACCTTGCCGTCGCGCATGATCATGATTCGGTCGCCCATGCGCATGGCCTCGTTGAGGTCGTGGGTGACGAAGACGACCGTCCGGTTCAGGTCGCGCTGCAGCTCCATCAGCAGGTCCTGCATGTCGCGGCGGATCAGCGGGTCCAGCGCGCTGAACGGTTCGTCCATCAGCAGGATGTCCGCCTCCGAGGCGAGCGCGCGGGCCAGCCCGACCCGCTGCCGCATCCCGCCCGACAACTCCCCCGGTAGCGAGTCGCCCCAATCGCCCAGACCGACGGTCTGCAGGGCCCAGTCGGCGCGCTCGTCCCGCTTCGCCGCGGATTCGTTACGCACGTGCAGCGCATAAGAGGCGTTCTCCCGCACGGTGCGGTGGGGGAACAACGCGAAGTGTTGAAACACCATATTGATCTTGCGGTTGCGGAGCTCCCGCAATTCGCCGTCGGGCATCGTGGCCACGTTCCGGCCGTCGATCAGCAGCTCGCCGGAGCTGGGCTCGATCAACCGGTTGAGCATGCGCAACACGGTCGACTTCCCCGATCCGGACAAGCCCATGATCATGAAGAACTCACCCGGCGCGACCGAGAACGTCACGTCGTCCGCGGCGGCCTTCGGCTTCGTGTCGGCTCCGGAGTCCTTGGCGCGCCGCCACCCCCGGTGGCGTGACTCGGACCCGCCACGAGGGCCGTAGATCTTGGTCAGCGCAGTTGCCTTGATGGCGGCCTCGACAGCCGAAGCCCCGGCCGCCACGTCGGGCTGCACACTCCGCACTTGGGTGGTCATCGCCACTCCGTTCGCTGGTGTTTCGCTATGCGGGACAGTAGTGCGATCCAGATCACAACGGTCATCCTGCGACTGTTGCATGTCAAGACCGACCACTTCTCTGTTGCGGAAGCGTCGTCATTGCGGTTGACGTACAGCGTTACGACGACGCGCCACACTCAGCGGTACTCATGACCGACGGCGCGCCGACCGCTGTGGCCGACCGCCATGGGCGCATATCTCCGAGCGAAAGCCCTGGACTCGTCGGCCGGGTATCACCCGTTACCCGTGCCCACCAGGTCTGCGAGACCAGCGCATGCTGATTGGTATATCAGTTTCATGGGAGGGTAGGACGCGATCGGGCGAGAGTCAAGGGACGCGACCGGACTTCTCCGGACACGCGATCCGACCTGCCGGCATGTCCGACCGCGCGACCTTGCAGTCGGCAGGGCCGAGACCTTACGCTGCGACCACCAGATGAGCATAGGTGTCCGATTAGTGGTTACCAGCGGGCCGGCCGCCGCGAGTCATCGTCGGAACCGGCGAACGCAGGTCAGAACGTCGAAGGGCGCACAGCGATGACGATGGTGGACAGCCCGGCCGGACTCGACGCCGGCCGCACGTCCGAGGTCCGGTCCGCGGAGCAGCTGCTCCCGGACCATCCCTCCGGCTTCGCCGTGTGGGGCGAGACCGACAACTCGACGTTGGTCTGCCGGCAGGTCCAGGAGGTCACCCACGACGTCAGGACCTTTCTCTTCGAGCCGTCCCGACCCGCGCTGTTCCACTTCGAGCCCGGCCAGTTCGTGACCTTGCACCTGCAGATCGACGGCCGCTCCGTCAGCCGTTGCTACACGATCTCCACGCCGCCGACGCGTCCTCATCTGCTGGGGATCACGGTCAAGCGTCAGCCCGGAGGCCTCGTGTCGAACTGGCTGCACGACACGATGAGGCCCGGGCAGCGGATCTCCGCCGAGGGCCCCTTCGGCGTCTTCACGATCGCCCGCCGTCCGGCCGGGAAGTACCTGTTCCTCTCCGGGGGCAGCGGCATCACGCCCGTCATGTCGATGACCCGGACCCTCTACGACCTGGGTTCGGATGCCGACGTCGTGTTCGTGCACAGTGCCCGGACCCCGTCCGACATCATCTTCCGCCGCGAGCTCGAGACGATCGCGAGCACGGCGCCCACCGTGCGCGTCGTCCCCGTCTGCGAGCGGGACACACCCGGAGAACCGTGGGGTGGGCTGCGCGGGTTCCTCGGTGTCGAGATGCTGCACCTGCTGGTGCCCGACCTGGCGGAGCGCGTCGTGTTCTGCTGCGGACCCGCGCCCTACATGGCCGCCGTCCGGCAGATGCTCAGCGAGACCGGTTTCGACATGCAGAACTACTGCGAGGAGTCGTTCTCCTTCGAGGACCTCACCATGAAGGAGTTCTCCGCTCACGCGACGACGGACCTCGCCGCGGACGAACCGGGAGCGGGCTCCGCGGAGACCAGGACCTACTCGATCGAGTTCGTCCGCAGCGGCCGCGTCATCGTGTGCGCAGAGGACGAGAACGTGCTCGACGCCGCGTACGCCGCCGGCCTGACGCCGATGTCGTCGTGCGGGCAGGGAATGTGCGGCACGTGCAAGACGACGATGCTCTCCGGCGTGGTGGACATGCAGCACAACGGCGGTATCCGCCCGCGCGAGATCGCCCGGAACAAGGTCCTGATCTGCTGCTCGAAGCCGCTGAGCGACCTGACGATCGACGCCTGATCCCTCTCAGCCGGTGACCGTCGCCGGGGCGGTCCGTCGCGCCCGGATCTCTGCCGCAACCCGCCCGGCCTCCGTCAACGCGCCGTGCGTCCCGGCCGTCTCCGACGTCCAGTCCCCGGCGAAGTGCAGTCCACCGACCTCCCTGCGCAGCTCCGGGACCGCGGCCGCACGCTGCGGGCTCAGCAGCGCGAAGCAGTGCTCCCAGGTCTGCAGGTGCGCCGCGCGGATGCGTCCGCGCAGCCCCGGAGCCACGGTGAGGAAGTCCTCCAGCCAGGCCTCCCGCAGGGCCGGGTCCTCGACCACGTCGGGCCGATGACCTGCGCTGTTGCCGTAGCACATGTAGTGGACGATCTCCTCGCCGTCGCGACCGTCGCGGAAGTCCTGCGGGCCGGGGGCCGGGTTGATGATGCAGTCGAAGGCCGCGCCGACAGTCGTGACGAACGACCAGTCGCGGTGCTCCTCGACCCCCGTGACGTCGGCGGCCACGATCATGACCGTGCTGCCCGGGGTCTCCGCGACCGCCAGGGCGTTCCGCTTCCACTCCGGGAGGCCGGCGACGAGGGTGTCCACCAGCGGGGCGGGCACGGCCAGCACGACCTGCGGGGCCCGGAGGTCCACGGGTCCGTCGGGCCCGGTCGCCGTGACGCGGTAGGTCGCCGACTCCTCGTCGGGGACGACCCGTTCGACGGCGGTGGACAGGTGCACGCTGCCCTCGGGGAGGCGGGCGGCCATGCCGAGGGAGAGGGCCTGCTGACCCTCGAGCGCGAGGAGCCGGTTCTCCCGTTCCAGGGCCGGGTAGCTGGCGAAGTAGCGCAACGCGTACTGCGCGCTGAGGGTGTCGGTGCGTCCGACGGAGCCACCCTGCACCGCGGTCTCGAGGATGCGGCGGGCCCGTTCGGGCAGCGTCGCGAACCGCTGGGCGACGGTCTCGCCGGCCAGGCTCGTGCTGGACCGCGACAGCTGCCCTCCGGCCGTGTACTCCCGGTACTCCGCGACCGCGTCCTGCAGCGTCCCGAGCAGCGCCGCACGCTCGTCGTCGGCGAGGCCGAGGCCGTCGACCAGGTCCTGCAGGTCGGGCGAGACCGAGGTGCGGCCGCCCTCCGAGATCCCGTAGGTGGTCGGGAGGAAGGGCACCGTCGAGAGCCCGAGCTCCGCGGCCACCTCCTCGCTGCGGGTGCCGCGGTAGAGGAACAGTGCCCCGGTGTTGGCCTTCCCGCCGGGAAGATCGACGCTGAGTGTCCGGCCCCCCACGGTGGGGGCGGCTTCGAGGACCACCACGTCCCGGCCCGAGTCCCGCAGCTCGTAGGCGGTCCCGACGCCGGCGGGTCCGCCGCCGACGACGATCACGTCGTGGTTCGACATCTCTGCTCCCCGTCAGTCCTCGTCGGTCGCGATCCGCTGGGTCGACGCGACGGCCCGGTCCGCCGCGCCGGCGTCCTCCAGGCGCTGCAGGACGGCCGCCTCGAGCTCCACCCGATCTGCCGGACCCGTCCTCTCGAGTGCGGGCAACCGGACGTCGTGTTCGGCGCGCAGGGTGTCGAGTTGCCCGGCGAGCCGTTCCGTGGAGCCGGGGAAGGTCGCAGGATCGATACCGAGCACGAACACGCCGATGCCCGGCGAGCTGCTCCCCTCGTGGAAGGGGGCCGCGTCCAGCGAGAACGATGCGCCCGAGAGGGTGGCGAGCACCTCCACCAGCAGGGCCACGTTCCCGCCCCGGTAACCACCGAACGGCAGGAGGGTGCCGTCGAGGGCCGCGTCGGCGTCCCGGGTCGGCTCGCCGCCACGGTCGAGCGCCCACCCCGCCGGGATGGGCTCGCCCGCCTCGGCCGCCCGCCGGACGTTGACGAACGCCGTGGCCGAGGAGGCCTGGTCGATGACGACCGGCGCCCTGCCCGGACGCGGGAGTCCGTACGCGAGCGGGTTGGTGCCGAGGACGGACCTGCGGGCGCCACCGATCGACATCAGCGCGGGGCTGTTCGCCGCGGCCAGCGCGACGAGGTCCTGTGCGGCGAGATGGCGCGCGTAGTAGCCGAGCTCCCCGCAGGTGAAGGAGTTGCGGATCCACAACGCGGCGAGTCCGGACTCTCGGGTGGCCTCGAGCAGGCCGTCGAAGGCGTCCGCGAAGGCGGTCTGGGCCAGGCCGGACCGGGCATCGGCATCCAGGACGGCCGGCGCGACGCGTCGCACGACGGGTTGTGCGTCCTTGCTGATCCGACCCTGTGCGTAGCCGTCGAGATAGTCGAAGAGGTGCCCGACCCCGACGGCCCGGTTGCCGATGACCTCGGCCTCGGCGGTCGCCTCGGCCAGCACGCGGGCGTCGCGAGCGCCGGCGCCTGCGGCCAGCAGGGCGCTGCGACACAGCTCGATGAGCTCGTCGCGATGGATCACGGCCATCGGAAGGCATCCTCTCGCGTCCTACGCCGGCGGCAGGTCCTGGTCGAAGCCGAGGGACTCGACGGGGGTCGCCTCGAAGAACTCGACGACCCGGTCGCGGAACAGGTGGACGTGGCGCGCGGCGACGCGCTCGGCCTCGTCGACGTCCCGGGTCCGCAGCGCTTCGATCATCGCGGTGTGGTCGGTGCACACCCGCTCGAGGTGGTCGTCGAGGTCGAGGACGCCGCCACGGTCCCCGCCGAAGCAGAGGTAGGACAGGCGTTGGCCCAGGTTCTGCACGTTGTTCGCCAGCACGCGCAGGTGTTCGTTGCGGGCACAGCGCGCCTCCGCGCGATGGAGCTCGGCGTTCGTGGCTGCGATCCCGGCAGGGTCGCCCGCCCGGACGGCGTCCTCGACGGCGTCGGTGAGCTCGGCGAGATGGTCGATCTCGGTGTCCGTCGCCCGGGTCGCGGCGAGCCGGGCCACGGCTCTGGCCACGACGATGTGCGCCTCGAAGAGCTGGCTGATGTCGAACAGGTCGAGCGGCCGGACGGTGAACCCTCCGCGCTCGCCGGGAGTGACGAGTCCTTCGGCGCCGAGCCGGAACAGCGCCTCCCGGACCGGGGTGCGGCTGAGCGCCAGGTCCTTGGCCAGCGCGACGTCGTCGAGCCGCTGCCCCGGCTCGACCTGCAGCGTGATGATCCTTCGTCTGATCTCCTGGAAGGCCTGCTCCATCACCGAGCGATCACGCTTGG
Source organism: Pseudonocardia halophobica (assembly GCF_027922425.1). Taxonomy (GTDB): domain Bacteria; phylum Actinomycetota; class Actinomycetes; order Mycobacteriales; family Pseudonocardiaceae; genus Pseudonocardia; species Pseudonocardia halophobica. The sequence continues at coordinate 378,900 of NZ_BSFQ01000002.1, read as the reverse complement.
GCACCGACCGATCCTTCCACGCCCGCGGCCGTCGATCGGTCTTTGCCGAAGCCGCCGCCCCCGGCGGTCCGGACCGAGAGGGTGGCTCCGGCCTCGAGCCGGACGGAGCTCATCGCGGGCAGCTCGGTGGTGCCGGAGTCCCGGTGCGTGACGGCGATGCGGGCGCCGGTCGCGTCCCGGCCCCCGTGCAGGCCCCAGGGTCGGCTGTCGACGCGGGCGGTCGCCACGACCGCGGTCGCCGCGCCGTCGGTGAGGGTGATCTCCCGGATCAGCCCGTCTCCCCCGCGCCACCGGCCGGCGCCGCCGGTGCCGCGCGCGATCGCGTAGCGGTCGACCCGCAGCGGGTACTCCCGCTCGATCACCTCACAGGGGGTGTTGCGGGTGTTGGTCATGTGCGTGTGCACCGCGCTGTCGCCGTCGGCGTGCGGGCCGGCTCCCTGTCCGCCCCCGTAGGTCTCGACGTAGGAGTAGTAGCGCCCGGTGCGCGGGTCGCGGCCGCCGATGGTCACGATGCTCATGCTGCCGCTGGACGCGGCGGGAACCCGGTCCGGGACGATCTGGGCGAAGGCACCGAGGAGGGCGTCGACGATGCGCTGCGCGGTCTGGGTGTTCCCGTTCGCCACCGGGGCCGGGAACTCCGCGGCGCAGACCGACCCGGGCCGGGTCAGGACCCGGACGGGGCGCATCAGGCCGGCGTTGGACGGCAGCGTCGGGTCGGTCAGGGCCTTGACGACGTACCCCGCGCACGCCTCGGTGACCGCGTAGGAGCAGTTGACCGCGCCGGGCACCTGGTCGGCGCTGGCCGTCAGGTCGATCTCCACGACGTCCCCCCGCTTGCGGACGGTGGCGGTGATCGGGATCGAGCGGGGCTCGACGCCGTCGTGCTCGAGGTGGTCGGTGAAGCTCGCGATCCCGTCCGGCAGGGCGGCGACGGCGGCGCGGGTGCGCCGCTCGGCGTAGCGCACGAGGGCCGAGCAGGATCGCCGGAAGAGCCCGGGGCCCCACTCCGCGACCATCTCGCCGATGCGGCGTTCACCGAGCCGGTTCGCCGCGAGCTGGGCCATCAGGTCGCCGCGGGTCTTGTCCGCCGTGCGGACGTTCGCCATCAGGAGCGCGATCAGGTCGGTGCGGAGCTCGCCGCGCTGAACGAGCTTGACCGGCGGGATGCGCACGCCCTCCTGGAAGATCTCCGTCGCGTGCGTGGCCATCGAGCCCGGGACGATCCCGCCGACGTCGACGTGGTGAGCCATGTTCGCCACGACGGCGACCAGCCGGCCGTCGGCGAAGACCGGGGTCACCAGGCAGGTGTCGGGAAGGTGCGAACCGCCCAGGTAGGGGTTGTTGCTGATGAGGACGTCCCCGGGCTCGAGCGAGCCGGTCCCGACCTCGGCCAGCACGTTGCGCACCATGGTCGGCATCAGTCCCAGGTGCAGCGGGATGTGCTCGGCCTGCGCGATCAGCTCGCCCGTCGGGGAGTACACCCCCGCCGAGCAGTCGCGGCGGTCCTTGATGTTCGGCGAGTAGGAGGTGCGGATCAGCGCCGTCCCGATCTCCTCCGCCGTGGACTCGAAGCGGTTGCGGGCGATCTCCAGCTCCACGGGCCCGAGATCGTCGGAACAGTGGTCGGCGGTCACGGGCGCTCCTCGTGGATGTGGAGGAATCCGACGGTGTCGTGGTGGCACACCTGGCCCGGGGCGACGACGACGGTCGAGTCGAGCTGCTCGAGCACCAGCGGACCGGCCAGCTCGACGCCGGCGGGAAGGTCGTCGCGGCGGTAGACCGGGCACGCGTGCCGCTGCGCGCCGAAGAGCACCGAGCGGATGTCGACCGGCTCCGGCGGAGCGCCCTCGGCCACCGTCGCGGGCACGTCGCCCGCGCCGGGTGCCTCGACGACCGCGCTCGCCCGCACGGCGACGATCTCCAGCACGGCGTCGGGATCGTCGAAGCCGTAGCGCTCCAGGTGCGCGTTGTCGAAGGCCTTGCGCAGCGCGGCGAAGTCCGCCTGCCAGGGCACGGTCAGGGCGTAGCTCTGCCCCAGATAGCGGGCGTCGACGAGCCGGTCGACGGTGACCAGTGCCGGATCGACTCGCTCGCGCTGTTCCAGGAAGCGGATCGCGTCCGCCGTGAGCTCCTCGAGGGTGCGAGCCACCGTGTCGAGCTCGGCTGCGCTGGTCGCGGACGCGGCGGCCGCGAAGTCGTGCCGCACCGGGGCGTCGAGCATGCCCACCGCCGAGGCGATCCCGGGATGCGGCGGCACGACCGCGCCCTTCATCCCCAGCTCGCGGATGAGGTCGGTGGCGTGCAGCGGGCCGGCACCACCGAAGGCCATCAGCACGCAGTCACGCGGGTCGATGCCGCGCTCGATGCTGACCTTGCGCACCCCGCGGGCCATGGTCGCGGTGATGACGCGCAGCACGCCGGCGGCGGCCTCCTCCTCGTCGAGCCCGAGCTCGCCGGCGAAGGCCGCCAGCCGTTCGCGTGCGGCGTCCAGGTCGAGCGCGAGCCGGCCGCCGAGCAGGCTGCTGCCCAGCCGGCCGAGCAGGGCGTGGGCGTCGGTCACCGTGATCTGCTCGCCGCCGCGGCCGTAGCAGACCGGGCCGGGACGCGCGCCCGCGCTCTGCGGGCCCACCCGCAGGCTGCCGCCCGCGTCCCGCCACGCGATCGAGCCGCCACCCGCACCGATTGTGTGCACGTCCACGGCCGGCATCCGCAGCGGGTAGCCCTCGAGCTCACCGGAGGTCATCTCGCCGGGCACGCCGTCACGGATCAGCGCGATGTCGGTGCTCGTGCCCCCGATGTCGAAGCTCACCACGCGGGGCAGACCCAGCTGCGATGCCCACCGCGCTGCGCCGACCACCCCGCCGACCAGGCCGGACAGCACGGTCCGGACGCTGTGCTCGCGGGCACTGCCGGCGCCGAGCAGACCCCCGTTGGACTGCATGACCCACACCCGCGCCGGCATCGCCCGCTCGGCGAGCCGAGTCTCGAGTCGCTCGAGGTAGTCGGCGATCGCCGGCTGGACGTAACCGGAGACGACGGCGGTGGAGGTGCGCTCGTACTCGCGCATCTCCGGGGTGACCGCCGTGGCGGCGAGCACCGACGGGGCCGCCCCGGCCCGACGCAGGTGCTCCACGACGCGCTGCTCGTGCGCCGGATCGACGTAGGCGTTGAGCAACGAGACGACGACGACCTGCGGAGCGGCGGCCCGGATCCGCTCGGCGAGCCGGTCCAGCTCCGCTTCGGCGGGTGCGACGAGCACCGCGCCGTCGGCCGCCAACCGCTCGGTGACCTCCCAGGTCAGTTCGTGCGGGACCAGCGGGGCGGCGCGCCGCACCGACAGGTCGTAGAGGGCTGGGCGGCTCTGGTGCCCGATGTGGAGCATGTCCGCGAACCCGGCGGTCGTAACCAGCCCGACCCGGGCACCGGTGCGCGTGAGCAGGGTGTTCGTCGCGACCGTGGTGCCGTGGACGAACCGCTCGACCGAGCCGAAGTCCGCCCCGGCCCGTTCGAGGGCCTCCTTGACCCCGCGCACCACCGCGTCGTCCGGCGCCTGCGGGCTCGAGGACACCTTCCACACCTCGACCGAGCCGTCCGGTCGCCGGACCGCGACGTCGGTGAAGGTGCCGCCGGTGTCCACGGCGACCCGCACCTGTCCGGCACGACGTGCGTGCCCGTCAGGACTCGTCGGTGACATGGGACTCCTCGGTCACCTGCAGATGTTCGAATACCACTCGTCGACGACGGTAGGCCACGAACCGGGCCCGGACAAGACCAGGCCGGCTCAGCGCGCGAGAAGTGCCCGCACGCTGTCGGAGAAGCCGCGCAGAGGGGCCCGGGCGGCGGCGCGGGCGGCGTCCCACCGGGACCACGATGGGCCAGCAGTCGTTCGGCGCCGGCGGGATCGGGCACCAACGACAGGACGGGATCGGTCCTGGCCCTGCAGCGCTGGGTCAGCGGTCGTTTCCTCGAGGAGAACCTGTCGCCCGACATGGACCGGACGTACCCGCACATGGGCTGAGGAGGTCGCGACCATGGACAGCAAGGACACCCACGTCGAGCGATCAGGCGACGGCGCCTTCGGTCACGTGCTGCACGACGGCACGATCCCCGTCGGCGTCCAGTGGTTCTTCCGCGAGCGCACACAGCTCCCGGTGGCGATCAACCGGTGGTCCTTCCCGCCGGGCGCCACCGAGGGAGTGCACGCCCACCCTCCGATGCCGGGCGAGGACGGCGCGGCGGCCGGCGAGCTCGAGGAGGTCTACGTCCTCGTCCGCGGCCGGGCGACCCTGCTGGTCGGCGAGACGGCCACCGACCTCTCCCCCGGCGACGCCTTCATCGCCCCGCCCGGCCTGCCCCACGGCGTCCGCAACGACGGGCCGGACCCGGCGGAGTTCCTGGTCATCTGGGGACCGCCCGCCGGAGGCTTCGACTGGAGCCGCTTCCGCCTCGGGCGCTCCGCGGCGGCGGCGTCCGGGAGCCGCCGGGCCGATCACCCGAGCACGACCGACGCGCCCGCGGAGTCGGCCGCCCCGAGGGAGAAGGCATGACGACCGCGGGAGCCGCCACCGGCTCTCCGTCCCGACCATCCCGGCCCGGGACTTCCGGCTCTGCCGCTTCTCGGAGGGCGACCTGCTGCGCAGCCCGCACCCCTACGTCGGGGCCGGCGAGATGCGCTGAACGAGCGTCTGCCTCGCGCGTCCGATCAGCCCACGCCCCCGAGCTGATGCTCGATGCGCGCCGTGGCGCTGAGCAGCGACGCCTCGGTGACGGCCGCGGCGGCCACGGCGTCGTGGTCGCGCGCCGCCTCGACCAGACGCGGTTGGAACGACCACAACGTCCCGTCGTCCTCCTCGACCGCCCGGCGCGCGCCGACGATCTTGTACACCCGGCAGCGCTCCCACAGACCCCGGATCGTGTCGAGGAGGACGGCGTTGCCGCCCGCGGCGTAGAGCGTGGCCAGGAGGGCCTCGTCGGCATCGAGCGCGGTCACCACGTCGCCGGCCGCCACTGCCTCCGACATCGCCGCGCAGTGCGCCGCCATGACCGCGGCGTCCTCGTCGGTCATGTTCGGGGCGCCCAGTCGGGCAGCATCGACCTCGAGGACCCGGCGCACGTAGTACACGTCGCGCAGCTCGACCAGCGTCAGCCCGCGGACCACCGCGCCACGATGCGGGACGCTCTCGGCGAGCCCCGCCTCCTCCAGGCGGCGGATCGCCTCCCGCACCGGCATCACGCTGGTACCGAGTTCCGCTGCGAGGTCGCGGATCCGCAGCCGGTGCCCGGCCGGCATCCCGCCGTTCATGATCTGCTCGCGGATCGCCGTGAAGACCCTGTCCGGCAGCAAGGACAGGCTCTCCAGCTTCGACATCGCCATGGCACCACCCTCAACGCCGGCTCCCCGAGAGCCCGGCCTGCGGACCGGCAGCGATCCGCGGCTCGGGACTCCCCGGCCGCCGCATGAGCGCGTCGACCGGCCCATTGTGTGATCTGTGATTACATCCTACTCTGGGAGCCCGGAGAAGGACAGCGACGCCGCGTCCGAGGCCCGGCGCCGGCCCCTCCTCCCTGTCCTCGATGCGTTCATGCCATCCGACGCACGCGATGCAGGAGGAAGAACATGATCAGGAAGCTGCTGCTCCTGGCCGCCGGGAACGTGCGGCTCGAGAAGTTGGTGAGCCGCAGTCGCCTGACCAGTGGGCTCGTCTCCCGGTACGTCGCCGGCACCACCCTCGACGACGTCATCGCCGTGTCGCGGTCGCTCCACGCCAAGGGCATCGACGTGAGCCTCGACCTGCTCGGCGAGACCGTCGGCGACCTGCGGGAGTCCGCTGCGGCGACGGCGGCTTATGTCGAGACGATCCACGCGATCGCCGACCGCGCCCCCGGTGGGACGGTGTCGGTGAAGCTCTCGCAGCTGGGGGTCGGCCTGGACCAGAGCGTGTGCGCGGGCCACCTCAAGCAGCTCCTCGAGGTCGCCGAGGAGTGCGGGGTCACCGTCGAGGTGGACATGGAGCACAGCTCGGTCGGCCCCCAGACCCTGGAGATCTACCGGACGTTCCTGCCGTCCTTCCCGCGGACCCGCGTGGCGCAGCAGGCCGCGATGCGGCGCTGCCCGGAGGACCTGGGCTCGTTCACCGACGTCAAGCCGCGCATCCGCCTGGTCAAGGGGGCCTTCCTCGAGCCGATCGAGAAGGCGCTGCAGGAGCGGGAGGAGATCACCGCCCAGTACCGGTACCTGGCGAGCTGGGCGCTCGCGAACCTGCCCGACCCGGCCTTCGGCACGCACGACGACGTGTGCATCGACCACGTCAGGGCCGAGGCCGACCGGCTCGGCGTCGATCGCCGCGACTTCGAGTTCCAGATGCTCTACGGCGTGCGCCGGGACCTGCAGGAGCGACTGGCCGCCGAGGGCTACCGGGTGCGGGTCTACGTCCCCTTCGGCGGCCAGTGGTACCCGTACCTCATGCGGCGGATGGCCGAGCGTCCCGCCAACCTCCTGCTCTTCCTGCGTTCACTGCTCGGAGGCTGAGACCACCGCAGGTCCTGACGACACGGACCGTCCCCTGATCGCCCGACCCCTGAGTCATCAACGGGCCCGGCCGGCCAGCCGATCCCGGCGGCGCCCTCGCAGGTCGACGCTGGAGGTCACCCACCAGACCGACCGGAGAGGGAACCGTGTCCGCAGCCGTCCGCACCCCGCCGTCCCCCGGCCCGACGCCCTCCGCGGGCCCGCGGCCCGACCGCACGGCGGTCCGCCGGATCAACCTGGCCAGCATGGCGGGCACCACGATCGAGTTCTACGACTACTTCATCTACGGCACGGCCGCCGCCCTCGTCTTCCACAAGGTCTTCTTCCCCGCCGTGGGCGGCGTCGTCGGCACGATCGCGGCGTTCGGGACCTTCGCCCTGGTGTACGTGTTCCGGCCGGTCGGATCGATCCTCTTCGGCCACGTCGGGGACCGGCTCGGCCGCAAGCGGACCCTGATCGTCACGCTGATGACGATGGGCCTGTGCACCGTCGCCGTCGGGCTGATGCCCGGCGCCGCGACCCTCGGCGTCGCCGCCCCGATCCTGCTGATCGTCCTCCGCGCCGTCCAGGGTCTGGCCGTGGGCGGCGAATGGGCCGGGGCCGCCCTGTTCGCGACCGAGAACGCCCCCGACGGGCAGCGCGGCCGCTTCGCCCTCTACCCACAGGTCGGCGCGACCGTCGCGTTCGCGCTCGCCACCGCCACCTTCCTCGCCGTCGACCTCGGCATCGGAGAGACGAGCGACGCCTTCGTCTCCTGGGGCTGGCGCGTGCCGTTCCTGCTCAGTGCGCTGCTGATCGGGGTCGGGCTCTACGTGCGCCTGCACACCGACGAGACGCCCGTGTTCACCGACGCCGCCCGCACGACCACCCGCCGCGGCGTGCCCTTCCTCGAGGTGTGGCGGCGCCAGCCCCGGACGATGCTGCTCGCGACCGGCCTGGCCACCGGCGTGTTCGCCGCCATGTCCGTCGCCACGTCCTACCTGACGAGCTACGCGACCGGCAGCCTGGGCATGAGCAAGGCCGGCATCCTCGTGATCGACATCATCGCCGCGCTCGTCTCGGTGGCGACCACCGCCTACGCCGCCATTCTGTCCGACCGCCTCGGACGCCGCCGACTCGTCACGGCGGGCTGCATCGGCCTGGCCGTGTGGTCCCTCGTGCTCTTCCCGCTCCTCGACACCCGTTCGCCCTTCGCGATCGGCGCCGGGATCGTCGTCCTGCTCGCCTTGCTCGGCCCCGCCTACGGCCCGCTGGGCGCCTACCTGCCGGAGATGTTCTCCACCCGGTACCGCTACACCGGCTCCGGAGTGAGCTACAACCTCGGTGGGGTCGCCGGTGGCGCCGTCATCCTCGTGGTCGCCGCCCCGCTGACCGCCTCGGCCTGGGGCCCGATCACCCTCGGCCTGTGCATCGCGGGACTGCTGGCGATCGCCGTCGGCTGCCTGCGCCGCCTCCCCGAGACACACGAGCGCGCACTGACCGCCGCGTGCGACGCGTGAGGCCCTCCGGCCGAGGCCCTCTGCCGCAGGGCATCGGCTCGGTGTCCGAGATCACCCCCGCAGGCGAACTGAACGCGCGTTCAGCACTCCATGATGTCAGGGGACTCGACGGAGAGGACAGGACGATGAGCGCGTTCGACGACGACCTGATGGCGGATCGCACGGTCTTCGTGGCGGGCGGCACGAGCGGCATCAACCTCGGTATCGCCCGCAGGTTCGCGCAACTCGGGGCGCGGGTGGCCGTGGCCGGGCGGAACCCCGAGAAGGCGAAGACAGCGGCCGACTCGATCGGCCCCGGCGCGCTGGGCCTGTCGGCGGACGTGCGCGACTACGAGGCCATCCGCGGCGCGATGGAGCAGGTCGCGGCAGAGCTCGGCCCGCTCGACGTCGTGGTGTCCGGCGCGGCCGGCAACTTCCTGGCCCCGGCCGCGAAGATGTCGGCCAACGCCTTCCGCACGGTCGTGGACATCGACCTCAACGGCACGTTCAACGTCTTCCGCGGCTGCTACGACCTGCTCCGCACCCCGGGCGCCTCGCTCATCGCGATCACGGCGGGCCAGGCGGTCAACGCCATGCCCATGCAGGCGCACGCCTGCGCCGCCAAGGCCGGGATCAACCAGCTCGTCCGGGTACTGGCCATGGAGTGGGGCCCCGACGTGCGCGTCAACGGCATCTCCCCCGGCCCCATCGCGGGCACCGAGGGCATGGCCCGGCTCGCGCCCGACGACAGCACCCGCGCGGCCCACTACGCGCGGATCCCGATGAAGCGCTGGGGCGAGATCGAGGAGGTCGCCGAGGCCGCGGTCTTCCTCTCCAGCCCGTCCGCCTCGTACGTGAGCGGGACGATCCTCGACGTCGACGGCGGATCCCAGCTCGGCGACGCGACCCGCAACGACACGAGCAAGGGCCTGGCCTGAGGCCGGCATCGGCGAGGGCCGACCATGGGTCGGGTGTTCTCGTGGACGACGGCGCCGTCTCACGCCTCGACCTGCGGCTGCTCACACGGCACGACCACCACTGAGCAGTGCGCCCGCGCGGCGCACCGGAGAGCGAGGGGCCGCTCGGCGCCCCGGGTGGGAGCCCGTCGGGAGTGACCGAGGACGAGCAGGTCCCCGGGACGGTCGGCCAGGCGGAGCAGCGTCTCGTCCGGATCGCCCGTCGTGACCACGATGCGGACGTCGACGTCGTCGACCGGGGCCGATGCCTGCGCCAGCGCGTGGTAGGCGTTCTGCATCGCCGGCGGCCCCCAGCGGCTGCTCGTCCCGTCACCGTGACGGACGTCGACCGCGTAGAGGACCGCGCCGGTCCCGCGGGCCAGCGACACCGCGGTGTCCACGACGCGTCGACGAGCTCCTCGTCCGCCCACGCCCACGATGACGCGTGGCCGCACAGCCGACTCCACAGCAGTTGTCGGTTCACTCGACACGGCCGCACCGGGCTCGGCGTACGGCGAGGCCCGGTGCTGGTCAGAAGCTGGTGGGCCTGCCGACTGTGTGGCGCCACACGGAGGAGGTCGGCAGGCCCGCCATCCACCATGCCCGCGAATCTCCGGTGCGGGCAGGGCGAGGTCCCGCAACCTCGCACCGGCACTCGTTTCCGGGACTCGGCAAGATTTGCCGAAGACTTCGGAGGTTGTGGTACACGTTGCCGTACCGGCCACCGGCCCCGGGGAGATTCGGGTGCCGACAGTCGGAAACGGTCGACGCCTCCATCTAGCGATCACAGGCTCGACCGTCATCGAGCACGGTCCGACGCGCTTCGGGCCGTGCTCGTTCGCATTCCCCACAACCGGGTCGCCCGCTCGAATCGCGGTCGATCCGGTTCTCTTCCTTTCCCGTGAGGAGTCAAGGACGTGACCGAGGCCCAGGTCTGGTTGGCACCGAGCGCCTACGAGCACCTCAAGGCAGAACTGATCGGGCTGCTGCGGCAGCGCACCGAGGGACTCGGTGGGTCCGCTGCCGAGCAGTTCGTCGGGGACAGTGCCGACCACAACACCGACCAGCAGCTGTTGACCGACCGTCGGGAGCGCGAGAACCGGATCCGGAAGTTGCAGGAACTGCTGCAGAACCCCCTGGTCGGGCAGGATCCTCCGGACGACGGCGTGGCCGAACCCGGCATGGTGCTGACCGTGCGCTACGAGGACGACCAGGAGACCGAGACGTTCCTCCTCGCCCACCACGAGGAGGGCGCGTACCCGGACGACCTGATGACCTGCTCGCCGGATTCACCACTGGGCCAGGCCCTGCCCGGGACGCAGCAGGGCGAGAAAGTGGAGTACGCGCTCCCGAACGGCCAGGCCATGCAGGTCACGCTGATGCGTGCGGTTCCCTACCGCGCGGCGCCCGGGACCGAGTAGCGACGAGGATGCTGCCGGCAGGTTGACCCCCTGGCTAAGGTTGCCGGTCTCCGGCAACGGGGAGCCGGCACGGCGGACCTCGCCGAAGGTGCCGCGGAGGAGAACGACACCGATGACCCACCCGACCACGGGATCCAGTGGCCCGCCCGACCGGCGAGCACGGAACGGGGAGCAGAGCGCCTGGTTGCACCGGGTCGCGCAGGAAGCCGGCCAGGGCGCGGGCGGGGTACCGGTCGAGCTGCTCGGGGGGTTCCTGTCGATGCTGGTCGAGGCCGCCACGACCGGGCGCCGGCCGGACAGGGCCGAGCTCGACGCGGTCGGGCTCAACGGCCGTCGGGCCGCCGAGCTCGGGGTGTCCGCCGGGAACGCCGTGCAGCTGTACCTGTCGGCGGCCTGGCGGCTGTGGCGGGAGTTGCCCGGGGTCGTGACGTTCCCCGACGCCGCGACCACGGCGACCGCCGCCGAGGCGGTCATGCGCGCGGTCGACCGCGCCGTGGCCGGCCTCGCCGAGGGCTACACCGCGGCGCGCCGGGACATGATGCGCAGCGAGGAGACGCTGCGGCGCGAACTGATCGAGGACCTGCTGCGCGGGGACGCGGACATCGGCGCGCTGGTCGAGCGGGCCGAGCCGTTCGGGCTGGACATGGCCCAGCCCCACCAGGTGGCGCTGGCCGCGCCCACCGGCCGGCTCGTCGACGCGGAGGCCGCGTTGAGCAGCCTGGAGCGGGCGGTCGTGCAGGGGATCGGGGACCGCGACGTGCTCGTCGCCACCAAGGACGGCAGCATCGTCGTCGTCGCGCCCGCCACACCGACCGGACAAACCGCCGCAGGGCCACCCGGGGCCCTCCGCGACGGGCTGGGCGAGCTGATGCACAGCGACCTGACCCGCGTCCCGCGCGGCGGCCCGTGGCGCATCGCGGTGGGCCGGCCGTACCCGGGCTCCTACGGCATCGCCCGCTCCTACGAGGAGGCCCGCGAAGCGCTGGGCATGGCCGCGCGCCTGCAGCTGGAGATGCCCGTCGTGCGGGCCGAGGACCTGCTGATCTACCGGGTCCTGCTGCGCGACCAGCCCGCCATCACCGACCTGGTGCAGGCCGTCGCCAGCCCGCTCGCCAAGGCACGCGGCGGCGCCGGTCCGCTGCTGGAGACCCTCGACGCCTACTTCGCCACCGGATGCGTGGTGACCGAGACCGCGCGGCGGCTGCACCTGTCCGTGCGGGCGGTGACCTACCGGCTGGAGCGCATCGCCGAGCTCACCGGCTACGACCCGACCGACCCTGCACAACGGTTCACCGTGCACGCCGCCGTCCTGGGCGCCCGCCTGCTCGGCTGGCCCCGACGTGACCTTCCCGCCCCCGACCCCACCTGATCCCTCCTCAGCGGACCTTGCCGAGGTTCGGCAAACCCGCGGGGGCGCAGTTGGTGGCCCGCAGCCCGTGGCCCGAGGCGGGTTCCGCGGCATCGTGGATGTCGTCCGGGACGTACCCGGACAGCGTGCGGGGTCGCCTCTCCCCCTGCCGACCCTTTCATGCCCCCACCCCGAGCGAGGGGCCGAGTTCCTGTGCGGTTCCGGGGTCGATCGAGTGAAGGGACGACGAGACGATGACGGCTGGTCGGGAGCGGGTGATCGGCGGCGTGACCGGGACGCCGACCCGCAGCCACGGCGACGGCGGGGACGACGGGGACGACGGAGCCGACGCCCTCGACGTCCAACTGGTCGCCCAGATCGTCCGACGGGCCGGGCTCGACTGCCGGATCGACGGAACCTCGCCCTTCCTCCTGCGCGCCCGGACGGCCGCGCGCGACCACACGCCGTGGACCGTGATCGCGGGAACCTGCCACAGCCACCCGACGCCACGGGCCTTCGTCGGACCGGCCGGCAGCACCCGCACCCGCGTGCTCCGCGAGGCCGACGAACGTCACCTCGCGGCGCTCGTCGTCCTGCAAGCCCTCCGTCGCGACCCGCACGAGCTGCTCACTCACGACGAAGCCTCGGCATCCGGGCTCGCCGACAACCTGATCTGGGCCTGACGTCGTAGCTCCACACCACCGGCCCACAACGGTGCTGTCCCCAAGGACCCGGCGGCTCTCCTCCACTACGCTTGTAGTGATCTGACCGACGGTCGTAGTATTCCCCTATGAGCAGCCGTCGGGAGCAGCTCCTCGACGCCGCGATCTCCGTGCTCGGCCGGTCCGGGATGCACGGGCTGACCCACCGCGCGGTGGATGCCGCCGCCGGCCTGCCCGCCGGGTCCACCTCGAACCACTTCCGCACCCGGGACACCCTGCTCAACGCGGTGGTGGAGCGGTTCGCCGCCCGGGAACGGGCGAACTGGGAGGACCTCGCCACGAGGATGTACCCGGTCACCCCGCAGGAGCTCGCCCGCTCCCTGGCCGTGTTCGCGCAGGAGGCGACCGGCCGACAGCGCGTGCTGACCCTGGCCCGGTACGCGATCCTGGTCGAGGCCGGCATCCACCCGTCGCTCCAGGCTCAACTCCTGGCGACCGGTGCCCGCGTCAACACCTGGTTCATGAACTGGCTGCGTATCGCCGGCTCCACCGACCCCGAGCGCGACGCCCCGATCATCATGAACCACTGGACGGGGATCGTCCTGCACGAACTGGCCGTTCCCGATCCGGCGTTCGACCCCTACCCGCAGATCGAAGCGCTCGTCACCGGTGTGGTCCGCCCACGCCCCACGGAGGTGCCGACATGACCGACCAGCCGCGCCGCCCCGCCGTCATGGACCCCGACCAGGTCTGGCAGGTCATCGACGCGCAGCGGCGCTGCCTGGCCGACCTGCTCGAGGGTCTCTCCGACGAGCAGTGGCGGCAGCCCTCGCTGTGCACGGGCTGGACCGTGCGCGACGTCGCCGCGCACCTGACCCAGCAACAGCTCGGCCTCCGCGACCTGCTCGCAACGCTGGCCCGGTGGCGCGGCAGCCTGGACCGCACGATCCAGGAGGCGGCCCGTCGCCGCGCCGCGGCCGTGCCGACCGGGCAGATCGTCGCCGAGATCCGCGCGACGGTCGGCTCCCGGCGCCACACCCTCGGAGTCACCCGGCTCGAGACACTCATCGACATCCTCGTCCACTCCCAGGACATCGCCATCCCGCTCGGCTGCAGGCACGACATGCCGCCGACGGCCGCGGCCGTCGCCGCGACCCGGGTGCTGTCCATGCGATGGCCACCGCCCGCCCCCGCGACGCGGGCGGTGACCGGGTTCCGCCTGACCGCCACCGACACGCCGTGGTCCGCCGGCCAGGGCCCGCAGGTCCACGGCCCCATGGCCGCGCTCCTCCTCGTGTGCACCGGGCGCCACGCCGCCCTGCCCCAGCTGGCCGGCCCCGGAGCCGCCGACCTCACCGCCCGCCTCACCGCGCCCGCACGAACCTGAGCGCCGGCCCTGGACCCGGCAGGTAGCGTGCGGGTTCGTGCCGACGCTGCTGCACCTCGACTCCTCCGCCGACCTCCAGCATTCCCGCACGCGGGCGTTGACCGCCCGGTTCGCCGAGGTCTGGCGCAACGCCGGCCCGGACCACCTCGTCCTCCGCCGTGACCTGCACCGCGACGCGCTCCCCCACTTCCCGGACCCGGCACTGCACTGGCCTCCCCGGCTGCGCCCCGCAGGCGCCGCACCGCCGCTGGAGGCCGAGACCCTGCAGCGCGAACTGATCGAGGAGCTGACCGACGCGGACGTCCTGCTGGTCGGCGCCCCGCTCTACAACTACTCGGTCCCCTCCACGCTCAAGGCCTGGCTGGACTACATCCACATCCCCGGGGTCACGGTCCCGTTCGACGGGCCGACCCAGCCCCTCGCAGGCCGCCCGGCGGTCGTCGTGAGCAGCCAGGGCGCGGTGTACGACCCCGGCACGGCGCAGGAGGGCTGGGACCACGCCGTCCCGGTACTGGAGATCGTGCTGGGTGCGTCGCTCGGCATGGCCGTCACCGTCGTGACGGTCCCACTCGGCCTCGCCGAAACCGTCCCTGCCCTCGCGGACCAGCGCGGCCGAGCCGCCGCCGAGTTCGCCGCGGCGCAGGAGACCCTCGCCGCCCTCGCGACGAAGCTGGCGGCCACGCGGAGCTGAGGCCCCGGTCCACGTCGTCGGCCGGGGTGGGGCTACGCCTGACCGCTGCCGTACGGCCGGGTGATCACCTCGAGGTTGTGGCCCTCCGGGGAGTCGAAGTAGGCCCCGCGGCCGCCGTCGTTCGTGTTGTGGCCCGGCGTGCCGTGCCAGGGGTCGGCGTAGATCGGCACGCCCCGCTCCCGCAGCCGCCCGACGACGGCGTCGAACGCGGACTCGGAGACGAGGAACGCGTAGTGCTGCGGATGCACCTCCTCGCTGTCCATGAAGTCGAGGCTCGCCCCGTCGGGTAGCGCCACGACGCTGAACGGCCCGAAGCGGGTCGGCGCCGGCAGCCCGAGCACCTCGGCGAGGAAACGCGCACCGGCCTCCTGGTCGCGGGTGGCGACGATGGTGTGGTTGAACGCGACAGCCATGTGGCCAACCGTGCACCCTCGACCAGGGTTCAGGTCAAGAGCCCACCGCGCACTCGAGCGAGCACCGGGACCTCGGGCCCCGGCCACTGCCTGAAGGGGCAGTGCGTGGCCGGCCGGATCGCCACGGAACTCTGCCGACACGACCACCCTTCCCCTTGCTTGACTCGGTCGAGCACACGGCGACGAGGCTGGAGGGCACAGTGGCAGCGCAGCGAAACGGACCGGGACGAACGTCGTACACCGTGCCCGGGCTGGCGGGGCCGGCGGAGATCGTGGTCGACCGCTGGGGCGTGCCGCACATCTACGCCACCGACACCTATGACGCCTTCCGCGCGCAGGGGTTCAACGCGGCCCGGGACCGGCTGTGGCAGATCGACTTCTGGCGTCGGCGCGGCCTGGGCAGGTTGTCGGAGGTGTTCGGCGCCGAGCACGTCGAGCGGGACCGCGCGGCGCGGCTGTTCCTCTACCGCGGGGACATGCGCCGCGAGTGGCTCTCGTACGGCTCGGACACCAAGAGGGCGACGGTCGCCTTCGTCGAAGGGATCAACGCCTTCGTGGAGCTGACCCGGCGCGATCCCTCGCTGCTCCCGGTCGAGTTCCGGGAGCTCGGCTACGAGCCCGCCCGGTGGGAGCCCGAGGACGTCGCCCGGATCCGCAGCCACGGCCTCTTCTACAACGTGCGTGACGAGGTCGCCCGCGCGCGCACCTTGCGCGACCTTCCTCGTGAGGTCGAGGAACTGCGGCGGCGCCGCGAACCGCATCGGGATCTCACGGTCCCCGAAGGGCTGGACCTCGACCTCATCCCGGACGACGTGCTGGCCGTCTACGACCTCGCCACCTCGGCGCCGGTGTTCGGGCCCCGCGACCCGCTGGACGCGCAGGGCGACGTGCTGCCGGAGGGCAGCAACAACTGGGTGCTGGCCGGGTCGCGGACCCGCTCGGGCCGCCCGCTGCTGGCCAACGACCCGCACCGCGCCGCAGCGGCTCTCCCCGGTCTGCGCTACATCGCGCACCTCTCCGCACCGGGCTTCGACGTGATCGGAGGGGGCGAGCCGGCGCTGCCCGGGATCTCCATCGGGCACAACGGCCGCATCGCGTTCGGGCTGACGATCTTCGCGATCGACCAGGAGGACCTCTACGTCTACGAGACCCACCCGGACGACCCACTCTCCTACCGGTACCAGGGCCGCTGGGAGCCCATGCAGCGCGTCTCGGAGGTGATCGAGGTCCGGGGCGGGGAGCGGGTCGAGGTCGAGCTGCTGTTCACCCGGCACGGCCCGGTCGTGCACCAGGACCCCTCCCGGCACACCGCGTTCGTCGTCCGGGCCGCGTGGCTGGAGCCGGGCATGGCGCCCTACCTGGGGAGCATGGACTACATGCGAGCGCAGAACCACGACGAGTTCCTCGCCGCCATGAACCGCTGGGGCGCCCCGCCGGAGAACCAGGTCTTCGCCGACACCGAGGGCACCATCGCCTGGAAGACCGGGGGGCTCACCCCGATCCGCCCGAACTGGGACGGCACCCTTCCCGTGCCGGGCGACGGCCGCTACGAGTGGGCGGGCTTCTACGACGCCGACCAGCTCCCCGGCGCCGTGAACCCGGAGCAGGGGTTCCTCGCCACGGCCAACGAGTGCAACCTGCCCGAGGACTTCCCAGCCGACCGGCACGTCACCTACGACTGGTACGCACCCTTCCGGCGGCACCGCCTCGACGAGGTGCTCGCGCAGACGACGGACGCCACGCCCGAGTCCATGGTCGCGCTCCAGGGCGACTACCTGAGCACCCCCGCTCGGCGCATCCTCGCCCGGGTCCGCGAGCTGGACGTCCCCGGCGACACCGACGGGCTCGCCCTGCTCCTCGACTGGGACGGGACCCTCACCGCCGACTCGGCCGCCGCCGCGGTGTTCGAGGTCTGGTACCGCCGACACCTGCGGCCCGCCCTGCTGGCCCGGGCACTCGAGGAGCACGTGGCGAACCCCGCGGAGACGGCCGCCCGCATCTCCCCCGCGGAGGACCTGCTCGCCGACGCCCGGATCGACCTGGAGCTCGTCGAGAACCCCGGTACGCGGCTCGGCCCCAACCCCGACAAGTTCCTCGCCGAGACGGTCGCGTGGACGCTGCCCGCCGCCGTGGCCGAGCTCGCCGAGCTGCTCGGCCCGGATCGCGCGACCTGGCGCTGGGGCCGGCTGCACGTCGCCCAGGCCCGGCACCCGCTCGCGGCGCTGCTCACCGACGTACCCGGGGAGCAGCTCGTCGCGGGGCCGGAGCCGCGTGGCGGCAGCGGCGACACCGTCGGCAACACCGCCTACGGACCGAACTTCGTGCAGAGCGCAGGGGCGACCTTCCGGCTCGTCGTCGACGTCGGCGAATGGGACTCGTCCCTGGCGATGAACGCCCCCGGACAGTCCGGGCGGCTCGACGACCCGCACGCCACGGACCTGTTCGGGCCGTGGAGCCGTGACGAGGCGTTCCCCCTGCTCTACAGCCGCGAGCGGATCGACGCCGCCGCCGAACACGTCATCGAGCTCCGTCCGTCATCCTGACCGATCCCGAAGGAGAGATCCATGGGCCACCTGCAACTGCCCCCCGGCAAGAAGATCGCCGTCAACCTCGGAACCGACTTCGACGCCCAGGCGCTGTGGCTGGGCGGGTTCAACCGTCCGACCCAGTCCTTCATGTCCCGCGGTCAGTTCGGTGCGGAGGTCGGGGTCCCGCGCCTGCTGGAGCTGTACTCCCGCTACGACATCACGACGACCTGGTTCACCCCCGGCCACTCCGTCGACACCTTCCCCGAGCAGTGCCGCAAGGTCGTCGAGGCCGGCCACGAGATCGGCCACCACGGCTACTACCACGAGATCCCGCCCGGGATCGAGCGCGACACCGAGCGGCGCCTGGTCGACCTGGCCTTCGAGAGCTACAAGAACGTGCTCGGGGTGCGCCCGACGGGCTACCGCTCGCCGTACTGGGACTACAGCGAGAACACCCTGGACATCATCGAGGAGTCGGGGTTCCTCTACGACACCAGCCTCATGGCCCGCGACCTCGTCCCGTACCACCCGCAGCGGTGGCAGATCAACTGGGAGAAGGCCAACGTCGCGGGCACCGCCAGCTCGGTGATCGAGATCCCGGTCAACTGGTACCTCGACGACTTCCCGCCGCTGGCCTACACCGGCGTCTCCACCGGCATGCAGGACACGGAGACGATCTTCCAGCGGTGGCGGGACATCTTCGACTACGCCTACGAGCGCGTCGACAACCCGGTGTTCGCCTCCTGCGTGCACCCGCAGATCATCGGCCAGGCCCACAACATCCTCTGGTACGAGCGCCTCATCGAGCACATCGTGAGCCGCGACGGCGTCTGGTTCGCCACCTGCGAGGAGATCGCGAAGGCGTGGGTCGACGACGAGGAGGACAAGCGCCTCATGGCCCTGCCCGACGTCCGGGGCGTCGAGCCGGCGCCCGCGGACTCCAGCTGGGCCCGGGGCTGAGCCCTCGGGGTCAGGAGCCGACCCGGTGGCGGGGCGCTGCGACCGCAGTGCCCCGCTACCGTCCGTCGTCGATCAGGTGCAGGTCCATCGCCAGGCGGACCAGCTCCGTCCGCCGGCTCAGCCCGTGACGGCGCAGCATGGCGGTGACGTGGAACTTCACGGTGTGCGGGCTGATGTTCACCTGCTCGCCGATCCGATGGTTGTCCATTCCCCGCGCGATGAGCCGGACGATCTCCAGCTCCCGGTCGTTGAAGGCGGGCGGCTTCGGGCCCCCCGCCGTGCGGCGGAGCAGACCGCTCGCCAGCCGTGGGTCGAAGTAGCTGCCGGTCGAGGCCAGCTCGCGGATGATGTCGGGCAGGCGGGACGTCGTGGTCTCCTTGAGGACGTACCCGGCGGCCCCCGCCCGGATCGCCTGCTCGAGCAGCTCGGTGTTGCCGTACCCGCTGAACATCGCGATCTTCAGGTCGCCGAAGGCGGCGGACAGCGCCGCGCAGGTGTCGATGCTGTTGCCGCCGGCCAGGCGCATGTCCAGCAGCAGGACGTCGGGCCGCGCCTCGGCGATCAGCCGCTCCGCCTCGCCCGCGGTGGTCACCGACCCCGCGAACTCCAGATCCTCCTCGCGCTCCGCCATCGCGCGCAGGCCGTCGTGCACGATCTCGTGGTCGTCGACGACGCAGAACCGGATCACCGGCTGCCGCTCGTCGGTACGGTCACCCGGACGACGTGCCCGCCTTCGGGTCGCGCGAACCGTTCCAGCCGTCCCAGGACCCGCCCGGCAGCCCGCTGCATCGCCACGAGGCCCAGATGGGCCCGGGTGTGCTCCTCGGGCTCGGGTCGTGAGGTCCGGTTGCCGCCGTCGTCGGCGACCGAGAGGATCCACTCGTCCGTCGTCACCTGCAGGCTGACCTCGGCGGAGCTGCCTCCGGCGTGGACGTCGACGTTGACCAGGGCCTCCTGGCCGATCCGGACCAGGGCGTCGGCCACCGGGTCGGGCATCGGTCCGTCCGGTCCGTGCACCACGAACCGGTGGCGGGCCTCCGGACGCAGTGACGCTTCGGCGATCTCCTCGAGCACGGCGCCGGCGGTGCGACCGGACGTGCCCTCGACGAGGAGGTCGAGCTGTCCGCGGAGCGCCTCCATGCACCGCTCCGCAGCTGCCGCGATCGAGTCGAGGCCCGCCCGCACGTCCGGCGCGCCGTGCTCGGCGGCGCGGGCGCGCTCGGCGGCGAAGCCGATCTCGAGCAGGCCGCGCACCGCGGTGTCGTGCAGGTCGTAGGCCAGTCGCTCCTGCTCCTGACGACGCAGCACGTCGCGGCGGTAGGCCTCGGTCGCCTGGCGCTTGAGGCCGAGCGTGGCGTACTCGGCGAACTCGCCGATCACCTCCTCGTCGGTCTCGCTGAACGGACGCAGCGCGCGATCCCCCACATACAGCACCGCCTGGATCTGGTCGTCGACGACGATCGGCGTCGCCATGGCGGACACGATCCCCTCCTGGGCGGTCTCGGCCACCGGAGCCGCGAAGAGCCGCGAGTCACGTCCGTAGTTCAAGGACCGCACCGGACGACGCAGCGAGCGGGCCAGTCCGCCGAGGCCCTGTCCTTCACGGATGCGCAGGTGCCGGAAGTCCGGGGTACGGATGCCGAGCATCTGGTCGAAGGTGAACGTGTCCACGTCGTCCGTGGGCAGGGAGAGGTAGGCGACCTCGGAGTCGAACAGCCACTGGGCGGAGACCAGCAGCGTCGTCAGCGCCTCGCCGACGTCCGCGCAGTCTACCGTCGCCGCCGCGACGTCCTTCATCACCCGCTGGAGGCTCCGGTTGA
Source organism: Pseudonocardia halophobica (assembly GCF_027922425.1). Classification (GTDB taxonomy): domain Bacteria; phylum Actinomycetota; class Actinomycetes; order Mycobacteriales; family Pseudonocardiaceae; genus Pseudonocardia; species Pseudonocardia halophobica. The sequence goes on along the minus strand of NZ_BSFQ01000002.1, from coordinate 358,707 downwards.
TCTCGCCGGCACCGCTCCGGCGGCCGGAGGACATGCTCCGCCGCACGTCACTGCGCAGCCTGCGGACGAGGTCCGCCGCCGGCTCGGGCAGGTCCGGCCGCACCTCGGTGTCCCCGATGACGACCATCCCGTCGCCGTAGGGGTCGCTCCAGGGCACCACGATCGCCGAACGGAGCAGTACACGGTAGGGACGCAGCATCGAGGTGAACGAGATGTCGGTCAGCACCGTCGCCTGATGGACCGTCGGCAGGCCCGTCAGGAACGTCTCGTTGGCCAGCGGCGGCTCGGGCAGGTCCGGGGCGTCGGCCGCCAGGACGAGCAGGGGCGCGGGAGTGGCTTTCGGCCGGTAGGCGACGAGGCCCACCGAGGCCTTGACGAGCGAACGGATCTCGGCGAGGACCGGCTGCAATGCGTCGTGGATCGTGTGCGAGCGAGCGGCGTCCAGGAGATATTCGCTGCGGACACCCACCGGCTCGCGCACGGCGCCTCCCTCCGACGTCCTCCCGCCACCCAGTAGTAAAGCGTCACCCCGGCGGATCGGGAACCGACCCGTGCGCAGTCCGCCGCCGGGGGCAGCGTGCCGCTACCCGTACGGGCAGTGGCCCGGCAACGGCGTCGTTCAGTGGGCTGTGACGGCAGGACGAGTACGCTGCGCCCATGACGCGAGTTGTCAACTCGACGACTCTGTCCCAGGCGATCGCCGACCACCTGCGGAAACTGATCCATCGCGGCGAGCTGAGCCCCGGCGAGCGGCTCCTCGCGGAGCGCGAGCTCGCCGAACAGCTCGGAGTCGCCCGGATCAGCCTCCGGGAGGCGATTAGGCAGTTGCGTGAGGACGGGTACGTCGAGGTGCGGCGTGGCGCCTACGGCGGCACCTACATCACCGAACTGCACCGCCCGGCCGAGGCGTGGCGCGCACGGATGCGCGCCCAGGTCGGCGAGATCGACGACATCCTCGACCTGCGGATCGCACTGGAGACCGAGACCGCGATGCTGGCCGCGCAGCGACGCACGGACAGCGACCTCGAGACGATGCAGGCGTCCCTCACCGCGCTGACCGCGCTCATCGCGCTCCCCGCAGCGGCCGGCCGGACACCGTTCCGCCAGGCCGACTCGCACTTCCACATGGGACTGGCCAGGGCGGCGCGCAGTGACCGGCTCGCGGACGCGATCAAGACCTCGCGCGGCGAGCTGTTCAGCCCGCACGACCTGCTGCCGTTCGACGAGCCGATCACGGAGACCCTGCGCGACCACCAGATCATCTACGACGCGGTGCACGACCGGGAGCCGGACAAGGCCGCGACGGCCATGCGGGAGCACCTGAACCACACCCGGGAGCAACTGCGGTTCGTCGTCTTCGGTGGGCCGGACGAGCCGGGCGCCGAGGGGTCCGGTTCTTCGGCGTGAGCCTTGACATGCCCGAGCCCCGGTCCCTTATTCTTCACCCGAGGTTCTTGGTCCGGACCTAGGACCAATCGGTTCCCCACCGCTTCGTACTGCCGCACCACCGCGTCATCGACGCACCCAGCTCGACATCCGTCCGACGACGTGGTCCGGCGTCTGCGCTGCCCGCCACTCGTCGGCCCCACCGACGGAGGCGTCGTGACCAACCCCCTGAACCCGCTCGAGTTCCGGATCTCCCCGGGGGACCTGGTCGCGGAGATCAAGTCACACGCCCACGTGGTCGGCCTCAACGAGGGGCTGTGGCCCGGGCTCACGTTCTACCGGTTCGAGTCCCCCGCCGCACCGGAGTGGGAGGAGGTCCGCGAGCTGCACCTGTGCGTGATCGCGCAGGGCCGCAAGCGCGTGACCGCCGGCGGCGTCGAGTGCTACTACGACCCGCTCACCTACCTGGCGATCAGCGAGAACGTCCCCTTCTGCACGGAGATCATCGAGGCCAGCCCGGCGAAGCCGTTCCTGTCGTTCGGCCTGCAGCTCGATCCGGACCTGGTGCGCCAGGTGTCCTCGGACATCCTCCTGGAGCGGGAGACCACGGCGTTCGCCAGCCCGCGCGCCGCACAGCCGCTGCCGGAGGGGCACCACTCGTTCGTCTCCGGGCTGGACCGCGACATGATGGACGCGATCCTGCGTTTCCTGCGCTCCCTGTCCAGCCCCGCCGACCGCCGCGTGCTCGCGCCCGTGTTCCAGAAGGAGATCGTCTACCGGGCCCTGCAGGCCGAGCAGTACACCCGCCTCGTGGAGCGGGCCGCGAGCGAGAGCGCGAGCAACCCCGTCAGCGCGATCATCGCCTACGTCAGCGAGCACCTCGCCGAGCCCATGAGCGTCAGCGACCTCGCCGAGCGGGCGTGCATGAGCCCGTCCGCCTTCTCGCACCTGTTCCGGGACGTGGCCGGGAAGTCGCCCTACCAGTTCATCAAGGAGATGCGCCTGACCCGGGCCCGCGAGCTGGTGATCGAGAACGAGAACAGCATCACCGCGATCTCCAAGGCCGTCGGCTACCGCAGCACCTCGCACTTCATCAACGAGTTCCGCGACCGCTACGGGATGACGCCCCGGGCCTGTGGTGACGCCCTGGCGGGCCGCGAGCGACCGGCATGAGAAAAGGGGGCGTCCTCGGACGCCCCCTTCGCTCGATCCCTACGCGGCGGTGTCCGCGACCAGGCGCTTCGCCAGCGCCTCGGACGACGCCGGGTTCTGCCCGGTGTAGAGGTTCCCGTCGACGACGACGTACTCCGCCCAGTCCCCCGGCGCGGCGCTGTACACGCCGCCCTCGCACCGGAGCCGGTCCTCCAGCAGCCACTTCGCCAGCGGCGCGGTCCCGACGGCGTGCTCCTCGGCGTTGCTGAACCCGGTCAGCTCCCGACCGGCGAAGAGCCAGCCGCCCTGGTCGTCCCGGGCCGGCAGCAGCGCCGCCGGGCCGTGGCACACCGCCGCGACCGGCTTGCCGGCGTCCGTGAAGCGGCGCAGGAGCTCGCCGAAGGACTGCGAGACGGCGAGGTCCTCCATCGGGCCCCAGCCACCGGGGACGAACACGAAGTCGTGGGCGGCCACGTCGACGTCCTCGAGGACCTCGGGCGCGTTCAGCGCCTCGATGGACGCCAGGTGCTCCCGGATCCGTTGTCCCGCAGCGGCGTCGCCGCCGTGCATCTCCGGCGCGAAGCCCGCCTCCGTGGCGGTGGGCGCGACCCCACCGGGGGTGGCGATCGTGATGTCGAGGCCGGCGTCGGCGAAGACGCGGTGCGGCGTGCTCAGCTCCTCGGGCCAGTAGCCCGCCGGGCTCTGCGAGCCGTCCGCCAGGGTCCAGTGGTCCACGCCGGTGACGGCGATGAGGACGCGGGTCATGTCAGTGCCTTTCGTGCAGGTCAGCGCAGGTCAGCGCAGTTCAGCGCAGTTCAGCGCAGTTCAGCGCAGTTCAGCGCACGTGCTGCGGGAGCGTGCGCACGGCTTCGGAGATCGCGGCCTCGAAGGGCACCGCGAGGGTCTCCGGCTCGATCTCGGTGCTGTAGACGACGATCGACCGGTCGGGTCCGAGCTCGATGACGTCAATGGTGCCGAGGTGGTGCTCGACGGCCAGGTCGCCGCCGATCGCGCGGTACTGGAAGCGGCGCAGCTCGGGATCGCTGGTGACCACGACCTCCTCGAGCGTCGCGCCACCGCGGAGCACCACGGTGCGGCGCGTGCCGTCCCCCGTGGAGCCGTCCATGGCGGGGAACCAGTCGGCGACGTTGGCGGAGTCGCTGACGACCTTCCAGACCGCGTCGGGCGCGGCGTCGATCACGACGTGGGAGCGGAGCGAGGGCATGTTCTTTCCTCTCGTAAGTGTGGGTTCACCAGTCGACGGCGAGGTAGCTGACCTCGAGGTACTCGTGGACGCCCTCGAAGCCGCCCTCGCGGCCCAGACCGGACTGCTTGAGGCCTCCGAAGGGGGCGGCAGGGTCGGAGATCGCCCCGCGGTTGACCCCGACCATCCCCGACTGGAGCCGCTCGGCAACCGAGAGGGCCCGGCCGAGGTCAGCGGAGTAGACGTAGGCGGCGAGGCCGTACTCGGTGCTGTTGGCCAGCGCGACCGCGTCGTCGTCGTCCGCGACCTCGACGATCGGGGCGACCGGCCCGAAGGTCTCCTCGACCGAGAGCACGCTCCCCCGGTCGACCCGGCTGAGCACGGTCGCCGGGTAGTAGAACCCCGGCCGCTCCAACGCCGACCCTCCGGTGTGGACCCTCGCGCCCCCGCTCACGGCGGCGTCGACCCGGGCGATCAGGTCCGCCTGGCGTCGCGCGTTGACCATCGGGCCGAGCTGGGTCGCCTCGTCGGTGCCGGGACCGACCGTGAGGGCGGCCATCCGGGCGCTGAGCAGGGCGGCGAACTCGTCCGCGACCGCGGGGTGCACGAGGAACCGGTTCGCCGCGGTGCAGGCCTGTCCGCCGTTGCGCATCTTGGCGAACATCGCGCCCTCGACGGCCGCGTCCAGGTCCGCGTCCTCCAGCACGAGGAACGGGGCGTTGCCGCCGAGCTCGAGCGAGGTGTTGACGATGCGGTCCGCGGTCTGGTGGAGCAGGGCACGGCCGATCGGGGTGGACCCGGTGAAGGACAGCTTCCGGACCCGGGAGTCGGCCAGCGCCCGTTCGACGAGCTCGCCCGGGCGGTCCGTGGTCAGCACGTGCACGACACCCTCGGGCACGCCGGCGCGGGCGAGGAGATCGGCGAGGTGGATCGCGGTGAGCGGGGTGTCCTCGGCGGGCTTGAGCAGCGCGGTGCACCCGGCGGCGAGGGCCGGGGCGAGCTTGCGGGTGGCCATCGCTGCGGGGAAGTTCCAGGGGGTGAGCAGCAGCGCCACCCCGACGGGCCGGTGGACGGTGAGGATCCGGTTCGCGCCGCTCGGGGCGATGCGGAGCTCGCCGCCGATCCGCACGGCCTCCTCGGCGAACCAGCGGAAGAACTCCGCGGCGTACCGGACCTCGGCGCGGGCGTCGGCGCGCGTCTTGCCCATCTCCAGGCTCATGAGCAGGGCCAGGGGCTCCAGCTCGGCGAGCATCAGCTCGTGGGCGGCGTGCAGGATCTCCGCGCGGCGCCGCGGTGCCGTGGCCGCCCACGCGGGGAGCGCGCGGGCGGCCTCCTCGACCGCTCGGTCGACGGCGGCACCGGTGACCCGCGGGACCTCCGCGATCGGCTCGCCGGTGGAGGGGTCGAGCACCGTGAAGGTGCCGTCGGCCTCGGGCGTGTAGCCCTTGAGCAGGAGGTCGACATCGACCACGTCAGGCATCGACGATCTTCCAGTAGGAGTCCTTGCGGACGATCTTCTCGTCGCGGAACTCCCAGTGGTCGCAGCCGCGCGCGCGGACCGGCGTGCCGTCCGTGGCGGTGCCGTGGACCAGCCACTCGGACACGGCGAGGTCACCGCTGGTCCAGTGCTGGTCGGCGTCGTACTGCACGTCCGGGATGGCGGCGAACCGGGCCGCCAGGCCCTCGCGCACCGCCGCTTTGCCGACGAGCCGCTGACCGTGGGGCTCCGGGCCCTTCGACGTGTCGAACGTGCAGTCGTCGGTGAAGAACTCCATGATCGCGTCCAGGTCGTGCGTGTTGAACGCCTTCATGATCGATTCGAGCGTCTCGATGGAGACCGACATGGTCATGCCCTTTCGGAATGCAGTCAGAAGTTGGAGAAGCCGATGGCGCGCAGCTGCTCGCGGCCGTCGTCGGTGATGTCGGCGGGGCGCCAGGTCGGCAGCCACTCCCACTCGACGGTGAACTCGATGCCCTCCTCGGAGAGGAAGGTCTTCATCTGGCTCTCCATGACGCCGGTCAGCGGGCAGGCCGCCGAGGTCAGCGTCATGACGATCGTCGCGTGGCCCGCCTCGTCCAGCCGGATGCGGCGGACGAAGCCCAGGTCCACGACGTTGACCCCCAGGTCCGGGTCGACGACGTCGTAGAGCACCTCGCGCACGGCGAGCTCGGCCTCGGTCTCGGCGCGGTACTCCTGGACCGGCGGCGCCTCCGGCGCCTCGATCGACGGCGCGGGCGCCGTCAACCCTCTGGGCCGCAGGACGATCGTGACGTCGCTGGTCTTGCTGCTGATCCAGTCCGCGACGCCGTGGGCCTTGCGGCGCACCCGCACAATGTCCTCGGCGGACACCGCCCGCGCGGCGGCGAGCACCAGCGCCTCGGGGTCCAGACCGCACTCCTGGGCGCGGACCAGCGCGGCGTCCAGCATCCGCGCGAGCGGCTCGCAGACGGTGCCGGCTCCGAACCGGAGCCGAGCCCGCGCCTCGACCGCCGGTGTGCCGAGCACCCGGTCGAGGGCCTTCGTCGCCTCCGCCTCGGTCAGCCGCACCTGCGGCTCCCGGACGGTGATGTCGGTGAGTTCGGCCAGTGCGGTCATGCCCGTACCTCCGATCGACGTGGCCTCTGCGGGAGAAGGCCTTTCAGGGCGAAGTCCTCGTCGGCGAGCTGTGCTGCGGTGACCTCGTGCGGCACCGCCAGCACCTTGCGGGTCTGCAGCAGGTCGCGCGGGCGGTTCAGCGCGACCATGCCGGTGATCCGCCCGTCCGCGAGCGAGAACACGGTGAACGAGCGCTCCTCGAGCGAGCCCCGCAGGACCGTCTGGCCCCCGAGCCGCCCGAGGGACTGGACGTTGTGCTCGTACTGGTGGGACCAGAAGTAGTGCTCGCCGGTCCACGGCTCGCTCTCGCCGAGAAGCGTGCGGGCCAGGGCGGCACCGTGGCGCACCGCGGTGTCGTGGTGCTCGACCCGGACGTGCCGTCCGTGGTGCAGCCGGGACGCGACGTCCCCGACGGCGTAGACGTCCGGCGCGCTGGTGCGGCCGTGCTCGTCGGCGAGGATCCCGCCGTCGACGTCCAGGCCCGCCTCGACGGCCAGCTCGGTGTTGGGCACGGAGCCCACGCCGACCAGCACGTCGTCGCACTCGACGACCTCGCCGTCGCGGGTCCGCAGCTCCACACCGGACGGGGTCTCGCTCATGCCGGTGACCAGCTCGCCGGTGCGGATCACCACGCCCTGTTCGCCGTGGACGTCGAGCATCGCGTGGCCGACCTCCGGCCCGACGACGCGGGCGAGGGGCAACGCCTCCGGCTCGAAGACCGTGACGCGCACGCCTTTCGCCGCGGCGACCGCGGCCACCTCGCAGCCGATGAAGCCGGCGCCCAGGATCGCCAGGTGACGCCCGGGTACGAGCCGCTCCGCGAGCCGCTCCGAGTCCGCGATCGTGCGGACGACGTGCACCCGGTCCCCCTCGAACCCGGGCAGGGTCCGGGCCCGGACGCCGGTGCCGAGCACCAGCGCGTCATAGGTGAGGGTGCTGCCGTCCGACAGCGACAACCGCCGCAGACCCGGATCGAGGGCCTGGGCCCGGGTGCCGAGCACGAGCTCGATGTCGTTGTCCGCGGCCCAGCCGTCCGGGTTGGCCTGGAAGTCCCCCCTGCCGAAGGTACCGGCGAGGTACTCCTTCGACAGGGGGGGACGCTCGTAGGGCAGGTGGGGCTCGCCGGAGACGAGCACGATCTCGCCGGCGAACCCCGCCGCCCGCAGGCCGGTGGCGGTGGCCGCGGTGGCGACCCCACCACCCACCAGCACGTACCGGGACATCAGACCCGCACCTGCACGGTGCCGTCCTCGTCCACCTTGCACTCGTAGCCGACCAGCGCGCAGTTCGCCGGGTTGACGCCCCTGCCGGACGTCACGTCGAACTCCCAGAGGTGCTGGGCGCAGGTCAGCGTGGTGCCGTCGAGGTCACCGTCCTGCAGGGGCCAGTCCTGGTGCGGGCAGCGGTTCCGGTAGGCCATCACCTGGTTGCCACCGAGGTTGATCAGCAGGACGGAGGTGCCCTCGACGTCGACCGACTCGAGCTCCCCCTCCCACAGGTCGTCGACGTCCATCACGGCGTGCCACTGGCCGGTCGCGGTGTCAGCCATCGCTCACACCGCCTCGGCCGCGGTCTGGAAGAGACCGGCGTGGAACTTCTCGCGGGCAGCCTGCGCACCGGCGACGACGTCGGCCGTGGGCGCCCCCAGCAGCGGCGCGAGCGCCTCCACCGCGGCGTCCGCACGCGCGGACCAGCGGTCGATCCACTTGCGCAGCGGCGCCTCGTTCTCCGGCCGGGAGGTGAGGCAATGCGTGGCGAGCGCCCCGCTCCACCGGTTCCGGCGGTTGCTGTCCTCGGCGAGCACGTCGCACAGCAGCCAGGTCAGCTCGTCCCCGTTCGCCTTGCTGGCCTCGCCGAGCTGGCGGATCAGCAGGTCGTCCAGGGTCGGGCCGAGGACCAGGTTCAGCGCGGTGAACGCCTCGCCGAAGTCGTAGGCGACGAGCGCCCGCTCGATCGCCTCGCGGGCGGGCTGCCAGGCCGGGTGCTGCTCCCAGAGGCCCCGCTCCTGCGTGCCGATCCCGGAGTCCGGGTGCGCGAGCTGGAGCTCGCGGGTCCGGTACGCGGTCATGGTGACCCGGCGCAGGAAGTCGGCGTTGGCGTAGCCGGCCGCGCTCGTGATGTACGAGCTCGGGCCCATGTAGCCGATGTAGGCCTCGACCAGCTGCATGCCGTGCACCAGGTAGCGCGACGGCGTGAAGAGCGCGCCGAGCCGGGTGACCTGCTCCGGCGTGAGCGCGTCCGCCGCACCCGCCTCGCCGTAGCTGTCGAGCATGCCGTCGAGCTTGGTCTGCTCGTCCGCCTGCAGGTGCACGTAGGAGCGGTAGGAGATCTGGTCCGGGTCGCGGAAGCCGTCCCAGTCGTCCACCTGCAGCGGCGAGTGCTCGCGGTAGGTGAGGAACCAGAGGTTCATCGGCGACGACGGGTTCTGCTCGAACGCGCTGAGCCTGCCCGCGCGCGTGTTCCAGTTCTGCGCGTGCGTGACGATCTCGTACTCGCTCGGCATCTTCCGGACGTCGCCGAAGGCGCTGAACGTCCGGAGCTTGCGCGGCTTGCGGGCAGGTGCGCTCATCGCTGGGCCTCGCTGCGCTCGGCCCGCGCTTCGCGCAGGCGCTGTGTCAATGATTCGCTCGCACGCTCGCTCATCGTGTCGCTCCTTCCTTGGCGGTGAGTCCGGCGCGCTCCCAGGTGATCGAGTCGCTCCGCGTGATCGCGCGGCCCGCGAACGACGCGAGCAGGTTCTCCAGCGAACGGATCTTGTAGTCCGCACCCAGGTAGGACTGCAGGGTCGCCTCCGTCAGCACGACCCGGTCCTCGCCCTGGATCCGCACATAGGAGCCGCGGTCGATGACCTCGATATCCGTGTCCGGGTTGTCGTCCTCGATGGCCGCCACGATCTGCTCGACCTCTTCGCCCATCCGCAGGACGGGCCCGACGGGGTTCTTCACGAGCTCGCTCCGGTCGTGTCGTACTCGACCGCGACGTGGTCGAGGGGTTGGATGCCGGCGTCGCCGACGGTCAGGTCACCCGGCAGGGCCCGTCCGTTGTGGACGACGACCTTGGGGTACGGGAGGGCGCGCACGCGCCTCCCCTCGGAGTGGTGGGCCACCGCGGCGGCGACCTCGTCCATCGTGTTGGCGGTGGTCACCGGGACGAGGATCTCGACGAAGTCCGTCGAGAAGATCGCGTTCAGCGGCACCAGCTGCGGCTCGCTCATCAGCTCGCCCCTCCGACCTGCACGAGCCCGGTGGCCTCGCGCCCGACGTAGTCCTTCGTCCAGGCCGTGTAGTCCGGGTCGTCGCCCATGACCTCGGGCGTCATGCCCATGTAGCCGAGGATGCCCTCGACGGTCATCGGCTGGATCGCGCCGGCCAGGAACCGGTCGACCAGCGTCTGGTGGTTGACGTTGTCCCGGTCCTTCCACCAGATCTGGCGGCAGCCGTTGCTGCAGAAGTGGTAGGTGCGGCCGCTGTAGCTCAGCGACTTGTTGCGGATCCGCCAGCTGCCGTCCCGCGACTGGGTCGGGTTGCAGCAGGGCAGGTGGCAGGTGCTGCACAGGTACGGCAGCGTCTCCGGCAGGGTCGCCTCGACGTTGTTGTTGTTGATGTTGTCGATGATGACGTCCCACTTGTCGCCGTAGACCGTCTCCCAGTTGGGGTACTTCTCACGGAGCCAGTCGCGCTCGTCCTTGGAGACGCCGGCCTTCGGCTTCCACCACAGCGTCGGCCGCCACCACCACATGCCCATGTGCAGGCTGTGGTGCCAGGTGTCCAGGCCGCGCATGAACTCGTCCCAGAACCACGGCTTCTTCAGGCCGTAGTCCTCGATCGTCCGCACGAACTGGTCGACGATCCACTCCTCCATGAACTCCCGGTAGGACTGCTTCCGGTGCTCGACGGGGGTGTAGTAGTCCATGGACGGGCCGGTCAGCGCGGCGAAGGCGCGGGCGGAGCCCCAGAAGCCCTTGTCGATGACCCACTGCGCGCGCACCGGGTCGTGCTCGACGAGGATCTCCAGGGTCGCGACGCCCTGCTGGCTGTGCCGTGCCTCGTCCGTCTGGATCGAGGAGATCATGTTGGCGAAGTTGATGTCGCCCGACTCCAGCGCGTCCGCGGACAGCGCCACGAACTGCAGGTTGGTGAAGCCGGTCTCGAAGGCCAGCGGCACCTGCAGGGCGCAGTCGACCACGTTGGACGTGGTCATGATGCCGTCGAACAGGGTGCGCAGCGAGATCGGCACCCAGTCGTTGGTGGTGTAGGCCTTCTGCGTCCAGTCGTACTGCGGGTCCTTGACCACGAACTCGTGGCCGAAGTACGTGGTGAGGGCGTTGTGCCGCAGCTCGTCCAGCTGGCCGAAGGTGGCCATGTTGCGCCACGCGCCGTTGAGGCCGAAGCGGGCCATCTTCAGCTCGGCGAGGACGGCGGTGTACTCGACCTGGGCGACACCACCGAAGTGCATCTTGGTCGAGGACTTCCAGCCCTCGTCGAGGTGGTCGAAGGTCGTCGAGCGGGACAGGGCGGCCTTGACCGCGTAGGTCGAGGTCTCCTTCTCACGCTGGGTGTACACGTACTCCTGGTAGGAGACCTTGTAGTCCTCCTCCCACTTCAGCCACGCCTCACGCGGCACCTTGCCGGTGCCGGAGAACCACTCGGGGAAGGCGGCCTCCTCGTCGACGTACGACAGCGTCCAGTCGACGTCGCGGACGAAGTCCTGCCACTCCTCGCGCTTGAGCAGAGTCATTCCCGGGTCTCCTTAGTCGACTTCGAGGTGGCCGAGGGCGCGGCACACGTAGGCGTTGTCCCAGTAGGCCCGGATGCTGTCGATCAGGCCCTCGGGGTTGACGTGGAGGATGAACAGGTGGGGCGCGACGATGGACCTGCCCTGCGGCGCGATGAAGGCCCACGCCGACTGCTGGGTGCCGGTGATGTCGCACGCCACGACGACGTCGCCGTTGTTGTTGCCGTCGATCGAGTGGATGTCGTTGCCCAGGTTCGGGAACGCGTTGATCAGACCGCTCCAGATCACCTTGCCGATCGTGCGGACCTTGCCGTCGCCGCGCATCACGCGCTGCTTCGCCCACACCTCGAACGGGATGTAGGAGAAGTCGGCGTTGTCGGTGCACATGTCGGCCATGGTCTCGACGTCGCGGCGCCGATAGGCGTCGAAGAAGTCCGAGACGATCCGGACCGAGTCCTCCGCGGTCGCGGTCGTCGTGGGGGCCGGGGTGGGAGCCACTTGCGTCATGGTTCGAGTCCCTTCTAGACGATCGCGACCTGGTCGGTCCGCTTGACGGCGAGCCGGCGCAGGAGCTGGTTCTGGCACCAGTAGACCTCGGTGCCGGTGATCTCCTCACCGGTCACGGTGAACCGCCACGCGGAGTCGATGTCGAGGTGCTTCTCCTGGTTGATCGCGCCCAGGAAGTCCGTGGCCTGGGTGCCCTCGATCTTCAGCTCGACCACCACGACCTGACCGAGCTCGATCACGCTGCGGACCGTGAGGTGCAGGTCCGGAAACGCGGAGGCGATGGCCTCGAGCACGGCGCTGAGCTCGGCCTTGCCCTGCTGGACGACGTCCAGCGGGAAGACGGTCACCTGCGCGGAGTCGGCCACCGTGGAGAGCGCGGCGTCGACGTCCCGGTGGCGGAAGCCCGTGAGGAAGGCCTCCACGGTCTGGCGCGGGCTGACGGTCATCTTCGACTCCTCGGATCGACTGGTCGCTCTGCCGAACAAGCGGGACAGGGGGTTCACAGGCTCAAGGCCTTGAGCACGGCGTCAGCGGTCGCCTCGGTCGAGTTGGGGTTCTGACCGGTGATCAGGTTCCGGTCGACGACCACGTGGGAGGCCCAGGCGAACGGCGCGTCGTCGAACACGGCGCCGGCGTTCTTCAGCGCGGCGTCGAGGTACCACGGCATCCCGAGCATCCCGATCGCGTTCTGGTCCTCCTCCTCGTCGGTGTAGGAGGTGACCCGGAAGCCTTCGAACAGCCACTGGCCGTCGTGCCGCTCGGGGGCGGACAACAGCACCGCGGGTCCGTGGCACAGGCTGGCGACCGGCTTGTTCTGCGCGTGCAGCGCGGCGATCAGCCGGCCGGCGTCCGCGTTGTCCGCCAGGTCGACCATCGGGCCGTGGCCGCCGGGGGCGAAGAACGCGTCGAACTCGGCGAGCTGCTCCTCGCTCAGGTCCGAGAGCGCGACCGGGGACCGGAACCCGGGGATCTCCCCCAGCTCGGCCTTGCGCTCGTCCGACTTCGCCCGGGCCGCGGACTCGAGCTCCTCGACCGCGCCGCGCAGGGCCGCCTCGGGGAGCCCGCCGTCGAGCCCCTCGGCGAGCATGACGTCGACCAGCTTCTCGTTCTTCCGCCAGGCGATCTTCGCCGCGTTGCTGAGGATCCCGTGCGCCTCCTCCGGCGTGCGCCCGGCGTCGACCATCCGCTGGGCGATGCGACGGGAGGCCACCAGCTCCTGCTCGGTGGTGTGGGCCAGGGTGATCCGGATGTCGTCCGGGTCCTGGTGGAAGGTCCGGTAGACCGAGGCGAAGTAGTCCCTGTCCTCGTCGGGGTAGTGGAAGAACGCCTCCAGGCTGTAGGGGTCGATGACCGGCGCCTTGCCGTCCGGCGTCATGACGACCACGTCGGCTCCGGCGGCGACGAAGCGCTGGTAGGCCTTGAGCGCCTCCTCGGCCCAGAACCCGGTCGGATGGTTGCTGCTGTCGCGGAGATCGATCTCCCGTGCACTGGACACGAGAAAGGCGATGCGAGGCATTTGTCACTCCCCGTGACTAACTGGTTGAGTAGGAAGAACGTAGCGGGGGGTCACGCCCGGGGGCATCGCAGAATCCTGCTGCGATGTTGCGCATTCCTGCATCGAGGCGCGGCGGGGCTGTCACCAGCGATGTTACGGCGGAGTTGCCGCGTCCGCAGCCCCACCCGCGCCACTGCATCCGAGCGGCCGATCCACGGCCCCCTGCTCCCACGCTGCTCGGCACGGTCGCTTGCACTCGCCCGCTGTCACTCGGAGTAGCCATTTCCGGGAGTCGTGTCTGGTCATCCCCGACGGGTCGAGGGCCACGAAGTGCTACACCCGCCGACTACCGACGAGGGGCGGGGAGGCCGGACCGGACGGCGATCTTCGACTGGCCGTAGGCGCCCCGCCCGTCGTAGCCGCGTTCCCGGTTCAGGTCCTGCCAGTTGATCGCGCCTCGCGCCGCGGCCACGCTGACCTGCGACGTCACGCGTGCCCTGCCCGCGCGGAGCAGCGCCAGCAGGTGTGCCACGAGGGCGCAGTGCCCCAGATGGTCTGTGCCGAACTGCGGCTCGAACCCGTCGGCCGTGGGAGTTCCGGCGCTTCTGGGACGACCACGAGGTCGGCATCCGTCCGCAGGAGGTCAAGCGCTACGTCCACCCCGAGCTCGGCCGACCGGAACTCAACGGTCAGAGGCTGATCGACCCCGGTCAGTCGGACTCGTTGCTGGTCTACACCGCCGTCCCGGCACCGAGAGCTACGAGAAGCTGCAGCTGCTCTCCGTGATGGGCACACAGTCGCTCCACCGGCGTCGGTGTGGCACCCACGACGCAGGTGCCCCGTGTCAGCTCAGGAGCTCGACGTACCCGCTCGTCCCGTTGACCCGGATCCGCTGGCCGTCCCGGATCAGGCGGGTGGCCCCTTCCACCCCCACCACGGCGGGCAGGCCGTACTCACGGGCGACCACCGCACCGTGGGTCATCCGGCCGCCGACCTCGGTCACGAGCGCCTTGATCGTGACGAACACGGGTGACCAGCTGGGATCGGTGTAGGCGGTGACCAGGATGTCGTCGGTGTCGAGGTCGGCCTGCGCCAGGTCCGGGACGACGCGGGCGCGTCCCTCGACGGTTCCGGCGGACACCGCGAGCCCGGCCAGGGCACCGGCCGGGACGTCGTCGCGCCGGTAGGACCCGGAAAGGGCCTCGCCGTCCGACGTGAGCACCCGCGGTGGCGTGAGCGCCTGGTACCCGCGGTACTCCTCCTTGCGCCGCGCGATGAGCTGTCGGTCCACGCGCCCGGTGCGGACGACGTCGCACAACTCGTCGAACCGCAGGTGGTAGATGTCCTCGCGGTCACCCACGACGCCGTCGCGCACGAGACGGTCGGCCTCCCGCAACAGGGCCTGCCTGTAGCGGAAGTAGCGGCTGACCATGCCGAACTTGGGGTACTCGCGATACCCGATGAAGGTCCGCAGGCGTTCGATCATGGTCTTCGTCTCGGCCGCCCGGCGGTCCCCGTCGGGCAGCGCCCGCAGCCGGGCGAGCAGGTCCTGTTCCTTCTCCCACGCCTCCTGCCGCCCCTGCTCGAAGCGCCGGCGGCTCGCCTCGGGTCCGGCGTGCTCGACGTGCCCGAGCAACACGGGAACGAGGACGGTGGGCTGCTCGCTCCACCGGGGCCTGGTGATGTCGATCTCGCCGGCGCAGCGCATGCCGTAGGTGTCGAGATAGCCGCGGATCGCGTCCCGCGCCTCGCGCCCGCCCGCGACCCGGGGCAGCTCGGCCAGGAAGTCGTCGTCCGGGAAGCTGCCGTCGCTGACGCCGCGCAGGAACTCCACCACCGCCGGGTGGGCACGGACGACGTCGGCGACGTCGAGGAGCGCCAGCCCCATCTCCGAGGTCACGCTGTTCGGGGCGGACCGGCTGAGCGTGTCGGCCGCGCCCTCCTCCCCAAGCCACTCGCGCAGGTGCTCGTCGAGCCACCAGGCCGCGTTCATCGCCGTCATGAACACCCGGTGGCCGAACGGATCGAACAGCAGCCGCCGCAGCTCCTGGAGGTCCTCGCGGACGAAGTCGAGCAGCTCCGATCCGTGACGGGTGCGGATCTCGCGGTCGAGGAGAGCCAGCGACGCCTGGGTCTGCGCGACCAGCTTCTCGACGACGACCGGGTCGGGGTCGACCGGGTCCGTCGGCGGGACGGCGCGCGGTCCGTCGTCCGTCGAGGGCTCCCCGACGAGGTCGCCGTGATCCAGGACCGTCCGCAGCGCGTCCGCCATCAGCGGGTCGGACCGGCCCATGGCCTCCAGCAGGTTCTGCCGGCCGGCCGCCGAGGCGAGCATCGGGGTGGCGTCGACGAACAGCCGTCCGCCGGCCTCGGCCATCGGCCGCGGTGTCGTCATCTGCCAGAACGAGAGCCCGAGCGGCGTCAGCGGGTCGGTCATCATCTGCTGGTGCCCGACGGAGAGATAGACGTGGGCGCCCTCGTCGTCGGCCGGCGGGACGGGGAACAGCGTGGTGATCGGGCGGCTCTGCACGATCCGGACGTCCTCCCCGGCCAGGCACCACTCGATGTCCTGCGGGCACCCGAAGTACTTCTCGATGCGGCGCCCGAGGTCCGCGAGGCGCAGCACCTGCGCGTCGGTCAGCGCCGGCTGCTGCCGGGCCTCCGGTGGGACCTTCTGCGACCGGGTCCCGCCGCCGGCCGTGGCCCGGACCGCCCACTCCTTCGTGGCGATCGCCCGGTCGACGACGGTGCCGTCGTGCACCGTGAAGCGGTCGGCGTTCACCAGGCCGGAGACCAGGGCCTCGCCGAGCCCGAGGACGGCCTCCACGCTGGTGACCCGCCGGTTCGACGTCACGGGGTCGGCCGTGAACAGCACGCCCGACGCGTCCGGGACGACCATCTCCTGCACGACGACGGCCATCCGGACCTGCCGGTGCTCGACGCCGCCGCGCAACCGGTAGGCCACCGCACGCTCGGTGAACAGCGAGGCCCAGCACCGCCGGACGCCGTCGAGGACGGCCGCGGCTCCCACGACGTTCAGGTACGTGTCCTGCTGGCCGGCGAAGGAGGCCGTCGGGAGGTCCTCGGCGGTCGCGCTGGACCGCACCGCATAGGCGGTCGCGTCGCGGAGCGGGCCGGTGATGGCCGCGACGAGGTCGTCCGGGACCGGGAGGGCCGCGACGACCTCGCGGATCTCGGCGCTCAGGCCCGCGATCGCCTCCCGGTCATCCGGGTCCAGCCGCGAGAGCCGATCAAGCCGGTCCTCGAACGACGGCACCCTCGCCGTCACCCGCCGGAACGCCTCCGTCGTCACGCAGAAGCCGGGCGGCACGTCCACGCCCTCGATCCGCGAGAGCTCCCCCAGGTGTGCGCCCTTCCCACCCACCAGCCCGATCCGGCCGCGGTCGATCTGCTCGAACCCCAGCACGGGACGACCGAGCGCGACCGACGTCGCCGCGGCACTGCCGCTACCCACCACGGATTCCCCCACTTCGTCGGCTGCAGCCACCGTCCACGCAGTACGGAGCCCGGTGACGGCCGCAGAGTGTGCGGCACCCACCGGGTCTTGTGGCAAGCCCCCCGGAGCGCTATACGTTGAAGTGGGGCAGAGATCGGTTCCCGGGGTCTTCGCCGCGCGGAGAGCCGACGGCTCGGGCGGAGCCCCTGAGGAGACGTGCGGCTGCGCGCCGGATTGCGTGACACCGCCCAGGGTGGGACCGTTCCGGTGCGGGTTGCATGGGCCTGAAGTGCGATGGCGGTGACCTGTCGGGGCGACGACCTCGCCCACGACGCCCAGGTCCGGCCCCGCCGGTCTTGGCCCTCCGAGTAGTTGGTGCTCGATGACCGATTCGGACGATGTGTGCGGTCAGGCTCGAGGACGTGCGCGACCCCCGGATCGCCGCCTGCGTCTTCGCAGGGCCGACACGGGCCGGCTGGCCGTCGTCGAGGCCAGCGGGGACATCGACCTGACGAGTGTCGAGGAGTTCGACTCGTGCCTGTGCGACGCGGCTGCAACGCTCCACCCCGGTGCCCGGTTGATCGTGGATCTCTCCGCCGTGGGCTTTCTGGCGGCCTGCGGGGTGCGCAGCCTGCTGCAGGCTGAACGTCTGGCGACTCGACGCCGTGGACAGATGCGGCTGGTCGCGGCGACCGAGCAGGTCCTGATGCCGCTGACGGTCCTGGGTCTGCTGGAGAGGCTGCACGTGTGCGGCTCGCGGAGCGAAGCCGCCGCATAGGCGCAACCACGGCAGCATCCGGCCCCCCGGTCCTCGTCACCGCCACCTACATCGCGCTGCTCGGCGCGCTGGCCCTCGCGGCCGCGCTGGCCTCCGGCCTCGGCGGGCGGGACGTACGAGAGCGACCAGCCCGGATACCGGACCCGCTGATGACGGTCTCGACCGCACCTCGTCCCTCCGACGGCACCGCCCGGACCTCTGCGTCCGGGGGCCGCGCCGAGCCCCACCTGAGTCGCTCACCACAGCCGACGGGAGGGGATGTGCGGCGGCGGACCCCACGGCTAACCTGCGGGATCGTGAGTGATGCCGCGCGCCCCCTCGCATCCCGGCCCGTGCCCCGCACGCTGCGCTCGGCCCGGCGCTGGCTGCGTGCGCTGCACGACGAGCTCGGCACCGCGGGGCTCGCCGCCGCTGCGGCGCTCCCCGGACTCGCCGCCGCGATCGACCAACACGCGGCCGCGGTGCACGACGCCACCACCATCGGACTCGAGGCGTCCGCCGCCGTCGCCGGCCTCCTGCTTCTGGCCGGTTACGCGCACGGCGTCCTCACCGAAGCGCGCGCGCACGGATGGCACCCGCCCGCTGCCGGGCCGAGGGGGTGGTCACGGGCGGACTGGACGAGCGTCCGCCTCGCCGCGATCTGCGCGCTGAGCACCCACCCCGAGCACGTCCGGACCGCTGACCTGCCGCCCTGGCCACGCACGATCACCCCGCCGTCCGCCTGACCTGAGTCGCTCGAGATCACCTCGTCGGCTGCGCCGCGCCGGCCTCGGGGCGCACGATGGCGACCGGGGCCGCCGCGTGGGGCAGCACCGCCTGGCTCACCGAACCCAGCAGCGCGCCGCGCACCGTGCCGCGCCCGCGCGAACCGACGACGACCAGCCCGGCGCCGCGCGACCGCGCGACCAGGGCGGCCGCCGGCGGGTCCCGCAGCAGGACCCGCTCGACCGGCACCTCGGGGTGTTCGGCGGTCCGGGCCGCCAGGCACTCGTCGAGCAGTCGGCGCTCGTCGGTCTCGACCGCGTGCCAGTCGATCAAGCCGGCCAGGTAGGGATCGTGGACCGGGTCGCCCCAGGCGCGCACGGCGACCAGCGGGGCCCGCGTGCGCGCAGCCTCGTCGAAGGCGAAGCCGAGCGCGGCCTCGCCGTGCGGGCTGTCGTCCACCCCGACCACGATCGGGGCGGCCGTGTCGCGCGGGGCCCCGTCGCCGCGGACGACGACCACCGGCCCCGCCGCCTGCGCGGCCACCGCGATGGCCACCGACCCGAGCAGCAGGCCGACGAAGCCACCACGGCCTCGGGAACCGACGACGACAAGCTGGGCGGTGGCCGACTCCTCGCGCAGCACCGCCGGGGCCCCGCCGGCGCGGACCTCGGTCGTGATGTCGAGCTCCGGGGCGGTCTGCCGCGCCACCTCGACGGCGGCCTGCAGGTCCTTCTCGGCAGCCTGGGTGAGGACCTGCCGCTCGTACTCGGCGGCGAGCGCCAGTGTGCGCGGATGGTAGGTCCTCCACACCACGGCCGCGACGAGCCGCAGGGGGGCGCCTCGCCCTTCGGCCTCGACGGCTGCCCACCGGACGGCGGCAAGGGCCGTGTCCGATCCGTCGACTCCGACGACGACCGCGGTGCGGGCGGTGACGCTCATGGTCCCTCCTCGTCTTCCGGCCCTCCACGGTCCGTCGGGCCGCCTGCACCTCACCCCATCCGAGGGCCGCCGGAGACGAGGTCGTCGGTCGTCGACCTTCGGGACCTTCGTCCCGGTTCCTGGGCCCTCGCAGCGCGATGTTCCGGAGGACGACCACCGGGGTACCTCCTCGCTGCCGACCTCGACGACGGCCGGTCCGGCAATCGAAGGAGCAGCCATGGCGATGGACGACAAGATCGACAACAAGTCCGAGGAGTTGAAGGGCAAGGCCAAGGAGGGTGTTGGCCGCGCCACCGACGACGAGGAACTGCAGGCCGAGGGCCAGGGCGACCAGGCCTCCGGCAAGGTCAAGCAGGCAGGCGAGAAGGTGAAGGACGCCGCCAAGGACGTCTTCAGGAAGTAGCCCGGCCTGCTGCTGTACGGCGCCCGGCTGCCTCTTCGGCACGCCGGGCGCCTCGCTTCGCCGGCAGCCAACTCGTCAGCGGGGCCGAGCCACGGTGACGAGAGCGCCCTGCTCGAAGCGCTCCGCGCCGGACTGATCTACGGCGCTGCGCTCGACATCCTCGAGGCCGAGCGTCTCGATGCCCGATCCGCTCCGCACACCGTCCTCAGGAGGGGCCTCGGACCATCAGCCGTGTGCCGCCGGACTCACGCGTCGGAGACAGTCACCCAGGCCCTGGTGCGGGTCGACTCGACCACCGCCTCGGTGATCCGCGCGGCACGCAGGCCGTCGGCGAAGGTGGGCAGTCCGTCCGCCTGCTCGCCGCGCAGGGCGGCGTAGGTGTCGGCGACGAAGTCGGCGAAGCACTCGTAGTAGCCCTGGGGATGGCCGGCGGGCAGGGTGGCCGAGCGTCCGGTCGGCGCGCCGGGGCGCGCGGGGTCGCGGTGCAGGATGCGGTTGCCGTCCCGGCCGCCGATCCAGAGGGTCTCCGGGTTCTCCTGGTCGAAGGCGTAGCTGGCGTCGGGGCCGTCGAAGGAGAAGGTCAGGGCGTTCTTGCGGCCGGCGGTCGCCTGGCTGATCACGGCCGAGCCGACGGCGCCGGCGTCGGTCTCGAAGAGCAGGACGGCGGCGTCCTCGGTCGCCACCGGCACCGGGGCGCCGGTGGCGTCGGGGCGCCGGTCGGTCATCCGGGCGAAGCGGGCCTGGACCCGGACGATGCGCTGGCCGGTGACGAACTCGGCCAGGTCGCACCAGTGGACGCCGATGTCGCCGAACGCCCGCGTGGTGCCGCCGATGCCGGGGTCGACCCGCCAGTTGCCCGCCTCCGGATCGGCCAGCCAATCCTGCAGGTAGGAGCCGTGCAGCAGCCACGGCGGCCGGTGGCCGGGCTCCTGGATCCGGGCCCGAGCCTCGCGCACCGCAGCGTAGTAGCGGTAGACGAACGGCACCGTCGCGACCAGCCCGGCGTCCGTGACGAGTCGGACGAGCTCGGCGGCGGTGGCGGCGTCGACCGCCAGCGGCTTCTCGCACACCACCGCGACTCCCTCCGCGGCCGCCGCGCGCACGGCCGCGGCGTGGGCGACGTTGGGCGTGCAGACGTGCAGCACGTCGACCCCGGTGGCGAGGGCCTCCTCGACGGTGCCGGCCGCCCGTTCCGCACCGAGCGTGGCCGCGGCCCGGCGGCCCTTCTCGGGCGTCGATCCGACGACCGCGACGAGCTCCGCCCCGACCGTGCGCACCGAGCGGGCGTGGACCTGCCCCATGAACCCGGTGCCGACGATCGCGGCGCGGACCCTCTCCATCGGACTCACCCCTGCCCGGTCAGACCGCGGCGCGGGGGCGGGCGGCGATCTCGTCGAGGATGCGGCGCTCCAGCGCGTGGTGGCGCGAGATCATGTCGGCCGCGTCGGGCTCGGCGACCCAGTGCCAGGCCTCCCATTCGCTGGACACGTAGCCGGTGTAGCCGATCTCGACGAGCAGCTCGAGATGCGCGCGGTAGTCGATCGTCGGCTCGTCGCCGCGGGGGTCGATGTCGTAGAACTTGCCGTGCACGTGGCGGATCCACGGCCCGATCTCGCGCCAGTCCTGCGGGTCCTGGTGTCCGAACAGGCCGACGCCCTGGATGAAGAGGACCGAATCCATCGAGGCGCCGGACGCGGCGACCTCGCCGATGAGGTGGTCGGCGTGCTCGCCCGCGGCGTAGGTACGACGGCCCAGGTCGAGGATGTCCTCGGGCACGCCCCGCTCGCGGTACTCCTCGACGAGGGAGTCGGCGAGCCTGCGGGTCGACGCGCCGAAGTCCGGGATGAACCCGAGCCGTTCGGACTGGGCCCGCTCGTAGAACGCGAGCAGGTTCTGCACCCAGGGCGAGCGGACGGTCTCCGGTGCGTGCAGCTCCATGGCGAGCGTGACGCCGACGCGCTCGGCGTGCGGGAGCAGCTTCTCCATCACCGCCACCGTGGCCAGGTTCTGCACGCGCACCAGCGGGAAGCCGAGCGTCACCGCGGCGTCGACCTGGGCGCGCAGGTGGTCGACGGTCTCGTCCCCGGTCAGGACGCGGTCGCGCCGGACGGCCCGGTCGACGTTGATCGCCAGGCAGCTGGGCTCCAGGCCGTGCCGGTCGACGAGGTCCCGGAACTCGGCGGCGAAGGCGGGATCGACGTGCGGGAAACCGCGCACGCTCTGGAAGCCGACCATCTCCAGGCCGGGCCCGAGACCGCGCTCGGCGACGAGGCGGACCAGGTCGGCCAGGGAGTACCGCAGGCCGTGGAACTCCGGGGTGAAGCTGTAGAGGGTGGTCCCGAGGCGGGGCAGGGCGGGCATGGAGGTGCCCCTTTCAGGCTGCTTGGGTGGTGGTGAGCTGGTCGGTGACGGTGTAGACGTCGTCGATCGTCGGGCCGATGATGATGTACGGGACCCGCGAACCGAGCCGGACGGTGAGTTCGTGTGGCCCGTGGGCCAGCGGCCCGCCGAGGTCGACGTGGACGGTGGCGGGATCGAGGACGTACCACCAGACGTCGATCAGCGGGCCGAGCTCCCCGAGCGCACGGCGCACCCCGTCGACCTCCACGCCGATCCGCTCGGCGGGCACCGGCGTGCCGTCGAGGGTCACGTCGAGGACCCTGAGCGAGGCCAGCGGCAGGCTGCGGTACCAGTTCAGCCGGATCTGGAAGCGGGCACCCCGGTCGGTGGGCCGGAGCGAGTCGTCGACGACGAGCCGGTGGGCGAACATGGAGTTCCTCTCGGGGTCAGGCCTGGCTGGCGCGACGCGCGGCCAGCTCGGCGGAGATCGCGGGCAGCTGCTTCTCGAGGCGGTAGCAGGCCAGTGCCGCGGCCTGCAGGAGCGCGAGCACGATCGGCAGACCGACGTAGAGCCAGAGCACGCCGGTGGCGATGCCGGGGGTGTGCTGGTCGGGGGCGTAGCCGATCGCGGCGAGACCCCAGGCGAGCAGGGCCGACCCGAGGGCGGTGCCGACCTTGGTGCCGAGGCTGTAGCCGGAGTAGAGCAGGCCTTCGTTGCGCTGCCCGCTGCGGTGCTCCTGGTACTCGACGGTGTCCGAGATCAGGGCGGGGGCGGCGACGAAGCCGAAGCCGCCGACGATGTTGGCCACGAAGAACACCGCGACGAATGCGGGCAGGTTGTCGCGCAGCGGGATCAGGGCGAGGGTCAGCACCACGGAGGCGAGCAGGCCCAGGACGATGCCGCGCCGATGGCCGAGCTTGCGCAGCACCCACGGCGTGACGACGGAGCCGGCGAGCGCGGAGACGGAGAACGCGGTCAGCACGAGGGTGATCGCGGCGGGGTTGCCGAGCACGGCGAGGGCGAAGTAGATCGTGCCGCCGGTGATGACGCCGAGGCGGGCGAACATGGCCAGGGTGGAGCCGAACACGGCCAGCCAGGGGCCGTTGCGCAGCATCGTACCCAAGGCGATCTTGAACGACCCGCGTTCGCGGTTGACGTGGACGAACGGGACGCGTTCCTTGGCGGTGCCGGCGACGATCCAGAACAGCAGCAGCCCGAGCGCGGCGAAGATCGTGACGGTGAGCAGGAATCCTCTGCGCTGGTCACCGCCGCCGACGGCGGCGACGAGCGGCGTGGTGGCGGCGGAGACCACGACCAGACCGAGGGAGGCACCGGCGAACCGGAACCCGCTCAGCGTCATCCGGCTCTGCGAGTCCCGGGTCATCATCGGCATGAGCGCGCCGTAGGGGATGTTCACCAGCGAGTAGGCGAGCCCGACGAGGATGAACGTGACCCCGGCCCACACGAGGTCGGCCGCGCCGCCGGTGTGCGGCGTGACGAAGGTCAGCACGGTGAGGACCGCGAGGACCGGGGCGCCGAACAACAGGTACGGCCGGGCGCGGCCGAAGCGGGTGTTCGTGCGGTCGAGCAGGACCCCGACGGCGGGGTCGACGATCGCGTCGAGGATCCGGCCCACGAGCAGCAGGGTGCCCGCGGCGGCGGCACCGATCAGCGCCACGTCGGTGTAGAAGAACAGCAAGAAGCTGGTGATCGTGGTCCAGGTCAGGTTGGACGCCAGGTCGCCGGCGCCGTAGCCGAGGCGTTCGCGCAGGCTCGGGCGGTCGGCCCGGACGGTTCCGACGCCGGCGGAGCCACGGCCGGGATCCGAGGATCGGGGGTCGGGCTCGTGCACGGTCTCGCTCATCGTTGAGAGTCCTCGCAAGTGGGGCCGTCGCCGGCCGGGGTCAAGGGTCAGGCAGTGCTGAGGGCGTGCTCGTGCGTGGTGACGGGCGCGCCGCCCAGGCGCCCGGCGATGTCCCGGGCGCCCGCGACGGCGAGCGCGACGGAGGTGAGGGTCGGGTTGCAGGCGGTCGGGGTCGGGATCACGCCGTTGCCCGCGACGTAGAGGCCGTCCACGCCCCAGACCCGGCAGGTCGGGTCGCAGACGGAGGTGCCGTCGTCGACCTCGCCCATCCGGACCGAGCCCTGGTAGTGCAGGGAGCTGCCGGGCGGCAGGACGGTCGGGCGGTCGTCGAGCGGCTCGCCCAACGCCCGGCCCGCCCGCCGGACGGCGTCGGCCGCGGCGGCGATCGAGGCCTCGTCCTGCCCGGTGAGGGTGTAGTGGATGCGCATGGCCGGCATGCCGTAGCCGTCATGCTCGTCGTCGGCGAACTCGACCCGGTCCTCGGCCCGCAGCTCCTTGGCGCAGAACCAGCCGAGCCCGACGATCGAGCCGGGGGCGGGCTCGTCGCCGTCCGTGAGGGGCACGGGTGAGGCGTCGAGCTGCATGACCTGGCCGTGGAAGGGCTCGGCCGAGGTGTAGGGCACCCAGCTCACCCCGCTCGCCGCGACGAGCGCCCCCGCACGGCCGGTCTCCGTGCCCGCGGACGGGAGGTCCCGCAGGCGCACGGCGTACACCACCTGCGGCTGGTCGTTGAGGTAGCGGCCGAGCGCGGCCGGGCGGATCCCGGAGGCCCAGAGCAGCTGTGGCGTCCGCAGGGCGTCGGCCGCGACCACGACGTACCCGGCGCGCACGACGTGCTCGGCCCCGGACTCCAGGTCGCGCACCCGCACCCCGCACGCCCGCCCGTCCTCGACGAGGATGTCGGTGACCAGGGCGCGCTCGGTCAGGGTCGCGTTCGGGTTGGTCCGGAACGGCTCACCGAACACGACGTCGGACCCGGACCACACCAGGCCGCCGTCGGCGCGGCGGGTGACCGCCAGCGGCATCGGCTGGACCCGCCGGTCCGCCGCGCGGTGCTCGTCGAGGGCGGCGCCCAGGCGGGCCCGGACGACGTCGGCCAGCGGCGCGTCGGCCAACGCGTCGGCGGACACCGTGAGCAGGCGCTCGGCCTCGTCGAGCAGCGCGTCGAGATCCGGGAGGAAGGCGATCCGCTCGCCGTCGCCGGGCCGGGGGCAGGCCCCGGTCCAGTGCGCGCCCATGCCGCCGACGTTGCTCGACATGGCCGCGGCCGGGAGCCCGTCCTCCCCGTCCTGACGCCATCCCGACTCGAGCAGGAAGGTGCCGGGCCGCGCCCGGCGGACACCATCCTCCAGCTCGGCCGCCCCGGTGAGGCTCGGCCGGTCCACGCTCGGCCCCTCGGAGAGCCGCTGGGCCCGCTCTCGCTCGGCGGGGTCGGTGATATTGCGGACGTGCCCGCCCACGGGCTCGCCGAGGACAGGGCCGACCTCGAACACCGCGACGCGCGCGGTGGGCGCGACCTCGCTCAGGACACGCGCGTAGGTGGCGCCGACCGGACCGCTCCCGACAACGACCACATCAGCTTCGTTCGGGAAGAACCGATCCATCGCAACGCTCCATTACGTCCTACGAACTGGGAAGACGCGCCTCGATCAGGCGACGGCGCAGACGATATGTGCGTATGGAACAGACGTCAATGGGGTAGGATCCGGGCCGTGCAACTGGTGCCGTCCGCGCAGGACGTCCTCGTCCTGGCCCAGCTCGTCGACCTCGTCCGGACCGGGCGGGCCACCACCCGTCCCGACCTCGAGGCGGCCACCGGGCTCGGGCGCAAGGTCGTCACCCAGCGGATCAAGGACGGGCTCGACCTCGGGGTGCTGGCCGAGGGCGACCTGGCCCCGTCCCAAGGCGGGCGCGCCCCCCGCACCGTGCGCTTCCGCGCCGAGGCCGGGTTGATCCTGGCCGCCTGCCTCGGCGCCTCGGAGTGCGATGCCGCGCTGACCACGCTCGACGGCCAGGTGCTGGGCAGCCTGCACCTGGAGGTCGACATCGCCGACGGGCCCGCCTCGGTGCTCGAGCGCGTCGACACCCTGTTCACCGAGCTCCTCGACCGGCACGGGCGCGGGCGCGACCTGTGGGGGGTCGGGGTCGGCGTCCCCGGGCCCGTCGACTTCACCACCGGCCGGATCGTCGCTCCGCCGATCATGCCCGGCTGGGACGACTTCGACGTGCGGGCCTGGTTCCGCAACCGCTACGACGCCCCGATCTGGGTGGACAACGACGTCAACCTGATGGCCCTCGCCGAGTGGCACCGCGGCACCCCGCGGGAGGGCCGAGACCTGCTCTACGTCAAGGTCGGGACCGGCATCGGCAGCGGGCTCGTCTCCGGCGGGCGGCTGCACCGCGGCGACACCGGCGCCGCCGGTGACATCGGGCACGTGCGCGTGACCGACGACGAGTCGGTCGTGTGCCGCTGCGGACGGACCGGGTGCCTGGAGGCCGCCGCGGGCGGCTGGGCGCTCGCCCGCGACCTCACCCGCAGCGCCCGCGCGGGTGCGAGCCCCTTCCTGGCCGAACGGCTCGCCGAGCGGGGTCGCCTCGCTCCCGAGCACATCGGCCAGGCCGTCGCCTCCGGCGACCCGGTCGCGCGGGCGGCGATCGTCGGCGCTGCGCGCACCGTCGGCGGAGCCGTGGCCAACATCGTCAACTTCGCCAACCCCGGCGCCGTCGTCCTCGGCGGCGGTGTGCTGCGCACCGGCGACGAGTTCTTCCGGATCTTCGCCGACACGGTGCGGACCCGCGCCGTCGAGCTGGCCACCCGCCGCCTCGCCGTGCGGACCTCGTCCCTGGACTTCACCGAGGGCGTCACCGGCGCCGCACTGCTCGCCGTCGAACGCCTCTTCCGGCGAGACGCCCTCCCTCTCTGGATCGCCCACGGCAGCCCGGCCGGCTCGGCGATCCGCCTGCAGAACGCCTCCGTCGCCTGAGCGACGGCCCCCACTTCGTCGAGGAGACCCCATGACCCCGGCCGACGCCGTCCCTGCTTCCGTCCGTGCCCCGGTCACCCTGTTCACCGGCCAGTGGGCAGACCTGCCCTTCACCGAGGTCGCCCGGCTCGCCGCCGAGTGGGGCTACGACGGGCTGGAGATCGCGGCCTCCGGCGACCACCTCGACCTGGAGCGCGCCGAGGCCGATCCCGCGTACCTGCGCTCCCGGCTCGAGATCCTCGACGAGTACGGCCTGCGCTGCTGGGCGATCTCCCACCATCTCACCGGCCAGGCCGTCTGCGACGACCCCATCGACTTCCGCCATCGGGCCATCCTCCGCCCCGCCACCTGGGGCGACGGCGACCCCGAGGGCGTGCGACGGCGCGCCGCCGAGGACATGAAGCGCGCAGCGCGCGTGGCGCGGAAGCTCGGGGCGGACACCGTCGTCGGCTTCACCGGCTCGAAGATCTGGAAGTACGTCGCGCTGTTCCCGCCGGTACCGCAGGAGGTCATCGACGAGGGCTACGAGGACTTCGCCCGGCGCTGGAACCCCATCCTCGACGTGTTCGACGCCGAGGGCGTCCGCTTCGCCCACGAGGTGCATCCCTCGGAGATCGCCTACGACCACTGGACCTGCGTCCGCACCCTCGAGGCCATCGACCGCCGCCCCGCCTTCGGGTTCAACTGGGACCCCTCGCACATGCTCTGGCAGGGCATCGACACCGTCGGGTTCATCACCGACTTCGCCGACCGCATCCACCACGTCGACTGCAAGGACACCCGGATCCGCCCCGCCTCCGGCCGCGCCGGCGTCCTCGGCTCGCACCTGCCGTGGGGCGATCCCCGCCGCGGCTGGGACTTCGTCTCCACCGGTCACGGCGACGTTCCCTGGGAGGACGCGTTCCGTGCCCTCGCCGCCATCGGCTACTCCGGGCCGATCTCCGTCGAGTGGGAGGACGCGGGAATGGACCGGCTGCACGGAGCCGCCGAAGCCGTTCGCTTCATCCGCTCCCTGCTCTGGCCCCTGCCCGGGGCCTCGTTCGACGCGGCGTTCGCCCACCGGTGACCGCCTGCTCGCCGGCGAGCGGCGAACGCCGTGATCGACCGGTTCCGTCGTAGTGGGTCTTCCTCGGCCGCACGCCGTCGACCAGGCTGAACGCCGTGCATCGCCGATGCCCTGGGCGTGGGGCCAGTCGGCGAGCGCGTGTCCACCAGCCGCGGGAGCCACGATGACCACCGACGAGCCCGACGACCGCCACCGCTGTCGATGACCGTCCTCATGCGCCTCGGTCAACTACACCGGCCGGACCTCCATGGAGGTGGGGATCCGGGTGACCACGGAGAACCTGACCGACCAGACCGTGCGCCACACCAACAGCTGCTACTTCACGATGGTCGCGATGGACGCCGACAAGAACCCGGTCGCCGTACGCCCGCTGACGCCGGACACGCCGGACGAGAAGCGGCGGTGGGCCGAGGCCGAGCTCCGCCGGGCGGAGCGCCGTTCCACGCCGTGACCGGGATCAGAGGTCGATGAGGACCTTCATCCGCGGGCCCAGGCGCAGCTCGTCGTCGTCGGTGAGCAGTCCCGCACATCCCCGAGCACGGACCCTCGCGGGGAAGGGCCGTGCACCGCAGGGCGCGCTGAGGCCGCCCGCTTTCATCCCGCTTCGCTGACCAGCGAGCGCAGGGAGCCGAGATCGGGAAGGCCCGCATCCTTCACCTCCGCGGCGAAGCCCACGGACCAGGACGCCGGCAGCCCGGCGGCCTCGCAGTTGCCGAGGAACTTCTCGATCACCCGGTCCGCCGCCCACGGCCGACCGACGCCGCCGTCGACGTCGTCGATCGTGACGGTCCGGACGCTGCCGTCGGTCCACTCGACCTCGATCTCCGCCGGGAAGAGGGCCGGGTAGCCGGAGTCGGGCCAGATCTCCCAGTCCACCCGCGCGGCGACGGCGAGCACCTCGGCGTCCGGGGGTCCGACGAAATCGGACAGCAGCACCCGCCCACGGACCGCCTGCAGCGCGACGACGTACGGCAGGCTCCACCGGGCCTCGTCGGCCTGTCCCGGGGTCTGCTTGGCGGCCCACGGAAGGGCGATCACCGTCTCCTGGCCCTGCGGGACACGACAGAGGATCCGGTGGATCCGCCGGCACCCGCCGTCCGGCAGGCCGAGCGCCGCCACCGCCTCGACGAACGGGTGCAGGAAGTGGCAGCAGGGCACCCCCTTGAAGGCCGCGTCCGTCAGATACCACCGGGAGCCCAGATCACCGGAAAGATGGCGCAGCCGGTCCGCCGCCGACGGATCATCGGCGTACAGGCCGAAGAAGCCCCGGTCGCCCTCGAAGACGTCCCGGGCTCCCGTGATCCCGCCCTGTACGAGCTGCATCGCGGAGATCGCCGCCTGGGCGGCGATGCCGGCCTGGGCCGCCTTGCTCGACGCCCCGCGGCTGAGGAACGTGAAGTTCCCGGCGGAGAAGCTCGCGGCGACGGCGACGGCGTCGAGCAGACCCTCGCGGTCGAGGCCGGCGAGGAGGCCGACCGCAACGGCCCCGGCGACCGGCCCGGCGACCGAGGTGCCCTGGAAGCCGGCGCGCTGGAAACCGCTCGGGGCGGCGAGCCCGAGCCGGACGAGCACCTCCCATCCGGCAACGAAGGCGCGCACCACCTCCGGCGCCGCGGCCTTCCCGGCCTCGGCGGCGGCGAGCACCGCCGGGGCGAGGACGCTGCTGCCGTGCATCACCGCGCCGGTGTGGGTGTCGTCGTACTCGAGCGAGTGCACGAGGGTGCCGTTCACGAGCGCCGCGTCGGCCGGTGTCGTGCCGGTGGCCGCACCCAGCACTGTGCACGGCCCGTCCGGACGCGCGACGCCGAGGAGGCCCGACGCGGGCCCGAGCCGGGAGGCGGCCAGCCCGACCCCGAGGGCGTCGAGCAGGTGCAGCCGCGCGGCCTCCTCGACCCGTTCCGGCAGGTTCTCGGGCAGGTCGAGCACGCCGTCCACCAGGATCTCGGCGGTCGTGCGGGTCACCGGTCCCCCTCGGCGAGCAGGTCGTCCAGCAGCGGGCGCAGGGGTGCGTCGAGGGCGAGGCGGGTCGACGGATCGGTCAGGACCTGCACCCGACCCGCGAAGCCGGGGCGGAGGTCGCCGGTGAGTGTCCGGTACTTGGCGAGCAGCTCCTCGCGCGTGAGGGGACGGTCCGGCCCGCCCGACGCCGACAGGACCGTCTCCGTCCGGACGCGGCCGTCGGCGAAGCTCACGCGGACAGTGGCGGGCCGGTCGTGCGGCGGCGCGGGCGGATCGGACCACTCCTCGACGGCCACGAGCGACCGGAGCCGCGCCACGTCCGGGTCCCGCAGCGAGTCGCGGGAGAACACCGTGGCGGCGGTGTCCCGTGCAGCCAGCACGGTGGCGACGGCGTGGGGCAGGGAGAAGCGTCCGGCCAGCGTGGTCTCCGGTGCGGCGTTCCGCAGGGCGGCGGCCAGGGGATGCGCCCGGACGTCGATCCGCTCGACCTGCGCGCCCTCCGTCTCCGTCGCGATCAGCGCGGCGGCCTCGATGCTCGAGTGCAGGTACTGGCAGCAGGCGTACGGCTTCTGGTAGCCGTCCTGCACCGCGTACCGCTCCCCCAGGTCCTTGGTGAGCGCAGCCGGATCCGCGACGGCTCCGCCCACCCGGCCGAACACCTCGTCGAGCACTCCCGGGCTCGCGGTGAGCCCGGCCGCAGCCATGTCCATGGCGACGAAGCCGAGCTGCGCGCCGGCGCCGGCCCAGGCGTTGCGCACGGTCGCGCCCTCGGTGGCGTGCCCGAACGGTCCGGTCAGCGACATCGAGGCCGCGCCGAGCACGGCCCGGGAGAACTCCTCCACCGGCAGCCGGCGCGCGGCGGCCAACGCCGCCGCCGCGCCGATCGGCGACAGGGTCGCGTGCGGGTGGAGCACCAGCGGTAGCGGCGGCCGGTAGGCCCGCGCGATCCGCGTGACCACCTCGTACCCGACGACGACCGCGGTCAGGAGGTCGCCGAGGCTGCCGCCGGCCGCCTCCGTCTCGGCCAGCGCGGCCGGGAGGGTGTAGAGCGAGCCGTGACACGTCGCGGGGCGATACCCGCCGTCGAGCTCGGTCCAGTTGGCGGCCACGGCGTTCGCCAGCGCCGCCTTCCGACGATCGGCCCGCACACCGGGACGCCCCACCACGGACGCCTCCGGCGAGCCACCCGCCTGGGCGGAGACCGCCCGGACCTCGGGCTCGGCGTGGGCGCCGATCATCGCCGCGACGTCGTCGGCGACGATCGTGAGTGCCGTGCGCAGGACGGGCTCGGGCAGCCCCGCGGCGCCCGCGGCGGAGCGATCGGCGGCCCAGCCGAGCAGGTCGTCGAGCTCAGGCACTGCGCACCTCCACCTTCGCCGCCCGCTCCTGTGCCGCGTGCCGGCGGTGCGCACCCCAGGCGCAGCAGGCGGCGAGCAGCGACAGCGCCACGACGTACCAGGCCATCGCGGTGTTGCTGCCGGTCACGCTGTACAGCCAGGTGGCCAGGAACGGTGCCGTGCCTCCGACGATCGTCGTCGGGAGCGCGTAGCTCAGCGACGCCCCGGTGTAGCGCGTCCGGGCCGGGAACAGCTCGCTGTACACGGCCGGTTGGGGTGCGTAGGCGGCGGACTGGACGACGGCCAGCCCGAGCACCATCCCGAGCAGGATGATCCAGGACTCGCCGGTCTCGATCATGGCGAAGTACGGGAACACGAACAGCGCCGCGGCGACCGCCGCGATCGCGACCTGCCTGCGCAGGCCCACCTTGTCCGACAGCCAGCCGAAGACCGGGATCGACACGAGGTAGCAGACCGACACGATCGTCAGGTGGTTGATCGTCTCGCCCTTCGGCACACCGAGGGTGCCCGTGACGTAGGCCAGGGTGTAGGTGGCCACCGTGTAGTAGATCGCGTTGTTCGCGGCACCCAGCCCGGCGCCGAGCAGGACCGAGCGCCAGTCCTCGCGGAACACCTGGGCGATCGGGAGGGTCTCGACCTTGCCGGCGTGCGCCGTCTCGGCGAAGTCGGAGGACTCCGCCAGTCCGCGCCGGATCGCCAGCCCCACGACCACGATCACCACGCTGGCCAGGAAGGGTATCCGCCAGCCCCACTGCTCGAAGGCGTCGCCGCTGACCGCGGACGCGCCGGCGATCACCAGGCTGGCCAGCAGCAGCCCGGCGGGTGAGCCGATCTGCGTCGACGACCCGAACAGGCCCTTCCGCCGGGCGGGCGCGTTCTCGACGGACAGGAGTGCGGCGCCGCCCCACTCGCCGCCCAGGGCCACGCCCTGCGCGATCCGGCACAGCACGAGCAGCACCGGCGCCCAGACCCCGATCGAGGCGTAGGAGGGGATGCAGCCGATCAGCACCGTCGCCGCACCCATGATCAGCAAGGTGGTGATCAGCACGTTGCGCCGGCCGAGCCGGTCACCGAAGTGACCGAACAGGATGCTCCCGAGCGGGCGGGCGACGAACCCGACGGCGAAGGTCGCGAAGGCGGCGAGGGTACCGACCACACCCTCCTGGGTCGGGAAGAAGATCTTCCCGAACACCAGGGCGGCGGTCGTGCCGTAGATGAAGAAGTCGTACCACTCGAGGGTCGTCCCCACGAAGCTGCCGAGGGCGGCCCTGCGGGACTGTGGAGTGGCGGTGTGGGGGTGGCCGGACACAGGTCCTCCTCGTCGGATCGGGGTCGGGTCAGCGCGGGACGGCCGCGTGTCGGCCGGCGAGCATGCCGAGGCCGAGGGCCGCGAGCAGGCCGTTGCCCGACGAGTAGCCGGCGCCGCCCGCGCGCCCGCTCACGCCGGCGGCGACCCCGCCCACGGCGTACACACCGGCGATCGGGCCCGCCTGGCCGAGCACCCGCGCGTCGGCGTCGACCTGCACCCCGCCCTGGGTGTGGAACAGGGCGGGGATCGCCTTCACCGCCGCGTAGGGCGCGCGCAGCGGCCCGCGTCCCCAGGCGGACCGCCCGGCCGGGTCCGGGCGCTCCCCCGCCGCCGCGCCCCGGGCGGCGTCCAGGGTGCGGCCGAGCTCCGCCTCGTCGGCGCCGATCGCTGCCGCCAGCGCGGGGACGTCGGCCGCTTCCTTGACCCCGCCGGCGGCCAGCAGGTCGGCGAACTCCTCCTCGTGCGCGGCCACCGAGTCCCGGATGGAGGTGTCGAACACGACGTGCACGGGGCCCTCGGCACGTGCGACGTCGGCGGCGAAACCGGAGTAGCCGATCGACTCGTCGCCGATCCGGCGCCCCCGGGCGTCGACGACGATCCCGCCGTGTTCGACCGTGGTCCACGAGGTGATCGAGCCGTGCGGGCTCGCGACGGCGGCGTACCCCTGGAAGGCCTCCGCGTTGCCGAGCGTGGCCCCGAGGTCGAGCAGCCACCGGATCGCCTCGCCGGTGCTGCCGTGCGCACCGAGGTACTCCAGCCCCACGGCCTGCGGGGCGAACCGGGCGATCATGTCCGGGCTGGCCCCGAACCCGTTGGCGGCGAGCACGACCGCGCGGCAGCGCAGGGTGTAGGTGCCCGACCGACCGCCGGACACGACGACCCCGCGGACCATCCCGTCCTCCACCACGAGCCGCTCGACCGGCGAGTGCGTGAGGACCTCGACGTCCGCGGCCTTGCAGGCCCGCAGCAGGTCGGCGACGAGCGCCTGCCCCTTGCGGGACGGCGGGGCGTGCAGCCGCGGGACCGAGTGCCCGACGTGCTTGTAGTCCGTGATGAGCCGCAGGTCGATCGCATGCGTGCCGACCAGCCACTCGACCAGTCCCGCGCTCGCCGCGGCGAGCGTCCGGACGAGGTCCTCGGCGTCGTGCGGGCCGGACTGGCGGAGCAGGTCGGTGGCCAGCCGCTCGGCTGAGTCGTCGATGCCCGCCTCGCCCTGCCAGCGCGTCCCGGCGCCGGGCACGGACCCGGTGGACAGGGCGGTGTTCCCGCCCGCGCGCTCCTCCTTCTCCAGCACGACGGCGGTCGCGCCGCCGTCGGTCGCGGCGAGCGCGGCGGTGAGCCCGCCGCCGCCGCCTCCGACCACGACGACGTCGACATCCACTTCGGACTGCTCGGGCACGGGGGTCCTTCCTCGTTCCGGGTGCGGGTCAGCCGGTCCGCAGCGCGGTGCCGCGGGTCTCGGTGAGGGTCAGCGCGGTCCCCACGGTGACGACGGCGGCCGCCACCAGGAACCACGCGGGGGCCAGCGGGCTGCCGGTCAGGCCGAGCAGCCACAGACAGATCAGCGGCGCGGTGCCGCCCACCGCCATGCTGGCGAGGTTGAAGCCCAACGCGATGCCGGTGTAGCGGACCCGCGACGGGAACATCTCGGCGAACGTCGCGAAGACGACGCCCATCAGCGCGGACTCGGGCAGGCCGAGCACCACCTGCGCCAGGATGGCCGGCGCCAGGGCGCCGGCGTTCATGACGGCGAAGCACGGCACCGCGAGCACGCCGAACGCGATCGCCGCGACCAGGAGCACCGGTCGCCGGCCCCACCGGTCGGAGAGCTTGCCGAAGAACGGCATGGCCGCACACGACACGACCAGCGTGATCGTGGTCGACCAGAAGGCGGCGGCCGGGCTGAACCCGCCGGTCCGCTGCAGGTGCGTCGACGCGTACACGTAGGTGACGTAGTAGCCGGCGAACAGCAGCGTCGACAGGCCCAGGGTGCGCAGCAGGCCGGGCAGGTGCGCCCGGACGAGCTCGACGGCGGGCGCGGACGCCTCCCCCTCCCCCGCCTCGAGCTCCTCGTCGGAGACCGAGTCCTCGAGGCGGTACCGGATCCACAGACCCACCAGTCCCAGCGGCAGGCTGAGCAGGAACGGGATGCGCCAACCCCAAGCCGCGAGCTGCTCGGACGTGAGCACCGAGGTCAGGATCGTGACGGCGACGGACGCGAGCAACGCGCCCGACAGCGCCCCCAGCTGAACGGTGGAGCAGAGGAACCCGCGCCGGGCGGGCGGCGACTTCTCCGCGACGTACGCCGCGGCGCCGCCGACCTCGCCACCCGAGGCGATGCCCTGCACGCACCGCGCCGCCACCAGCAGGAACGCGGCCCCGACGCCGATCGCCGCGTACGTGGGAAGCACGCCGATCGCCACCGTGGCCGCGCACATCGACAGGATCGTCGCGGCGAGGATGCGCGAGCGGCCGAAGCGGTCGCCCAGGTGACCGAAGATGAGTCCGCCGAGGGGACGGAGGACGAAGGCCGCGGCGAAGGTCGCGAACGTGGCGAGCAGCGCCGTGGTGGGGTCGGTGCCGTTCGCGAAGAAGACGACCGAGAGCACCGTGGCGAGGTAGCCGTAGATGCCGAAGTCGTAGTACTCGACCACGGACCCGACCAGTCCGGCCGCCACGACCCTCCGGTCGATCGACTGCGGCACGGCAGCCGCGTCCACCTCCGCCCCGGAGTTCACCCCGGGACGCGCTCCGGAACCCGCTCGGCCCGCGAGGGACCGCTTGTCCGTTTCCACCGCCAGCACCTCCTTGTCCTGCCGGCCGCGGCTCTCCGCGGCTGGGTCATAGGCTGCGGCACGAGCTGACAACTGTCAACAGTTTGCGAGATGCGGTCTCCCTCGACCGCGGTCCGCAGCAGCTCAGTTACTATTCGATGTGTCGACAGTTCGAACCGATCGGCGATCGCGGCCCGAGGGGACGTCCACACGGACTGCCCGCCTCGCAGCGACCGCGGCGAGGAGACCCGGTGACCGAGCAGAACCGACCCGCCAAGCTGGGCCCCGTCGCGACCTTCGCGGGGCGCAGCCTGGAGGTCCTCCGCGACATGATCCTCGACGGCACCCTCTCCCCCGGTGAGCGACTCAACGAGGTGCACCTGTCGCAGGCGCTGGGGATCAGCCGCGGACCACTGCGCGAGGCCATCCAGCGCCTGGCCAGCGAGGGCCTGGTCGAGGCCGTGACCCATCGCGGCGTGTACGTGCGCTCCTTCTCCGCGCGTGAGCTCTCGGACTTCTACGAGCTGCGGATCGCCCTGGAGACGCACGCCGTGCGGCTCGCCGCCCGCTACGCCCCGCAGGAGCGGATCGACGAGCTCGGCCGGATGCTCGACGACACGGAGTCCAGCATGGGCTCGGACGCCACCGGCTCCTACCCCGCCGATCCCGACTTCCATGCCCGGCTGGCGCGGTTGGCGGCCAATCCTCCGCTGATCCAGGCCCTCACCGATGTCGGACGCAAGATCCAGCTGGCCCGGGCGCGCTCGGCCCACCAGCCCCGGCGCGCCCGTACCGCTCTCGACGAGCACAGGACGATCGTCGCGGCCCTGGACGACCGGGACGGCGACCACGCCGCCTCCCTCCTCGAGGCCCACCTCTCGAGCTCGTTGAACAGCGCCCTCGCCGTGCTGCGCGCGGCCGAGCCCGACTGAGCGCCCGGCCGCGCGGCACGGGTCAGGCCCGTGCGGGCAGCTCCGCCAGCGCGCCCAGCAGGGCGCCGGTGGTGGTCACGTCCGCGTACTTCTGGGCCATGTCGAAGAGGTTGACCTCGTGTACGACCGCGCTGCGGTCGTACACGGCGTCCGCCGGCACGCTGACCCGGAAGTTGTAGGAGAAGGCATCGGCCACGCTGGCCCGGACGCATCCCGAGGTGGTGCACCCGGTGACGACGAGCGAGTCGGCGCCGGTCTCCACCAGGTAGCTGGCGAGCGGCGTCCCGAAGAACGCGCTGGGGTGCCGCTTGGGCACCAGCACGTCGCCCTCGACAGGGGCCACCTCGGCCACGAACTCGTATCCCTTGGCCGGGATGTCCATGATCCCGGGGACCTTGGCCCCCAGCCGGCCCGCGTCGTAGGACTGCTTGGGCGCGACGTGCGGGTACAGGATCGGCCAGCCCTTCTCCCGGAAGGTCGCGACCAGCTCCGCGATCCGCTCCACCGCGGCCCAGCCGACCTCGCCGCAGCTGGTCGGGAACTCCTTGACCGCCTCCTCGAACGGCGCCGGGGTGGTGCCGACGGTGCGGTACTGCACGTCGATGATCAGCAGGGCGGGCCGGGCGCCCAGGCCGACGGGCTTGCCGAAGCCGGCCAGGTCGTAGTGACGCAGGGTGGTCTCGTCGATGACCCCCGCGCCGCCGACCGTCCACACGGGATCCGTCACACGAGCTCCTTCTGCGAGGCGAGCGCCGCGGCGCCGCCGTTGGTCCGGGACAGGTAGGTGCCGGTGGGTGTGTCGGCGAGCTCGCCGTCGCGCACCGCGAACCGCCCGCGGACGAGCGTGTGCACCACCTTCAGGGGGATCTCCCGGCCCTCCCACGGCGAGTACTCCGCCACGGAGTGCTGGGTCTCGGCGCGCACCGTGGTGGTCGCGTCGAGGTCGACGACGGCGAGGTCCGCGTCGGAGCCGACCCGGATCGTCCCCTTGCGCGGGAACAGCCCGAACAGCTGTGCCGCCCGCGTGCTCGTCGCGTCGACCAGGCGCTCGAGGTCGATGCCCCGGCGCAGGCCCTCACCGACCGTCGTCGGCAGGACGAGGCCGGTGCCGGGGAAGCCCGCCGACGCCGTCCAGATGTCCTTCTCCTTGGCGGTGCGGTGCCGGGAGTTGTGGTCGGAGCCGACGGTGTCGACGGCGCCCGTCCGGACGCCCTCCCACAGCGCCTCGACGTCCTCGGCGTGCCGGATGGGCGGGTTGACCTTGCCGTAGGTCCCGCAGTCGGCGTCCGTGGTGAGGGTGAGGTACTGGGTGCAGGTCTCGGTGAACAGGTTCGGGTACGCCGTCTGCTGCATCCCCATCGCGTCGAGCGCGGCCTTGCTGCTGGTGTGCACCGCGTAGACAGACGCGCCGGTCTGGCTCGCGAAGTAGGCGACGCGCTGCACCGCCTCGGCCTCCACGACCGGGGGGCGGCTGCGGTACCAGGCCTCGAGCGGCGGGATCGTCTCGTCCCGGGGCTGCTCACGCAGCTTCCACACCAGCTCGATGTTCTCCGGGTGCGGGCAGACGAGCGCACCCGCGTCCGCGGCGGTGCCCAACAGGTCGTACATGTACGCGTCGTCGTTGCCCGGCAGGCCGAGGTACTTGCCCTCGTCGCCGCGGAAGTTCATGAAGAACTTGAAGCTGGGTACGCCCAGCTCGCGTACGTAGTCCGGGATCGAGGCGACCTGCTCGTCCGTGCCGAGCACGAAGTGGAACCCGTAGTCGGTGTGCGAGTTGCCCGTCATCGCGGCGTCCGACTCGGCGAAGACCTTCTCGTAGGGGTCCGCGCTCATCAGGTAGATCAGCATCGTGGTGATGCCGCCCGCGACGGCCGAGGCCGTCTCGCGCTCGCCGTCCTCGGGATCGCGCGGCACCCGGATGTCCTTGCCCAGGTGCACGTGGGGGTCGATGCCGCCCGGCAGGACGACCTTGCCCGCGAGATCGAGCTCCTGGGCGGCCGCCACCTCGGCGTCCCGGGCCACCAGCCCGCTGATCACCCCGCCGGTCACGAGGACGTCGAGCTCCTGCAGGCCGGCGCCGTGCTGGAAGACGCGGCCCCCGCGCAGCCTCAGGTCGTGCGTGCTCACCGGACCCGCCTCCGTTCCGCGGTCGCTGCGTACCGCTCCTCGAGCCGGTCGAACTCGGGCTTGCGCACGAGCGCCTGCCGGTCCTCCCAGCTGATCATCAGGTGCCCCGCCTCCCGGGTGTCACCGTGCTTGCCGAGGTGCGCGAGGACCTCGCGCATCCCGACCACCGCACCGCGCATCGTGGCATTCGCGTACAGCGCCACCGCGAAGCCGAGCTCGCCGAGGGTCCTGCGGGGCAGCAGCGGGGTCCGGCCGCCCTCGACCATGTTGGCGATGTGCAGGCCCGGGACCTGCGTCGTGATGTACCGCATCTCGTCGGCGCTCTCCGGCGCTTCCACGAAGATCACGTCGGCGCCGGCGTCCCGGTAGGCGGCGGCCCGCTCGCAGGCGACCTCGAGGCCCTCGGACGCCCGGGCGTCGGTGCGCGCGACGATCAGCAGGTCGTCGTCGCGCCGGGCGTCGACGGCGGCCTGCACCTTGCCGACCATCTCCCCGAGCGACACGACCTCCTTGCCGGTGAAGTGCCCGCACTTCTTCGGGCTGATCTGGTCCTCGAGCTGGATCGCCGCGGCGCCGGCCCGCTCCAGCCTGCGCACCGCGCGCTGCACGTTGAGCGCGTTGCCGAAGCCGGTGTCGGCGTCGACCACGACCGGCAGGGCCACGACGTCGCAGATGGCCTCGACGTGTCCGCAGAGTTCGTCGAGGGTCAGGATGCCGTGGTCCGGCATCCCGAGGTAGGTGTTGGTCACGCCCGCGCCGGTCACGTAGACCGCGTCGAAGCCCGCGTCCTCCACCACCCGGGCCGTCAGGGCGTTCGCCGCACCCGGCAGCACCAACGGCCGGTCCGGCGCCCCGAGCAGGGCGCGCAGGGTTCGCGCCGGGGTGGTCATGGAACCTCCTGGAGGTCGATCGATCGTGCTCGTCCGGGGGCTTCAGTGCCCCCTGTCATCACTTTCTAACCTCAGCCTGCCAACTGTCAACAGTTTACGGCGGCAGGTGAGCGCTCAGCCCGGCACCCGGGCCAGCAGCCCGCCGTCGACCAGCACGGACGTGCCGGTGACGAAGGCCGCGTCGGGCGAGACCAGGTACGCGACGGCCCCCGCCACGTCGGCCGGGCTCCCCATCCGGCCCAGCGGTGCGGCCGCGGCCGCTCCCGCCGCGGCGGCGGCCGGGTCCTCCTGGGCGTCGAAGTACCCCTCGAGGTTGGGGGTCAGGATGAACCCCGGGCACACCGCGTTCACCCGGATGCCCACCGGGGCTCCGTCGAGCGCCATCGCCTTCGTCAGTGCGAGGACCGCACCCTTCGACGCGACGTACGCCGCGTCCTGCGGGAACGCCGCGAACGACGCCGTGGACGCCACGAGCACGATCGCGCCCCCTGCGGGGACCATCGCCGGCCAGAGGTGCCGGTTGAGACTGTGAATGCTGGTGAGGTTCACGTCGAGCTGGCGGTGCCACTGCTCGGCGGTGAGCTGGTCCAGCGCGCCGACCACCGTCTGGCCCGCCGCGTGCACCACCACGTCGGGTGGGCCGGTGCGCTCCAGCAGGCCGGGCAGCTCGGCGTCGACGGCGGCGGCGTCGGCCACGTCGAACGCCGCCGTCACGGCGCCGGGCCCGCAGTCCGCGGCCGCCTCCGCGAGCCGCTTCTCGTCCCGGCCGAGCAGCACGACCCGGGCGCCGTCGGCGGCCAGCCGCACGGCGACACCGCGACCGATGCCCGAGCTCGCTCCGGTCACGTAAGCGACCCCGCTCATGCGGGCCCCATCGGCAGGGCAGGCTCCCCGGCGGTCCAGCCACCGTCGACGGGCATGACCACCCCGGTCACCGCGGACGACGCGGACGAGGCCAGGAAGGCGATCACCCGGCCGATCTCCTCCGGCTCGAACATCCGCCCGAGGGGAACCCGCCGGGACACGGCGGCGTCGAGCTCGGGGGTCATCTGCTGCTTGGCCATCGGGGTGAGCGTGAAGCCGGGGCACACCGCGTTCACCCGGATCCCCACCTCCGCCCAGTCGATCGCCATCGACCGGGTCAACGCCGCGACCGCCCCCTTGGACGCCGAGTACGCGGACTGGTGCGGCAGGCAGACCAGCGCCGCCTGCGAGGCCACGTTGACGACGGCGCCCCGC
Organism: Pseudonocardia halophobica; assembly: GCF_027922425.1. Lineage (GTDB taxonomy): Bacteria > Actinomycetota > Actinomycetes > Mycobacteriales > Pseudonocardiaceae > Pseudonocardia > Pseudonocardia halophobica. Next base: position 318,508 of record NZ_BSFQ01000002.1, on the reverse strand, counting down.
GCCTCGGCGAGCGCGGGGTACAGCGCCTGGGCGGCGTGCACGATCCCGCCGACGTTGACCTCGTAGGTCCGCCGGAAGTCCGCGGGATCCGTCTTCTCGACCGGCAGGTTGTCGGTGATGATCCCGGCGCAGTTGACCAGCGCGTCGACCCGGCCGTGCTCGACGACGACCGCCTCGGCGGCGGCCTTCGTCGCCGCCGCGTCCGTCAGGTCGAGCGGGCCTGCCTCCTTCGTCCCGGAGAGGTCCCAGCCGACGACGGTCGCCCCCTGGTCGCGGAACACCTCCGCGGTGGAGGCACCGATGCCGGACGCGGCCCCGGTGATCACCACGACGCGCCCGTCGAACGGCGCCTCGATCATGCTCATGCGTCACTCCCCTGCTCTGGATCGGCGACAGCCGAGTGGGCGGGGTAGTCCACGTAGCCCGCGTCCCCCGGCGTGAAGAAGGTCGACTCGTCCCAGGCCGCACGCGGGAGGTTCTCGCGCCAGCGCCGGACGAGATCCGGGTTCGAGATGAACAGCCGCCCCACGCTCACCAGGTCGGCCTCCTCCCCGACCAGCGGCGCGACGTCGGCGAGCTCGCTGCCGCCGAGGTAGCCGGTGTTGAGGAGGTAGGTCGTGGGCCAGCGCCTGCGCAACTCGGTGTGGAGCGGGGAGGACCGCCTGCGCAGCGTGTGCAGGTAGGCGGGGCGCAGCGGCGCGAGGGCGTCGGCGAGCGCCATGTACGTGTCCTCGTTGCCCTTGTCGGCCATGTCGTTGAACTGGCCCCCGGGCGAGATCCGCACGCCCACGCGGTCGGCGCCGATCCGCTCGGCCACGGCCGCGGTCACCTCGACGACGAACCGCGCCCGCCCCTCCGGCGAGCCGCCCCAACGGTCGGTGCGCAGGTTGGTGCCCGGGGAGAGGAACTGGTGCAGCAGGTAGCCGTTCGCCGCGTGCAGCTCCACCCCGTCGAGGCCGGCCCGGGCGGCGCGGGCGGCGGCCGCCGCGAAGTCCTCGATCACCTGCCTGATCCCGGCCTCGTCGAGCGGCACGGGCTCGGGCGCGGGCACCATCACGCCGTCGGCGCGGGCCACGTCGAGCCGGGCGCGCACGGCACTCGGGGCCACCACCCGGGCGTCGGCCGGGATCAGGCTCTCGTGCGAGATCCGGCCGGTGTGCATGAGCTGGCAGAAGATCCGCCCGCCCGTGGCGTGCACCGCGTCGGCCACCCGGGCCCAGGCCTTCTCCTGGTCGTCGGTGTGCAGGCCGGGCGTCCCCGGATAGCCCTGCGCCGCGGCGCTCGGTTGGGTGCCCTCGGTGATGATCAGCCCGGCCCCCGCCCGCTGGGCGTAGTAGGTGGCCGCCGAGTCGGGCAGCACCCCCGCCACGTCCGCGCGGTTACGGGTCATCGGTGCCATCACCACTCGGTTCGCCAGCTCGATCCGCCCGAGCTTCCAGGGTTCGAAGATCGTGCTCATCCGGCCCTCCCGTCCGCGTACGTGGGTTGCAGCAGCGTCAGCGTGTTGCGCAGGGCCGCCCCGAGGTGGTCCCGCATGGCCTCGCGGGCGCCGCGGGCGTCGCGCGTGACCAGGGCCTCGACGAGCCGGTCGTGCTCGCCGACCGCCTCGACCGCGCGCGACCCGGTCGCCCCCGAGCGGGAGCGGGCCAGCCGCAGCTCGGCGTTGACCTGGGCGACGGCGCGGGCCAGCCGCTGGTTGCCGGCGAGCCGGACCACCAGGTCGTGCAGGTCGTGGGTGTCGAACACCCCCGACCGCCCGCTGCGTGCGACCTCCTCGCCCGCGGTCCGCGCGAGCCTGCGCAGCTCGGCGATCCCCGCCGCGTCGATCCGGCCGGCGGCCAGCTCGGCCGCCTCCGCCTCCAGGGCGATCCGGACCTCGAACAGTTCCCGGACCTCCTCCAGGTCGAGGGTCCGGACGAACGCCCCGCGGTGCGGCTCGACCGTCACCAGCCCGTGGTGCTCGAGCCGGCGCAGCGCCTCCCGGACCGGGCCGCGGCTGACCCCGTACGACCGGGCGATGTCCGCCTCGGACAGCCGGGCGCCCGGCGGGTGCTCGCCCTGGACGACCGCGTCGCGCAGCAGCGTCTCCACCCGGTCGGCCAGCGTGAGGTTGGTGCGGTCGATCGGCAGCGGCGCGACCGACGCCGTGCCGTCAGCCATGGAGGTCGACGCAGACGGTCTCGACGTCACGGGTCCGGATGCCGGCCGCGAGCCCGCGGCGGGTGTCGGTGTGCTGCACCGACCGGGCCGCGGGTCCGGTCGGGGTGTCGGTCACTCCAGTCATGCGTGGTTCCTGTTCGCGGAAGGGCGCGGAAGGGCTCAGTGCTGGTGGACGAGGACGCCGCGGATGTTGCGGCCCGCGTGCATGTCCTCGACCGCCTGGTTGATCTCCTCGAGGGAGTAGCGGCGGGTCACCAGCTCGTCGAGGCGCAGGACGCCGCTGCGGTAGAGCTCCAGCAGACCCGGGATGTCGGCGGTGGGGTTGCAGTCGCCGTACATCACGCCCTTGATGGACTTGGCGAAGTTGGTGAGGTCCTGCGGGCTCACCGCCAGGTGACGGTCCGACGAGCCGACGGACACCAGCACGCACCGCCCGGCCTTGCCGACGGCCGCGAACACGTCGCCGATGATGTCGCCGTCCACCCGCCCGACGGTCACGATCCCGACGTTCACGCCCTGCCCGTTCGTGAGCTGGTCGATCAGCGGCCGGGCCTCGGCGATCGAGCCGAACGCGGCGGTGGCGCCGAAGTCCTCGGCCCGCTCCTGCTTGTACGGCACCGGATCCACGACGATCACGTGCGCGGCACCGGCGATCCGGGCGCCCTGCACGGCGTTCGCGCCGACGCCGCCGAGCCCGGCGACCAGCACGACGTCCCCGGGGCGGACCGGACCGCCGTTGACCGCGGCGCCGAAGCCCGTGGCCACGCCGCAGGAGACCAGGCAGGCCAGCTCGAACGGGATGTCGTCCGGTACCTTCACGGCCTGGTTCTCGTGGCAGACCAGGTAGTTCGCGAAGGTGCCCAGCCGCGTGACGCCGCCGACGTCCGTGCCGTCCGTCGCATGGAAGCGAGCCGTGCCGTCCATCGCGCGGCCGTGCTCCATGCCCGCGCCGTTGTCGCAGATGTACTGCTGGCCCCGCGCGCAGTAGCGGCACTTGCCGCAGGCCGGGATGAACAGGGTGGCGACGTGGTCGCCCACCTCGACCTTGGTGACCCCCGGCCCAACGGCCTCGACGATCCCCGCGCCCTCGTGCCCGCCGACCATCGGCAGCGTGACGGCCAGGTCGCCGGTGACGAAGTGGTCGTCGGAGTGGCACAGCCCGCTGGTCATGACCTTGATCCGGACCTCGTGGTCGCGCGGCTCGTCGAGCTCGAGGTCCTGGACCTCCCACTTCGCGCCGATCTCGTGGATGACGGCTCCGCGTGCCTTCACTGTGGTGCTCCTTGGAGAAGAGTGGTGATCACGCTGCGGCGGCCTCGGCGCGCCGCTTGCGCTCGCCGCGGTTGCGCACGAGCGTGGACAGGACGACCGCGATGACCAGCGCGCCGCCGTAGAAGAGCTGCTGTACGTACTGCTGGGCACCGAGGAGCTGCAGCCCGGTGATGCCGGTGACCAGGAAGTACACCGCGATCAACGTGCCCCAGGGGTTGAACCGACCGATGCGCAGGACGGTCGAGCCGAGGAAGCAGGCCGCGAAGGCCGGGAGCAGGAACGACGCACCGGACACGGGGTCGGCGCTGGCCGTGGTGCCCGCGTACACGACGCCGGCGAGGCCCGCGAAGCCGGCCGAGATGACGAGCGAGCGCCAGCGCAGCCGCGAGACGTTCACGCCGTTGAGCCGGGCCACGTCGTGGCTCTGTCCCACGAACAGCAGCCGCTGCCCGAACGCGGTGTGGTCGAAGACGTACCAGGCGATCACGACCAGCGCCAGCGCGTAGAAGAAGCCGATCGGGATGCCGAGGAACGGCTGGAAGAGCACCGCGTCCGACAGCGTCCGGTCGACGCCGCTGATCGTCGCCGAGTTCGAGAGCAGGTAGACCAGTCCCTGCACGACGGTGCCCATACCGAGGGTCACGATGAACGGGTTGATGTCGAAGGCCGTGACGATGAGCCCGTTGATCACGCCGACGAGCAGGCTCGCGGCGATCGCGACCAGGACGGACCACCCGATGCCCCAGCCCTGCTGCACGTTGAGCACCGCGACGACGACGGTCGCCAGGTTCAGCGTGGCCGCCACCGAGAGGTCGTAGTCGCCGGCCCGCAGCGGGTAGAGCAGGCCGATCGCCAGGATCAGCAGCACGACCTGCGAGGACAGCATGTTGGAGACGTTGGCCGCGGTCGGGAAGGTCTGCGGCACGACGAGGCTGAAGGCCACGATCAGCACGGCCCACACGCCGAGGAGGGCGAACCGCTCCGGCTCTGCGGGTGCCTTGCGCTTCCTGCGGGCGGAGGGGGCGGGAGCGGCCGACGCCCGGACCGCCTCCTTCTCCTTCTCCTGCTGTGCCTTCTTCTCCTCCGTGGCACTCATGATGCCTCCTCCGCGTAGACCGCGGACGCCAGGACGTCCTTGGTGATGTTCGATCCGGTGATCTCGGCGCTGATCCGGCCGCCGTCGAGCACGAGCACCCGATCGGCCATCTCCACCAGCTGCTCGTAGTCCGATGTCGCGCAGAGCACCGCCATGCCCTGCGCCACGGCCTCCCTGATGAGCACGAAGATCTCGCGACGGGCGCCGACGTCCACGCCCTGGGTGGGCTCGGCGAGCAGCATCACCTGCGGGTCGGTGTCCATCCACTTGCCCAGCAGTGCCTTCTGCTGGTTGCCGCCGGACAGGTGCCCGAACATCGCCTGCGGATTGGCCGGGACCACGCCGAGCCGGTCGCAGGTGTCCTGCACCTGCCGGGCGAGGCCCTTCCAGTCGACCCGCCACCCGCGCGCCCGACCGGCGAGGAAGGGCAACGAGACGTTCTCCAGGACCGACAGGCCCAGCGCGCCCCCCTGCCCCTTGCGGTCGGCCGGGATGAGCACCACCCCGGCCTCCATCGACCGCGCCGGTGTGGGCCTCGTGATCGCCCGGCCGGCGTGCTCGATCCGCCCGGCCGCGGCGTGCCGCGCCCCGAACAGCAGGTCGGGGAGCTCCTCGAAGCCGGAGCCGGCCAGCCCGGTGACCCCGACCACCTCGCCCGCGAACAGGTCCAGGTCGAGGTCGCGGACGCGGTTCCCCCGGAGTCCGCGCGCCGACAGCAGCGCGGGCCGGTCGGTGCGGACCGCCGCGTCGCCCTTGGGGACGTGCTCGTCACGGGCGCCGAGGATGAGCTGCACCAGGTCGTCGCGGGTGGCGCCGGCGGTGGAGCGCGTGCCGGCGGTGCGCCCGTTGCGGAACACGGTGACCCGGTCGGTGACCTCGAGGATCTCGTCGAGGTCGTGCGAGACGAGCAGCACCGCGTCGCCCCGGTCCCGCAGCCGGCGGAGCAGGGCGAACAGCAGGCCCACCTCGTGGCGTGGCAGGAACACCGTCGGCTCGTCGAGGATGAGGATCTGCCCGCCGCCGCTGCCCGAGCGCAGCTCCTGGGAGCCGACGGCCCGGACCACCGCGACCATCGCCCGCTGCACCGGGGTGAGCGTGTCGATGGCGGCGCCCGGGTCGACGTCGATCTCGAAGCGTTCCAGGAGTTCGGTGACGCGGCGGCGCTCGGCCTTCCAGTTCACCCGGCTCCAGCCCGGGGCGTCGCCCCCGGAGTCCAGGGCCATGTGCTCCAGGACGGTTCCCGCGCCGGCCAGCCCGAGGTCCTGGTGCACGAAGCCCAGGCCGTGGTCGCGCAGACCGCGGGCCCCGAACGGGCTGCGCACCGTCGTCCCGGCGACGGTCACGGTGCCGCCGTCGGCATCGTGGAAGCCGGCCAGGATCTTGATCAGGGTGGACTTGCCGGAACCGTTGGCCCCGAGCAGCCCGTGGACCTCGCCGGGCCGGACGTCCAGGTCGACCCCGCGCAGCGCGGGGACGCCGTTGAACGCCTTGGTCAGGCCGGTGACACCCAACAGCGGCGCGGGAGTGGTCATCAGGCCAGGCCCCACATCTTGAGGAACGCGGGGCCGTACTCGTCGCCGAAGCCCTTGCCGCTCTGCGGCGGCGTGCCCGTCTCGGCCACGTTGGAGGCGTCGATGACACGCAGCGGGCCGGACTCCGCGGCCACCGGCTCGGCCCCGAGCATCGCCCGGAACGCGACGTCGATGTTCACGTACGCGACCCAGTCCGGGTTCTCGGCGGCGTCCATCGCGACCTGGCCGTCCTGCACCATCTTCAGGATCGACGGAGTGCCGTTGAAGGTGTAGATCGGCACGCTGCGGCCGCCCGCGGCCTGCTTGATGCCGGGCGCGGCGTAGAGCGCCATCGAGTCGTAGATCGGCAGGACGGCGTTGATGTTCGGGTTCTTCAGCAGCGCCGACTGCACCTGGCTCTGGATCTGCTGCGACCACTGCGGCACCGCGACGTTGATCACCTCGGCGCCCGACCCGGCCGGCGCCTCGTCGGCCAGGGCCTTCTGCATCGTGTCGACCATGCCCTTGGCCGGGCCCGTCTCCGACGACTGGATGATCAGGGCGTGCACGGGCGCGCCCTTCTGCCCGGCGACCGCGGCGAGCGCCATCAGGTGGGCGGCGTCGTTGAACGGCGCGAAGGCCTCGTACTTCAGCCCCGGGGTGACCGGGCTGCCCTTGTCCGAGATGTGCAGCGGCACCACCGGGATGCCGGCCTTCGTCGCGGCGTCGATCTGCGGCCCCAGGGTCGAGGGCAGCGGTCCGTTCAGCAGGATCGCCGCGGCGCCCGCGTTGATTGCCTGGGCGATCCCCTGCTGGTAGGAGGTCTGGGTCCCGTCCGAGGGGAAGGTCACGAGGGTGACGCCGGCCTTCTCGGCCACACCCCGCATCGCCTGCTCACCGGCCTGGTAGAACTCGGCCTTGCTGTCGATCGGGATGCTGTAGATCGTCTTGCCCCGCAGGGAGCTGACGTCGATCGCGGGACCCAGGTCCTCCGTGCCCGGGACCGCCTTGGCGGCGTCGACGGTCTGCTGCGCGGCCTGCGCCTTCTGGGTGCCCTCGGGCGTGACCGCGGTGCTGGTGCTGCCTCCGCCCCCGCAACCGGCCAGCAGGCCGAGTGAGGTCGCAGCGACGAGCGCGACGGCGAGCTTCGTGATGCGCATGGGTGGGTTCTCCAATGAGGACGCGGCGCGGGGTGCGCCGGAGGTCGAGTCGGTGGCGGCCCTAACGCGCCGCGAGGTCGGGCCTCTCGCGGAGGTCCTCGTAGATGCGCTCGATGGAACGCCGCTGGAACATCTCGATGAGGTCGTCGGGGTAGCCGACGTAGTCCTCGGTGTCGACGTGGATGTTGTCGGGGAACCGGATCTCCGCACTGGCCTGCTCGCGGTCCACACCCCGGCCGATCGCATCGGCGACCTGCCCCACCACCTCACGTCCCCAGTCGCGGTAGCGCTCGAGCACGCCGCGGTCGGCCACCTCACCGTGCCCGGGGACCAGCACGTCGAAGTCGTACGACGCGACCTCCTCGATCGCGTCGAACCAGTCCCACAGCCGGGAGTCCTGGAAGGACGGCAGGCCGGCCTCGCAGACGATGTCGCCGGTGAAGACGACCCCGTCCTCGGGCACGTAGGCGATGAGGCTGTTCGCGGTGTGCCCCGGCTGGAAGCTCAGCTCCAGGTGGACGTCCGCGAGGTGCAGGTCCAGGGCGTCCGAGAACACCACCGTGGGCACCCGGACCCGGTAGGTGTCCAGCAGTGCGACGGCCTCCGGGTCGATCCGGGCGAAGAGGCCCGCGAGGTAGTCGTGGCTCGGCGCCTCGTGCAGCAGCCGTTCCCGCGTACCCCGGTGCGAGACGACCTCGCCGCCCTGCCAGAAGTTGCCGATCGTGTGGTCCGGGTGATGGTCGGTGTTGACCACGAACCGCGTGGTGCCGAAGCCGTCGACCGTCTTCCGCCAGGCCATCGCATCGGTCGGACGGTGCGGGGTGTCGACCAGCGCCAGGCCCTCGGTACCCACGACGATCGAGTTGTTGCTCCCGAGGTGCGCGGTCTCGACGTGCACGTGCGCACTGATCTGACGGAGGCTCACCGCGTGTCACCCCCGGAAGGCTCGGGCATCGAGGATCCTCCGAGGAAGCCGACCAGGTTCTCGATCCGGGTGGGTGCGAAGACCTCGATGAAGGTCGCCTCACCCTCGATGCTGTGCCCCGAGTGCTCGACGCCCCTCGGGATCACGACGACGTCGCCCTCGGCCAGCACGGTCTTCTCACCACCCACCGTGAAGGCGATCCGCCCGCTGGTCACCACCATCGCCTGCTCGGCGTCCGGGTGCGTGTGCGCGGGCAGCTCCGTCGGGTGCACCCAGCGGATGCGGTTGAGGCCCATCTCCTTGCCGGTCACCGCCGTCCGGAAGTTCCCCGGGAGCACCTCCCGCTCCGGCAGATCCGACCAACTCGACCAGTAGCTGCTCATCGGCGTCACGAATCTCCTTCGACTCGCCCTCCCGGTCGGCAGTCCGAACCGGCGCATGGCGAGGGTCACAGTAAAGCCCACTCTGACAACTGTCAACAGTCTTCAGCGCGGCCCGACCTCACACCCACTCAAACCGACGGCCTGGGCATTTCGCGTTTCTACACACCACCGGGCGGCCCGCGTGTACCCCCTCGCCCGGTAATTCATGCGCCCGGCCGGACAGCTCATGAGGTCTGTACACCCGGGCCCGCGCGCCCGGCGCCCGGCGCCCGGCGCGACGCTGCCGGAAGTCGGATCTGGCGGGCGGGTCGGCTGGTCCGCACACTGCGGAGGTGGCGCGTCCGCGAGGGAGCACGCCGGAGGCGGGCGAGAGGAGTGGTGCGCCGTGGCTTCGCTGGATGCAGGCGCGGACGTCCGCCCAGTCGTCGTCGGGGGCAGGCCGCTGACGGTGCCCGAGGTGGTTGCGGTGGCTCGGCACGACGCCCGGGTCGAGATCGACGCCACCGCCGCGGCGCCGATGTCCGTCGCGCGGGCGGCCGTCGATGAGCTCGCCGCGTCCGACCGCGCGATCTACGGGGTGTCCACGGGCTTCGGTGCGCTGGCCACGACCAGGATCGGCAGTGCCTCGCGGGACGCGCTGCAGCACGCACTGGTCCGGTCCCATGCAGCGGGCACCGGCCCGGAGGTCGAGCGCGAGGTCGTCCGTGCCCTGATGCTCCTGCGGCTGCAGACCTTCACGACCGGCCACACGGGTGTGCGGTCCGAGGTGGCCGATCGGTACAGGGCGATGCTGAACCTCGGACTGACGCCGGTGGTCCACGAGTACGGCTCCCTCGGCTGCTCCGGCGACCTCGCTCCGCTCGCGCACTGCGCCCTTGCCGCCCTCGGAGAAGGCCAGGTCCGCACGAGCGACGGCGACGTCGTGCCGGGTGGGGAGGCGCTGGCCGCGCACGGCCTCGAGCCGCTCCGGCTGGCGGCCAAGGAGGGGCTGGCCCTCGTCAACGGGACGGACGGCATGCTCGGGATGCTCGCCCTGGCCGTCCACGACCTCGGCGCGCTCTTCACCGCTGCCGACGTCGCGGCGGCGATGAGCGTGGAAGCCCTGCTGGGCACGGACCGTGTCTTCGCGCCGGAGTTGCAGGGCGTGCGGCCCCATCCCGGGCAGGTGGCCTCGGCGCAGAACCTGCACCGTCTGCTCGCCGGCTCCGCGATCGTGGAGAGCCATCGTGGCGAGGACTGCAGCGTGGTGCAGGACGCCTACTCGTTGCGCTGTGCGCCCCAGGTCGCCGGAGCGGCGCGAGCCACCCTCCAGCACGCCGCGGACGTTGCCGCGATCGAGCTGGGGAGCGCTATCGACAACCCCGTGGTGCTCCCGGACGGGCGCGTGGAGAGCAACGGGAACTTCCATGGAGCCCCCGTCGGCTACGTCCTGGACTTCCTCGCCATCGCCGCGGCCGACATGGCGTCGATCAGCGAGCGACGCACCGACCGCCTGCTCGACCCGAGCCGTTCGCACGGGCTGCCGGCCTTCCTGGCGGGGTCGCCCGGCATCGACTCCGGCATGATGATCGCCCAGTACGCCCAGGCGGCGATGGTCAGCGAGCTCAAGCGCCTGGCGAACCCCGCGAGCGTCGACTCCATCCCCTCCTCCGCGATGCAGGAGGACCACGTGTCGATGGGCTGGTCGGCCGGACGGAAGCTGCGCAGGGCCATCGATGCCCTGCAGCGTGTGATCGGCATCGAGATCCTCGCCGCCGCACGCGGGCTGGAACTCCGCGCCCCGCTCGAGCCCGGGGCCGCATCGACGGCGGTCGTGATGCTGCTGCGCCAGAGCATCGCCGGGGTCGGCCCCGACCGGTGGCTCTCCCCCGAACTCGAGCAGGTCACCGAGCTGGTCCGTCGTGGTGACGTCGTGCGAGCGGCCGAGTCCGCAGTCGGCCCCCTCCGGTAGCCGCCGACGCGGTCCGCCCCGTCACGTGGGCACCACGGCTCCTGCGAGTACGACGCTGCCGATCAGCGGGACTCCGGGGCGGTAGGCGAGATGGATGTAGGACGGCGCCCTGAGCGTGAGGAAGTCGGCTCGTCGTCCCGGTGCGAGGACGCCGACGTCGCTGCGACGTAGTGCCGCCGCGCCGCCACAGGTGGCCGACCACAGGGCCTCGGCAGGGCTGAGTCCCATGTCGCGAACCGCCAGCGCGATGCAGAAGGCCATGCTGGAGGTGTAGGAGCTGCCGGGGTTGCAGTCGGTGGCCAGCGCGACCGTGACTCCGGCGTCGATCATCCGTCTGCCGTCGGGCCACGGTGAGCGCGTCGAGAACTCGACGCCGGGCAACAAGGTGGCGACGGTGACGTCACGGGCCGCGGCCAGGGCTTCGAGGTCGTCGTCGGAGACGAAGGTGCAGTGGTCGACGGAGGCCGCCTCCAGCTGGACCGCCAGTGCGATGCCTCGGCCGAGTTGCAGCTGGCCGGCGTGGAGGCGCGGTTGCAGTCCGCGTTCTGCCGCGGCCTCGAGGATCGCGCGGGCCTCGTCGGCGTCGAAGGCTCCCCGGTCGCAGAACACGTCGGCCCACTTGGCCAGCGGGGCGCACGCGTCGAGCATGGGCCCGCGGACGAGATCCACGTAGTCGTCCCGGCGCCCCTGGTACTCCGGCGGCACGACATGGGCGCCGAGGAAGGTCAGCTCGGAGGTGGCCCGAGCCGCGATCCTCAGCGACCGGGCCTCGTCGTCGACCGTCAGGCCGTACCCGCTCTTGCACTCGACGGTCGTGGTGCCTTGGGCCAGCATCTCCTGCCGAAGCGCGGTGACGGTGGCGCGCAGGGCCTGGTCGTTCGCTCGACGGGTCGCCCGCACAGTGGTCTGGATGCCGCCGGCCTCGTACCTGGCTCCCGTCATGCGCGCGGCGAACTCCTCCGCCCGGTCGCCGGCGAAGACCAGATGGGCGTGGGAGTCGACGAATCCGGGGACCACCGCGCACCCGCCGACGTCGACGAGTTGATCCGCTGCCGGGGCCGCCCTCCCGGGGCCGACCCACGCGACCCGGTCGGCGTCGACCAGCACGGCCGCGTCGCGGACCAGGCCCAACCGCGACCCGTCGCCCTGCGTCGGGTCGTTCGTGGTCAGCTCTCCGATGTTCGTGAACAGCACCGTCACCGCACGGCCCCCTCCTGCGTGCTGTACCCCTCGAACAACAGGGCCGCTGCGTCGGCCAGCCGGCGGGACACATCCGTCACCGTCAGGTGTCGCCGGTCCCGGACCACCGTCCGCCCGTCGACGACGACGTCGGTCACGTCGGCGGCGGTAGCCGCGAAGACCGCGGTCTCGGCTCGCGGGCCGCCGCCCGCGGTCCGGACGGATTCCATGTCGACCGCGACCAGGTCGGCGCGGTGTCCGGGACCGATGAGGCCGGCGTCGGGCCGGCCCAGGGCGTGCTGGCCGTCCGACGTCGCCGACTTCAACAGCAGGTCGGCCGGGAAGATCCCGCGCTCGCGGCTCCGCAGTCGTTCGTCGAGCTCGACCGCGCGCGCCTCCTCGAACAGGTCGATGACGGCGTGGCTGTCGGAGCCCAGGGAGAAGAGGCCGGCCGAGCGGGCGAGGAGGGCGGACGCGGGCCCGATGCCGTCGCCGAGGTCGCGTTCGGTCGTCGGGCAGAAGCAGACCCCGGTGGCGGTGGAGTCGAGCATCGCCAGGTCGGACTCGGTCAGGTGCGTCGCGTGCACGGCGGTGGTGCGCGGACCGAGGACGCCGGCGTCGTGGAGCAGGGCTGTCGGGGTTCGTCCGTGGACGGCCAGGCACTGCTCCACCTCAGCCGTCTGCTCCGAGGAGTGCACGTGCAAGGGGGCGCGGTGGGCGTCGGCCCACTCGACGACCGGGGGCATGTGCTGGAGCGGGACGCCGCGCACCGAATGCAGGGCCGCGCCGACGATCACGGTGTCCGAGCCGCTGAACTCGCGACGAAGGAGGTCGACGCGCTCCGCCCAACGCTCGCCGGAGCCGTCCCCGAAGCGACGTTGCAGGTCGCCGAGCGGTGATCCGTCCACGCCCGAGCTCAGGTAGCAGGTGTCGAGGAGGGTCAGACGCACGCCTGCCGCCGCTGCGGCGTCGACCAGTGCCCGGCCCATGGCGTTGGGGTCGTCGTAGGGCACCCCGCGGGCGTCGTGGTGCAGGTAGTGGAACTCGCCGACCGAGGTCACCCCGGCCAGTGCCATCTCCGTGAAGACCGCCGTGGCGAGCTCCCGGTAGGTGTCGGGGTCGAGCCTGTTCGCCGCCTGGTACATGAGGTCGCGCCAGGTCCAGAAAGAGCCTCGGTCGCGCTGCGTGCGTGCACGCAGTGCCCGCTGGAAGGCATGCGAGTGCACGTTCGCCAGACCGGGGAGGACCAGCCCGCGCAGGGCGGGGACGGCAGCGGGGCGCTCGACGCCGGGCACGACACGGGAGAAGCGTCCTTCGGCGACCGTGACGAGGACGCCGTGTTCCACGGGCCCGCCCAGCCATGCGTGCTCGCACCACCACTGCCCCTCCGGGTCGTCTGCCTGCGACGCACGGGCTGGCCGGCGCAAGGCGTCCGACGGCGATGTCATGCCGCTGCCCACTCCTTCATCAGCGCGGCGAGTGCCGTCACCCCGAGGTGGCAGTCGGACGGTTCGGCATGCTCGTCGGGCGCGTGGGACACGCCCGTCGGGTTGCGCACGAACACCATCGCGCTGGGCACGACCGTGGACAGGACGCCGGCGTCATGGCCGGCGGCGGTCGCCAGGACCGGGACGTCGCCGAAGGCCGTCAGCGCCCGGACGATGCGGTCGCGCACCGCGTGCGGGAACTCCACGATCGGGGACTCGGACTCGGCCCTGACCTGGAGCCGCACACCTTCGGCGTCGGCGTGCTCCGCGGCGTCGGTGAAGATCTCCCGGGTGAGGAGATCCAGCTCGGTCTGCGATCCCGCGCGCGCGTCCAGCCAGCTCTCCACCGACGAGGCGATGGCGTTGGCCCCGTTCGGCTGCACGCTCAGCTTGCCGAAGGTCGCCACGCACCCGTGCTGGACGGCGCGCGACCGCGCCGACGCCACGGAGGCTGCGTAGGCCAGCATCGGGTCGCGCCGATCCACCATCCGTGTCGCGCCCGCGTGGTTGGCCTGCCCGGTGAAGGACAGCCGCCACCGTCCGTGGGGCCAGATCGACGAGGCCACCGCCAAGGGACGGTCCAGCAGGTCCAGCGCCCGTCCCTGCTCCACGTGCAGCTCGACGAAGACCCCGACCCGGTCACGCAGGCGCCGATCCCGGCCGACCGACCCCGGGTCGCGGCCCGTGGCCTCGAGCACCTCGGCCAGCGTGCGGCCGTCGGGGTCACGCAGGCCCAAGGCGCGCTCCGGCGCGAGCGCACCGGTCGACAGCTGCGAGCCGACGCACGCGACACCGAAGCGGGCCCCCTCCTCGTCGGAGAAGGCGACGACGCCGATCGGGGTCCTCGGCTCGACGCCGGCCTCCTGCAGCTGCGTGACGGCAGCGAACGCCGACACCACGCCCAGCGGCCCGTCGAAGGCACCTCCGTCGGGCACGGAGTCCAGGTGCGAGCCGGTGACGAAGGCGTCCCGTGGGTCGCCGGCCCAGCCCGGCGGGAACCACCAGGCCCACAGGTTCCCGTTGCGGTCCTGCTCGGTGCTCATCCCGCGCCGGTCGGCGCAGTCGACGAACCACTGTCGCAGGACCAGGTCCGGCTCGGTCCAGGCGAAGCGTCGGTAGCCGCCGAGCCGCCCGACCCGTCCGATCCCGGCGATCTCCGACCAGAGCGTCTCGAACTCCGTCATCCGTCGTCCCGCATCGGGATGCGCACCCCTCGCTCCGCGGCGACCTCGGCGGCGTGGGCGTATCCGGCGTCGACGTGGCGGATGACTCCCGTCCCGGGATCGTTGGTCAGCACGCGGGCGAGCTTCTGCGCGGCCAGCTCGGTCCCGTCGGCGACGGTCACCTGCCCGGCGTGGATGGACCGGCCCATGCCGACACCGCCGCCGTGGTGGATGGACACCCAGGTGGCACCGGACGAGGTGTTGACCAGGGCGTTCAGCAGCGGCCAGTCCGCCACGGCGTCCGATCCGTCGATCATGGCCTCGGTCTCGCGGTACGGCGAGGCGACGGACCCGGAGTCGAGATGGTCGCGCCCGATGGCGACCGGCGCACTCAGCTCCCCGGCGGCCACCATCTCGTTGAAGCGGAGCCCGGCACGGTGGCGCTCCCCGTAGCCGAGCCAGCAGATGCGGGCGGGAAGCCCCTGGAAGGCGACCTTCTCGCCGGCCATCGTGATCCACCGCCGCAGGTGCTCGTTGTCCGGGAACAGCTCGAGGATCGCCCGGTCGGTCGCCTCGATGTCCGTCGGGTCGCCGGACAGTGCGGCCCACCGGAACGGGCCCAGCCCCTCCTCGAACAGCGGCCGGATGTAGGCCGGCACGAAACCGGGGTAGTCGAAGGCCCGCGGGTAGCCGCCCTTGCGGGCCTCGTCGCGGATCGAGTTCCCGTAGTCGAAGACCTCGGCCCCACGGTCCAGGAAGCCGACCATCGCCTCGACATGGGCGGCCATGGACAGCCGGGCCTGCTCGGTGAACCACGCGGGGTCCTTCTCCGCGGTCGTCCTCATGTCCTCGAAGGCGACGCCACGGGGCAGGTACGAGAGGGGGTCGTGGGCCGACGTCTGGTCGGTGACCACGTCGATCGGCGCGTCCCGGGCGAGGAGCTGCGGGAACACCTCGGCCGCGTTGCCGACCAGGCCGATGGACAGCGGCCGGCGGGCGTCGCGGGCGGTGACCGCGCGACGCAGCGCGTCCTCGACGTCCCTTGCGCGGACGTCGAGGTACCGGTGCTCGATACGGCGGTCGATGCGTGTCCGGTCGCAGTCGACGCAGATGACCACGCCGTCGTTCATGGTGACCGCGAGCGGCTGGGCGCCACCCATGCCTCCCACGCCGGCGGTCAGCGTGATGGTGCCGGCGAGCGAGCCGCCGAAGCGCTTGCGGGCGACCGCACCGAAGGTCTCGAAGGTGCCCTGGAGGATGCCCTGGGTGCCGATGTAGATCCAGGAGCCGGCCGTCATCTGGCCGTACATCATCAGGCCGGCCGCCTCCAGCTTGCGGAAGTGCTCCCAGTTCGCCCAGTCCCCCACCAGGTTCGAGTTCGCGAGCAACACGCGCGGGGCCCACTCGTGCGTGCGGAGGATCCCCACCGGCTTGCCGGACTGGACGAGGAGGGTCTCGTCGTCCTCCAGCTCCCGCAGCGAGGCGACGATGGCGTCGAACGCGGCCCAGTTGCGGGCCGCTCGACCGGTCCCGCCGTAGACCACGAGCTCGTCGGGGTGCTCGGCCACCTCGGGGTCGAGGTTGTTCATCAGCATCCGCAGCGCCGCTTCCTGCTGCCAGCCCTTGCACGACAGCTGCGGGCCGCGGGCCGCGCGCACGGTACGCGCAGCGGATGTGTCAGTCATCGGAACCGCCCCGGTTCGAGTGGCGTGTGGTGCTGTTAGTGGACCTCACATCCCCTCGCGCGCTCTACCTCGACGGGGTGCTCACCGTCCCGGATCCGGGACTGCGCCGGCCCCGCCGAGGCGCAGGACAGGCCACCGGAGTGCGGGTAAGGTTCTCCACCCGATCGACGACCCGGGAATGACCGCCGAACGGGGCCGTCGAGGCCTGCTGCCATGCACGACGCTCTCGAGCTGGAGGCGGCGATGGACGGCGTGACCAGAGGGGTGCCGCTGCGCACGCTCCTCGTGCTGTCGTGTGTCCTCGGCCTGTGCCTTGCGTGCACGTCCGGCACCGCGCCGTCGTCCTCGACGTCGAGCGGCGGCCCGTCGTCGGCGTCGACGGACCCGGCCAAGGCCGATGCGGTGATGAAGGTCGTCAAGGACGCCATGGCCGACGCCCATCTGCGAGCCGTGATCGTCAGCGTCACCCTCGACGGCAAGGAGATCACCACCCAGGCCGTCGGCGAGTCGATGCCCGGCGTGCCCGCGACGACGGACATGCACTTCCGCAACGGCGCCGTGGCCATCTCGTACGTCTCCACCGCGCTGCTGCAGCTCGTCGACGAGAAGAAGGTGAGCCTCGACGACAAGGTCTCGACGTGGCTGCCCGACATCCCCTACACGGACAAGGTGACCCTCGGCCAACTGGCCCAGATGACCTCGGGCTACGTGGACTACGTGACCACCCCCGAGCTGGACGACGCGCAGTACGCGAACCCGTTCCGGACCGTCACCCCCGAGGAGCTCATCGCGATCAGCACCGCACACCCGCTCCTCTACGAGCCCGGGACGAACTGGAACTACTCGCACACCAACTACGTCATCCTCGGACTCGCCCTCGAGAAGATCACGGGGCAGGACGTCGCCTCGCTCCTGCAGCAGAAGGTGCTGGGCCCCCTCGGGCTGCACGACACGACCGACCCGGGAACACCGGCGATCCCGGAGCCCGCGCTGCACGCCTACACGTCCGAGCGCCGTCAGGCGCTCAAGATTCCCGCCGGCACGCCCTTCTACGAGGAGTCGACCTACTGGAACCCGTCGTGGACGATCACCCACGGAGCCATCCAGACCACCGACATCCACGACCTGAACGCCACGGCCGTGGCCATCGGCTCGGGCACGCTCCTGTCGCCGGAGTCCTACCAGAAGATGCTGACCAAGGACCTGATCGGCAGGACGACGACCCTGCCCGGATGCACGACCTGCCACCCGCAGTCGCCCGCCTACACCTACGGGCTCGGGATCGTCTCCTCCGGCAACTGGGTGTTGCAGAACCCGCTGTTCTCCGGTGAGGCCGGCGCCTACGCCTACCTGCCCTCGCAGAAGGTCGCCATCGCCGTCGCCGTCACCTTCGACCAGGCCGCCTTCGACCCGACCACGGGCGGCTACAAGAACTCCGCCGACGTCCTGTGGCGGAAGATCGCCGCGACGCTCGTCCCCGGCGACGCCCCACCGATGCCGCCCGGAAGCTGATCCGGGCATTCCTGGCGACGAGCGGTGCTCCGGCCCCACGGCGGGGATGCGCCTCGTGATCGTCGTCGACGCCGGCACGCACCTCTGACACCCTCGAACCGACTCGCACATTCGACCGACGAAGGAGAAGGTCGATGACCAGCACCCTGCCCTCGCCCGCCGCCGCGCAGGCCACCGGAGCGGAGCTGACCTACGCGTCCGGGTTCGGCAACGAGCACGCCACCGAAGCGGTGCCCGGGGCGCTCCCGGTGGGCCGCAACTCCCCCCAGCGCGCCCCGCTCGGGCTCTACGCCGAGCAGCACAGCGCCACCGCGTTCACCGAGCCCCGCGCGGTCAACCGGCGTAGCTGGGTGTACCGGATCCGGCCCTCGGCCGCGCATCCGCCGTTCCGCCGCATCGACACCGGCCTGCTGCGTTCGGCCCCGGACACCACCGGGATCACCGACCCCAACCGGCTGCGCTGGGACCCGCTGCCCCTGCCCGGCCAGCCCACCGACTTCGTCGACGGCCTCTACACCGTCGGGGTCAACGGCGACGTCCGCCAGCGCGCCGGCATCGGCATCCACCTCTACGCCGCGGACCGGTCGATGACCGACCGCTACTTCGTCAACGCCGACGGCGAGCTCCTGATCGTCCCCCAGCAGGGTGCCCTGCTGCTGCACACCGAGTACGGCCGCCTGCACGTCGCGCCCGGGGAGATCGCCGTCATCGGCCGCGGTGTCCGGTTCCGCGTCGAGCTGCCCGACGGCCCCGCCCGCGGCTACGTCTGCGAGAACTACGGCCAGCCCTTCGTCCTGCCCGAACTCGGCCCCATCGGCGCCAACGGCCTGGCCAACCCGCGCGACTTCCTCTACCCCGTCGCCGCCTACGAGGACCGCGAGGAGACCGTCCGGGTCGTGCAGAAGTACGCCGGCGCGCTGTGGGCCGCCGACTACGACCACTCCCCGCTCGACGTCGTGGCCTGGCACGGCACCCATTCCGCCTACAAGTACGACACCGCCCGGTTCAACGTCCTGGGCACGGTCTCCTACGACCACCCGGACCCGTCGATCTACACGGTGCTCACCTCACCCACCGACACGCCCGGTCAGGCGAACGCGGACTTCGTCGTCTTCGCCCCGCGGTGGCTCGTCGGCGAGGACACCTTCCGCCCGCCCTGGTACCACCGCAACATCATGAGCGAGTTCATGGGCCTGGTCCACGGCGTGTACGACGCCAAGGCCGAAGGGTTCCTGCCCGGCGGCGCCAGCCTGCACAACATGTGGAGCGCCCACGGCCCCGACGCCGAGACCTACCGCAAGGCCAGCGCCGCCGAGCTCGCACCCCAGAAGATCGCCGACACCCTCGCCTTCATGTTCGAGACCCGCTGGCCCATCACGGTCCCCGACTTCGCGCACGCCGCGGTCCACCGCCAGTCCGACTACGACGGCGTCTGGGCCGGGATCGAACGAGGCTTCGAGCGCTGACCTCGTGCGTCGGCCCCGCCTCGCTCGGTCACCAGGACCGAGCGAGGGGTCGAGCCCGTCATCCCCGTGCGAACAGCTCCTCCAGCCAGTCGAACACCACGGCCGCCGAGTAGGCGAGATTGCCCAGCTGGCAGTGGGTGTCGGCGCCGTCGTCCGCGGTGAAGGTGTGGGCGGTCACGGGGCCGGCGACCTCGGCGCAGAACCGCTCGAACTGGGCCCGTGGCTCGCCGCCCTCTCCGGAGCCGACCAGTGCGAGCGCCGGGCAGGTCACGGCGGCGGGATCGACGCGGAAGCCGCGCAGGTAGGCGAAGGTGTCGAGGAAGCTCGCCCGGCCGAACCGCGTCATGAGCGAGCGTGCGAGCTCCTTGGCCGCAGCGGGCATCTCGGTGTCCGGCAGGGTGTCGATGTCGTCGAGCCGGAGGTCGTCCCCGGGAGCGAGGACGACCTCCGGGTCCCCTCCGACGTACGGGGCCACGAACGCCACCTGGTAGGCGTGCAGGTCCACGATCGGGGAGTTCGCCACCAGCGCCCGGATCCGGTCGTCGTGGGCGGCGGCGCGGGTGACCCAGTACCCGCCCAGGCTGATGCCCAGCAGCGCCAGCCGTTCGGGGTCGACCTCGGGCCGGGCGAGCACGTGGTCCAGCCACGGCGTGACCCACCGTTCGGTGTCGGGGACGAAGTGGGTGTGCGGCTCGGTGCGGGTGACGTCCATCTGCCCGGGTCCGCAGATCACCAGCACCCGCCAGCCCCGTTCCAGGCCCGCCCGACCGACCTGCAGGTAGGTCTCCTCCAGCGTGCCGTCGAACCCGCTCGTGGCGACCAGGATCGGCCCGGGCCCGGCCTCGTCCGGTGGCGTGCACAGGTATCCGGGCAGCCGCTGGTCCTCCCAGTGCAGCCACAGCTCCTCGACCCGCCCCGGCAGGTACGGGGCCGCAGCGAGGAACGCGGCCCGGCTGGCCAGCCCGAGCTCGGCCTGCCGGGCGGTGCCCGCGGGGGCGAAGTACTCCGCAGCGCGGAAGCTGTTGCAGGCGTGCAGGAACCGGTCCCGGGCGCTGATCGGGTGCCCTGCCGCGGCGCGCGCCCCGGCGTCCGCGCGCTGGCGCTCGGCGAGCGCAGCGAACCCGTCGGTCCAGCCCGCCACGCCGTCCCCGAGCGTCGCCGCGACGGCGAGGGGCTCGCCGATCGACGCGCCCCCGTACGCCGCCGACCCGAGCTGGCGCAGCAGCTGGAAGTCCAGCTCGGGATCGGTGAACCCGCGCACCCGCGTGGAGCTGCGCTCGGTCGTGTGCGTCATCGGTTCCTCCCTCGTCCCGCGGCGCGCGAGGCAGCGCCTGACCCGTCGTTCTTCCCCACGAGGTCGGCAGCGCACCGCTGCCGACGACCTCAGCGTGCGCCGGAGGGTGCCGGGCCGCGCAGAGCACAACGTCCTCGGTTCCGGTGCCCTCGACACACACGGATGTGGACCTCGGAAGGTCCACATCTCGGTGGTCTGACGCAACGGGCTACGGATGGGAGCCCGAGCTAGCGGGTCGCCGGAACCGGCGGGCCCGGCAGGACCGACTGCGCGGGCGCGGAATCTGCACCCTGGAGGTTCTCCAGCTGCTGCATCCCGGTCCGCGGGCCGAACAGGGCGACGGTGAGGGCGACGATCGCCCAGGAGCCGGCGATGTAGAGGAAGACCGGGCTGTAGCCGAACGTCCCGAAGACGGCGGCGACGATCATCGGACCGAGGATGTTGGCCAGCCGGCCGACGCCGTAGACCAGGCCGTTGCCGGAGCTGCGCAGCTCGGTGGGGTACAGCTCCGGGGTGTAGGCGTACAGCAGCGCGGCGAACGTCTGGGTGAGCGCGTTGACCAGGAAGCCGAAGACGACGATCGCCACCGGGTTGAAGGTCAGGCCGTAGGCCAGGCCGCAGGCGGCGATGCCGGTGGCGATCAGCGCGATGGGCGTCTTGCGGCCGAAGCGGTCCGAGAGCGGCCAGGCCAGCAGCGCCCCGGGCACGGCGCCGAGGGTGGTCAGGGCCGAGAAGGTCAGGCTGTGCACCAGGTCGAAGCCGTGCGCGGCGAGCAGGGTGGGCACCCAGGCGACGAAGCCGTAGAACCCGAGGGTCTGGAAGACCCAGACGACGGCGAGCATCAGCGTGCGACGGCCGAGGGGCCCGCGGAACAGGGCACGGTAGCCGGGGCGCGACGTGGACGGGGCCACGTCCGGCGTCGGGGGCAGCGGAGGTAGTGAGCCGGGATCGGCAGCGGTGGCCTTCTCGATCCGGTCGACCGCGGCGGCGGCCCGCTCGTGCATGCCGTGCTGGTGCAGCCAGCGGGGGCTCTCCGGCAGCCGGGCGATGAGAGGCAGGGCGAGCACCCCCAGGGCGCCGAAGACGAAGACCCAGCGCCAGGTCTCGGTGCCGAGCGGGACGATCCCGCGTGCGGCGAAGGACATGATCGGGATACCGACCAGCCCGATGGCCATCACGGCCGACTGCATCCGGCCGCGCAGCCGCGCCGGCATGACCTCGCAGAGGTACGCAGTCGCGGCGATGGTCATCGCCGACAGCCCGATGCCGGTGAGGAGCCGCGCCGCGGCCAGGGTCGGCACGGTCGACACCACCGCGTTGAGCAGCGAGCTGACCGAGAAGAAGGTCACCGACAGGAGCAGGGCGCGCCGGCGGCCGACGGCGTCGGCGAAGCGGCCGCCGCCGACCGCGCCGAGGAACATGCCGAGGAAGGCGGCGGAGGTGACGAAGGCGATCTCGGCCACCGTCAGGTGCAGGTGCTGCTGCAGCGCCGGCGCGGCGTAGGCGAAGGTGTTGAGGTCGCCGAACTCGAAGACGAAGGCGACGGCGAGAGCGAGCAGCACCCGGCGGTGGAACCGGCCGATCGGCAGGCGGTCCAGGCGGGCGGACAGCCGGAGCGCGCTCATCGCGACACTCGTCGGTCAGCGGCGGTGAGCGGGCGAGTGCCGTCGATGGCGTGGACGAGGTCCTCCGGCGGCCCGGTGAGCCGCTCGGCCGGCGGGCGGACGCTCGAGGAGGTCGCGACGCCCTGCAGGGCGTCGTCGACGTCGCGGAGCCGACGACGATGAGCCCGGGTGGTCGGGACGGCGGATGTGGCTGCGCTGCTCACGTGGTTCCCCTTCACGAGTGGCCTGGTGTGGTCGGTGATGGGGGAACTCTGCCGCCGATCCCGGCCTCCCACCGTCGGCCCGCGGCCCGATACGCAAGGGGATCCGGCTGTCGGGCGATCGGAGGACGGGGCGCCCGCACGGGAGATCTCGCCCGGCACGGGTTCTCGCGCGGGCGGCTCAGGTGGTGGAGGATGGCTCGTCACGGCCCACCCCCGAGGAAGGCGTGGCGACGATGCCGAGGTACCTGTGGCAGGTGAGCTATTCGCCCGACGGGGCGCGCGGTGTGCTCGACCAGGGCGGCAGCGCGCGGCGGGCAGCGATCGTCGAGGCGGTGGAGAGCGTCGGCGGACGGGTCGAGGCCTGCTATTTCGCGTTCGGGCCCCACGACGTGGTCGTCATCGGCGAGGTACCGGACGACGTCGCTGCGGCAGCCCTGAGCCTCCGGACGGCCGCCTCCGGTGCCGCGATCTCGCGGACGACCGTCCTGCTGACACCCGAGCAGCTGGACGAGGCCACGCAGCGGGATGTCCGATACCGGCCGCCGTCGACCTGAGCGACCGCATCGCGACGAGAGGTGCCGGAGCTTCCCGAACTAGCTCGTCGAGCTCGATCGGAGGAAGTGCCTGTCGGCCTGGCCGGCTGCCACCCAGAGCACGTCACGAATCAGGCGATAGCGGTTCACCGCGTCCTCGGGCTCGACGAAACCGACAACGAGACGGTCATGGTCGTCGTAGGCCAGCCGGAGCGCTTGCGCATCGTCGAGGAGCAGGAAGTCCTCGTGCAGACCGCCGAGTTCGGCGCAGGCGCGTGTCTTGGACACGCTGCGCGTCCTCACTCGCGTGCTTGTCGCGAGCGGTGTCGTCGGTCGCTCGCCGCCGATCCGAAGATGGTCGAGGGGAACGCCCCGCGAGGCCGCGGCGCGCAGTACGACCTCGTCGCTTCGCGTCGTACACAGGAAGAGGCGCGAGGAGCAGTGCTCGGCCAGCCAGCCCTCCAGCGCCGAGACGCCGACGAGCTGGGCGCTCTCGACGAAGCCGCTCGACGAGCAGCCCATCACTCCTCGCCCGACGTCCTCATCCCGCCGCCATTCGATACGCCTGGACGCTGCCTCGCGAGGACCTCCGATGGTGCCCCGGTAGCCGTCGCACTCAGTGCGCCTCCTCGGGCTCCGGAGGCCGCACGAGCAGTGACATGCCCTGGTGCGGGGCGAGTTCGACGCCGAAGCTCTGCAGGTCGTCCACGGTCCCCAGGGGCTCCTCGTTGAACATGTTGCAGACCTGGCCGCCAGAGGGCAGGGCTTCCGAGCGCACGGTGCCCCAGATCGGCTCGTTGGCGAAGTTGAGTACGGTCAGCTGCAGGTGCCCGGGATCGTCGAGCTCGTGGACGAGGACCAGCATGCCCTTGTGGGAGACGTCGGGGACGTCGACCTGGCGGCTGGTCGCGATGCCGTAGTGGCGGCGGACGGCGAGGATCGCCTGGAGTTGGCGGACGAAGCTGGTCTCGTCCTCGAGCTGCGCGGGCAGGGACCCGTAGAGGCTGCGCCCGCGGGGCATACCGGCCTCGGACTTGCGGGTCCGCGGGGCCACGCCCATCAGGTCGTGGGCGGCACGGTGGATCCAGCGGGTGTCGCCTCCCTCGATGAGCTCGGCGACGTCCTCGTGCGGGAGGGTGAGCATGCCGCACAAGTCCCAGCCCGACAGCGCGAACACCCCGGGCTGCAGGGCGTTGAACATGGCCAGCAGCAGGTGCGCCCGCCGGATGCGGTCGCGGTCCTCGCCGTCGTCGATCGCATCCAGGGTGGGGAAGCCGAGCACCGCGGCGATGACCGACGCGGTCGTGCAGGCGATCCCGTTCGTGGTGAAGATCAGGTTGTAGGGGCGCTGCGGGCCGGTGAGGTGCGCGACGAGGTCCGCGCGGATCGTCTCGGCCAGCTCGCCCCCGGTGATCTGTTCGCCCTTGTAGGTGTAGACGTCGTCCTTGTGGCCGGACGCCCAGTGGACGAGCTCGTAGGTGAGTTCGTCGTGGTTCTGCAGGGCGTGCACGAGCGAGGCCGGGTCGACACCGCAGTCGAGCGAGCTGCGCAGGGTCAGCCGGAGGAACTCCGTGTCGCCGGTGGCGAAGGCGTGGTGGTAGGCGGGCCGGTTGATGAAGTCGTAGGACAGGTCCGCGCCCGCCTCGGAGGTGATCCTGATGTCGTCGATGGTCAGGTTCAGCTCCTGGAAGGTGAACCCGCCGACCTTGCGGACCATGCTGCCGATGAGCTGGTTGGCCGCCTCGGACAGCGGATGGCCCTCCGACCACGCCGGCATGCCCTCGGTGCTCTTCTCCACCCCCAGGAAGCCGTTGGCGTCCAGGCGCAGCCCGCCGGAGCCGAGGTCGGTCAGCGAGTGCAGGGCGTCGCCCATCACCATCCGCATCCCGGCGAAGGTCGGGTCGAGCCAGTTGATCGAGGGCTGGCCGTCCTTGAAGTAGTGCAGGTACACCCACCGGCGCTCCACACCGTCCGCCCCGACGACCGGCCGCGTGGCGCTCCAGTTCGTCTCCTTGACACCCTCGGCGAAGAAGATCACCCGCTGCAGCCGGCCGATGATGTAGCCGGCCTTCTCCAGCCAGTCCTCCGTCGAGGTGTCGATGTTGACCGAGTCCCGCCCCTGCGGGACGTCGGGCAGGTGCCCCCAGTCCTCGGGCTCGACCTCGACCATGTGATAGATGCCGGGATAGTCGCCGTACTTCATCTCCGCGAGCCGGAAGTCCGCGCCCTTGCCGGTGTGCCCGGGCACCACGTCGTCGATGATCGTGCCGCCGTACCAGGTCGCCATCCCGCACATCGCCCGGAACTCCGACTCCGTGCCGAAGGCCGGGTCGAGCTGGGTGCTGATCCGGTCGAAGTGGCCGTCCACGCTGGGCGTGTACTGCCAGCCGGAGATACCACCGGCGCGCTTGACCGGCCCGGTGTGGACCCCCTCGATCCCGATCGCGGCGAACGCCTTCCACAGCTCCTCGTCCCCCAGCGCGCCGAGGAAGGACTCCCCGGACCGCGTGATCAACGAAATCGGGTACGCGGTGAACCACACCGACGCCGTCTCGACGGCGTGACGCGGCCCCGGAGCGGCGAACGGGTTCTGCCACATCGTGCCCTGGCCGGAGAACTGCCGGGCGATCTCGTTGGCGTCGGCGAGCATCGACTGGCTGAGCAGCCAGTCGACATACGCCGGGTTCTCCCCCGTCGCCGGCCCGTCCTGCGCCACCGACCGGCGCGCGAACGGCGACTTCACCCGCGCGCGATGGCGCAGGCTGCGCGGCCGCGCGGGGTGCAGATACTCCGCGTAGGTGATCTCGGACGGCTCGTGCGCCTGCTCGTGATCGGTCTGCTCGTGCGATCCGTCGCGGTCCCGGAACTCCTCCGCCATGCGCTGCTCCCCGACACTCGTCAGCCGCGGCTGGTCGCGTACCTGGATCTATCGTCGCGCGTCGCCGCACGCCTCGCTGGGCGAGACGGGCGGCTCGGCCGGCTTCGCTGACTCACCGAGCGTCAGCGCCGGGGCCCGCCACCGGGTGGTCGGGCTCGCGCCGCGCTCAGCCTCGCGGCGCACCCGGGACGGAACGGGACCACAGAAGTCCTTCGACGCCGTCGAGGAAGGTCTTGCACACGGCTGCCGGCTCGGACAGGCAGCCGGCTGCCATCGCGCCGTCCCGCAGCATGACGAAGTGTCGTGCGGCAGGCTCGGCGAGCCGATCCCCGATCCGGGCGAACAGATCCGACAGTGCACTCAGGAACCACTCACGGTGAGCGACCACCCGTCGATGCACGGGGTGCGCCGGGTCGGGGTACTCCGCCGCAGCATTGAGGAAGGCGCAGCCGCGGAAGCCCGGCATCCGGATGTCCGCGGCGATGTCCGCGGCGATCGCACGCACGGCCTCCTCCGCCGACCGGCGAGCCGCCTGGGTCTCCCCGAGACGGTCCCGGAGGTGGCGATCGGCTCCCTCGAGGTAGGCGACCACCAGGTCCTCCTTGCCCGGGAAGTGGCGGTAGAACGTCGCCCGGGTCGTGTTGGCCTCCGCCAGGATCCGATCGACCGGCACCGTGTGCAGCCCGTCGGCATAGAAGATCCGGCTCGCGGTGTCGAGCAGCCGTGAACGCGCCTCGGACGGCCGAGCACTGACGCTGCGCTCCATGAACGAAACCTACCAGATAGAACGTTCAGTCTTGACACGCTCACCTCCTTCTGTGACCGTCGACCACGTCGCGAGACAGAACGTTCTCCCTCATTCGCCGCCTGCTCGTCCTCGAGGAGCTTCCATGAGTACCGCTGTCACCTCCGCCGCTCCCGGGTTCGCCCCGGCTCTGCGGCGGCTCTATTTCGGCCGGTTCGGGTTCGCAATCGTCTGGGCGGCCCTGCTGGCCCTGACGGGGCCTGAGTTCGGGCCTGCCGTCGCCGTCCTGGTCGTGCTCTACCCGCTGTTCGACGTGGCCTCCGCCGTCGTCGACGCACGGGTGTCGAGGTCGACGGGGTCGACGTCGTCGTCCCGGGGGCTGTACCTCAACATCGCCATCAGCCTCCTCGCCGCACTCGGACTGGCCATCGCCGCCGCCTCGGGCATCCCCGCGGTCCTGCGGGTCTGGGGCGCGTGGGCCGTCGTCGCCGGTCTGATCCAGCTCGTCGTCGGGATCAACCGGCGTGCGCTGGGTGGGCAGTGGCCGATGATGCTCAGCGGCGGTATCTCCGTGATCGCCGGCAGCGGGTTCCTCCTCATGGCGGGCGCAGCGAACCCGTCGCTGGTCAACGTGGCCGGCTACGCCACCCTCGGCGGAATCTTCTTCCTCGTCTCGGCGCTGCGCCTCGGTCGCGGCACGAAGGAGCACTGAGGAGGAAGGAGGGACACGAGCACTGCGACCTTCGACGTCGTCGTGATCGATGCCGGATCGGTCGGCGAGAACGTCGCCGACCAGGTGGTTCGTGGCGGGTTGACCACGGCCTCATCGAGCGGGAACCCGTCGGCGGCGAGTGCTCCTACTGGGCCTGCCTGTCGACGAACCCGCGCCGGAAGAAGCTAGTGGGACGGCACGGGCGCAGCTCCCGAGCTCCCGCGCGTGACGAGCCGCGGTGGGGTGACGTACTCCCCCGCCGGTGCCTCCCGCCCCTCGGCCCGGGTGATCGCGCAGCGGACGGCGGCGGCGGCGAGGGCGGCCGGATCCTGACTGACCGAGGTGAGCTCGACGTTGCGCAGCGAGGCGAGCCGGGTGTCGTCGTAGCCGACGACCGAGAGCTCGCCAGGGACGTCGATGCCGCGCATCCGCAGGGTCAGCAGGAGGCCGAAGGCGGTCATGTCGTTGTGCGCCAGCACTGCGGTCGGGCGGTGGGGAGCGGCCAGCAGCTCGGTGGCCGCGGCGACGCCGGACTCCTCGTCGGCGTGCCCCTCGACGACCCGGGCGCACGCGGCCAGACCGTGCGCCGCCATCGCCTCGAGGTAGCCCTCCCGCCGGGTGTCGCTCATGATCGCCCGGCCGCCGTCGACGTAGTGGATGTCGTGGTGGCCCGCCGCAACGAGGTGCTCGACGGCGAGCGCGACGCCTCGGCGGTCGTCGGCGCGCACGGAGTCGACGGACTCGGCACGCAGCTCCGACCCCACCAGCACCGTCGGGACCCTCCGACTGACCGCGGCGAGGTCGTGGCTGCCCATCTCGGGACTGACCAGCACCAGCGCGGCACAGCGGTCCTGCACCAGACTCTCGATCGCCTCGAGCTCACCGCGCCCGCGCGTCGTCGCGGAGAGTACGAGGTCGTAGCCGCTGTCGGCGACGGCTCGGTACAGGTGTTCGACGACCTCGGCGTGGAAGGCCTGCGACACCGTGTACGTGACGCCGAGCAGCCGGGACTGCTGCTCGCGCAGAGTCCGTGCGCGCTGGTCGGGTCGGTAGCCGAGCCGCCGGGCGGTGTCGAGGATCCGGCGGCGGGTGTCTTCCGAGACGCCGGGCTCGCCGCGCAGGGCCACGGAGGCCGAGGACACGGAGGTGCCTGCGACTCGCGCGACGTCCACGATCGTGACCCGCCCGGTCTTCGACGCCACGTGCACCTCCGCTCACCCGGTATGCACCAGGCTCCAACTTTGTCTTGACATGGTGACGACGGAGACCCTACCGTCCGTGTCGCTCAACTGGAACGTTCCGGTGGAAATAACGGCCGCTTCGCCGTACCGGGACCAGAACGTTCCAGACGGCCCCGTCTGGCACGCCGCACGCGTCGAAAGGCACAAGATGTCCACGCAGCCCCAGACCGACCGACCCCTGTCCGTCGCCGTCATCGGCGCCGGAATGGCCGGCCGCAGCCACGCCGCCGCGTACCGCAACGCCGGCACCGTCTTCGGCCCCGGTCTGCCGGAGATCCGGCTGGCCGCGATCGCCGACGCCAACGTCGAGCTCGGCGAGGACGCCGCCCGCCGCTACGGCTACGAGCAGGCCTACTCCTCGTGGGAGCAGGTCGCCGAGGACCCGACCATCGACGCGGTCAGCATCGTCGTGGGCAACGACCTGCACCGGCCGATCGCCGAGGCCCTGGTCGCGGCGGGCAAGCACGTCCTGTGCGAGAAGCCCCTCGCCGGCTCGCTCGACGACGCCCGCGCCATGGTCGCGCTGGAGCGCTCGACCGACCTGGTCACCGCGGTCGGGTACACCTTCCGGCGCAACCCCTCCATCGCCGCGATCCGCGACCACGTCCGGGCCGGCGAGCTGGGCGCTCTCTCGGTCTTCCAGGGCCGCTACTGGTGCGACTACGCCACCGACCCCCGCGGCCCGCTGAGCTGGCGGTTCACGGGCCCGAAGGGGTCGGGCGCGCTGGGTGACATCGGCTCGCACGTGATCGACACGGCCGAGTACGTCGCCGGCCCGATCGTGTCGGTCGCCGGCGCCGCGCTCTCCACGCAGATCGGCAAGCGCCCGCTACCGCTGGGCGCGGTCGTCGGGCACAACGCCGCCCCGGTCTCCGACGAGCTCGGCGAGGTCGAGAACGAGGACTCCGCGACCTTCACCGCCCGCTTCGCCTCCGGCCTGGTCGGCAGCTTCTCGGTGTCCCGCACCGCGTTCGGCCTGCCCAACGGTCTGGGCTTCGACGTCCTCGGCGTGGGCGGGCGCGCCGCGTTCGACCAGAACCGCCCCGCCGAGTACCTGTTCGACGACGCCCAGCCCGAGGCCCGCACCCAGGGCGCCCGGCAGATCATCGCCGGCCCGCAGCTGCCCTACTTCAAGGGCGGCATGCCGATGGAGGCCCCCGGCGTCGGCGGCGGCAACAGCGAGAACTTCACCTACCAGGCGCGCGCGTTCCTCGACCAGGTCGCGGGCGTGTTCGACCCGATCCCGGCGTGCGCGACCTTCGCCGACGCCCTGCGCACGATGGAGATCATGCAGGCCGTCGTGCAATCCGCCGAGAACGGCGGCGCCGCCGTCGACGTCCCCTCCGTCTGACCCCTCACCGAAGGATCCCGATCATGGCCCTCAAGCTCGGCGCCTACACCGCCTGCCTGCACGACCACACCCTCACCGAGGCCCTCGACGTCCTGAAGGCCAACGGGCTGACCTCCGTCGAGGTCAACACCGGCGGGTTCATCCCGGCCCCGCACTGCAACGTCGACCTGCTCCTGACCTCCGCGAAGGCCCGCGAGGAGTACCTCGCCGTGTTCGCCGAGCGCGGCCTGGAGCTGACCGGGCTGAACTGCAACGGCAACCCACTCAACCCGCTGCCCGGCGTCGGCCCCAAGCACGCCGACGACCTCCGCCGCACCATCCGCCTCGCCGGCCTGCTCGGCGTGAAGCACGTGGTCACCATGTCCGGCACCCCCGGCTCGGACCCCGACGCCAAGTACCCCTCCTGGGTGGTCAACCCGTGGGACGGCGTCTACATGGACGTCCTGGACTACCAGTGGGGCGTCGCCCGCGAGTTCTGGAGCGAGATCGACGCACTCGCCCGGGAGAACGACGTCCGGGTCGCCATCGAGATGCACCCGCACAACCTGGTCTTCTCCCCCGTCACGCTGAAGAAGCTGGTCGACGACATCGGCGCCACCCACGTCGGCGCCGAGATGGACCCCTCGCACCTGATGTGGCAGGGCATGGACGTCGTGGCCTGCATCAAGTGGCTCGGTCCGTTGGTCTTCCACGCCGCCGCCAAGGACGCCGCCATCCAGCCCGGCGTGGACATCCGCGGCGTGCTCGACACCAGCTTCACCCGCGTGCCGGCCGACGCGGAGAACAAGGTCCCCACCGGCTACGGCTTCTGGTGCAACGCCTGGCCGGAGAACCCCGCCTGGAAGTTCGTCGCCGTCGGCGAGGGCCACGACGTGGCCTACTGGACCGAGTTCCTGCGCGCGCTCGCCGAGGTCCACCCGGACATGGCGGTCAACATCGAGCACGAGGACGCCGCCTACTCCCAGACCGAGGGCCTCGCCCTGGCGGCCAAGAACCTGCACGCCGCCGCCGGCGCACTCTGACCGCCACCGGGTCCGCCCGACCGGGCCCGACCGACCGCTGAGTCGGGACGGGCGGTCCGGCACCGGCCGTCCGTCGCACCCGAGACCCACACCTGCCTGAGCCCGCCGGGTACGCGCCCAGGCACACGCGCCGTTCCACGCCTTCCCCGGCAACAACCTTGGACCAGAGACCACCGGGGGTGTCGCCCTCAGGCGCTCGTCCGTCCCTGCCAGCGGCGGCGCGCACGCAGGTAGCTCGACCAGTCCCGGTAGCCCAGCCGCCGGGCGATCTCGCCACGGGAGACGGCCGGGGTCCGCAGGAGCTCCTCGGCGACGGTCCAGCGCACCTCGTCGAGGATCGCCCGGAAGCTCGTGCCCTCCTGTGCGAGGCGTCGCCGCAGTGTCCGCGGGGGGTAGTGCAGGCACTCGGCGATCTCCTCGAGCCCGACGTCGAGGGACTCCCGCCCCCACAGCTGCGCGCGGACCTGGGCGGCGATGCCGGTCCGGTGCAGGCGCTCGGTGCGGATGCGCTCGCACTGCTGGATCATCATCGCGGCGGTGTGCGGGCTGGCCATCGGCAGCGGTTCGTCGAGGAAGCCGGGGTCGTACACGAGCTCCGTGCGGGCGTGCCCGCCGCTGACGGGTACGCCGAAGTGCTCGGCGAACACCGCTGGCAGCGGCGAACGCCCGACGTCGTCCGCCAGCCGGACCTCGCGCAGCGGGAACCGCCGCGGCCACGGCAGCAGCTCGCGCTGGAGCTGGACCGCGGCCGCGAGGTCCCGCTCCACCACGAAGCGCCGGATGTCGCGGGGCACGTCCTCTGCCGCCAGGTCCTGCACCACGGAGGGCGCGTCCGTCTCGTAGACGCTCATCGTGGAGAAGGCGAAGGTCAGCGGCGCGTACCGCAACCCGTGCCGCATGGTCTCCCGGACCGACGAGCAGGACGCGAGCAGGAAGCCGTAGTAGCCGTAGGCGGTGAGGTGGTAGAGCCTGCCGATCTCCACCCCCAGGCCCGGGCGGTCGCCGAAGGTGCGCAGCAGGGCACGGATCACCGCGATCTCCTGCCGGGCCTCGATCAGCTGCTCCGGGTCCGTGAGGAGCGCGGGCGGGATGTGCGAGCCCCGCAGCAGCGTCTCGGCCGGCACACCCGCCACCGCGGCCCACTCGCAGAGGATCGAGACCCCGACCATCGTGCGCGGGTGGTCCCAGGAGTCCGTCATCGCGGCGACGACGCGGGGCGACGGCATGGTGTCCGACCGGCGAACCGCCGTCATCGATGACCGCCTCCGTTGATGCCTGGCCCCCTCGCCGCGCACCCCGAGTCTGTCACGAGCCCCGCCGCCGGCAAACGACTGCATTACTCCGCGTGGACGAGCGCTGGCCGGAACGGCCGTGATGTGGCCCCGTCTGCGCTGTCCGCGCACCTCGGGCGGACCTACCGTGTGGCACCGGAACCGTGATCGGCGTCATGGACGACCGGGTCACAGGACGACGCATCGTGTCCGAACTCGACGAGGAGAAGGTGCATGCCGCTCGAACCGGCGTCGCAGGCGCTGCTGGCCCAACTCGCGGAGGCAGGTGGACCCGCGATCCACGAGTCGACCCCGGCCGTCGCCCGGCTGAACGGTCCGGTGATGGCCGGGCTGAGCGGGCCCGGGCCCGAGGTCGCCGCGGTCCGCAACCTCAAGCTCGACGGCGAGGGCGGCCGGTTCCGCGTCCGGGTGCTGACCCCGTTCGGTGAGCCGCAGGGGATCGTCGTCTACTTCCACGGCGGCGGGTGGGTGCTCGGGGACATCGACCTGCAGTACGACCACATCGGACGCCGGCTGGCCGAGCTGACGCGGTCCGTGGTCGTCCTGGTCAACTACCGCAAGGCCCCCGAGCACCCCTTCCCCACCGCGATCGAGGACAGCTGGACCGGCCTCACCTGGGTCGTCGACCACGCCACCGAGCTGGCGCCCGCGGGCGTGCCGCTCGTCGTCGCCGGGGACAGCGCGGGCGCGAACATCGCCGCGGTCATGACGCTGCGGGCGCGTGACCGGGGCGGTCCCGCGATCGGCTACCAGGCCCTGGTCTACCCGGTGACCGACTGCGACTTCACCACCCCCTCCTACCAGGCCCCCGAGAACCAGCTCCTGCTCAACCGGGACACCATGGCCTGGTTCTGGGACCACTACCTGCCGGACCCGGCCGCCCGGACGAACCCCGAGGCGTCCCCGCTGCGCGCGCCGAGCCACGCGGGGCTGCCGCCCGCGCTCGTCGTGGTCGCCGAGTTCGACCCGCTGCACGACGAGGGCGTCGCCTACGCCGAGGCCCTGCGGGGCGCGGGCGTCCCCGTCGTGCTCGAGGAGGCCGAGGGCGAGATGCACGCCTTCTTCCAGATGATCAACGTGCTGCCGGGTGCCGAGACGGGGCTCAAGCTCGTCGCGGGCCAGATCGCGGCGTTCCTCGAGACCGGCCGGGAGGGCTGAGCGGTGACACACCACGACGTGATCGTGATCGGGGCCGGCTTCTCCGGCATGTACCAGCTGAAGCGCCTGCGGGAGGCGGGTTTCGACGTCCGCGTGATCGAGGCGGGCGACGACGTCGGCGGCACCTGGTACTGGAACCGCTACCCCGGCGCCCGTTGCGACATCGAGTCGGTCGAGTACTCCTACTCCTTCGACCCCGAGCTCGAGCAGGAGTGGGACTGGAGCGAGCGCTACGCCGCCCAGCCCGAGCTCCTCGACTACGCCCGGCACGTCGCCGACCGCTACGACCTGCGCCGCGAGATCGAGTTCAACCGGCGGGTGCGGTCGGCGGTGTGGGACGAGGACGCGACCCGCTGGACCGTCACCACGGACGACGGGCAGAGCCGGACCGCCACCTACGTGATCGCGGCGACCGGCTGCCTGTCGGTGCCCTCGCGCCCCCGCTTCGAGGGGCTCGAGGACTTCGCCGGGGAGGTCTACTGGACCTCCAGCTGGCCGCACGAGCCCGTCGACCTGGCCGGGAAGCGCGTCGCCGTGGTCGGTACCGGCTCGTCCGGACTGCAGACGATCACCGCCATCGCTCCCGAGGTCGGCAGCCTCGTCGTCTTCCAACGGACCCCGTCGTACGCGGTGCCCGCCCACAACGGGCCGAACGAGCGGCTCGCCGAGGTCCGGCCGATCTACCCCGAGTTCCGCGCACTCAGCCGGATGGAGCGGATCGGGTTCCAGTGCGGCGACGGCACCGACCTGCTCAGCGAGACCGATCCTGCCGAGGTCGAGCGACGGCTGGCCCTGCGCTGGGACGTGGGCGGGCTCTGCTTCACCTCCGAGTTCGCCGACGTCCTGGTCGACGCCGAGGCGAACGAGGCCGTGGCCGAGTACGTCCGCCGCCGCATCCGCGAGACGGTGAAGGATCCGGAGGTCGCCGAGAAGCTCAGCCCGCGCACCTACCCCATCGCGAGCAAGCGCATGTGCGTCGACACCGGCTACTTCGAGGTCTACAACCGGGACAACGTGTCCCTCGTGGACTTGGGCGACGAGCCGATCCGCCGCGTCACGGCGCACGGGATCGTCGCCGGGGACACCGAGCACGAGGTCGACGTGATCGTCTTCGCGACCGGCTTCGACGCGATGACCGGCGCGCTCAACGCCATGGAGATCCGCAACGGGGACCTGACGCTGCGCGAGAAGTGGGCGGACGGCCCGCGCACCTACATGGGCCTGATGTCGGTCGGCTTCCCCAACCTGTTCACGATCACCGGGCCGCAGAGCCCGTCGGTGCTGTCGAACATGATGACGTCGATCGAGTACCACGTGGACTGGATCACCGCCGCGCTCGAGCAGATGCGGGCGGGCGGGCTCACCCGGATCGAGCCCGAGCAGGACGCCGAGGACAACTGGGTGGCCGCCACCAACGACATCGCCGACACCACGCTGATGCCGCAGGCCGCGTCCTGGTACATGGGCGCCAACATCCCCGGCAAGCGGCGCGTGTTCATGCCGTTCCTCGGCGGGGTCGGCACGTACAAGCAGATCGGCGACGGCGTGGCCGTGGCGCACTACCACGGCTTCGAGCGGGTGTGACCCGGCCCTGAGCCCGACGGTCGGGCGTGGCGCCGCGAGGTGGAACAGTTGCGGCGTCATGCCCCGTGCGGGTTCATGGTGGGTGCCGGAGCCGGTTCGATGGTGGTGCGGCCGGGCTCCCGGGCCTCACGTGCGTCGCGCCCCGCCGCGCCGCCGCCGGTCAATGCTCCGGCTCACCGAGCGACCGGCCGTCGCTTGCCTTCAGCGACTCGTACTCGGTCTGGCTGATCGTGCCCTGGTCGAGCAGGCGCTTCGGCTCGGCGATCAGCGCGGTGGGGCCGCCGGCCTCGCCGTTCGCGGTGGCGATCCGGCGCGGGAGCTACGCGTTTCGGTGGTTCAGGTAGCCGGTCAACCGATGCGGCCGGTGAGCACATTCGGATTGACCCGTGCAGCTGGGAGCGCCGCGCGAGCTGGTGGCAGGTATCCGGGCCCTCGGCCGCAGGCGGATCCAGAGATGGCCGGGCGGCTGTGACGCGGTGGACCGCGACATCGGAGTGGCGTTGGGCCGGAAGCGGTCGGCCGATGATCCCGGCGGAGGGAGACGAAGGGCTCTACGTCGCTGTGGGCCTGCGGAGGAGGGTCGAGGGCTGTGACGACGGAGGGCCCGCCCATGACCAGGACCGCACCCTCGACGCCGGCCGCGATGCTCATCGACCGGTACCTGCCTCGGTATGACACGACGATCGTCGAGCACACAGTGGCCGAATCGGACCTCGCGGCGACCTGGCAGGCGCTGTGCGCGCTGGACCTCGCACGGGTGCACTCGCCGGTGATGGATGCCGCGATGGCCGTCCGGGGGCTGCCCGACCGGCTCGCCCGGCTCGCCGGCCGCCCGGCCTCCCCCGCGCCTCCGGCCCAGCTGCCGCTGCGTGGTGGACCGTCGCTGCCGGGGTGGCTGTCCCTCGGCGAGGTCGCCGAGCACGAGATCGCGCTGGGTGCGGTCGGCCGGTTCTGGCAGCCGGTGATCGAGTGGTACGACGTCACCGGGATGACACCAGAGGGGTTCGCGGCCTTCGCCGAACCGGACTGGGGCAAGATCGCCGCGAACTTCTCGCTCCGCCCCTACGGCACGTCCCGCACGCTGGTCTCCTACGAGGCCCGCACCCTGGTCACCGAGCAGGACAGTGCGCGCCGCTTCGCCCGGTACTGGACGCTCGTGCGCCCCTTCGTCGGCCACATCATGCGCGCCACGCTCGCCACCGTGACTGCGGACGCCGTGCGCCGTGGGCGGGTCGCCTCGCCCGGATCCTGATCGACAAGGCGTACGTGGTGAACCGGGCGTACCCGCGGCCGCTGCCGCTCCCGGTTGGACGACCTCGCTCCCGTCGGCTACGAACGAGTCCGCCGCGTGGACTTCGCCTCCGAAGCCTTCAGCGGTGGAAGCCGACCGGGTACTGAAAGTCCCTGGGCAGGCGGCCCTGGGTCAGCCGAGCCAGTTCCACCGCCGGGTCCTGCATGGACGTCGTCGGGGTGAACGCGGCGGGCGTCCACTCGTCGAGACGGCGGGCGGTGCTGCGGATCATGGTCCAGAACGCGGTCATCTCTTCTTCCCCTTCGGTTCGCGTGGCTGGGATGCCTCTTGACAAAGGAGAACTCTGCCGCCGACCTCGGCGGGTCGCCGTCGGCCGGACGTCCGACACCCAGGGGGAGCCGACTGTCGAGCGATCGAAGGACGCGTCCCGCTGAAGCCCTACCCGGATCCAGCACGACAAACATCTACTGCGGCCGCAACTCAAGATCCACATCTGAACGAGCGGGGGTACGGGGCCGATCGGTGGACCCAGCAATCGGCCCGGCCGTCGACCGGTCGACGGAGGTCGCGCAGGAACGGCCACCGTGAGACTGGTCCACGACAGCTGAGGCGCGCACCCAGGAGATCGTCGTGCGCCGGGGTTGGGCGCGACTGAAGGAGTGCGCTGTCGGGTTCTTCGAGGCGATGCCTCTGCGGATCCCAGAGGCCGCAGCCGCGACGCACCGGCCGGACGGCCTGCCCGGTCCCGGTCTCGGCGAAGGAACTGCGCGCGCTGCCCTGCCGCAGGAACTGATCACGACACCGACCCGCACACGACCTTGGAAGGAAGCCCGTGACCGGAACCATCGACCGCCGTGCCCTCGACGCGGGGCACACGTTGGTCACCCCCCTCACGACCACTGGGGCGTCGACGGCCCTGCACACCGACGCCTACGAGATCACCATGCTGCGCGCAGCCCTCGCCGACGGCACCGCCGCGCACCGGGCCACCTTCGAGGTCTTCGCCCGTCGCCTGCCCGCCGGGCGTCGCTACGGCGTCGTCGCCGGGCTGGGCCGGCTGACCGAGGCGTTGCAGGAGTTCCGGTTCACCGCCGGCCAGATCGCAATGCTGCGCGCCATCGGCGTCGCCGACGACGCGACCGCCGCCTACCTGGCCGAGTTCGCCTTCACCGGCAACATCGACGCCTACCGCGAGGGCGAGCTGTACTTCCCGTACTCGCCGGTGCTCACCGTCTCCGGCACGTTCGGCGAGTGCGTGCTGCTGGAAACGCTCGTCCTCTCCATCCTCAACGCCGACTCGGCCATCGCCACCGCTGCCGCCCGGATGGTCACTGCGGCCGCCGGCCGGCCGCTGATCGAAATGGGATCCCGGCGCACCCACGAGGAAGCCGCGGTCGCCGCTGCGCGCGCCGCGTACCTGGTCGGGTTCACCGCCACCTCGAACCTGCAGGCCGGGCTGCGCCACGGCGTGCCCGTCACCGGTACCAGCGGGCACGCCTTCGTTCTCGCCCACGCCGACGAGCGGGCCGGGTTCGCCGGCCAGGTCGCCGCGCTCGGCACCGGCACCACCCTGCTGGTCGACACCTACGACACCGGCGCCGGGATCCGCACCGCGATCGACGTGGCCGGCACCGACCTCGGCGCGATCCGCATCGACTCCGGCGATCCGGCCATCGAAGCCGCTCGGGCCCGCACGCTGCTGGACTCCCTCGACGCTCGCGGTACGAGGATCACGGTCACCGGCGACCTCGACGAGCATCGCATCGCCGCGCTCGCCGATGCCCCCGTGGACGCCTTCGGTGTCGGTACCCGGCTGGTCACGGGCGCCGGCGCGCCCACCGCCGAGATGATCTACAAGCTCGTCGCGATCGCCGACGCCCCCGGCGCCGACGCTCCGCTGCGCCCGGTTGCCAAGCGCAGCGTCGGCAAGGCGTCGATCGGTGGGATCAAGCGCGCCTCTCGCGAGCTCGACGACGCCGGGCACGCCGCCCGCGAGCGCGTCGTCGCCACCCCGGACCTGATCGGCCGGACGAGGCCCGGCCGGCTGCTGCAGGTATCCGTCGTCCGCCACGGCACCGTCCTGCACAGCCCGACGCCGGAGGAGGTCCGCGCCCATCACCGCCGTGCCAAGACCGAACTCCTCCCGCGTGACCTGGATCTGTCCCCCGGCACTCCCCGGCTCACCGGCGCACCAGCCGGCCGCACCCCATGAACCGCCACCGGACACAGCACCCCGTGACCGTCACGACAACTCACCCCCAGTTCTGATCTGCTGAATCAAGGAGACTCAATGGAGCACACAACCACTCGCTCGACGCCACTGCGGCGCGTGGCCTTTGCCAGCTGCGCCGGCACCACGATCGAGTTCTACGACTTCTTCATCTACGGCACCGCCGCAGCCCTGATCTTCCCGAAGGTGTTCTTCCCTGCCCTCGGCACCGCCGCGGGCATCGTGGCCTCGTTCGCGACCTTTGCCGTCGCGTTCATCGCCCGACCGCTCGGGGCGATCCTGTTCGGCCACTACGGTGACCGGCTCGGCCGCAAGAAGACGCTCATCGCCACGCTGATGCTGATGGGTGTCTCCACCATGGTGATCGGCCTGTTGCCCGGGGCCGCCACCCTCGGCATCGCGGCCCCGATCATCCTCGTCGTCCTGCGGTTCCTGCAGGGCCTCGCGGTCGGCGGTGAGTGGGCGGGTGCGACCCTGCTCGCCGCCGAGTACGCCCCGCCGACCAAGCGCGGCCTCTACGCGATCTTCCCGCAGCTGGGCCCAGCGCTGGCGTTCGCGCTGTCCAGCGGCACCTTCCTCGCCATCGACGCCGTGCTCGGCGACACCGGGCCCGCCTTCCTCGACTGGGGCTGGCGGATCCCGTTCCTGCTGTCCGTCGTTCTGGTCGGCATCGGGCTGTGGGTGCGGGTGACCATCGACGAGACCCCCGCCTTCCGCGATGCCCAGAAGCGGCGGGCGACCGCCTCCGCCGGGGCGCCGATCCTCGAGGTCTTCCGCATGCAGCCGCGTGAGGTCCTGCTCGGCGGTGGTGTGCTGACCATACTGTTCGCGCTGTTCTACATGGGCACCGCGTTCCTCACCACCTACGGTACGAGCGAGACCGGTGCGGGCCTGGACCGGCGTACAGTGCTCGTCCTCAACATCGCCGCCGCCGTCGTGTTCGGCGCGACCACCGCGATCTCCGGGATCGTGTCCGACAGGTTCGGGCGCCGCAACGTCATCCTCGCCTGCTGTGCCCTGTCCATCCCGTGGGCGCTCGCCCTGTTCCCGATCATGGGCACCGGCTCCGGGACCGGATTCGCGATCGGCCTCATCGGCACGCTCGCGATCTTCGGTATCGCCTACGGGCCCGTCGGCGCGTACTTGCCCGAGATGTTCCAGACCCGCTACCGGTACACCGGCGCCGGCATGGGCTACAACCTCGGCGGCGTCCTCGGTGGTGCCGTCTCCCCGCTGGTCGCCGCTCAGCTGTCCAGCAGCTTTGGCAGCTACGCCGTCGGCCTGATGATCGCCGGGTTCGGGCTGCTCAGCTTGATCTGTGTCGTCGCGCTCGGCGAGACGAAGAACCGGCGCATGCAGGACGAGCCCGTCCTCACGGAATCCGACCGCAAGACCGGCGCAGACGACGCCGATGCCGCCGAGGGGCTGTCCCGGACCTGACCTGCCCGGCCCGGCCCTACCCCTTGCAGGATGGTCGGGCCGGGCTGTCTGCCGCGTCCGACGGCGGTTGAGAAGGGCGCCCGGACAGCGCGTTCACCGGTCAACTCGACCCTCTCGACGTGGGTGGTCCGCCTGTCGGACAGGAACAGGTCGGTGCCGACGTTGGTCGGGGGACAGCGCGTTGACCCGGATCCCGAGGGGCCCGAGCTCGGCGGCCATCGGGTTGAGCATTCCGACGACACCGCGCTTGACGGCGACGTAGTTGCTGATGCTGGGGAAGCCCTTAGTGGCGCCCGCGGAGGCGACGAGTACCAGCGAGCCGCCGCGGCCACCTGCGATGTCGTCGTTCCAGCCTTCGAGGCTGAGCTCCCAAAGGGGCCGTGTCGACGATGATCCCGGCGACGACGCCGTCGAGGCGGCCGAACTCGGCGAGCCCGCGCTGGACAACAGCCTCGACCTGGGCGTAGTCGCGGACGTCCGCGGCCATGGCGACCGTGCGCCGGCCGGTGGGGCATGCTCGCCGACCAGCAGGCAGGTGTCCCCGGCCGGGCGATGATCCGCCTAACCGCTCGCATTACGTCTTCGGCGCCGACCGCAGCATCGCGCGCTCGGTCACTAAGGGAAGCCGTTTCGCACGGGACAGTCGGCCGGGTCGCCGATCTCGAACCTACCTCGCGCGCATTCCCTCGGTCAGCACACGTAGCTGCCGGACTGGGCGCGGGTCCGGATCGTCCCCGAGTGGACCAGCTCGCGCAGGGCACGGCGGACGACCGCCCGTCCGACCCCGAGCCGGACGGCCAGATCACGTTCCGCCGGTAGTCGCGATCCGGTGGGGCGCGCAGCGACGAGACCGCGCAGCTCGGTGAGCAGGTCGGGGAGGTCGCCGGTCGACGAGCCCGCTGTCACGCCGCTCCCGCCCGAAGGGCGAGGCCGCGGGCCCGGCCCGGCAGCTCGACGAGCAGCACCCGCCCGCCCTTGGCGCCTGTGACCACGAGGACGTCGAGCCCCGGGCCGGCGAAACAGAGGTTGGTCGGGAAGGTGGGCTCGGGGAATCGGATCTCGCCCGCCGGCCGGCCGTCGGGCTCGAAGACGAAGATCGCCTCTGCGTCGGGGGCGGCGGCGTAGAGCCGGCCGTGGGCGTCGAGGGCAAGCCCGTCCGGGCCACCCGCGGCAAGCGCACGGGGAGTCCCGATGGGGACGAGCCGGTCGCCGGTCCACCGATGTTGCGTGATGACGCCGTCGTCGGTGTGCGCGAGGTACAGGATGTCCCCCTCCGGTCCGAATGCGAGCCCGTTGGGGAAGGCGAGGCCGTCGAGGAGGACCGAGGTCGTCCCGGTGACCGGGTCGTGGGCGCAGAGCCGACCGTCGCCGGTGCTGCCGGGCAGGCCGGGGTCGGTGAACCAGATGCGCCCGTCGGGCCCGGCGGCGAGGTCGTTCGGCGCCAGCGCTCCCGGCACGGGGACGTCGGTGACCTGGTCGGTGTTGAGGCGCTGCAGTCCTGCGGGGGTGGGCCGGGCGGATCGACTGGGGCGCAGGGCGGCGCCGTTCTGCGCGATCCAGATCGCGCCGCCGTGGCCTTCGGCGAGTCCGTTGGGTCCACCGCCGACCTCGATCGAGGCGAGGACACCGCCGTCGAGGTCGATCTCGACGACGAGCCCGCGGGACATGGCGACCACGAGCAGCCGGCCGTCGGTCGTCCACAGCGGCCCTTCGGTGAAGCCGATCCCGGTGGCGAGGGTGCGCATGTTCATGCCACACCCCCGGCGAGGACGTCACGCAGAGCCCGTTTGCTGACCTTGCCCGTGTCGGTGAGAGGCAGCTGGTCCTGGGTGAACACCTCGATCCGGCTCGGGACCTTGTAACCGGCCGCTCGGGCCCCGACGTCAGCGACGAGCGCGGCCGCAAGGTCCGGTGCGGGATCGTGTCCGAGGCGGGCCACCACGGCGGCGACCATGATCTCGTCGCCGTCGGCCGAGGGCAGGCCGACGACGTAGGCCTGGTCCACGTCGGGGTGACTGCAGAGGAGTTCCTCGACCTCGAGGGGTGCGATGTTGATGCCCTTGACCTTGAGCATCTCCTTGCTGCGCCCGACGACGTGCAGTCGCCGGGCGTCGTCGAGGAAGCCGAGGTCGCCGGTGCGGAACCAGCCGCCGGGCCGGAACACGCCCTCGTTGAGCTCGGCCCCGCCGAGGTAGGCCTCGATCACGCAGCCGCGCAGCTCGATCTCGCCGGTCTCCCCCGTGGTGAGACCGTTGCCGTCGGGGCCGGTGATACGGATCTCCTGGGTGGGCACAACAGTCCCGGAGGTGTGCAGTCGCACCTCGAGCGGATCGTGGGCGTCGGAGACCGTGGAGTGCCCGTAGCCCTCGGTGAGCCCGTACATGCTGCAGATCTCGGTCACCCCGAGTTCCTCGACCACCAGGCGCTTGTCCTCGGCGGTGAAGCCGGTGGTGCCGGTCCGCAGCGAGGAGATGTCGTGGCGGCCGAAGGACGGAGCAGCGAGCAGGTTGCGCGTGGTGGGCGCCAGTCCGTAGTAGACGGTGCAGCGCTCGCGGGCGAGGAACTCCAGCGAGCGGTCGCCGTCGACGCGCTCCTCCAGGCACAGCGTGACGCCGTGGGCGAGGGCGACGGGCAGGGCGTTGGAGCAGCCGTAGCCGAAGAAGAAGGGGGCCGCGATCCAGAGCCGGTCGCCTGCGACGAGGTGCTGGCGGCGCCCGATCTCGTAGCCGTTACGCAGGAGTTTGCCGTGCTCCAGCGGCACGGGTTTGGGGCGGGCGGTGCTGCCGCTGGTGAAGAGCAGCAGGGCCAGGTCGGTCGGGGCGGGCGGGTCGAGAGGCCGGGGCTCGGCCTGCCCGGGCAGCTCGACCTCGACCGGCCAGACCAGCGCGCCCCGGTAGCCGTCGGTCGGCGAGGGGTCGGTGTCGGCGAAGGGCCGCCCGAAGCCGGCCGCGGTGAGCTCGCCGAGGGTGTCGCGGCCGAAGATCGTGGTGTCGGTGATGACCAGGCGCACCTCGGCGCTGCCCAGGACGTGGTCGAGCTCGGCGGCGCGGTACCAGGTGTTGATCGGGACGACCGTGAGTCCGGCGCGGTGCGCGGCGAGGGCGGCGGTGATCCAGCGGACGCCGTTGGGCAG
Organism: Pseudonocardia halophobica; assembly: GCF_027922425.1. Lineage (GTDB taxonomy): Bacteria > Actinomycetota > Actinomycetes > Mycobacteriales > Pseudonocardiaceae > Pseudonocardia > Pseudonocardia halophobica. The sequence continues at coordinate 275,865 of NZ_BSFQ01000002.1, read as the reverse complement.
CAGGATCCCGATCCGGTCACCACGGCGCAGGCCGGCGTCGGCGAGGAACGCGGCGAGGCGGCGGGTGCGGTCGGCGAGCTCGGCGTAGGTGACCCGCCCCTCCGGCCCGACGACGGCCTCGGCACCGGGACGACGCGCGGCGAGATCGTCCAGGACCTCGGGAACGGTGAGGGCGGCCGGCCCGGTGTCGGACGCCGCGCGCAGGGGAATGCCGGTCGGGGCGCTCATGGCGCTTCTCCTTCTGGGTCAGGGCGGAACACGACACGCGGCGGCTCGCGGTTCGCGTCGATCTCCGCGGTCACGGCCTGCCCGATCCGGATGTCCCGGAGGTCGTCGGCGAGCAGGCCGGCGAGGGTGGTGACGAGTCGAGGTCCCTCCGCGAGCTCGACCACCGCGACCGGGTAGGGCGCGGGGTGCTCGGCCAGGTAGGTCTTGTGGAAGACCACCGCGCTCCAGACGGTGCCGCGGCCTGACGCGGTGAACCATTCGACGGTGTCGCGGGCGCCGCAGCGCGGGCAGACCCGGGGCGGCGGGAAGGCGGCCGTCCCGCAGGCCCCGCAGCGGGCCACCCGCAGCAGGCCGGCGCGCAGCCCGTCGACGTGAGGTCGGACGTCCATCAGGCTTCCCGCCCGAACAGCACCGAGGACACGATCGGGGCGGCGCAGGCGTACTGGACCGTGCGAGCCCCGGGCACCTGACGCGCCCCGCACTCGCCGCGGAGCTGACGCACCGCCTCCACGACGAGGCCCCAACCCTGCAGGTAGCCCTCGGAGAGCTGACCGCCGGACGTGTTGCAGGGAAGCCGACCGCCCAGGGCGATCCGCCCCTCGGCAACCCACTCCCCCGACTCGCCGACCTTGCACCAGCCGAGGCCCTCGAGAGTGAACAGCACGTTCGGACTGAAGTTGTCGTAGACCATGAGCGCGTCGACGTCCCCGCGGCTCCGCCCGCCCGACCGCAGCACCGCCTCCCCGACCTCGGTCAGGGCGTCGGCCCAGAAGTCGTCCGGCGGCAGGTCGGACCCGGTCAGCCGGGCGCGTTGGGCGGCGCCGAGCACGTGTACCGGGGCGCGGCGCTGGTCGCGGGCCCGCTCGAGCGTGGTGAGCACGAGCGCGACGCCACCGTCGTTGATCTGGCAGTAGTCGAACACGTGCAGAGGAGCGACGACGTAGCGGGAGGCGAGGTAGTCCTCCAGCGTCAGCGGGTCGCGGCGCAGGGCCTGCGGATTGAGGGCGGCGTGCGCGCGGAAGGTGGTGGCGACGGCGCCGAGCTGTTCCTCGGTGGTGCCGTACAGGTGGCGATGACGCTGCAGCATCAGCGCCGAGAACGCCCCCGGCGAGGTCATCCCGTGCGGCGCGGTCAGCGCGGGGGTGGTGCCGTACCCCTCGCCGGCGGCGGTCGAGCCCGAGTTGCCGGCGCCGTAGGTGGCGCCACGGGTGCGGCCGTCGTTGCCGTAGACCAGGACCACCGTATGGCACAGGCCTTCGCGCAGCGCGGCGGCCGCCAGCTGGAGCGCCGGGCCGGTCATGCGCCCTTCCGGCGGCAGAGCGACGGTCCAGCGCGGGTCGAGCCCGTGCTCGGCCGCGAGGCCTTCGTAGCTGTCCACGCGGTGGGTCAGCAGCCCGTCGACATCGAGGCCGGCCAGACCGGCGTCGTCCAGGGCGACACGCAACGCCTCACCGGCCAGGTCGTCGGCGGTGCGTCCGAGGGCGCCGAAGTCGGTGGTGCCGACGCCGACCACCGCAACGGGAGTGGTCATGTCCCGAACCTCCCTTGTTCGGATCTTTGATACAGCGAGCGCCTCAGGAGCGGCGTGGTCCGGCGGGTTGGCCGTCAGTCGGCGAGGATGCCGTCGCGCTTGAGCGCCGCGACGACCTGGTCGCCCTCCTGCTGGACGTGCTCGCGGTTGGCCAGATCGGCCTCGGCCTCGTTGCCGGCGCGCAGCGCGGCGATGATGCGCGCGTGCCCACGGTTGGCCTGCGGGCTCGCGGCGGCCGGCAGGCTGTAGACCTCGCGCGGCAGGTTGTGCGACAGGTGTCGCAGCACCGACAGGGTCCGGCGGCTCGCGCCCGTTCTGTTGATCAGGGAGTGGAACTCCCAGTTCAGGTCGTGCAGCAGGTCCGGATCCTCACTGGCGCACATCTGCGCATGCAGCTCTTCCAACCTGGTCAGCACCGGCTCCGTCATCCGCCGGACCGCCCCGGCCGCGGCGAGCCCTTGGGCCATGCCGTAGAGGCGGTAGTGGTCGGTGATGTCCTCGGCGCGGATGGGTACGACGAACGTGCCGCGATGCGGCTCGGAGGCGACCAGACCGTCGGCCTCGAGGGTGATCAGCGCTTCGCGCACCGGTAGGCGGCTCACGCCGAGCTCCTCGGCGATGGCGTCCTGCGGGACGCGCTGCTCGGCCTTCAGACGTCCATCGAAGATCATCGAGCGGATGTGCTCGGCCACCTCGACGCTCATCGCCCGGCGCTGCAGGCGGGGGCGAGCGGCAGCGCGTGCTCGTCCAGCCACGCCGGCTCCCCCCGATCGCCCGTTCAGCCCTGGATAAACTATCACCCGACCCAGCGGGATGGACTGCGCCGCGGTCACCGCGCACCTGCTGTGAGTGACACGCCCCAGCGACCGAGGGCCTTCTCCACCGTTCCGGCCTCCCTGGCCCGTAGTGGGGTGCGATCGAGACGCGGTGCCGCGGCCGGCTGCGGCCCGTCCGGCCGCTGCACGAGGGTCCGACGAGCACGGAGATGGGCGTCGACCGGGGCCTCGGCCAGGGACAGGACCGGGGTGACGCACGCATCGAGGTCGGCGAAGACCTCGGTCCACTCCGCGCGGGTGCGGGTGGCGAACGCGTCGGCGACGACCTCCTTCATCTGCGGCCACGCCTCGCGGTCCCACTGGGCGGGCAGGGTGTCGGGGTCGAGCCCCAGGCCCTGCAGCAGCCGGGCCCAGAACTGCGGCTCGATGCTGCCGACAGCCATGTACTCGCCGTCGGCGGTGGCGTAGACGTCGTAGAACGGCGCACCCGTGTCGATGTCGTTGGTTCCCGGCTCGTGCGACCAGCGGCCCTGCGCGGCACGGCTCCAGACCCCGGTCATCAGCAGACTCACGCCGTCGACCATGGCCGCGTCGACGACCTGCCCGCGCCCGCTGCGGTGCCGCTCGAGCAGGGCGGTGACGATGCCGAAGGCCAGCATCATCCCGCCGCCGCCGTAGTCGCCGACCAGGTTCAGCGGCGGGACCGGGCCCTCGCCGCGGCGCGCGATCGAGCGCAGCGCCCCGGTCAGCGCCAGGTAGTTGATGTCGTGACCGGCCTGGCGGGCACGCGGCCCGTCCTGCCCCCAGCCGGTCATCCGGCCGTAGACCAGGCCGGGGTTGTCCGCCCGGCAGTCGTCGGGGCCGAGCCCGAGGCGTTCCATGACCCCGGGCCGGAATCCCTCGACGAGCACGTCGGCGCAGCTGACCAGCGCACGGGCGGTGTCGAGGTCGGCGGGGTCCTTGAGGTCGAGTCCGATCCAGGGGCGGCCGCGGGTGAGCGCGCCGCCGTCGACGGGGCCGGTGGGGCGGTCGATGCGCAGGACGTCCGCGCCGCCGTCGGCGAGCAGCATCGCGGCGAACGGGCCGGGCCCGAGCCCGGCGAACTCGACGACCTTGATCCCGGTCAGGGGCCCCTCGGTGGGCTGCGGTGCGGCGTCGGGCACGGTGGGTCTCCTCATGCGGCGTAGGGGTCGCCGATGCTGCGCCCGCCGCACACGACGAGGACCTGCCCGGTGACGTAGGGGGCCTCGGCGAGGTAGGCGACGGCGCCGGCGACGTCGTCGGGACGGCCGCCCCGACCGACCGGGATGGCCGCCAGGGTGCGGCCGCGGATGTCCGGGGGCAGCCCGTCGGTCATCGGGGTCTCGACGAACCCGGGGGCCACGGCGTTGACGGTGATCCCGGCGGGGCCGAGCTCGAGGGCGAGCGACCGCGTCGCGCCGACGAGCCCGCCCTTCGCCGTGGAGTAGGCCGTGGACCCGAACGTGCCGAGCCACGCGCGCGAGGCCAGGTTCACGACCGCTCCCCCGCCCCGCGCGGCCATCCCGGGCGCGACGAGGCGGGTCAGGGCCAGCGGACCGAGCAGGTTGATTTCCAACAGTCGCCGGAACAGGGCGGGCTCGAGCCGCCCGATCCGCGCGTCACGCAGCACGCCGGCGCAGTTGACCAGCACGTCCACCCCGCCGAGGTCGGCGCCGAACCCGATCGCCGCAGTCCGGGACGCGGGATCGGTCACGTCCAGGACCAGCGGGTGCGCTCGGCCCGGGTGCTCGATGTCGATCGCGGCGGCCGCAGCGGCCGTCGCCTCCCCGTCGAGGTCGGCGACCACGACCGTGGCGCCACGGGCCGCGAGCGCGCCGCAGATGCTGCGCCCGATGCCGCCTGCGCCCCCGGTGACCAGGGCGATCCTGCCGGTGAGGGCGGTCATGGGCGCAGCCTTCCCAAGTCGGAGCCGGCGGTCAGGTAGATCTCCTGCCCGGTGATCCGCTCGCCGCCCGGCCCGAGCAGGGCCGCCAGCTGGGCGGTCAGCGACGCAGTGGGGTCGGTGCCGCCGCTCGACTCCTCGGCCGCGACGGCCAGGACGTTGACGGTGACCGCGTCTCGGGCGAGCTCGATGGACAGCGTGCGGGCCATGGAGAGCACGCCGTTGGTCACCGCGGAGGGCGCGGTCCCGCCACCGACCGCCATGAGCGGCTCGGCGGGCAGCACGAACACGAGGCGGCCGCCGGACCCGCGGTGGGCGCCGGACCCGCGTTGGGCGCCGGACCCGAGGTGGGTGAGCTCGCCCCGGACCGCGGCGAGCACCGCCTCGAGCGAGCCCGCGACCTCGTCGGCGAGCCGGGCGTCCGTCAGGTCGGCCAGCGGGGCACGCCGGGGCACGGGCGCGACGACGCACGCGGACGGGGCCACGGCGTCCACGGTCTCCAGCGCCCGCTCGACCAGCGGACCGAGCTCACCGCCTCCCACCACGTGCACCGGCCGGAGGGTGGAGGTCGTCATCGCGCCATCACCACCGTGGTGACCGAGCCGCCGTCGGTGCCGTTGACGGTGCCGCCCTTGCAGTAGGCCAGGGCGGTGCGGGCACCGTCGACCTGCCTGCCACCCGCGGTGCCCCGCAGCTGCCAGGTCAGCTCGCAGACCTGCGCGGCCCCGGTGGCGCCGACGGGGTGGCCGCGCGAGAGCAGGCCCCCGGAGGGATTGACCGGCAGCCGTCCACCGAGGGCGGTGTGCCCGTCGGCCGCCCACGCCGCGCCCCGTCCATGCGGAACCAGGCCGAGGCCCTCCATGCGGACGACCTCGGCGATGGTGAAGCAGTCGTGCATCTCGACGAGGTCGATCTCGTCCGGGCCGACCCCGGACAGCTTCCACGCCTCCTCGCCGGCCCGCCGTGAGACGTCCTCGGCATTGAGATCACCGAGTCCGGTCTGCACGGCCCCGCTGACCAGCCCCACCCCCAGCACGCGGGGAACCGGGCCGGAGAGCCCCAGCCGGCGCAGGCCCGCGGGGCTGCACAGCACGACCGCCGCGGCGCCGTCCGAGATCGGGCTGCAGTCCAGCAGCCCGAGCGGCTCGGCGATCTGCCGCGCCCCGAGGACCTGCTCCAGGGAGATCGGCTTCCGGTACTGCGCGAACGGGTTGTGCACCGAGTGCGCGTGGTTCTTCACGGCCACTGCGGCGATCTGCTCCCGGGTGGCCCCGTGGTCGGCCATGTAGCGGCGGGCACTCATCGCGTGTCCCGCGGCCATGACATAGCCGACGGCGGCGTCGAGGTCACCGGGGTCCGGGCGGACCCCGCCGGAGATCCGGTCGGTCATCTTCTCCACGCCGATCACCAGGACGACGTCGTGCAGCCCGGCGGCCAGGGCGACCCAGGCCTCGCGGACCGCGGTGGCGCCGCTGGCGCAGTAGTTCTCGTGGTTGGACACCGGCCTGCCGTCCAGCCCGACCTGCGCCGCGACCCGTTGCCCGGCCACCGGGCCGCCGAACACATGGCCGACGTAGAGCCCGTCGACCTGTCCGAGGTCGGCTCCGGCGTCGGCCAGGGCGGCGCGGGCCGCCCCGGCCGCCATGCGCTCGAGCGTGACGTCGGCCGGGTACTTGCCGAACCGGACCATCCCGGCGCCAGCGACATGGGCGGGAGCGAGGCTCATGCGTTCTCCTCCCCATCGATCACGCGGAAGCGGAAGCCCAGCAGCTCGGCGCCGTCCTCGCCGGTGGCGAACGGGGTGAGCTCGAGCTCCACCGGCAGGCCGAGCTCGACCGCCTCCGGCTCCGCACCCACCACGGTGGACATCAACCGCACCTGGTCGGCGGGCAGGTCCACCCAGGCCAGGACATAGGGCACCGCGACCCCGGGCGGGGCCTGCCGGACGACGGTGAACGAGTGGATCCGCCCGCGGCGGTCGAGCTCGGTCTTCTCCAGCCCCTCCACCGCGCGGCAGGCCGGACAGAACTCGCGGGGCGGGAAGGTCGCCGTGGCACACGCACCACAGCGGGATCCGAGCAGACGCGGCGGCTCGAGCGACACCAGGCCCTCGCGGAAGGGCCGGGTCCGTACAGGAGCCGAAGCATCCGAGGTGTTCGTGGGGGGCATCGACGCCTCCAGGGGACTGTTCGGCGGGAGCAGTGAGCTCCCATCTCTGCAATCGACGTTAGATCCTTGATACAACCTGCGCAAGGTGCCATGGTGGTCCACGGCACCCGCTACCCGGACCCTGGCCTGCGGCCGGGGGGTGAACCTGCAGCTCAGCGGAGTATCGACAAGTCGACGGTTGTACTCGCTGACACAGTGTGCAATTGTATCAAATATCGAGAAGGAGTCGCTGATGACCCTGAGCACTGACACACGCGCCCTCTCCCCCGCCGTGGCCACGAGGCTGGCTCTACCGCCCCACGTGTTCATCGACGGGCAGGCCCTGCCCGCCCTGAGCGGACAGACCCTCCCCGTGCTCGACCCTGCGGACGGCCACCGCATCGGCACCGCCGCCTGCGGCGACGCGGCGGACGTCGACCGTGCGGTCCGGGCCGCGCGCCGGGCGTTCGACCCGGCGTCGGAATGGCGGACCCTGACGCCGATCGAGCGCGGCAAGGTCCTGCACCGCATCGGCGACGCCATCCTCGATCACGCCGACGAGTTCGCCGAGCTCGAGGTGCTCGACGCGGGCAAGGTCCGCGCCGCCGCCCGCGGCATCGACGTCGACTTCGCCGCCCGCAGCTTCCACTACTTCGCCGGCTGGCCCACCAAGATCGTCGGCTCGACGGTGCCGACCTCCCACCCGGGTGTCCACATCGCCACCGAGAAGGACCCCGTCGGCGTGGTCGGCGCGATCACCGCCTGGAACTTCCCGCTGCTGCTGTGCGGCTGGAAGCTCGCGCCCGCCCTGGCCGCCGGCTGCACCATCGTGCTGAAGCCCTCGGAGGAGACCCCGCACTCCGCGCTCTGGCTGGCCGAGCTGGCCGTTGAGGCCGGTCTGCCCGCGGGAGTCCTCAACGTCGTGCCCGGCCGCGGACAGGAGGCGGGCCAGGCCCTGGTCGACCACCCCGGCGTCGACAAGATCACTTTCACCGGTTCGACCGCCGTGGGGAAGGAGATCGCCCGCCGGGCGGCGGACCAGGTCAAGCGGGTGACGCTGGAGCTCGGCGGGAAGAGCGCGAACATCATCTTCGCCGACGCGGACCTCGACGCGGCCGTGGCGGGCTCAGCCGGTGGCCTCTTCTGGCACTCCGGCCAGACCTGCAGCGCCCCCTCGCGGCTGTACGTCCACCGCTCCGTGCACGACCAGGTCGTGGAGCGGCTGCACGGGATCGCCGACGGTCTGCGGCCGGGACACGGCCTGGACGAAGGCACCGAGCTCGGCCCGCTGGTCAACGCCTCGCAGAAGGCGAAGGTCGGGCAGCACGTGAGCCTCGCGGTCGAGCAGGGCGCCAGCGTCCACGTCGGGCCGGACGTGTCCGCGGACGGGTTCTTCCACCCGGCCACGATCATCTCCGACGCCCGGGACGACATGGCCTGCGCCACGGAGGAGATCTTCGGCCCGGTGCTGACCGTGCTGCCCTTCGACGACACCGACGAGGTGCTGCGCCGCGCCGACGACAGCGAGTACGGCCTCGCCGCGGGCATCTGGACGCGCGACGTGAGCCTCGCGCACCGCGCCACCAGGGCGCTGCGTGCCGGGACGGTCTACGTCAACGGCTGGGGACTCACCGACCCGGCGGCCCCGTTCGGCGGCTACCGACAGTCCGGCTACGGCCGCGACCTCGGACCCGACAGCCTCGAGGGCTACCTCGAGACCAAGTCCGTCTGGACCTTCCACGGCTGACCACCACCGATCACCCCTACCGGAGGAGACCCATCGTGAAGACACGCGCCGCCGTCCTGACCGGCTACCACACCCCCTTCGACGTCCGCGAGATCGAGCTCGACGAGCCGCGGGCGGGCGAGGTCCTGCTCAAGATGACCGCGGCCGGCCTCTGCCACTCCGACCTGCACATGGTCGACGGCGACAACGTCGTCCGCTTCCCGATCGTCGGCGGCCACGAGGCGGCAGGCGTCGTCGAGCAGGTCGGCCCAGGCGTGACCAAGATGCAGCCCGGCGATCACGTGGTGTGCAGCTTCATCCCCTCCTGCGGGATCTGCCGCTACTGCTCCACCGGCCGCCAGAACCTGTGCAACCAGGGTGCCACCATCCTCGAGGGCTCCATGCCCGACGGCACCTTCCGTATGCACGACGCCGAGCTCGGCGACATCGGCGCCTTCTGCATGCTCGGTGCCTTCTCCGAGTACGCCACCGTCTCGGAGCTCTCCTGTGTGAAGGTCGACGACTGGCTCCCGCTGGACAAGGCCGTCCTGGTCGGTTGCGGGGTCCCCACCGGCTGGGGCAGCGCGGTCAACGCCGGCGGGGTGAAGCCCGGCGACACCGTCGTGATCTACGGCCTCGGCGGGGTCGGCATGAACGCCGTCCAGGGCGCCGCACACGCCGGCGCGAAGTACGTGATCTGCGTCGACCCGGTCGCGTTCAAGCGCGAAGCCGCTCAGGAGTTCGGCGCCACCCATGTCTTCGCCACCGCCGGGGAGGCCGCGGAGGCGGTCGAGGAGCTCACCTGGGGCGAGGGCGCGGACCAGGCCATCTGCGTCGTCGGTGTGATGACCGAGGAGGTCATCACGGACGCGTTCACCGTCATCGGCAAGGGCAGCACCGTCGTCGTCACCGGCGTCGCGAACCCCGCCAACCTCACTGTGCACGTCTCGGGCTCGGACATGGTCTTCAACCAGAAGACGATCAAGGGCACGCTCTTCGGCTCGTCGAACCCCCAGTACGACATCGTCCGGATGCTGCGCCTCTACGACGCCGGGCAGCTCAAGCTCGACGAGCTGATCACCCGCCGCTACACCCTCGACGAGATCAACGACGGCTACCAGGACCTCCGCGACGGAAAGATCATCCGCGGCATCATCGACTACTCGAAGTGAGGACGGGCCCGCGCACCTGCTCTGGTCCCAGGCCCGCGCATGCACCACTGGATGAGCAACGTCGTCGTCGGCCCGCCTCCACTCCTTCCACCGGGCCGTGCCCCCCACACCATCGGGGAGCCTCGCCATGAGTTCCGCCATGCCTCGCAGGGTCGTGACCGCGACGCTGATCGGGAACTTCACCGAATGGTTCGACTTCGCCGTCTACGGCGCGGTCGCCGTCACCCTCGGCCGGGTCTTCTTCCCCGCCACCGACTCGGTCGTCTCGCTGCTCGCCTCGCTGGCGGTGTTCGGCGTCGCCTACGTGTTCCGCCCGCTCGGCGGCGCACTGCTCGGCTCGGTCGGCGACCGGTACGGCCGCAGGGTCGCGCTGTCCGCCGCCGTCCTCGGCATCAGCGTGGCCACGACCCTCATCGCCGTCCTCCCGTCCTACGCCACGATCGGGTTCTGGGCGCCCCTGCTGCTCGTCCTGCTCCGCTGCGTGCAGGGCCTGTCCGCGGGCGGCGAGTGGACGGGCGCCTCGGCCTTCCTCGCGGAGTACGCCCCGCCCGACCGGCGCGGCGCGCGTGCCGCGCTGATCTCCGCCTCCGGCGGTCTGGCCATCGTGGCCGGCACGGTGCTCGTGCTGCTCCTGGAGTCGACGGTCGATCCGGCGCAGATGCAGTCCTGGGGCTGGCGACTGCCCTTCCTGCTGGCCGCACCGCTCGGGCTCACCGGGCTCTACCTGCGGCTGCGGCTCGAGGAGACCCCGGTCTACCAGCAGTTGCAGGCCGAGGACGGCGTCTCCAGCAGCCCGTTGCGCGACACCCTGCGCAGCGAACGGCGGACCCTGCTCATCGCCTTCGCCTGCGCGGCGGTCACCGGCGTCGGCTTCTACTACCTCGCGACCTACTTCGCCAACGCGATGTCGGTCGGCGGCTCCCGGCGGACCGCTCTGCTCGTCAGCTCGGCGGCACTGCTGGTCTACGTCGTGCTCTGCCCGCTCGCGGGGCGGTTGTCGGACCGCATCGGCCGCAGGCCGGTCTACGTCGGCGCCGCGCTCGCGCACGCCGTGCTCGCAGTGCCGGTCCTGCTGCTCGTCGGATCGGGTTCACCCTGGGCCGCGTTCCTCGGCATGTGCCTGTTCGCCGTTCCGCAGGCCGGGCTGAACGTGATGTCGTCGATCGTGCTGGTCGAGCTGTTCCCGGCCCGCACCCGATCCAGCGGTGCCGCGGTCGCGTTCAGCCTCGGCGCCGGCCCCATCGCCGGCACCGCCCCCCTGGTCGCCGCGGCGCTCGCCGCAGGTACCGGCAGCCCGCTCGCGCCCGCCCTCTACCTGGCTTCGATCGCTCTCGTGATCGGTCTCGCCCTGGCGAAGGTGCTGCCGGAGACGGCGGGCCGATCGCTCGCCGACGACACCCACCCCGCCCGGGTCTCCGGCACCACCTGAGACACCCGAGCCCGCCCACGCCGGTCCGTCCCGCACGTCCACCCTCGACCGATGGAGGTCGACATGGTCGCCGCCACTCCCCCGCCCACCTCCCGGCCCGATCCGCAGATCCTCGCCCGGCTCGAACGCCTCCCGATGGCGCGCCCGCAGTACGGAATCCTGCTCGCCGGCGGACTCGGGCACCTCTTCCAGGCGCTCGACATCGTGATCATCGGCTTCATGCTCCCCTACCTCAAGGCGGAGTTCGGCCTGTCCAACGGCGAGATCGGCCTGATCGGCGGGGCCGCGCCGGTCGGCATGATCGTCGGCGCGGTCGCAGCCGGTCTCTTCGGAGACCGGTTGGGACGCAAGAGCGTGATGCTCCACGCCCTGCTGCTGTTCTGCGCCGCGTCCGTCTCCATCGCCTTCGCCGACGGGCTGACCTTCGTCATCATCGCCCGGATCGTCGCCGGGCTCGGCGCCGGCGCCGAGGCCGCCATCGTCTCGCCCTACATCTCCGAGTTCGCCACCGGACGCAACCGCGGCCGCTTCGTCAGCGGCGTCACCTTCTTCTTCTCCCTGGGCAACGTCGTCGCGGCGCTGCTCGGCTCGTTCGTGGTGCCTCTGGACAACGGTTGGCGGATCGCCTCGGTCCTCTGCGGCCTGCCGGTCCTGGTACTGCTGTGGTGGCGGCGCTCGCTGCCGGAGTCGCCCCGCTGGCTGCTCAGCCGAGGCCGGGCCGCCGAGGCCGACGCCGTCGTCACGCGGCTGGAGGCCCGGGTCGTCGCCGCGACCGGCCGACCGCTCCCGCCGGTGCCCGCCACGGCGGTCGTCCCGCCGACCCCGCATGTGTCCAGCTCGCCGTCGGCGGTGTGGCGCAACGGTCTGGCCCGGGTCACCACCGCCACCTGGATCTCGTCGTTCGTGTTCCTGTTCGCCTTCTTCGGTTTCTTCACCTGGATGCCGTCGCTGTTCCTGGAGATCGGCGTCGCACCCGGGCTCGCCTCGCTCTACAGCTTCCTGCTCTTCGTCGCTCAGCCGATCGGATACCTGATCGCCCTCGCCGTCAGCGACCGGTTCGAGCGGCGCACACTCCTCGTGACGTTCTTCTCGTTCGCCACCGTCTCCTCCGTCGTGCTCGCCGTGATCCCCCGCGACAGCGTGGTGCTGCTGTTCATCGGCCTGGCGCTGTCGATCTGCATCACCTGTATCTCGGGAATCTTCTTCCCCTACTCCTCCGAGGTGTACCCGACGGCGGTTCGCGCCACCGGAGCCGGGCTCGTCTCCACCGCAGGCAACGTCGGCGCGTTGGCCGCGCCCGTCGCGATCGGCTTCGCGTTCGGCACGGTCGGCTTCGGCGGGGTGTTCGTCGCGATGGGGGTCCTGCTGGCCGTCGGCGCCCTGGTGATCCGGACCCTCGGCCCGCGCGTCACCGGCAAGACGCTGGAGCAGGTCTTCGCCGACGAGGCCGCGACTGCCTCCCCCGACGTCGCCGGGACGCCGGCGCCCGCCGCCGTGACCGAGAAGGGATGACGACATGAGCACGCCCGATCCGCTACCCGACTCCGATGTCGCCGACGAGGGATCCGGACCCGCGGTGCTGTTCAGCCACGGCACACTGCTCGACCGCACGATGTTCGCGCCCCAGACCACGGCGCTCAGGGACCGGTACCGCACCATCGCCTACACCAGCCGAGCCGGCACCAGCAGATTCGGGACCGAGCGCTCGCTCGACGACCTCGTCGACGACTGCCTGGCCGTGGCCGACGCGGCCGGGGTCGAGCGGTTCGTGCTGCTCGGCATGTCCGTCGGCGGGTTCATGGCGGTCGAGCTCGCGCTCCGCCACCCCGAGCGGCTGGCCGGCCTCGTCCTCATGGCCACCCAGGCGGCCGCCTACACCGCCGAGGAGCGAGCCACCTTCGGCGCCCTCCTCGACCCCCTCGACACGGACGGGACGATCCCGGAGTCCGTCGTCGAGGCGTTCCGCCCGGTGATCTTCGGCAAGCGGGCGCTCGCCGAGCAGCCCGACCTGGCGCAGCGGTGGACCGCCAAGTGGCGCCGCCGCCCCGCTCGAGCCCTGTACGGCGAGTACCGCTCGTGGATCGACAAACCGGATCGGCTGCCCGACCTGGCCGGCATCACCATCCCGACCCTGGTCCTCCACGGCGAGGGCGACAACGGGATCGCCATCGACCACGCCCACGCGATCCACGAGCGACTACCGAACTCGACCTTCGCCCCCGTCGCCGACGCCGGCCACCTCGTCACCGAGGAACAACCGGAGGCGGTCACCGACGCACTCGCGAGCTGGCTCGACGACTTGACACCCTGGGAAGGACGATCATGACCACCGAGACCACCGCCCTCGGAGCCGCCCGAGCGACCGACCTCACGGGCGAGATCGCCGTCGTCACCGGAGGAAGCCGCGGCATCGGCGCCGCCGTCGTCGCCGCGCTCGCCGGCGCCGGCGCTTCCGTCGTGATCGCCGGCGGCTCCGAAAAGCACGGTCGCGCCCTGGCCGACGAGCTCGGCGAGCCACACCGCTACCTGCCTCACGACGTGAGCTCCGAGCAGTCGTGGGCCGAGCTCCTGGACCGGATCCGGAAGGAGCTCGGCGAGATCACCCTGCTCGTCAACAACGCCGGCATCCTCGATCCCGGCCACGACATCAGCGAGACCAGCGTCGAGAACTTCGACAGGCACTACCGCGTCAACCAGCTCGGAGTGTTCCTCGGAATGCGGGCGGTCGCCGGAGGGATGAAGCGGGCGGGCACCGGCTCCATCGTGAACGTGTCGTCGATCGGCGGGCACCGCGGCTACGCCGACCAGATCGGCTATTCCACCACCAAGTGGGCAGTGCGGGGCATGACCAAGTGCGCTGCCGTCGAGCTGGGCCCGCACGGTGTCCGGGTCAACTCCGTGGCCCCGGGCTTCATCAGCACGACGATGATCGACGTCATGCCCGGCGAGCAGATCGACGCCGTCACCGCAGCCACCCCGCTCGGCCGGCGCGGCACTGCCGAGGAGATCGCCCGGGCAGTGCTGTTCCTCGCCTCCGGGGACTGTCCCTTCATGACCGGTGCCGAACTCGTCGTCGACGGCGGGCTCGCGCTGTAGCGGCCTCGTGCTCCACGAGGTTGTCGGGAGCCGTTGCTCGGCCGGATCCCGTGGTCAGGCTGTTCCGTGCCGACGGACCCGGTGACCTGACGAGCCGGCGCCCGGCCGCCCGACCGGACCGGGTGCTGGGGCGTCAACCCAGTCCGAACTCGCGCATCTTGCGGTAGAGGGTGTTCCGGCCGATGCCCAGCGCCTGCGCGGCCCGGCTGCGGTTGCCGTCCGCCGCCCGCAGCGCCTCGGCGACCGCGTCCCGCTCGGCGGACTCCATCAGCCCGTGCGCGCGGCGGACCGTGCGGAGCTCCTCGGGCAGGTCGTCGACCTCCACGGTGCCCCCGCCCGCCCGCCGGGCCAGCTGGACCACCGTGGTGCGGAGCTCGGCGAGGTTCCCCGGCCAGTGCCAGCCCGCCAGGCGCTCCCACACCGCCGGCGCGAGCCGGGTGCCCGACTCCGTCTCGGGCAGCTCGGCCAGCATCTCGCGCACCAACGCCGGGAGGTGCTCCCGACTCTGCGCCAGCGGGGGAAGGCACACGGTGGTCGCGACGCGGCGCACCATCCCGAGCACGGCGTCATCGGCACCGTCGAGCTCGGCGGTGAGCGCGATCGGGGCGCCGGTCTCGATCAGCGCCTGGAGCTGAGCAGTGGTGGGCGTGGGTGCGGTGTGCACCCTGCGGACCACCACGCCGCGACCCTCCGAGGCCGCCGAGCGGGCGGTGTCGAACCAGGTGGGCTGCAGAGCCGGTTCGACGACCAGGGGCTCCCCGGTCCCACGCCCCCGCAGCGCCCGCAGCGCCGTGGACAGCTTGCCGGTCCCACCCGCGCCCGTCACCGCGATGGTCTCGCCGTGCAGCGCCGCGATCTCGATCTGGCGCTCGACGGCCGGGTCGAAGTGCACCGGCTCCCGCGCCGGCCCCTCGGCGCTGCGTACGGCGTCGGCTCGCGAGCGGGCGCCGCCGGAGAGCGCGGCCGACGGCGATCGCATGGCGGTGGGGAGCGGGCGCACGCTGAACGCCCGCCGCGCCCCGTCGCCGATCGGCTCGACCAGGGCGTCGCGCAGGCCGTCGGCGAGGGGCACGGGCATCCGCTCCGGGCGGGGCGGCGCGTGCTCGTTCAGGTACGGCCACAGCAGGGCGTGCAGCTCCGGCCCGGTGTGGGCGAGGCCCAGCCGGTTGGCCAGCACCGTGTTCTCGTCGACGACCAGGGCGGGGCCCGAGGTCCGGTCGAGGGACAGGTAGGCGTGGACGAGCCCGCGATGGCGGTCACCCGCCTCGTCGACCATGCGGGCCTCGATCTGGCGGCCGATGTCCCCGGCCATCACCGTCATGAGCGGGTGCACGTCCCGCAGGGTGCAGGCCAGGGAGAAGCTGCCGACCAGGACACCCGTGTACGGCTCGATGATCGGGGTGCCCGCGCAGGTCAGCTGCTCGAGCAGGGCGTTGTAGTGCTCGGGCCCGCGGACCAGCACGGGCTGGCGCTCCACGAGCACGGTGCCGATGCCGTTGGTGCCGATCGAGTGCTCGGAGAAGTCGAAGCCCTCCGCGGCACTCGCCCTGTCCATGACGTCCCGTTGCCGGCGGTGGGGGGCACAGCGCAGGACGATGCGGCCCGCGGCGTCGGAGAGCACCATCGCGACCGGGACGTCGGCGAAGCTGTCCTGCAGCCGTTCGAGCACCGGACCGGCGGCGCGGCGCAGGATCGGGTGGACGTCGTCCGGGGCGCGGTAGGCGAGGTCGGTGGCGGCGGCGGGGACGTTCTCCCCGATGCAGCGCCGCCAGCTCTTCTCGATGTACCGGGGCACCCCGACGGCCCCGGGTGCGGCACTGAGCAGCCCGCCGTCGAGCAGGGACTCGCGGGTCGCGCGGATGCGTTCACGCTCGGCCGACGTCAGGGTGGCCGGCGGGTTACGCACCTGGTCTCGACGCATCGTTGCCTCGTGATCCCTCGACGACGGCGCCCGGCACATCGGCGCCACCACTGCCCTTCACTGTGCCTGACGGCGGCCGGGACGACCACCGACCCCGCACGCTAGGCCTGCCGCGCCGCCCGCGGGGTGTTCCGTTCTGGAACACCGCCACCCGTTCCAGAACGGAACACGCCGAGCCGCCCGCCGCCGGTGAAGGTGAGGGCCACGTCACAACCGGTTCGAGGAGGAACACACACGATGACGACGACGCCCTCGGCGCCCGCGGCGGACCTGACCACCGACTCCGTGCAGAGCGACCCACGGTCCGATGGGCTGCGCGCGCTCTACGCGGACTGGGCCGAGATCCTCGCGACCACCCCGGGTCTGACGACGCGGTTGTTCCGCAGCATCTTCGACGAGTGGCACCAGGCCACCCGCGAGCCCGAGGACGTCACCTACCGCGAGGACACCGTCGGTGGCGTCCCCGGGATCTGGGCGCTGCCGCTCGGCGCGGACACGACCACGGTGCTGCTCTACACCCACGGCGGGGGTTTCGCCGTCGGGTCGGCGGCCAGCCACCGCAAGCTCGCCGCGCACGTCGCGAAGGCCCTCGGCGTCACCGCCTTCGTCCTCGACTACCGCCGCGCCCCCGAACACCCCCACCCGGCGCAGGTCGAGGACGGGGTCGCGGCGTTCACCGCGTTGCGCGAGCGCGGCATCACCGACATCACGACGATCGGCGACTCGGCGGGCGGCAACCTCGCCGTGGCGATCCCGCTCGCCCTGCGCGAGCAGGGCCTGCCGCTGCCCACCCGGGTGATCGCGTTCTCCCCCTGGCTGGACATGGAGAACTCCGGCGAGACCCTGGTGACCAACGACGCCACCGACGCGCTGATCACCGTCCCGCTGCTGGAGGGCATGATCGCCGGGGTCCTCGCCGGGGGTCGGATCGACCCGCGCACCCCCCTGGCGAACCCGCTCCACGCCGACCTCACCGGCTTGCCGCCGCTCTACATCAACGCGGGCGCGGCCGAATCCCTGCTCGACGACGCCACCCGGCTCGCCGAGCAGGCCCGCGCGGCGGGCGTCGACGTGACCCTCTCGGTCGTCGGCGACATGCAGCACGTCTTCCCCTTCATGGCCGGCAACGCACCCGAGGCCGACGCGGAGATCGCCGCCATCGCCGCCTGGTTCCGGGCCTGACCCGCCCGCCTCTCGAGACCACTGGAGTTCCGATGAGCACCACCACCCCCACCCCGGATGTCGCCCCGGACGTCGACGCCGTCGTGATCGGCGCCGGGTTCGGCGGCATCTACATGCTGCACAAGCTGCGCAACGAACTGGGCCTGACCGTCAAGGCGTTCGAGAAGGGCGGCGGGGTCGGCGGCACCTGGTACTTCAACCGCTACCCCGGCGCCAAGTCCGACACCGAGGGCTTCGTCTACCGCTACTCCTTCGACCGGGACCTGCTGCAGGAGTGGGACTGGTCGACCCGCTACCTCGACCAGCCGGACGTGCTCGCCTACCTCGAGCACGTCGTCGAGCGGTTCGACCTCGGTCGCGACATCACGCTGAACACCGAGGTCACCGCCGCGACGTTCGACGAGGACACCGCACTCTGGACGGTGCGCACCGCCGACGGCGCGCAGCTGACCTGCCGTTATCTCGTCAACGCCCTCGGTCTGCTGGCGCGCAGCAACATGCCCGACATCCCCGGCCGGGACTCCTTCGCCGGGCGGCTGGTGCACACCAACGCCTGGCCCGAGGACCTCGACATCACCGGCAAGCGGGTCGGGGTGATCGGCACCGGCTCCACCGGCACCCAGTTCATCGTCGCCGCCGCTCGGATGGCCGAGCACCTCACCGTCTTCCAGCGCTCCCCGCAGTACTGCGTCCCCTCCGGGAACGGCCCCGTCGACCAGGCCGAGGTCGCGCGCACGAAGGAGAACTTCGACGAGATCTGGCACCAGGTCCGCAACTCCGTGGTGGCCTTCGGGTTCGAGGAGAGCACCGTGGAGACCATGAGCGTGTCGGAGGAGGAGCGGCGCCGGGTGTTCCAGGAGAACTGGGACAAGGGCAACGGCTTCCGGTTCATGTTCGGCACGTTCTGCGACATCGCCACGAACCCCGAGGCCAACGCCGCCGCCGCGGCGTTCATCCGGTCGAAGATCGCCGAGATCGTCGAGGACCCGGAGACCGCCCGCAAGCTCACCCCGACCGACCTCTACGCCAAGCGGCCGCTGTGCAACGAGGGCTACTACGAGACCTACAACCGGGACGACGTCGAGCTGGTCTCGATCAGGGAGAACCCCATCCAGGACATCACCCCGGCCGGCGTGCGCACCGCCGACGGGGTCGAGCACGAGCTGGACGTGCTGGTGTTCGCCACCGGCTTCGACGCCGTCGACGGCAACTACCGGGCCATGGACCTGCGCGGACGCGGCGGTCGCCACATCGACGAGCACTGGGAGGCGGGCCCGACCAGCTACCTGGGTGTGTCGAAGGCGGGCTTCCCGAACATGTTCATGATCCTCGGCCCGAACGGCCCCTTCACCAACCTGCCGCCGAGCATCGAGGCCCAGGTCGAGTGGATCGCCGCGCTCATCGCCGACGCCGAGCGCGACGGCGTGCGGACCGTCGAGCCGACGCAGGAGGCCGAGGACGGCTGGACCGCCACCTGCGAGGAGATCGCGAACATGACCCTGTTCCCGCAGGCCGACTCGTGGATCTTCGGGGCCAACATCCCCGGCAAGCGCAACGCCGTCATGTTCTACATGGCCGGTATCGGCGCCTACCGCGGGCAGCTGGCCGAGGTCGCCGACGCCGGCTACAAGGGCTTCGAGCGCCAGGAGGCCTGAGCACCCGGGGACCGGCGGGCCCGTTCACGGGTCCCGCCGGTCCGCCGTCGGCAGGACCTCCGCCGCCGTCGCCAGCACGCGGTGCAGGGCGGGGGCCTCGTCGTCCTCGCGCCAGATCAGGTACACCGTGACCGGCGGCAGCGGGTCTGCGACCTCGGCGATGTGCACGCCGTCGAGCGGCAGGGTCACCACGGCGCTGGCCGACGTGAAGTGCAGGCCCGCCCCGGCCGCGACCTCCGACGTCACCTTCACCGACGTCCGGGTCCCCGCCGACGCCCTGGTCGGCGGGGACGAGGCCACCGGCTACCAGGCCGCCATGACCTCCCTGGCCCGAGGTCGCGTGCACATCGCCGCGCTCGCCGTCGGCACCGCGCAGCGGGCCGTGGACGAGTCCGTCACTCACGCCACCCAGAACACCCAGGGCGGCACCCGGATCGGGGAGTTCCAGCTGGTCCAGGCCATGCTCGCCGACATCCAGACCGGTGTGCTCGCCGGCCGGGCCATGGTCCGCGACGCGGCCCGGGCCTACGTGTCCGGCGAGGACCGCCGGATCGCCCCCTCGGCCACCAAGCTGTTCTGCACCGAGATGGCAGGCAAGGCCGCAGACCTGGCCGTGCAGGTGCACGGCGGCTCCGGCTACATGCGCGAGATCCCTGTCGAACGCATCTACCGCGACGTCCGGCTGCTGCGGCTCTACGAGGGCACCAGCGAGATCCAGCGCCTCATCGTCGGCGGTGGGCTCGTCCGCGCAGCGCTGAAGAACTCGTGAGCGTCTCGCTCCTGCGCGGGTGAGGAGGTCGGTCGCCGGCCTCCCAGGTGGGCAGGGCGAGCACCGCGCTCTCGACCATGGGTGCGGGCGCTGCTTCGCGAGCGCCCCGGCCGTTCATGTAGCGAGCCGGGCGAGGAGCCGGACGAGCTGCGCGGCGTCGTCAGGCTCCAGCTCCGCCACCGCATCGTCCTCCGCCCTGCTGATCTGCGGGGCGATGCGCGCGTGCAGGTCGGCGCCGTGATCGGTGGTGAAGACGAGAACCCGGCGGCGGTCCCGTTCGTCGACCCGACGGTGGACCACAGCGTTGTCCACGAGCCGATCGACGATCTTCGTCAGGGTCGGGGCGGGCACCATGGCATGCTCGGCGATCTCCGACATGGAGTGCCCCTGCCCGTCGGCGAGCAGGTCCAGGACGCGCCACTGCTCCAGGGCGAGCCCGCAGCCGGCCAGGGTGGCCTCGACCTGCCGCGCCACCCGGTGCGTGACCCGGGCGAGCAGCGTGTGCAGCGACTGGGTCGGCCGGGCCGTCGACGACGCCCCTCGGGGCACGAGGGACGTTGAGGCCACGGGAAGTCCTCTCCGACGGGTGACGAAATCGCTGTCATCGTAAACACTACCGATTCGAAGTGTCGGGTGAGGCTGTGCCGCACGTCGCGGAGGGGGTCCCATGCGAGGCACGACCGCCCTGGTGGATCGGCGTCAGGAGTCGCTGGACGTTGCCTTCGTCATCCCGCTCAGCGGCCCTGCGGGCATCTTCGGGCCGTCCTGCGAGGCCTGCGGCGAGCTCGCGGTCGACGAGATCAACTCCGCGAACGGAGTGCTCGCCCGCGAGCTGCGGCTGCACGTCGTCGACGGCGGGCAGGCGCCGGCGCAGGTGGCGCGCGAGGTGGCGGACCTGGTCCGTGCCGGAACCGTCCAGGCCGTCGCCGGTTGGCACATCTCCGCGGTGCGGCAGTGCATCGACCGCGTGGTCGCCGGCCGCGTGCCGTACGTCTACTCCACCCTGTACGAGGGCGGGGAGCGCACGGAGGGCGTCTTCCTCACCGGAGAGACCCCGGACCGGCAGGTGCTCCCGGCGCTGGAGTGGATGGCGCGGGAGCTGGGCGTGCGGACCTGGTGCATCGCCGGTGACGACTACGTCTGGCCGCGGGCGTCGGCGCGGGTGGCGCGACGGTTCGCGCGGTCCTCGCCGCTCGTGCAGGTCCTCGACGAGGTGTTCGTGCCGCTCGGTACGGAGGACTTCTCCTCGGCCGTGCGGCGAGTGGGCCGCAGCGGGGCGCACGGTGTGCTGATGTTCCTCGTCGGGTCGGACGCGGTCCGGTTCAACCGCACCTTCGTCGCCGCCGACCTCGACCGGCGGTGCGTGCGCCTGAGTCCGCTGATGGAGGAGAACATGCTGCTGGCCAGCGGCGCGGAGAACACCCACGGCCTCTACGCCACGTCGGGGTTCTTCGAGACGCTGGTGACCGCGGCGGGCCTGGACTTCTCCCGCCGCTATGTCCAACGGTTCGGGTACACCGCGCCGACGCTGAACTCGATGGGCGAGTCCTGCTACGAGGCGCTGACCTTCATGGCGAGGCTCGCCGAGCGGGCCGGCAGCATCGAGCTGGATCGGTTGTGCGCGGCGGCGGACGAGCTGGCCTACGAGAGCCCTCGGGGGGTGGTGCGCATGACGGGGAACCACCTGCTGCAGAGCGTCTACCTCGCACGGGCGGACGGGCTCGAGTTCGACGTCATCGCCCAACTCGCAGCGCCGCCCCGGAGCTGAGCCAGGAACCCCGCCGCCGCCGCCCGGCAGCGGGCCTGCTCGGCGCCGGGCCTACTCGGTGCCGGGGACTGCTCGCTGCCGGGCCTGCTCGGTGCCGACCGGTCGACGTCCGGCTAGAACGAGAACACCCCGATCAGCACGGCGAAGCCCAGGGCCCATGCCGTGCCGACGCCCTCGAAGATGGTGAGCCATCCGGTGGGACGGGCGATCGGCAGCTCGAGCGCGAGGAGCGCCCAGAACAACGCCCACAGGATGGCCCACAGGAACCAGTTGATCCCCAGCCAGATCAGGGCGGTGTTCCCGTTCGCGTTCTGCAGCGTGTAGACCCCGGCCGGGACCGCGGTGATCGCGACGAACAGGCAGTACCAGCCGAAGGCGCGGCCGCCCGCATCGAGGTACTGGTTGAACGCCACCCAGAGGTAGGTGAAGGCGAACAGCAGGATCAATCCCCCGCCGCGCACGGCGGCGAGGTTGTTGCCGACCGCACCCTGGACCAGGAAGATCAGCGCGATCACCACGCCCACGAAGCCGGTGAAGATGTTGATCACCGCGACTTCCCGGTTCTGCAGGAACAGCGGCGAGCGCTCTGCTCGCGCCGGTGCCGGCTCGGCTCCCCGGCCGCCGACCGAGCTCGGGACGTCCGCCGACTCGCCGGCCGCGGCGGCCGCGTGGGCCGGTACCCGCTCGACGTCCTCCGCCGCCCGCGCCTGGCCTATCAGCCAGATCCCGTTCACGGCGAGGACGGCTCCGACGTACAACAACACCACGGCGAGCAGCATCGGTTCGCCTCTCACTCTCGATGGTCAATGCAGTACCCACGGCGGCGTCGGCTCCGGCCGGTGCCGGGCCGGGCGGCCGCGCTTCTCACTGACGCGCAGCTCGTGCGCGCTCGCCCCCTCCGACCCGATTGGGGGCACAGATCGCCGGGCTCGGCGCCCTGGATCTCGACCGGCCCGCTGAGCATGTGGGCAACGTCGAGGTTGACGTCCCGTACGTCGTTCGAGGAGTCGTTGTTGCCGAGTTGCGCATCGGTCCATTCCCGGCATTCGACCCGAAACTCCGCACCCGGCCGGACCGACGCGGCCGCCGGGATGTCCGGGTGCCAGCGGTTGTGCCCAGGTACCGCCTGATCTCGCATCGACTTCGACTGATCCACGCTGAACACGACCTCGGGCACCGCCATCCCTCCCGTCTCCGCGAGCAGAATTCCTTCCTAGTGAAACTATTCTCACCGGAAGAAGCTGTCAACGACGTGTCCGGCGACGACCAGGTTCGCCGGCTCGATGGCCGAGGCAGCTCCAGGCCCCCGGGGGCAGGTGACGAGGTTGCCGGTCGGTTCCGGGGGCAGGTCTCCCGGGTTCCGCCCGCGATCACCACCCGCTCCACGGCGTCCAGTAGATGGATTTGCGGGCTTCCGAACGCGTCGTCCGAAGCAGAATGATCGTGTTCCGGTGACGAGCGGAATCAGCATCGGCACAGGTCGTCAGGTGTATCAAATCTGCGCCGCAGCCTCTGACGGCTCCTGCGAAGTGGCGTCTCGCGAGGGAGAGGAACAGGAACAATCATGTTCCACATTCTCGTCGCCGCCCCTGGCTACACCACTCGCGCAGATCCAACCGACACCACGGCCGATTAAGCCATGCGAAAAAACCGAAAATTGCGGAACACAAATCGGTAGCCGCCGAGGGTATTGGGGTACTCCGGTCGGAGCCTTGCCGAGCGTCTGGCGGGAGAGGATCGTGCGTGCCCCGGGTTCGAAGAGGAGAGGCGGATGCATGTAGTAGTGCGGCGCTACGTGGGTGCTTCGAAGCTCATCGACGTGACGTTGGAGCGCCAGTCGGACGTCCGGGAGGTCATCAGCTCGGTTCCCGGGTTCAGGGCTTACTACGGCGTGAGGGCCGGAGACGGGGGCATGCTGACTGTCACCGTGTGCGACGACGAGGCCGGGACCAGCGAGTCCAGCCGTCGCGCGGCCGAGTGGGTTCGGAATAACGTCCCCGGCATGACGATTGATCCGCCGGAGATCATCGCAGGCGAGACCTACCTCAACTTCTGATCCAGGGTATGCCGCTCGACAAGGAACCCAGCGGCTGCTCACGTGTGTGGGGACTCGCGAAACGCGCACGGGCCCGGAGCTGCGGCGACACCGACTCGGGTCCGAACACGAGATCGTGGTGGGCGGATCTGTCGCACGCTGTCGGTGCTCGGCTCATGTTCGTAGAATCGTGCGCGTCCACGGCCGCGTCGGCCCGGGATCCACCGGGTGGGAGTGATCGCGATGGTGTTCCGGATCCAGCCGCACGTGCGGCTGCACGAGTGGGTCGCCGAGGAGCGGGGCTTCTTCGCCGAGGAAGGTCTGGACTACGAGTTCGACGCCGGGTTCGCGGGCGGCTCGGCGAGCGGGGTCAGCGCGGCCGGCGAGGCGCCACTGCAGGTGCGCAGCGGCGCCTTCGAGGACATGCAGGCGGGCCGACCCTCGGACGTGTCCTGCGCCTGCCACTGGGCCGTGAACGCAGCCGCCACGGCCGAGCACGGGAAGATGTACGGCAAGGCGTACTCGGTGTGCCCGGCGGGGATCTACGTCGCCGCGAACTCCGCGCTGCAGCAGCCCGCCGACCTTGCCGGCGTCGAGGTCGGCGTCGGATACCACTCGGGCAGCCACTATTCCGCACTACAGGCCCTCGAGGCGTTCATGCCGCGCGCGCAGGTGACGCTCGGCTTCTTCGGCAGACCGTTCGACCGCGCCCGACTGCTGCTGCAGGGCCGGGTGCCCGCGGTGAACGTCTGGGGCGCCCCCGCCTACGTGCTGGAGCAGCGCGGATTCCGCAAGCTCGTGGACACCACCTTCGTCATGGGCTTCCTGCTCTCCGCGCAGGTGAACCCCGACGACGTCGAGCGCTACTTCCGCGCGCTGCTACGGGCCCAGCAGGAGATCGACCTGGAGCCGCACCGCTACACCCCGCACTGGGCCCGGGAGATGCCGGCGGACCTGCTCGAGCTGGTGGACGTGCGCCGCTTCGGGCCCGGGGAACGGATCGTGCCGCAGCCCTACACACGCGAGATGTTCGACCGCACCCAGGGCTGGATGCGCCAATGGGAACTGCTCGACATCACAGCACCGGCCCGCTACGAGGAAACCGTGCTCAGCTGACGCCGGGCCGACCACGCGGGGGTAACCCGCCCGCACGCCTGTCTCCGCACGGCCAACGAGCGCGAGAACCTCGCGGTGAGCCTTCGAGTCAGCCTCTGCCCGGCGCAGCGGCGCGATCGTCGCCCTCGTCGTCCTCCACCCACCAACGCGACTGCCCGGACGAAACGGAGCGGGCGCCCCTGGGACGACGTCGAGCCGCACCACGGTACGGACCTGCTACTGCGCGGCCCCCACTGCCTCGGCCGCCGTCACGATGAGCTGCAGGACGTCGTCCGGGTGGGAGACCATCGCCACGTGGTTCGTTGCGACCTCGACGGTCGTGGCCCCCATCCGGGCGGCGAAGGTGCGCTGCGCGTCGGGCGGGATCGTGCGGTCGCCCTCGGCGACGAGGAACCAGGACGGCAGCGACCTCCACGCCGGGACGCCCATCACCTCGTCGACGGCCGACCAGGCCAGCGGCTGCTGCACGGCGTACATGACCCGCGCCTTGACCGGGTCGACGTCGTCGGCGAACTGGTTCAGGAAGTCGTCCTCGGGCATCCAGGCGAAACCCTGCTCGTCGACGTCCAGGTGCGCCAGGGCCGGGCCGGGCGGACCCTGCGCCAGCAGCTTGCCGATGGACTCGCCCTCGTCCAGGCCGAAGGCCGCGATGTAGACCAGGCCGACGACGTTGGGCGTGTCGGTACCCAGCGCGGTCACGATCTGCCCGCCGTACGAGTGGCCGGCGAGGAGGGTCGGGCCGTGCTGGCGCGCCAGGACCTGGCGCAGCCGGGCGACGTCGGCCGCCAGCGCCCCCTCGGCGAACTGCGGCGCGGTCACGGTGTAGCCGTCGGCCTGCAGGCGCTCGACGACCGCGCTCCAGCTGGAGCCGTCGGCCCACGCGCCGTGCACGAGGACGATGTTCGGTCGGCCACTCATCGGAGGATCCTTCCCGGAGGACGGCCGCGGGGGCCGTCGGCGTCGGTGCAGGGCCGCCCGCGGAGGGCGAGCGCGGCCTTGGTCAGGTGGTCCGGGGGTACGTGCGGGCAGGATCGGCTCCTGCGGCGTCGTGGCGACGGCTCGTCGCCTCCCTGAGCTCGGGCAGGTACCTCAGCACGTGTGCGGAGATGTCGGTGGCGGCCGACACCACGCCGTGGCTGGGCGTGTCCTTCTCGCGCATCTCGCGCGCGATGGCCTCCAGGAGCCGGGCGATCCCCGACATCACGTACTCGCCGGGGAACCGGTCCCCGAAGATCTGCTCCGCCCGGGCGACGCGCAGGGCCGTAGCCGCTTCCGTGAGCAGCGCCGGATCTCCACGGAGTGCCCAGCGACCGGTGGAGTCGGAGGTGTCCATAAGAGGCTCCCTCCCTGTCGAGTCGGCCCCGGATTCGCCCTCGGCGCTGCCCCCCGCCCGCTGCGGGGACCGCGTCCGGCATTCGACCCGGTGCGCCGCGGCGGCACTTCACCCGCTGCGGGCGATGAGCCGGAGCCGCGGCCGGCCGGACCGTGGCCGGCTCGTGGCGGGTCGGCCGCTCGCCCGAGCCGTGCCCGACAGCACCGGGATTTGCGCCCGGGCGGGTGGGACGTGGTCGGCAGGTGGAGTCCGGCCGGCACGTCCGGCCCTGGTGAGGATCAGGCCCGCATGCTTCCGGTCGCCAGGTATCGCTCGTGCCAGCCGAGCGCCTCGCCGATGAGGTGCGGCGTGTGCTTGCCCGGGGACTCGGCGAGAGCGCGTTGGTGGTAGTCCTCGAGCAGGGGCCGGTAGTCCGGGTGGGCGCAGCGGTCGATGATCTGGCGCGCCCGCCGTCGTGGAGCGAGACCGCGCAGGTCGGCGAGGCCCTGCTCGGTCACGAGGACATGCACGTCGTGCTCGGTGTGGTCGACGTGGGACACCATCGGCACGATGCTGGAGATCGCGCCGGCCTTCGCGGTCGACGGGGTCAGGAAGAACGAGATGTAGGCGTTGCGGGCGAAGTCGCCCGAGCCGCCGATACCGTTCTGGATCTGGCTGCCCATCAGGTGGGTGCTGTTGATGTTGCCGTAGAGGTCGGCCTCGATGATGCCGTTCATGGCGAGGACACCGAGCCGGCGCACGACCTCGGGATGGTTACTGATCTCCTGCGGCCGCAGCACGATCCGGTCCCGGTACGCAGCCGCATTCGCGTTGATCTCCTCGGCGGCGACCGGGCTCAGCGAGAACGCCGTGGCCGACGCGACGGACAGCGTTCCCGAGCGAAGCAGCCCGAGCATGCCGTCCTGGATCACCTCGGTGTAGGCGGTGAGATTCTCGAAGGGACCCGCGCCCAGCCCGTTCAACACGGCGTTGGCCACGTTGCCGACCCCGGACTGCAGTGGCAGCAGGTTCGCGGGGAGCCGCCCACGGGCCACCTCGTGCTCGAGGAACTCCAGCAGGTGCCCCGCGATCCGGCGCGAGGCGTCGTCGGGCTCGGTGAACGGGGAGTTGCGGTCCGGCCGGTCGGTCTCGACGACCGCCGCGATCTTCTCGGGTGGGCATACCAGGTAGGGGGTGCCGATACGGTCGCCCGGACGGGCGAGCGGGATGGGAACGCGGTGGGGCGGCAGGGCGGTGCCGTAGTAGATGTCGTGCAGTCCCTCCAGCTCGGTGCTCTGCCAGGAGTTGACCTCGACGATCACGCGCTCGGCCTGGTCGATCCAGGTCTTGTTGTTCCCCACGGAGGAGGACGGCACGAGCCGCCCGTCCTCGGTGATACCGCTGACCTCGACGAGCGCCACGTCGAGGTGGCCGAGGAAGCCCTCCCACACGAGCTGCGCGACGTGGGACAGGTGCACGTCGATGTACTCCATCAGACCGGCGTTGATCTTCCGGCGACTCACGGGGTCGGACTGGTAGGGCAGTCGTAGCTCGATGCCGTCGGCCTCGGCGAGGGCACCGTCCAGTTCCGGAGCGGTGGACGCGCCGGTCCACACGCTCACGCGGAACGGGGTGCCGGCGGCCGTGGCTTCGGAGATCCTTCGAGCCAGGGCCAGCGGAACAGCCTTCGGGTAGCCGGCCCCGGTGAAGCCGCTCATCCCCACGTTCGCTCCCGCGGGGATCAACGCAGCCGCCGCGTCGGCCGGAACCACCTTGCGGCGCAGCTCGGCGCTCGCGACGCGCATCTTGCCCATCGGCTCTCCCGCCCTCGTCGGATCCGTCGTCCAACCCCCGACCGCAGCCAGGGCTACCCGCCGACGGGAGGGGAAGAACCGCATCCCGCCTCCCAAGCGGCAGGAGGCCATCGAGGCCGAGGCCACCGAGGCCGCCCGAGCCCGGCACGAGGAGCAGCCCGGGTGACTTCCTCGGCGGGGGTTTCAGGCGCGGCTGCGGGCCCGCTGACACGACAGCGGCGTCCCACAGACGGCATCGCCGAGATCCGACGCCACGATGGTTCGCGGTCCGCCGTAGATACGGATCTTTGAGGACAGGCACTTCACGGGCAGGATGCCGAGCGACGGGCTCGACAATCATCCGGCCGACCGAGGGGACTTCGTGTCATGACCTACGCCGTGGACTTCCGGACCGTGTCGACCACCGGAGTGGAGTCGTCGCCGGTGGCGTCGGCGCTCGCGGGCTTGCGGGCGAACGAGGCCCGCTACTTCAAGAACAAGTACGACCACGACTTCACGGTGGAGCCCGCGGCCGACGCCCAGGAGACCATCGAGTGGGTGCACCGGATCCTGCGGGAGGAACGCGACATCGTCATCTCGTCCCCGCCGCTCGAGGCAACGGCGTTCCAGGTCGAGAACATCCGGATGGCCTACGTCTTCTACGAGAGCGGCCTGTCGATCAACGTCATGTACACCCTCGACGACACCGGCAAGCGGGCGGTCGGCTTCAAGCTGTCCGACGGGATGGAGATCCCCGAGGAGCTCGCCTCCCGCTTCAAGTTCGCCCGCCAGAAGTCGAAGCTGGCGGGGACCATCCGCGGTTCGTACTTCACCATCAAGAAGGAGTACTGAGCCCGGCTACCCGACGAGTGTCGCCGATCACCCGGACTACGACCACGTGCCTCCCGCGTCCAGAAGACACCGGCCACCGACTCCGCCGCGGCCGGCTGGGCCACCGGGCAGAAGACCTACAACGGCGCGATCTCGGCCGATCTCGACGAGGACCCGGCCGAGGCCGGCAGGGGGACCAAGGGGAGGTCCTCGTGAAGCGCTCGGCATCTGACCGTCGCCGAGTCGTGGTGACGTCGCGTCGCCCGCCCCGGTGGGCGGCCGTCGCGATCGCTGCGCGGCTGCGCCCGGGGCCGCCTACGGGGCCGCTGTCGCCGTGACCTCGAGAACCCGGATGTCGATCAACGCGATGCCCTGGGCCGAGCGACCCTCCTCATTGCCTTCGACGTCGACGCGGAACGACTCGGCCGCCTCGCGGGAACTGAAGGTCACGACGGCGATGCTCTGCCCAGCGTCCCGGTCGAGCAGCCAGCTGCCCGACACGAAGCCGGCGTGTCGCCGGACACCGGGAATGATGAACTCCCGGAGCGCCCGGCCGTTCTGCTCCTCGCGGGAGAGGTCCAACGCGAACGTCGCGACGGTGGCATGGGTGGCGGTCATCGCGACATGGTCCCGTGAGCTCGGATCGCGCCCACCTGCAGCCGTCGGCCTTCGCGCGCTTGGTCACCAAGAACAGCCCCGGAATCCGCGGCGGAGCCTGCCGTGAACGACAGGTCGGTTCCCGGAGCAGGAGCAGATGCCTCGCCGACGTCGCGATGTCTACTCTGCGTGGGCCTCGGACGGATCCTCGATGAGGTAGCAGACCTGCCCGCCCCTGCAGCGACCCGGATCCGGTCGCGCTCCCTGCGGGACGCGGGCGCGCAGGTCATCGCGCAGGGCGACAAGGTCTCCGATCTTCGCCTCCACGGTCTCGATGTGGTTCTCGATCAGTTCGGTCACGTGCTCACACGGCGGCCCTTGCTGGTCGCGAACCCGGAGCACCTCGGCGATCTGGGCCAGGGACAGGCCGAGCGACTGTGCCGATCGCGTGAAGCGCAAGCGGGTCACTGCCTCTTCGTCGTACTCCCGGAGGCCGCCGGGCGTGCGCTCCGGGGCCGGGAGCAGTCCTGCCTGCTCGTAGAAGCGGATCGTCCGTACGCGCACTCCGGTCCGTGCGGCGAGCTGCCCGATACGCACCGAGCGACCATAGCGCCGGCAGCGCTTGACCCTCCACCCCACTGGAGGTTCTAGATTCGCTGGGGCGGCGGTCAGCAGGCGCGCCGCGCGAGCGGGTAGCGCCATGCCTCCGCCGTCCGAGTGCCTCACCCGAGCGGGACCCCCCTCACCGCTCGGGTGGGGCCGGGCCTCGGGACTTCTCACAGCCCGGAATCGGCAGGAGCGCAACATGGACGAGCCCCGGCGTGCGCTGGATCGTCAAGAGCCGAAGATTCAGGGGGCTACACAGTCTTGGAGGCCTTCGCCTCACTCACGATGTCCTCTGCCGACAACTCGCCCGACACGTACTTCGGCAATCTCGCGGCCGGGAAGATCGCCAACAACGAGATGCCCGCCACGATCAAGAACGAGGCCTGCAACGCACGGAGCCGGGCGTCCTCGTTGATCGCCACCGCTCTCTCCACCTGCTCCGGTGTCGCCGAGGTCGCACCGAGCGCACTGCCCAACTCGTGATTGGTCACGAAGTCGAGCTGGTCGAAGAGGACCTTCGTCTCGAGTTCCGGCGGCAGCTCGGAACGGGCGAAGGCCGATGTCAGGAGCAGGCCCAGCAGTCCGACGGCGATGACGCCGGCGAAGGCCGCGCCGATGGCGTTCGAGACGTTGTTCGCCACGCCCCGCAACGCGCCGACGTCGCCGGCCAGTCGCTTCGGGGACGCGGAGACGAGCACGTTGAACAGCAGGGTGAGCAGCGTGCCCTCACCGATGCCGACGAGGAGCAGCCCCAGGATGACGGCGACGGTGCCCCAGTTGTTGCCCACGGTGAAAGCGACCACCACC
Organism: Pseudonocardia halophobica; assembly: GCF_027922425.1. GTDB lineage: Bacteria > Actinomycetota > Actinomycetes > Mycobacteriales > Pseudonocardiaceae > Pseudonocardia > Pseudonocardia halophobica. The sequence continues at coordinate 245,443 of NZ_BSFQ01000002.1, read as the reverse complement.
AGGCCGACGGCAACCAGGACGAAGGAGGCGACCCCGAGCCTGCGGGGCGAGAGGCGACCGTACAGCCGCACGGAGACGACGCCTGCGAGCGCCACTGCGCCCGCGTACGGGAGGATGGCCACCGCCGAGAATATGGGCGTGCGGTCCTGGACGATCTGGACGTAGAGCGGGATGAGAAATCCGACCGCGAGGCCGAGGCTGCCCGCGACGAGGAAGGCGATGACGGCGCTCTTCTCCTCCTTGCTGTCCAGGACCTCCGTCGCGAGCAACGGCTGCTTTCCCGCCGCCACGCGTTTCTTCGACCATGCGAAGAAGGCTTGACCCAGCACGATCCCCGAGAGGATGAACATCGGCGCCGGCGACACACGCAGGACGGAGAACGGCGCCGCCTCTTCCGCCACCAGCGGGCCCCACCTCTGGAGGTTGTTGAAGCCGAACAAGATGAGCGCGATCGCGGCACCCGACAGTGCGACCCCGACGACGTCGACAGTGATGGCCCGTTGACGCGGGACGGGCGTGAGGCGATAGCTCAGGACGAGGACGACGACCGCCAGCAGGACGATCAGCCCGTACGAGTAGCGCCAGCTCAACGCCGTGGCGAGGAACCCGGCGACGACGAAGGTCAACGCGCTGGCGACCGCCGGAATGCCTGCCAGCACGCCCAGCGCCGTCTCCTGCTGCCGCCCGTGGTAGTTCGCGGCGATCAGCACCACCAACGTCGGCACGACGGCGCTGGCCGCGAGCCCCGCGAGCGCCTGGGCGGTGTTCATGGTGCGCGCGTCGGTGCTGGTCGCCATCAGAGCCATGGCCCCGCCGTGCGCGATGACGCCGATCTGGAACACCCGACGCTCGCCGAAGAGCTTGCCGATCTTCGCTCCCAGCATGACGAACGCGGCGACGAACAGCGAGTAGAGGAGGAGCGCCGTCGCCGTGGCGGTAGCCGGCGCGTCCAAGTCCTCGGAGATCGGCCCGAGCGACACAGGCAACGCGCTGATGTTGATCGCCAACTGAAGTTGGGCGAGAACGATGACGATCAACGGCAACCACGGCGCGGGCTTCACCCGGGAGCTCGGTCGACAGTGCTCGGCGCGCCGGCGAGAGCGGCGTCGGACCGGACCTTGCCGAACTCGCGTATCTGCTCTGCGTACTCCCACAGCCGATCCTGGACCAGCCGGTGCACGGTCCCCTCCGGGAAGGTCCCGTCAGCCGCCCGTTCGCCGGCCGATCGCCCCGTCAACAACTCGATCCCCTCGTCGACATGGCTGACCGCCCAGACGTGGAACCGTCCGGCGCGGACCGCCTCGATCACGTCCTCCCGCAGCATCAGATGCTTGACGTTCGACGTCGGCACGAGCACCCCTTGCCCGCCCGTCAGTCCCCGCTCGCGGCAGACATCGAAGAAGCCCTCGATCTTGCGCGTCACGCCCCCGACCGCCTGCACCTCGCCGTGCTGGTTCACCGCGCCGGTCACGGCGAGCCCCTGGTGCAGCGGCAGATCGGAGAGGGCCGACAGCAAGGCGTAGAGCTCGGTCGTCGACGCCGAGTCGCCGTCGATGCCGCCGTACGACTGCTCGAAGGTGATCGTCGCCCCCAACGAGAGCGGCCAATGCTGGGCGTACTGCGCCTGCAGGTACCCGGTGAGGATCAAGAATCCCTTCGAGTGGATCGGGCCCGACTTCTCGATCTCCCGCTCGATGCTCTGCACCGTCCCCAGCCCGACCGAGACCCGTGCGGTCACCCGGGTCGGCCGCCCGAAGCTGTGGTCCCCGACGCCGAGCACCGCCAGCCCGTTGACCTGCCCCACCTGCGCGCCCTCGGTATCGATCATGACGGTTCCGTCGAGGATCACCTCTCGATTCCGCTCCTCGACCAGGTTGCGCCGCTGCTCCTGCTTGGCGATCGCGGCGTCGACATCCTCTGCCAGCACGACGTCGTGCCCCGCCTCGCCCGCCCAGTGGCTCGACTCGACCGCGAGCCTGGCGACGTCGAGGAAGCGTGCGGTCAGCTTCCGCTGGTGATCGCGCAGCCGCGCTCCGTGCTCCACGATCCGGGCGACGGCCGAGCGGTCGAAGTGGCGCAGTCCGCGGTCCTGGACGAGCCGGCTCAAGAAGGCGGAGTAGCTCGCGAGGTTCGCCTCGCTCCAGTCCATGTCCGGCGCGAACTCCGCCTTCACCCCGAACAACTCCGGGAAGTCCACGTCGGCTTGATGCAGGACGTCGTACAGCGCGGCCGGCCCGATCAGGATCACCTTCAGGTCGAGCGGGATCGGCTCCGGCCGCGGCCACGCTGTCGGCGCCGCCTGCTCGCCCGGGTTCTCGATCCGCACCTCGCCGGACATCAGGGCGCGCTCCAGCCCCGTCCAGGCAACGGGGCTGCGCATGACGTCGAGCGCATGCAGAACGAGGAAGCCGCCGTTGGCGCGATGCAGTGCGCCCGGCTTGATCTGCCGGAAGTCGGTCACCATCGTTCCCAGCATGGCCCGGTAGTCCTGCCGGCCGGCCAGGTTGAAGTAGGTGGGGTTCCGCTCGACGACGACCGGGGCGCCGATGAGGTCGCCGTTGTCGATCAGCACGTTGACCTCGTACCGCGCCAGGCGCTCCTGCCGCTGAAGTCCGAGCGCCGCGACCGGGCCGTCCGCGTGCTCCGCCTGCCGGGTCTCGGTCACCGGCAGGAAGTCGTGCAGGTGTTCCGGCAGGTTCTCCTCGATCTGCTCGATGAAGGTGAGGACATCGGGCTGCTCGCCGTACTCCTCGCGCAGCTCCGCGATCAGCGGGCCGACGGCGTACAGCGCCACCCCGCGATCGAGCGCGCTCACGCGCTCCTGGGCCTCCTTCTCGATCTGCTGCATCTGGCGCACGAACGCGCCGACCTCGCTCTGGACCTGCGCGCCCCGCTGCTCGACCTGCGCCTTCTCCTCAGGTGACAACTGCTCGAACACCTGTTGCGACATCGGCTCGCCGCTCCGCAACGGGATCTTGCCGATACCCGTCGGCGTCAACTCCAGCGCAAAATCGTGTTCCTGCGCGAAGGCGCGCAGGTCGGCGATCGACTTGGCGCGACGCGTACCCACCTCGCCCAGGGACTGCTCTCGCCGCCGCGCGTACTCCTCGCTCTCGAAGGCGCGAGGAATCTCCCGCTGCGCCGCCTCGAGGAAAGACGCCAACGCCGTCGCCAGTCCCCGGGCGTGGCCGGCAGGCATCGAGAAGGTTCGCGGCCGGTCCGGCTCGGCGAAGTTGTGGACGTAGACCCGGTCGGGCGGCGTCGGCCGCGTCGCGGCGGCGGAGCGCACGGCCGCCAGGACGGTGCTCTCCCGCCCCGTACCCGGCGGACCGGCGACATAGAGGTGAAAGCCGCGCACGCCGACCTCGAGCGCGAAGGCGATCGCCTCGCCCGCACGCGGCTGCCCGATCGTCGTCTCGACCGGCGCCACCTCGACCGTCGTCCGGAACGGCAGCATCGCCGGGTCGACCCGCCGCCTCAGGTCCTCCGGCTTCACCGCCAACCGCTCGCGCAGTTCGCGCATCGCGCTCCTCCCTCGACTCTTTGCGGACGACCACTCATGCCTTCGGTCCGTACGGCAGGTGCCGCGATGCCTCCTCCCTCGGGCACGTCGTCGCCTCGAACCGCGACGATCGGGCAGCCGAGAGCCGGACGACCATCACCCTGCCGCGCCTGCAGCAAGCCAGGAAGCGCCCGACCACACCAGCACGTCGAATCCGGCCAGGGACCGTAGGCGATCAGGGCCGGCTCTGAGCCGGATACGGTCAGAAACGTGGCCATCGTCCTCTCGCTACGCGGCGGCTGTCCACACACCCTGAGCAGGGGATCTTCACCTGAACCCGCTCCCGGTATTCGCCCCGACGATCAGCGGCCTCCGTCCCTCGCGCGCCACGCCGGCGGCCGAGGGCCAGGGCGACCAGGCCCCGGCAGAATCAGGCAGGCGAGAAGGTCGAGGACGCCGCCAAGGGCGTCTTCGAGAAGTAACCCCGCCTCGCCTCCTCCGACACGGCGCCCGGGTGCCCTCGGTATGCCGGGCGCCTCACCGTGGCGGCAGCCCTCCTGCTTCACCGGGTCCGCGCCTCGCCGCATACGGCGGCCGGTGAGCCGGCTGGGCACGACCGATCGTGTTCTCGTCGTGCTCCGGTGCCCAGGGCCGGAGTACATGGCGGTCGAGGCCGGCGAGCCGGACGGGATCGGTCAGCTCACAGGCCTGTCCGATCCCGAGCACGCTCCATCCCACCTGGTCGTGGAGGCGTCGAGGGTGACGGCTCCCTCGGGTGGTCGACGCTCGCCGTCATGTGGGCCTTTTCGGTCCAGCGAAAGGGCACGCGGCCGACCTGCCGCCGGCGATACGACATCGGGTTCTGGCGGCACGAACGCTTCTGGAAACTCCTGGTCCCGCAGATCGAGCGGCAGCTGGCCGGCACCCCGTGGAAGAACCTCGTCTCGCGGATGCTCGGCGTACGCACCGGCCGCCGGGGCTTCGACGACGACGTGGTCGAGCCCGACTCGTTCGTCATGAAAGGTGAACAGGTGCCGGCCGGATCGCGCTGGGGCGGCAATCCCGCCGAGGAGCTGCCCGATGCCGGACATGACCGCCCCAGGAGCATCACCGCCCCTCCATGCCCGGCATCGCGGCACCGGTTCCTCAGTGTTGACGGGTCTCGTCGAGGCCGCATCGGTATGAACAATCGGCGACGGGGGCGCGCGGCACCCGGATGCGCAAATCTGTGGAACTTCGAGTGCGGTCGCACGGCCCCATTCGATGGCATTCAACCTTCAAGACGGCTCAAGGTTAAATCTCGGCCAAATCGCGTTGTGCCCGCTTCCGCGCTGCAGCAGCCAAGGCGCATCGTCTGGATGATGGCCACCGGGTACGAACGGCTTGTGCTCACACGGTCCCGGGCCGACGCCTGGGTCGTCACCCTGCGAGGAGAACCTAGCCGGGAATCCACCCAGGCCCTTCGCGACGAGATCGACGAGCTGCTGGACCGCAGGTCACGACAGCCGGTGGTCGTCAACCTGGCCGCAGGTTGGCATGCACACGGCGACGAACCCGTCGAAGCCTCGTATCAAGAGCTCGTCCGGGAGGCCGTCGCCGTCGGCAGCGAGCTGTGCGTGATCTGCGCCCCCGAGGAACCGTCCCTCACCATGGCTCTGCTCTGCTGCAGGAATACCAGCCTGAGATGTACCTCAGTCCTCCTGACGCATTAGACGGCAGGCCGATCGGCGAGCAAGAGCAAGCAGCAGCCAGGACAGGCGCGTAGGGCTACGAGACGGTGGTCTGGGAGCGCCGCGGTCGGCTGGCACACAGAGGAATGGGCGTCTCGAACGCCGGCGGCGGCTTCCCCTCGGCCGCAGCTGCCGCGGAGTCTGCGAAGGCGGCGCCTGTCCGGGCTGAGACCAACGAGACAGCCCTGACCCAGGCGCGACTTGTATCGTCTGTGACTCGGACGTCGGGTTCGCGCGCGGACCGGAATCGGGCAACCGGAGTGCTGTGCGACGGCCTGGAAGCGCGCGGCGACACGGCTCGGGCGCGGAATGCGGGGACGCGTGGGTGAACTGGCCGCCACCAGGGCCTGGCTGCGCACCCGGGTCGACAACCAGGTCGACCGTACGCTGCGCACCCTGCTGAGCTCGACGACGGAAACACTGGCCGTAGCGTCCGCCACGGCCGCCTCCGTGCGGATGCTGTCCGAGGACGACGCGCTGCTCCTTCCCGTGGCAGCCCATCACCCCGATCCTCACCTGCGCTCGAAGATCGCCTCGGTCATGGACCGCACGGCACCTCGGCCGCGCAGCGGAATCTGGCGCCCCGTCGTCGACTGTCGCCGAGCCGTCCGCCTCCGCATCGACCGAGATCGACTTCCTCCGGAGGCCTCACCGGAGCAGCGGGAGTTCCTGCTGCATTATCCGCTCACCGCGATGCTCGGTGTGCCTCTGGAGCACGAGGGACGGCTGGTCGGTGGGGCTTCACTGGTCCGGTTCTCGGTCGACATGGCGTTCACCGACGACGACGAGGCACTGCTGTACGACTTCGCTGCTCGAGTCGCACCACTTCTGGGGATATTGAGACAGGTGTCGGCGCGAACGACATCCGGCCCCTGACAGGCCTGCCCGCTCCAGGCGAACTGCAGGAGACCCCGTCGAGGCCGAGCATTCTCACGGCAGACGACGGCGGCTGGCGGGCAGCATTCGCAGCGCGAACCCGAAACCGCAGGCGGCGACTCCCGATCTCGACGCGGCGACGATGGCAGGGGCGGGCACAGGCTGTCGCTCGTCTCCCGCGCACGATCACCGAGACGGCGACGACGGGGCACTGCCGTCGGTCAGGACGAGCCCGGGAGCACATCCGGGAAGCCGAACATCGCGACCAGCGCCGGATCGTGGAACTCGATCACGCGCGAGACGCCGGCGGCGGTCGCGGTCAGCACCACGATGCCGTGGGCCCGGAGCGCGCCGTCGTGCCGGTTGAACACGACGGCGGCGGGCTGGGCGTTCGCCGTCGTGGCGATCATGCGCCAGTCACCCGGCGCGCCCAGCACGTAGGTGCCGAGCATGTGGATGCAGTTCATCCGGCCCGCGTACCACTCGCGGAACGGGGTGGCCTCCAGCGTGGCGTCGGCGCGCAGTACCTGTTGCAGCAGGTCGGCGTCGGAGCGTTCGAAGGCGGCGATGTAGCCGTCGAGCAGCGCACGTGCCCGCGGGTCGGTCGGTTCGAGCGATTCCCCGGGCTCCGGGTCCAGTTCGTTCAGCCGAGCGCGGGCGCGCTGCAGTCCGCTCTTGACCGCTGCCGTGGTGGTGCCGAGGATCTGCGCGGTCTCGGCCGCGGAGAACGCCAGCACCTCGCGCAGGATGAGGATCGCGCGCTGGCGGGCCGGCAGGTGCTGCAAGCTGGCGATGAGGGCCAGCCGGAGCGACTCGCGCGCGACCACCGTCGCGGCCGGGTCATCGGTGGCCGGGGTGACCCGGTGGTCCGGCAACGGTTCCAGCCACGAGACCTCGCCCGGCGGAACGTGAGTCGGCGGGCGGTCGGGTCCGTCGTAGGAAGCCGTCAGGCCCGTCGGCAGCACCCGGATCCGGCGCGGCTCCAAGGCGGTCAGGCAGACGTTGGTGGCGATCGTGTAGAGCCAGGACCGGATCGACGCGCGGCCCTCGAAGCCGGCGTAGGAACGCCAGGCCCGGAGATACGTCTCCTGCACGAGGTCCTCGGCCTGGTGTGCGGAGCCGACCATGCGGTAACAGTGCGCCGACAGCTCCCGGCGGAACCGCTCGGTCTCGGAGACGAACCGTTCCTGGTCCGCCGCCTCCCGCACGTGCGCCTTCATGTCGCGAGCGTAAGCCGCGGCCCGGTGGTCAGGCCCGCGATGGATTCGCGGTCCTCCCCCGGCGGGCGGTGGTCCCGAGGCGTCCGCTCGCGATCCGCCGCCCGGACCGTCGGCCACAGTAGGTACTGCCGCCGTGGAGTGTGTGCTCGTCATGCGCTGCTGCCCCTCGTCCGGATCGGCCCCGCTCGTCGGGGCCGTCGTCCATGACGACCGGGACGCCGTTGCAAAGGAATCGAATGCCAGCTCAGCGCGCGTTCACGCGGTGGACGGGCCTCAGGGCAGCAGGGCCAGTTTGCCGATGGTCGCCCGTGATTCCAGCTCGGCGAGGGCCCTCGGGCCCTCGACCAGGTCGTAGGCGGTGGGCTGAGCGGGGGCGAGGACACCGGTGGCGACGAGGGCCGACAGCTCACCCACGATCTCACCGAAGATCCCCGGCGCGGCCTGCATCAGCACGCCGACGTTGAGGCCGATGACATGAACCTGGTGTCTGTACACCAGGTCCCAGTTGGTGATCGAGGCTTGGCCGCCTGCCACGCCGTAGACGACGACCCGGCCTGTGACGGGCTTCGCCGCGGCGAGGCTGGCCCCGAACGTGGCACCGCCCGCCGACTCCAGCACCAGGTCGGCACCGGCACCGCCGGTCAGCCGCAGCACCTCGGCGGCCAGTTCGCCGTCGAGGGAGTCCAGTACGTGGTCGGCGCCCAGCGCGAGCACTGTCTCGTGCTTGCTCGGCGAAGCGGTGGCGACGACCGTCGCGCCGTAGTGCCTGGCCATGGTCACCGCGGCCTGGCCGGTCGCGCCCGCCGCGGCGTGGACCAGCACGGTCTCCCCGGCGGCAAGGCGACCAACGGGCTTGAGCGCGGCGAGTGCGGTCGGCCAGTTCACGACCAGGCCCAGCGCCTGTTCGGCCGTCCAACCGGCCGGCACCGGCGTCGCCGCGGTCGCGGGCAGGATCATGTACTCCGCGAAGGCCCCGTATCCCACGCCGGCCACGTGGGTCCCCGGTCGTGGGACGGTCACCTCCTCGCCCACCGCCACGACCTCGCCGGCGCCCTCGAAGCCTGCGAGATACGGGGGCCGCGGGCCGCCCAGGAACGTGCCGTAGGCCCTCGAGATGTCGGCGAAGTTGACGCCGGCAGCGGCGACCCGGATCAGCACCTCGCCCCGGCCGGGGCGCGGCACCGGCGCGTCCGTGATCAGACTGGTGTCCTGCGGACCCTTCGACGAGGTCTGCTGCAGCGCGCGCATGGTGGCGGGAATGCTCATGGCGATCGGCTCCCCTCTCCTCGGTTCACCTCGTCCCGCCGGCCTCCCGGCGGAACGCACTGTCGACCATGCAGACCTCCGTCACCGCAGGAAGGAATCGCCGGCTGCCGTGGTCGGTGTCAGCCGGTCGCGTCGGCGCTCCTTGTACAGCTCGCGGACCAGCGGCAAGAGGGAGAGGACGACGATCACGCGACGGCCGGGAGGAAATGGCGACGGCCCACTCCAGCAGCAGATCCGCAGGGCGGGGTTGCGGGCGAGGACGGGTCCGTGAAGGTAGGTGCCGACGACCCGGTCCCCGACCACCCCTCCATTCCCTGACCGCTGCCGTTGCCCACCCCGGACTCCACCCCGTCGGGCGCCACGACTACGTGCCGGTCGTGGTGAGCCGTCGTCATCTCACTGCCCGTCGGGGTACGCCCCGGCGGGCTCCGGCCCGGGTGAGGTCCGCCTACTCGTCGGTGAAGGTGCCCAAGGTGCGGAAGTTGAGGTAGTCGCCGAGAGTCAGCCCGACTTCGCCGAAGTTCAGAACATCGCCCTGCGCCATCGAGAACGGCTCGGAGGCGGCCAGCTGGAAGGTGCCGTCCCCGGCAGGGACGGTCTCGAAGAAGAGCGTGCGGACCCCGGTCGGGGTCAGCAGGTGCGCAGTGCGCTCAGACATCCCGGGAACGTACCCACCACACCCGACGTCACTCCGCCGATTGCGTCGCGGGTCACTGAGGTCTCGGTCTCGGCCGCACGCAGCCTGGCCACCGAGGCCTCGGTGGCCGGGGACGGCCCGGTTCCCGGCCTCGGCCGGCCGCTCGCCGACAAGGACCTGCGATCGTCGACGACCCATCAGGGCGGCGTCGGCCCGTGCGCCTCCAGGCCGTCGCCGAGTGCGTTCGCCGCGACCGACAGCAGCGTCAGCAGCCCGACTGCGAGGGCCCGGGCGAAGGCCGGGCGGGCTCGGCGGCCCAGCCGCCGAGCCACACCGACGACCCCACAGCGCGCCGGCGTCGACCACGACCGGGAGCAGCCACGCCAACCAGGCAGCGAAGCCAACACCAGCGGGTACCGACCGCCCTCAACCTGAGCGACCGCGCGGCAAAGGGGTCGCCTCCGTGGCCGTGGTCGGGGTGGTCCCGATGGAGTGCGTCCTGACCTCGGGCGTGTGTGCATCCCGGCGACGTGCGCGAGCTGGAACGGCACCGGGGATGATCGATTTGTCGCCACAGCGGTGGTCGATGGCGCGACGCTCAGTTACCGTTCTCTGTGACGCAGGTCGCATAACGAACGGAGCTCGGGCAGATGCTCTACCCCGTATACGAATGGCATCGGCGGTTGACCGAGCCGGCGCGGATGTCGTCCGAGCTCCTCCGTCGCGGCCTGTCGGGCCTGCCCGCGCCGGTCGCGGAGCTTGCCGGGACCCGCAGCCTCAAGGCCGTCAGCGAGATTCTCGCGCGCAGCCGTCCCACCCACGTCCGTCCCGACTGGGCCATCGAGTCGATCACGGTCGCAGGCGAGGCCGTTGAGGTCGATGTCCGGCCCGTGCTGACCACACCGTTCGCCACCTTGCTGCATTTCGCCACGCCCGGGATGACCGGGAGGACGCCGACGCTGCTGGTGGGGCCGATCTCCGGGCATTTCGCCACGTTGCTGCGGCCCACGGTCCGCACGCTGCTGGCCGATCACGACGTCTACGTGCTGGACTGGCACAACGCCCGGGACATCCCGGTCGACGAGGGCCGCTTCGGGCTCGACGAGTACATCGACCACGTACTGGCGGCGATGCGCCACCTCGGCCCGGGCCACCACGCACTGGCCGTGTGCCAGCCGGCCCCGCTGGTGCTCGCGGCCGTCGCCGTGCTCGCACGGGCGGAGGATCCCGCCCAGCCGCGCAGCCTCACGCTCATGGCGGGCCCCATCGACACCCGGGTGAACCCCAACAAGATCAACGAGATCGCCGAGCGGCGTCCGCTGTCGTTCTACGAGCGGTTCCTCGTCTCGCGGGTGCCCCGCCGGTACGCCGGTGCCGGGCGGCGCGTGTACCCGGGGCTGGCGCAGCTGACGGCGTTCATGTCGATGAACACGCGGCGGCACCTGAGCTCGCACGTCCAGCTCTACCGCGCGCTGGTCGCGGGTGACGGCGCGACCGCAGCGCGGATCCGCGGCTTCTACGACGAGTACGGCGCGGTCATGGACGTGCCGGCCGAGTTCTACCTCGAGACCCTGCAGCACGTCTTCATGGAGCACGCCCTCCCCCGCGGCGAGTTCGTCTGGCGCGGGCAGCAGGTCGATCTCTCCCTCATCAGAAGGACCGCCCTGCTCACCGTCGAAGGAGCCGACGACGACCTGTGCTCGCCCGGGCAGACCGAGGCGGCCCATGGGTTGTGCACCGGGCTCCCCACGAGGGATCACCACCACCACCTGCAGCCGGGCGTCGGGCACTACGGGGTGTTCGCGGGCTCCCGTTGGAACGAGGAGATCTACCCGGTGATCCGGGACTTCGTCGCGGCCCGCTCGGCCGCCCGCACAGCGTCCTAGCTCGAAAGTCGCCCCAGTACGCGAGGATGGGAGCCGCTCGATGACCAAGGCAGTGCCCGGCCGCGCCCACGAGGAGCGGACCACCCCGCCGGCGCGGCCCGGACCGGTGACCGAGCCCGTTCCCGCTGACGAGGCCGATGCGCTCGGCGTGGTCGAGGGAGGCGAGGCGGTCGGCATCCCGTCGGTCGCCGGGATCCTGAAGGGAATCACCTCGGCGTTCGCGCAGCCGGGGCCCGTCACCCGGGGTGCCGGACGGCTCGTCCGGGACCTGGTGTCGATCGCGCGCGGGACCGACGAGCACACGCCCCACCCGAAGGACAAGCGCTTCGTCGATCCGGCCTGGTCGTTGAACCCGATCTTCCGGCGGCTGGGTCAGGGCTACCTCGCCCTGGGGGCCGAGCTGGGCCGCCTGGTCGACGAGTACGAGAAGGGCTCCGCGGACTGGCACGACGTCGAGCGGGCCCGGTTCGCCGTGTCCGCGCTGACCAGCGCGCTGTCGCCGACCAACCAGCTGCCGATGAACCCCGCGGCGCTGAAGCGGGCCTTCGACACCGCGGGGGCCAGCCTCGTGCGCGGGGCCCGCCAGTTCGCGCACGACGTCCGGCACAACGGCGGGCTGCCCTCGCAGGTCGATCGCAGTGCCTTCACGGTGGGCGAGGACCTGGCCCTCACCCCGGGCGACGTCATCCACCGGGACGAGGTGGCCGAGCTCATCGAGTACCGGCCGAGCACCCCGACCGTCCGGGAACGGCCCTTGCTGGTCGTCCCGCCGCCCATCGGCCGGTACTACTTCCTGGACCTACGGCCGGGACGCAGCTTCGTGGAGTACGCGACGAGCCGCGGGCTTCGCGTGTTCATGCTCAGCTGGCGCAACCCGACCGCCGAACAGGCGGACTGGAACATCGACACCTACGCCCGGCGGATCCTCAGCGCCTGCGAGGTCATCAAGGACGTGGCAGGCGTCGAGGACGTCAACACCCTCGGCTTCTGCGCCGGAGGCATCCTCCAGTCGGTCGTCCTGGGCCACCTCGCCGCGCAGGGCGAGCACACCATCCACTCCGCGTCCTACGGCGTCACCTTGCTGGACTTCGGCGTCCGGGCGCCGCTCGGCGCCTTCTCCGCCCCGCGGGCGTTGGAGATGGCCCGGGCGGACTCGCAGCGCCGCGGGGTGATCACCGCCCGGTCGTTGGGCACGGTGTTCAGCTGGATGCGCCCCGACGACCTCATCTTCAACTACGTCGTCAACAACTGGCTGATGGGCGAACGTCCCCCGGTCTTCGACATCCTGGCCTGGAACGCCGACGGGACGAACCTCCCCGCAGCACTGCACTCGGAGTTCCTCGACATCTTCCGGTCCAACACCCTCGCCGAGGGACACCTCGAGGTGCTGGGAACGCCGATCGATCTCGGCAAGATCACCGTGCCGGTGTTCGTCACCGGAGCCCTCAACGACCACCTCACCCCCTGGACCGGGTGTTACCGGACGACCGAGCTGGTGAGCGGTCCGAGCACCTACGTGCTGAGCAACGCGGGCCACATCGCCAGCCTGGTCAACCCGCCCGGCAACCCGAAGGCCAGCTACTTCATCGGCGGGGACCCCTCGCACGGCCCCGAGCACTGGCGCGCCACCGCGGAGAGGCGCCAGGGGACGTGGTGGGAGGCCTGGGCCGACTGGCTCCTGGAAAGGTCGGGCGACGAACGGCCGGCCCCCGCCACGGGCGGCAACGCCAACCACCCACCGCTGGAGCCGGCGCCGGGCTCCTACGTGCTGGACCGCACCCCACCGCTGGCCTGACGCCGGTCGAGGTCGGCCCGCTGAAGGAAGACGGCCACCGACTCGGTCAGCTCAGCCGGTCACTCGAGGAAGAACAGCCAGGGTGGCTGTTGGCTCGTCCCGGAGCGGAGCTGCCCGGTGGACGGGGGCTGCCGTGATGTCACGGGTTGAGCGAACCCGTCAGAGATCGAGCAGCAGTAGATCGCGGTGTCCGCGGCGGGGGTGCCCAGGATGGTGGCGAGGTCGAGGATCCCGTGGGTGTACTGCGGCCAGAACGTGACCCGCTCGCCGTAGGCTGCGAGCTCCCCACGGAACGCCATCGTGGACTCGTGGCGTCCGCCGTAGAACAGCCGCCACGGCTTCCCGGCGGCCTCGCAGGCCGCGATCATCGGCAGGATCGGGGTGATCCCGATGCCGCCTGCGACGAACAGGTAGTCCGCCGCCTCGACCAGGGCGAAGTTGTTCCGCGGCCCGCGGCACACGACCTGGTCGCCGACGGCCAGCCGCTCGTGGACGTGAGCCGAGCCGCCACGGCTCTCGGGCTCACGCAGGACGCCCAGCCGCCAACTGGACAGGTCGGTCGGGTCCCCGCACAGCGAGTACTGCCGCTCCAGGTCCGGGCCGAGCACGAGGTCGTGCATCAGCGTGGTGCCGATCTGCGTGCTGTCGATCGGGCCGCGCAAGGCGGCCCACACAGGTGCATCGGCCAGCACCTGGCGAAGATGGAGCTGCGGATCATGCTCGAGGACGGGGAGCAGCGGCGCGGCTCGGCAGGTCGAACGCGACTTTGTGCAGCGGCAGGCCCGGTTCCGACCCGGCAATCTCGCCCTCGAGCGTCCGCAAAATTGTTAACAATCTTGCTACACATCTTGTGTAGAGAGGTGGCGCCCACGTACGGTCCCTCTGCACCGGACGTCCACGACGTCTCGTTCGCAGAGGAGGCCAGAGTTGCCCACCGACACGACGCCGCCGGATTCGGCCCTCCCCGGGGTCACCCCTGGCTGGCTCGCGCCCCATCCGGCACCGTCGACGCCGGCGCTGGATCTGCCGGTCGGCGCGGTCGACGCGCACTGTCACGTCTTCGGGCCCGCCGCGACCTTCCCGTTCGCCCCGGAACGCAAGTACACGCCGTGCGACGCCGGCAAGGAGGACCTGCAGGCGCTGCACGACCGGCTCGGGATCAGCCGTCGCGTGGTCGTCCAGGCGACGTGCCACGGCGCGGACAACCGCGCAATGGTCGATGCCGTCCGCTCGGCGGCGGGCCGTACACGTGGGGTCGCCACCGTCCGACCCGACGTCGCCGACGCCGAGCTGACCGCGCTGCACGAAGCCGGCGTGCGCGGGGTCCGGTTCAATTTCGTCCGACGGCTGGTCGACGCCTCCCCCACCGATGCCCTCGCGCGTATCGCCGCCAGGATCGCTCCGCTCGGCTGGCACGTCGTCGTCTACTTCGAGGCCGCCGACCTCGCCGACCTGGCGGACTTCTTCGGGACGCTGCCGGTGCCGCTGGTGATCGACCACATGGGTCGACCGGACGTCACCCGCGACCCGGACGGTCCGGAGTTCGCACGCTTCCTGCGCTTCGCCGACCAGCACCGGTCCTGGGTCAAGATCAGCTGCCCGGAGCGGTTGTCCGTCACCGGCCCGGCGGCCGTCGACGGTCAGCGCCGCGCCTACACCGACGTCGTCCCCTTCGCCCGCAAGGTCCTCGCGGAGTTCGGGGACCGGACGCTGTGGGGCACCGACTGGCCGCACCCGAACCTGACCGACCACATGCCCGACGACGGGCTGCTCGTGGACCACCTCGCCCACGTCACCGACACCGCCGAGCAGCGCCGACAGCTGCTCGTGGACAACCCCATGGCCTTGTACTGGCCGGAGGAGACGGCATGACCGCCCACCCCGACGGCGACGGCGCCGTCGTGCACACCAACGCCACGAACCGGCTGGACCGGTTGCCGATCAGCCGCTTCCACAAGATCACGATCGTGGCGGTGGCGTTCGCGTACTTCTTCGAGTTCGCCGACATCAACACCTTCGCCACCACGGCACCGAAACTGGTCAAGCTGTGGGGGGTGACGGTCAACCAGGTCGCCTACGTGACCTCGCTGTCCTTCGTCGGCATGTTCATCGGCTCGATCGTCGCCGGCAGGCTGGCGGACCGCCTCGGGCGCAAGACCACGTTGATCGCCACCACGATCTGGTTCTCGGTGTTCTCGCTGGCCTCCGCCCTGGCCTGGGACATCGTGTCGATGGGCGCGTTCCGGGTGCTCACCTCCGCGGGGCTGGCCGCGATGACCGTCGTCGCGGTCATCTACGTCAACGAGATCTACCCGGCCGCTACCCGCGGCCGGTACCAGGCCTACGCGATCGTGATCGGGATCTGCGGCACACCGGTCACCAACCTGATCGCCAGCGCCGTGGTGCCGCTCGCGGACTGGACGTGGCGCCTGGTCTACCTCTGGGGGGCGCTCGGGATCGCCTTCCTGGTCTTCTCCCGCAAGATCGTCGAGTCCCCGCGCTGGTACGAGAGCCGCGGCCGGTATGCCGAGGCCGAGGCCGCCCTGAGCAGGGTCGAGCGTGAGGTCGAGGTCCAGCACGGTCCGCTACCCGAGCCGGCGCACGCCGCACCGGACACCACCGCGCCCGCGCAGAAGGCCCCGCTGCGGATTCTGTTGCAGCGCCGCTACCTGGTGCCCACCGCGGTACTGACGGTGCTGTGGGTGACCCAGACGATCGGCTTCTTCGGCTACTCGAGCTGGGCCCCCACCCTGCTGAGCTCGGAGGGGTTCAGTGTCGAGAAGTCCATCTTCTACGTCGCCCTGACCACGGTCGGCGCTCCGCTGGGCTCGCTCCTCGCGGCGCTGGTCACCGACCGCTTCGAGCGAAAGTGGCTGCTCGTCGTCTTCGGGCTCGCGATCGCCGTCGCCGGTCTGCTGTACGGCCTGACCTTCGACCCGGTGCTCATCGTGGTCTTCGGGTTCCTGGTCAACATGATGGAGCGGGGCTACACGGCGCTGGCCTACGCGTACTCCCCCGAGCTGTTCGACATCCGCGGACGTTCGCTGGGCACGGGGCTGGCCTACGGGATCGGCCGGCTTTCCAACGCCATCGGCCCCCTCGTGATCGCCGCCCTCTACACCGGCAGCGGCTACCAGAGCGTCTTCATCTTCATCGCCGCGACCTGGACCTTCGGCGCGATCGTGCTCGCCCTCTTCGGCCAGCGCACCCGCCCGTCGTCGGCACCCCGCCGTGCGGCCGCGACGTCCACCGGCCCACAGGAAGGAACCACGTGAGCACCTCGACCACCACGCCGGCCACGACCCCTCGTACCGGGGTGATCGTGACCGACCCGCCGCGGGCCGACCTCGCGGACGTCGCCACGCTCACCGACTACGGCGTCGCCACCGTGCACGAGGCACTCGGACGCACCGGCTACCTCGGTCCCGACGTGCGCGCCCGGCAGGACGGGGTCAAGACCGGCGGCACCGCGGTGACCGTGCTGTGCCGCCCCGGTGACAACCTCATGATCCACGCTGCCGTCGAGCAGTGTCGCCCGGGCGACCTGCTGGTCGTCACCACCAGCTCGCCGTGCGTCGACGGCCTCTTCGGTGAGCTCTTCGCGACCGCCTTGATGCGGCGTGGCGTCCGGGGCCTGGTCACCACCACCGGCGTGCGCGACCTTGCGGACCTGCGTGCCATGGGTTTCCCGGTCTGGTCGGCGGCGGTCAGCGCCCAGGGCTCGGTCAAGGCGAGCGCAGGCGCGGTCAACGTCCCCGTCGTCATCGGCGGGGAGGTCGTCCACCCGGGCGACGCCGTCCTCGCCGACGACGACGGGGCGGTGGTCGTCGCACGGGACCGGGTGGCCGAGGCCGTCACCGCAGGCCGTGCGCGGCTGGCGAAGGAGGACGCCGCGCGTCGGGCGTTCCGCGAGGGAGAACTGAGCCTCGACCGGTACGGGCTGCGAGACGTGCTGACCGGCCTCGGCGTCCGCTACCTCCCCGCCTCGCCGTCCGGGCAGGAGGCCATCGGATGACCACCGGTGTACCGGCGTCCCTGATGCGCGGGGGTACCTCGAAGGGCCTGTTCCTGCTCGCCTCCGACCTGCCCGCCGATCCGGCCGATCGCGACGACCTGCTGCTGCGGCTGATGGGCAGTCCGGACCCGGCCCAGATCGACGGACTCGGCGGGGCGACCCCGGTGACCAGCAAGGTCGCCGTGGTCGGGCCCTCCGCGGACCCCGACCACGACCTCGATTACCTGTTCCTGCAGGTGGGCGTCGACGCCGCGACGGTGTCGGAGCGTCAGACCTGCGGCAACCTGCTCGCCGCGGTCGGGCAGTTCGCCGTCGGCCGCGGGCTGGTGCCCGCCGGTCCCGAGCGGACGGAGGTGCGCATCCGGATGCTCAACACGGGCGCGTCGGCCGTCTCCCGGTTCGCCACGCCCGGCGGGCGGGTCGACTTCGACGGCGACACCGCGATCGCCGGTGTACCGGGCACCGCCGCGCCGGTGCTGCTCGACTTCCTCGCCACCGAGGGCTCGACGACCGGCTCCCTGCTCCCCACCGGGAGTGTCGTCGACCGGATCGACGGCATCGACGTGACGTGTATCGACAACGGCATGCCGGTCGTCGTCGTCCGCGCAGCCGATCTCGGACTGAGTGGCTACGAGACCCCGGCCGAGCTCGCCGAGGCTCCGGGCCTCTCGACGCGGATCGACGACCTGCGGAGGCGAGCCGCCGCGCTGATGGGCCTGGGCGACGTGTCGACCGCACCCGTTCCCAAGACCACCGTCGTGGCACCACCCAAGTACGGCGGCGCGATCAGCACCCGCACCTTCATCCCGGTCCGCCCGCACCCGGCGATCGGCGTGCTCGGCGCCGTCAGCGTGGTGACGTCGGCGTTGCTCGAGGGCAGCGTCGGGCACGACCTGCTCGCCCGCGGCACGGGGGGACCGCTCGCCGTCGAGCACCCGACGGGTTCCTTCGAGGTCGACGTCGCCCTGCGCGACGGCGAGCCGCCCCGCGTGGCCCGGTCCACGGTGGTGCGCACCGCCCGAGCGCTCTTCGACGGTGTCGCCCACCCGCGGTCATGAGCGTCGTAGGTTCCGTCCGCGCGCAGGACGGCTACCCTGACACAGCATTGGTCCCGATCGTGGCGCGGAGGATGGCGACAATGAGTTCGGCGGAGCGCCTGGAAGGCACCGGCCCGGCGGCCAGGGTCGTCGACGCGCTCCGCGACGCGATCGCCGCCGGAGACTTCGCGCCGAACCAGCGGCTCGTCGAGGCCGACCTGTCCGAGCAGTTCGGGGCCAGCCGCGCGGCGGTGCGCGCGGCCCTGCTCGAACTGACCAGCGAAGGCCTGGTCGAACGCGTGCAGAACCGCGGCGCCCGGGTCCGCGCCGTCTCACTGGACGAGGCCGTGGAGATCACCGAGGTCAGGATGGTCCTCGAAGGGCTGCTCGCCGCCAAGGCCGCAACTCGTCTGACCGACGAAGGACAGGAGCAACTGCGGGGAATCGGGACGGCCATGGAGCATGCGGTCGCCACGGGCGACCTGCTCGGCTACTCGGCGCTCAACCGCGACCTGCACGCGTTCATCCGGGACACCGCCGGGCAGCGCACGGCGGGCTCGATCCTGGAGCGCCTCCGCGGGCAGAACGTGCGCCACCAGTTCAGGTTGGCCATGCAGCCGGGACGTCCGTCGGTGTCGCTGCCTCAGCATCTGGCCATCATCGACGCGTTGTGCGCGCGCGACGCCGACGCGGCCGAACAGGCGATGCGCGCGCACCTGCAGAGCGTCGTCGAGGCACTCCCGACCGTGGAAACGAGCAGGCGAACCCGCTGAACCCCTGACCCACGCCGGCCCGACCACGGCCACGTGAGGGGGTCGAAGTCCGGCCCGCTCCGGGTTCGATGCTGCCAGCACGGTGTCTTCCATTGTCAACAAACCAAGTGGGATCAACGGGCGCCGTCCTGCTGCTCTCCACGGAGGTACCAGTGATCATCGACTGTCACGGCCACTACACCACCGCGCCCCCGGCACACACGTCGTGGAGGCAGGACCAGCTCCAGGCAGCACTCGGCGGGGACGCTGCACCCTCGTACCCGGCTATCGGCGACGACGAGATCCGCGAGAGCATCGAGGTCAACCAGCTACGCCTGATGCGGGAGCGCGGTGCCGACCTCACGATCTTCTCGCCGCGGGCGTCGGCGATGGCGCACCACGAGGGCGATCTCGCAGCCGGCACGGCGTGGGCCCGTGCGTGCAACGACCTGATCGCGCGGGTGGCCGGGCTGTTCCCGGGCCGCTTCGCCGGGGTCGGTCAGCTCCCGCAGACCGCGGGTGAGCCGGTGGAGGCCGCGGTGGCCGAGCTCCGCCGGTGCGTCACCGAACTCGGGTTCGTCGGGGTGAACCTCAATCCGGACCCCAGTGGTGGCCGCTGGGACTCGCCGCCGCTGACCGACGCCTACTGGTTCCCGCTCTACGAGGCGATGTGCGAGCTCGACGTGCCGGCCATGGTGCACGTGTCCGCGAGCTGCACGCCCGTGTTCCACGCGACGGGTGCGCACTACCTCAACGCGGACACGACGGCGTTCATGCAGTTGCTGCAGGGCGACCTGTTCGCCCGCTTCCCCACGCTGCGCCTGGTGATCCCGCACGGCGGCGGCGCCGTGCCCTACCACTGGGGGCGCTACCGCGGCCTGGCCGACATGCTCGGCCGCCCGCCTTTGGAGGAGCACCTCATGCGGAACGTCTTCTTCGACACGTGCGTCTACCACCAGCCGGGCATCGACCTGCTGCTCGGTGTGGTCGGCACGGACAACGTGCTCTTCGGCTCGGAGATGGTGGGGGCGGTGCGCGGGATCGACTCCCGGACCGGGCACCACTTCGACGACACCAAGCGCTACGTCGACGCCGCCTCGCTCACCGAGGAGCAGCGGGAGGCCGTCTACTCCGGCAACGCACTGCGGGTCTACCCGCGACTCGCGGCCGCACTCGCGGTGCTCCCTGCACGGACGCCGTAGCCGACTGCTTCCGGCCGGGAAGAACCCGACGTAGGCGAGCGACCACGCGCCGACCTGCTGTGAGTCCGTGCCGAGCAGGCAGGCCGGTCGACGGCAGAGGAGTCGGGGCCACTGTCGCCGCCATTCTGCGCGAGGCCCCCCCGTCGTCCTCGACATGAAGGAACGCCTCTCCCTGACGATGCCCGGAATGACCGAGACCGCCCTGCCCGAAGCCCCCGACCAGACCTTCCACTACCGGTACCGCAGGCTGTACCTCCTCGTCGAAGGAGGCGGAAGGTCCACCTCCTCGGCCCGGAGGAAGGCGCGACAGCCGGAACACTCGCTGTGCCCTACGGCAACGACATCCGCATGACCTTCGGACAGGCACGTCGACCTTGTGCCCTGCCAGGCCGGGTCCTCGGCCCGCATCACCCGCCGGTGCTGCGGGCGAGAGTCCTGACGTGACGACGAATGGCAACTCGGCCCCACGGACTCGGTTGGCCCACCTGGACGACCTCAAGGTCGTCCTGGTGGCCTGGGTCGTCGGCGGACACGCCCTGCTGGGCTACTCGGCAGTGGGGGGATGGGCCTACGACGAGGTGCACGAGGTGACGTTCACGCCGGGCGTCGAGCTCGCGCTG
The DNA here is from genome assembly GCF_027922425.1 of Pseudonocardia halophobica. Taxonomy (GTDB): domain Bacteria; phylum Actinomycetota; class Actinomycetes; order Mycobacteriales; family Pseudonocardiaceae; genus Pseudonocardia; species Pseudonocardia halophobica. The sequence goes on along the minus strand of NZ_BSFQ01000002.1, from coordinate 224,905 downwards.
GTCGCCGTCCTCGGGCCCTCGGGGCTGTTCGTGATCGGCCTCTTCTTCTTCGTCGCCGGCCTGCTCACCGAGGGCGCGGTCCACCGGCACGGGCCGGGCCGGTACGTGCAGGACCGGCTGGTGCGCCTCGGCCTGCCGTGGCTGCTGTCGGCCTTGCTGGTCTGGCCCGCGTCGGTGTGGGTGGCCTCAGTGGCCGCGGGCAGGCAGGTGTCGCCGTGGTGGGTGTTCACCCACCGGGACCCGTTCCTCGACGCCGGGTCGCTCTGGTTCGCCCTGGTCCTGCTCGTCTTCTCGATCGCGTTCGCCGGCTGGACGGCCCTGCGCGGGGTGCCTCCCGCGCCGTCCGGTCCGCTCACCGGGTGGCACGTCGCCGGAGCGGCGGCCGCGATCGCCGTCGCCACCGTCGTGGTGCGACTGGCGTTCCCGGCCCGCAGCGGGCAGATCGCCGACCTGCACCTGTGGCAGTGGCCGCAGTGTCTCGGGATGTTCCTGCTGGGCGTCGTCGCGGCCCGACGAGGATGGGCCGGGCACATCCCCGACCCGATCCGGCGGGCGTGCGGCGGGGTGGCCCTCGGGGTGCTGCTGGCGCTGCCCGTCGTCGTTGTGGCCAGCGGTCTGCACGACGTCGCCCGCGACGACGGGCCCTATCTGGGCGGCTGGACCTGGCAGGCCGCCGCGACCGCGACGGTCGAGGCGCTCCTGGTGACGTGCGGGTCGATCGCGCTGGTGGGACTCGCGGAGCGGCGCCTGCACGGGGCGGGGCCCCGGGCGCGGCGGTGGTCGCGTGCCGCTTTCCCGGCCTTCGTCGTCCAGGGACCGGTGCTGATGGTCGCGGCCACGGCGCTGCGGCCGCTGCCGGCGCCGGCCGAGGTCAAGGCGCCGGCGGTGGCGGTGGTCGCGATCGTGGTGTGCTTCTGGCTGGGCGGCCTGTGGAGTGAGGCGGCCCGCCGACGGCGGGTGGAGCGACGGGTGTCCGCGGCGGACGACGGCCGGGCGAGGGACCCGCGGTGACCCGACGCCCCGTCGACGCCGCCCAGGCCTCCCCGGGGCTGCACCACGTCGACTTCGGCGGTCCGCCCGGCGCCACGACCGTGGTGTGCGTGCACGGGCTCGGCGGGTCGCACCTGAACTGGGACCGGCTGGCGCCGCTGCTGCGCGCCCGGCACCGGGTGCTGGCCGTCGACCTGCCCGGCTTCGGGCTCAGCCCGCCGCCCCGGGGTCCGGCGACGGTCCGGCGCAACGTCGACGTGCTGGCCGGGTTCCTCGCGTCCTGCGGGGCGCCCGTGACGCTCGTCGGCAACTCGATGGGGGGCCTCGTCGCGGTCCTGGTGGCGGCCGGGCACCCGGACCTGGTGCGAGCGTTGGCACTGCTCGACCCGGCGCTGCCCGCACCGGGGCAGCTGCTGCGGTCACCGACGAGCCTCGCACGGGTCCTGGCCTACGCCGTCCCGGGCAGCGGCGAGTACCTGCGGCGCGCCCGGCGCAGGCGGATCGGCGCCCGCGCGACGGTCGAGGAGACGCTGCGGCTGTGCGGGATCGACCCAGACACGGTGCCGCCCGACCTGCTGGCCCGGTCCGCCGCCCTGGTCGAGCACCAGGACGACGTGGTCGGCTTCGACCGCGCCTTCCTGTCGGCGTCGCGGTCGTTGGCCTGGGCCATGGCCCGGGCCCACACCTACGAGTCCGCGATGGCGGCCCTGCGGATCCCGGTGCTGCTCGTGCACGGCGACCGCGACGGGCTCGTCCCCGTCGCCGCCGCCCGCGCGGTCGCCCGGCGTCGTCCCGACTGGCGCTACGTCGAGCTGAGCGGCGTAGGGCACGTCCCGCAACTGCAGGTCCCCGACGAAGTGGCGGGACTGCTCCTGCCCTGGCTCGACGAGATCGACGCAGTGCCTCCCCGTTAGGCGCATTTTCTGTACTGACAGCATCTCTCCCTTCCCGACGCTCCTCAGGAGGTCGTCGACGAGGACCGCAGCATCCTCCTCGAGGAGCCCGAGCGGGTCGCCGGCTACTTCGGCGGGATGAGCCTCGTCGGGGTCGAGCCGGCCCGCGAGGCCAGGCCCTGTGGCCGGGGGCGGCGGGTCGGATTCCCCTGCGACGCCGCGGAGTCACGGGGCACGCTGGCACTCCGGGCTGGGAGAGCGGTGGTCACCATGATGTGGGGTTACGGAGGTGGCTGGGGCTGGGGTGCGTGGCTCGCCATGGGCTTCGGCATGGTCGTCTTCTGGGGGGTGATCATCGCTGGTGCCCTCGTGCTGGTGCGTTACCTCGCCGGCGGACGACACGGGGGGAGCTCCGGCAGGGTGGACGTGAGCGGGGCCGAGCAGGTCCTCGCCGAGCGGTTCGCGCGCGGTGAGATCGACGAGGACGAGTACCGGCGACGGAGTGCGTTGCTGCGTGGGGGCAGGTGAGCACGGTGCATCGGGCAGGACTCGGGCTGGTCGTCGTCGCCGGAGTCGCCGCGATCGTTCTGGGGGCGGTCTCCACCGTTGCGCTCGCCGCGCTGAGCGGTGCGTTCCTTCGGCCCGGCCCCTACCCGATCGGGCCGGTCAGCCCCTCGGCGAGTTGTGCTGCGCCCGCATTGCCCGGCGCGGTGGTCGACGTGCGGGTCACCGAGATGGGCACCATGATGGGCAGCCCTGACGGGAACGGGCCCGGGCCGGGCCGCTGGTACCGCGGAGGCAGCGGCGAGGGCCAGTCGTGGCCGCCCGGCGCCGGCTGGATGGACATGACGGTGATCCCGACTGCGGTGCGGGCCGGCGAGGTCTCGCTGAGGGTCACGAACTCGGGCTGGCGCCCGCACGAGCTGGTCGTCCTGCCGCTCGCCGTGGGTCGGGCCCCGGGTGGGCGTCCGATCGGCGCCGACGGGCGGGTCGACGAGACGGGCAGCATCGGCGAGGCCTCGGCGGGCTGCGCCGCCGGGATCGGCGACGGCATCCTTCCCGGAGCGGCGGGATGGACCACGTTGACTCTCGGACCGGGTCGCTATGAGCTGATCTGCAACTACGCGGGCCACTACCACGCCGGGATGTACGCCGAGCTCGACGTCACCTAGCACCGTCGCCATGGTTCTGCTGCGCACGCGCTCCGGTGGGGTGGGCGTCGGTGTCATCGGCGAGCACGAAGTAGTTCTCCTCCTCCTGCAGGAAATGCAACCGGAGGAGCGCGTGCAGACCGTAGAGGGAGGCGAGCAGGTCGGCGCGCTGGTCGGCACTCACCTCGCCACTCGTCTCGGCCAGGGCAAGATGGGTGCCGATCCGGATGGCCAACCGGTCGATCTCGGCGTGCGTCCTGCTCATGGTCGCCGTGGCCTCCGCGCTGCCCAGCGGCATGGCCAGCGCCGGGTACAGCCGGGATTCCTCGCCGTGCTCGTGCGGCAACAGCCGATCCGTCAAGAAGGTGTGGACCCGCCGCAGGGCCTCCAACGCCGAATCGTCCCTGCTGGTCGTCAGGTGATCGGCGGCATCGCGCAGCTGTGCGAGCGCGTCGCGCAGCTCGTCGTGTTCGGCGGCGAAGCGGAGCAGCATCCGCTCGGTGTCCGCGGGAAGCTCGGCCTGCTTCCCGGGGCTGCGCAGAGCACGCAGGGCGTTGAGGATCACCACCACGTCGATGCCCTCCTGCAGCAGCGCACCCGTCGCCGGAGCGAGCAGACCGAGTGCGGCGATCGCCATCGCCAGCAGTGACAGGCTCATCCCGGCCACGGCGCTCTGCACGGCGATGCGCCGGGACCGGCGGGCGATCTCCATCGCGTCGGCCAACCGGTCCAGCCGGTCGGTGGTCAGCACGATGTCGGCCGCCTCGGAGGAGGCACTGGCACCGCGCGCGCCCATCGCGACCCCGACGGTGGCGGCGGCCAGCGCAGGGGCGTCGTTCACGCCGTCGCCCACCATCACCGTCACTGCACGCTGCTCCTCGGTGCGCACCGCGCCGACCTTGTCCGCCGGTGACTGTTCGGCCTTCACGTCGTCCAGCCCGAGGACCGAGCCGATCTCGTGGGCCGGTTCGAGACGATCACCGGTGAGCATGATCAGGCGGGTCAGACCCGCGGCGCGTAGCCGGCGCAGGGTGCGGGGCGCGTGGCGGCGCAGGGGGTCACGCAGCAGGATCGCGCCGACCGCCGCGTCGTCCATGCTCACCCAGGCGATCGCAGCGCCGTCCAGCGAGGCACGGTTCACCGCGGTCCGCGCCCAGGCCGTGCCGGACGGGGTGCGGGCGGGCCTGCCGACCTCCACGCGGTGTCCGTCCACGCCCGCGCTCACCCCGCGCCCGGGCCGCTCGACGACGTCGGTGGGTAGGGCGAGGGGCAGGCCCCGCCTGCGCGCCTCGGCCACGATCGCCTCCGCCAGCACGTGCGGGGACAGCTGATCGGCCGAGCCTGCCAGGCGCAGCACCTCGCCCGCGTCGAGGTCGGGGGCAGTGAGGATCTCGACGACTGCAGGGCGACCGGCGGTCAGGGTCCCGGTCTTGTCCATCATCAGCGTGGTCGCCCGTCCCAGGTTCTCCAGCGCACCGCCGCTGCGGATGACCACGCCGAGGCGTGAGGCGCGGGAGAGGCCGGAGACGATTGCCACCGGCGCTGCCAGCAGCAGCGGGCACGGGGTGGCCACCACCAGCACAGCCACCGCACGGACGGGTGAGCCGCTCGCCAGCCACGCTGCACCGGCGACCAGCAGCGCCACCGGCAGGAACCAGGCCGCGTACCGGTCGGCCAGCCGCACCACCGGCGCATTCTCCGCCCCGGCCTGCCGAGCCAGGCGGACTATCCCGGCGTAGGTGCTCTGCTCGGCCGTCGCGCCCGCACGAACCTCGAAGGCGGTGCCCGCGTTGACGATCCCACTGCGCACGGAATCCCCGACCGCCCGTTCCACCTGCAGCGGCTCACCGGTCAGAACGGACTCGTCCAGGACCGCGACTGCGCCCTCGATCCGGCCGTCCACCGGGACGACCTCGCCGGGGCCGACGACCAGCAGATCACCGACCGCGACCTCGTCCGCCGGAATCACCTCCACGCGGTCCCCGGCGCGGCGGCGGGCCGAGCGCGGAGCATGTTCGAGCAACGCCGTCAGGTCGCGGGCCGCGCGCCGCTGCGCGGCGGCGTCCAGTGCGCGGCCGGTGGCCACCATGACCGCGATCAGTGCCCCGGCCAGGTACTCGCCGACCAGCAGTGTCCCGACCAGGGACAACACCGCGATCAGGTCGACACCGGCCCGTCCCCGCCGGAGCGCGGCGGCCATCCACGCCGTGGCCGGGACCACCGCGCTCACCGTTCCGGCGATCCAGCACCAGCCCGCCACGGACTGAGCGCCTGCCAGCCACGCAATCACCCCCGCGACCAACGCGGTCGCCGTACCCGCCAGCAGGGTCGACTCGAACGACGAACGGAGGCGGTGACGCCACACCGGGCGGGGCGGGCAGGACGTGGCCTTCGGCTGCGGTGCATTCACCGGGGCCTCCTGACTCTTCTCGTGTCGACCTCGTCCCGCTGCCGACAGCGGCCAGCCGTGTGCGGAGTCGACCGGAGACGTGCCCGGGCTCGAGGGCGCTACTGCCGATTCGGCGACCGACGCCACCGGCGGGGGCTACTCCGCGCGATCGGCCTCGGGCCGCACGACGGCGACCGGGGCGTCAGCGTGGTGCAGGACCGCCTGGCCGACCGATCCGAGCAGCAGGCCGCGGACGGTGCCGCGTCCGCGCGACCCCACGACCACCAACGCGGCGTCGCGGGAGCGGTGTACCAGGGCGGCCGCCGCGCTGTCTCGCGCCACGACCCGTTCGACGGGCACGTCGGGGTACTTCGCCGTCCAGGTCACCAGGCGCTCGTCGAAGGTCTGGCGCTCATCGGCCTCGATCACGTCCCGGTCGACGTACCCGGCGAGGTAAGGATCGATGATCGGGTCGCCCCAGGCGTGCACGGCAACCAGCGGGACCCGCCGGCGCGTGGCCTCGTCGAAGGCGAATGCGAGGGCTGCTTCGCCCTGCGGGCCGCGGTCGACCCCGACGACGATCGGGGCAGCGGTGTCGCGCAGCGCCCCGTTGCCGCGGACCACGATGACGGGCGCCTCCGCGTGGGCGGCCACGGCGATCGCCACCAATCCGAGCAGGAGGCCGGTGAAGCCACCGCGGCCGCGGGTGCCGAGGACGATCATCCGTGCCCTGGTCGCCTCGTCGCGCAGCACCGTGGTGGGTTCCCCGCCGCGGACCTCCGTCGTGACATCGAGCTCAGGCGCGACCTGCTGGGCGGTCGCGGCGGCCGCCTCCAGGTATTGCCCGGCGGCCTGGACGAGTATCTGCCGCTGGTACTCGACGCCCAGCGCCGGCACACCGATCGGCTGGTAGACCGTCCAGGTCACGGCCGCGACGAGCCGCAGGGGCGCTCCCCGCCGCGCGGCCTCGGCCGCCGCCCACCGAACCGCGCCGAGCGCCGACTCCGAGCCGTCGACACCGACGACCACGGCGGTGCGCGGGGTGACGCCCATGATTCCTCCTCCGTCGTCCCTGCCCTCCACCGTCCATCGCTCCTGCCAGGTTCCGCCGCAGACGAGCGGCACCGGGCTCGGGGTCCTTGGTCGTCGATCACCGGGACCTGTGTCCCGGGCACGGACCTGCCGAGGCATCGAGCGTCGCCGGTGCGTGGTCGGACCGCGCCGCGAGAAGGACCTTGGTCCCGGCAGTAGGCCGTGAGGGTCCCGTGGAAGACCATCGCCGGGCCCTCGTGATCGCCCGGCCTGCGACGGGATGGTCATCAAGGCCGGAGGCACCGGCAGTCCGCGCTCGGAGGGCCGCATGACACTCGATCTCGCGCGGTGGCGGTTCGCGACCACGAACGTGGACCAGTTCCTGTTCGTGCCGCTCACCAGCGGGCTGTCCCTCCTGGTCGGCATCGCCTCTGCGCCCACGCCCGCGGCGGTGTGACAGTGTCCACGACCAGGCGAGACGACGACCGGACGCACACGACGGCGCCGGGATTGCGGAGACGCTGGTTCGCCTGGGTCACCCTCGGTGAGTTCGTGGGATTCCCGGAGCAGCCCCGAGGGTGGTCAGAGGTACGCCCCCGGCTCGAAGGCCGGGGGTAGCTGACCCGGCACGATCCGGCGGCCGCTGATCTGCTGCGGAATCAGGCGCATCCAGTGCCCGTGCTCCCCCGGCGCCCACGGCTCGACGCCGCTGGCGTGGGTGCGTTCGACGAGCTCGGCCCGATGCTGCGCGGTCACCTCCTCGGCGAGCCCGCGCACGAGCACGCTCCAGCCCGCTCGCGTGCGCCTGTCGATCTGGTCGACCTCGAAGGTGACGTTGGCGTGGTCGGCCGCGCTGAGCTTGGTCCCGGCGTCCGTGCGGATGACGACGATGCCGCCGTCGAGCGCGTAGTTCACCGGGAAGATCAACGGGTAGTGCTCGGCGTTGACACCCAGCCGCCCGATCTCCTCGGTGGCGAGAAGGCGGTAGCACTCGTCGGCGTCCAGGACCTGCAGCTTCCGGTCGCGTTCGGCTTCGGACATCGTTCCTCGTCCTCTCATGGTGACGCTGTCGGGGCGATGCGGGCGTCGGCCATCGTCTCCTGGTCCGCGCCCCGAATCATCTCGACGCCCCGGGTGCCGCGGGGCGTTCTCGAGGTCCTCGCGAGCGGGGACGACGAGGGTGCGGACGGCGGCGCCGGGCGCCGTGATCTCGCCGTCGGTGGTGTCGTTGCGGGTGAGCTCGACGAGCACGCCGAGGAACGCCAGCCGCTCGGGGGCCCGGCCCGGACCGCGGCCTCGTGCTCGCCGACCCGGCATCGCCGCGATGGTCGCGGCGACCGCCCTGGTCCTCGACCGGCTGCGCCGCGGGCGTGAGGAGGACGACCCGCGCTACGCGGCCTTGTCGCCGCAGGAACGTCGCCATCCTGGATCTGATCGCCGACGGCCTGACCAACCGGCAGATCGGCGCCGAGCTCTACCTCGCGGAGAAGACGGTCAAGAACCATGTCTCCTCGTTGCTGCACAAGTTCGGCTTCTCGCGCCGGACGGAGGCCGCTGTGTACGCCAGGAAGCGGCGGCGGGCCTCGCGCTGACCGCGCTCACGCGCGCTCACCCGTTGCCCACCGCGCTGGGTCCGGCGACGTCGGGAAGCGGAACGCGCCAGGTCAACCTGGTGCCGCCGCCCGGGCGGCGGCGGACCTCGAGCGATCCGGCCAGCTCCTCGGCGCGCTCGGCGAGATTGCGCAGCCCGCTCCGGGCGACGTCGTCGGGAAACCCGGTGCCGTCGTCGACGATCTGCAGCACGAGATGGTCGGCCGCCTCCACGGTGACCGTGACCGTGCGGCCGCCGGAATGCCGCACGGCGTTGCTCGTGCCCTCCCGCACCGCCGCCAGCACGTGCGGCACCAGGTCGGTCGGTACCAGGGTGTCGACGGGACCCGACGTGCGCACCGACGACGCCATGCCCGAGTCCGCCACCGCGTCCTCGACCGTGTCGAGCAGCCGGCGCCGGAGACTGGCGTCGTCCTGGTCGGCAGTGTGCAGGTCGAAGATCGAGGTCCGGATCTCGCGGACGGTCTCGTCGAGCTCGTCGACGGCCTGCTGGATCCGCTCCTGCACCTCCGTCTGCGCTGCGCGACGGACCGTGCTCTGCAGCTTCAACCCGGTGGCATAGAGCCGCTGGATGACGTGGTCGTGCAGGTCCCGGGCGATCCGGTCACGATCGGCGAACACGTCGAGCTGCCGCTGCGCCCGCGACTTCTCCGCGAGGTCCAGGGCCAGTGCCGCCTGCTCGGCGAACGAGGTCAACAGCGGGACAGCCGACGGCAGGTAGGGCTCGGCGTCCGCCTCCCGCATGCTTATCAGCACTCCGATCACCCGCTCCCCCGGGCGCAGGGGCGCAGCCACGGACGGACCGAATCTGCCGACCACGCCGGCGCCGAGGCCGTCGAAGAAGGCGGCCGGGGACCCGGCCAGGGCCGGGTTGCGGCTCTCGGCCACCTCCTCGAGGTCGGCGCCCGGGCGGAAGGCCCCGGTGGGCAGGCCGAGAGCCGCGCCTGCGGTGCTCGCGAGCCGGAAACAGCCGTCCTCATCCGGACCGAGCAGCACGAGCGCCGCGGCTGACCCGGTCAGTTCGAGCGTGCGGGTCGCCACCAACCGGAGGACCTCGGTGTCCGACGTGCCGGCCAGCACCTCCGCCCGCACCTCGCCGAGCGCCTCGAGCCACAGCTGCCTGACCCGGCCCTGTTCGAACAGGTCGGCGTTCTGCACCGCGATGCCGGCCGCGGCGGCGAGGGCCTGCAGGACCACCTCGTCGTCGGCGGTGAACTCACCGCCGCCGATCTTCTCGGTCAGGTAGAGGTTGCCGTAGATCGAGTCCCGCACGCGCACCGGGACGCCGAGGAAGCTGTGCATCGGCGGATGATCGGCGGGGAAGCCGACGGACGCCGGATGCGCGGACAGGTCGGCCAGCCGCAGGGGCTCGGGATCGAGGATCAGTTGACCGAGCAGGCCCTTCCCGGTGGGCGACGGTCCGAGCGTGTCGCGCACTCCTGGCGCCAAGCCGACGTCGATGAACCGCGCGATCGAGCCGTCCGGGGCCAGCACTCCGAGCGCTCCGTAGCGGGCGTCGACGAGGTCCACGGCGGACTGCACGATGCGGCGCAGGGTCGTCTCCAGTTCCAGCCCCGCCGCAACCGCGAGCACGGCATCGAGCAGGCCCTGCATCCGATCCCGGGCGACGACGATCTGGCCCAGCCGCTCCTGCACCTCGCCGAGCAACTCGTCGAGGCGCAGCCCGGCGAGCACACCCGAGACGGGGCCCGCCCGCACGTCCTGCTCGGAGATCACCGTCGCGTGGTCCACGAGCGGAACGGTGTCACGCCGACCGCCGCGCGGCACCGTTGCGCTGGTCCCGCCTGCCGAGGCCGAACACCCCGACCTGCAGGGACCTTCGTCGCTGGCCGCGCCGACCGACCTGCCGGAGGCTCGTCCCGGCACAGGAGGGACGGCGGGCCGTGGTGATGATCGAAACGCGGGGCGGACTAGGCCTGACCGGGCCCGAGCTGCAGGACGTCCTGCACGCGGCGGCCCTTGCGCCCTCGTTGCACAACTCTCAGCCGTGGCGCTTCCGCATCACCGCCGATGGCATCGAGCTGCACGCCGACCCGGAGCGCCGCCTGCGCGTCGCCGATCCGTCCGGGCGGGAGATGCGCCTCGCCTGCGGCGCCGCCCTGTTCAACCTGCGGCTCGCCCTGACCGGGCACGGGGTCCGACCGCTCGTCACGGTGTTGCCGAACCCCCTGGAACCCGAACTGATCGCCGTCGTGCGACGCGGCGGTGGCCGCCCGCCGACCCCGGCGGAGCGCCGACTGCTGGCGGCAGTGCCCCATCGCCGCACGAACCGCCGCCCCTTCGCCACGGCCGCGGTCGCCAACATGGCTCGGCACGCTCTGCGCCGCGCCGCGCTCGACGAGGGCGCCTGGCTCGACCTCGTGACCGACCCCGGCCATCGGGCCGCGCTCAGCCTCCTCGCGCGGCGCGCCCACGAACGTCAGATCGCCGATCCCGCCTTCGTCGCCGAGCTCGACCGGTGGACCGCGCGCGAGCAGGGACACCCGGACGGCGTGCCGCTGTCGGCGGCCGGTCCCGTGCCCTGGCCCAACGCGGCCTGGGTCATGCGCGACTTCAGCGGCGGCACCGGTTCGGACCACGAGTACGAGGCGGATCCGCTGATCGCGGTCCTGAGCGTGCACGGCGACGGGCCACGTGAGGAGATCCGTGCGGGCCAGGCCATGGAACGCGTCCTGCTGACCGCCACCGCCGACGGGCTCGCGTCGTCCTTCCTCTCGCAGCTCGTGGAGGTGCCCGACGTCCGCGAGCAGATGCGCCGACTGATCAGCGGCGCCCGCCCGCCGCAGGTCGTCCTGCGCATCGGGCACGGCTGGCCGGTGCCCGGCACCCCCCGCCGGCAGGTGCCCGAGCTGCTGTTCGACGCCGAGAACCCGATTCGGGAGGACCCGTCATGACCGCCCCCACGACAGCACCGCATCCCGGCGGCCGGCCGACGGCCGAACGGAACGGGGTGACCGTCGCCGTCGACGGCACGGATGCCGGCCTGCGGGCCGCCCGGTGGGCGGCCGACGAGGCCGCCGCCCGAGGCGGCTCCCTCACCCTCGTGCACGCCGCGCCGTACGCCGCCGGCTCCGCCGGCTCACTGCGCGCTCATGCCTCGAGGATTCTTGCCCGGGCGTACACGGTCGCGCACCGCCATGCTCCGGACGTGCCTGCGCACACCGTCCTTCTCGACCAGGACCCGCTTGCCGCCCTGGTGGAGACCTCCCGGCAGACGGCTCGACTGGGCGGACTGCTCGTCCTCGGGCTCGCCGGCACCGGCCATGCCGGGGACGCGCTGGTCGGCTCGCTCGCCCTGGAGCTCGTGTCCCGGGCCCACGGACCGGTGGTCGTCGTTCCCCGCACCGGCGATCCCGGGGGCCCCGTGGTCGCGGCGGTCGGTGATCCCGTGGCGGACCTGGGTGTGCTCACCCAGGCGCACCACGCCGCGGCCCGCCGAGGGGTTCTCCTCGAGGTCGTCCACGCGGCGCACAACGCCTCCGAGGGCGCCGACGCGCGGGACGCGCTCGAACGGGTGCTGCGGACCCTCGCCCTGGCCGAGCCCGGAGTGGTCTCCTCCGTCGAGGTGGTCCGGGAACGGCCGTACGAGGCCGTGGTGGCGCACTCGGGCTCGGCGGGCCTGCTCGTCGTCGGGCCCGGTCGGAAGCACCGGCACCTGCTCGGCTCGATCACACGGACGGCGATCCGGTTGGCGGGCTGCCCGGTGCTCGTCGCCGTTCCCGGGGCCGAGTCGTTCGACGAGGCACGGTGACGTCGTCCCCCTGGCCCGCGTCCGCCGTCCGGGAGACCCACGTCGGCGTGGTCGTCCTGGTCGGCGAGCGCGCCTACAAGGTGAAGAAGCCGGTGCGCACCGCCTTCTGCGACTTCTCCACCCCGGGCCTGCGGCGGGCGGCGATCGTTCGCGAGCTCGAGTTGAACCGTCGCCTCGCACCCGACGTGTACCTGGGCGCTGCGGCGCTGACCGGCCCGGGCTGCGACGAGCCGGTCCTGGTCATGCGACGCATGCCCGACGACCGCCGGCTCTCGACGTCGCTCGCTCGGGGCGACGACCTGTCGGACGATCTCCGGCAGGTCGCCCGGCTGCTCGCCGCCTTCCACGCGGGCGCCCACCGGTCGGCGACCGTCGCCGTGGAAGGCGGCCGCGACGCCCTGCGGGAGCGGTGGCGGCGCAACCTCGACGAGATGGAGCCGTACCGGGATGCGCCGCTGGCGGGCGCGGAGCTCGACGCCGTCCGGCGGCTCGCGTTCCGCTTCCTCGACGGGCGCGGCCCGCTGTTCGCCCGCCGCACGGACCGGGTGGTCGACGGTCACGGGGATCTCATCGCCGACGACGTCTTCTGCCTCGACGACGGGCCCCGCGTCCTCGACTGCCTCGACTTCGACGACCGCCTCCGGTACGTCGACGGGCTCGACGACGCCGCGTTCCTCGCGATGGACCTCGAACGCCTGGGAGCCGACGGCGCGGCGGCACGGTTCCTCGCCGATTACGCCGAGTTCGCCGGCGACCCGGCCCCCGCAGCCCTCGCCCATCATTACGTCGCCTACCGGGCCGGCGTCCGGGCCAAGGTCGCCTGCCTGCGCTGGGCGCAGAACGGCGACGCCCGCGCGGCCGAGGACGCCCGCACCCACCTCGCCCTGGCCACCGCACACCTGCGGCGCGGCGCACCCCGGCTCGCCCTCGTCGGCGGTCTGCCGGGTACCGGCAAGTCCACCCTGGCCGGCGCGCTGGCCGACCGGGCCGGTGCGGTGCTGCTGTCCAGCGACCGGCTGCGCAAGGAACGCGCGGGGCTCGACCCCACGACGTCCGCGGCGGCCGAGTTCGGGACCGGGCTCTACGACCCCGCCCACACCACCGACGTCTACGCCGAGCTGCTGCACCGGGCGGCCGAGCTGCTGGCCCTCGGCGAGTCCGTCGTCCTCGACGCCTCGTGGACCGCCGCCGGCCTGCGGGAACGGGCCGCCGAGGCCGCCCGCGCGGCCGACGCCGAGACGGTCGCGCTGTGCTGTGCTGCGCCCGCAGCCGTGGCGGCCGAGCGGATCCGCTCCCGCCGGAGATCGGTCTCCGACGTGACCGTCGCCGTCGCGGAACGGATGGCGATCGTGGCGGACCCCTGGCCCGACGCGGTGGTCGTCCGCACCGACCGCCCCCTGGCGCGCAGTGTGGCGCAGGCCGCCCGGGTGTGGGAGGAGGCCGCGGGGTGAGCGAGGGTCTTCCGCACCGCAGGACCCGCCGGAGCGGGGACCCAAGTCCCCCACGGCGACGACCAGCGACACCTGGGGCCGGCGCTCCCGCTCTGGCTGGATGGGACCGGACGCACCCGACACCGTCGAAGGACCGATCATGACGACGACCCGAGTCGACCTCGGCACCGTGCGGGCGGCACTCGCACTGGCAGCCCGGGCTCCCTCCGTCCACAACTCCCAGCCCTGGCGGTGGCGGGTCGACGACGGCCGCGTGGACCTCTACGCCGACCTGACCCGGTGGCTCCCGCTCACCGACACCGACGGCCGTGACCTCGTCCTGAGCTGCGGCGCCGCGCTGCACCACCTCCAGGTCGCGCTCCGCGGACTGGAGGTACCGGCCACCGTGGTCCGGATGCCGGACCCCGAGCGGCCCGACCTGCTCGCGACCGTCCACCTCGGTGTGACGGACACCGGCCGGAGGGCCGGCGAGGAGTCCGAGATCAACGCGGTCGCGGCCATCACGAAGCGCCGCACCGACCGCCGCCGCTACACGGACTGGCCGGTCCCGGAGGAGCACCTCGCCGACCTGGTCGCACGCGCCGCCGAACGCGGGGCGCTGCTGCGCGTGGTGCCGGAGGGCCGCGCCCTGAACACCCTGGCGCTGGCCGTGCAGACCGCCGCCACCGAGCACGCGGCGGTCCCCGGCTACGACACCGAGCTGGCGCTGTGGTCGGGCCTGCAGAGCTCGGACGACGGTGTGCCCGTGAGCGCCGTGCCGGTCCCGGGGGACTCCGGAGGCGGCGTACCGCCGCGGCATTTCGCCGCCGGGGCGATGTCCGAGAGCAGCGCGCCCGTCGACGGCGCCACCCTGCTCGTGCTCGGCACGTCGTCCGACGACCGGCTCTCCCAGCTGCGCGCCGGCGAGGCCATGAGCGCGGTGCTGCTGAGGGCCACCACCTTCGGGCTGGCCACCTGCCCGTTGTCCGAGCCCCTCGAACTCGCCGGCACCCGCGCTCTCGTCCGCGACCAGGTCCTCGACGGCACGCTGTGCCCGCAGATCGTCCTGCGCGTCGGTTGGGCGCCGGTCGGCGAGGCCGTTCCGGAGTCGCCCCGGCGGTCGCTGGCCGACCAGGTGGAGGGTCTCGAGCACTCATGATCGAACACACGACCGCGAGCGCCCCCGCACCATCTGAGGCCCTCGACGAGGACCTGGCGAAATCAACTCGAGACCGACCGGAGCGACCATGACCAGAAGCCCCTCGACCTCGATCGTCGTCGACGACAGCGGGGTCCGCATCGGTACCGTCGACGCGGACGGACAGGTGCGCGACTTCGCCCGCGTGCACATCGGCTCGGTCCGCCCCGACGGCGTGGCCGTCGACTTCTCCGGGATCCGTCTCGGCCACGTCGCGGGGGGCTGAGCGCCGGGAGGGGCGGATCAGCCGGGCGACGACACCGCCGGTGTCATCGGGTCTCCTCCCGGCGGTCCGAGCGGGTCGCGGCGGTGTCCGGTCGCACGACGGCGACGGGACTGTGCGCGTGGTGGAGCAGGGCCCTGCTCGTCGAGCCGAGCAGGACGCGGCCGACACCGCCGCGGCCGAACGAGCCGACGACCACGAGGCGCGCGTTCACCGAACGTGCGGTCAGCGCTCCCGACGCCGAGCCGTGCACCAGCTCCCGCGACACGCGGACACCGGGGTACTTCGCGCCCCACCCCGCGAGCCGCTCGACGAGCACCTCGCGCTCCTCCTGCTCGATCATGCCGAGCTCGGACAGCGTGATCCCTCCCGGGTCCTCCAGGTATTCGAGCCAGGAGTGCACTGCAACCAACGGTGCTGACCAGACGTCGGCCTCTGCGTAGGCGAACGCGAGAGCGGCCTCACCCGCCGGGGAGCCGTCCACGCCCACGACGACCGGGCGCACCCGGTCGTGGTCGGCTAACGCAGCGTCGGACTCGACCGGGCCGCGGACCACCACGAGGGGGCACGTCGCCGACCGGGCGAGCGCATCGCCGACCGAGCCGACGAGCAGGCCGGCGAAGCCACCCACTCCGCGGGTGCCGACCACCAGCATCCGCGACGTGGCGGACTCGGCCGTGAGGACCTCGGCCGGGTCGCCCTCGACGACGGCATGCTCCACCGTGATCTCCGGCGCGACGCCTCGGGCCACCCGGGCGGCGAACCAGAGGTGCCGCTCGGCGTGGTGCCGCATGCGCTCCACCGCCTCGAGCGGTGACGCGTGCGGCAGCCGGTAGGCACGGACGAGCCTGAGCGTGCAGTGGTGCCGTGCGGCGGACGCCGCGGCCCATCGGGCGGCCTCCGCGGCGAGGTCGGATCCGTCAATCCCGGCGACCACGACCCCGTTGCCCGGACGGCTCATCGGCCCTTCTCCGTCCGGTCCGGGCGAGCGATCAGCACCGGGCAGTGCGAGTGGTGCAGCAGCGCATGGCTCACCGAGCCGAGCAGCAGGCCGGTGGCGTTCCCGCGCCCTCGCGACCCGACGACCACCAGCTGCGCCTGCAACGTCTCCGCCAGCAGCGCCCGGGCCGGCCGGTCCCGCTCCACCAGCCGGCGGACCTCCACGTCGGGGTGCTTCTCCGACCAGCCGGCCAGTCGCTGGGCGAGCAGGGCGCGTTCCTCGGCCTCCAGGGACTCCCAGTCGATCACCGGGGCGAGGGTCGGCTCGAGCATGTCGTCGAGCCAGGTGTGCACCGCCACCAGCGGCGCCCGACGGAGCGCGGCCTCCTCGAAGGCCAGCGCCACCGCGGCTTCGCTGGTCGGCGACCCGTCGATCCCGACGACGACCGGTCGAGATTCGGGCTCGCCCGCCCGGGGCTCGGTCCGCTCGTCCCGATCACCTCGGACCACCAGCACCGGCGACCCGCCCCGGGACGCCAGGGCCCCTGCGACCGAACCGAGGAGCAGGCCTGTGAAGCCGCCCAGCCCCCGGCTGCCGACCACGGTCAGCTGCGCGTGGTCCGACTCGTCGAGCAGCACGGGAACGGGGAAGCCCTGCGCCAGCTCGGACTCGACGGCCACACCTGGAGCCACCTTCCGGGCCAGCTCGGCGGCGGCGTCCAGGACAGCGCGGGCCTCCTCCGCCATGGTGTGGCGGTAGGCGGTGCCGAGCCCCGGATTGCCGATGTGGCCGGCCGGGATCGGGGCGAAGGCGAGGACGACGCGCAGCGGCACGCGACGCAGGTCCGCCTCGTCGGCGGCCCAGCGCACCGCGTCGCGCGCCGACTCCGACTCGTCCACGCCGACGACGACAGGGCCGCCGGGGTGCCTCTGGTTCATCCTCGCGTCCCCTCTCCGGCCTCAGCGGTGGTCGGCCGCGTCGGGGCGGACCACGGCAACCGGGCAGGCGGCGTGGTGCAACACGGCCTGGCTCACCGAGCCCATCGCCAGACCACTGAACGAGCCGAGCCCCCGGGACCCGACGACGACCAGGCCCGCACCCTCCGAATGGGTCACGAGCTCCCGTGCGGCGCCGTCGAAGGCGACCGCAAGACGCACCTCGACCGCCGGGTACTTGCCGCGCCACGGGGCGACCCGCTCCTCGAGCAGCTGTTCCTCCTCGGCCAGGACCGCCTTGGGGTCCAGGGTCGGGACGAGGAACGGATCGAGCACCGCCCCGCTCCAGGTGTGCACCGCGACCAGCGGGGCGCCCCGCAACGCCGCCTCCTCGAAGGCCAGGAGGAGCGCCGGCTCGTCCGCCGCACCGTGGCCGTCGACCCCCACCACGACCGGGCCGCCCGGGGCGCGCGTTCCGCGCACCACGACCACCGGGCAGGCCGCACCGGCCGCCACGGAGATGGCCACCGACCCGAGGAGCAGACCGGTGAATCCGCCGCGGCCCCGGCTCCCGAGCACGACGAGCGCCGCGCGCTCCGACTCCGAGTGCAGCACCATCCGCGCCTCACCGGCTCGCACCTCCTGCTGCACGTCGACACCGGCAGCGACGTCCTGGGCCGCGGCCACGGCGGCGGTCAGGTGCTCCTCGGCCGCACGCTCCCACACCCGGCGCTGGTATTCCTGGCCGAGCTGCGGGACACCGATCGGGCGGAACATCGTGTGTGCGACGGCGGCCACGAGGCGGAGCCCGCAGCCCCGGCGCGCCGCCTCGGCGGCAGCCCATCGCGTGGCGTCGAGCGCGGAGTCCGAACCGTCCACGCCGACGACCACTGCTCGACCGACGTCACTGCTCATGGTCCCTCCTCAGGACGTCTCTCCGGACGACCCGGAGTTCCGGACCCACGGTCCCCCGCCGGATCGTTGGTCCACATCCGGCTCTCCGGCCCGGCGGGGAGTGCCGAAGGGCCCGGCGCGACGGGACGTGGATCCCGGCGCCCCGGGCAGGCTTTCCGAAGGACGTCGGCGCGGGACCTGCAGTGGGGAGTTCGAGGGCGGAAGGCCTGCCGGCGCCGGGTCCGCGGGCTCTCACGACGGAGCGTGGACGAGCACAGGCTGGACGCACAGCGACGGGGGCGAAGGAGCCGAGATGTCCACCCAGGTCGACACCGCCGTCCTCGAGCGAGCCCTCCGGCTCGCCCTGCGGGCGCCGTCGGTGCACAACACCCAACCCTGGCGCTGGCGCCTGCGGCGGACGGAGGTGGAGCTGCACACCGACCCGGCGCGGCACCTTCCGGGGACCGATCCCGACCGCCGCGACCTCGTCATCAGCTGCGGCGCCGCGCTGCACCACCTGCGCGTGGCGCTGGCAGGGCTGGGGGTCGCCGTCGAGGTCGACGTCCTGCCCGATCCGGAGAACTCCGGGCACCTGGCCACGGTGCGGGTGGTCGACGGGCCGCCGGACCGCTCCGCGGCCGCGCTGTTCGGCCAGATCGCCCGCCGGCACACCGACCGCCGCCGCTACTCCGCCGAGCCCGTGCCCGCGGCCCGGCTGACCGGCCTCGTCGACCGGGCCCGGGGCTTCGGGGTCTTCGCACACCCGGTCACCGATCCCAGGGTCCTGCAGCGGATGAACGAGGTCCTGCGGTTCGCCGCTCGCGAGCAGCGGCACGAGCCCGGCTACCTCGCCGAGCTGCTGATCTGGACGCACCGCTACGCCGACGCGCACGACGGCGTCCCCCGCCCCGCGGTGCCGGTGCGGACGGGACAGTGGGACGTGCCCCATCTGCAGCGTTTCCCCGCCGGGACCTTGGCCCCCGGCCGGGACACCGGACCCGACGGCGGAACACTCATGGTCCTCGGCACACCGGAGGACGACACCGCGGCCCGGCTCGCGGCGGGCGAGGCGACCAGCGCGGTGCTGCTGCACGCCACCCGTGTCGGGCTGGCCACCGCCCCGCTCAGCCAGGCCGTCGAGCAGCCGGTCGCACGCAGGCGGCTGCGCGTGGCGTTGGGCGTTCCCGACCAGCCGCAGATCGTGATCCGGCTGGGGGTTCCCCTGCCGGGCGCCCCGCCGCTCGTGCCCACGCCACGCCGGCCTCTGGCTTCGGTCCTGCTACGCCCGTGACACGGGCGGTCCGGGCCGCCCTGCGTCCGCCTCCGGGGCTCGCACCCGGCATCGATGCCCTGCGTCGACGCCGCTGGCCCGCCCTCCGCGGTGATCTCCTCGGCGGGCTGACCGTGTCCGCGTACCTGGTACCGCAGGTGTTGGCCTACGCCGTGGTGGCGGGCCTCCCTCCCGTGGCCGGGCTCTGGGCCGCGGCCGCCGCGCTCGTCGTGTACCCCCTGCTCGGGTCGTCGCGCCTGTTGTCGATCGGTCCCGAGTCCACCACCGCACTGCTCACCGCAGTTGCGATCGCGCCCCTGGCCGCGGGGGACCCGGGCCGCTACGCCGCCCTGGCCGCCGGCCTGGCACTCGTCGTCGGTGTCGTCTGCGTGCTCGCCCGCCTCGCCCGGCTCGCGTTCCTCGCCGACCTCCTGTCACGGCCGGTCCTCGTCGGCTACCTGGCCGGCATCGCCGCCATCATGATCATCAGTCAGCTGGAGCCCCTCACCGGAGTCTCCCTCGAGGGCGACGGGGCCTTCGAGGAGGTCGTCTCCTTCGCGACCGGACTCGATCAGGTGCACCTGCCGACGCTGGCCGTCGGGCTCACGGTGCTCGCGCTCCTCGGGCTGGGAGCGCTCGTGGCACCCCGAGCCCCGGTGCCCCTGATAACCGTGCTGCTCGCCGCCGGCGCGGTCGCGGTGTTCCGGCTCGACGAGCGGGGGGTGGCCACGATCGGTGCGGTACCGGCGGGTCTTCCCGTACCCGAACTGCCGGCGATCACCCCCACCGAGTACGGGTCGCTCCTGCTGCCCGCGCTCGGGGTCGCCGTGGTCGGCTACACCGACGTCGTCCTGACCGGGCGTGCGTTCGCCGATCGCGGCGGGGACCGCACGGCCACCCCGCTCGACGCCGACCGGGAGCTGCTCGCACTCGGTGGGGCGAACCTGGCGTCGGGCCTGGTGGGCGCCTTCCCGGTGAGCAGCAGCGGCAGCCGGACCGCCCTGGGCGCCGCCACCGGCGCACGCAGCCAGCTGCACTCGGTGGTGGCCCTGCTCGCCGTGGGCGCCGTGCTGCTGGCGGGCGGCCGGGTGCTCGAGGTCCTGCCTCGCGCCGCGCTCGGGGCGCTCGTCGTCTACGCCGCCCTGCGCCTGGTCGACGTCCACGAGTTCCGCCGGATCGCCCACTTCCGGCGCAGCGAGCTGCTGCTCGCCCTGGCCACCGTGGCCGCGGTCCTCGCCCTGGGTGTGCTGTACGGGGTGCTCGTGGCCATCGGGCTGTCCCTACTCGACCTGGTCCGCCGGATCGCCCGGCCGCACTCGGCCGTCCTCGGCTTCGCCCCCGGCATCCCCGGAATGCACGACGTCGGCGACCTACCCGGCACCGAGCAGGTCCCCGGACTGGTCGTGCACCGCTATGACGCGCCACTCTTCTTCGCCAATGCCGACGACTTCCGCAGCAGCGTGCTCGCCGCGACCGAGGACACGGCCTCCGCCCGCTGGGTGCTGCTGGACCTCGAGGCGGTCACGGAGCTCGACGTGACCGCGGCCGACATGCTCTGCGGGCTCGCGCGCGAACTCACCGGCCGTGGTGTCGTCGTCGCGGTCGCCCGGGCGAAACGCGAGCTGGTCGAGGACCTCGCGGCCGGCGGGGTGCTGGAGACGATTCCCCGGGAGCGGCTCTACCCGACCCTGCCGACGGCGGTGGCCGCCTACCGGGCCGCGACGAGCGGTGCGGCCCGGCCCCCGGGGTCCGTACCGGACGGTGGTCCACCGGCGGCGTGACCGAGTCGCGCGGCAGGGGCTCAGGAGGTTCCCGCGGGCACCGCGACCGGCGCGAGCACGACCGGGCAGGGAGCGAAACCGACCAGCCCGCGGCTGGTCGACCCGAGCAGCACGCCGTCGTCGGCCCGGGGGGCCCGGGATGCGGAGCGGGGAGCCGCGACGATCATCCGAGCCGACTCGGCGAGGTCCATCAGCGTGCGCAGCGCCGTGCCCTCCACCGAGCGCACATCGACGTCGAGGCCCGGGACGCGCGCGAGGACCCGCCGCCGAGCGCCGGCTGCCACGGCCTCGCCCTGCGCGGCCAGCTCCGACCAGTCCTCCGGGCGGCGATGCGCACCGCCGCCGGCTCCGGCGACGACGTCGGACCACACGTGCACCACCAGCAGGGGTGCGGCGAGGTCGCGGGCGAGATCGGCGGCGAGGTCCAGGGCGTCGTCCCCGCTCGCGGTCCCGTCGACCCCGACCACGACCGGCCCGGCCGTCGGCGGGGTCCGGTCGGACGCGGGACCACGCACGACGGCGAGCGGGCACGGCGAGGCGCCCGCCAGCCGCAGGGCGGCACTGCCGGCCAGCATCCCCGACGAACTCCCCGTGCCGTAGCTGCCCACCACGAGCAGAGCGGCGCCGCCGGCCCGCGTCAGCAGAGCGTCCGCGACGGCCTCCGGCCCACCCGGTCCCGGGACCACATCGGCGTCCGCGCTCAGGGTCGCCGCCAGGGCGGTCAACCAGCCGGGCACGGAGGCGTCCGGCCCGACGAGCACCAGGCGGAGCGGCGCACCGCGGGCGTCCGCGACCTCGGCTGCCCAGGTGGCGGCGTCCTGCGCCGAGGGCGTCGCGTCGACGCCCACCACGACCGGGCGCTCGCCCGCGCCCTTCTCGGAGTCCGCCACGATCTTCCCCCTCGTCCCCACGCCGTGTCCCTCAGGTTCGCACCGCCTATCCGGTCGGGGACAGGGCACGGCGGCACACTGCGGCACCGGATGCGCGCCTGCGGACCAGGGGCGTCCGGCCCTACCGGCCCCCGACCAGCCGGTGGACGCCCGCCCGCTCCGGCCCGGCGGACCCGGCCGGGACCTCCCGCAGCCGGGACCTCCGCCCGCGCTCGACGGGACCCCTGGCCCGGCCTTCCCGGTCGGGGCCGTCCGGCGTCCCGGCCCGGGACGGACGGCCCTGCGCACGTGCGCAACGCCGGCGGAGTGTGGACGGTGTCCCGCCAGAGAGGACGGACTCCACGGGACCGACGAGGAGAGGATCTCCCATGAGCATGATGTCGCGCCGCGACAAGGGCACCGACGTCGCACCGTTCAGCCGCATGGACCGCCTGTTCGACGAGTGGTTCCGATCGCTGCCGGTGCGCCGCCCGTTCGGGCTGGACTGGACCGGCGAGGAGCTGATCCGCGTCGACGAGTACCGCGACGGCGACACGCAGGTGATCAAGGCCGACCTCCCCGGCATCGACCCGACGAAGGACGTCGAGATCACCGCCGCCGAGGGCATGCTGCGAATCAAGGCCGAGCGCCGCATCGAGCAGGACCGCGAGGACAAGGGCTACACCCGTCACGAGATCCGCTACGGCTCCATGACACGTACCCTCCCGCTGCCGGAGGGCGTGAGCGAGGGCGACATCACCGCGAGCTACAAGGACGGGATCCTCGAGGTCCGCGTCCCGATGCCACCCAAGCCCGAGGCGAAGAAGCCGACGACCATCCCGGTCAGCAGCTCCTGATCGCAGCGGACACAGGGTGCCGCGCCCATCGAGTGCGGCACCCTGTGGTCTGCGGTGTTCCGCTTCGGGCAGGAACCGCCATGCGCGTCCGTGTGGGCGTCGACGGCGCGGCAGGTTCGGCCGGCAGCTGCTGCGCACGATCGTCGACCGGCGCGTCGCCGACCTGCTCGGGCTCGTGGCGCGCCTTCTCCCGGGCGCCGACACCGGGTCCGGCCACGGTCCCCACGCAGCCGCCGGAATGCTAGAGGGTCTTCGGATCGACGGTGCGCTCGTCCACGTCGTGCCCGAGACGGTCGACCACGTCGACCACGCCCTCGAGCCGGTGGGTCAGGGCGACGGCCACGACGGCGTCGGCGTGCGTCGGCACCCGCCCCTCGAGCGTCACCACGCCGCCGGAGACCGTCACGTCCACCCGGCCGGGGTCGATCAGCAGGATGCGGCCGAGGACCTCGTCGCGGACCTCGCGGGCCAGGTCGTCGTCCGGGCGTTCGAACACCCGCAGCAGGTCGGCGCGTCCCAGCACGCCGCAGAGCCGCACGGGCCGGCCCCCGAGGTCCCCCGGGGGTCCGTCGACCACGGGGAGCCAGCCCAACCGGTGCTCCGCCATGAGGCGCGCCGCCTCCCTCACACCGGTCTCCGGTGCGACGGTGACGACATCCGACGTCATCAGGTCGCGGGCGTGGGCGTGCGTCGCGATCTCCTCCCGGTGCCGCCACCGGCGCCGTCGATGGACCACGGGTCGCTCCACGTCGTCGTGCTCGGCCAGGCGGAGCACGTCCGCCTCGGAGACGACACCGAGCAGGTACTCCCCCTCGACCACGGGCAGGGCGCGGACTCCGCGGCGACGGAGCGCGGCGACGATCTCGGCGACCGGGGCGTCGGGGCCGACCGCCTCGACGTCTCTCGTCATGACCTCCGCGACCAAGGTCCTCCGCAGCACGGTCATCACCTCACCTCGGCAGGCTCCTCGTCGGACACGGGCACGGCGGTCCCGCCGGACCGGCCGGCTGACGGCACCACGGTGACGGTGCTGGGCGCGTGCAGCACGCAGTGCAGCCCCACCGACCCGAGCAACAGGCTCGCCCCGGCTCCGCGGCCGCGCGAGCCCACCACGAGCAGGTCCGCGCCCACCGACGCGGCGCTCAACACGTGCCCCGGTTCCCCCGGCACGGCCCGCACCACGATCCCGGGGACCCGGCCGTCCTGCTCGGCCCGCAGCTCGTCGGCGGCCGCAGCCGCCCTGATGCGCAACTCGCGTTCGATCTCCGTCGCCATCCCGCGGGGTGTGGGGACCTGCGGCACGCCGTACACGACCGGCCAGGGCGCCGGCACCGTGAAGGCGGACACCACCTCGACCCCTGCTCCCCGCCGGGCCGCCTCACGCAGTGCGAAGCGGAGTGCGGCAGCCGCACCGGGCGACCCGTCGTCACCCACGACGATCCGCCCGCGTGGTGACCCGACATGCCGGGCCGGACGCTCCGGCAGGTCACGCCGGCGGCGGACCTCCTCGGCGCTGTGCTCCTCACGTGCGATGACCCGCAGGGCGTCCCGGCGAGTGACGATGCCGACCAGATCACCGTCGTCGACAATGGGCACGGACCGCACGTGCGCGCTCAGCATGAGCGACACGACGTCGGCGAGGTCGTCCTCCGGGCGCATCATCGCCGGCGTCCCGGACATGACCTCGTCGACGACCTCAGGAGTGCGTCGCTCGGGCCATCCCTCCGGCCGGAACCGATCGCGGACCAGGTCGGCCTCGGTCACGATGCCGAGCAGCCGCCCGTTCTCGTCGACCACCGGCGCCGCGGTGAAACCGTGCGCGGCCAGCAACGCAGCCGCCGGAGCGACGGGGGTGCCCGTCCGCACGGTGATGACGGGACTGCTCATCACGTCGTCGGCCCGAAGCCCCGCGGCGCCCGTGCTCACCGGGTGCTCCGCCACCGCGGCTCGACCTCGGCCCACTCCCGCTCCCATTCGGCGGCATGCAACCGGCCGACCCCGAGGAACGCCAGGTGTCCGAGCGCGGCCACCACGAACTCGCCGACCAGCAGGACGGTGCCCGCCGTCGCGAACGTGACGAAGAAGGCCTCGGTGGTGGTCAGCGGGGCCCGCACGACACGGCCGTCGGTGGTGACCCAGGCGGCCACCGGGTCTCCGGCCTGCTTGGGTCCGTGCACTTCGACGCGGCCGACGCGCTCGACCCCGTCGGGGCCCGTCCAACGCACGTCGGCCGGGATGCGACCACCGCCCTCGGGCAGGACGGGGACGTCCTCGGCCAGGACCGCGGTGATGCGGGTGCGGTCACGGGCCTCCGCGGTCACCCGCTCGGACAGGCCGTCGTGCACCCGCAGCCCGATCACGACCGCAGCGCCCAGCACCACCAGGACCGCGACACACACAGTCCAGGCGGCCAGGTCGGCGACGCGGTCGGACCGGCGGCGGGGAAGCCGGCGAGCGCGGGGCTCCGGCCGGGACGGGCTGGTGTCTTCATCGGCGCGCATTCCGGGCCGTCCCTCCGCGCGCGACCGCCCGGCCGGCGATCTGCGACATGTCGTCCGTGTTCCGGCCGGTCGAGGTCACCCGAAGGTTCGGCCGCTCGAGCAGCGCCGCGTCGACGTCGGCGTCGAACTCGGCCTCGTCCCCGTACAGGGCCGCGAGGACGTGCTCCTCGTCCCCGGCGCCGGCGGTTCCGCCGATTCCGTCGTCGCCCGCCTCCGGCCCGGCCAGGTCGGCCCGGCCGTCCAGCACTGCGTTCATACCGAAAGGTTCCGGCGACGCCGACGCATCGGGCAGGGCACAAGGTCCGCCGGCCACGCGCCGGACGCCACCGATCGTTCGGGACGGCCGCACCGCCATCGCGCCGACGGTCCGGCCGAAGGTCCCGGTGCTCCGCCGGTCCGACATGGCGGGGTCCGCACGCCCAGCCTGCCGGCCCGCCGAAGGATGCGCCCGGTCCGGTTGCAGACCTGGACCGGCCCCCGCAGCCGCTCGACCCTCCCACCGGCGACGAGGGGCCCTGCCCGCTCAGGACCCGCGCACCTGCCCCCGCGCCAGTGCCGGGGCGATCCTCGGGTCATGAAGAACCTGACCGTCGGCGACGTCATGACGAGGGACGTGGTCCTCGCCCGGCCCGCGATGCCGCTCAAGGAGGCCGCGCGCGTCCTGCACGACCGGCGCGTCAGCGGGATGCCCGTGCTCGATGAGGACGACCGCCTCGTCGGAGTGGTCTCAGAGCGTGACCTGCTCCTGACACAGGTCGCGCAGCTCCCCCGGGACGCGCACTGGTGGGAGTTCCCGGCCCGCCGCGACGATCTCCGGCACCGCACCGGCGACACCGTCGGCCACGTGATGACCACCAAGGTGGTGACCACCGTCGCCGACGTCCCCCTCGCCCGTGCCGCGCGGCTGATGACCCGGCACGGCGTCAAGCGGCTGCCTGTGCTCGACACCGACGGCCGGCATCTGGTGGGCGTCGTCAGCCGCACCGACCTGCTGCGCGCGTTCCTGCGCTCGGACGACGACATCCGCGCCGACATCCTCGGCGAGGTCCTGGTCCACCTGCTCTGGCAGGACCCGACGGCGGTGGAGGTCGAGGTGGTCGACGGCGTGGTCACCCTGTCGGGCGAGCTCGGCGAGCGCAGCACCGCCGAGGCGGCCGAGCGCCTCGTCCGCCGTCTCGACGGCGTCGTGGACGTGGCATCCCACCTGACCTGGCGCATCGACGACGGCGGTCTCGCCCGGCGCCGCTGACGGCCGGTGCCGAAGATCACGGACTGCGACGCGGTCGTCCGATCGCCCCGTCCCGTCCGATCGGCTGAGGTCGACCGTCCTCGACGGGCGCGATCACAGGTTCGGGGATCGCCGGTCGGCCGGCCGCACCTGATGCAGCGACGAAGCGGAGCGCTTCGCCCGTGCGCAGGAGCCGGACGTCGTCCCCGCACCCCACACGAACGGGCGTGCCGGGTCCCGGCGCGGCGGCGACCCGGACCTCCCGGCCGCTGACCCGGACGTCGAGGGTGACTCCCCGGTACTCCACCGAGAACTCCAGGACCCCGAACCGCTCGGGCCAGTGGGGGTTGAACCAGAGCGCGCCCGCCCGGGTCTCCAGGCCCGCGAAGCATCGCTGCAGCAGGTCGACCGACCCGGCCATCGCACCCAGGTGCACGCCCTCGGCCGTGGTGCCGCCCTGGACATCGGCCAGGTCACTGCTGAGGGCCCGCTCGAAGTGGTCGAGCGCGTCCTCGCGGTGTGCACGGGCGAGCACCCAGGCGTGCACGAGGGCGCTCAGGGTGGAGCCGTGCACGGTGCGCGCGAGGTGGTGGTCGATGGTGCGTGGGATCGCCTCCGGCGGAAGTGCGTAGCCCATCCCGCCGAGCAGTTCACGCAGCTCGTCGGCC
This sequence comes from Pseudonocardia halophobica, assembly GCF_027922425.1. Classification (GTDB taxonomy): domain Bacteria; phylum Actinomycetota; class Actinomycetes; order Mycobacteriales; family Pseudonocardiaceae; genus Pseudonocardia; species Pseudonocardia halophobica. Next base: position 198,273 of record NZ_BSFQ01000002.1, on the reverse strand, counting down.
GACAGCAGGTAGAAGAGCATGAGGGCGTCGGCCTGCTTGGTGGCCTGGTAGTCGTCGACGGAGCGGCCCTCGGCCTCCAGGATCCGGTCGAGCCGCTGCAGGTCCCCGTAGCGCCGCCGGTAGTTCGCCCAGTCGAGCTCGGCGAGCCGGCTCGCCCCGTGGAACTGCTCGAGGACGCCGTCGTCCCGGAAGGGCACGTACATCCGCCGACACAGGTCCTCCCAGTGCAGCAGCTCCGCCGGGGTCAGCCCGAGGCGACCGATGAGCTCGGCGCGCCGGGTGCTGGGCAGCGCGGCGAGGGTGTCGCGGGCCCGGTGCCACAGCCAGACCGCCATGACGTTGGTGTAGGCGTTGTCGTCGATGCCGGGCTCAGCGGCACCGGGGTACCGGGTCGAGTACTCGTCCGGCCCCATCACCCCGCGGATCCGGTAACGATCCATCGCCGGGTCGTGCCGGGCGAGGTCGGCGAAGAAGCGGGCGACCTCCAGCACCACCTCGGCGCCGTGGCCGGTGAGGAAGTCCAGGTCGCCCGTGGCCTGGTAGTACTGCCACACGTCGTAGGCGACCGCGAGGCCGACGTGCCGCTGCAGGTGGCTGGTGTCGGGCAGCCACCGACCCGAGCGGGGGTTGAGGTGGACCCGCTGGCTCTCCTCGCGGCCGTCGCTCCCCGACTGCCAGGGGAACATCGCGCCCCGGTGCCCGACCAGCCGGGCGGCACGGCGGGCGGCGTCGAGACGGCGGACCCGGTAGTGCAGGAGCGCCCTCGCCAGCTGCGGCATCCGCAGGGTCAGCAGTGGCAGCACGAACAGCTCGTCCCAGAACACGTGCCCGCGGTAGGCCTCGCCGTGCAGGCCCCGCGCCGGGATCCCGGCGTCGAGATCGAGGTCGTGCGGCGACACGGTCTGGAGCACGTGGAACAGCCCGAGCCGGAGCGTGCGGAGGGTCTCGGTCGTCGCGGGACCGCGGCCGTCGGACAGGTCGACGCGGAACCGCCGCCAGAGCTGGTCCCAGGCCAGCTCGTGGCCGGTCAGGAGGGCCTGGAAGCACGGCGCCTCCCCGAGCTGCTCCACGGCGGTCAGCGCGGGGTGGGACACCGCGACGTCCCGGGAGGTGACGAGGGCGACGATCTTCTCCACGGTCACCGCGCGGCCCTCGGTGACCTCCAGCTCCAGATCGTGGGAGATCCGGCTGCGCTCGCGCACCGTGCGGCGGCCGGGCCTGACGCCCTCGCCGCCCTCGACCCGGGTCCGGGCCGCCTCGGCGACCAGCAGCTCGGACTGGGTGGTCCGGGCGACGAGCAGCAGGGTCTCCGGGTCGATCTCGTCCGTGGTCGTTGTCCGGAGGTGCCGCCCGGCCATGTCCCGGTACCGGGCCACGCCGGAGTTGGTGACCCTGCCGTCGAGGCCCGACCGCACGCGCAGGCGCCCCGACCAGTTCTCGGGCGTGACGACGGTCTGCAGCCCGGCGAGGTGCCGGCAGCCCATGTGGACGAACCGGCGCTGGCGCATCGCGGTGCGCCGGCCCGCGGCGTCGGCGAAGCGCAGGACCCGGCTGAGCAGCCCGCGCCGCATGTCGAGCGTGACCCGGTGTTCCAGCAGGTGTGTGGGGTCGAGCGGGTCGATCCACACTCCCTCGACCGCCACGCGCAGCATCAGCCAGTTGGGGAGGTTGACCATGCTCTCGGTCTCGACGACCGCGTTGCCGACCTCGTCGCGGAGCCGGTTGAAGAAGCCGGCGGCGTAGGTGCCCGGATAGTGCGCGCCGCCTGCCTCCCTCTCCGGCACAGCACCCCGCACCGCCTGGTAGCCGTTGCCGAGAGTGCACAGCGCCTCGCGCCGGCCCTCGTCGGCGGGGTCGAACCCGTCGAGGACCAGCGTCCAGTCGTCCTGGGCCCGCGCGGGGTCGGTCACGGCCGGCCCTGCCCGCCCAGCGCCTCCAGTGGCACCGGCCAGTGCACGCGCTCCCTGTCGGTCGAGGGCGTGCACGCGCGCATGGCTCCTCCTTCGCCGTCCTCCTGACGCTAGAAAGGCTGGAGGGCGGCGATCAGGGGCGAACGTCCCCGCTCACGAGGGAGAGCCGCACCGAAGGGCCGGGACCCCTGTGTCCGGGAGCGGCTCGGCCGGTCACGGCCGCAGCCGACGCACGGTTCGACTCGACCAGGCCCTCCGGCCCTGCCGCACGAGCCGGCGCACGGTGCACCGTGGCCGACCGCGCACCTGGCTGCCCGATCCAGGCGCCCGATCCGCCGAGACTGACATCGAGGTGCCGACATGACCGACCCGACCGCGCTCACCACCCTGACCGAGGACCGTGCGCGCGCGCTGGTCGTCGACGTCCTGCGCGGGATCGCGCCGGGCCCCGAGCTCGACGGACTCCGCCCCGAGGACGACCTGCGGGAGACCCTCGGGCTCGACTCCTTGGACTTCCGCAACCTGGTCGTCGGCGTCTCCGAGCGGGCCGGGCGGAGGATCGAGGAGGACGACTACGAAGGCCTGGCCGATCTGGCCGGCTGGATCCGGCTGCTCGCCGGCCCCTGAGCCGCCCTCCGGTCCGGCTACCTCTCCTCCGTCGTCAATCGACGGCGATCGCCAGGCTGTCGCGGAGCCGGATCAGGATCTCCCGCCGCTCACGGAGATGACTCCGGTACCGCGGGTTGTCCGTGTCCGCGATCTCCATCGACATCCGCCCGAGGTGAGCGGTGACGACCTCGTAGACCGTCTCCGCCTCCTCGGCCGTCAACCTGAGCTCCACCATCTTGCTGTGCTCCATGAGTCCTTGCTTCCTCGTGCCCCCGCCCCGCACTCATCCGGCGGTGCCGGCCGCGCCCGGAGCGGCGCCGGCGGGGTCGGCGGAACCCGCCCTGGCGCCCCCGCCCGGACCGCGCCAGCGCGGCCCGACCACTGCGACGGGGCAGTGCGCGAGCAGCACGACGCGGCGTGCGACCTCGCCGAGCGCCAACCCGACGTGCTCGTGCCGTCCACTGCCACCCACCACGAGCAGGTGGGCTCCCTGCGACGCCTCGGCGAGCATGGCCTCGGGCCGGTCCCGGGCGATGGCGTGCCGGACCTCCACCTCGGGGAACGCGCCGACCCACGGTGCCACCCGTTCGTCGAGCGCGGCCCGGACGTCCGGGGCGAAGGCGGCGAAGTCCACGCTCGGCGTCAGGCTCGGATCGAGCGGAGTGTCGCTCCAGGCGTGCACGATCTCCAGCGGGACCTCGCGTTCGCGGGCCTCGTGCAGCGCGACACGCAACGCGGCGTCGCCGCCCGGCGACCCGTCGACCCCGACGACGACGGGGCCGTCCGGCCGGGAGTGACCGATGTGCTCCACGAACACCAGCGGGCAGCTGCTGCGGGCGGCGAGCGCCAGGCCGAGCAACGTCCCGGACCACCCGCCGACCGGACCGCCGATGACCACCAGGTCCGCCTCGTCCGAGGCCCGGCCGAGTACATCCGCCGGGGCGCCCTCGATCACCTGCCGGATGATCCGGGCTTCGGGCACCAGGAACCCGGCGTGCTCGGCCGCTCGATCGACGTGCCGACGGGCTGCGTGACGGCGCAGCGACCGGCTGCGCTCGGCGGCATCGGCCGCCTCGGGATGGTCGGTGGCGTCGGCCTGCCACTCGACGACCTCGATCAGACGCAGCACGGCGCCCCGCCGGTCCGCCTCCCGGGCTGCCCAGGTGGCGGCGTCGATCGCCGACCGCGAGCCGTCGATGCCCACGACCACCGCCGGCGCCGGCGACAGTGCAGGCTCCCGAACCGCGCGCTCCACCACGAGTGGCTCCCTTCCTCGTCCTGAGCATCCAGCGCACGCGGTCGCGGCGCCGCTGCGCATCGACCCGCCGTCGTGGGACCTTGGACCTCGGCACGGCGCCCGTTCCCGATTCGGGGGGACAGGTCGACCGGCTGTCGCCATGCCGGGAGCGTGCTGATCTGGTAGTCTCCAGATATACCCCCCGGGGTACTCCGGACGGTGCTCGAGGAGACGTGCCATGGACGTGAACGCGGCGAAGCTGACCGACGTGGTGGCCCGGCTCAAGCGCGTGCAGGGGCAGCTGGGCGGGATCATCCGCATGATCGAGGAGGGCCGCGACTGCAAGGACGTGGTCACCCAGCTCGCCGCGGCGTCACGCGCGTTGGACAAGGCCGGCTTCAAGATCATCTCAACCGGCCTGCGCCAGTGCATCGCCGAGGACGCGGACGGCTCGCAGCGGGTGAACGAGGACGAGCTGGAGCGCCTCTTCCTCTCCCTGGCCTGACCCCGGCCCGCCGGAGACCGGCGCCGACCCATCGATCCTAGATACCCTACGGGGTAGGGAAGGAATGGCGAATATGACCGACGAGAACCGGACGACCGACCCGGCCGCGTTCCGGGTCGAGACGATCGAGACCACCAGCCTCGGCGACCGCAGCTACCTGATCCACGACGGCGAGACCGCGGTCGTGGTGGACCCGCAACGCGACATCGACCGGATCACCGGGCTGCTCGACGCGGGCGGGCTGCGGCTGACGCTCGCGGTGGAGACCCACGTGCACAACGACTACGTCTCCGGCGGCCTCGAGCTGGCCCGTACCACCGGGGCCACGTACGTGCTCGCGAGCGGGGACGAGCTGGAGTTCGAGTTCCGGCCCGTCGCCGACGGCGAGGTGCTGGAGGCGGGCCGGATGCGGCTGCGGGTGCTGCACACCCCCGGGCACACCCACCACCACGTCAGCTACGTCCTGCAGGACGCCGACCGACGGGTCCACGGCGTGTTCACCGGCGGCTCGATGCTCTACGGCGCCACCGGGCGCACCGACCTCGTGCGCCCGGAGGACACCGAGGCGCTCACCCACGCCCAGTACCACTCGGTACGCCGGCTGGCCGCCGAGCTACCCGCCGACACCCCGGTCTACCCGACCCACGGGTTCGGCAGCTTCTGCTCGGCCACCCCGACCAGCGGCGACGCCTCCACGGTCGGCGCGCAGGCCGAGGTCAACCCAGCGCTGACCCTGGCCGAGCGAGACTACGTCGACACCCTGATCGCCGGGCTCGCCGCGTACCCGGCCTACTACGCCCACATGAGCCCGCTCAACCGCGCGGGCGCCGCCCCGGTCGACCTGTCGCTGCCCGAGCCGGTCGACCCGGCCGAGCTGAGGCGGCGGATCGAGGCCGGGGAGTGGGTGGTCGACCTGCGCGAGCGCACCGCGTTCGCCGCCGGGCACCTGGCCGGCTCGCTCGGGTTCGAGCTGTCCACCAACTTCCTGACCTACCTGGGCTGGCTCTACCCGTGGGGTGCCCCGCTGACGCTGATCGGGGAGTCGGTCGAGCAGGTCACCCAGGCCCGCCGCGAGCTCGTCCGGATCGGCATCGACCGGCTCGCCGGCATGGCCTACGGCGAGATCGACGAGCTCGCCGACGGACAGCCGTTGCGTTCCTACCCGGTCAGCGACTTCGCCGGGCTCGCCGCCGCCCTGGCCGACCGGCCGGGAGCGTTCACCGTGCTCGACGCCCGCCGCGACGACGAGCGCGCCGGCGGCGGGGTCCGCGGCTCGCTCCACATCCCGATCCACGAGCTCACCGAACGCGTCGACGAGGTCCCCGACGGCGAGGTGTGGGTCTACTGCGGCTCCGGCTACCGCGCCTCGATCGCCGCGTCGATCCTCGACCGCCCCGGCCGCGACCTCGTCCTGGTCGACGACGACTACGCCCACGCCGCCGACGCCGGGCTGCACGCCGCGCAGCCCGAGCCCGCCCGGGCCCGGTAGATCCCGGCGCCCTTCCCGACCACACGACGACCGGAGGACCAGTGACCACCGACGCCCCCTCCGGCGGTACCGCCGGCCCCGCACCCGGCCACACCGTCGACCCCCGGACCCTGCAGACCTGGATGGAGGCCTCCGAGCGCCTCACGATCATCGACGTCCGCAGTCCGGCCGAGTTCGGAACCGTGCACGTCCACGGCTCCTACAACGTGCCGCTGCCCCTGCTCGGCGAGCACGCCGCCCAGGTCGCCGAACGTGTCGGCCACCGCACCGTGCTGGTCTGCCAGTCCGGGGTCCGGGCCACCGACGCCCAGCGCCGCCTGGCCGCGGTCGGGATGGGCGACCTGCACGTCCTCGACGGCGGCCTTCCGGCCTTCGAGCGGGCCGGCGGCGAGGTCGTGCGCGGCCGGGCCCGGTGGGCGCTCGAACGGCAGGTCCGCCTGGTCGCCGGGACCCTCGTCACCGCCGGGGTCCTGGGCAGCCTGTGGAAGCGCCCCGTGGTCGCGCTCGCCGGGGCGATCGGCGCGGGGCTGACCGTCTCGGCGCTCACCGACACCTGCGCCATGGCCCGGCTGCTGTCCGCGCTCCCCTACAACCGCAGCGGCGAGTCCGTCGACCCGGCCCGCGTCCTCGAGACGCTCGCCCGGGACGGCCGACGAGGTGAGCGGTAGCGGACCACAGCCGCGGTGCAGGGGCCCTTCTCCCCTGCTCCGAGGATCGGTCCCGCGGACACCGTGGCGAGTGGAGGGAGCACGAGCGTTGACGCGTATCAGCCGCCGCCGGGCACTCGCGCTCGGCGGCGCCGGGATCGCGGCCGTGATCGCAGGCGCCGCCGGCTGGGTGGCCACGGACGGACCGACCGCGCGGGCGGGCGGCCAGGTCCCGGGCGGCTCCACGGACGAGGAGCTCGCCCGGCCCGCCGAGCTGGTCGGCCGGGACGGCCGGTTGGACGTCGAGCTGGTCGCGGCCGCGGGAGTGCGGATCGCGGGCCGTGAGACCCGCGCCCTCGGGTTCAACGGCTCCTCGCCGGGGCCGACGCTGCGGGTACGGCCGGGCGACGAGCTGGCGGTGCGGATGACCAACCACCTGGACCAGCCCACCAACCTGCACACCCACGGCCTGCGGGTCTCCCCACAGGGCGACGGCGACAACCCCTTCGTGCGGATCGAACCGGGCGCGTCGTTCGACTACCGCTTCCGCGTTCCCGCCCACCACCCGCCCGGCACGCAGTGGTACCACCCGCACCACCACGGCATGGTCGCCGACCAGCTCTTCGGTGGCCTCGCCGGCGCCCTGCTCGTCGACGGCGGTCCGGCGCTCCCCGTGGCCGACGACCGGGTCCTGCTCGTCACCGACATCACGCTCGATCCGGACGGCTCGGTCGCCGCCGTAGGCGCCATGGACCGGATGCAGGGACGCGAGGGCGACCTGGTGCTGGTCAACGGGCAGCACCGGCCGGTGGTGCCGGCCACGGCCGGCCACGCCCAGCGCTGGCGGATCGTCAACGCCTGCACCTCGCGGGTGTTCATGCTGCGGGTGGAGGGCCACCCGCTCGCGCGGATCGCGCAGGACGGCACCTTCCTCCCGGCGCCGGTCACGGACGGGCAGGCGGTACTCGCGCCGGGCAACCGGATGGACGTCGTCGTCTCACCCGTGGTGGCCGGGCGCTTCCGCTTGATCCTCGACCCCGTCGACCGCGGGAACGGCATGATGGCCGGCTCGCGGTCCGGCGAGCCGGTCACCCTCGCCACCCTCGTCGTCGACGGGCCGGCGGCGTCCGCGCCCGCCTTGCCGGCGACACTGCCCGCCGAGCCCGCGGTCGCGCCCGCCACCGCGCGGCGGTCCACGACGTTCCAGATGGGCATGGGCGGCCCCATGGGGGGCGGCGGGCAGGCGCGCATGACGATCGACGGGCGCCCGTTCGACCCGGACCGCGACGACCAGGTCGTGGCGGCCGGCACCGTCGAGGAGTGGACGGTCCTCAACTCCGGTCCGCTCGCCCATCCGTTCCACCTGCACATCTGGCCGTTCACGGTGGTCGCCGCCAGCGACGGCAGGCCGACGACCGGCGTCCCCCAGGACGTGGTGCTCGTGCCGGCGGGCGGCTGGGTCAGGGTGCGGATCGCGTTCACCACCCACACCGGCCGCAGCGTGTACCACTGCCACATCCTCGATCACGAGGACGCCGGGATGATGGCCACGGTCGTGGTCCGGTGAGACCCCGATCGGGCGGGGCCGCGTCGGGCCGGGCGGTCAGAAGGGGACGGACGACGAGTGCGCCGCCCGGACCGCGGCGCCGATGCGCCACACCAGCGACACCCACCGGGCCGGCACGCCACGGGGCGGCTCCGGCTCGGCCGTGTACAGGTCGGGGGCCGGACGGCCTCGCTCAGTGCCCGGGACGGGCACGCGAGGGGTGGCGGCGGAGCGGGCGTCGGCAGGCACGGCGGGTCCTCGGGGTCTGGTCGGTACGGACGACGGGCGCCGGCCCGGCTCGACCGGCGGCGCTACGACTGCGGGCGACAGCGCCGGTCGTCGACCGAGAGCTGGTCCGCCGCCAGGAGGCACACGCAGAACGCGTGCGGCGTCGACCTGCCCCGAGAGCTCACCGGACCAGCTCACCATCCGCCCCGCCCCGACGACAAGGGGATGTGACGATCCTGCACTCCGGTCGGGGCCGTCCGGCGCCCGGATCGGGTCGAAGGACGCCCGGTCGCCGTTCCTCCGACCGGGGACGGGGACGGGGAAGCCCGCGAGACTCGACGGTCGGGAGCAGGTCCCGCCGAGGACGGGGAGGTCGGGGATGGGACACCACGAGCACGGCGCGGCGGTCCGGGACGACGTGCGCGAGCTGGGTCGGCAGCTGCGCCGGGCGATCCCCGCGGTCTACCGCGGCTACGCCGGGCTGCACGAGGCCGCGCTGGCCGAGGGCGCCCTGGACCGGCGCACGAAGGAGCTCGTCGCACTCGCGATCGCGGTGACCAGGGAGTGCGACGGCTGCATCGCGGCGCACGCCCAGGGCGCGGCAGCCCATGGCGCGAGCGAGGCCCAGGTGGCCGAGGCGCTCGGCGTCGCGATCCTGATGAACGGCGGGCCGGCCACGGTGTACGCCCCGCGCGCCTTCGACGCCTTCCGCGAGTTCGCCGCCGCGTCGACATCGACGGACCGGCAGGACGGTCCGGACTCCGGCCTCGCCGCGCGCGGCTCCACCCAGCCGTAGCCCCGTCCCGCCGCGCGTACGACGTCGCTTGCCGCACCCCGTCAAATGACCGTACATTACGGGCAGCTTCTCCCATTAAGTGAGAGCAGGACTGAGGACCGCATCATGAGCGCAGCAGACCCGGTCGGCGAGGTCGACCCCACCGAGGCGCAGGCACTCGCCGCGCAGGGGGCCCTCCTGCTCGACGTCCGCGAGCCCGCCGAGTGGGCGGCCGGCCACATCCCCGGCGCGGTCCACCTGCCGCTGCTCGCGGTCGACCCGTCGGCCGTCCCCGCGGACCGGATCGTCGTGGCGGTGTGCCGCTCCGGCCGCCGCTCCGGGGAGGCCGCGCGGCTGCTCGCCGCCGCGGGGCGGGACGTGCGCAACCTCGCCGGAGGCATGCAGGCGTGGGCGGCGCAGGGCGGGGTCGTCGTCCGGGACGACGGCACGCCGGGCGGCGTGGCCTGATGATCGTCCTGGCGGCGCTGCTCGGGCTCGTCATGGGCGCCGTCATCGGCGGCCTCGGCGGCGGCGGTGGGGTCCTCACGGTGCCCGCTCTGGTCTACCTGCTGGGGCAGCCTGCCCAGGCCGCGACCACGGCCAGCGTGGTCATCGTCGGCGTCACGGCCACCGTCGGCGTGATCGCGCGCGCCCGGTCCGGGGGTGTCGACTGGCGGACGGGCGTGATGTTCGGCGTCGTCGGGATCCCGGCGGCCTGGCTGGGCACCGCCCTCAACCGGCGCGTCGACCAACCCACCCTCATGCTCGCCTTCGCCGGCCTGACCCTGGTCGCCGCGATGGCGATGCTGCTCGACGCTCGCGGCAGGCGACGGGCCGCCGAGCACGCCGCGACGGACCCGACCGGCGACGAAGCGGACGGTCCCGGCGGCACCGCGACCGCACCCGCCTCCGATCCGGGGACGGCCGGGACGGCCCTGGCGACGGAGAGGCGGTCGCGGGCAGGTCCGCTCCTCGCCACCGCGGCCAAGGTCGCCGTGGGAGGCGCCTCGGTCGGCTTCCTCACCGGCTTCCTCGGCGTCGGCGGCGGGTTCCTCGTGGTGCCGGTGCTGGTGATCATGCTCCGGATGCCGATGACCCTCGCGATCGGCACGTCGCTGCTGATCATCGCGCTGAACTCGGTTTCGTCGATGGTCTCGCGCCTCGGCGCCCTGCACCTCGACTGGCGGGTCGTCGTGCCGTTCACCCTGGCCGCCGTGGTCGGCACCCTGCTCGGCAAGCGGATCTCCGACCGGCTCTCCGGGCGCACCCTCGGGATCGCGTTCGCGTGGCTGCTCGTCGCGGTCGGGTTGTTCGTCGGCGTCCGGAACCTGCTGGCCCTCTGATCACCCGCAACCCCCGGTGCAGGCGACGGTCGGCAACACCCCGGGCGCGGCGACGAGCGAAGAGGTCAACGGACTCGCCGGACGTCGGGCCCTTCGCCCACCGAGGACGGGCCGATCGCCGGGAAGAGGTGCCATACCCGCGGGGGTTCCCCTGGTGTCAGTACACCCACGAGCGAGGAGGGCGGCCATGATCTTCACCCAGTACTACCTGGACTGCCTGTCCCAGGCGTCGTACCTGGTCGGGGACGAGACGACGGGGCAGGCGGTCGTCGTCGACCCCCGCCGTGACGTGGGCGAGTACCTCGCCGACGCGCAGGCGCACGGGCTGCGGATCGTCGGGGTGATCGACACGCACTTCCACGCGGACTTCCTGGCCGGTCATCTCGAGCTGGCGCAGGCCACGGGGGCGTGGATCGGGTTCGGTTCCCGGGCTCAGGCCGAGTTCCCCGTGCGACACCTCGCCGACGGCGAACGCGTCGCGCTGGGCGACGTGGTCCTCGAGATCTGGGAGACACCCGGGCACACCCCCGAGTCGATCAGCGTTCTCGTGTACGAACACGCCGGCGACGAGGTGCCCTACGGCGTGCTCACCGGGGACGCGCTGTTCATCGGCGACGTCGGGCGGCCCGATCTGCTCGCCTCGATCGGACACACCGCCGACGACCTCGGCCGGATGCTGTACGCCTCGGTTCTCCGGCTGATGACCCTGCCCGACCGGGTCCGGGTCTTCCCGGCCCACGGCGCCGGCTCGGCCTGCGGGAAGAACCTCTCCACCGAGCGCTCGTCGACCATCGGCGAGCAGCGGACCGGGAACTACGCGTGCCGGCCGATGGACGAGGAGGACTTCGTCGCCCTGGTGACTGCCGGTCAGCCGGCGGCGCCGGACTACTTCGTCTACGACGCGGTGCTCAACCGCCGCGCCCACGAGGTGTTCGACCCCGCCCGGCACGCTCAGCCGCTCGACCTGGCCGAGGTGCTCCGGCTGCAGGAGGCCGGGGCGGTGGTGGTCGACGCCCGAGACCCGCAGGAGTTCGCCGCCGGGTACCTGGCCGGCTCACTGAACGTCCCGGCCGACGGTCGGTTCGCCGAGAGCGCGGGCACGGTCGTGCGCCCGGACGAGCAGGTCGTCGTGGTCGCCCCGCAGGACCGCGAGGAGGAGATCGTGGTGCGGCTCGCTCGCATAGGGTTCGACCGCGTCGCCGGCTACCTGCGCCAGCCCGAGGATGCGTTCGTCGACGCGCCGGGGCGCATCGCGCGCGCCAGCCGGGTGACCGCTCCACAGCTCACCGAGGCGCTGCACGGGCCGGTGCGTCCGGTCGTGGTCGACGTCCGCAACTCCGGTGAGCTCGCTCGGGGTGCGATCCCGGGCGCCTGGCACATCCCGCTCGCGCAGCTGCCGAAGCGCCTCGCCGAGATCCCGTCGGACCGGCCCGTGGTCGCCTACTGCGCCGGCGGCTACCGCTCCAGCGTGGCCGCCTCGCTGTTGCGCCGCGCCGGGTTCGCCGACGTGTCCGACCTGCTCGGCGGGTACGGAGCCTGGGCCGCCCTCGGGACGTCCTACCGCTCGGCCCGTAGTGCGGCGGCCACCGCGAGCGCCGACCGGTAGGGCTCCGCGGCGGCGTCGGTGCCCGGTCGCTCCGCCTGGTCCGCGAGGGCGGTGAGGAGGTCGGCCAACGCTTCGGCGATACGCGGATCCCTCACGTGGCCGACCCGCGTCGGCCCGGCCGCCGTGGGCCCCACGACGACGCGGGACGAGGGGGGCGCCAGGTCCTTCGCGCTCAGCGGATGCCCGTGCCCTTCCTCCCCGACGACCTCGGGGTCGGGGCCGGCCCATCGCCACGGGCCACGGGCCGCGGCCCTGCACGACGCCCGCAGCTCCGTCGCGGCCGCCCGGAGCACCGCTCCCGCTGCCGCTCCCCCGGCAGTGGGCTTCCGCTGTCGACCCTGCTCGCCAGCGGGTGTGCTGCGCGTCATGGCCGGGACGCTAGAGCGGTGGCGAGCCCGCGGACTCGGGTCGTAAGCCCTCGACCTCGTCACGTCCCGAAGGTCGGGGACGGAGGTCCCCCGGCGCGAGGCCCCGGGCCCCTGCCGTGTCGGCGCCGCCTCCGCCACCCTCGTGCCATGTCCTACGGCACGATCGGCAAGCCGGACCACGTCCGGCGCGCGGCGATCATGGGTGACTACGGACGCGCCCGGCGCGAGTTCAGCTGGACGCACGCCCGGCTGGAGCTGTCGGGGCTGCCGGGTGGGACCGGGCTCAACATCGCCCACGAGGCCGTCGATCGGCACGCCGCCCACCCCGCCCGCCGGGGCCGGACGGCCGTGCGGTTCCTGGACCGCGACGGCACGGTCCACGAGCTGACCTACGGTGAGCTCGCCCGGCGCAGCAACCGCTTCGCGAACGCCCTGGGCACCCTCGGGGTCCGGCCCGGCGAGCGGGTCTTCACCCTGCTGGGCGCCAGGCCCGAGCTCTACGTCGTGGCATTCGGGACGCTGAAGGCGCGGGCTGTGCTGGCCCCGCTGTTCTCCGCCTTCGGCCCGGAGCCGGTGCGCTGCCGGCTGGAGCTGGGCGAGGCCGCGGTCCTGGTCACCACACCCGCCCTGTACCGGCGGACCGTCGCCCCGATTCGGGACGCCCTGCCTCGACTGCGCCACGTGCTGGTCGTCGGGCCCCCGGGCGAGGACGGCTGCTCGCTCGACGCCCTGCTCGACGCAGCCGGCCCCGAGTACCGCATTGGTCCCACGGACCCGCAGGACCCGGCGTTGCTGCACTTCACCAGCGGTACGACCGGCACCCCCAAGGGCGCCGTGCACGTGCACGAGGCCGTGGTCGCCCACCACGCCACTGCCCGTGCGGCCCTGGACCTGCGGCCCGACGACGTCTACTGGTGCACCGCCGACCCCGGCTGGGTCACCGGCACCTCCTACGGGATCGTCGCCCCGCTGGTCGTGGGGGCGACTCTGGTTGCCGACGCCCGCGAGTTCGACGTGCGCCGCTGGTACCGCGTCCTCGACGAGCAGCGCGTGACGGTCTGGTACACCGCGCCGACCGCCTTGCGCATGTTCATGGCGGCCGGCCCGGAGGAGGCGCGGCGGCACGACCTGTCGGCGCTGCGGCTGATCGCCAGTGTCGGCGAGCCGCTCAACGGCGAGGTCGTGGTGTGGGCGGACGCGGTGCTCGGCCGACCGGTCCACGACACCTGGTGGCAGACCGAGACGGGCGCCATCATGATCGCGAACTTCGCGGGCTCGGACATCCGCCCCGGTTCCATGGGTCGGCCCGTGCCGGGGATCGGCGCCGGGCTGCTGGAACAGGGCCCGGACGGGCGGGCCGTGGTGGCCCCCGACGGCCGGGTCAAGGTGCTGCACGGCGAGGCGGAGGGCGAGCTCGCCTTGCGCGCCGGATGGCCGTCGATGTTCCGCGGCTACCTGGACGCCCCTGAGCGCTATGCCGAGTGTTTCGCCGACGGCTGGTACCTCACCGGCGACATCGCCCGCCGCGACCGCGACGGCTGGTACTGGTTCGTCGGCCGCGCCGACGACGTCATCAAGTCCGCCGGCCACCTGATCGGCCCCTTCGAGGTCGAGAGCACGCTCATGCGGCACCCGGCGGTCGCGGAGGCGGGCGTGATCGGCGTCCCGGACCCGGCTGCCGGAGAGATCGTCAAGGCGTTCGTGACGCTGCGGGCGGGCGCGGAGCCGAGCGTGGAGCTGCGCCGCGAGCTGCTGGCCTTCGTGCGCCGGGAGCTCGGCGCGGTGGCCCCGAAGTCGGTCGAGTTCGCCCCGGCACTGCCGCACACCCGCAGCGGCAAGGTGATGCGCCGGCTGCTCCGGGCCCGCGAGCTCGGGCTGCCCGAGGGCGATCTCTCCACACTGGAGAACGCCGCGGCCCTGACGGCGGGCTCACCATGAGCGGCACCGGCGCGCGCGATCTGTTCACGACGATGCTGCGGATCCGGCGCTTCGAGGAGCGGTGCGTCGAGCTCTACAGCGCGGGTGCGATCCGCGGCTTCCTGCATCTGTGCGTCGGCGAGGAAGCGGTCGCGGCCGGTGTGCTGGCGGCGTTGAGCGCCGAGGACGCCGTCGTCTCCACCTACCGCGAGCACGGGCATGCGCTGGCGCGAGGCGTGCCGATGGAGTCGCTGCTCGCCGAGATGTTCGGCCGGGTGACCGGCTGCAGCCGCGGACGGGGCGGCTCGATGCACCTGTTCGACGCGAGCCGGCGCTTCTACGGCGGCAACGCGATCGTCGCCGGTGGCATCCCCGTGGCCGTCGGTCTGGCCCTCGCGGACCGGCTGCGTGCGCGGCCCCGCGTCACCGCCTGCCTGTTCGGCGACGGCGCGGTGGCCGAGGGCGAGTTCCACGAGTCGCTCAACCTCGCCGCGCTGTGGCACCTGCCGGTGGTGTTCTGCTGTGAGAACAACCGGTACGCGATGGGCACCGCGCTCGCCCGCAGCCACGCCGAGACCGATCTCGCGCTGCGCGCGGGGTCCTACGGGGTCCGGTCGTGGGCGGTCGACGGGATGGACGCCGTCGCGGTGCGGGAGGCCACCGCGCTCGCGGTCGACACCGCCCGCGCGGGTGGCGGGCCCTGCTTCTTGGAGCTGCGCACCTACCGCTTCCGGGCGCACTCGATGTACGACGCGGACCGTTACCGCGACCGCGCCGAGGTCGAGGCCTGGCGCCTGCGAGACCCCGTCGAGCTGCTGGCCGCCGACCTCACCGCCGACGGACTGCTGGACGACGCGGGCCGCAAGGAGCTCGAGGAGGCCGTCGGACGCGAGATCGACGAGGCCGAGCGCGCGGCCGAGGCGGCCCCCGTCGAACCCGTCGAGGACCTCACCCGCTTCGTGACCACCACGATGGACCCGGAGGTCGCCCGGTGACCGTGACGGCCGAACCCCGCACCCTCACCTTCCGCGAGGCCTTCCGCGAGGGCCTGCGCGAGGCGCTGGCCGGCGACGACCGGGTCTTCCTCATGGGCGAGGACGTCGGCCGCTACGGCGGTTGCTTCGCCGTGAGCCAGGGCCTGCTCGAGGAGTTCGGCGAGGAGCGGGTGCGGGACACGCCGCTGTCCGAGTCGGCGTTCGTCGGTGCCGGCATCGGCGCCGCCCTCGGGGGCGCCCTGCCGATCGTCGAGATCATGACGGTCAACTTCGCCATGCTCGCGCTCGACCAGATCGTCAACAACGCCGCGACCTTGCGACACATGTCCGGCGGGCAGCTGAGCGTGCCGCTCGTCGTGCGCATCCCCACCGGCCCCGGACGGCAGCTCGCCGCCCAGCACTCGCACACCCTGGAGGGGTGGTTCGCGCACGTCCCCGGCCTGCGAGTGGTCGCTCCCGCGACCCTGGAGGACGCCCGCGGCATGCTCGCCACCGCGCTCGCCGACCCGGACCCGGTGCTCGTCTTCGAACAGATCGGTTCGTACGGCGTCCGCGGTGAGCTCGCCGCGGACCCCGGCCCGGTCGACCTCGACCGGGCGGCGGTCCGCCGGGCCGGCTCCGACGTCACGGTCGTGGCCTACGGCGGCACGCTCGCCCCGGCCCTCGACGCGGCCGCCGAGCTGGCGACCGGCGACCTTTCCGCCGAGGTCGTGGACCTGCGCACGCTCCGCCCGCTCGACACGGCGACGGTGCTCGAGTCGGTCGCCCGCACCCACCGGCTCCTGGTGGTGGACAACGCGTGGCGCACCGGCGGACCCGGGGCCGAGATCGTCGCGCGGGTGGCGGAGGAGGCGCTCGACGAGCTCGACGCCCCGGTCGAGCGGATCGGCGCAGTCGAGGTGCCGGTCCCCTACGCCCGTCAGCTGGAGGAGGCGGCGCTGCCCTCGGTGGGGCGCATCGTCGAGGCGGCCCGGCGGGCGGTCGCCTGACATGGCCGCGTTCACGATGCCGGCGCTCGGTGCCGACATGACCGAGGGCACCGTCCTGGAATGGCTCGTCTCACCTGGCGACGAGGTCCACCGCGGCGACGTGATCGCCGTGGTCGACACCGACAAGGCGGTCATCGACGTCGAGTGCTTCGACTCCGGGGTGGTGCAGCAGCTGCTCGTCGACGTGGGACGGAAGGTCCCGGTGGGCACCCCGCTGGCCGTGATCGGGTCCGTGGGGGTTGCGCGGGCGCCTCGTCCGGGCCCCCCGCCGCCGCCACAACCCCGACCGCCCGGGCCGCCCGGTCCCGAGCCGCCCCCGGTACCACCGATCCCACCACCCGAGCCCGGCCCGACACCGCCCGTGCCATCACCACCGACACCCCCACCCTCACCGCCGGGACCGCCGTCCCCACCGCCGGAACCGGTGCCCCCGCCCGAACCCGGGCCGCCACCCGAGCCCGGGCCACCCGTGCCGCCGCCCGAACCCGGGCCACCGCCGGAACCCGGGCCGACACCGGAACCCGGACCGGCGCCCGGGCCACGGGTCGGGTCACCCCTGGTCCGGCTCCACGCGGCCGAGGCGGGGATCGACCTGCGCGCCGTGCCCGGCACGGGGCCGGGAGGAAGGATCACACGAGCCGACCTGGAGCGCGCCCTGCACCCGGTCGAGCGGACACCGCACCGGCCGCGGGTGAGTCCGTACGCGCGCCGGCTGGCCGTCGAGCGCGGGCTGGACCTCGCGTCGGTCCGCGGCTCGGGCCCCCGTGGGCTCGTCCGGGCCCGAGACCTGCCGGAACCTGCCGGGAGCGCGCCGGCCCCGCGCCCCGTTGCGGACCCGCGTCGTGTGACGGCCGCGCTGATGGCTCGCTCGAAGCGAGAGATCCCGCACTACTACCTGAGCACCCAGGTGGACCTGGCAGCGGCGCTGGCGCGCCTACGTGCCCACAACCGGAGCATCCCCGTACAGGACCGCGTACTGCCGGCTGCGCTGCTCCTACGCGCGGTCGCCCTGGGTCTGCGCGCGATCCCGGAGCTCAACGGACAGTGGGTCGACGACGCCTTCCGCCCCTCCGACCGCGTCCACCTCGGCGTCGCCGTCTCACTGCGAGGTGGTGGATTGGCGGTGCCCGTGCTGCGCGACGCCGACACCCTCGGCCTCGACGCGCTCATGCACACCCTCGCCGGGGCGGGGACCCGTGCCCGCAGCGGGCACCTGCGCTCGTCGGAGGTCGGCGGCGCCACCGCGACCGTGACGAACCTCGGTGACCTCGGCGTCGACAGCGTCATCGGCGTCATCCACCCGCCCCAGGTCGCACTGATCGGCCTCGGCACCGTGCGGACCCGCCCCTGGGTCGTCGACGACGCCGTGGTCCCCCGCCCGGTCGTGGACCTCACGCTCGCCGCGGACCACCGGGCCAGCGACGGCGCCACCGGCGGACGGCTCCTGCGCGAGATCGCCCGGCTCCTGGGACGGCCCGAGAGCCTCGTTCCCGACGTCAGCGCCGATGTCGTGGACCCTCAGGGGGCCAACCGCCTCGGCACCCCGCCCGCGTGACAGTGTCAACCACCGGGCCGCACCGGCGCATTGGCCCGCTCCAGGTCGCCCGCGGCGATGTCGAGCAGCCGGTGGGTGAGTTCCGACAGTGCCCGGGCAGCCGCGAGCTCGTCACCGATCTCGGGCACGTCCCGGTCGGCCGGGTTCAACCGGGCCAGACCGACGCCCACCACGCGGTCGCTGTCGCGGGTGTGCAGGTGCGCCACCGCACGCGTTCTGCCCTCGTACTCGTCGATGTCGATCGACACGGTCCACCGTTTCGCCTCGTGCACGGTGTCCTCCTGGTTCGCTCGGATCCGTTGTGGATACTGCTCGGACGCGGCTGGGGTAGGAGTGCCGTCCTGCCCACGGGCCCGACCTGTCGGCCTCGTCGGCGGCCCTCAGATGCCGGCCCGGCCGACGGGGCCCGGCGCGGCGGTGGTGGGCGTCTCCGCCCGCCCGAGCTCCGCCCGCCCGAGCAAGGCGACGAGTGCGGCGGCGATGTCGTCGACGGGGAGGACCCGGTCGACGGCGTCGTCCCGCGCGATCGCCGCGGCGGGCATGGCGAAGTGGGCTGACGAGGCCTCGTCGGCCGCGAGGACGGTCCCGCCGAAATCGTGCACGGCCACCGCTCCCGTGGCGCCGTCCGACCCACCACCGGAGAGGATCACGGCGATGGTCCGCGGCCCGGCGGTGACGGCCAACGAGGACAGCAGCAGGTCCGCGGAGGGCCGGTAGGGCGGGGGCCCGTCGGTGGAGATGAGGGCGAGCGTCCCGGCGGTTGTCGCCAGCGCGTGCCGCCCGGGCGGGACCACGTACACACGGCCCTCGCGGAGCAGCTCGCCGTGCCGCACCTCGTGAACCGGCATGCAGCACCGTTTCGCGAGGATCGGAGCGAGCAGACCGCCCTGGCCCGGACGTTGGTGCTGCACCACCACGAAGGCGGCGGGCAGATCCGCGGGCAGCGGCCTCAGGACCCGGGCCAGGGCATCGAGCCCACCCGCCGAGCAGGCCAGCACGACGATCCGGGGCGGCCGCCCCGTCAGCGGGAAGGTTCCCGATCCGGCGGTCACGGTCAACGTCGGTCACCTCGCCTGGGACCCGCGCAGGTCGTCGGTCCCGGGTTCCTCATGACGCCCTCCGCTCGGAAGGCGTTCCGCCGGGAAGGGGCAGGCCCCCGTCGACGAACCGGCCGCGGTCCAGCCCCTCCACCACCACATGACTGATCGAGCCCCGCACGGACACGAGGGCCAGCACCCGCGTGAGCCGCGCCGCGTACCACTCGGCACGCTCGGCCCCGTCCCACTCGTAGACGCCGCGGTAGACCCCGGTCCACGGATCGGCGAGCCAGAGCTTGGTCACGAAGCCCGGGAAGCCTGCGAACAGTGGGGTGCTGAGCCCACAGGTCGCGCGGAACACGGCGTGCGCCCACCGCGACCGGCCGACCCACCGCAGCCGGAACCGGACCACGAGCACGACCGGGTCGGACGGCGGCCGGCCCCTGAGGGCCGTCTCCCGGAACACCGTCGACCGCGAACCGTCGTCGCTCCGCAGCCGGCGCCCGATCAGGCCCGCCGGTCGCGCGAAGGCACCGCTGACGAACAGCCGGGTGGTTCCCAGCGCCGACCGGACGACGGCCACGCAGATGTCCCCGGCAGCCGGCCGCGTCCCGGGTCGCGTGGTCACCGGTCGCTCCGCTCCAGGGGGGCGAGCGCGGCCCGCAGCCGCTCGTGCTCGTCGAGGTCGATCTCCCCCGCCGCCAGCCGTTCGTCGAGGATCCGACGCGCCCGGCCCGGGTCGCGGGCGTCGTCGCCGATTGCGGGCAACCCTCGCCGGGCCACGGCCACGGTGCCCGCGGCGGCACCCGCCGCTGCGGCCAGCAGCACGAGGAGCAGCCCGACCAACCAGACGGCTCCGGTCATCCCCCACGCTCCCCACATCATCGAACTGCCTCCTGTTCCCGGCGCGTCCGCGCGCCGGCGACGATGACGACGATCCCGATCACCAACAGCCCGAGGCCGGTCCAGAGGGCCACCGCAGAGGTGGCGCCGAGCACCGGCACCTGGGCACCGACCTGGACATCAGCCGCGACGGGGGCGGTGCCGTCGGCGTTCATCACCACTGCGGTCCAGCTGCCCGCCCCGGGCGTCCACAGGGCCGTCTGCGTGCCCGGGCCGGAGGCCGAGGCCGCCCAGAAGGTCTGGGCCGCCGGCGGGGTCGCGGGCGCGACTCCGACCAGCTCGTCGACCCGGGTGGCGATCCGCGGCGTCCCTGCCGTCAGCTCGCCACGCCACACGCCCTGCGCGACACCGTCGAGGTAGCGGGCGACGTCCGCGGTCGGGCCGATCCCGACGAACACGTCGCCGCCGCGGGAGGAGGTGGCCCGCAGGCTGACCTCCCCCACCACGCGCGCGACGGCGTCGGTGTCCGTGCCGGTGTCGATCAGCACGGGCTCGGTGCGCAGGGCTGCTCCGCCGGTGGAGGCGGTGCCGACACCGGAGGCGACGAAGCCGGCTGCGTCCCGACCGACCCGGTCGGTGACCAGGCCGGTGAACCCGGTGAAGGTCAGGCCGAGGGCGATCGCCGTCACGATGGCGCCCACGACGAGCAGCACGGACCGGCCGGCCGAGGGCGGCGGGACGGAGGTGCTTCGTGTCGGCGCCACCGGCGGGGACGGAGGTGCCTCGGCGCCGACGGGGCGGTCCAGGACCGCGGCACCGCCGGAGCGGAAGACGGTCGGCGAGGCGCCCGGCGTGACGGTGGGCGGTTCCGGCGCGGGCGGAACGGCGGCGGCCTCCCCGGGCCCGGCCGGCGGCACGGGCGGCGGGAGCGGCAGCGGTTCCGCGCCGCCCTGGTCGAGCCGGAACGGCGGGTACGCGTCGGTCATCAGCGCCGCGTAGGCGACCACGCGCAGCACCCACCGGTCGAACCCGAGCGCGAGGTCGAACAACCCGCGGGGGTAGCGGCCGGTGAACAGCAGCGCCACGACGGCGAACAGGACCAGCACGGTCACCAGGCCACCGTCGAAGCCGATGGCCCCGGTGGTGCCGATGCGCCACACGACGGTGCCGCCGGCCCCGATCAGGAAGACCAGCACGAGGTAGTGCGGGAGCGCCAGTAGCCACCATTTCACCAGCACGAGCCCGCGGGACAGCCGCTCCGGGTGGTCGATCTCGAGGCGGGCCGGGTAGTCCGGGCGGTCGGCGAGTGTGAACGGCGGGTAGCGGTCCGTGCCGTTCGCGGCGTAGCCGTAGTAGGCGACCCGCCACCCCCACCGCAGCACGCCGAGGTTGAACCCGAAGATGGCGCGGGGATAGCCGCCCGAGACGAGGATCGCGACGAACGCGACCACGGTCAGGACCCAGAACGCGAGTCCCAGGACGGCCAGCACGATCAGGTGCGGGACGAGCAGGAGCCACTTGACCAGCCAGAGCCAGCGCGACGGCTCGCCCTCGAGCTGCCCGGTGACCCGGACCGGGTACGCGGTGTTCGCCATGGTCGCCAGCCTCCGCCGCGTGCGGTCGTAGCGGCAGGGACGGCGGGCCCCGTCTCCGCCGCCGGAGGACCCGCTCCGCGCGGGCCCTCGGCCGGGGCGGAGCCCGCCCGTCCGGCAGGGTCCGCTCAGTACAGCGGGCCCGCGATCGGTTCGATCCACTCCTCGGAGACCAGCTGGTCGTGCACTGCGACGACCCCCTCCAGCCGCCCCACCAGCGCCCCGATCCGCGAGGCCTGCCCGCGGCGGGACACGGTGCCGCACAGCGTGACGACGCCGCGATCGACGTCGACGGACACCGCGTCGGCGGCATCACCGAGGATCGGTCGGACCACGCCCTCGATGACCTCCGCCCGCAGCTCCGCGTCGTCGCGCAGGAACACGCTCAGGATGTCGGTGCGGCCGAGCACACCGACGACGTGTTCGGCGGCCCCTCGGAACTCGGTCACCGCCAGCCAGCTCACTCCGCCCTGCCGCATCCGGCGTGCAGCCTCCGCGACGGACGCCTCCGGACGCACGGTCACCACCGCGGTACTCATGAGCGTCCGCGCCGTTGTCGGACGCCGTGGTTCCCGCCACCGACGGACGGGATCTCGTCCCGGCGGATCACCGAACTCCGCGATCCTGAGCAGGTCGGCCTCCGAGACCACCCCGAGCAGGCGGGTGCCCTCCACGACCGGCACGGCTCGGACGGCGTTCCGGGCCAGTACCCGGGCGACCTCGTCGAACTCGGTCTCCGGCGAGACGGACACCACCCGGGTGGACATGACGTCACGGGCCCGGGTCCGCCGCAACGGCGGGGCGGTCACCGCACCCTCCCCGCCGTCCGGGCCGGCTTCCCCGCCACCGGCGCTGTCCGGGGCGGCCGGACCACGGTGACCCGGCAGGGTGCGTGCAACACGCACTGCAGACCGACGGAGCCGAGCAGCGTGCTGGTGAGGCCGCCCCGGCCGCGGTGCCCCACGACGAGGTCGTCGGCGTCCTCCGCCTGGGCCACGAGCACCGCCGCCGGCGACCCCGCCAGCGCCAGGACGTCGACCGGGACGTCGGCCACCCGTGCGTCGGCCGGGACCAGGGCGGTTCGGACCTCGGCGACCGCCTCGCGGAGGCCGCTCTCGATCCTCTCCGCGATCTCGGCCGAGGTCGGGGGCGTGTTCAGCCGGTCGAACTCCGGCCAGTAGTCGGGCGCCTCGAAGGCCATCACGGCCCGCACCCGGGCTCCTCGTCGTGCGGCGTCGCCCACGGCGTACTCGAGGGCGGTGCGGGCACCGGCCGAGCCGTCCATCCCCACGACGATCGTCGGTGCTTCCATGCCTGCTCCCCTCGAGGGCCGGGCCGTCGCCGGCAGCCATGAGGGAGCATCCCGCGGAGGGCATCCCCCAAGTCACGGTCGCCGGTCCTCGGCGAGGGGGCCGGTGGACCTCCGCGATCACTGTCCGGGGGCCTCCTGGACGGGGTGCGTCGGGTGCCGCTCCAGGTGCGCGTCGGGTGGCGGGAAGACCAGGTTCTCGTGATCGTCCTCGAGCCAGCGCACCCGGTAGGGCGGCCCCCCGTCGGGATGCGCCAGCCCCACGATCTGACCGCGTCGGCCGTGCGACTCGTGCGGACCTGGCGGCACCACGAGCCAGTCTCCGATCCGTGCGTGCATCACGGCTCCTTCCCCGATGGTCACGATCCTGTCCGCGTCCGTCGGGCCGACTCGAGCAGCACGCGTCGCTCCGCCGCGGCGATCGCGGCGCGGGTGGTGTCGACAGCGTCCGGGTTGACCGAGATCGACGTGATCCCGGCGCGCACCAGGAACTCGGCGAAGGCGGGCCTCCGGCTCGGCGCCTGCCCGCACAACGATGTCGGCACGCCCAGCATCGTGGCCTGCTCGACGATCGACGAGATCGCCGCGAGCACCGCGGGGTCCGACTCGTCGAAGAGCTCGGCGAGCGCCTCGGAGTCGCGGTCCACCCCGAGCACGAGCTGGGTGAGGTCGTTGCTGCCGATGGAGACCCCGTCGATCCCCAGCCCGACGTACTCCGGCAGCCAGTGCACCACCGACGGCACCTCGGCGGTCAGCCACCGCTGCAGCCCGCGCCGGCGGCCCAGCGGACTGCCGTCGACGAGGTCGAGCACCGCCGCCAGCTCCCAGCGGGTCCGCACGAAGGGGATCATCAGGTGCACGTTCGGCCACCGCTCGCGGACCTCCGCGAGCATGCGCAGCTCCAAGGCGAACAGATCCGGCTCGCGCAGGTATCGGTAGGCGCCCCGGTAGCCGATCATCGGGTTCCGCTCGACCGGCTCGTACTCCTCACCACCCTGCAGCCCACGGAACTCGTTGCTGCGCAGATCGGTGGTGCGGTAGAGAACCGGGCGCGGCGCGAAGGCGGCGCCGATGCGGCCGACGGCGCCCACCATGGCGTCGACGAAGCCGGTCTCGTCGCCCGCGGCGAGCACCGCCCGCGGGTGCCGGCCGTTCAACGCGGAGGTGAGGGCGAGCTCGGCGCGCAGCAGCCCGACACCGTCGACGTCGAGTGCGGCGACGCGTTCCGCGGCCTCCGGCATCGCCAGATTGACGTGCAGCTGGGTGCCGGTCGTGATCCGCGCCGGAGCCCGGTCCGGCTCCACGACCCGGACGTCGGCGGCGGCTGCCGGCACGGCCCGTGCCTGGCCGCCCTGGGTCACCGTCCCGGAGTCGCCGTCGACGGTGACCAGCTCGCCGTCCGGCAGGTCCGCCGTGGCGGTGCGCGCACCCACGACGCACGGGATGCCCAGTTCCCGGGCCACGATCGACGCGTGGCACGTCACCCCACCCTGGTCGGTCACCACGGCGCCGGCGCGTCGTAGTGTCGGAAGCCAGTCCGGGTCGGTCCTCGGCGCGACCAGGACGTCCCCCTTGCGCAGGCGGTCCCCGTCGCGTGGCTCGTGCAGCACGCGGACGGGCCCGTCCCTGCGCCCCGGGGCGGCGCCGAGACCCGTGGCCAGCACGGTGCCGCGGGGCGGGCCCGCCGTCTCCGGTTCCTCGGCCGGCTCCTCGGGCCCCAGCTTGGTGGTGATCGGTCGGGTCTGCAGCAGCCAGAGCTGTTGCCCCGCCATCGCCCACTCCACGTCCTGCGGACGGCCGAAGTGCTCCTGCACCCGCACGGCGAGCCGCGCGACGGCCTGCGCCTGGGTGTCGGCGAGCACCCGGGCCCCGGCCCGTTCGTCGGTGAGCCGCACGCTCACGCCACGGCTGTCCGCCCCGCGCACGATCTCGTGGGTCTGGTGCCCGATCCGCACCGACTTCATGCCAAGGTCCGGGACGGCCAGGACGTAGGTGTCGGGTTCGACGGCTCCGCTCACCACGACCTCGCCCAGCCCGAGCGCGGCCTCGACCACGACCCGGTCACGGCGTCCGGTCGTCGGGTCGGCGGTGAAGGCGACGCCGGAGCGCTGCGCGTTCACCATCACCTGCACGACGACGGCGACCGCCGGCGGCGTGTTGTCGCCGAACTCGGCGCGGTAGGCCAGCGCTCTCGGGGACAACGCCGACGCCCAGCAGTCCGCGATCCGGTCGACGAGCTCGCTCGCGCCGCGGACGTCGGTGAACGTGGAGTGCACGCCGGCGAACGACATCGCCGAGCTGTCCTCGCCGAGTGCCGAGGACCGGACCGCGACGCTGACCGGCCCCAGGTCCTGGATCCCCAGGCCGGCGTACGCCGTGTGCACCTGCCGGACCAGGTCGGGCGGGAGGCCGGACTTGCGCACCAGGTCCTGCATCTGCTCGCAGAGCCCGGCGAGGGTCGCCTGGCGCTGCCGCTCGAAGGCCGCGCGGATCGCCCCGGTGTACAGCGTCCCCAGCTCCTCCTGGACGCCCGCGGCGGCCATCGAGTCGCGGTACGCGTCGGCGGTGAGGACGAAGCCCTTCGGCACGGGGAAGCCGGCCACGGTCAGCTCACCCAGGTTGGCGGCCTTGCCGCCGACCTCCCCGACATCGCCCGCGGTGACCTCGGACAGGAGCCGGACCCAGCGCGCTTCCAGCTGTGTCATCGCGCGACCTCCTCCGCGACGTCGGCGGGC
Source organism: Pseudonocardia halophobica (assembly GCF_027922425.1). Lineage (GTDB taxonomy): Bacteria > Actinomycetota > Actinomycetes > Mycobacteriales > Pseudonocardiaceae > Pseudonocardia > Pseudonocardia halophobica. Next base: position 173,038 of record NZ_BSFQ01000002.1, on the reverse strand, counting down.
GCCGACTCCGCGCTCGCAGCCGGTGCGTGAACCACCGCGTGAACCACTGCGACCGGGCACGGCGCGTGCTGCAGCAGGGCCTGCCCGACCGACCCGAGCACCCGGCCACGTAGGCCGCCGCGCCCCCGCGATCCGAGCACGACCAGGGAAGCGGTGCCGGCGTGCTCGATCAACGTCTTCGCGGCGTTCGCCCGCACCAGCACGCGGCGAACGTCGACCTCCGGGAATCTCTCCTCCCACGGCGCGAGGGCCCGGTCGAGCACGTCGCGCTCGTCCGCGGCGATCGCGTCCCAGTCCAGGAAGGGTTCCAGGAAGGGGTCGAGCGCGGCCTCCGCCCAGGCCCGGACAGCGACGAGCGGGCCACCGCCCCGCGCAGCCTCGACGAACGCGAACCCGAGCGCGGAGTCGCCGAGCGGGGTGCCGTCCACCCCCACCACGACGCCCCGGGCCCGATCGGTGGATCCTCGGACCACGACCACCGGGGAGGTGGCCTTCGCGGCGAGGGCGAGCCCGACGGAGCCGAGTAGCAGGCCCGTGAACCCACCGCGCCCTCGATGACCCACGACCACCAGCGCGGCGGTCGTCGACTCCTCGACGAGGACCTCGGCCGGCGCCCCTTCGATCACCTCGCGATCGATCTCGAGCTCGGGCGCCACGGCAGCGGCCGCGGCAGCCGCCGCGTCCAGCGGCCCACCGGCGGCCCGCATACGGGTCAGGTGCTGCTTGTCCGCCTCCCGGGGTGGAAGCACCAGATCGGCCCGCGGCGGCTGGACAGCGGCGACCAGGCGTAGCCGCACGCCGCGGCCCTCCGCCTCCGCCGCCGCCCATCGCACCGCCTCCAGGGCGTGGTCCGAACCGTCGATCCCGACGACGACCGCGCCGCCGACCATGCCCGCCATGCGTCCTCCCGGTGTGTGGGCGATCGCCCCACGGTCTGCCCGCGCGGCCCCGCCGCGCAGCGGCGCTCCGGCCCGTCCCGGCGAGGCCGAAGGGCCCGGCCCGGTCGGCGCGGGCACAAGGCCTGCGCGTGCGAGGTCCGTCGGCACCTGCTGCGGCGGCCCCGCCGCGTCACGCTCCGCTGCATGACCACTCTGACCTGGATCGTCGCAGCGGCGGTGCTCGTCCTGCTGCTCGCCGTCCTCAGCATTCGGCTCGTGCAGCAGTACGAGCGCGGTGTCGTCTTCCGCTTCGGCCGGGCCCTCGAGAGGGTCCGCCAACCCGGGCTGCGCTTCCTCGTCCCGATCGCCGACCGCATGGTGAAGGTGAGCACGCGGGTCGTGGTGCTGGCCGTCCCGGCCCAGGGCGCGATCACCCGGGACAACGTGACCGTCCAGGTCGACGCGGCGGTCTACTTCCGGGTCGTCGACCCGGTGAAGGCGATCGTCAACATCGAGGACTACCGCAACGCGGTCTCCCGGGTCGCCCAGACCTCGCTGCGGACCGTGATCGGGCGGGCCGACCTCGACACCCTGCTGTCGGACCGGCAACGCATCAGCGCCGAGCTCAAGACCCTCATCGACGCACCGACCGAGCAGCCGTGGGGCGTGCGGATCGAGCTGGTCGAGCTGCGCGACATCGCGTTGCCCGAGCAGATGACGCGGTCGATGTCCCGGCAGGCCGAGGCCGAACGCGAGCGGCGTGCTCGGGTGATCGCTGCGGACGGCGAACGTCAGGCGTCCGAACAGCTCAGCGTCGCGGCGGCCAGGATGTCGGGCACACCCGGTGCGCTCCAGCTACGCCTGCTGCAGACCGTGGCCGACGTCGCCGTCGAGAAGAACAGCACCCTCGTCATGCCCTTCCCCGTCGAGATCCTGCGCTTCTTCGACGAACGCACGCACGAGATGCGCGAGGCCGTCCGTGCCACGGCACCCCACGAGCAGGACCAGCCCCGTCCGGTCCCTCCGATGCCGCCCATCCCTCCGATGCGCGATCCCGCCGACCTGTGGCGGCGCTACCCGGACTACCCGGACGTCTCGTTCCCCGCCGACCGGCCGTCCCACGTACCGACCCCGGCAGAGCGCGACGCCGGACTCGTGACCACCGCCGAAAGGACCGACGACGCCGATACGCGCACGGAGACCCCTCGGTGGATCCGGTGAGCACCCCGCCGCCCGCCCGCCCCGTCGTCGTCGGGACGGACGGGTCGGGCGGGGCGACGCGAGCGGTGGCGTGGGCTGCCGACGAGGCGGGGCTGCGAGGGCTGCCCCTGCACGTCGTCTGCGTGGTTGCCCGCTCGTCATCCGGCCCGCTCCCGGAGACCGACGCCCTCCTCCGGCGGGCCGCCGCGATCGCGCGGATCAACGGGGGTGACCGGCCCGTCGAGACGCGGATCGCGGTCGGGACACCGGCGCATGTCCTCGCCCGGCTCGGCGCGGACGCCGACCTGCTCGTGGTGGGGAACCGCGGTGGCGGGCGGGCCCTGCCCACCATCGGGACCACGGCCGCCCGGCTGGCGCGCGCGGCCCCCTGTGCCCTCGCGGTGGTCCGGGCTGCACCGGGACGCCCGGTACCGGACCGCGCGCGGCCGATCCTGGTTGCGGTCGACGGGCGCCCCGGCAGCGCGGTTCTCGTCCGCCGCGCGGCCGAACTCGCGGCGGGACGCGACGCCGACCTGCACGTGGCACACGTCTGGGAAGAGAGCACCGGCGACATCCTCCGCAGGCTCGGACGCCGGGAACGGGTGCCCCATCGGGAGGAGGCCGAGCAGGCCCTGCAGGAAATCGCCTCGGCCGTCACGGCGGATCACCCCGAGCTGCGGGTTCGGTGGACCGTCGAGCGTGGCAGCCCGGCCTGGTCGGTGCTGCAGCTCTCGGAGCTGGCCCAGCTCGTGGTGGTGGGCCGGCATCGCGGGCGGGGCGTCGGGACCCTGGCCACCATGCTGCTCCACGCATCGAGCAGCCCGGTCCTGCTGGCCCCCCTTCCGCTCACCACGCCGTCCGCCGCCCGGACCACCGCCGACATCCCGGGCACGGTGACGTCCTGAGGGCCGGTCGATGCGGGCCCGGCACGGGCAGGAACCGGACCCGGCGACCGGTCCGGACCCGGTTCCCCCGGATCACGAGCCGGCGGCCCAGGCCTGCGCCGCCCGGAGGTCCGCGTACCCGAACGCGCGGATCTGCGGGTGCAGGACATGATCGGCGACCGACGCCACCGCGTCGGCGACCGGGACATCCGTGGCGAGTGCGAGGCGCCCGAGCTTGCCCTGGTGGCGCACCACGAACTGGATGTGCCGCACGAGGCTGCCCAGGCTCGTCCACCCCGGCACCCGGCGGACGTGCAGCACCAGACCGGGCAGCTCGCCGTGCTCGCGCATCCACGGGTCGATCGTGGCGGCGAGGCGCTCGAAGTCCTCGATCCGCAGCGCCTCGCTCACCTCGGCAGTGACGACTCCGGCCGTCTCGTCGAAAGTGACCTCGATCCTGGCCTCCGCCGGTAGCGCAGCCAGCCAGTCGGCCGCCGCGCGCCGTTCAGCCATGGGGAAGACCCGCATCGGGAACGGGACCACGAAGGCCGCCCACTGCGTCGGCGTCCTGATCCATCCGAGGTCGCTGACGACCGCGACCCCGTCGAAGGAGCCGACCGTCCGCAGCCCGAGGCGGACGTCGTCGACGACCGCAGGCGGCGTGAGCCCGCTGAAGTCGTCCTCGATCTCGATCAGGCACCGCATCCGGCCGCCCTCCCGCACCGCTTCGGCGACCATCGGGGTGATCACGTCCTCGTAGTCCTGCGGGGTGAGCCGGCCCCCGACCCTCAGGCCGAGGATGCCGTCGGGCAGGTCGGTCAGCTTCTCGATCATGTGGTCCTCCAGGCGTCCCGGCGCTCCCGTACGAGGGGAGCCGCACACCAGCGTGGGAGATCGACCGGCCTCCCGCGCGAGTCCGAAGACCTCCGTGGTGCCGCCGATGTCCTCCCGCCGGCGGTCCCTGCGACCCGGCAGGGGCGTACCGCACTGCCGACGGCCTTCGGTAACGGGCCGAAGGCCCCTGAGAGCAAGGGCTCCACACGGGGTTGCCTGGGAACGATCCCGTTGATCGCCCGCACAGGGAGCACGATGACCGCCAGCGCGCGTCAGGTCGCCGCGACCGGCACCACGACCGAGGACGCCGACCCCCGCGAGCCGGTCGAGGTGCTGCTGCGTGACCTGCACTCCTCCCGCTCGGGGCTGGGCTCGGCAGAGGCCGCCCGCCGGCTCGACCGCTACGGCCCGAACGTGCTCGAGCAACATGCGGGCCGGGAGTGGCCACGGGCGCTGCTGCGGCAGTTCACCCATCCCCTCGCCCTGCTGCTGATCGCCGCCGCGGTGCTCGCCTTCGTCTCCGGCACCCGCGAGCTCGGGTGGGCGATCCTGGCCGTGGTCGCACTGAACGCGGTGTTCGCGTTCGTCCAGGAGACCCAGGCGAGCAAGGCGGTCGAGGCGCTGGGGCGCTACCTGCCGCCGCGGTCGCGGGTGCGCCGTGATGGCGCCGTCGTCGAGATCCCCGCCGCCGAACTGGTGCCCGGCGACGTCGTGCTGATCGCCGAGGGCGACCGCGTGCCCGCCGACGCCCGCCTGCTGACCGGAGCGCTGGAGGTGGACGCGTCGGCGTTGACCGGGGAGTCGGTGCCGGTGGAGCGCGACGCGGCCGAGCCCGACGCCGCCGATCGCAAGCTCGACTCCCCGGTGCTCGTGTTCAGCGGCACGGCGTGCGTGGCCGGGGCCGCCGAGGCCGTCGTCCACGCCACGGGCCGGCACACGGAGATCGGCCGCATCGCCTCCCTCACCGGCCGACGGGGGCACGACGAGAGCCCGCTGGAGCGGCAGGTCCGCCGCGTGGCCTACCTGATCGCTGCGGTAGCCGTCGGCGTCGGGATCGCGTTCCTCCCCCTCGGCGTGCTCGCCGGGCTGTCGTGGACCGAGGCGGCGATCTTCGCCGTCGGCCTGCTCGTGGCCAACGTCCCCGAAGGGCTGCTGCCCACCATCACCCTGGCCCTCGCCGGCGGCGTCCGGGCCATGGCCCGTCGCGGCGCGCTGGTCAAGCGGCTGTCGGCGGTGGAGACACTCGGCTCCACCACGGTCGTCTGCACCGACAAGACCGGCACCCTGACCGTCGGACGGATGTCGGTGCAGGACGTGCGCGATCGCGGCGGACGGCCCCTCGCCGGCCCGGAACCCGAGCTGGCGGTCGCGGTGGCCCGCTGCGCCACTGCGGACGCCGCGGCCGGAACGGGGGACCCGACCGAGCTCGCACTGTTGGCGATGGCCGCCGAGGCCGGCGTCGACGTCCGTGTCGACACTCGCGACCGCGACCGGCGCGCCCTGTTCGCCTTCGACGCCCGCCGCCGCACCATGGCCACCCTCGACGACCTCCCGGACGGCCGGTGGGTCCACGTGAAGGGCGCACCGGAGGTGCTCGTCCCCCGCTGCAGGCTCGCCCCGGACCGAGCCACCGCGATCGAGGCCGCGGTCGACGAGATGGCCGGCCGCGGTCTGCGCGTCCTCGCCGTCGCCCGTCGCCCGTGGACCGGGGAGACCGCGCCGGCCCGCGACGTCGCCGAGGGGCCGGGACTCGACCTGCTCGGCCTGGTCGGGCTGCTCGACCCGCCCCGCCCCGAGGTGGCCGCCGCGGTGGCCGCATGCCACTCCGCCGGGATACGGGTGCACGTCGTGACCGGCGACAACGGCCGCACGGCCGCCGAGATCGCCCGTCGGGTCGGACTGCGAGCCGACCGGATCGTCGAGGGCGACGAGCTCGACGTCATGACCGACCCGGACCTGCACCGGCTGCTGGCCGGTCGCGGGGAGATCGTGTTCTCCCGCGCAGCGCCCGAGGCCAAGCTGCGCATCGCCGACGCGTTGCGCGCCGACGGCCAGACCGTGGCGATGACCGGAGACGGCGTCAACGACGCCCCCGCCCTCCACCACGCCGACATCGGCGTGGCGATGGGACGCGAGGGCACCGAGGTCGCCCGCGAGGCCGCCACCATGATCCTCACCGACGACAACTTCGCCACCGTGGTCGCCGGGGTCGAGGAGGGCCGGCGGGTCTTCGACAACGTGCGCAAGTTCGTGCTCTACATCTTCGCCCACGCCATCCCCGAGATCGTGCCGTTCCTGCTGTTCGCCCTGTCCGGCGGACTCGTCCCACTCCCGTTGACCGTGCTGCAGATCCTCGCCGTCGACCTCGGCACCGAGACGCTGCCCGCGCTCGCGCTGGGTCGGGAGAAGGCCGAGCCCGGGCTCATGGAACGTCCACCCCGGCCCCGCGGCCGAGGGGTGATCGACAGGCGAATGTTGCTGCGTGCGTGGGGGATCATGGGCGTGGTCTCGGCCGCCCTCGGCCTGGCCCTGTTCCTGCTTGTCCTCACCGGTGCCGGCTGGGCTCCCGGCGCCGACACCGGGCCCGGCTCAGCCCTGCACCATGCCTACCTACAGGCCACCACGGCCAGCTTCGCCGCGATCGTCGCCTGTCAGATCGGTACCGCGTTCGCCGCCCGGACCGATCACACCTCACTGTGGCGCATCGGCGTGAGCAGTAACCGCCTGCTGCTCGCCGGGATCGCGTTCGAGATCGCCTTCGCCGCTGCCGTGATCTACCTCCCCGCCCTGCAGACCGTCTTCGGCACCGCTGCCCTCCCGGGCTGGGCGTTGCTGCTCCTGCTGCCCATGCCCGTCATCGTGTGGGGTGTGGACGAGGCCTACCGCTGGACGGGCCGCCACCGGGTGGCACGCACGCGGGCTGACGACCCTCGACCAGTCGCCCATGGAGTTCTGCGGTGAGCGCCGGTGAGCGGCGACGGCAGGCCGACTCACCGGCTGTCGGCGCGGGCGGCAGCCAGCTCTCCCAGCGTCCGGCCCCAGGCGCGTGCACGGTCCTCCTCGCCGTCGATCAACGGCCCCTTGGTGTCGGCGACGAAGAAGTGCTGGGCAGGCGCGAGGATCACCGCTCCGAGCTTCCCGAGGAGCTTCTCCTCCGTCCGCGCGGCATGATCCATCTTCACCAGGATCCGGTGTCCGCTGGTGCGCGTATCGAACGCGGCGGCAGCGAGCCGGCCGGGAGGGACCCGGACCGCCTCCAGCCACTCGTGCAGGCCCGTGGCGAGGTCGGGGATGACGGCACCGTGCTGCGACACCGCGCCCTCCCGGGTGGAGGGCCGCGGCATACCGAAGGCGTGATTGGGGCCGCCGACGACGAGGAGCCGGACGTCGGGGCCGAGCTCGGGCGGGGCCTCGGCGGCGGCGACCGCGGTCGCTTCCAGGAACGCCGACAGCCCGTCGCCGACTGCGTGCGCGATCGCGCGGGCGTCGCCGAACACCGACTCGTAGACCACCAGGGCACGTTCCATGCTCATCACCTCGCTCACCGGCCTTGCTGACGCCTTCCACGCTAGGAACCGCCCGGGCCATCCCCAACAGGCGAATGACCTTCATCCCGGAGACGAAGGACGCGTCGGAGCCGATCGGTCCGAACGGCAGCTGCGTCCTGCCCGGGATCGCCAGGACCATAGCCACTGGCGATCGGTCGATCGCCGTCGTTCGCTGCCTCCAGCACCGTGCACTGCGCCGAGACCTTCTGCGGAGGTGCGGACCGTGAGCGAGTCGAGAACTTCCCGGTCTCCTGGCCACGACCGGCATCTGCTCGGACTGCGCCGGCAGCCCGGCCGCCTGGCGGTCGCGATCTTCCGGCTGCCGCTGAAGGCCTACCGGCACAACGCCGGGCCGGCACTGGGCCGCACCTTCTTGGCGTTCACCCATGTCGGGCGCCGGACGAGACTCCCGCACCAGGCGGTCGCGATGGTGTTGCGCTACGTCGAGGCCAGCGGCGAGGCGGTGATCTGTGCCGGCTGGGGTCCGCAGACGGAGTGGTACCGCAACCTGCGAGCGGAGCCCGCCACCCAGGTTCAGTTGGGCGGGCGCACGTTCACCCCGCAACAGCGGTTCCTCACCGAGGAGGAGGCGTTCGACGTCGCTATGCAGTTCCGCCGTGCGCACCCGCGCCGGATGCGCCTGATCAGCACCGTTCTCGGCTGGGGGAACCTGCGCGACGACGGCCCGTTGCGGGAGTTCGTCCGCACCCACCCGTTCGTCGCCTTCCGGCCGACCGAGCCACCCGCACCACAGGCTCCGCCTGGTCGAGAGCGGTCAGCGCACGTCCTCAGCGCGGGTTCGTCCGACCCGGCGGATCCTCGCTCGCGCCCGGCTCCTTCCCGCCTCCGCCGGCTGCGGTCCCGATGACCGCGGCATCGACGCCCATTGCTTCCATCAGCTGCTGAGTCCGGTGCCGGCACACTCGCCACCGACGCTCGTTGTCGTGCACCAGACCAGCCGATTCACAGCACAGGTCGGCCGCCCGCGAAATGATCTCGGCGATGGCGTACAGCCGGGCCGCCCCCGTCCGGGAACCGCCGAGGTCGGCACGCAGAGCGGCGGGGTCGAGGTCCACGCCCTCGAGCATGTCGGCGGCGCGGGCCAGCAAGATCCCGATCAACGACTGCATGTGCGCGGCCAGCCAGTCGTTGCTGATGATCCGGTGTCGCTCGCCCATCACCTCGGCCAGCCCGTCGAACGCCAGCATCGACGCAGCCGTCTCCCAGGAGGCCCGCATGGCATTCGCCAGCCACTCGCCGCCCTCGGTGAAGGCGTCGGCCTGCGAACGGAGTTCGCGGATCATCGCGGTGATCTCGGCCGGGCGCCCCTCGCCCTCCATGAACAGCACACCGTCGAGCGCAGTCGCCGCCTCGCTGTTGAGGTCGTTGGCGCCCGCGAACGGGTTCGGGCCCCGACGGACGGACGGCTCGGCGATGGCCCACCGGTCGGCCAGCGCCGACAGGGCGCGGGCGTGTCGGTGCAGCCGCAGCGCGGTCTCCAACGGAGATGTGCTGTAGAAGCGCTCGTGCTGTTGATGGAACCGGGCAAGATTCAGCGCCGCTTCCAGCAGCGTGCTCGGCCCCGCCGAGCGGCTCACCGGAGCGCCCCGGTCGACTGCCGGCGGACGGTCGGGGCGGTGATAGCGCCCGCGTCCGGGATCAGGAACGAGAGACCGTTCATGCTGCCCACCGTCGTCCGTGCCTCGGACGCCGAGCAGGGCCCAACGTCCCGAACCCGGGGCGGGCGTGAGTCGTACACGCCGATGTCCCGGACGCGGCTACCGGGGGCGGCCGCAGCACGGGCGAAGCGACCTGCGCATCCCTGCCATTCGTCCCTGCCGTCGTCCCGGTCCGGCCGGACAGGCTGCCCGGGTAGTGGCGACACCCGGCGGAAGGACGAGGAGACCGACATCGTGACGGCAAGCGAGCACGAGCCCCTCCCGGTGGCCTGCGCCGTTCGCGCACTGGCCCGGTGCGCCGCGATCACCGCGGTGTTGCTCGGCCGCCGCCGGGTCCACCTACCCCGGGGCCACGTGGGCATGCGCCTGCGGTTCGCCGACGGCACCTCGGCCCGCGTGTACCGCGAGACGGTGGTGGACCGCCCGGGACCGGAGGATCCGAGCGTGCTCGTGGTCGAGTTCCGGCTCCGGGCTGTGCGCGGCCGCCTCGCACACGCCGCCTTCCGGATCGAGAGCATCCTCAACACGCCGCTGTTCGTGGGGTTCCCCGGGTACGTGTCGAAGCTGTGGCTGGCCCACGACGAGCAGGGCGTCTACCGCGGTCTCTACGAATGGGACGACCCGGCGCTCGCCGAGGCCTACGCACGCGCCCTGTGGTGGGTGCTCGCGCTGGTGTGCGTGCGCGGCTCGATCCATTACCAGGTGCTGCCGGGGCTGCGGCGCGACGAGCTGCTGCAGGACCCTTCGGTGGCTGGCCGGGTGGCGACCGGCGACACAGAGGCGCAGTGGTGGCGCCCGGTCGCGGTCGCGTGACTCCACGACCGCACGTTCTCGTGGTCGGCGCCGGACCGACCGGCCTGGCGCTGGCTCTCCAGGCGCAGGCACACGGTGCCCATGTCCGGGTGGTGGAGCGCCGGCCGTCGGTCTTCCGGCCGTCCCGGGCACTCATCGTGCACCCGCGCACCCTGGAGGTGCTCCGACCGCTCGGGGTCGTGGACGATCTCCTTGCACGAGCGGACACCGCTCCCGCCGCGCAGCTACACCTGGGTCGGCGGGTCGTGCCCGTGCGGCTCGGCCGGATCGACCTGCCGGACACCGCCTATCCGCACCTGACGCTGCTACGGCAGGCCGACGTCGAGGCGGTGCTCGATCGGGCACTCGGCGAGCGCGGGGTGCAGGTGCAGCGCGGCACCGAACTCATCGGCATCTCCGACGGCGGCGGAGTCGGGGCGCACGTCATGCTGCACGGGCCCGACGGCTCCGAACGCGGGTGGTACCGGTGGGTCGCCGGCTGCGACGGCGCCGACAGCACGGTCCGCCGAGTCGCCGGCATCGGCTGGTACGGCGCCGGCTACCACCCGGAGATCGTGCTGGCCGACCTCGAACTCGACGGCGACCTCGCTCCGGGCGTCGCCCACGTGGTCGCCGGGCGCCGCGGGCTGCTGTTCGTGTTCGCCCTGGGCGAGTGCGCGACGTGGCGGCTGCTGGCCACCCGACCCTGTACCGACCCGGCACTCGCGTTCGGGCAGCCCGGACCACCGGTCGACCGGAGCGAGTTGCAGCACCTGCTCGACGAAGCCGGACTGCCGGCACGCATCCGTGGGGTCGGCTGGTCCAGCCGGGTGCGAGTTCAGCATCGGCTGGCCGCCACATACCGACGCGGCCCCCTGTTCCTCGCCGGCGACGCCGCGCACACCCACTCCCCCGCCGCCGCACAAGGCATGAACACCGGTATCCAGGACGCGGCCAACCTCGGGTGGAAGCTCGCCCTCGCCGCCGCGAGCACCACACCCGAGGAGCTGCTCGACTCCTACGACCGGGAGCGACGGCCGGTGGCCCGCCACGTGCTCGCCCTCACGCACCTGGTGTTCTGGGCCGAGGCCTCGGCGAACCCCCTGGCGTCGTTCGTCCGCGGCACGCTCGCCCCGCTCGCCGCGCCGGCCGTGCCGGTCGCCCTGCGCCGGCGATGGCCCCTCACCGAGATCGTCCGGCTGCTCGCACGTTTCGGCGAGAACTACCGTCGCAGCCCGATCTCCGTCGAGGCGGCGGCTGCTCACACCGGCGGACCGCGTTCCGGGGACCGGCTGCCCGACGCCACTGTCACGGCCGGCGGCCGCGACGTGCGGCTGCACGAGCTGATCGCCCGGCCCGGCTTGCACGTCCTGCTGTCCGGCGATCTGCCGGTCCCGGACGCGCCGGTGGCGGCCCCGCCCGTGCACGTGCACCGACTGACCCGCGCGCCGTGGACCGGCGCCCTCGTCGTCCGCCCCGACGGCCACATCGGATACCGCGGTGCGCCCGACATCGCTCTCCGCCGCTGGCTGGGTCGGGTCGGAGCACCCGTGGCCAGTACGAGCGAGGAATAGCGAGGAGCACCTGTGACGACCACCGACAGCGGGACGGGCGGATCGGTTCCCGCGCCGCCCCGAGAGCTCGCGATCGACCGGCTCGTTCCGGTCCACGACGTCCGCATGGTCCAGAACGTCGTGGTCGACGCGCCCACCGACGTGACCTTCCGCGCGATCGACCGACTCGATCTCGGCCGGGATCGGCTCGTCGCCGCCGTCAGTGCCGCCCGCCTACTGCCCGACCGTATCCGACGTCGTCGGCGGGGTGAGCAGCCGACGGCGTCCGGCGACTACGACCGATTCACCGCGATGTGGACACCCCTTGCCGAGGAGCAGGGCGTGGAGAAGGTGCTCGGCCTGGTCGGCGCGTTCTGGGAGCGGGACGCCGGTCTGATCCGGGTCACCGCCGAGGATTTCGCCTCCTTCGACCGGCCGGGGTTCGGCAAGGTCGTGATGAGCTACATCGTCCTTCCCTACGGGCACGGTTCGATCCTCGCGCTCGAGACGCGCGTCACGCTCACCGACGCCGCGGCCCGCCGCCGGTTCCGCCGCTACTGGACGCTGATCGGACCGGGTGCCCACCTCATCACAGCGCGGATGTTGCAGCTCATCAAGGCCGACGCCGAGGGGCGGTGACCCCACGAGCTCAGGTGGGCTCGTGCACCACGAGTACGGGGCAGCGGGCGTGCGTCGTCACGTGCTGGGCGGTCGAGCCCAGCAGCAGGCCGACGAAGCCCCCGTGCCCACGACTGCCGACGACCACCAGCTCGGCGTCCTTCGCCGCCTCGAGCAGCAGTGCGGAGGCGTTGCCCTCGGCGACCTCGGTGGTCACGGCCTGCACCTGCTCGGGCGGCAGCGCGGCCCGGACGGCGTCCTCCAGCGTCTGGCGGGCGCGCTCCGGCCAGTCGCTCCAGGCCTGGGACACGGCCATCGGCGCATAGTGCACCGGAATCGACCAGGTGATGACCGCGCGTACCGGCGCGCCGGTCAGTTCGGACTGCCGCACCGCCCAACGCAGGGCCTCGAGCGACGACGGCGATCCGTCGACGCCCACGACGATCTCACCACGCCCCCGTCCGGCTCCGCCCGCCTCGCGATCTGCCTCGGTCATGGCCGGCCGTCCCGACGCATCCCGCCCAGGGTCTGCTCGGACGACGGTCGGCGTTCGGTGACGAGGCGCAGGACGTCCTGCCTCGTCACCATCCCGACCACGTCCTCCCCGTCCACCACCGGCATCGCAGGCAACCCCTTCTTCAGCATCTCGTCGGCCACATCGGCAAGGTCGTCGCTCGGACGAGCGGACGCGGGTCGGTGCGTCATCACCGCGGCGACCACGCACTCCGGGTCGATCTCGATCGTCCAACTGCCGGGCGGGAGCCGCCCGCGCGTCAGGTCGGCCTCCCCCACGACGCCGACGAGGCGCCCCTCGTCGTCGACCACCGGCGCCGCACACTGACCGTGGGACGCAAGGATGGACGCCGCTGCCTGCAGGGGCGTGTCGGGCCGCAGCGTCGTGACCGACGCGTCTACGGCATCGCGAACCTTCATCACGTCCTCCTGGTTCCGAGGCGTCCACCGCGAACTACCACCGTCCACGGTGGCCTCCGGACGGGATCGGCGGCAGGTGCCTAAGGACCCGGGTCCCCGGACCACCGACCTGGCACGCCGGACGGTCGGGCCGGAGCACCGGGGGCCTACGGCACTGCTGAGCAGATCGCCCGGTGTTGCCCCGCTGCGCTCTCGCGACGTCCGCGTGATCGTCTCGAACCGCGCCCGCGGCGTGCACGCCGAGCCGGAACGCCATGACATCTCCCCCGACGCCTGGTACGACACCGCTGGCGAGGCACTTGCCGCCTACGAGTAGGAGACCAGCCGTGGCTGAACGCGCTGGATGCGGGTTGGTGCGTCGGGTGGGCGCCTGCGCCCGCGGGCACTTCCTGACCGCGCCCGGTGGGCCATCCCGCCTGTCGCATGGAGCCCGAAGGACGTCTTGTGCGCGAAGCAGAACCACGGCGACGGACGTGCAGCGCCTCCGGTCCGAGCGATGCGGTCACCTCGAGCGGTCGACGACCACCATGTGCGCCGTCGCCAGGATCTCGACGCAGGGCCGGTCGTGACATGGGCGCACACGCGGGCGCGCTCGCGCAGGCCGACGCTCCGTGCCGTCCCCCCGACCTCGACGCGTTCTGGGCCGCAACGCTTGCGCAGCTGCGCGAGGTGCCCGCCGACCTCCGCCGGAGTCCGCGGCCCGCGCCGAGCGCCGGCACGGTCGCCCACGACCTGCAATTCCGGTCCTGGGGCGGGCAGGCGATCTCCGGGTACGCGATCAGCTGGGAGGGCCCGGCACCCCGGCCCCTGGTCGTCCACGCCCATGGGTACCGGTCGCGGGCCGTCCCCCGGCTCGAGTGGGTCCGCGCGGGCTGCCACGTCGTGGGCTTCGACGTCCGTGGGTTCGGTCGATCCCGCGCGGCAGTCCCGACCCCGGCACCGGCGGGCTGGCTGCTGACGGGCGCGCGCCGGCCCGAGACGTCCGTGCTGCGTGGTGCGGTGTGCGACTACGTACGGGCGACCGAGATCGCCGCGGCCCTCGGGGTTCCGACGCTGCGCGCGGTCAGCCACGGGGTCAGCCTCGCGGGCGGGCTGGCGTTGCTGGCCGAGGCGGTGGCGCCGCGTGCCGACCTGCTCGTGCTGGGGGTGCCCACCTTCGGGTGGACGGAGGGCCGCCGGCTGCTCGTCGAGGCCGGGTCGGGCGCCGAGGTCGCCTCGTTCCTCGAGCAGCACCCGCAGTACCCCGAGGACGACCTGCAAGCAGTTCTGGCCTACTTCGACACCGCCCTGCTGGCACCCCGTGTCGGCTGCCCGACCCTGGTCGGCCTCGGCCTGGTCGACCGCGTGGTGCCGCGCGCCACCGTGGAGGCGGTCCTCGCACGGTTCCGGGCGCCGTGCGAGGTCATGACCTTCCCGGTGAGCCACGACGCCGGCCCCGCCATGCGCTCATGGGACCGGTTCGACGAGCGCTGGCTCGGGCTGGCTGTCGGCGGGGTGCCGAACGGGTTCGGACGGAACGGGGCCGGGCAGGACCGTTCCCGTCGTCAGCGCAGCGCCGCCGCCTCGCGCACCCAGCCCCGATAGCGCGGGGTCAGGTCGTCGTCGACGAACCGCGCGACCTGCTCGGGGTCGGTAGGGTCGGTGACGACGTCGGACATCCGGAACGGCTCGGCGACCACGGCGCCGAGCACGGCCCGGCTGAGCCGCTGGTCGAAGTTCGCGACCGCCACCGGGACGACCAAGGGTTCCGGGTCGAGCCGGCCGGCCAGCCGGAAGGCTCCGAGGCGCAGGCGGGCCGGTGACCCCGCGGTGGGGCCCGGGCGGCCCTCGGGGCAGACGACGAGGTCGTCGCCGGCCCGCAACGTCGCGGACGCCTCGGCCACGAAGCGCTCGTACCGCTCGGCCCGCTGCTCCGGAGTCGGCGGACCCACCTCCGAGGACGGGACCATGACGTAGCCCAGGCGAGCGTAGTAGCGCGCGTGCCCCGCCTCGTGCCAGTGCGAGTCCCGCACCACCCGGACCGGCGCCCGCCCATAGGTCCGGTAGAGGATCATCGACGACACGAAATGCGTGTCGAGGATCAGGCTGAACCCGTTCGGCAGGCGGTTGCCGGGGTGGCTGTCCAGGTGGTTGCACAGCACGACGTTGCCCGGACTCGGCGGCAGCCGGTCGAGGCCCGCGATGCGGTACTCCGTGTGGGCGAACAGGTCGACGAGCGCCCGGCAGGACCGGGCCCGGACCTCTTCGGGCCGGAGGTCCGCCGGCGCCGAAGCGACCGCCTCGTAGACCCGCTGCAAGCCCATGTACACCCGCAGCTCCCGGCGGACGCCCGCGAGCACGTCGAGCGCCTCACGCGCGATCTCGGCCTCGACCGCCTCGGGTCCGTCGCGGATCACCTCGAGCGCCCGGAAGGCGTCGACCACGGTCGGGCGGGAGCGCAGGTAGCCGGGGATGCGGTGCAGCGGCGACGTGACTCGCAACTCCTCGGCATGGTGCGCGACGAGCGCGGCGACCGCGTCCGTCTCCTCGTCGTAGCGGCCGGTCACCAGGCGGGTGTGCTGGCGCCGCAGCTGCCCGCCCGCCAGCCAGAGCAACAGCTCGTACAGCCGCGCCGCGAACGTCTCGTCGGAGCGGCAGGCTGCGTCGATCACCTCCCGGTCGACGCGCAGTAGCCGGGTCCGGGAGGCCGCGTGCGCGTCCCAACGGTGCCGGTCGGGCCGGACCATGCCGTCCCAGCCGACGGGGTAGCCGGGCGTCGTGACCGACCGCCGCACGATCCCGTCGACACCGCCGTCGACCAGGCCGTCCGTCTCCTTGTCGCCGGCGGGACCGGCGCCGGTACCGCCGCCGGACACCGGGCCGAGGACGATCTCGCCCTCGACGAGGAACCACAGGGCCGTCCCCCACTCGCCCTCGCCGTGTAGGCGTGCGCCGGGAGGCAGGGTCACCCACGTCGCGTGCTCGGCGAAGAGATCCCGGTCGCCGTCGTGCAGCTGCTCGAGCAGGGCGAGCCCGGCGAACCAGCGGCGCACCGCAACGAGGTCACGCATTCCTGGGGGCCTCCACAGGCTCCGACGCGGGCAGGGCCCACCGCGCCTGCAGGTCCCGCGTGCGGTCCGCCAGCGCGCCCGCGACCAGCCCGCACACGGCCGCCGTCCAGCGCGGCGGGCCGTCACGCACCACCGCGATCGGCAGCCTCAGGATCCGAGAGTCTGCGTCCGCGCGGAGCGTGGCCGTCGCCCGTCCCGGCGCGACCAGACCTGACCAGCCGAACGCTCGCCCGGACTCCTCGGTGGTCTCGACCACCAGGTCGCCGGTGCCCGCGAAGTCGATCAGGGTCGCGATCCGCCCCCGGACGAGCACGATCAGGTCGTCGACGGCGGACCGCTGCCGCAGCAGGACCGTGCCCCCTGGGACGTCCTGCACCGTGGAGCGCCGGTCGAGCTCGCGGGCCAACGCGGCGGGCAGCGCGGACCCGCCCGGAAGCAGGTCGCCGAGCGGCGGCGACGACGGCCCGGCACCCATGCCCCGATGCTGCTCTCCGCACTGCAGCGCGGGCAGGGACCTTCGGCCCTGCGCACATCGCCCGCTCGTCGGGAACCTTTCGCCGGGCGGGCGCTGCCCGCCGGCAGTCAGGCAATCCGGTGGGCCACGAGGCATTCGGAGGATGATGTCCGAGACCGAGATCGCGTTGGCGGCGCTCAGCCCGGACGAGTGTCGGGCCCTGCTCGTCACCCATCGTCCCCGGCTGGGGCGGCTGGCCTTCGTCGCCGGCGACTGGCCGCTCGTGCTGCCGGTGAACTTCGCCGTCGACGGCGATGTCGTGTACTTCCGGTCCGCCGCGGGGAGCAAGGTCGCGGCCGCGGCTCGCTGCGAGCGGGTCACCTTCCAGGTCGACCACGTCGACGAAGTGTGGGAGGAGGGGTGGAGCCTGCTGGCGTTCGGGCGACTGCGCGTGGTCGAGGACCCGGCCGAACTCGGCCGGGCCCGCCAGCTCCCGCTGCGCCCGTGGGCGAGCGGCGACCGGCCCTACTTCCTGCGGCTGGACGTCGTCTCGTTGACGGGCCGGCGCATCGCCTACCCCTGACCGCCATCGCCTCGCCGCCACTCGATCCCAGGATCGGCCCCGCCTTGATTCAGCTGTGTCGAGTTGCTCGCGGCCAGCCTCAGTGGCCCGAATGCGATTCGGAGGCCGAGCGGTCCGAGCCGTCATGGCCCGTGAATTGCCCGACCCTCAGCGCACGGTGGCTGCGCGACGGCGGACGACCGTGGCGCTGACAGCCGCTGCGCTGGCGGCGGTCGCTGCCAGCAGGAGGAACCCGATGAGGTAGCTGCCGGTGAGCCCGTAGACGAGTCCCATCACCAGCGGCGGAAAGAAGCCGCCGAGCCCGCCGGCAGCGCCGACCACGCCGGTGACGGCACCGACGCGCTCGGCGGGGACCATCCGAGCGACGAGAGCGAACACTGCACCGGTGCCGGCGCCCAGTGCCGCCGCCATGCCCAGGAAGGCCAGGGTGCCCACGGGCACGAGGGCGAGCTGGAAGGCCGCCAGGACGGCGAGCAGCGCGGTGGCGCCGAAGGCGGCGAGCAGTACCGAGATGGGATCGAACCGATCCGACAGCCAGCCGCCCACCGGGCGCATCGCGACAGCGAGGACGACGAAGCCGGCGGTGCGCATTGCTGCGTCGGCCTTGTCGAGGTGGTAGGCGCTGACGAGGTAGGTGGGCTCGTAGACGCTGAACGCGACGAACCCGCCGAAGGCGACGGCGTAGAGGAAGGACAGCTGCAGCGTCGCGGGCAGGCGCAGGGTGGCGCGCAGTCGGCTCCACATCGTGCCCGCGGCGACGGGCCGGTCCGGCCGGTCGCGCAGCAGCAGCCAGGCGGCGACGGCGTAGCCGGCGAGCACCACGGCCACCAGGTCGAACGGGAAGCTCGGGCCCACCGTCTTGGCGAGTTGCACCGTGGTGAACGACGAGATCGCCGTTCCGCCCATGCCGATGCCGAAGATCCCGAGGGCGAGGCCGCGACGGGCGGGCGGGTACCAGGAGTTCACGAAGGGGACACCGATGGCGAAGGTGGTGCCCCCGAGGCCGAGGAAGAACCCGCCGACGAGGTAGCCGGTGAGCGACGTGGCGAAGTGACCGAGGTACAGCACGGGCAGCACGGTCAGCAGCGCCATGACGGGGAACATCCGCCGGGCGCCGAGCCGGTCGGTCAGTGCCCCGACCGGGATGCGCCCGAGGGACCCGACGACGACGGGGACCGCGACCAGCAGCGACTGCTGGAACGAGCTGAGGTGCAGTTGTTCACGCAGGGTCGCGCCGAGCGGGGAGAGCAGGGCCCAGGCCCAGAACGTCACGGCGAAGCCGACGGTGGCGACGGCCAGCATCAGTGCGGGTCGTGACGAGGTCCGCGGCGCGGCGGCGCCGTGCTCGGCCTGCCCGCGCGCAGCCGATCTGCTCACTGTGCACTCCTCGTGTCTGCCCGGTTCGATCACCCCGGGCTCCCCCGACCGCCTGACCTTCGCCGGTCGAGGGTGCGCGTGCGCCGTCCGTCGCAAGCAGAGGCGATGGTCCCCGCAGGAGGGACCATCGACCGAAGTTCGCACGGGCCGGAAGCTGCGAAGGTCGCCGTCATGGGTTCGGCTGCACGGAGGTACCGGTGAGCCACGACGTCGGCGACGGGCCCCGGGCGGACGTCGGCACGGACGGTCCGGCGGCGGACGCGCTCCTGCGGACGGGGCGGTTCTTCACCCGCCGCACGACGTCGGACGACCTGCGTGCGGTGTTCAGGCAGGGCGGCCGCGAGGGCGACGTGTTCTATCGGGACCGGTGGAGCCACGACAAGGTCGTCCGGTCGACCCACGGGGTGAACTGCACCGGCTCGTGCTCGTGGAAGGTCTACGTCAAGGACGGGATCATCACGTGGGAGACCCAGCAGACCGACTACCCGTCGGTCGGGCCGGACTCGCCGGAGTACGAGCCGCGCGGCTGCCCCCGCGGCGCGGCGTTCTCCTGGTACACGTACTCCCCCACCCGGGTGCGCTACCCCTATGCCCGGGGTGTGCTCGTCGAGATGTACCGGGAGGCCAAGACCCGCCTCGGTGATCCCGTGCAGGCGTGGGCGGAGGTGACCGGGGATCCCGACAAGCGCCGCCGGTACCAGTCCGCGCGGGGCAAGGGCGGGCACGTGCGGATCTCCTGGGAGGAGGCGACGGAGATCGTCGCCGCCGCCCACGTTCACACGATCAAGACCCACGGCCCGGACCGGATCGCCGGGTTCTCCCCCATCCCGGCGATGTCCATGGTGTCCCACGCCGCGGGCTCGCGGTTCATCGAGCTCATCGGCGGCGCGATGACCTCGTTCTACGACTGGTACGCCGACCTGCCGGTCGCGTCCCCGCAGGTGTTCGGCGACCAGACCGACGTCCCGGAGTCCGGGGACTGGTGGAACGCCACCTACCTGCTGATGTGGGGCTCGAACGTGCCGGTCACGCGCACCCCGGACGCGCACTGGATGGCCGAGGCCCGCTACAAGGGCCAGAAGGTCGTGGTGATCTCCCCGGACTACGCCGACAACACCAAGTTCGCCGACACCTGGCTGCCCGCACAGCCCGGCACCGACGGCGCGCTCGCGATGGCCATGGGCCACGTCATGCTCAGGGAGTTCTTCGTCGACCGGCGGGTGCCGTTCTTCGTCGACTACGTCCGGCGCTACACCGACCTGCCGTTCCTGGTCACCCTCGAGGAGCGGGACGGAGCACATGTTCCGGGCAAGTTCCTCACCGCCGCCGACCTCGGCGACGCGGGCGAGGGCGCGGCGTGGAAGACCGTGCTGATCGACGGCCGGACCGGGGAACCGGTGGTGCCCAACGGGTCACTGGGCTTCCGCTACACCGAGTCCGGCGCCGGCCGCTGGAACCTCGACCTGAACGACGTCGCCCCGCAGCTCACGCTGCTCGACGGCGAGGCCGCCGAGGTCCTGCTGCCCCGCTTCGACAACCTCGACGGCACCGGCGGGATCCTGCGCCGCGGCGTACCCACCCGTCGCATCGCCGGGCGTCTCGTCACCACCGTCTTCGACCTGATGCTGGCCCAGTACGGGGTCCGCCGCGACGGGTTGCCCGGTGCCTGGCCGTCGGGCTACGACGACGCCGACGAGCCCTACACCCCGGCCTGGCAGGCGGCGATCACGTCCGTGCCGGCCGACCAGGTCGTCCGCATCGCCCGCGAGATGGCCGCCAACGCCGAGGAGTCCCACGGCCGCACCATGATCATCATGGGGGCGGGGATCTGCCAGTGGTTCCACGGCGACGCCACCTACCGCGCGGTGCTCGCGCTGCTGATGCTCACCGGGTCGATGGGCCGCAACGGCGGTGGCTGGGCGCACTACGTGGGCCAGGAGAAGTGCCGCCCCGTCACCGGCTGGGCCACGATGGCGATGGCCACCGACTGGCAGCGCCCACCACGGCAGATGATCGGCACCGCGTACTGGTACACCCACACCGACCAGTGGCGTTACGACGGCTACCGGGCGGACGCGCTGGCCTCCCCGCTGGCCGAGGGGAGGCTCGCCGGCCTGCACACGATGGACACCGTCGCCCTGTCCGCCCGGCTGGGTTGGATGCCGTCCTATCCCCAGTTCGACCGCAACCCGCTCGACGTCGCGGACGACGCCGGGGACGGGAACGTCGCCGACCACGTGGCGGCGCGGCTGCGGGACGGATCGCTCCGCTTCGCGATCGAGGACCCGGACGCTCCCGAGAACTGGCCGCGCTGCCTGACGTTGTGGCGGGCGAACCTGCTCGGGTCCTCGGCCAAGGGCGACGAGTACTTCCTCAAGCACCTGCTCGGCACGCACCACAACCTGAACGCCGAGCAGACGGGCCCGGACCGGCGCCCGCGCGACGTGGTCTGGCGCGACGAGGAGCCGCCGGAGGGCAAGCTCGACCTGCTGCTCTCCCTGGACTTCCGGATGACCAGCTCCACCCTGCTCTCCGACGTCGTGCTGCCGGCCGCCACCTGGTACGAGAAGCACGACCTGAACACCACGGACATGCACCCCTTCGTGCACGCGTTCACCCCCGCGATCGATCCGCCCTTCCAGTCCCGCACCGACTTCGACGCCTTCCACGCCATCGCCCGGCGCTTCTCCGAGCTCGCCCGCCACCACCTCGGCGTGCGCCGCGACGTCGTGGCGGTACCGCTGCAGCACGACACCCCCGGCGAGACGGCACAGCCGGGTGGGCGGGTCCTGGACTGGCGGGCCGGTGAGTGCGAGGCGGTCCCGGGACGCACGATGCCGAACTTCGTGGTCGTCGAGCGGGACTACCCCGCGGTCGCGGAGAAGATGGCCGCCCTCGGGCCCCTGGTCGACCGGCTCGGGGTGACGACGAAGGCCGTCACCTACCGACCGGACGAGGAGGTCGACCACCTCGCCGCGACGAACGGGGTGATGCTCGGCGGGATCGCCGACGGCCGCCCGGCGATCGACACCGACGCGAAGATGGCCGAGGCGATCCTCGCCCTGTCCGCCACCACGAACGGCCGGCTCGCCGTGCAGGGGTTCCGGGAGCTGGAGCGGCGCACCGGCACCAGGCTGGCGGACCTCGCCGAGGGCAGCGAGGAGAAGCGGATCACCTTCGCCGACACCCAGGCCCGTCCCGTCCCGGTCATCACGAGCCCGGAGTGGTCGGGCAGCGAGACCGGCGGGCGGCGGTACGCGCCGTTCACGGTCAACGTCGAGCGGTCCAAGCCCTGGCACACCCTGACCGGGCGGATGCACTTCCTGCTCGACCACGACTGGATGCACGAGATGGGCGAGACGCTGCCTGTCTACCGGGTGCCGCTGGACATGTCGCGGCTGTTCGGCGAGAACCGGCCCGGCGAGGTCGCCGCCGACGGGGCCTCGGTGACCGTCCGCTACCTCACCCCGCACTCCAAGTGGTCCATCCACTCGGAGTACCAGGACAACCTGTTCATGCTCTCGCTCTCCCGCGGCGGCCCCGTGGTCTGGATGAGCGAGCACGACGCCGCGGCGATCGGCGTGCGGGACAACGACTGGGTCGAGGCCGTGAACCGCAACGGTGTCATGGTGCTGCGCGCGGTCGTCAGCCACCGCATGCCCGCCGGCACCGTGTTCGTCTACCACGCCCAGGAACGTGTGGTGAACGTGCCGAGGACCGAGGCCACCGGCCGCCGCGGCGGCATCCACAACTCGCTGACCCGCATCCTGGTCAAGCCGACCCACCTGATCGGCGGCTACGCCCAGCTCTCGTTCGCCTTCAACTACCTCGGCCCGACCGGCAACCAGCGCGACGAGGTCACCGTGATCCGGCGCCGTGCCGGCCAGAAGGTGGAGTACTGACGATGCGTGTGATGGCCCAGATGGGCATGGTCATGAACCTCGACAAGTGCATCGGCTGCCACACCTGCTCGGTCACCTGCAAGCAGGCCTGGACCAACCGCAGCGGCGTCGAGTACGTGTGGTTCAACAACGTCGAGACCCGGCCCGGGCTGGGCTACCCCCGCCGCTACCAGGACCAGGAGCGGTGGCGCGGCGGCTGGGTCCGGAACCGCCGCGGGCGGCTGCAGCTCAAGGCCGGCGGCCGGTTCCGCAAGCTGCTCACCATCTTCGCCAACCCGGTGCTGCCCCACATCCGCGACTACTACGAGCCGTGGACCTACGACTACGAGACCCTCACCGACGCGCCGCTCGGGGACGACTTCCCGGTCGCGCAGCCGAAGTCGCTGCTGTCGGGCGAGCCCCTCGCGGTGGAGTGGAGCGCGAACTGGGACGACGACCTCGGCGGCGCGCCCGAGCACGGCCCGCACGACCCGGTCGTCGAGCGGATCCGCGCGGAGTCCGAGGAGAAGGTCAAGTTCGACTACGAGCGCGCCTTCATGTTCTACCTGCCGCGGATCTGCGAGCACTGCCTCAACCCGTCCTGTGTGGCCTCCTGCCCGTCCGGGGCGATGTACAAGCGCGCCGAGGACGGCATCGTGCTCGTCGACCAGGACCGGTGCCGCGGCTGGCGGATGTGCGTCACCGGCTGCCCGTACAAGAAGGTCTACTTCAACCACCGCACCGGCAAGGCCGAGAAGTGCACCTTCTGCTACCCCCGGGTCGAGGTCGGGCTGCCGACGGTGTGCTCGGAGACCTGCGTGGGCCGGCTGCGCTACCTCGGGCTGTTCCTCTACGACGCCGACCGGGTCACCGCCGCGGCCTCCGTCGCCGACGAGCGGAACCTCTACGCCGCCCAGCTCGACCTGCTGCTCGACCCGGACGACCCCGAGGTGATCGCCGCCGCCCGCCGCGACGGGATCGCCGAGGACTGGCTCGACCACGCCCGCCGCTCGCCGGTGTACCGGCTGGCCAAGGAGTACCGGGTGGCGCTGCCGCTGCACCCGGAATTCCGCACCATGCCCATGGTCTGGTACATCCCGCCGCTCTCCCCGGTCGTCGACCGGCTCGTCGAGACCGGGCACGACGGCGAGTCCGCCCCCAACCTGTTCGGCGCGATCGACGCCCTGCGCATCCCCGTCGAGTATCTCGCCGAGCTGTTCACCGCCGGCGACCCGGGCCCGGTCACCGACGTGCTCCGGAAGCTCGCCGCCATGCGCTCCTTCATGCGCGACGTCACCCTCGGCCGCGAGCTCGACGAGTCCGTCCCCGCCGCCGTCGGGATGGACGCCGAGCAGATCATGGAGATGTACCGGCTGCTCGCGCTGGCCAAGTACGACGAGCGCTATGTCATCCCGACCGCCTACGAGGGCGAGGCCCACCAGCTCGAGGAGATCGGCTGCAGTCTCGACGTCGAGGGCGGGCCGGGGATGGGCGGCGTCGGACCGTTCGGCGAGGCCTCGGGCCGTCCCGTCCCGGTGTCGGTCGAGACCTTCCACGCGCTGCGCGTGCGCCAGACCAGCGAGGGCGTCGCCGATCCCGGCGTGCCCGGCGCGCGCGTCAACCTGCTCAACTGGGACGGCAAGGGCCGCCCGCCGGGCCTGTTCCCTCCGCCGCGGGAGGCGCCCGCCGAGCCCGGGGACCTCACCGACCGGGGTTCGCCACCGGAACGCACCGCCGGGACTCCGACGCTGGAGGACCGCCGGTGAGCGCCGGGGCGCTCCGCGCGACGGAGTCCGCGGTCGTCCTGCAGGCGGCGTCGGTGTGCCTGCAGTACCCGGACGAGGCCGTGCTCGCGACGCTGCCGCTCGTGCGTCGGGCGGTCGAGGGGCTCCCGGCCGGAGTGCCGCGCGAGCGGCTGACCTCGTTCCTCGGCTCCGTCGACCGGACCTCGCCCATCGCGCTGGCCGAGCACTACGTGGCGACCTTCGACCGACGCCGTCGGTGCTGCCTGTATCTGACGTGGTGGAGCGACGGGGAGACCCGCCGCCGCGGCGGTGCACTCGCCGGGCTCAAGGCCCGGTACCGCGCGGCCGGACTGGACCTGCACGGCGACGAGCTGCCGGACTACCTGCCCCTCGTGCTCGAGTACGCGGCCATCGTCGACCCGGCCGACGGTCTCGCCCTGCTCCAGGACAACCGGGCCGGGCTCGAGCTGCTCCGGCTGGCCCTCCTCGACGCCGCGACCCCGTACGCGGCGCCCCTCCAGGCGGTGTGTGCGCTGCTTCCGGGTCCCTCGCCGGCCGACGTCGCGGCCGCCAAGGGACTCGCCCGCAGCGGACCTCCCCGCGAACAGGTCGGGCTCGAGCTCACGCCGTTCGCGCCGAACCCCACCGGAGGTGGCCGATGAGCACCTGGGACCTGCTGCTCTGGGGCGTGCTGCCCTACGTCATGGTCGCCGTCCTCGTCGGCGGCACGATCTGGCGCTACCGCTACGACAAGTTCGGCTGGACCACCCGGTCCTCGGAGCTCTACGAGTCGCGGCTGCTGCGCATCGGCAGCCCGCTGTTCCACTTCGGACTGCTCGTCGTGATCATCGGGCACGTCATCGGCCTGCTGATCCCGCAGAGCTGGACCGGCGCCGTCGGTCTCTCCCCCACCGCCTACCACGTCCAGGCCCTGGTCCTGGGCGGCATCGCGGGCTTCTGCACCCTGGTCGGCGTCGGGATCCTGGTCTACCGGCGGCGGACGACCGGCCCGGTCTTCTCGGCCACGACCCGCAACGACAAGCTGATGTACGTGGTGCTGGTCGCCGCCCTCGTCGCCGGCCTGGCCACCACCCTGCTCGGCGCCACGGGGGGCGAGCACAACTACCGCGAGACGGTCTCGCCGTGGTTCCGCTCGCTGTTCGTCCTCCAACCCGACATCGCGAGCATGGCGGGCGCCGGGCTGGCCTTCCACGTCCACACCCTGATCGGGATGGTGCTGTTCGCGATCTGGCCCTTCACCCGCCTGGTGCACGCCTTCACCGCGCCGCTCGGCTACCTCTTCCGGCCCTACATCGTCTACCGCTCCCGGGCCGCGGGCGGTGCTACCCGGGCGCCACGACGGGGCTGGGAGACAGCGGACAACCGCTGACGAAGTCCGGACCACCAGCGCCCTCCGTCGCGCAGGCGAACGAACGGAACCCCCTCGATTCTCGGCGGCCTGGGACGCTGCGATCTCCTCCCCTGAACCCGCGCCGCCCCCGAGCCGGAGCGATGCGCGTTCAGGTCGTACGCACCGGGTGGCGGGGCCCGGGCGGTCCTGATGATCGCCGGGTCCGGGCTCGCCGTGACCCTCCGCCGACATGCCTCCAGGTGGCGGCAAGGATCAGGGAACCAGGACGATCTTCACGGCCTCGCCCCGGTGCTGGGCGGCGACGGCCTCGTTGATCTCCGACAGCGGCATCGTGGTGACCAGCTTGTCGAAGGGGAAGCGGCCCGCGCGATAGAGCTCGATCAGCTCGGGCAGGAACACGTCCGGGTCGCTGTCGCCCTCGACGATGCCCTTCACCGTGATCCCGATGACCTGGGCGTGAATCAGGCCCACCGACAGCGCCGCCTCGGGGTCGGAGGGCACGCCGATGATGCCGAGGCTGCCGCGCTGCGCCAGCGCGGCCACCGCCTGCTGGACCACCGCCGCGACGCCGGTGGTGTCGATCGCGTAGTCCACGCCCTCGGCGAGAACCGCCCGGACCTGCTCGTCGACCGGACCGTCGGCCGGGTCCAGCGCGTGGGTCGCGCCGAGGGACAGGGCCAGGTCGCGGCGGGCCGGCAACGGCTCGACGACGATGATCGTGCTCAGCTCGCGGGCCGCGGCCGCGAGCACCGCGGAGAGGCCGACCGAGCCACCACCGAGCACCAGCAGCGAGGAGCCGGCCGGGCAGTCGAAGCTGCGCAGCACCGCGCCGGCGCCGGTCTGTACGCCGCACCCCAACGGGCCCATGATCTCCAGGGGCAGGTCGGCGTCGACCTTGACCACGTTGCGCTCGTGGGCCAGGGCGTGGGTTGCGAAGGAGGACTGGCCGAAGAAGTCCGAGCCCAGCGCCTCCGCGCCGCGGGTCAGCGCACTCGGGCCGTCCGGACGGGCGCCGCCGAAGTTGAGCGGCATGAAGTTCTGGCAGTACGACGGCTCGTCGCGCCGGCACTGGGTGCAGTCACCGCAGCTGGCGAAGCTCAGCAGCACCGGGTCGCCCTCGGCGACCTTGGTGACGCCGGCCCCGACGGCGCGGACGATCCCGCTGCCCTCGTGTCCGAACACGCCGGGGAGCGGGAAGGGCAGGTGGCCGTCCTTCGCGGCGAGATCGGTGTGGCACAGGCCCACGCCCTTGATCTCGACCAGCACCTCGCCCTCGGCGGGACCGTCGAGCGCAACCTGCTCGACGGAGAAGTCGCCGCCGACGGTGGTCGCGACAGCAGCAGTGATGTCCATGGGATTCCTCTGGGGGTGGAGGGGATCAGGCTTCCGGCGCGACGGTCACCCGGACGCCGTCGCAGGAGCCGGTCACGATGAGCTGGCAGGACAGCCGGGAGGTCGGCTGTGCGCCTTCGGCGTACTCGAGCAGCTCACGCTCCTCGTCAGTGGCCTCGTCGAAGAGGTCGGCGAACTCGCCCTCGAGATAGACGTGGCAGGTGGCGCACGAGCAGCTGCCGCCGCACTCGGCGACGATGCCGGGCAGGTTGTTGCGGACCGACCCGTCCATCACGCTCTGTCCGGCAGGGACGTCGACGACGTGGACCGAGCCGTCCGGGACGACGTAGGTGATCTCGGGCATGGCTGCCCCTTCCGTGATCAGGGGAGGACCCGCACGCCGGTGGGGGAAGACCGGCGGGCGGGTGAGGCGGAATCAGCCGAGCTCGAGCTCGACCGGCAGGTTCTTGAGGCCGCCGACGAAGTTGGTCTGCACGACCTTGCGCTCACCAGTGACCCGGACGCCCTTGATCCGCGGGAGGAGCTCCTCGAGCATGATCCGCAGCTCCATCTTGGCCAGGTGCTGGCCGATACACATGTGCGGTCCGTAGCCGAAGGCGATGTGCCGGTTATGCTTGCGGTCCAGCCGGAACTCCTCGGGCGCCTCGAACACGTCGGCGTCACGGTTCGCCGACTGGTACAGCAGCATGAACCGGTCGCCCTTGCGGATCCGCTGCCCGCGCAGCTCGTGGTCCTCCAGCGCCTGGCGGGTGAACTGCTTCACCGGGGACGCCCAGCGCAGGCCCTCGTTGACCAGGTCCGGGATCAGCGCCGGATCGGCCTGGACCCGGGCGAGCTGGTCCGGGAACAGCGCCAGCGCCTCGATCAGGCTCGCCATGGTGCTCGAGGTGGTGTCGTGCCCGGCCGTGGCGATCGCGATGAACCAGCCGTAGGCGAACTCCTTGGCGTGGAACTCGCCGGACTCGTCCTTGGCGTTGGCGATGATGGTCGCCAGGTCGTCCCGCGGATCCGCCCGCCGGTCCTCGACCAGCGCGTCGAAGTAGGCGTAGAAGTCCCGGATCGCGGCAGCCCACTGCTGCGCGGCGGCCTCCGGGGTGAGCGGCTCGACGTCCTCGCGCGCCGCGTCCGGGTCCGCGGTGCCGAAGAACTCCTGGGTCAGCCCCATCATCCGGGGCTCGTCCTCCTCGGGGACCCCGAACAGCGTCATGATCACGTGCAGCGGGTAGTAGAGCGCGAACTCCTGGACGAAGTCGATGGCGTTCACGCCGCTGTGCAGGTACTTGTCGATCGCCTCGCGGGCGAGGGTCCGGATCTGGTCCTCCCACTTCTTCAGGTTCGCGACGCGGAACCAGTCGTTGGCGATGTCCTTGATCGCCGTGTGCTCCGGCGGGTCCAGGTAGGTCAGCGTCTCCAGGATCCGGAGGCTGCCGCCGGTGAGGCTCTTGGTGAACGCATCGCCCGCCTGGTTCTGCAGGATGGGGTTGTGCGAGCCCTTGTCCTCACCGCCGCCGCTGGTGAAGATGTGCGGCTTCCGCTCGATCTCCATGATGTCGGCGTGCTTGCTGACCAGGTAGACCGGGTCGTAGCCCTCGACCTCGCCGATGGCCAGCGGGGCGTTCTCGCGGAGCCACTTGTAGGCCTCGAACAGGGCGACCTCGTCCCGGTGCCCCTCGGGGAGCACGATCCGGCGGGCGATGTGCTCCGGAACGACGGTCAGGGTGTCCTTCTCCGTGGTGGTCATCCACTACCTCCGTGAGGGGGCCTGCCGAACAGGCCGGCGCGTCATTGCTGCTGGGTGAATGATCGGACCGAAGCCTGTGACCCACCTCTCCCCACGGGGAGAGGTTTCTCCCCCTCCGGCTCAGCCGGCGTGGACGATGTCGCGCAGGGGGACGTCGGGGTCCGCGAGCCTCCGTGGCTCGACGACTGCGCCCGAGGTGATGAGCTTCTTCCCGGCCATGAAGTCGGCCGGGGAGTTGGACGTCTCGACCGCGCGGACCAGGCCGTGCTCGTGGTGGAACAGCGCGAACCGCCCGCTCGTCGGATCCCCGCGGAGCACGACCGCACGTCCCGAGCGCACCACCCCGACGATCTTCAGCTTGCGGTCCAGTTGGTCCGACCAGAACCACGGGATCTCGGCCTCGGGCGGCGCGGTGCCGAGGATCGCCGCGGCGGCCTGTTTCGCCTGCTCCGTCGCGCTCGGGATGCTCTCCAGCCGCATCCGTCCGACGCCGTCGACCGGGCGGACCGTGACGTCCCCGATCGCGAGCACCGCCGGATCGCTCGTCCGCGCGCCCTCGTCCACCACGACACCGCCCGCGCACTCCAGGCCGGCCGCCTCCGCGAGCTCGGTGCGCGGGACCGCCCCGATGCCGACCAACACCCCCTCGGCGGAGAGCGTCTCCCCCGACTCCAGCCGGACTCCGCGCACCGCACCACCGGATCCGACGAGCTCCGCGACCAGGGCCCCCACGCGGATGTCCACGCCATGAGCCCCGTGTGCCTCCGCCATGATCGCAGACAGCTCGGCGCTCGCAACACGGTTGAGGACCCGTTCCTCGCGCTCGAGGACCGTCACCGGGACGCCCGCCGCAGCCGCCACGGCGGCCACCTCCAGCCCGACGTACCCCGCGCCGATGATCACCAGCCGACGCCCCTCGGTCACCCAGCTCCGCAGCACCCGCGCGTCCGCCAGGTTTCGC
Organism: Pseudonocardia halophobica; assembly: GCF_027922425.1. Lineage (GTDB taxonomy): Bacteria > Actinomycetota > Actinomycetes > Mycobacteriales > Pseudonocardiaceae > Pseudonocardia > Pseudonocardia halophobica. The sequence continues at coordinate 143,602 of NZ_BSFQ01000002.1, read as the reverse complement.
AGACCCACCACCCCGGCCAGGCCGGCGCCGGGCACGGCGAGCGGCCGGGGTCGGGCGCCGGTGGCCAGCACCGCGACGTCGTACTCGAGGGAGTCGCCCCCGGCCGACGTCACCGTCCGGGCGGCCGGGTCCAGGCCGACGATCGGCGAACCGAGGCGCAGCGTGACGCCCTGCTCGGCGTAGAACTCGCGGGGGCGGATGACCTGCTCCAGCTCCGCGCAGGCGAACTTCTTCGACAGCGGCGGGCGGTGGTACGGGTGGTCGTGTTCCTCCCCGACCAGCACGATCTCCCCGCGATGACCGCCCTGCCGCAGCAGCCCGACGAGCGCCGCGCCCGCGTGGCCGCCACCCACCACGACCACCCGCGCGTCCGGACCGGCCACCGGCCGTGTCCTCACCGCGTGCGGGATCTCCGTCGTCATCGTCACCTCCGCGCGTCCCGGCCCCGATGGCGGAACGTGCGTCGATGGTGACCGCGGCGGCGACGGGCGACATCGCACCGGCGGGAGAGTTTTCTCCCCCTCGTCAGCCCGAGGAGTGGCGGGTGAGGGTGTGGAACCTCGCCGCGGCATCCGCGCGGTTCGCGGCACCGAGCTTGCGGAGCACGCTCTTCACGTGCGTCTTGACCGTCCCGGTCGACACCACGAGCCGGTCGGCGATGTCCTGGTTCGAGGCCCCGCCCGCGAGATGCCGCAGCACCTCCAGCTCACGCCGGGTGAGCTCGCCGAGCGGCCCGTCGGACAGGTAGGGATGCGGCATCTGCTCCGCCGGCTCCGACGGGGCGAGCTCCTGCGTGCCGCCCCACCCGGCGGTGCCGTAGAACAGCTCGTCGATGCCACTGATCTGCCGCTCGAACTGGCGCCTCAGGGCGCTGAAGCGGTCCTGGTAGCGGGCACGCTCGAAGGCCAGGCCCACACCGTCGGCGAACAGCCCGAGCAGATCCCGGTCAGCCGAGTCCACGACGTCGGCCTGGCCGTACCGGTCGACGTGCAACAGGCCGACCACCGTGCCGTGGGCGACCACCGGTGCCCCCGCGTAGTCCCGGGTGTCGGCCAGGCTGATGAGTTCGCGGTGGATGCGGGGATTGTTCTGCGCGTCCCGGACGAGCACGGGCCGCCGGCACCGGACCATCTCGGTCTCGGGCACCTCCCGGCCGATCCGACCGGGCATCGCCGAACCGACCTCGACCAACGCCGCGGCGAGCGACTCGTCGTGGTGCACGAACGCCGACCTCGGCGCCCAGCTCGTCCCGCGCAGGTCCGAGAGCAACGAGCGGCTGAAGCCGAGCTGCCCGAGCTCGAGCGGGACCTGCCGGAGCAGGTCCGGCACGCCGGCCACTGCACGCAGCCGGCCGAGGGAGCGGTGCAGTTCGACCGTGACCACCGCCCGCCGGTGCACCTGGGCCTCGCTGATCGACAGACGCAGGGACTGGACCCGGACGAGCAGCGTGAGGACCGCGGTGTCCGGTCCCCCTTCATCCGCCCGCTCGGCCTCGGCCAACCGACGCCGCAGGTAGCGCTCGCCCAGCCGCAGTTGGTCGACGGCCGCGTCGAGCGTGTCGACGTGATGCACCGGCACCGTGCTCTCCCGGTCCCGACGGGCGAGATCCGCGATCGCGGCCATCGTCTCGTCCGCGCACGTGAGGAGGGTGTCCGCGTCCTGGTCGCCAAACGGACGACCGCGGTCCTCGCCGACGTCGTCGCTCATACAGCCTCCTGACGGTCGCGTCCGCGCCAGTGCGTCCGCCGACCCGACGATCACTCGAGGATGGCCCGCCGGCACGAGGTTGGTCCGACCGGTGCAACGATCGTACCGTTGGAGGCTGCCGGGCGGAACGCCTCCGGCTGAGCCCACCGACGGGACTCGGCCGACGCTGCAGGTGAACTCGAACGCTACGGCCGGGAGTCGGAGACCACCGCGGAGTCCGACTCGTCGACCGCGCCCTCCTCCGCGCCGACCTCGCGATGGTCGAGCGTGAACCGGTAGGGCCCCATCAGCAGCAGGCCGACGATGGCGGCGGCCACGAGGACGACGATCGGGACCGCGCCCGCCCCGTACGAGCCGGTGGCCCCGTAGATCTGGCCCAGGAGGAAGATCCCGAAGGCGGATCCCATCGCGTACAGGAAGTAGACGGCGCCGAGGACACGCCCGTACGAGTGCCTGGGAAAGTAGCGACTGACCATGTACGCCGCGACGTCGCCCTCGGAACCGAGACCGAAGCCGATCAGGACCGCACCGATGAACAGCAGCGCGACCTGGGCGGAGAGGATCATCATGAGCACGCCGACGGCGCAGAGCGCGAAGATGACCGCCCCGATCGCCGGGGCGTAGAAGCGGTCCAGGAGGTATCCCACGAGCAGCCGGGCCGCGAGCGAGGACAGGCTGAGCACCGACAACACGGACACGGCGGTGCCCTGGCCGATCCCCTTGTCGGTGGTCATGGGCACGACCTGGGACATCAGCCCGAAGGTGGCCGAGGAGACCAGGAAGATCGCTCCGCACAGCAGCCAGAACTGCCGGTACCGCCGCGCCACCGTCCACAGCGACTCGCCGGCCACTGCACCCCGCTCACGGGCCGCGCGCCGCTCTTCCTCGTGCTCCGGGGGCATCCGCGTGACGAAGGCGTAGACCGCGGCCGGGATGATCGTGCACAGCGCGCCGACGACGAGGAACGTCATCCGCCACCCGGCGAGCCCGAGCACCCAGTTCGCCAGGTAGGGCATGAGCACCCCGCAGGCACCCAGGCCCGCCATGAGCGAGCCCAGCGCGAGCCCCCGACGGTCCCGGAACCAGGCACTCACGACGGTGGCGTGGGCGATCGGGTTGACGGCACCCGCGCCGGCCCCGATCAGGGCGCACAACAAGTAGAAGGTGACCTGGTCACCCGGGGCGACGGACATCAGCATGAGGCCGCCGCCGAACGCCAGCGCCATCGGCACGGACGGCAGTCGCGGACCGAAGCGGTCGACCAGGATCCCCAGGACGACGATGCTGACGCCCGTCAGCACCGTCTCGAGGGACAGGCCGTTGCTGATGACGCTGCGGTCCCAGCCGAGCTCCCGGGCCATCGGTCCACCCAGGACGTTGAACAGGACGTTCACGGCAGTGGTGCCGAACAGGAGGGTGAGGAACCCGGTGACGACGTACCACCAGCGGTTCGTTCCGGTCTGCGTCGGCCGTGAGGCGACGTTGCCTGTACTCATGACGTTGTCCTGTCTGCGAGCGCCACGCTCGGAGGCGGCGCGGGTGCCAGGGTGGTCCGAACCGGGACATCGCATCATATGGTCTGGCCAAATTCTATGGTCATGCCAAAGTCGGGTCGGTCGGCGAGCGCCGCCTCCAGGGCGTGAGCGTCCGTCTCATGCGTCGCGACCCTCGTCGTCACTTCGGCTCGATGGTATAAAGGTCGGGCCAAAACTTGAGCAGGCCTGGAACTGCCGTTCAGCTCCTTGCACAACCCTGACATGGCATCGTCGTGAGTGTTGATAACGATCGTTCACACGGGCTAGCGTCGGCCCAGGCCCGCTCTCATCGCCGAAGAAAGAGGCACGCATGAAGCCCGAGGAGTTCACCGACGTCGTCTACGAGGTCGACCACGGCCTGGCGTGGATCACCATCAACCGCCCCGACCGCTACAACGCGTTCCGCGCCCGCACGGTCGACGAGCTCGTCCTCGCCTTCAAGCTTGCGTGGGCTGACGACGAGGTGGGCGTCATCGCTCTGACCGGCGCGGGCGAGAAGGCGTTCTGCTCCGGCGGCGACCAGAAGCAGCGGATGGAGACCGGCGACTACGGCCCCTCCGAGTCCGGCCTGTTCGAGGTCGAGGCCCTGCACCGGGTGATGCGCGACGTGCCCAAGCCGGTCGTCGCCGCGGTGAACGGCATCGCCATCGGCGGTGGGCACGTGCTGCACGTGCTGGCCGACCTGACCATCGCCGCGGACACCGCGACGTTCGGGCAGAACGGGCCGCGTGTCGGCTCCTTCGACGCCGGTCTCGGGTCCGGCTACCTCGCCCGTGTGGTCGGCGAGAAGCGCGCCCGGGAGATCTGGTTCATGCTCCGCAGGCTCTCCGCCGAGGAGGCGCAGGACTGGGGCCTGGTCAACAAGGTCGTTCCGGCGGCGGAGCTGCGCAACGCCGTCCGCGAGTGGGCCGACACCATGCTCGCCTACTCCCCCACCGCCCTCAAGGTGCTCAAGCAGTCCTTCAACACCGACACGGAGCACCTGATCAGCATCGGCAACATGGCCTACACGACGTTGAAGCTCTTCGGCGAGACCGACGAGGCCCGCGAGGGCATCACCGCGTTCAACGAGAAGCGCCAGCCCGTCTTCGGCAAGTACCGCACGCACTGACATGCGGTTCACCCCGGAACAGCAGCGGTTCGCCCAGGCGGTCCGCGAGTTCTGTGCGCGCGAGTGCGGCACGCCGGCCCAGCGGGACGCCCTGACCGAGGGCGGTGCGGAGACCAACAGCCCCGACTTCCTCCGGAAGATCGCCGGCCTGGGCTGGCTGGGCATCTCGCTGCCGGAGGAGGACGGCGGGATCGGCGGCTCGTTCGTCGACGAGTGCCTGTTCCTCGAGGAGAGCACCCGCGGCCTCGCCCCCATCTCCGGCTACTCGACCGGCCTGACGGCGGCTCAGACGTACCTGAGGTACGGCACCGCGGAACAGCGCCGGGCGATCGTCGAGAACCTCTGTGCCGGCGGTGTCGAGGCCATCTCGCTGTCCGAGCCGGGGGCCGGGACGGACCTGGCCTCGGCCCGGCTGCAGGCCCGGGCCGACGGTGCGGACTACGTGCTGAACGGCCAGAAGACCTGGACCTCCGTGGCGCACCTGGCCGACCACCTGCTCGTCCTGGCGCGCACCGACGCGAGCGGCCCGAAGCACAAGGGCCTCACGCTGTTCATGGTGGAGGGAACAGCCCCGGGCCTGGAGATCCGCGGGATCGACACGATGGAGGGGCACGTCGTCAACGACGTCTTCTTCACCGACGTCCGGGTGCCGGCCTCCGCCGTCGTCGGCACCGAGGGCGCGGCCTGGGAGCACCTCAACCGCGGCCTCGGTGTCGAGCGGGTGATCATCGCCGCGATGTCGGTCGGGGCCGCTCAGCGCGCCCTCGACGACGTCGTGGCCTATACCGCGGAACGCGAGCAGTTCGGCCGGACCATCGGCTCGTTCCAGGCCGTCCGGCACCGGCTCGCGGACCTCGCCACGGAGATCGAGCACTGCCGGGCCTTCCTCTACGACCTCGCCGACCGGATCGACGCCGGCGAGGAGGCCGACCTCGGCACCCGCTCGTCCATGGCCAAGCTGAAGAGCACCGAGGTCGCCAAGCGGGCCACCCTGGAGGCCATGCAGCTCATGGGCGGGTACGGCTACGCCCGCGAGTACGGCATGGAGGGCCAGGTCCGTCGCGCCCTCGCCCCACCGATCTACGGCGGGACCAACGAGATCCAGCGCGAGATCATCAGCCGCGGTCTGCGGTCGCCGGCCGCGAAGGAGCGCTCATGACCAGCCCGAAGAAGAGCCCGTTCGCCCCGGACCTGCTGGTGGGCAAGCGGATCCTCATCACCGGCGGCGGCACCGGCCTCGGCCGTGGCGTCGCCCGGCACCTCGTCGACCACGGCGCGTCCGTCCACCTCTGGGGGCGCCGTCCGGCAGTGCTCGAGGAGGCCGCGGCCGAGGCCTCGCAGTCCCGACCCGGATCCGTCCACGTGCAGACCGTGGACGTCCGGGACGGTGACGGGGTGGACGCGGCGATGGAGGCGCTCTGGCAGGAGCACGGCCCGGTGACGAGCGTGGTCAACAACGCGGCCGCCAACTTCATCGCCCCTACCGAGTCGCTCAGCCCGCGGGCGTTCGACGCGGTCAGCTCCACGGTGATGAAGGGGTCGTTCCACACCACCCACGCCGCCGGCAGGCGCTGGATCGCGGCCGGGCTGCCGGGCAGCGTGCTGTCCACGCTCACCACCTGGGTGTGGACGGGGTCGGCGTTCGTCACGCCGTCCGCGATGGCGAAGGCCGCCGTGCACTCGATGACGATGTCGCTGGCCGTGGAGTGGGCGCGCTACGGGATCCGGCTCAACGCCGTGGCGCCCGGCCCGATCCCCACGGACTACGCCTGGGAGATGCTCAACCCCACGGACAGGAGCTCCGTCGGGGCGACCCAGGCGGACCAGATCCCCATGGGCCGCACCGGGACCGTGGAGGAGCTGGCGAACCTGACGATCTTCCTGCTGTCCGACGCCTGCGACTACCTGACCGGGCAGACCATCGCGATGGACGGCGGGCAGATGCTCGCCGGTCCGGGCACGTTCGCCGGCCTGACCTCGATGACCGCCGAGGACTGGGCGGCGGCGAAGGAGAAGAGCAAGGCCGCCAGCGCAGCCTCGAAGGCCCAGCGCGGCTGAGCCACCCCGCACGCGAAACGCCCGCCCCGATCCGATCGGGGCGGGCGTTCGCGTTGTGGCTCAGATCCCGGCGGTCCGGTGGGCCGCGGCGAGGAACGACTGCACCAGCCCGGGGTCGGCGTAGTAGGGGTCGCCGTGGCCTGCGGTCGCGCGGCGGTGGCTGTACTCGTACAGGACCGCCAGCTTCCACAGGGCCAGCGCCGTGTACCAGCGCAGCCCGCTCAGGTCCCGCCCGGTCGCCCCGGCGTACCGCTCGGCCAGCTCGTCCCTCGTCGCGTATCCGGGCTCCAGGACGGCCGCGCCCAGCTCGGCGGTCGGAGTGAGAGGTTTCCCCGCGACCGGCCAGGAGGCGAGGAAGTAGCCGACGTCGAACAGCGGGTCGCCGATCGTCGCCAGCTCCCAGTCCAGCACCGCCGCCACCGTGCCCGTCGGGCCGAGGATGACGTTGCCGAGCCGGTAGTCGTTGTGCACCAGGGTCGCGCCCGACTCGGCCGGGACGTGGGCCTCGAGCCAGGCGTCGATGTCGGCGAACGCCGCGGGTGGGTTCCCGTCGGCGTCCGCGACCAGCCGGCGCATGCGGCGCAGGTGCCGCCCGTTGAAGCCCTCCGGCCTGCCCATCTCGGCCAGTCCGGCGGCCTGCCAGTCGACGGCGTGCAGGCGGGCCAGGATGTCGACCATCGACTCGCCGATCGCCCGTCGGTGCTCGGCCAGCTCGGGCGGAGTGCGGGTGGTGACGACCGCGCCCGGGACGTGGCTCATCACATACAGCGGGCTGTCGATCACCTCGCCGGTCTCCGCGGTCGCCAGCACCTCCGGCACGGGAACGCCCGTCCCGGCGAGGCCCGCCAGCAGTCGGGCCTCCCGCAGGACGTCGTGCGCGCCCGGCGGCAGCGGCGGGGGCGGGGGCCGCCGGACGACGACGTCCCGGCTACCGCGGACCAGGTAGGTCAGGTTGGAGTGCCCGTCGCCGATGCGGCGGGTGGCGAGCGGCCCGTCCGCGACGCCGTGCTTGGCCAGGAACGCCTCCAGCGCGGCGAGGTCGGCCTCCGACCAGTCCCAGCCGGCCTCCGCGTCCGCAGAGCTCACCGGTTCCTGCTCGCGACGAGGTGGTTCAGGTACTCGCGGGGCCAGTGCGTCTCCCACTGCCCGGCGGCCGGCTCGCCGTCGATCGTGGCGTCGCAGGCCGACTCCCAGATCTCGGTGGCCATCTTGTCGTTCGTGGGCAGCTTGACCAGGCCGTAGCGGTCGAAGGTCACCTCGGTGCGGCCGCCCGCCGTGTCGACGAGTGTGGCCTCGAGGCGCTTCTGGGACATGTCGTCGTGGTAGGTGGCGTGGTGCTCGATGTGCGACACGGGGATCGTCACGCCGTTGCGCAGCACCGACCCCGCGAAGCCCCACTCGCCGCCGGCGATCCAGATCCAGCCGTTCACGGCCTGCCCGGAGTCGGTGTAGGCCACGAACCACTTCCAGTGGTGCGGCACGCCCCAGTCCCGGTTGCCCCAGGAGTGGTCGCGGTGCCCCATCCGCCGGTCCCACTCGATGCGGCGACCCGCGACCTCGAGGAACCCGGACACCCGGCCGGTCTGCTCGAGCCGGTTGGCGGCGAACCACTCCGGCAGGCCGTCCGGGTTGGACCGGTAGCTGAACGCGTCCTGGACGGCCTCGAAGCGGTACTCGAGGCGGACCTTCTCGCTCTCGTAGGTCACCTCGGCGGTGCGGCGCAGCTCCGGCTGGCGCACGTGCAGGCCGTCGATCCGGAAGTCGTCGAAGTCGACGTCGTCGGCGACCTCGCCGCCGCCGAGGTCCAGGGCGAGGGGCTGGGAGTCCGGGCCCCAGATCGAGACGTTGTAGCCGGTCTTCCCGTGCGCGGTCAGGTACAGGTAGACCTGCAGCCCGAGCCGCTCGTCGGGCATGATCATCTCCCAGAACAGGGAGTCCCGCATGCGGCCGCCGGGCTCGGCGGGCCAGTGCCGCAGGTCGTCGTTCGGGCCGAAGCCCGGGTCGGGGATGTGCACGTCGGCGGGGTCGGTCACGGTCATGGCTATCTCCCGGTGAAGGTCGCGGGCCTGCGCTCGAGGAAGGCGGACAGCGCCTCCGGCATGTCGTCGGCCCGGGTGAGCAGTGCCTGGCCGCGGTTCTCCAGCTCCAGCGCGGCGGCGTAGGAGGTGACCTCCTGGTTGCGCAGCAGCGCCCGTTTGGACAGCTTGACGCCCCCGGGCGAGTTGGCGGCGATCGCCCCGGCGAGGGCATCCGCCTCGGCGAACAGGTCCTCGCTCGGGACGACGCGGTTGACCAGCCCGATCCGCTCCGCCTCCGGTGCCTCCACGATGCGACCGGTGAAGCCGAGCTCGGCGGCCCGGCCGTACCCGAGCAGCCGAGTGAGCAGGTAGGAGGTGCCGAGCTCGCCGCAGGAGAGCCCGACCCGGACGAACGCGCAGGAGAGCTTGGCCGTCGGCGCCGCCAGCCGGATGTCGGCGGTGAGCGCCAGGGCCAGGCCGCCGCCCACCGCCGGGCCATGGATCGCGGCGATCACCGGGAACGGCAGGTCCCGGAGGGCTGCCAGCCCGCCGGCAGCCGCCTCCTGGAAGAACAGGAACTCCCGGACCCCCATCTCGCGGATGGCGCCGATCTCGGCGAGGTCGAAGCCCGAGCAGAAGGTCTTCTCCCCCGCCCCGCGCAGGATCAGGGCACGAGCGCCGCTGTCCCGCAGCGCGAGCGCCGCCTCGTGGTGCTCGTGGAACATCCGCGCCGTCTGGGAGTTGGCGCGTTCGGGCCGGTTCACGGTCAGCACGGCCACGCCGTCGCCGCGCAGCTCGACGAGCAGCGTCTCCAGCTCGATCAGTGTGGTCGGTCGGTTCTCGAGGGTCGTCATTGTCAGCGTCCCGTGAAGATCGGCGCGCGCTTCTCGCGGAAGGCGTCGAGGGCCTCGGTCATGTCGTCGCTGCGGGTGAGCAGCGCCTGGCCGCGGTTCTCCAGCTCCATCGCCGCCGCGTACGACGACGCCTCCATGTTGGCCTGCAGGGCCCGCTTCGACAGCTGGACCCCGCCCGGGGAGTTGCCGCAGATCTGCTCGGCCATCTCCAGGGCCGCGGGCAGGAGCTCCTCCTCGGGCACGACCCCATTGACCAGTCCGGTGTGCTCGGCCTTTGCGGCGTCCATCATGCCTGCGGTGTAGGCGAACTCGGCCGCCGCGGCCGGCCCGATCAGCCGCGGGAGCAGCCAGGACGTGCCGAGGTCGCCCGCCGAGAGCCCGATCTTCACGAACGCCGCGTTGAACTTGGCCCGGGGCGAGGCGAGCCGGATGTCCGCGGCGAGCGCCAGGGCCAGCCCACCGCCTGCGGCCGCGCCGTTGACCGCGGCGATCACCGGGACCCGGATGCCGCGGATCGCCGACAGCGCCCGCGCGGCGGACTCCTGCAGGTCCAGCATGCCCAGTGCGCCGAGCTCGGTGAGCTTCTCGGCGTCGGCGAGGTCGTAGCCCGAGCAGAACGCCTTGCCCGCGCCGGTGAGGATCAGGACCCGCAGACCCGGCTCGCGGTCCAGCGTCCGGGCCGTCGACTCCAGCTCGGCGAACATGGTGGCCGTCATGGCGTTGTACCGGTCCGGCCGGTCCAGGGTCAGCACGACCACGCCCTCGCGGGGGCGCTCCAGCCGGAGAGTGGTCGGGGTGTCGGGCATCGGGTCGTCCTCTCGGTCAGGCGTGGGCCGGCGTGGGGGTGAGCGCGACGAGGATCTCCTCGGTCGCCTCCTCGGCCTGCTCGGGCTCGAGGCCCCAGGGTGGGGCGACCAGGTTCAGGTGGTCGAAGGCCTCGGCGTGCGCCGCGACCCGGCCCGGCAGCTGGGCCGGGGTGCAGGCGATGCCGATGGCATCGATGGCGGCGTCCGGGACGGCGGCCGCAGCGCCGACGGGGTCGCCCGCCTTCGCCGCGCTGCGGATCCGCTGCTGTGCCGCCTCCCAGCCGTGCAGGGCGAAGAGCCGGTCGTACACCCGCGACGGGGCGTACTGGGCGATCGCGTAGGCGATCTTGCGTCGGGCGGCCTCCTCGTCCGCGTCCAGTGCGACCATGCGGATGCCCTTGACCACGAATCCGTCGAGCGCGCGCTCCACGTCCGCGGCACCGCGCTCCAGCTCCGGCCGCACGACCTGCGCGAGGTACTCCGCTGTGGTCATCGGGTGGCCGACGAGCCCGTCGGCGACCCGGCCCGCGGCCCGCACCATCCGCGGCCCGACGCCGGCGGTCCAGATGGGCAGGTGCGCGCGCAGCGGGGCGGGCGTGCCGCCGGTCGGAGCCAGGTGCACCCGGTAGAACCGGCCCTCGTGGTGCACCGGCCCCTCGTGCAGGCACCAGAGCTTGCGGAGGACGGTCACCAGCTCCTCCATGCGGGCCGCCGGGGCCTCGCCGCTGGTCGAGAGCCAGTTCTCCATCATCCCGGGCGTCCCGTTGCCGAGGCCGAGGATGATCCGGCCGCCGGACAGCTCGTCGAGGTCACGAGCCTCGGCGGCCCAGACCAGCGGCGAGCGCCCGACGCCGTAGGCGATGTTCGAGCCGATCGCGACCCGGTCCGTCGCGGCGGCCAGGGACGCCATCGGGATGGTCGCCGAGCGGCTGTAGAGCTCGCCCGTCCACACCGCACCGAACCCGGCCGCCTCCGCGCGGCGCGCGAGGTCCGCGGCCGCGCGGAAGCGCCGGGGGCCGCGGCCGCCGGTGAAGATCGTGAGCCCGTACTCCTCGCGCATCGTCGCGCTCCTCTGCCGTGAGTCCTAGCCGAACTTCGGGGCGCGCTTCTCCAGGAACGCCGCGATCCCCTCGCGGGCCTCGCCGTGCTCGAACAGCTCCTGGATCTGCGCCACCTCGTAGCGCTTCCCCTCCTCGAAGGAGAAGTCGAAGGCCGCGTCGACGGTCCGCAGGACCGCCGCGAGGGCCGGTCGGGACAGGCCGCTCAGCTGCCCCGCCAGCTCGAGCGCCGCATCCCGGGCCCCGCCCGCCTCGACGAGCCGGTCGACGAGCCCGATCGCCTTCGCCTCGTCCGCGGGGACCTGGCGGGCGGTGGCCATGATGTCGATGGCCCGGCCCCGCCCGACAAGCCGCGGCAGCCGCTGCGTGCCCGCAGCACCGGGGATCAGGCCGAGCTTGACCTCCGGCAGGCCGTACTTCGCGTCGGCGCCGGAGACCCGCATCGTGCACGCCATCGCGAGCTCGAGGCCACCGCCGAGCGCGACCCCTTCGACGGCGGCGATGCTGACGGCGTCCGCCGACGCCAGCCGCTCCACGGCGCCCCGCAGGAGGTCGCCGTACGCCGTGAACGACTGCGCGTCCACGGCGCCCATGTGCTTGATGTCCGCGCCCGCGGCGAAGAAGCCGGGGATCGCCGAGGTCAGCACGACCACCCGGGTGTCCCGGCGCTCGACCTCGTCGAGCAGGGCGTTGAGGCCGTCGATGATCGGCGGGCCGAGCGCGTTGGCCGGCCGCCGGTCGATCGTCGCGACGAGGACGCCAGCAGCGCCGCCCGCGCCGGCGTCCTCCCAGGTCACCACAGGACTCACAGGGTCATCCTCTCGCTCAGGCGCGGCGGGGGAACCGGTCGAAGTCCGGCACCCGCTTCGCCTTGTAGGCCTCGCGGCCCTCCTGCGCCTCCTCGGTGGCGTAGAAGAGCAGGTTGGTGTCGTGCGCCAGCTGCTGCAGGCCGGACAGCCCGTCCTCCGCGGCATGGAAGCTCGCCTTGCACAGCCGCAGCGCCATCGGCGAGAGCTTCAACATCCGGCGGCACCAGGCCACGGTCTCGGTCTCCAGCTCGGCGAGCGGCACGACGGTGTTGACCAGGCCCATCTCCTTGGCCTCGGCGGCGTCGTACTGCTCGCAGAGCAGCCAGAACTCCTTGGCCCGCTTCTGCCCGACCTGTTGCGCCAACAGGCCGGCGCCGAAGCCGCCGTCGAAGGAGCCGACCTTGGGCCCGACCTGGCCGAAGCGCGCGTTGTCCGCGGCGATCGTCAGGTCGCAGACCAGGTGCAGCACGTGGCCCCCGCCGATGGCGTAGCCGGCGACCATCGCGACGACCGGCTTGGGCAGCCGCCGGATCTGCACCTGCAGGTCCGTGACGTGGAAGCGGCCGACGGCATCCTCGCGGCCCGGCTCCGTCAGGTAGCCGGTGTCGCCACGGACGCGCTGGTCACCGCCGGAGCAGAACGCCTCGGGCCCGTCTCCCGTCAGCACGATCACGCCGATCGACGCATCCTCACGGGCGCGGGTCAACGCGTCGGAGATCTCGATGAGTGTCTGCGGGCGGAAGGCGTTGCGCACCTCCGGCCGGCAGAGAGTGATCTTGGCGATGCCGTCGCCGGAGTGGTCGAGTCGGATGTCGTCGTACTTGCCGACGCCCGTCCACTCGACCGGCTCCCGCGGCCCCGAGACCCTCATGATGGTCGACTCCGCAAGCTCCGTCTCGGCATCAGGCCATCGTCAGGCCGCCGCTGACCGACAGCGTCTGGCCCGTGATGTAGCCGGCGGCGTCGGAGGCGAAGAAGGCGACGGCGGCGGCCACGTCCTCGGGCTGCGCCAGTCGCTTCATCGGCACGGCCCTGGTCATGCCGCCCAGCACCTTGTCCGCATCCTGCCCTGAGCTGTCCGCGAACTTCCGCAGCGCCGGGGTGTCCGTCGGGCCGGGGCACACGGTGTTCGCCGTGACGCCCTTGGTGGCGACCTCGCGGGCCAGGGTCTTGGTGAAGGCGATGATTCCGCCCTTGGCGCCGGAGTAGACGGCCTCGAGCGAGGAGCCGACGCGGCCGGCGTCGGAGCCGATGTTGACGACGCGACCGAAGCCGCGCTCGATCATGCCCGGCACGACCGCCTGCACGACGCGCAGCTGACCCTTGAAGTTGATCTCCAGGACGCGGTCCCAGAAGTCCTCGCCGGTCTTCAGGAACGGCATGAAGTCGTCCCAGCCGGCGTTGTTCACGGCGACCTCGACCGGCCCGAGCTCCTCGGTCACGGTCTTGACCGCCGCCTGGACCGATGCGGTGTCCGTGACGTCGGCCTGCACGGCGACCGCGGTGCCGCCGGCGTCGGTGATGGACTTCGCGGTGGCCTGCGCGGCCTCGAGGTTCAGGTCGACCACGGCCACCTTGAAGCCGTGCCCACCCAGGGTGGTGGCGATGCCCTGGCCGATGCCCTGGGCGCCGCCGGTGACGAACGCGGTGCGGTTGCTCATCAGGAGTTCCTCTTCTCGGAAGTCAGGCGCTCTGCAGGTGCCAGTCGATGGGCCCGGCGACGAGCGAATGGCTGGTCAGGGTGCGGCCGAGCACGCGCTGGGCCTCGCGAGCGGCGTCGATGACGGCGGGCAGGTCCAGCCCCGTCTCCACGCCCATCTCGTGGAACATGCTCACCAGGTCCTCGGTGGCGATGTTGCCGGTCGAGCCCTTCGGCACCGGACACCCACCCAGTTCACCGAAGCTGGACTCGAAACTCGTACAGCCCGCCTCCAACGCCGCGTAGGCGTTGGCCAGACCCTGCCCACGGGTGTTGTGGAAGTGCGCGGTGATCTCCACGCCGGGGAGCCGCTCCAGGGCCGCGGCGAAGAAGTCCCTGGCGTACATCGGGTTGCACATTCCGGTGGTGTCGCCGAAGCCGATCTCGGTCGCGCCGGCCTCGGCGAACCGCTCGGCCAGGTCCAGCACGCGACCCAGCTCGACCTTGCCCTCGTAGGGGCACCCGAAGGACGTGGCAACGACTGCCGCGCATTTCAGGCCCTCGGCCCGGACGCGCTTCGCCATGACGGCGTTGTCCGCCATGGTCTCGGCGACGCTGCGGTTGACGTTCTTCTTGTTGTGCGTCTCCGAAGCGCTCACGAAGATCGCCGCCTCGTGGAAGCGGTCCCGCACCTTCAGGGCGTTGTCCAAACCCTTGCTGTTGGGGATCAGCACCATCAGCTGCACGTCGTCCGGTATGTCGATGCGGTTCAGCACCTCCACGCCGTCGGACAGCTGCGGGATCACGTCCGGTCGCACGAAGCTCGCGACCTCGATGCGCCGGAAGCCTGCCCGGGCCAGCGCCTCGATCAGCCGGATCTTGTCGTCCGTCGGGATGCGCTCAGGCTCGTTCTGGAACCCGTCGCGCGGCCCGACCTCCCGGATCTGCACGCTCCTGCTCATGTGCCCTCCCGCAGCGATCGCTCGAGGTCTTCTCGGTGTTCGGGGGCCGCGACAGCGACCAGACGCGCGCCACGGTCGGCGGGCGGGCAGCCCCGCAGCCACGCGGTGCCGTGCTCGGTGACCACGACGTCCACGTCCGCCCGCGCCGTACTCACCGGCCCGCTCAGCACGGGCACGACGGTGGAGGCGCCGCCCGCGGTGGAGCGCAGGGCGATGACCGACCGGGCGCCGGTGCGCACCGCCGCACCGGAGAAGTCCGCCTGGCCGCCGATCCCGCCCAGGTAGCGGCCGCCCGCGACCTCGCTGCCCACCTGCCCGCTCAGGTCCACCTCGATGGCGGAGTTGATCGCGACGAGCCGACGCAGCCGCGCCAGGACCCCGGGATCGTGGGTGTAGCTCGCGGGCCGGAAGACCACCGGCAGCTCGCCCAGCCGGGCGTAGAGCTCGGCGCTGCCGATGGCGGTACCGGTGACCAGCAGGCCCTCGTCGATCTCCTTCCGGCGGCCGGTCAGCACGCCCTTCTCCACCAGCCGCAGCACGCCGTCGGTCAACATCCCGGAGTGGAAGCCGAGGTCCCGATGCCCGGCGAGCCCGTCCATGATCGCCGTCGGCAGCGCGCCGACGCCCATCTGCACGGTGTCCCCGTCCTCGACGAGCTCGGCGACGCGGGCGGCGATCGCCCCGTCGACGGCGTCCGGCGCCCGGTCCGGGGCCTCCGGGACCGGCCGGTCGGTCTCGACGGTGGCGGCGAACCGCTCCAGCGGGATCCCGGGCGTGCCGACGGTGGCCGGCATCCGGTGGTTGATCTCGCCGATCAGCACCCTGCTGTGCCGCACGGCGTCGGCCGCGTAGTCGACACCGATCCCGAGCGAGCAGACGCCGTCCGGCCCGGGCGGGGCGACCTGCACCAGGCCGACGTCACCCGGGAGGATGCGCTCCGCGAACAGCCGGGGCAGCACCGAGTAGTGCGCGGGCACGACCTGCAGGCCGCGCGCCTTGCGCAGCTCCCCCATCGCCCCGTACGAGGTCAGGGTGAGCTCGGCGGGGACCTCGCGGAGCCGGCGGTTGAAGCTCAGCCCGCAGAAGGCCCGCACCGGCCCGATGTCGGCGACCTGGTCCAGCAGGGCGTCGACCAGCGGGGTGGCCTCGGCACCGGCCTGGCTCCACCAGACGCCGTCCCGCGGCCGGATGTGCGGCCTGAGATCGAGCATGCTCATACCCGCTGCACCAGGGTCCCGGTGCCGAGCCCGCCGCCGCAGCACATGGTGACGAGGCCGAGCTCGACGTCCCGGCGCTCCATCTCGGCGACGATCGTGGCCAGCAGTCGCCCGCCGGTCGCCCCGACGGGGTGGCCCAGGGCGATGGCTCCGCCGTTGACGTTGACCCGGTCCATGTCCGGCTTGAGCTCGCGCTGCCAGGCCAGGACGACGGAGGAGAACGCCTCGTTGACCTCGAACAGGTCGACGTCGGAGATGCTGAGCCCGTTGCGCTCCAGCAGCTTGTGGGTGGCCGGGATCGGACCGGTCAGCATGATCACCGGGTCGACGCCGACGGTCGTCTGGTCGAGGATCCTCGCCCGCGGGGTGAGGCCGTGCTCGTCGACGGCGCTCTGCGAGGCCAGCAGCACGCCGGCCGCGCCGTCGCAGATCGGCGACGACGTGCCCGCGGTGATGCGGCCGTTCTCCTTGCGGAAGACCGCCTTCAGCCCGGCCAGGGTCTCCGCGGTCGTGCCCGGGCGGACCGTCTGGTCGCCGCGGCGCACCTCGCCGTCGAGCTCCCAGTCGATCATCTCCGCGTCGAACCTGCCCGCCTCGATGGCGACGGCGGCGAGCGCGTGCGAGCGCGCGGCGAACTCGTCCATCTCCTCACGCGAGAGGTCCCAGCGCTCGGCGATCAGCTCGGCGCTCTCGCCCTGCGGCACGAAGTCGTACTGCTCCCACATCCGCGCGGTCCACGGCTCGCCGTACAGCTCGGAGATCTTCGCCGGCGAGTTCATCGGGACGTGCCCCATGTGCTCGACGCCCGCCGCGATCACGACGTCGTGCACGCCCGAGGCCACCAGGGAGGCCGCCATCTCGCTCGCGGTCTGCGCGGAGCCGCAGCGCCGGTCGAGGACGACGGCCGGGACCTCGGGCGGGTAGCCCTCCTGCAGCCACACGTTGCGCCCGATGTTGCGGGACTGCTCGCCGAACGGGGCGGTGCAGCCCACGACGAGGTCCTCGACGACGCCGGGGGCGATCCCGGCCCGGCCCAGCAGGTCGCGGTAGACCGCGCCGAGCAGGTCGTTGGGATGAGTGTCGCGGAACCAGCCCTTCTCCGGGTGCGACTTCCCGAAGGGCGTGCGCGCGCCCTCGACGAGGAAGACGTCCCGACCCTGCAGCGGCACGTCAGATCACCGTCCCGCCGTCGACCGGCAGCACCTGGCCGGTGATGTAGCCCGCCGCCGGCGAGGCCAGGAACACGAACGACGCCGCGATCTCGTCCGGGTAGGCCCAACGCTGCAGCGGGATCCGCTCCAGGGTCTTGGCGGCGAGCTTCTCGTTGCTGCGGATGTTCTCGGTCATCGCCGTGGCCGCCAGCGGCGCCAGCGCGTTGACCGTGACCTGCCGGCGCGCCAGCTCCTTGGCCAGCGACTTGGTCAGCCCGATGATCCCGGCCTTCGCGGCGCCGTAGTTCGCCTGGCCGATCGTGCCGACCAGCCCGGCCGCGGAGGTGACGTTGAGGATCCGGCCCGAGCCGTCGTCCGGCAGGAACGGCAGGGCGGCCTGCGAGCAGGTGAACGAGCCCATCAGGTGGATCTCGACGATCCGCCGGAACGCGTCCTCGCTCAGCTTGGGGAACATCGCCGGCGCGATGGCACCCGCGTTGTTGACCAGGATGTGCAGCGCCCCGCCCCCGAGGTCGGCGGCCTTGGCGGCGGCCGCATCCGCCGCGGCCCGGTCGCGGACGTCGAGCACCTGGCTGTCCGCCCGGCCCCCGGCCTCGACGATCTGCTTGGCCACGACGCGGGCGGCATCCTCGTCCACGTCCGTCACGAGAACCGCGGCGCCCGCACGGGCGAACGCGGTGGCGACGGCGGCGCCGATCCCTCCGCCGGCGCCTGTGACCAGGGCCGCGCGGCCGTCCAGGGAAAACGCCTCGAGCGCGGGCATCAGTAGCTCCTCGGCAGGCCCAGCACGTGCGAGCCCAGGTAGTTGAGCACCATCTCCTGGCTGAGCGGCGCGATCTTGAGCAGGCGGGCCTCGCGGAAGTACCGGGCAACGTTGTACTCCTCCGAGTAGCCCATCCCGCCGTGGGTCTGCAGCGCCCGGTCCGCGGCCTGGAAGCCGGCGTCGGCGCACAGGTACTTGGCGGTGTTGGCCTCCCGGCCGCACGGTTTGCCCTGGTCGTAGAGCCAGGTCGCCTTGCGCAGCACCAGCTCCGCGGCGTCGAGGCGGGCCAGCGAGTCCGCCAGCGGGAACTGCAGGCCCTGGTTCATGCCGATCGGCCGGCCGAACACCTCGCGCTGGTTGCCGTAGGTCACCGCGCGGTCCAGCGCGACCCGGCCCAGGCCGAGCGCCTCGGCCGCGACCAGCATCCGCTCGGGGTTGAGCCCGTCGAGGATGTAGGTGAAGCCCTTGCCCTCCTCGCCGACGCGGTCCTCGACGGGGATCATCAGGTCGTCGATGAACAGCTCGTTCGAGGTGACGGCGTTGCGGCCCATCTTCGGGATGGGCCGGATGTCGATCCTCGACCGGTCGAGGTCGGTGAGGAACAGCGTCATGCCGTCCGTCTTCTTCGCGACCTCGTCGACCTTCTGCGTGCGGGTCAGCAGCAGGACCTTCTCCGACTCGACGGCCTTCGAGATCCACACCTTGCGGCCGTTGACCCGGTAGTGGTCGCCCTCGCGCCTGGCGAAGGTCGTGATCCGCGTGGTGTCCAGGCCCGCGCCGGGCTCCGTCACCCCGAAGCACACGTGCAGCGAGCCGTCGACGATCCGCGGCAGGGTGCGCTTCTTCAGCTCGTCGGAGCCGTGCTTGATCACGGGGTGCATGCCGAAGATCGACAGGTGGATCGCCGAGGCGGCGTTCATGCCGCCGCCGGACTTGGCGACCTCCTCGATCAGGATCGACGCCTCGGTGATGCCGAACCCGTGGCCGCCGTACTCCTCCGGGGTGGTGATGCCGAGCCAGCCGCCCGTGGCCAGCGCGTCGTAGAACTCGGTCGGGAACTGCTTGTCCCGGTCGTGCTCCAACCAGTACTGGTCGTCGAACTTGCCGGCCAGGTCCCGGACCGCGTCCCGGATCGTCGACTGGTCATCGGTGAGCTCGAAGTCCACCACGCACCTCCTCCGACCACGTCGTCACTGCGCGGTCGATCGTAACAAAGGACTGACCAAAACTGGCGACACTCGTCGCCGTGGGAAAGGTCATACCGAACAGGGGTGGAGCTACGCCGGCGCGCCCGGGACCAGCGCCAGCCGGTCCGCCAGCCGGTCGTTCCATGCCGCGGGTGAACCGAACAGCTCGGCGTCGAGCTTGGCCCGCTTGTAGAAGATCTGCAGGTCGTGCTCCCAGGTGTAGCCGATCGCCCCGTGCAGCGTCAGGGCCGCGTCCGCAGCCGCGGACGCCGCACCGCACACCTGTGCCTTCGCGGCCGCGGCGTGGAGTGGCGCGTCGGGATGGCCGGCTTCGACGGAGGCGGCGGCGAGGTACACGATCGACCGGGCGGACTCGACCTTCACCAACATCTCCGCGGCCGCGTGCTTGACCGCCTGGAAAGAGCCGATCGGGACGGCGAACTGCTTGCGCTGCAGCGTGTACTCGACCGTCGAGTCGAGCATCTGCTCCATGACCCCGAGCGCGTCGGCCGCGACCAGCACCGCGGCCCGCAACGCCGCGGCCTCCAGGACCTCGGGCCCCTCGAGCGGGATCGCGGTGCCGTGGGCGCCGTCGAGCTCGACGTCGGCCACCGAGCGGCTGCGGTCGGTGAGAGCCCGCAGGCGGATCCGCACCCCCGGCTGGTCGACCTCCACGAGCTGCAGGGAGGGCCGCTCTCCGCCGACCGGGACGACCAGCCGGCGCGCGCGGTCCGCGGCGAGCACCGTGCCGACGGTTCCGCCGAGCCGCGATCCGTCACCGGTCACCCCGGTCTCCGCGGTCGGGACGACACCCGCCGACGAGGCCAGCACCGTGGTCACGCCGTCGGCCAGGAGCGCCTTGGCCGCCTCGGGCATCCCCGCCAGCGCGGGAAGCGCGAGCATCGAGCCGAGCCATGCGGCAGACGGCGCCGCTCGCCTGCCGAGCTCCTCCGCGGCCAGGGCGAGCTCGACCAGCCCACCACCCTCGCCGCCGAGGTCCTCGGGGGACCCGACCCCGAACCAGCCCTCGCACACGAAACGCTCCTCGAACGAGGCGTGGTCGCCGGCGTCGAGCCAGCCGCGCAGCGTCTCCGGCGGGCAGGTCCCACCCAGCCAGTCCGCGAGCACCGACCGGAAGTCGGCCTGCTCGGCAGAGAGTTCCCAACGCATGAGTTGCTCCTACTCGGCTCGCGGGCGGGTGACAACGACGTCATGGCCCGCGACGATGGTAAATTGGGTCAGACCTTTAGACCAGGAAAGGAGGCCCCCATGGCTGCAGGCGACGCCCGGTCGGCGATCCGGCTCTCCCCGATGGAGGTCCCCAAGGCCTCCGACGTCCTCGCCAACGAGCTGCGCGAACGCATCCTCTCGGGCGAGTACCCGGAGGGCACCCCGCTCCCCCCGGAGCGCGAGCTCGTCACCCAGACCCGGATGAGTCGCACCACGGTGCGCGAGGCGTTGCGCATCCTCGAGGTGCAGGGCCTCATCCGCATCAAGGCCGGCCGCGCCGGCGGAGCGTTCGTGCAGCGCCCGGGCGAGGAGTCCGTCGCCAGTTCGCTCGAGCTCCTGATCCGGGGCCGGCAGATCCGCCTCGCCTCGGTGCACGAGACCCGTGAGGCGATCGAGCCCTCGTGCGCCCGGCTCGCGGCGCAGCACCGGACCGCCGGGGACCTGCGGCGCCTCGAGGCCGTCAACGAGGAGATCGCGGCGAGCGCGGACCTCGAGGGGTTCCTGCGCGCCAACGTGGACTGGCACATCGCCGTGGCCACCGCCAGCCACAACGAGATCCTGACCGGCATCATGATGGCGCTGTCGCGGGCGATCTACACCACGACCCACAACGAGGGCTTCGTCAACGACGAGGTCCGCGACATCACGGTCCGCGCCCACCGGTCGGTCACCCGGGCGATCAAGGAGCGCGACGCCGACGCGGCGGTCCGCCGGATGACCCGGCACGTGCACTCCTACGCCGCCGCCGCGCTCGAGGTCGACGAGCGCACGACCGTCTCGGTGCCCGAGGAGGACTGACACCGGGGCGGACGGCGCCCGCCCGCGGAGCTCAGCCATCGCGGGCGCCCGCCTGCTCGGCCACCGCCGCCCGGACCACGTCCAGCGCCTCGGGGTTCTCCGCGCCGGACAGGTCACCGGGATCCTGCCCCAGCGCGGCGGCCCGCACGGCCCGGCGCATGATCTTCGCCGAGCGGGTCTTCGGCAGCTGGTCCACGCGGCGGATCAGGCTCGGCGCGAAGGGCTTGCCCAGCTCCTCCCCCACCCGGCGGCGCAACGTCTCGGCGAGCTCCTCCTCGCCCGAGGTCGCGCCGGCCCGCGGCACCCAGAAGGCCCAGACGGCCTCGCCCTTCTTCGCGTCGGGCACCCCGACCACCGCGGCCTCCGCGACGTCCGGGTGGGCGATCAGCACCGCCTCGACCTCGGCGGGCGCCAACCGCTTGCCGGCCACGTTCATCACGTCGTCGGATCGCCCGCGCAGGAACCACTGCCCGTCGGCGTCGACGACGGCGTGGTCGCCGTGCCGCCACAGCCCCGGGAAGGTGGACCAGTAGGCCTCGAGGTAGCGCTCGCGGTCCCGCCAGATCCCGCGGGTCATCGCCGGCCAGGGCTGGCGGCACACCAGCTCGCCCACCTCGCCGCGCACGGGCTCGCCCGCGGCGTCGACGACGTCGACGTCCATCCCGAGCGACGGCCCGCCCAGCGAGCAGCTGCGGATCGGCTCGACCGGGTAGGGGGCGAGGAACGACCCGCCCACCTCGGTGCCGCCGGAGAAGTTGATGATCGGTACACGACCGCCGAAGACAGTGCGCGCGAGCCACTCGTACGACTCGGCGTCCCACGGCTCGCCCGTGGAGCCGAGCGTGCGCACCGAGGACAGGTCGACCGCCGCGACCGAGTCGGTGTCGAGCGTGCGGACGGTCCGGATCAGGGTGGGTGACACCCCGAGCATCGTCACCCGGTGCCGCTCCGCGAGCCGCCACAACCGACCGAGGTCCGGCACGTCGGGCGAGCCCTCGTAGAGCACCAGGGTGCCGCCGTTGGCGTGCGTGCCGACGATCGACAGCGGGCCCATGATCCAGCCCATGTCGGTGATCCAGCAGAACACCCCGCCGGGTCCGAGATCGAACGAGTAGGCGACCTCGCTCGCCGTCTTCACCAGGAAGCCGGCGTGCGTGTGCACCGCGCCCTTCGGGCGGCCCGTCGTTCCTGAGGTGTAGGCGAGCAGCAGCGTGTCCGACGACGCCATCGGCTCGGCCGGGCCCGGGTCGGGATCGTGGGCGAGCAGGTCCGACCAGGCGGTCTCGCCCTCGCCGGGCGCGCCGACCACCACGATGTGCCGGACCGACGGGCTCTGCGCCACGGCCTCGCGGACCGGCGGCAGCATCGACACCGTCCGTCCCCGCCGAACGCTCGACTCCGCGACGACGACCGCCCGCACCTCCCCGTCCAGCAGGCGGGAGGCGATCGCGCCCGCGGCGAACCCGGAGAAGAGCGGAACCAGGACCGCGCCGAGCCGGGCCGCGGCGTAGAACGCGACGACCGCCTCGGCGACCATGGGGAGGTAGAGCGCCACCGCGTCGCCCCGACCGACACCGAGCCCCCGCAGGCCGGCCGCGACCCGCCGCGACCGCTCGTCGAGCTCGGCGAAGGTCAACCGGTCGACCGTGCCGTCCTCGGCCTCGTGCACCACCGCCGTGCGATCGCGGGCCGCCGGGTCCGCCGCCCAGCGCGCCAGGCCGGCGTCGGCCACGTTCAGCTCGCCGCCGACGAACCAGTCCGGGTCGGTCACGCCGCGGGAGAGGTCGAGGACCTGTGTGTACGGGCGCGAGAACGGCAGGCCCAGGTCGGCGACGACCGCGTCCCAGTACCAGCCGACGTCGGCGACCGAGCGAGCCCGCAACGCGTCGATGTCCTCGACGCCGTGCCGGCGCGCGAACCGGGCGACCCGGGTGTTCTCGAGGTACTCCGCGCCAGGGGTCCAGACGTAGGTGTCGGATGCGGCCAACGAGGCCGCAGGAGTGGTCATGCTCCGCTCCTCGGCATGCCGAGCATCCGCTCGGCCACGATGTTGCGCTGGATGAAGGTCGAGCCGCCGGCGATCGCGGTGCCCCGGGCCTGGTAGGCCAGCCGCTGCCACCTGCTCTCGGCCTCGGACTGCTCCTGCGGGGCCAGCTGCCCGCCGAGCGGGGAGAGCGACTGCCGGAAGTCGGCGAGGTCCTCCACCAGCGGGCAGAAGTAGAGCTTGCCGATCGAGGTCACCGGCCCCGGCGGGCCACCGTCCGCGGCGATGGTCAGCACGCGCTGGCCGATGGCGTGGTGGACGAGCGCGCGGCCGTAGAGATCGGCCACCTTCCGGCGCACCGTCGGGTCCGCTCCGAGGGGCGCGCCATCCGGTCCGGTCATCTCGCGGATCTGCGCGACGATGTCGTCGACGGCGCGCTTCGTGTTGACCCGGCCCGTCGCGATGCCGACCCGCTCGAAGCCGAGCGTGGCCATCGCGACCTTCCAGCCGCCGTTGACCTCGCCCAGCACGAGCTCGTCCGGCACGAAGACGTCGTCGAGGAAGACCTCGTTGAACTCCGCCTCGCCGAGCATGTGGGCGAGCGGGCGGATCGTCACGCCCTCGCTGGCAAGGGGCAGCAGGAAGTAGGTGATTCCCTTGTGCCGCGGCAGTTCCGTACCGCCGGTGCGGGCCAGCAGGATGGCGTTCGTGGCCAGGTGGGCGCGGCTGGTCCAGATCTTCTGCCCGGAGATCCGCCAGCCGCCGTCGACCTTGACGGCCTTCGTCCTCAACGACGCCAGGTCCGAGCCGGACTCCGGCTCCGAGAACAGCTGGCACCACAGCTCGTCGCCGGTGAGGATCGAGCGCAGGAACCGCTCCTTCTGCGTGTCCGTGCCGAAGGCGATGATCGTGGGGCCGGCGAAGTCCTCGCCCACCGTGTTGAGCCGCTCGGGCGCACCGGCCCGGTCCGCCTCGTCGGTGAAGACCGCGCGGATCTTGGCGTCGGCGCCCTGGCCCCCGTACTCCCGCGGCCAGGACATGCCCGCGTACCCGCCCTCGAACAGCAGGCGCTGCCACTGCCGCCAGAACGGCAGCTTGTCGGCCAGCTCGACCGGTTCGGGCCACGGCAGCGTCGGGAGAGTGTCGGCGAGCCAGGCCCGCACGCGCGCCCGGAACTCCGCCTCCGTGGGGGAGTCAGCGAGATCCATGGAAGCTCCTTCGTCGATCGCCGCCGATATTATGCTATCGGTCAGACCAAAGTCTAGCCTCAGGTCTCAGCCACGCACCGTTGCCGTTTCGGCCAGACCATTGTAACTTCCGACCGAAAGACGGGCCCAGGCCCGACCCTCATCCCAGGACGGAGATCGATGGAGATTCCCACCGTGAGCGACCGCTACCCGGCGGTCGAGGTGCAGGAGTACTACGACTCCGGCTGCTGGAGCACGGAGAACTTCGCCGAGGTGCTCACCCGGCAGGCGGACGTCATGCCCGACAAGACGTTCGTCACCGACGGCACGACCGGCTTCACCTATGCGGAGCTGCGCGACCTGTCGGCGCGCCTTGCCGTGGGCCTGCGCGACCGCGGGGTGCGCGCGGGCGACCGGGTCGCCGTGCAGCTGCCGAACTGGGCCGAGTTCGCCATGGTCACCGCCGCCGTCGCGCGGCTCGGCGCGATCACCGTCCCGATCATGCCGATCTACCGTCGCGACGAGGCCGGCCATGTGCTCGACGACGCCGAGGTCTCCACGGTGGTGACGGCGTCGACGTTCAAGGGCTTCGACTACCTCGGCATGTACCGCGACCTCGCCGCCTCCCGGCCCGGGGTGCATACGGTCGTCGTCGTGCGGGACGACGCCGCGGAAGGCGGCCCCGTCACGCCGCTCACTGCGCTGCTGCCCGATATCGACCCCGCCGAGGCCGCAGCGTCCCTGGGCAGGCCCGTCGGCCCGGACGATCCCTACGTCATCGTCTACACCTCGGGCACGACGGCGCGCCCGAAGGGCTGCGTGCACACGTTCAACACCTACGCCGGAGGCGCCCGCTGCCTGAACCAGGCGTTCGCGGTCACCTCGGCGGACGTGGGGTTCAGCCCCTCCCCCATCACCCACACCACCGGCCTGGTCACCGGGATCCTGATGCCACTGCTGGCCGGGGGCTCCACCCACGTGATGGCCGAGTGGGAGCCGCGCCGCGGCCTCGAGGAGATCGCGCGGTACCGCTGCTCGATCACCGTCACCGCCACGACGTTCCTGCAGATGGCGCTGGACGTCCTCGACCCCGCCGTGCACGACGCCTCGAGCCTGCGGGTCTGGGTCTCCGCCGGTGCACCCATCCCGCGCTCGGTGGTCGAGCGGGCCCGGACGCTGCTGCCGTCGACCAGGATCCTCAGCCTGTACGGGCGCAGCGAGAACCTCACGACGACGACCTGCACGGTCGCCGACGACCCGGAGAAGGCGTTGATCTCGGACGGCTCGGCGCTGCCGTACGCCGAGGTCCGGGTGGTCGACGAGGCCGGGGTACCCGTGCCCGCCGGGCAGGAGGGCGACATCGCCTACCGCGGACCCAGCCACATGCTGGGTTACCTCGGGCGACCCGACGAGACGGCCGAGCTCTACACCGCCGACGGCCTCTCGCGGTCCGGGGACCTCGGCCGGATGGACGCGGACGGCTACGTCCGGGTCACCGGCCGCACGAAGGACATCGTGATCCGCGGCGGCATGAACATCAGCGTCCGGGAGATCGAGGACCTGCTGGCCGAGCACCCCGGCATCCGCGCGTCCGCCGTGGTCGGGATGCCGGACGTGCGGCTCGGCGAGCGGGTCTGCTGCTACGCGGTCCCCGTCGATCCGGGCTCGCCGCCGACCCTGGACTCGCTCAAGGGCTACCTGCTGGAGCGCGGCGTCGCGATCCAGAAGACCCCGGAGCGACTGGAACTGGTCACCGAGTTGCCGACGACCGCCACCGGCAAGATCCAGAAGCACCTGCTCCGGCAGGACATCGCCCGCAAGCTCGAGCAGCCGGTCGAGAGGGTGGAGGCGAGTGCGGCGGGTCGGTGACCGACGCAGGACCCCGGGGGATCGGCGTCCGATGCCGGTGAGGAACGCTCGTTCCGTCTCGGGCGAGCCGCCGACCAGTGACTACGCGGCTCCTCGGAACTGCGGTTCATGACTTCTGCTAGCGTCGCCCGCGTGGACCGGGAGCGCCGCATCCTCGACGCCGCCGCCGAGCTCTTCCGGGAGCGGGGCTTCCACGGCGCCGGGATGGACGAGCTCGGCACGCGGGCCGGGCTCAGCGGTCCGGCTCTCTACCGGGTCTTCGGCGGGAAGAGCGAGATCCTCGCCGCGCTGTTCAACGAGGCGATGGACGAGCTCGTCGGCGCGACCGCCCCGCTGCTCGCCGATCCCGAGGCGGACCTCCGTCGGCTGGTGCACCACCACGTCCGGTTCACGATCGACCACCGCGCGCTCGTCAGCGTGTACCAGCGGGAGGACCGGTCCCTGGTCGACCCGTGGCGCAAGGAGTTCGACCGGCGTCGGCGGCGCTACGTCGAACGCTGGGAGCGGGCCGTCGCGCGCGCCGCGCCCGCCGCCGCCCCCACGGCGGTGGCTGCCGCCACCCAGGGCTGCCTCGGCGCCGTTTTCTCGCTGGCCTACTGGCCGGGCAGAACCCTGCGCGCACCGGGCTCGGACGAGCTGGCGGAGCGCTTCGTCCTCCTCGGGTTCGGGGCGCTCGGGATCGCGCTGATCGATCAGGGTCCGTAGGCCCGCCGCAGCTCGCCGACCAGGATCTTGCCGGCATCGCTTCGAGGGATGCGGTCCACGAGGTCGACGGCGCGGGGGCACGTGTAGTAGCGGGCAGGGCGCGGCACCGTGTGCCGCCCACGCGGTGGGTGCTCAGGTCGTACCGATCCCTGACCTGGGCGGGCAGCCGGAGCAGGCGCACGAACATCGTCGGCACCCAGGGGTTGTGCGTGACGCCGTGCCGCTCGGGCGCCAGTGCCCCCTCGGCGTCGAACCGCCGGGTCGTGACGACAGTGCCGCCCATCTGGTGCACCGCGTGGAGGAAGCCCATCGGCGCGGTGTGAGAGGCCGGGCCGGCACTGAACAGGACCGGTGGCGGCTCCCCGGGGCCCATGCCCAGGTCGCGCATCATCGCTGCCTACCGCAGCGGGACCTCGGTCGCCGGCACTCCCGGCGACTCCTCGCAGAAGGACTTCGGCCTGCCGGTGGTGCCGGAGCTGAACAGCGTCCAGCCGCCCATCGTGTCCGGCAGGTCGGTGTCCGCAGGGATCGCCGCCACCGCCTCGTCGTAACCGTCGCCCACGACGAGCCACGCAGCTCGTCCCCCGTACAACTTCGGTCTGACCATTGATAACCGCGACAGCTCCCGGCTACTCTCATGCCCCCGGTCACACGAGGACGTATCGCGACGAAGCGGAGATGCCGATGGCCAGCCCGGAGATCGCAGCCGAGAGCCTCACCCTGACCGTGCACGACCGGTACGACGGCAGGTCCATCAGCCTCTTCCGCGAGCGCGGGTGGTGGCAGGGCGGCTCGGCCGCGGCGTTGCTGGACCGGTGGGCCGAGGCCACGCCGACCCGCCGCTTCGTCTCCGACGGCACGACCGAGCTCGACTACGCGACCCTGCGCGAGCGCGCCCACGGGCTCGGCGCCTCCCTGCTACGCCGCGGCGTGCGCCCCGGCGACCGGGTGGCGATGCAGCTGCCGAACTGGGCCGAGTTCGTGATCGGGTACCTCGCGATCGCCCGGATCGGCGCGGTCCTGGTGCCGATCATGACGGTGTACCGCCAGGTTGAGGTGGCGCACGTGCTGCGCAACTCCGGCGCGGTCGCGGCGATCACCACCGGCGAGTTCCGCGGGTTCGATCACGCGGGGATGTTCCGCGCCCTGCAGAAGGAGATCCCGGCCCTCAGCACGCTCGTGATCGCCCGCGGCGCGACGCAGGAGGGCGAGTTGGCGTTCGACGAGGCCTGCGACACCACTACCGAGCAGGCCGAGCTCGGCCCTCACCCCGACCCCGACCTGCCCCACCTGATCGTCTACACCTCGGGGACCGAGTCCACCGCCAAGGGCTGCGTACACACCTGGAACACCGCGGACTTCTCCGCCCGCGGCCTCGCCCACGACGTCTTCCGGACCCGACCCGAGGACGTCGTCTTCATGCCGTCGCCCGTGGCCCACGCGACCGGGCTCGTGGTCGGGATCCTCGTGCCGCTGACCGTCGGCGCCGAGACGCACCTGCTCGACGTGTGGGAGCCGCACGAGGGGCTCCGCCGGATCGAGCGGTACCGGTGCACGGCCACCGCCACGGCGACCCCCTTCGTGCGGATGGCCCTCGACGCCGCCCGCACCGCCGAGCACGACCTCTCGTCCATGCGGTTCTGGCTCTGCGCGGGCGCGCCGATCCCGGAGGCGCTGGCGATCGAGTTCGACGAGGTGTTCACCGGCGGCGTCCTGATGCCCCTGTACGGCGCCACCGAGATCCTCGCCGCGACCTGCTGCCACGACGGGGACCCGCTCGACCGCCGGGCCGGGTCGGACGGCACGCCCGCTCTCGACGGCGTCCGGATCACCCTCGTCGGACCGGACGGCGATCCCGTGCCGACCGGCGAGGAGGGGGAGATCTGCTACTGGGGCCCGGGTGCCGTCCTCGGCTACTGGCGCGAACCCGAGCGCACCGCCGCCACCATCGACGCGCAGGGCAGGCATCACACGGGCGACCTCGGGCGGCTCGACGACCAGGGCTATCTGCGGGTGACCGGCCGGCTGAAGGACATCATCATCCGTGGCGGGACGAACATCAGTGTGGCCGAGGTCGAGGGCTACGTCTCCGCGCACCCGGCCGTGGCCCAGGTCGCCGTCGTGGCCTACCCGGACGAGCGGCTCGGCGAGAAGGCGTGCGCCGTCGTCGTTCCCCGGCCGGGTGAACGGCCGACGTTGGAGGACCTGACCTCGTTCCTGCGAGGGCGGGGCATTGCGACACAGAAGCTGCCCGAGAAGCTGCTGCTGGTCGACGAGCTCCCGATGACCGCCACGGGCAAGGTGCAGAAGTTCGTGCTCCGCGACCTGGCCCGCGGGGACTGATGCGATCGGCCGGTGCGGTGGTCGGATCAGCGCCACGCCGGGATGACGGTCCCCAGGTCGACCGTGCCGGGCCCGAGGGTCCCGTCGCACCCGGAGCAGTCGTGCCCGTCATGGGCGTGGCCCCGGGGCCGGGGGAACATCTCGTCCGCGCCGCGGACGTCCGTAGCCACCGGGCGCCCCCGGTCGCCGTCCCGGGCCAGTAATGCCGCTCCGAAGGCGCCGGTGATCTGCGGATGTGCGGGCACCGTCACCTCGGCGTCGAGAGCTCGGCTCAGGAAGTGCACGGCCGCAGGGTTCCGCGCCACGCCGCCGGTCAGGACGACCGGGGTGTACCTGCCGACCTGCGCCACCAGCGCGAGGGTTCGGGCCGCGATGGCCCGGTGGACCGAGGACGCGATGTCCGCGACGTCCTGGTCCTCGGCCAACATCGACACGATCTCGGTCTCGGCGAACGTGGCGCACATACTGCTGACCTCGAGCTCGTCCGAGCCGCGCAGGGCCAGGTCCCCGAGCCCCTCGATCGGCACGTCCACGGCGCGGGCGAGCACCTCGTAGAACCGGCCCGTGCCGCTGGCGCACCGGTCGTTCATGGCGAAGTCCCGCACCAGGCCGTCGTCCCCGACGGTGATCGCCTTCGAGTCCTGCCCGCCGACGTCGATCACCAGCCGCACGCCGGGGACCATCTCGGCGGTCCCCCGCGCATGGCAGGTGATCTCGGTGTACGTGCGGCCCGCGCCCGGCACCAGCCGGCGCCCGTAGCCCGTCGACACCGTGCCCTGAAGGTCGGACTCGGTGAGCCCTGCCTCCCCCAACGCCTGGTCGATCGCGCGCTGCATGCCCGCGCGCGAGACGGCCCCCATCGTGACGACGGAGGAGGACAGGATCTTCCCCGCGCCGTCCACGACGACGGCCTTCGCCGTCGTCGAACCCAGGTCGACGCCGAGATAGCGCCCGCCGGTCATGTCGGCCACGCCACCTCGGCACCGTGACCCGCCCGTCGGTGGTCGCCGCGCTCGCGCGCGACGTCGATCGCCTCGAGCATCGCGACCAGCCTGCTGTCCAGGATCTCCTCCTTGTAGAAGGAGGCGTCCGCGACGTCGCCCTCGAAGAAGATCGACGGGATGCCGAGATTGTCCCGCGCGGACTTCGCCAGCAGCCGCTGCGGCCCGGTGAACGCCCGGCAGGTGCGGGTGGAGTGGAAGACGATGCCGTCGATGCCGTAGGACTCGCAGTCCCGCAGGGTCAGGTGTTCCAGGGTCTTCGAACCGTGGTTGGTCGGGCAGAGCAGGTAGTGCTGGGCCATGCCGAGGAGCGGGTCGGAGGTGTCGATCAGGTGCGGCTCCTGCCAGAACGCGTTCTGGATGTAGCGCCCGGCCAGCACTGCGGCGCCGTGCTCGGCGAACTTGCGCGACAGGAACCCGAGCTTGTTCCAGTTCATGATCCCGTCGAAGTACAGCCGGTACTTCTCCCCGCGCACGCCGGAGACACCGGCATCGATGCGCTGCTGGATCTCGTCCTTCACGTTCTGGAAGTAGTCGACGAGCGCCTGGTTGCCGGGGAGGAAGTTGATCGGCGCGATACAGGAGATCCAGTCCCAGAACGTGGCCGGGGCCGGCGTCGCCTTGCAGAGGTCGAGACCCTCGCGGCGCAGCTCGCCCGCGCGCTTGATGTAGGTCATCGACTCGCTGAGCGCGTCGTAGTCGAACGGGCGCCCGGTCTGGACCTCGAGGAAGTCGATCAGCTCGACGAGCTGGTCGCGGACGTACCGCGACGCCTCGTCCCACTCCGAACCGACGAGGTAGCCGGCGTCGGGCCGGTTGCCCCAGAGGAAGGGGTGCGAGACGTTGAAGATCGGCACGTTCTTGCCGAACACGCGGTAGGAGACCTCGTCCCATTGCTGGCCGGTGCTGCAGCCCGCGTAGTTGTTGACGAAGAGGTCCGGCGCGGGCAGCTTCGACGCCAGGTCCGCGCGGTCGTGCAGGCCGACGACCCCGCTGTCCGGCTCCTCGCTGCCCTTCAGGGTCAGTACCGCGCAACCGAGGTGGGTGCGGGAGTAGGAGCAGAGCTCGGCGTTGTAGCCGTACTCCGCGCCCGCGAGCTGCGCGGGGCCCTCCAGGCGCTGCGCGGCCAACCGGGCCGCGAAGGCCTCGCCGTGACACCAGGCCAGGCCCGCGGCCTGGAACATCGGGTTGAGCGCGCCGCCGTTGTACCAGATGATCTTGCGGCCGGACTCCCGGGCGACGAAGAGGTCCTCCCAGTAGTCGGCGATCATGCGCCCGCCCTCGCGGGTGATCGCGAGCCGCTCGGTGCGGGGTTCTGTCGACGGAGCCGACAGGGCGGTCGGAGCGGTGGTCGTCATGTGGGTTCTCCGATCAGGCGTAGGCGGGCCGGTGCCGGAGGGCCCGCTCGACGAGGGCCTCCAACCGGGTGCGCAGCGCTTCCAGGGGGATGCCCTCGTGCTCGGTCTCGACCAGCAGCTGCGGGATGCCCGCGGCGTCGAGGGCCTTGCGGAGCTCGGGGTAGAAGAGCATGTGGGGCTCGCAGAACTTGGGCATGAGGTGCACGACGACCTCGGCGCCGCTGCGCCGCGTCGCGTCGATCAGCCACGCGTCCCAGTCCACGTCGTGCTGCACCCGGGTGGGGCACGGCAGGTCGACGTTGCGCTCGGCGTACCAGCGGCCGATTGCGCTCATCGGGTCCTCGCCCGGGGTGAACGGGACCAGGGACTGCACGTAGCGCCGCCCCGACCACAGGTCGTCGTCGACCACGACGGCGCCGGTCTCCTCGATCACCTCGAGCAGCTCGCGGCGCGGCGCATGGCAGAGATGCCCCGACAGGTGGACGCGGACGCGGTCGTCCCGTTCGCCACGCGGCGCGGCGGCCAGTGCCTCGACGAGCAGGTCGCGATGCTCGATGGGATCCATGACCTGGGCGGACACGACCATGTCCTGCAGCTCGACCGGCGACCACGTCGTGTCGCCCGCGGCGCGCTCGTCGAACACCCGGCGCAGCAACTCGCGGTCGGCGTTGTACGCCTCGATCGCTCGGGTCAGGGCCTCGTCCCCGATGGGTGCACCGGAGAGCTTCTCGAACTCGCCGCGGAACTGACCCATCATCTCGGCGATCTTCTTCTCGGCCCACGAGTCGCTCAGCGAGCTGATCAACATGCCGAAGAACACGGACCGGTCACCGACGGCGCGCGCGACGTCGGAGGCCCCGAGCAGCTGGATGCAGTGGTCCGCGAGCAGGAGAGCGTCGAAGTGGTCCAACCGGCCGGTCGCCGCCTGGTCGGCCAGGTTGCGCGTGTAGCCGCAGTAGAACTCCGGCAGGTAGGCCCGGCCCTCCGCGACGGGCCGCTGATCGTCCTGGATGTACACCGGGAGCACCCCGGCCGCCAGGGCGATCTCGCGCGGGAAGTTCATGGGCATGACGCCGACGACCCGGCGTCCGGGGTGGTGGGCCCGCCAGCCCGCGACGTAGGCCCGCGGATCGCGGGCCGCCTCGCGCAGGCGCTGCAGGGCAACCGATTCGGGCATCGGAGCTCCTTGAGCTTTGACGATTATCAACACTCAGTCCCCGATACTGTAAAACATCGTCCGGGGAAAGCGCGAGCACCCGAGGTCCCGCGGCGCACCACCCTCGGCCACGATGAGCCGGTGACGTCGCCACTCCCCGCGCCGAGCGCGCGGTCACTCCTGCTGACCGTGGCCGGCGAGATGCTCTACGACCAGCCGGAGGGAGCCTGGACGACGGCACTGCTCCGGGTGTTCGCGAGCCTCGGGGTCGAGGACCACGCCTGTCGGCAGCTGCTCGCCCGGTCGACGCACGCGGGATGGCTCACCAGGGTCAGGGACGGGCGCGCGGTCCGCTGGACACTCGATGTCCGCGGCCGAGAACTGGTCGAGGAGGGCATGCGGCGCTCCGACGCCTACCTCTCCGACGACCGCACCTGGGACCGGCACTGGCTGGTGCTCTACGTCAACGTCCCGCAGAACCGACGGACCACCCGCAAGCGGCTCTACGGGGGGCTCGACTGGCTCGGCTTCGGCAACCCGGTCCCGGGCATCTGGGTCACGCCGCACTCCGAACGAGCTCCCGCCCTGACCCGCCTGATCGAGAGCCTCGAACTGGAGGAGACGTCATTCGCGGTCTCGGGCAGGACGGTCGAGCTCGGCCTGACCGAGTCCGAGCTGGTGGCCCGGGCATGGGATTTCACCGAGCTCGAGGTGGCCTACCAGCGTTTCCTGCAGATGGACGACGAGAGGCCCGACCCGCGGTCGCCTGACGACGTGATGACGGCATATCTGGAGCTGCTCAACCTGCAGCAGCGCTTCATGCGCCGCGACCCACAACTTCCCGTGGCGCTGCAGCCCGCGTGGGTGGGTCGCGAGGCGGCGGCCCGGTTCCGCGCGCGACGCGGGCAGTGGGCGAGAGCGGCTCACCGCCGCTTCCGGGAGCTCGTCGCCGAGTCGGCGCCTCGGACACCCGACCGAGTTTAGACAGATCCTCACACTGAGGGTTGCGATCTGTACAAGCTCCCAGTTACGGTCAGACCAAAGTTCGCGGTGACCCACATCTCATCCCGGCTGACCTCTGGAGCCCTCCGTGACCACTGAAGACACCCCGGTCGTCGTCGCCCGGGGCGCCGGCCCCGCCACCCCACGGCGCGCAGCCGCTGCCGCCTTCCTCGGCTCCGTCGTCGAGTACTACGACCTCGTCGCCTACGGGACCGCCGCCGCACTGGTGTTCAACACGCTGTTCTTCCGCGACGTCTCGCCCTCGGTCGCCCTCGTCCTCTCGTTCGCCACCTTCGCCAGCGGCTACGTCGTCCGGCCTCTCGGCGGGCTGCTCTTCGGCTGGATCGGCGACCGACACGGCCGGCGCACCGCCGTCATGCTGACCATCGTGGTGATGGGCGCGGCCACCGTGCTGATCGGTCTGCTCCCGACGTACGCGGCGATCGGGTGGGTCGCACCGGTCCTGCTCGTCGTGCTGCGCGTGCTGCAGGGCCTGGCCGTCGGCGGCGAACTCGGCGGCGCGGTCCTGATCGCCGTCGAGCACGCCCCGGAGCGGCGACGCGGCTTCTACGGCAGCTTCTCCACCGCGGGCGCCCAGGCCGGGACAGTCCTGGCCACGGTCGTCTTCGCGATCCTGACCGCCACGCTGTCCGAGGAGGCGTTCGCCGCCTGGGGCTGGCGTGTCCCGTTCCTCGCGAGCGCCGTCATCGTCCTGGTCGGCGTACTGATCCGCTACGGCCTGGACGAGACCCCCGACTTCGAGCGCGCCCGCACTCAGGAGCGCACCCGCACACCCATCCGAACGGCGGTCACGGCCCACCCCGGCGCCATCCTCGGGATCGTCGCCGTGATGGCCGGGATGATGTCGATCTGGTACCTGCTGACCGTCTACAGCTTGAGCTACGCGACCACCGAGGTCGGGATCGCCAGGCCGACGATCCTGTGGGTCGTCACGGCGGCGACGTTCCTCGTCGTCGTGATGAACCCGGTGTGGGGCGCCCTCTCCGACCGGATCGGCCGGACCACCCTCCTGTCCGCCGGTCTGGTGGTCGAGGGCGTCCTGCTGGTCGTCTACTTCGTCGCTCTGCGCAGTGGCAGCGTCGCGTTCATCTTCGTGTCGCTGCTCGCCGTGGCCGGGATCGGCCACGCCTGCGTCAACGGCATCTTCCCCGCCTTCGTCGCCGAGGCCCTGCCGCCCGAGGTGCGCTACACCGCTGGCTCCCTCGGCATGCAGCTCGCCGCCCTGATCGCCGGGTTCGCGCCGCTGGTCGCTGTCGCGCTGGAGGGCTCGACCTTCGGCGTCTGGACCACCTGCGGCCTGGCCCTTCTGCTCTGCCTCGCCGGCGCCACGGCCGCGCACCTCCTCGTCCGGGCGCACACTCCCGAGACCGCGGTCGCGCCCGCCG
Source organism: Pseudonocardia halophobica (assembly GCF_027922425.1). Classification (GTDB taxonomy): domain Bacteria; phylum Actinomycetota; class Actinomycetes; order Mycobacteriales; family Pseudonocardiaceae; genus Pseudonocardia; species Pseudonocardia halophobica. Next base: position 108,667 of record NZ_BSFQ01000002.1, on the reverse strand, counting down.
CGGCCTGAGCGACTCCCCTCCCCACCACGTCGTCGGAAAGGACACCCATGACCCTGGACACCCGCCTCGACTTCACCGACCGGTCGGTCGTGATCGCCGGTGGCACCTCGGGGGTCGGCCTCGCCACCGCGGCGGCCTTCGTCGGAGCAGGCTGCAGGCGGCTGGTTCTCATCGGCCGCAACCAGGAGCGTGGCAAGGCCGCCGTCGACGCGGTCCGGACCCCGGACGCCCAGGTGGAGTTCCTCTCCGCGGACCTCAACGAGCCCGAGGCGGCCCAGGAGGCCGCCGACGAGGCAGCACGGCTGTTGGACGGCATCGACGTGCTGGTGAACTCGACCGTCGCGCCGTACCAGCCCACGCTGCTGCACGACATCCCGCTGGCCCAGCTGCGCGCGGTGCTGGTGGAGCAGGCCGTGGGCTCGCTCCTGATGACCCGCGCCGTGCTCCCGGTGATGCGAGCGGCGGGCCAGGGGTCGATCATCAGCATTGCCAGCGACGCCGCGAAGGTCCCGACCCCCGGCGAGACCGGTATCGGCGCAGCGATGGCCGCGATCGTGACGTTCTGCCGGACCCTGGCGCTCGAGGCCAAGAACGACGGGATCCGGGTCAACGTTCTCACCCCATCGTTGATCGCCGACACCGCCTCGTACGACCGGGCGATGAGCCAGGAGTTCAGCAAGAAGATCTTCGACCGGATCGTCAAGCGGGCAGGGCTCGGGCTCACCGAGCCGGACGACCTCGCCGGAACCATCCTGTTCCTCGCCTCGCCCCTCGCCCAGCGCATCACCGGGCAGGTCATCAGCGTCAACGGGGGGATCTCGGTTGCCTGAGCGCACGCTGGTCCGCCGCCGGGTGCGGGGGCCGGCGGACGTGGCCGACATCGAACGGCACGATCCTGCCGACCTCCGCCCCGCGGACACCGTCCTCGGCTGTCTGCGCGCGGTCGCGGCCGAGCAGCCCGGGAAGCAGGCCGTCGTCCTGGTCGAGCCGCCAGATCTGCTCACCCCGGCCCGCTCGCTCGACTACGCCGGGCTGGTCGCCGGGGTCGAGGGCACCGCGGACCTGTTCCGCGAGGTCGGAGGCGCGGACAGCGTCGTCGGGCTCCTGCTGCCGATGCTCCCCGAAGGCCTGGTCGCGCTCTGGGGCGCGCAGACTGCGGGTATCGCCGTGCCGATCAACCCTTTCCTCGAGCTCCCCGCGATCACCGGAATCCTCGACCGGACGCACGCGACCGCGGTGGTCACCACCCGGAAGGTGCTCGAGGAGAAGGGCGGGGCCCAGGCGCTGCACCAGGCCGTGCCGTCCCTGCGGCGCGTGTTCACCGTCGAGGACCTCATCGCCGCCCGGGACCGCAGCCTGACCTTCACGCCAGACCCCGACCCCGACCGCGACTCCCTGGTGATGCCCACGGGCGGCACCACGGGCACACCCAAGCTCGTGCGGATGTCCCAGGGCGGCCAGCTCACCGTCGCCTGGAACGTCGGCGCACTGATGGGCAACGAGCCGGACACGGTCACGCTCCACGGAATGCCCAACTTCCACTGTGGCGGCACGATCTCGCTCGGCCTGCGCACCCTGCTGTTCGGCGGCACCCTGCTCACCCTGACCAGCGAGGGCTTCCGGTCGCGACAGGCCGTTACGGCGTTCTGGGACGTCGCCCGCCGATACCGGGTGACGAGCCTCCTGGCGACCCCCACCACCGCCACCGCGCTGCTCCACGGTCAGGGCGACGCCGACGGGTGCTGCATCCGTGACTTCCACGTCGGCGGCGCGCCGCTGTCCACGGACGTGCTCGAGCGGTTCCACGCCCGCTTCGGGATCTGGTTGCGCGAGAACTGGGGCATGACCGAGCTCCACGGCACCACCACCGGGCATTTCGACGACGGCCGCCGGCCGCGGGTGGGCTCGGCCGGCCGGGCGCTGCCCTTCGTCCGGGTCAAGGCGGTCGAGCTCGACGCCGACGGCGGGTGGGTGCGCGACTGCGACCCGGGCGAGCGAGGGGTGCTGCTGACCGGCACCCCGACCACGATGGCCGGGTACCTCGATCCTTCGCTCGACGCCGACTACTTCCCCACCGGCCTGCCCGACGACCTGCCGGCGGGATGGCGCTGGGGCAACACGGGCGACCTCGGGACGGTCGACGGGGACGGCTTCGTGTGGATCTTCGGACGGGCGAAGGACCTCATCATCCGCGGCGGGCACAACATCGATCCCGGCGAGATCGAGGACGCCCTGGTCCGCCACCCGGCCGTGCACCTCGCGGCCGCGATCGGCAGGCCGGACCCGGTCAAGGGCGAGCTGCCGATGGCCTACGTGCAGCTCCGCGAGGACGAGGCGGCGGAGCCCGCCGACCTCCTCGGGCACTGCCGCACGCACATCGGGGAGCGCGCCGCCGTCCCGGTCGAGGTCGTCGTGCTGGAGAGAATGCCCACCACCCCGGTCGGCAAGATCTCCAAACCCGCTCTGCGGAGGGAAGCGCTGCTCCGCGAGGTGCGTCGCGTCGTGCGGAAGCACGTCCCGGACGGCACCGTCCTGCTCGACGAGACCGGCCCACGACAGCGGGTCGTGATCACCGTGGCCGACTCCGCCGCAGCCGAGGCGCTCCGCGTTCCCCTGTCCGGCTACCCGTTCGAGGTGTCGCTCGTCGTCGCACGGTCGGAACGACCCACCCGTCCGACACCGGTCGCTCACCGACCCGCCCCCCTGATCACTGGGAGCCCATGATGTCCCTGTTGACCGCTCGTTCCTCCTGGACCGCAACGGGAAGGCCCGAAGAGCTCTGGGAGATGTCCCTCGGCGACCTGCTCCGCAAGTGCGCGGCCGACCATCCCGACCGGTGCGCCCTCGTCGACGCCGTCCCCGACCCGGCGCACCGGCGGTCCTGGACCTACGCGGAGCTCCTCGCGACCGCCGAGCGCGTCGCGCAGGCCCTGCTCTCCCGGTTCCGCCCCGGCGAACGGCTCGCGGTGTGGGCCCCGAACTGCGCCGAATGGGTGCTGCTGCAACAGGGGGCGAGCCTGGCCGGACTGGTCCTCGTCACCGTCAACCCGGCCAACCGTCGGATGGAGCTGGAGTACGTCCTGCAGAAGTCCCGTGCCGCCGGCATCGTGCACGCTTCCGAGTACCGCGGGGTCGACATGGCGGCCACGGTGCGCGAGGCCCGCGCCGCGGCGCCCGACCTGCGCGAGGCGATCGACTTCGCGGACTGGGACGAGTTCCTGGCGTCCGCGACCGGATCGCACCAGCTCCCCGACGTCCTCCCGAGTGACCCCGCGCAGATCCAGTACACCTCGGGCACCACCGGGTTCCCCAAGGGCGCCCTGCTGCACCACCGCGGCGTTCTCAACGCCTCCCGTCTCGTCGCCCACGGCGCCGGGGCCACGGACGGTGCCGTGTGGGTGAACGCGATGCCGATGTTCCACATCGGCGGCGGCGCACTGACCGAGATCGGCACCTTCTCCTTCGGCGGAACCTACGTGCTGATGCCCGCGTTCGACGCCGGGCTGTTGCTCGAGCTGATCGAGGCCTACCGGGGCACGATCACCCTCCTCGTACCCACCATGCTCTCGGCCGTCCTCGCCCACCCGGAACTGCCGACGCGCGACGTCTCCAGCCTGCAGACGGTGATGTCCGGCGCGTCGTTCGTCCCGGCCGAACTCGTGGTCCGGACGAAGGAGACGCTGGGCTGCCGGTTCACCATCGTCTTCGGCCAGACCGAGCTCCACGGGGTGATCACCCAGACCGCCCTGGAGGACTCTCCCGAGGACCAGTCCCACACGATCGGCCGCCCGCTGCCGCTGGTGGACGTGCGGATCGTCGCCCCTGGGACGGACGAGGTCGTCCCGATCGGGACGCGTGGAGAGATCTGCGCCCGTGGCTACCAGACGATGCTGGGGTACTTCGAGCAGCCGGACGACACGGCGCTGGTGTTCTCCGAGGACGGCTGGCTGCACACCGGCGACCTCGGCACCATGGACGAGCGCGGATATCTGACGATCACCGGCCGCCTCAAGGACATGATCATCCGCGGTGGCGAGAACATCTACCCGCGCGAGGTCGAGGACGCGCTCGCCACGCATTCCGGCGTAGCCGAGGCGGCCGTGGTGGGGGTGCCCGACGCCGAGTGGGGCGAGCAGGTGGGCGCCGTCGTCGTCCCGACCGACCCGGCCGCTCCCCCGGACCCCGCCGAGCTGCGGGCGTACTGCCGGGAGCGGCTCGCCGGGTTCAAGGCGCCCAGCCGCTGGTTCTTCGTCGACGCCCTACCGACGACCCCGACCGGCAAGGTCCAGAAGTTCGTGCTGCGGGACCGCATCGACAGCGGCGACCTTGGGCCCGTCCTGTACGCCAAGGGTCGCCGCCGCAGCCCGTGAGCTACCTGGGCCGCGGCCACTCCAGCTGCGCCCAGAGCTCCGGACATGCCGAAGGCGTCCGGGTTTCGGGGCGTCCGGCAGGCTGAGCCGCTCGTCAGAGGTCGAGCACGAGTCGGGGCGAGCGCGAGCGGGAACAGCACGGCATGACCACCTCGCCCGACTCCTGCTCCTCGGCGCTGAGATAGGAGTCGCGGTGTTCCGGTTCACCCTCCAGGACGTAGGTCTCGCAGGTTCCACAGGTTCCCTCGCGGCAGGAGGTCGGGAGGTCCACGCCCGCGGCCTCGATGGCCTCCGCCATGGTCTGGTCGGCCCCGACGGTCAGGGTGATTCCCGACGCGTCGAGCTCGACCTCGAACGGGACGTTCGCCCCGTCGAGGGCCCCTTCCTTGGGCCGGAACCGCTCGAGGTGCAGCGAGCCTGCAGGCCATACCGCGCACTGCTGCTCAACAGCGTCGAGCAGGACACCGGGCCCGCAGCAGTAGACCGCGGTGCCCTCGGTGGGAGTGCCCAGGATGGCCGGCAGGTCGAGGAGGCCGTGGGTGTCCTGCGGCCAGAACACGACCCGGTCGCCGTAGGCCGCGAGCTCGGCCCGGAACGCCATGCTGGACTCCTGGCGACCGCCGTAGAACAGTCGCCATGGCTTCCCGGCGGCCTCGCAGGCCGCGATCATGGGCAGGATCGGAGTGATCCCGATACCGCCCGCGACGAACAGGTACTCGTCGGCCTCGACCAGGGCGAAGTTGTTCCGCGGGCCCCGGCACACCACCTGGTCGCCGACGGCGAGGGTGTCGTGCACGTACGCCGAGCCACCGCGGCTCTCGGGCTCGCGCAGGACGCCGAGCCGCCAACTGGACAGGTCGGTCGGGTCCCCGCACAGCGAGTACTGCCGCTCCAGGTCCGGGCCGAGGACGAGGTCGACGTGCGCGCCGGGCTCCCAGGCCGGCATCTTCTCCCCCACCGCGGGCTCCAGGCGCAGCGAGACGATCCCGTCCGCCTCGGCCTCGATCGCCGCGACGACCGCGGTCAGGTCCTCGGTCACGGCCCGAGCACCTTCGCGGCGACGGCCTTGGTCGCCTCGGCGTCACCGGTGAGCACCTGCACCGGGTTGACGACCATCATCTGGGTGATCTGGTCCTCGGTGACCCCGCGCTTGCGCAGCTCGGGCAGCACGTAGTCGGAGATGCGGTGGTGGTGCCAGTTCGGGGTGTGCTTCGCACGCCAGGACGGCGGGGTGTTGATGGAGAAGAACCCGGCGTCGTGGGAGATCGTGATCTTCTCCGCGTAGCCCTGCTCGAGGAGCTTCGCGAGCGTGTCGACGCGGGACTCGTCGTCGAGCACGAACTCCATGCCGAAGCGGTCCATGCCGATGAAGGAGCCGTTGTCCATCAGCTCCCGGAGGTAGTCCAGGTCCGTGGAGTCCCCGCTGTGCCCGATGACCGTGCGCTCGAGGTCGACGCCGTTGGCCTTGAACCACTTCTGCTGGTCGCGGCCGTTGGCGAAGTGGACGTTGGTGTGGGTGGAGATGGGCACGCCGGTCTCGGCCTGGGCGCGGGCGGCGGCGCGGTAGACCCGGTCGAGGTCCGGGGTGATGCCGTGCTCGTCGGTGACGATCTTGATGATCCCGGCCTTCACGCCGTCGGTGCGGGGGATGCCCTTGACGATGTCGTCGACGAACATCGTCTCCAGCACGTCGGGGCCGCCGAGGGTCTTGCCGACGAGCCCGTCCGGGCCGTGGGTGTGGAAGTAGGTCGGCAGGTCCTTGGCCGTGTAGTAGCCGGTGGCCACGACGATGTTGAGCGGCACGTCCTGGGCGAGCCGCTGCACGGTCGGGATGTCGCGGCCCAGGCCGAGCACGGTGAGGTCGACGAAGGTGTCGATGCCCTTGTCCTCGTGCAGCGAGGTCAGGCTCTTCCGGGCCCGCTCGAAGATCGCGGCTTCGTCGTACTCCGGGTGCACGATGTTCTGCTCGAGCTCGGGGTTGCGGGCCATGATGTGCTCGTGCATCAGCGTGGTGCCGATCTGCATGCTGTCGATCGGGCCGCGCAGGGTGTTGACGGTGCTCATGCGGTGGCATCTCCTTCGATGTCGCTGGTGGGGTGCGTCAGGGCGTCGCGGCGGGCACGGGCGGCGGCGAGGCCTGCCTTCAGGAAGCCGACGTCCGAGCCCGCGGTGACCATCCGGAAGCCGCGGTCGGCCTCGATGGTCGGGTCGCCGGTGATCCCGGCGGCGATGCCGGCCGTGGCGCAGGCGGCGACGATCTCGGCGACGGCGGCGCGGTGCGATTCGTCGCGGGGGCCGGTGACCGGGTCGAGGCCGAGGCTGACGGCGAGGTCGCCCGGTCCGACGTAGACGCCGTGCACGCCGGGCACCGCGGTGATCTCCTTCGCCCGGGCGACGCCCTCCGCGGTCTCGATCATGACCAGGCACAGCACCTGGCCGTTGACCGTTGTCGGGTCCGGGCCCAGCCCGTAGGCCGAGCGGGTCGGGCCCCAGCTGCGCACCCCCACCGGTGGGTAGTGCACGGCGGCCGCGGCCTGCCGGGCCGCCTCGGCCGACTCGACGTTCGGCACGATGACGCCCTCGGCGCCGGCGTCGAGGGCCCGGCCGATCAGGACGGGATCGTTCGCGGCGACCCGGACCAGTGCGGTCGTGCCGGTGCGAGCGGTCGCCCGCAGCATCTCCACGGGGCTGGCGAGCCCGCCCACGCTGTGCTGCTGGTCCAGGTAGAGGTAGTCGAACCCGGCCATCGCCAGGGTCTCCGCGACGTGCGGGTCCCCCGTGTGGCAGGCCAGCCCGACGGCCGTCCCGGCTGACTCGAGGATCCCCCGCAGCCGGTTGGGGTGGGCCTCGGTGGTGACGGCGTAGCTCATGCGCCGACCCTGTCCAGCCGGTACCAGTCGCGCGCGGACGCGTGCATCACCTTGTCCCGCATCGACTCCGGCATCAGGTTCAGGATGCGCCCGAGGTCGTCGGTGTGCAGGTGGGGGTAGTCCGTGGCGAACAGGAGCAGGTCCTCGGACCCGAGCCACTCCAGGATCCGCTTCGCGTGCGCGTCGGGGCCAAGGTCGGCGGGGGCGATGGAGAACCGGAAGTGGTCGCGGATGATCTCGGTGGGCAGCCGGTCGACCCACGGGATCTCCCGGTGCAGGCCCTTCCACTTCTTGTTGATGCTCCAGCTCCAGGTGGGCACCCAGGCGAAGCCGCTCTCCAGCATGGTGACCCGCATGCCGGGGAACTTCTGGAAGATCCCCTCGTAGATCATGCTGGTCATCTGCGCGCCGTAGACCTGGATCTCGGCCGCGTACTCCTCGGCGTACCAGGAGGCGTAGCCGGTCGGGCTCGGCGCGTCCTCGGAGGTGCCGCCCCAGGCCAGGCCCATGACCAGGTCGTGGCGGGTCATGGCCTCGTAGATCGGCCAGAACACACGCTGGCCGTAGAGCCGCTCCGAGCGCACCGGCATGGTGACCTGCACGATCCGCGGGTGCGAGCCGACGCGCTCGATCTCGGCGGCGGCCGCGGCGGGGTCGCGGGCGGGGACGACCATCGAGCCGACGAGTCGGGGGTCGCGGTCGAGCCACTCGGCGATCAGCCAGTCGTTGACCGCTCTGGCGAGGGCCGGGGCCCAGTCCGGATGGCGCAGCGAGTCGACGCCGTAGGCGGTGTTGACCAGGGCGAACTCGGTCCGCCACGGGTCGAGGACGTGCTGCTGCAGGTCCCCCAGCCTCGACGCGGGCGGACGCCCCTCGGGCCGCCACTCGTCCCGTGCCGTGGTCGGGGCGTTCGGCGGGTACGCCAGCGCCTGCCCGTTCGGGCCCTTCCAGCCGCGCTCCCGCGCGCCCTGCACCCACACCGGGTCGGTGTAGGGAAACAGGGCCTCGAGCGACGGCGGGGTGGCGTGCACGTCGACGTCGATCACGGGGCCGGTCCACAGCGTGTCCCGGTCGGTGTCCTGGAGCAGGGCCGTGGTCACTTCGCACCTCCTCGTGCGGGCCGCAGGGACAGCACGATGTAGTCGGACTCGACCGTCACGTCGACGGTCTCGGCGGTGTACGGGCCGGGGATGCGGCCCAGCTCGCCGCGGTCGAGCGCGGCCTTCACGTCGTCGGCGCCCTCGAGCGCGACGGCGAACGGGCGCGCCCGCAGCTTCGGGTTCCAGGAGGACCGGCCGTCCTCCACGTCGAACTCCCAGTTGTGGTACGGGCACGTGATGTACGTCCGACCCTCGTCGAGGCGGACCTCGCCGGGCACGGCGGACTCGATCTCGTTGACGACCCCGCCCTCGCAGAGCGGCGCGCCGAGGTGCGGGCAGCGGTTGGCCATGGCGTAGAACCGGCCGCCGATGTTGAACACGCCGATCTCGCGGCCGTTCGCCTCGACGATCCGGCGCTCCCCCGGCGGGATCTCGTCGACCCGGCCGACCACGAAGCGGGTCGTGCGCGAGCCCTTCTCTGTCGTCGTCACCGGGCCTCCAGCCAGGTCGGGTCCAGGTCGGCGACGCTGCGGCAGCCCATCAGCCGCATCGTGCGGACCATCTCGGTACGCAGGTTCTCCAGCACGCGCTCCACCCCGGCGGTGCCCGCCGCGGCCAGACCCCACGCCGGCAGCCTGCCGACGAGCACGGCGCGCGCCCCCAGCGAGAGCGCTTTGAGCACGTCGCTGCCGCGGCGGATCCCGCTGTCCATCAGCACCTCGGCCTGGTCGCCCACCGCGTCGACGACGCGCGGCAGGGCGGTCAGGGTCGCCGGGGAACCGTCGAGCTGGCGACCGCCGTGGTTGGACACGATGACCCCGTCGGCTCCCGCGGCCACGGCACGCTGGGCGTCCTCCGGGGTGATGATCCCCTTCACCACCAGCGGCCCGTGCCAGTTCGCACGCAGCCACTCGACGTCGGACCAGGTCGGCGAGTGCGAGCCCGCGCCGCCCTTCGTCATCTCGGTGAGCACCATCGGCTTGCCGTCGACGGTGACCTCGGCGGTGTTGGGGATCTCGAAGGGCAGCCCGTCGAGCAGGTACCGGGTCAGCCACGCCGGCTTCGGCAGCAGCTGCGGCGCCAGCTTCACCGCGTTGCGGGCGTTGACCCGCATCGAGTAGCTGAAGCCGTTCTTGTAGTCCCGCGAGCGGAAGCCCGCCACCGCCGTGTCCACGGTGGCCACCAGCGCCGAGTAGCCCGCGGCCTGGGCCCGGCCGACCAGGTTCTCCATGGTGGCCTGGCTGGAGAAGCGGTAGAGCTGGAACCACTGCGGCCCGTCGACCGCGGCGATGTCCTCCAGCGTGTAGCCGGCCGCGGAGCTGGCCACGTGGATCGTGCCCGCGCCCGCCGCACCTCGCGCCAGGCCGAGGTCGCCGTCCGGGTGCACCAGCCGCATGCCGCCGCAGGGTGCGGTGAGCACCGGCAGATCGACGGGGATGCCGAGCACCTTCGTCGACAGGTCCGGGTCGTCCACCCAGGTCGCCGTCCGCGGCGCGAACGCCGCCTCCTCGAAGGCGCGGGCGTTGCGCCGCAACGTCACCTCGCCCTCGGAGCCGCCGTCCACGTACTCCCGGATCCCCCGCGGCAGAGCCCGGGCCGCGGCGCGCTGGGCGTCCGCGGCGTCGAGCAGCCGGGCGGCCCGGCGGCGGCGGGCGGTCTCGACGACGCTCACGCCGGGATTCCGTGGCCGGGGCGCAGCGGGATGTTGTAGAGCGCGCTCGCGTTGGTCCCCAGGATCCGGCGGCGCCGGTCCGTCGGCATGGTCTTCGGCACCGACTCGTAGGGCGAGTCGAAGTCCCAGTGCGGGTAGTCCGAGGAGAACATGAGCCGGTCGGCGAACCCGGACTCCTCGAACATCGCGTAGACGTCCGGCGTCCAGGCCCGCTCCTCCGGCTCCTCGATCGGCTGGGTGGAGAACCAGAAGTGCTCCCGCAGGTACTCCGAGGGCTTCCGGGTCAGGTGCGGCAGCTCGTCGCGCAACTTGTCGAAGGTGGCGTCGAGCCGCCAGGAGAAGGGCGCGGCCCAGTCCCAGCCCAGCTCCAGCAGCGCGATCTTGAGCCGCGGGAACCGCTCGAAGACGCCCTCGAAGACCAAGCTGGACACCATCGAGATCGGCAGCACCGCGAAGGCCGCGTGCATCTCGGCGTAGAAGTTCTGTCGCCCCGCACCGGTGGGCTGCCGACCCATGCCCGGCACATGGAACCCCAGCGGGATGTCGTAGTGCTCGCAGGCCTCGAAGATCGGCCAGTAGCGCTGCTTGCCCAACGGGTCCTGACCGGCCGGGGACATCAGCACCTGCACGTAGGAGTCGCCGTTCGGCCCCTCCTTGCAGCGCGCGATCTCGTCCGCGGCACCAGCGAGGTCGCGGGGCAGCGTGATGCTGGCCTTGAACCGGTCGTCCACGCCGCACCAGGTGTGGGCCAGCGCGTCGTTGTAGGCGCGGTAGATCGCGTAGGCGCACTCGTAGGGCATGTTCGCCCCGCCGTTGGTGATGATGTAGGTCTGCGGGCAGGTCAGCACCACCGCGGACATGTCGTACTTGTCCACCACCTGCTCCACGGCCAGGTGCGGGTCCACCCCCACGCGCCCGTCGGCGTCGAGCGCGTCCAGGCGGTGGGTGAACTCGCGCTGCGAGGGCGCCACGCCGCCGCCGAAGCTGCCCAGGCCGTAGCGGGCGATGTAGTCGCGCCACCGCTGCGGCAGGTGCTCGGCGACCTGCGGGTCGGTCGGCAGCGGCATCGGGTGGAAGTCGGTGTCGATGATGCCGAGCTTCTCCTCGACCGGGGTCCCGGCCGGGCGGACGTCGGTGAGGGTCATGGGAGGTTCTCCTTACAGGGCGCTGCGGCTGGTCTCGGCGGCGAAGAACACCGCGACGACCGTGAGCAGGCAGGTCGCGCCGATGAACAGCGAGATCCCGGCCGTCCCGCCGGTCGCGGCCAGGATCGACGCGCAGATCAGCGGGGCGAAGCCGCCGCCGACGGTGCCGGCGATCTGGTAGCCGAGCGAGGCGCCGGTGTAGCGCTGGGTCGTGGGGAACAGCTCGCCGAGCCAGGCGCCGAGCGGGCTGTAGACGATCGCGTGGGTGAACGCCGCGAGCGAGATGCCCAGGTACATGGCCCCGACGCTGCCGGTGTCCATCAGCCAGAACATGATCGGGATGCTCAGCGCCTGCAGCACCGCACCGACCCCGACGACGACGCGCCGCCCCCACAGGTCGGACAGGTAGGCGAAGACCGGCTGGAACACCAGGCCGATGGCCGCGGAGACGAGCACCGCGTTGAGGATGTCCGCCCGCGGAAAGCCGTCCTGGATGCCGTAGCTGACGATCCAGGTGCCGTACACGGCGCTGGCCGCGAATGCACCGAGCACCAGCGCGATCGACAGCAGCAGGTTCTTCGGGTGGCGCAGCACCTCGACCAGAGGCACCTTCGGCGCCTCTGCCTGCTGCGCCTCCTCGCGGGCCTGCTTGAAGATCGGGCTCTCCTGGACGCCGAGCCGGATCCACAGGCCGATCACCACGAGCACGGCCGAGATCAGGAAGGGGATTCGCCAGCCCCAGTCGAGGAAGGCGTCACCCGTCAGCGCCGAGGCCAATGCGAACACACCGTTGGCCAGCAGGATGCCGCCGTAGAGACCCATCTGCGCGACAGAGCTGGACAGCCCTCGACGCCTGGGCGCGTGCTCCATGGTCATGAGCACGGCGCCGCCCCATTCGCCACCTGCGGAGACGCCCTGGATCAGGCGCATCAGCACGAGCAGTAGCGGCGCCGCGATGCCGATGGACGCGTACGTGGGCAGCAGACCCACGACCGTCGTCGAGACGCCCATCAGCACGATGGACAGCACGAGCATGCCCTTGCGGCCGACCCTGTCCCCGAAGTGGCCCCAGATGATGCCCCCGATGGGCCGGGCGAAGAAGCCCGCTGCGAGGGTGGCGAACGAGGCCAGGGTGCCCGCCGTGGAGCTGAACTCGGGGAAGAACAGCCGGTTGAACACCGCCGCGGACGCGATGCCGAAGAGATAGAAGTCGTACCACTCGATGACGGACCCGAAGAAGCTCGACACGAGCACCCGGTTCCGCATGCGGCGGCTGGATTGCTGGGCGGGATCGACTGCCGAAGTGCCGTCGGCACTGGGGGCAGCGATCTGCGAGTCGGTCACCGTCGACCTCCGTGGTGGGAGCACGACCAGGCGACTACCCGATCGTATATTCTCGTTCAGAAGAATATACGTTTCTGCGGCGCACTGTCCAGAGCCTGCGACCTGGGTGCCTGCGCGACGGAGGGTGTGGCGATCACACGTCCTGATGCGCGGCTGAGTCGACGAGCTCGAGGTGGCGAAGCTCGACGTCCGCCGACGCCCCTGGGCACGCGGCCCTCGCCGAGACGTGTGCTGACTGATGCAGGCGCGGCCTCGTGACGGGCGGCGGCGAGCGGCGCCCCGCCGACCCGAGGAGATGCACGCCCTCGGCACCAGATCAGACCCTCGGCGGGCGCTCGGGCGCTTGCTTCCGGTCGGCTCCCGGCGGGTCAGCCGGCGAGGCGGCCCGGACCCCGAGGGGTATGCGGCGCGTCCGGCTCGCCCCAGAAGTCCAGAGAGTCCAGCCACTGCATGAGCAGGTCGCCCGTGCCCATGAAGTGGTCCTTGGCCAGCACGCGTGCCTGGTCGACGTCCCCTGCGGCGATGGCGTCGATCAACGGGGTGTGCTGGGTGCGGTTCACGTCGGACCAACCCGGCACGACGTGGAAGTTCTCCGGGAACTGCAAGGGGACGAGCCTGCTCGCCGCCCCGGCGAACCACTCCAACTTGGGCGCGTCCGCGATCATCGACACGTAATGGTGCAGCGCCGAGTTCAGCGAGGTGGCCAGGTGTCCGTCGGACGGGTCTGCGTCGCGGATCTGGGCGTCCAGCTTCCGCAGCTCGTCCACGTCCCGAGCCGTGGCACGGGTGGCGGCACGTGCCGCGAGCTCGCCTTCGGCGGTGCCCCACATCAGGTAGGTGTCCTCGACGTCCTTACGGCGGACCGCCGACACCCGGAAGCCCCGGTTCGGCTCGTGGGTCACCCAGCCGTCCTGGGTCAGCAGCAGGAGTGCCTCTCGAACGGGCGTCACGCTCACCCCGAGCTGCTCCGCGAGCTGGCCCAGTCGCAGGGGCTCGCCCGGCTGCACGGTGCGGGCCATGATCTGGTCCCGGATCGCGCTCGCGACGTTGCCGCGCAGCTGCTCCTTCCCCGTCCGTCCCACGAGCCGATCCTACCGATCCCCTCGATCGCCGACAGTGATGATGTGATGACGCAAGGTCGACCCTTGTCGAGACCGTCGCCGCCAAGGTCTCGTACCAAGCTCGCCCATCAGCGAGGACCATGCCCAACCTCAGCAGGTCACGAACTCGGATCGAGGTGGACGTCTTCGACATTCTGGTAACTGTGCAGGCCCTCCGGCCCCAGCTCCCGGCCGATTCCGTTGACCCCGAGCTCGCCGAAGGGCGCGGTCGGGTCGTTGGCACAGGCGTTGATCCCGATCGTGCCGGTGGCGACGCGGCAGGCCACGGCCTCGCCCCGCTCCCCGTCCCGGGTCCACACCGAGCCGCCAAGCCCGTGGTCGCCGCCGTTCGCGGTCGCGACGGCCTGGTCCTCTTCGCTGTCGGGAATCACCGACAGCACCGGGCCGAAGGTTTTTTCCCGGTGATCGTGTACTTGTTGTCCACGTCGGCGGAGACGGTGGGTTCCACGAGCCAGCCGTGGTCCAGACCGCATCGTCGACCAGCTTGCCGGACGCCGAATCCCTGCCGCCTCGCTTGACGGCTTCGTGCAGCTGTACCCACCGAGCGTCCGCAGTCGGTCTTGGCTGCCGAGCCGGGCTGGTCGGTGGACTCGGCACCCACCACGAGCCGACCACCGTCCCAGTGGTCGCCTTATTTCGTATCTTCGCCGACGCTGCCGCGTTCGCCGCGCCACCCCGCCAGACCCCGCGATGCGCCCGGTCAACGGCGGGCTCTTGGCCGGTCCCCCGGTGGTCGCCTGGTGGCCGCCAACCAGCCGGCGGGCCAGAGGTCCGGTGCCCCAGTCAACGGAGCTCGAGTCCGTCGACCGGGAGCCGTTCCAGGCCGCGGACGACGTTGTTCAGGTGGCGCACGGGCTCGCCGACCCGGAACCGGCGGACCCGCGTGGCCAGTGCCGTGAGCACCGCGTGCGCCTCGAGGCGGGCGAGGGCTTGGCCGGCGCAGGCGTGGGTGCCGTAGCCGAAGGCGAGGTGGTCGACGGGGTTTCTGGTCACGTCGAACCGGTCCGGCTCGGGGTAGCGGCGCTCGTCGCGGTTGCCCGACCCGTAGAGCAACAGGACCTGGGAGCCGGAACGAACGGGGGCGCCGTCGATCTCGATGTCCCCGGTGACCGTGCGCCCGAAGCCCTGGACGGGGGCGTCGTAGCGGAGCACCTCGTTGAGTGCGCTCGGCACGAGGCCGGGGTCCGCGGTGACGAGGTCCCACTGGTCCGGGTGGGTGCCGAGCAGGTGGACCGCGTTCGCGATGGCGTTGATGGTGGTGTCGAGCCCGGCGGAGGTGTAGGCGGCCAGCAGCGGGATGCACGACTCGCGCCCGATGCGGCCCTCGTCGGCGGCACGGAAGATGTCCCGCCCCATGCTGCCCTCCTTCAGGTCCGTGGCTTGCAGCGTGCCCAGCCAGCCGAACATCTCCCCGATCGCGTCCAGCCCCCCGAGGGTGCGCTCGTTCAGCGGGCCGAAGACGGTGAAGGTCGCGTCAGCCCAGCCGAGCATCTTCGGACGCGCGTCGTCCGGGATGCCGATGAGGTCGAACACCACCGAGAAGGGGAAGGCCACAGCAAGGTCGGTGACTGCGTCGAACGAGCCCCTCTCGACCAGCTCGTCGACGAGCCGTTCGGCCCGGCCGGCGATCTCGGCCTGCAGCGGCCGAACGGCCCGCGGACCGAGCCGTGCAGAGAGCACCGCCCGCAGGGTGTCGTGAAACGGTGGATCGCTGGCCAGCACCGACCCGACGAGCATCCGGTTCACCGGCTCGTTGAGGGCGATCCCGCGGGAGGAGAAGCCCGCCCAGTCAGCGAGCGCCCGCCGGACGTCGGCGTAGCGCGGGATCGCCCAGACGTCGAGGGCGCTCAGACGGACGGCGCCGCCCCGGTCGCGCAGGTCGCGGTAGACGGGATAGGGGTCGACGAGGACCTCGTCGCTGAACAGGTCGACCTCCGAGTGGGAGGTGCGGGTGAGCGTCATCGCTGTGCCTCCGATCGAGGGATGGACGGCGGCTGTCAGTCCATCGTCAGAGCGGCGACCGGGCACACGCGGACCGCGGCCTCGGCGACACCGGACAACTCCGGTTCGACCTCCTCGGCGTCGAGGACGAGCTCCCCGTCGTCGTCGAGGTGCAGCAGCGACGACGCCTCGTCGACGCAAAGGCCGTAGCCCTCACAGCGGTCCCGGTGCACGGACAATCTCATGGCAGCTCCTTCAGCCACTCAAATAACACGAACCTTTCGGGTTGTATCACGGCATGGTGTCGAGGGCGGCAAGCGGTGTCAAGGAGGACTCGAGCCGCTTGACACCCCCGACGGGCGCCAGCAGAATCCACCGAAGTACGCAAAGTATTCGGGTATTTTAGGCACTGACTGTCGAGGAGGACGAGTGGCCGTCACGGCATCGGGGATCCGTTGGATCGACGACATCGACATCGCCGCGCTCGAAGCCGATCCGTATCCGCTCTACGCCCGGATGCGGGCCGAGGCGCCGTGCGTGTTCGTCCCGGCGTTGAACGCCTACCTGCTGACGACCTACGACGAGGTGCGCGCCTTCCTCGCCGACACCGATCTCGGCCGCGCACCGAGCGTCCAGCCGGTGCTCGAACGGACCTTCGGCCCGGAGAACATCCTCATCGCCGACGGCGAGGTCCACCGTGACCGCCGCGCGTCCGTCGATCCCCCGCTGCGGCGAGGCGCGGTGTCGGGCTACATCGAGGACCTGGTCCGTCCGATCGCCGCGCAGGAGGCGGCGCAGCTGCCCGTCGCGGGCACCTGCGACGTCGTCGCGGAGTACCTGGAGCCGGTCAGCACGAGGGGCCTCGCTGCCATGCTCGGCATCGGCGACGTGCCGTCGGAGACGCTGCGCCGCTGGTTCCACACCATCATCGGTGCAGCGGGCAACTACACCTTCCAGGAGGATCCCTTCCGTAAGAGCGACGAGGTCGTCGCGGAGATCAAGGACACCCTCGAGCCGATCCTCAGCCGGCTCGAGACCAATCCCGACGGCTCGGGCCTGTCGCACCTGCTGCACGCCGGCATGCCACCCGGCCGGACACGGTCGCGTGAGGACATCTACTCCGCGTTCCTGATCGAGCTCACCGGCGGGATGCAGGAACCGGGACATGCTGCGGCCACCACCCTGCTGGGCCTCCTCCAGGAAGGCACCTACGGCGAGATCGTCGCCGACCCCGATCTGATTCCCACGGCCCTCGCCGAGGGCCTCCGCTGGATCGCGCCGATCGGTGGCGTCTTCCGCGAGACGACCCGTGCGGTCACGATCCACGGCCAGGAGCTACCGCCGGGGTCCGTCGTGTGGTGCATGGTCGCCTCGGCGAACCACGATGAGCGCCGGTTCAGCGACGGGGGTCGCTACCAGCTCCGACGCTCCGGCCCCACCCATCTGTCCTTCGGCGGAGGCCGGCACTTCTGCGCCGGGAACGTGTTCGGCCGTGAGCTCGCCCGGATCGCGCTGGAAGAGCTCGTCGCGGCGGCGCCCGCCCTGCACCTGGCGGAGGCGGGCTGGGCGATGAAGGGGTGGCTCTTCCGCTCGCCCCAGCAGCTCCACGTGACCAGTGGGGAGGCCTGAGCGCGATGCCCACCCTGACCTTCGTGCTGCCCGACGGGACGCGTCGCACCCTCGAGGGGAAGGCCGGCCTCTCCGTCATGGAGGTGGCAATGGCCGAGGACCTGCCGGGCATCATCGCCGAGTGCGGCGGGAACGCCATGTGCGCAACCTGCCACGTATACGCCGGCGCGACCGACCGGCTACCGCCGGTGTCGGAAGTCGAGGACGAGATGCTCGATTCCACGGCCGCACCGCGGACACCGGCGAGCCGGCTGTCCTGCCAGGTGCAGATCGCCGACAACTGGGACGGGATGACCTTCGACGTCCCGGAGACGCAGCTGTGACCGTCGTCGTGATCGGCGCGGGGCACGGCGGCGTGCAGGTCGCCGCGTCGTTGCGGGCGGAGGGGCACCGCGGTCCCGTGGTCCTGCTGGACGGGCAGGACCACCTCCCCTACCACCGCCCGCAGCTGTCGAAGGAGTTCCTCGGACCCGGTGCCGGGGATCCGCAACTGCTGCGCAGCGCGTCGTTCTTCGCCGACCAGGACATCGACCTGCGCCTGGGCACCGCCGTTGCCGCGCTGCACCCGGCCCGACGCCGGGTCGAGCTGCGCGACGGCGGGGCGGTCGACTACACGCACCTCGTCCTGGCGCTCGGATCGTCGCTGCGGCGGCTGCAGGTGCCGGGCGTCGAGCTGGACGGGATCGCGCAGCTGGGGTCGCTCACCGACGCCGCCGCGTTGCGGGCGCGACTGGATGCGGCCCGGGACGTCGTCGTGGTCGGCGGCGGGTTCCTGGGCCTCGAGATCGCCGCGGCCTGCGCCGACGTCGGGCGCGCAGTCACCGTGGTCGAGCCGCAGGCCCGGCTCCTGGCCCGGGCCGTGGCGCCCCCGGTCTCCGACGCGGTCCGGCGGGCCCACGAGGCCGCGGGCACCGTCCTGCACGTGGGCACCGGCGTGCAGCGGTTCCTCGGACGCGCCGGACAGGTCAGACGCGTCGTGCTCTCGGACGGCTCGGAGTTCCCGGCGGACCTCGTGGTGATCGCGGTGGGGGTCGTGGCGAACAGCGGCATCGCCGAGGCCGCCGGTCTCGCCGTCGACGACGGCGTGCTGGTCGATCCGTGGCTGCGGACCTCCGTCCCCGACATCTTCGCTGTGGGGGACTGCGTGGCGCGCCCGGACCGCGAGCTCGGCGCCCCACGGCGCATCGAGTGCGTGCAGAACGCGATCGACCAGGCCCGCCACGTCGCGTCGTCGATCGCACACGGCCTCGGCGAGCCGTACGGCAAGGTTCCCTGGTTCTGGACCCACCAGTTCGCGCTGCGGGTGCAGACCGTCGGGCTCGGCTTCCCCGACGACGACTGCGTGCTCGTGGGCGATCCGGACGGCGACGGTTTCTCCGTCTGCCGCTTCCGCCGGGGACGGCTCGTCGCCGTCGAGTCGGTGAACCGCCCGCGCGACCACATGGCCGCGCGCCGGCTGCTGTCCGGCGGGGTGCTGCCCGTCCCGGCCGAGGTCGGGTCCGCCGGGTTCGACCTGAAGGACCACGAGCTCGCGACCCGCGGGACCGCCTGACCAGGCGCGCCGCGCTCCCTCAGTCCGGCGGTGCGACGGGCGCGGCGTTCGGCGAGGTCAACGCCCGGTGCGCGACGACGGCCCGCGAGGTGCGCGCCGGGTCGCCCGCGGCGATCGCCGCGACGAGCTCGGCGTGCACGTCCACCCGCCTGCCCAGGTAGGCCGCGTCCTCGTCGGCGGTGTCGGCGTCGGGCCTGCTGGGCAGGCCCTCGACCTGAGCCATGGTGCTCAGGTAGACGCTGCGGGCGATCTCGTTCGGGGTGATCTCGGCGATGCGCCGGTGGAGGGCCCAGTTGGCCTGCAGGAAGTCGGCCCGGCTGGCGGCATGGGTCCGCATCGTCGCCACGATCGCCTCGAGGTCGCGGACGTCCCGCCGAGTGCGGTGCAGAGCCGCGTCGACGTCGATCAGCTCCTCGAGGGCGTCCCGGACCGCGAGTGCGTCCGTGACCCGCGCGGGGTCCTGGGACACCGACAGCAGTGTGTGCCGCAGGCGGACCACCGCCGCAGGCTGCGCGACGAAGAGCCCACCGCTGCGGCCGAGCTTGACGTCGACGGCGCCGCGCTCGGCGAGCAGCCGGGCCGCCTCGCTGATGGTCGCGCGGCCGAGACCGGTCTGCTCGCGCAGCTCGTCCATCGTGGCGATACGGCTGCCCGGGGCCAGCTCACGCTCGACGATCCACCGCTCGATCTCGGTGGCCAGCGACTGGGCGCGCGTCTGCGGCACGGAAAACACCCGACCACTTTACGACGCGGACTTGACATCCGGCGCGAGGCGCCGAAGGATCCCTTAAACACCCGAAGGATTCGTGAGTTTCAGCGCGAGGGCGCGTGAAATGGAGCAACGAATGAGTGACACCGTCGACGTCGTCATCGTCGGGTTCGGCCCGGCCGGGGAGATGCTGGCCTCGCTACTGGGGCAGCGCGGGCATCGCATCGTCGTGTGCGAGAGGTTCCCGGAGCCCTACGGGCTCCCCCGGATGAGCACCCTCGACGGCGAGGTCGCGCGGCTGCTGCAGCACGCGGCGGACCCCGCGGAGGCGCTCGCCGAGTCGCTGCCGATGCGCACCGTCGAGATCTGGGGTTCCGACGGCGAGCAGAAGGGCCGGTTCGACTGGGACTACAAGCGGGGCGGTCACTGGTCGCACCTGACCCTGCACCAGCCGAACATCGAGGCGGCGATGGAGCGGCGCATCGCGACGCTGCCCAACGTCGAGGTCCGGTGGGGTATGAGCGTCGTGGGCCTGCGCGCCGAGGGCGAGGGGTACGCCGTCACCACGTCCACCGGCGACACGGTGACCGCCCGGTACGTGGTGGGCATGGACGGCGCCAGCGGCTTCGTGCGCGACGCCGTGGGGATCGACGTCGAGGTGATCCACCGCCATCATGACCGCTGGATCCTCACGGACTACGACGTGCTCCAGCCCCTGCCCCACGACCTGGAGAACAGGTGCTACTTCGATCTCGACTTCGACCAGCCGTACTTCTGGGGGCCCAACGGGGCCGGCCGGGTCCGGTCGGACGTGCGGATGCTCCCGGGTGAGGACGAGGAGGTCGAGGCCGCCGAGGAGCGCGGCCTGGAGTTTCTGGAGCGGCGAGTGGGCATCCCGCGCGAATGTGTCCGCCAGACCCGTCGAAAGCTCTACACCTTCCGCAGCCAGATCGTCGGCGCGATGCGGAAGGGCAACGTGTTCATCGGCGGCGACTCCGCCCACGCGATGACCCCCTATATGGCGCAGGGCGCCTGCACTGCGATGCGCGACGCAGCCAACCTGGCGTGGAAGCTGGATCTCGTGCTGCGCGGCCTCGCCCGGGACGCGCTGCTCGACACCTACGAGGCGGAGCGGCTCTCGCACGCCCGCTTCTTCGTGGAGGGGTCGCTGGCCGCCTACAAGATGGTCAATCCCGCCACCCCCGAGGAGGCCGCGGCTCGGGACGGCTACCTGGCCGCCACCGGCGGGGACGTCACGCCCCCGATCCCGCCGCTGCGCAACGGCGTCCAGCACCGCGCGGCGGACGGCGAGTACGGGGACCAGGCCGGCGAGGTCGCGATCCAGGGCGTGGTCCGCATCGGTGAGCGGGAGGGGCTGCTGGACGATCTCGTCGGCTACGGGTTCCAGCTGATCTCCACGCTGCCGCTCGAGGACGTCCTGGGTGCCGCGCGCCTGGCCCGCCTCGCCCAGCTCGGCGTGCAGGTGCTCCACCTCGGCGACGGCGGGGTCGTGGACGTCGAGGGCATTCTCCGGGACTACCTCGCCGAGCACGGCGCCACCACCCTGCTCTCCCGGCCCGACGTGTACCTGTTCGGCCTGGCCGCGGGCGCGGACGACTCGCTGGCCCTGGTCGACGATCTGCTCGCCCAGATCCCCGCCCCGGCCCCGGTGCCCGCGTGAGTGACCCCGTGGAAGCGGTGCGTACCCACGAGTTCGCGCCCGGTCTGCGGCTGGACGTGTACCCGGCACCGGCGCGCAGCTGCGGCACCGTCGTCCACCTGCACGGCGGCGGGTTCGTGGCGGGTGATCGCACGATGCACCGGGAACGGATGCGGGCACTGGCCGGGCACGGCATCACCGTCGTGGCGCCGGACTACCGGCTCGCCCCCGCGGCACGGTTCCCCGACCAGATCGACGACGTGCGCGCGGCGCTCGCGTGGGTTCGCGGGCATCTCGACGAGCTCGGGGCGGGCACCGACGCGGTGGGGCTCTGCGGCGCCTCGGCGGGCGCGGTGCTCGCCGCCCTTGTCGGCCTGTCCGGCCCGGCTGACGTGCAGGCCGTGGTGTCCTGGTTCGGGTTCAGCGACATCGCGGCCTGCTACTCCCGCAGCCCGCTGGAGCAGGCCCTGCTCCCGCCGACAAGCCCGGCGCACGCGCTGCTCGGCGTCGACGACCTGGCCGCCGTGCCGGACCTGGTCCGCGAGGCGAGCCCGGTCAGCCACGTGCACGCCGCGGCACCGCCGTTCCTCATCGCGCACGGGGACCGCGACCGGATCGTCGACATCGGCGAGAGCAGGCGGCTCCACGAGGAGCTGACGCGGGCAGGCGCCCGAAGCACCCTGATGGTCCTCGGCGGCGCGGGCCACGAGGACCCGGCCTTCGACGAGCTGTCGACGATCGCCATCACGGCGGCGTTCCTGCGCAGCCACCTTCAGACCGCGACGAAGCAAGGAGACGGGTCATGAACGACACCAGCCTGAGCGAGGCCCGCGTCGAGGACCGGGCGTTGATCGCCGCGGTGATGCACCGCTACTGCACCATGGCGAAGGAGCAGGCGGACTTCGCCGGGATGGCCGTGCTCTACACCGACGACGCCACGATCCGCTTCCCCGACGGCCTCGAGGTCGGCCCGCACGAGATGGCGAAGGTCGTCAAGGGCTCCGAACCGACCATGATCCAGCACCACGCCACCACGATGGACATCGAGTTCGTCGGCGCGGACGAGGCCGACGTCCGGACCATGTACATCGCGATCACCGACGAGGCCGCACCCGACCACTGGGGCCGCTGGGAGGACCACTTCGTGCGCCGACCCGACGGACGCTGGCTGATCAGCGACCGGTCGATCGTCGTCACCGGTGCGGCCCCCGGCGGCTGGCTCGCCCGCCAGTACGGGAGCTGAGCATGCGGATCATCGGATACGAGTGGGAGGGCGCGGTCCACGTGGCCGCGCGGGACGGCGAGGCGCTCATCCCGCTGGGCCCGGTCGCGGAGTTCTGGCAGGACCCCGACGCGGCGCTCGAGGCGGGTCTGCGGGCGGGCACCCGGATCCCCGGGGCGAGCGTGCGGCTCGCGCCCCCGGTCAAGCCGTCGGCCCGCATCCTCTGCGTCGGGCTGAACTACCGCGAGCACGCGGCGGAGGGGCCGTTCGACGTCCCCGAGCACCCGACGATCTTCGGGCGCTGGACGCCGTCGCTCGCCGTCGGCGACACCCCGGTCCGGGTCCCCGTCGACGAGGAGGGGCTGGACTGGGAGGCCGAGCTGCTGGTCGCGGTCGGGCGTCCGCTGAGCTGCGCCGAGCCGCACGAGGCCGAGACGGCCGTCTTCGGCTATGCCGCGTTCAACGACATCACCGCCCGACGCGCCCAGAAGCTCACCACCCAGTGGACACTCGGCAAGAACGCCGACCGCAGTGGCCCCATGTCCGAGCTCGTCACCCGGGACGAGGTCGGCGAGCTCGGCCGCCGCAAGGTGATCAGCCGGGTGAACGGCCAGGTCATGCAGGAGTCCACCACCGACCAGATGATCTTCGGAGTCCCGGACGTACTCGCCTTCATCAGCCGGACCTTCACCCTCACCCCGGGAGACCTGATCGCCACCGGCACCCCGGCAGGCGTCGGGTACGCCCGCAACCCCCCGCGGCTCCTGCAGCCCGGCGACGTCGTCGAGGTCGAGGTCGAGGGAATCGGCGCCGTGAGCACGCCGGTCGAGGATCACCGCGCCGGCGTTCACAGCGCCGGAATCCACGGCGCCACCGGAACGTGAGGGGCGAGGACATGCGAGTCGTCAACCTGTCCGCCGCCGAGGCGTTCGAGTCCCCGGGACACAGCGGGGTCGCACCGCGGTGGGTGCAGGGCGGTCCGAGGACGCCCGTCGACCGGTTCACGGTCGTCCTCTCCCACTACGAGCCCGGCGGCCAGGCCGAGCCGGCCGCCCAACCTGCGGAAACGGTCTACGTGATCCTCTCCGGCCGGCTGACCTTCGAAAGTGAGGGCGACCGCGTTCCGGCGGGGCCCCGCGACACCGTGCACTTCGCGAAAGGAGAGGTCCGCAGCGTGACGAACGAGGGCGACGGCCCGGCAGACATGCTCGTGATCAGGGCGACGTCATGACCGCAGACGACCAGCTGCACCACGCCCACCCCCCGCGCAACCGGCCGATCGACGGTGACTTCGACCCGACCGCGGTCACCTTCGCCGCAATGGCGCTCTTCGACCATCTCGACGCCGCCCAGCGCGCCCGGATCGTGGTGCCGTTGAGCGACGAGAACCGGTTGCACTGGAACTTCCTGCCCGAGTCCGGGCGCGCCGGGCTCCCGCTGCGCGACATGACCGACACCCAGCGCTACCTGACCCACCGGTTGGTCGCCCAGAGCACCTCGCTCACCGGTTACGCCAAGGCCATCCAGGTGATGAGCCTGGAGAACGTGCTGCGCGAGCTCAACGTCGGGGCCTTCGGCCACGTCGCGGCGCACTTCCGCGACCCGAACGGCTACTACCTCACGTTCTTCGACCAGCCCCAGCCGGACGCCAGCTGGGGGTGGCGGCTCGTCGGCCACCACCTCTCGCTGAACGTCACGGTCGTCGGCCAGGACCGGATGGCCGTGACACCGTTCCTGCTCGGGGCCGAGCCGGCCCGCATCGGCCCCTTCCGAATTCTCGGCGAGGAGGAGGACCGGGCGTTCGCGCTGCTCGACGCACTGGACCCGGCCCAGCGCGCGACCGCCACGATCCATCCGGTACCGCCGCCGGACTTCGCCACCCGCTGCGTCCCGGTCATCGGCGCCGAGGAATGGCCCGACGTCCACGGTGTCGGCCGCCGCGACGCGATGATCACCGACGCGGACCGCGCCGCCCTGCGGTACGTCCGCGGCGCCCCCCGAGGACTGCCCCGGGCGGGGATGTCCCCCGCCCAAGCCGCGGCGTTCGACGAGCTGCTCGGCTCCTTCCTGAGCAACGTGCGACCTGCGCAGCTGGGCCGCGAGATGGACCGGATCCGGTCGGCGGGGCTCGACGCGCTGCATTTCGTCTGGGCGGGCGGGCACACGATCGACACCCCGCACTACTTCCGCATCGAGGGCCCGGTCACCCTCGTCGAGTTCGACAACACCGAGGACGACGCCAACCACGTCCACACGGTGTGGCGGGACCCGACCAACGACTTCGGCATCGATGTCCTGGCCGAGCACCGGGCGGCCCAGCACCGCAGCCCCTCGGGATCCGAGGAATCCAAGCCTCACGAGGGCGGCCGCGATGGGTGAGCCGGGTCCCGGCCCTTTGGCCGGGATGCTCGTCCTCGACCTGTCCCGCGCGCTTGCCGGGCCGCACGCCGCTATGGTCATGGGCGATCTCGGCGCCCGCGTGATCAAGGTCGAGGTGCCCGGCCGTGGGGACGACAGCAGGGGGTGGGGTCCACCGTTCGTCGGGGGTGAGGACTCTGCGGAGCGGGTCGCCACCTACTTCCTCGCGGCGAACCGCAACAAGGAATCCATCGCGCTCGACCTCAAGGACGCCGGCGACCACGCGGTCCTCGAGGCGCTCGCGTCCGAGGCGGACGTCCTGGTGGAGAACTTCCGGCCCGGCGTCCTCGACCGGCTCGGCCTGGCACCGGAGACCCTGCTCGCGCGCAACCCCCGGCTGGTCGTGCTCTCCATCACCGGCTTCGGCCACGACGGACCAGACGCCCACCGGCCGGGCTACGACCAGATTGCCCAGGGCGAGACCGGGCTGATGTCACTGACGGGCTCCGGCCCGCACGATCCCCAACGGGTCGGGGTCCCACTCTGCGACCTCACCGCGGGCCTCAACGGGGCGACGGGTGTCCTGGCCGCCCTGCTCGAACGAACCCGGACCGGCCGCGGCCAGATCGTCCGGACCTCCCTGCTCGCCGCCGGCGTCGGGTTGCACGCCTTTCAGGGCACCCGCTGGACGGTGGGCGCCGAACTCGGTCGGGCGAGCGGCAACCACCACCCGACGATCGCGCCGTACGGACTGTTCGCCTGCAAGGACGGCGCCGTCCAGATCGCGGTGGGCAGCGAGGCACTCTGGCGACGGCTCTCGGACGGGTTCGGCTTCCCTGGCGACGACCCGCGCTTCGATCGCAACGCCAACCGGGTCGCCCACCGGGCCGAGCTCATCGACGTGATCGAGGCGGCGTTCGCCGACCGGACGAAGGCCGAGCTCCTCGACGAGCTCGACCGGCTCGGGGTCCCCGCGGGCGCCGTCCGCACCCTGGACGAGGTCTACGCGTGGGACCAGGTCGCCAGCCAACGTCTCGTGGTGACAACCGACCACCCCGTCGCCGGGCGGATTACGCTCCCGGGCCCGGCCGTGCGGTTCTTCGACGCCGACGGCCGCGAGCGCACCCGGATCCGACACACGCCGCCACCCGCGCTCGACCAGCATCGCCTGCTCGTCCTTGCCGAGAGCGGCGGCAGGGCGCAGGAGGACGATCCGACGGGCCAACCGCCCTGAACACGGCCTCACCGCGTCGCCCCGGTGCAGCTCCCTCCCTCTTTGTCAGCACGACAGCGTTGGCTTCTCGACCTGGAGATGTCCCGCCTACGGAGGTTGGTGACGCGGCGGCTGCGGACACGCCAGGACGGATGATCTGATGTAGGGAGGACCTCCAGGCGAGGTACGAGCTCTCGAGAAACCGCACCACTCCTCGCGCCCGCACCACTCGCCGCGGCGCACCCCACTGCAGCTGCAGGCCCGGATCGAGCGGCTGCGCCGCGGCAGCAAGCTCGACCCCGGACCGCATCGCCTACGAATTGCGCCGCGAGGACGGCACTCGCATCTCCGCGGCCAGGGTGCACAACGTGCTGGTCCGGCTTGGCGTCTCCCGGTTGCGCGACCCTCGACCCGCCGACCGGCGAGCAGCTGCGGACCTCCGATCCGGCGACCGATGTCCAGTCGCCCTGGGTCCCGTGGAGGCTCCTGGCTTCGGAAACAAGGATGGAGCCATGCCGAGAGAGCAGTCGCCGGGCAAGCCGAGCACGAGCCGGTACTCCGAGGAGGAGAAGGCTACTGCGGTGCAGATGGTCCGCTCCCTGCGCGCGGAGCTGGGCAGTGTCCTGATACATCCGCACCGCCCGGTCCATCGTCTCCGGGTCGTACTTCCTCGGAGCAGCCAGTTCGCCAGTTTCCTTGCCGGATCAGCGCCTCCGCCAGATGCAGGCCGGTTCACTGTGGTTGGCCTGGTCGGTCGATGCGGGGCACCAGAAGCCAAAAGGTTACCGACTTCGCTGCGGGATAAATCGCAGAATCCGGAGAATTCGTCAGTCGGGCTTGCTATGTCTCAGGACATAGGTGACGATTCCGTGTCAGGACATCGGTGACACTGGGGGCGCTCTTGGTGGTGACACTTCCGCCGCGAGGCTGCGGCGGTGGCCGCCCAGGAACCCATCGATCCCCGTGTCCGCCTCGCGATCTCGCAGTGGCCTGACGACGCACCGCGCGGAGCGGTCTCGACGTTCTGCACCGAGCACGGCATCTCACGCAAGTCGTTCTACGAGCTGCGCAAGCGCGCTCGCGCGGAAGGCCCCGCGGCGGTGCTCGAGCCCAAGTCCAGACGGCCGCGGTCGAGCCCGTCGAAGCTGACCGAGCAGGTCAAGGCCCAGGCCGTCGCGGTGCGAGCCGCACTCGAGGCGTCCGGGCTCGACCACGGCCCGATCAGCGTTCACGACAAGATGCGCGCGATGGGCCTGAGCCCAGTGCCCTCGACAGCATCGCTGGCACGGATCTTCCGCGAGACCGGTGTCGCCCGGCGCGAGCCGCGCAAGAAGCCCCGCTCGGCGTGGCGGCGGTTCGTCTACCCGGCACCGAACGCCTGCTGGCAACTCGACGCCACCGAGTACGTGCTCACCGGCGGCCGAAAATGCGTGATCTTCCAGCTCATCGACGACCACTCCCGCTACGCGGTCGCCTCCCACGCTGCGGCCGGCGAGACCGCCCGCGACGCGATCGCGGTCTTCGACAAGGCTGTGGCCGCCCACGGCGTCCCCCAACGGCTGCTGTCGGACAACGGGACCGCGCTCAACCCGTCGCGACGGGGCATGGTCGGGCGGCTCGTCGGGCATGTCGCCGCGTTGGGTGTCGAGGCGATCACCGGCAAGCCGAACAAGCCGACCACCCAGGGCAAGAACGAACGCTTCCATCAGACCCTGTTCCGCTACTTGGACAAGCAACCGCTCGTCGCGACACTCGCCGAGCTCCAGGCTCAGATCGACGCGTTCGACCACATCTACAACACCGAACGCCCTCACCAAGGGCTGCCCGGGCGGATCACGCCGCTGGCCGCGTGGGAGGCGACTCCGAAAGCCGACCCACCCCGCCCGAAACCCGACCGGCCCGTCTACCGGCCGCCGGTCCCAGTCCGGCGGCCCCGGCCGACCCCGCCCCCAGGCCTACCTCCTGGCACACGCCTGCGAACGGTGAGCGCCAGCGGCGACATCGGCGTCGACATGGTGATCTACAAGATCGGTGGCGCCCACGCGTTCACACAGGTCCTCGTCGTCAGCGACGGCGACCAGCCCGGCGCAAAGATCATCGTCACCGACCTCGAAGGCGAGATCCTCGCCGAGCACACCAGGCCCGAGCCCGGCGTCCGCTACGTCGGCAACGGCCGACCCCCAGGAAGACGACCGAAGAACCCGGGAACGTCACCGAAGTCCTGACACACCAACCGTCACCGATGTCCTGATGCAGAACTGTCACGCCGGTAGACGGGCCGGTCGCGGCCTGAGCCCCTACCCGACCCGGGTCAGCCAGAGTCTGGGCAGTCCCATCCCTCGCCAGCCCCTCCGGCAGCCCTCTTGAAACGTGGATTCGGGTCATGAGTGGTGTCACGGCTGATAGCCGTCTCCCCGCACCTGAGCGACTCGATGGAGGGGGCCGGCCGTCCGCGACACCTGTGTCCTGCGACCTGCGCCGGCCCTGACGGTTGGCTCCCGCTGAATCGGGAAGAGGACTGAGGACTGAGCGAGTACCTCACCCGTCCGACATGCATGGCCGCGTTGGACAAGCGGCCCCGGGATCCTCGACGCGGGCCTCCGGGGTAGGGGTTTCGGCGGCGAGGTGTCGGAGGTGAGGATGAGCCAGTTCTGGCCAGTGTTGATCACGCTCGGGGTGGCGCTCGTGCTCGTCGCCGCGCTCTATGTGCTCTCGGCGATCACCGCGACGGCCCGGACCTCATCGGAGCTCGTGCCGTTCGCGGGCGGTGTACCGCCGACCCACCACGCCTTCTCCCGGTTCCATGTGCGTTGGTACCCGGTGACCATGGTGTTCCTGGCCTTCGACATGGAGATGATCTTCATGTACCCCTGGACACTGGTCGTGTCCCGGGTCGGGCCCTCCGCGGTGATCGAGATGTTCCTCTTCCTCGGCATCCTGCTGGCCGGAGTCGTCTACGCGTGGCGCGAGGGTGCTCTGCGATGGACCTGAGGACACGGCTGCGGCGCTACGCCGCTCGACGACCGCACGTTCTGGTCGTCGCCACCCGCAACGGGGCGGCCGTCCGCCTGGCCGTCGAGGCAGAGCTCGCAACACGCGGCTGGCCGGCCGCGACCGCTCCGGCCGACGCGGACGTACTGCTCGTCGCCGGCACCGCGGGACCCGAACTCGCCACCACTGTCGAGGACCTCTGGGCGACCGTCCCCCTTCCTCGCGCCTACGTCACCGTCGATGCGCCCGACGCCGTCGAGAGGGAGCTGAGCCGAGTCCCGGCCGACCTTGCCCGTGGCCGGTCGGCCGCCGGCCCGGTCCCGAACGCGGCCACCGCGCCGCCGGAACAGATCGAGGACGGGCAAGGCGACGAGCCTCAGGACCCCGGAGAGGATCCCGACGACGACAAGCAGGGCGAGCACGGCGGACACGACGAGATGGACATGCCCGGGGGCCTGCCGATGGCCGATCTCGGCGACGATCGGGACGGCTTGACGCTCGATCAACTCCACGTGGCGTTGGGGCCGGTCCTGCCGGATTGGCCGGCCGGGCTAGTGCTCGAGGTGGTCCTGCAGGGCGACGTCGTGCAGCAGGCCCACGCCAGGCTCGTCGACGATCCGCTCAGCAAGCCCTTCTGGACGCCACGCGAGCCGGGCGCCACGGACGGCGCCCCTGTGGACCCGAGGCGCCTAGCCGCGGCGCGGGAGCTCGACGCCCTGGCTCGCTTCCTGGCTGTGGCGGGCTGGCCCGCGCCCGCGGCACGGGCCCGCGGGCTGCGCGACGGGCTGCTCGCCGGGGATCCGCTCATACCGATTTGCGGCGCGGTCGAGGCGCTGCTGCGGCAGGTCCGCCGGTCGCGGACCCTGCGCCGGCTGCTGCGCGGCCTACCGCACGTGCCGGCCTTGTTCGCCCGGCGCCTCGACGCTCTCGAGCACGCCTCCGCAGCACTGAACGAGCCCACCGCGGGCGCCATCCGCTCTTCACTGACCGCATCGGCTGGGCGGCCGAGTCGCTCACCGCAGCGCACGCAGCCCAGAGCGGGCCTCCACGAGGTGGAACGCCTGTTGGCCGGCAGCGATCTCGCCGCCGCACGCCTGCTCGTCGCGGCAGCCGACCCCGTCACCGACGGCGGCACCTCCAGCACTGCCGGCGGCACCTCCGGCCTCGCCGCCGACACGCACGCCGTGAGCACTGGCCGAGACGTGGCGCTCCGCGCGGGACACAGCACAACGGGCTCGGACGGCGCGCGGGAAGGCGAGCGGCACGGAACGACCCTCGGCAAGCAGGTCGGCCCGATTGGACGCGGGGGGCATGATCATGGATGAGCCGGTTCCGGTGCCGGCCCCGACTGTGGCGCTGGCCTGGTGGTGGGCGCTGCTGCTGCCGCTGGTGTTGATCCTGGTGGCGTGTTCGGCGGTGGTCGTCGACGCGGCAGTGGGCGCGCGGGCGGCCGGCCGGCCCGGTGGGTTCACCGCGCCGGCGCGGGAGGTGGCGCGGCTGCTGGTCGGGCAGCGCCGCCGGACGTTGGCAGCGGACCGGCTGCTGTGGCGCGCCGGGCCAGTGGTGTTGCCGGTGGCGGCGGTGCTGGCCGCGGTGGTGATCCCGCTGGGCTCCCTGCCCGTGGCCGATCTCGGGATCGGGATCGTGTGGTTCAACGCCATGGAGGTCCTGGCGTGGGCCGCGGTGTGGCTGGCCGGGTGGGGACCGAACAGCGTGTTGTCGCTGGCCGGCGGGTACCGCTTCGTCGCGCAGGGGCTGGCCTCCGAGCTGCCCCACATGTTCGCCCTCACCACTGCCGCCCTGGGCGCGCAGAGCCTGCGGGTCACCGAGGTCGTGGCCGCGCAGCAGGACCTGTGGTTCGTGGTGATCATGCCGGTGGCGTTCGTGGTCTTCCTGATCTCGGCGGCCGCGATGGCGTTCTGGGGCCCGTTCGACGCCCCGATCGCCGGTGACCTCGCCGGCGGGGCGGCCGCGGAGCTGTCCGGGGTGGATCGGCTGCTCTTCCTCGGGGGCCGCTGGCTGCTGCTGACCGCAGCGGCGGCGATGTCGGTCCCGCTGTTCCTCGGCGGCGGCGCCGGCCCGCTGCTGCCCGCGTGGGCGTGGGTGGTGCTCAAGACCGGCGGGGTGCTGGCCGTCCTGGTGTGGGCGCGGCGGCGGTTCCCGACGATCCGGATGGACCGCTGGACCGAGATCTCATGGCTGGTGCTCGTGCCCCTCACGTTGGCCCAGGCGTTGGTGGTGGCCGTCGTCGTACTCGCGCAGGGAGGCCTCTAGATGGTCGTGGTGTCCTGGGTGCTCGCCCTCGCCGCGGTGGTGTCCGGGTTCGGCGTGTTCCGGCTGAACTCCATGGCACGGGTGACCTTCTCCCTGCTGGTCTCCTTCCTGGCCGTGGCCGGGCTGGTGCTGCTGCTCGGGCTGGACTACCTCAGCGCGGTGATCGTGCTGATGATGGTGATCGAGATGGTCGTGATGGCCGTCTTCATGATCATGTACATGATGAACCCGGCCGGTCTGATGCCCATGGCGATGTACCACAACAAGGCCGGGGCGATGACGATCTCCGTGGGCACGTTCGTGCTCCTCGCCGCCGGGATCCTGCTCGTCGACTGGCCAGAGCGCCGGGGCGCGCCGGCGCCCGATCCCACCTTCGCCCTCGGCCGTTCCCTGATGGGCGAGCAGATGCTGACCATGATGACGCTGGGGATCACGTTGTTCGCCACCATTGTGGCCACGGTCGTGCTCTCGACCGGGCGGGGCCGCTACGACCGCCTCGGCGACGACCTCGACTCGGCCACCGCCGACGATCCGCTCGGAGGAGGTGTCGGCCGGTGACGCTCGAGCTGTTCCTGCTGTCCGCGGCCGGCCTGTTCGCCATCGGGCTGTACGGGGCGCTGTCCCAGCAGTCGATCGTCATGCTGATGATGGGGCTGGAGCTGATGCTCAACGGCGTCATCCTGGCCGCCGCCGCGTTCTGGTACTTCCTCGCTCCGGCCGGCACGGAGGGCCAGGTCCTGATCGTCGTCGTGGTCACCGCGATGGCGATCGAGATGGCCGCCGGCTTCGCCGTGGCCACCGCGATCTACCGGGCCCGCCAGGTCGACATGACCGACGGCGCCGCGGACCTGAAGGGCTGAGCCGCTCGTGCTGCTGTGGTGGCTGATCGCCGTCCCGCTGCTGGCCGGGGCGCTGCTCGCGCTGGGCGGGCACCGCGCCGATCGGCCGGCCCCCATCCTCGGCACCGGTGTCTCCGTGGCCGTGCTGGCGCTCGCCGTGGCCGCCGCGGTGACCCGTCCGAGCACCGGGGCGCCGCTGTTCACCGGGATCCCGGCCGGGTTCGCCGTCGACGGGCTCTCCGCGGTGCTGGTCGTGACGGTGGCCGCGGTGCTGGTCGCGGTGCTCCTGGTCGCCGCGGGCGAGACGGACCTGCGGACCGCCCGGTTCACCGGCCTGATGCTCGTCTTCGCCGCGGCGATGCTCGCGACGGTGACCGCCACGGACCTCGCGCCGCTGCTGATGGCGTGGGAGGTCATGGGCGCGGCGAGCTGGGCGCTGATCGGCTACCACCACCGCGACCCGGCCGCGGTGCGCGGCGCGCACACCGCGTTCCTCACCACCCGCACCGCCGACCTCGGGCTCTACCTCGCCGCCGGTGCGGCGCTGGCCGGCGGCGTCGGGTCGCTGGCGTTCGACGCGCTACCGACGGCGTCCGGCGGCTGGCGGGATCTCCTGGTTGCCGGCGTGGTGGTTGCGGCGCTGGGCAAGTCCGCGCAGCTGCCGTTCAGCTTCTGGCTGTCCGGGGCGATGCGCGGCCCGAGCCCGGTGTCGGCGCTGCTGCACTCGGCGACCATGGTCGCCGCGGGCGCCTACCTGCTGGTGCGGCTGCACCCGCTGCTCGGCTCGGTCGGCTGGGCCGGTCCGCTGGTGGCGTGGACCGGGGCGGCGACGGCGCTCGGGCTGGGTCTGGCCGCGGTCGTCCAGCGCGACCTCAAGCAGCTGCTGGCCGCCTCCACCTGCGCTCAGATCGGCTACATGGTCCTCGGTGCCGGCGTCGGCGGCGGACCGGCCGCCGTGCTGCAGCTGGTCGCGCACGCGGCCACGAAGAGCCTGCTGTTCCTGGCCGCCGGGGCGTGGCTGACCGCGCTGGGCACCAAGCAGCTGGGCGGGCTCGCCGGCGCGGCCCGCCGGTTCCCGCTCGTGGGCGGGGTGTTCACGGTCGGGGCCCTGTCGCTGGCCGGGCTCCCACCGCTGTCGCTGTGGGTCGCCAAGGACGCCGTCCTGGCGGCGACGCTCGCCGCCCCGGTCCCGGGGGGCATCGCCCTGTACGTGGTCGGGCTGGCCGGTGCCGCCGTGGCCGCGGTCTACAGCGCGAAGGCGCTGTGGTTCGTCTGGCGGCCCGCCTCCCGGGCTGTCGAGCCGGGCGCCGAGCCGGAGCAGGATCCGACCGGGCGCGTGCCGGCCGTCGCCGGGCCACCCCTGGTGGTGCTCGCGGTCGGGGCCGCCACGCTCGGCGTCCTCCCGCTCCTCGGTCACGGCGTCCTCGCCCCCGAGCCCGCGCCGCACTGGTGGGAGCTGGTCGTCTCCGCGGTCGTCGCGGTGGCCGCGACCGGGTGGGGCTGGCGCAGCGCCGCCCGGCTGCCCGAGCCGGGGCCGGCAGCCCGCTGGTGGGACCTGGAACGGGCCGCCCGGCTACTGCTGGTCCGCCCCGTGCGTGGGCTGGCCGAGCGGCTGGCGGCGTTCGACGACCGCGTCCTCGACCGCGGCGTCGACTCCACCGCTCGCGGGACCCTCGCGCTGGCGCGGCTGCTCGACCGGCGCGCCGAGCCCGCGGTCGACGGCGCCGTGCGGGGTGTGGCCGACGGCGCGCGGGCGCTGGGCCGCTGGGCCCGGCGCCCGCAGACCGGGCAGCTGCACCACTACTACGCGCAGGCCTCGGTCGGCTTTGCGGTGCTCGCCGTGCTGGCCGTCGTCGTCGTTGTCGTGTCCTGAGTGGGTCGTGTCCTGAGAGGAGGGACCAGCGGTGCTGTCGCTGATCGTGTTCCTGCCCGCCGCCGCGGCGGTGGTGCTGGCGGCGCTGCCCGCCCGACTGCCGGCCCGGGTGTTCGTCGGGACATGGATCGCCGCCGCGCTGGCCGACCTCGCCCTGATCGTTGCCGCCTGGCTGCGATTCCCCGGTGCGGCGGCGCGTGGCGGGTACGCCTTCGAGGAGCGCCTGCCGTGGATCCCGAGCGTCGGGATCTCCTACCACCTCGGGGTGGACGGGCTGTCGCTGCCGCTGCTGGCCATGACCGCCGTGCTGTTCCTCGCCTGCGCAGTGTTCGCGCTGCGCGAGACCCGACGGGTCAAGCTGTACGTCCTGCTGTTCCTGGCCCTGCAGACGGTGTGCCTCGGGCTCTTCGCCGCGCTGGACCTGATCCTGTTCTTCCTGTTCTTCGACCTGTCGATCGTGTTCATGTACTTCGTGATCGCCGGGTGGGGGCACGCCGAGCGGGCCCGGGCCGTCGCGCTGAAGTTCTTCCTCTACACCTTCCTCGGTTCCCTGGCCCTGCTGCTCGGATTCATCCTGCTGTTCCTCGCCGCGCAGCCGCACACCTTCGACATCGTCGAGCTCGCCGCGGCGAACCCGCTAGCCGCCGGCGGCCCGTACGCCGGGCTCACCCTGCTCGCGATCGGGATCGGGCTGGCCGTGAAGACCCCGACCGTGCCGTTCCACACCTGGCTGCCACCCGCACACACCGAAGCCCCCGCCACCGGGTCGGCGATCCTGGCCGGGGTGCTGCTGAAGATGGGCACCTACGGCTTCGTCCGCATCGCGATGCCGCTGCTGCCCGCCAGTTGGCGGCAGTACGCCCTGG
The DNA here is from genome assembly GCF_027922425.1 of Pseudonocardia halophobica. Lineage (GTDB taxonomy): Bacteria > Actinomycetota > Actinomycetes > Mycobacteriales > Pseudonocardiaceae > Pseudonocardia > Pseudonocardia halophobica. The sequence continues at coordinate 73,918 of NZ_BSFQ01000002.1, read as the reverse complement.
TCGCGCTGCTGGTCGGGGTCGTGTCGGTGGTCTACGGGGCGCTCGTCGCGCTCGCCCAGAACAACCTCAAGCGCATGGTCGCCTACACCTCGGTCAATCACATGGGCTACATACTGGTGGCGATCGGGGCGGCCGGGCTCGTCGTCGCGGGCGACGCCCAGGCCCGGTCCCTGGCCACCACGGGTGCCGTGGTGCAGATGGTGTCCCACGGGCTGATCACCGGCGCGTTGTTCCTGCTCGCCGGCGTCCTTTACGACCGGGGCCACACGTACGACTTCGGCGCCTGGTCCGGGCTGGCCGCCCGCACGCCGCGGTTCGCCGCGCTGTTCGCCGTGGCCGCGTTCGCCTCGCTGGGGCTGCCCGGCTTCTCGGGGTTCATTGCGGAGTTCCAGATCTTCACTGGCTCCCTTCCCGCGGCGCCGGTCCCGGTCGCGATCGCGGTGACCGGGATCCTGGTCACCGCCGCGTTGTTCCTGCTGGCGCTGCAGCGGCTGTTCCTCGGGCCGCTGCGCACGCCGGACGCTCCCGGCACCCCCCGGGCCGTGGTCGACCTGCGGGCGAGCGAGCTCGTCGCGATCGCGCCTCTGCTCGCGCTGGCCACCCTGATCGGGCTCGCCCCCCGGTTCCTGCTCGACCTCGTCGAGCCCGCCGCGACCACCGTGAACACCCTGGTCGCGCGGTGATGAACGAGAACCCCGCCGCGCTGGTCCCGGAGCTCGCGCTGCTCGGTGCCGCGGTGCTCGGGCTGCTCGCCGGTGCGTGGCTCCCGCGGCGGCGCCAGTGGCCGGTCGCGGTCCTCGCGGCGGCCGCCTGCGCGATTGGCCTCGTCGCCACCGGCCTGGCGTTCCCGCGGCCCCCGGAGACGGTGTTCGGCTCCTACGCCGTCGACACCACCACCAACGTGACCCGGCTGATCGTCCTGGTGGCGGTGCTCCTCGCCGTTGGCGCCTCGGTCGACACCGCCCGCGCCCGGCCCCGGGAGACCGAGTACTGGGTCCTGCTGCTGCTCGGCGCGCTCGGCGCCGTCCTACTCTCCGGCGCCACCGACCTGCTCCTGCTGTTCGCGGCCTTCCTGCTCGCCAGCATCCCGCTCTACGCCCTGGTCGGTTGGACCGCGACCGCGCCCGGGACCGAGGCGTCGATGAAGTACTACCTCTCGGGCGCCTTCGCCGGCGTCACCATGATCACCGGGGTGGCGCTGCTGTACGCCGCCGGCGGCGGCACCGCCTACGGCACCCTGCGCGACGGGCTCGCGGCCGCGGGCGGGCGGTCGGTGCCCGCCCTGGCCGCCGTCGGGCTGATCGCCGTGCTGGCCGGGCTGGCGTTCAAGGCCGGGGCGGTGCCCGCGCACTTCTGGGTGCCGGACGTCAGCGACGGCACCCCCGGCCCGGTCGCCGGGATCGTCACCACCATCCCCAAGATCGGTGCGCTGGTCGCCGCGGACCGGCTGCTCTCGGCCGCGATCCCCGACGCGGTCGTGGACTGGCCGCTGATCGTGGCGATCCTCGCCGCGTTGTCGATGACGCTCGGGAACCTCGCCGCCTTCTTCCAGAACTCCGTCCAGCGCCTGCTCGGCTACTCGGCGGTATCCCAGGTCGGCTACGTGCTGATGGCCGTCGCCGTCGGCGCCCGCACCGGTCAGGCGGCCCCGGCCCTGCTGCTCTACCTCGCCGCCTACGCGGTCACCAACCTCGGCGCCTTCGCCGTCGCCGCCGCGATCGTCGCGCCCGGCGGCGGCCCGGCCCGCGCGATCGACGACCATCGCGGGCTGGCCGGCCGCCGCCCCGTGCTCGCCACCGCACTCGTCGTCTGCCTGCTCGGGTTGGTCGGCACGCCGCCGACCGGGGTGTTCCTCGGCAAGCTCGCCGTGTTCACCGCGGCCGTCGACGGTGGGATGGCGTGGCTGACCGTCCTGGCGGTGGTCAACACCGTCGCCAGCCTCTTCTACTACCTGCGCTGGATCGCCCCGGTGTTCGCCGACGTTCGCGATCAGCAGACCACCGAGCAGCCCCGCCGGGCACGACCCTGGGCGAACGCGACCGCGCTCGCGGCTGCCGCCGGTTCCCTGGTGATCGGCGTGGGTGGCGGCCTCCTGGCCGGACTGTTCAGCGGCGCGCCCTGACCACCGGCAGCGCCAGTTCCGGCCGGGGCCAGTGCGGGCAGTACAAGCCGTATCGGTCGCCTGCCCACCGCCCCGACGGCGAGCTTCGGACTCCTCGCAGTGGTCATGCAGAAGGTCGTGAGTCCTGGTACGCGAGCGGCGCCAGGGAGAAGGTCATGGACATGATCGTCCGAAACTTGTGCGCGGGGCGGTCAGGCCGCTCCGGGGTGACGGCCAGGGGGAGATACCCCGGAGCGGCCGCGCGGCCCCGACCATGGGCCGCCGAGCGGGACCGGCCAGGCTACGGGCGTCCCTGCTCGCGTCCCATCGTGCCGGAGACATCGGGCGGGTCACCTTACGTTCCCCTTGCGACGTCGGTCCGGTTCTGCCGGTGCGCGCCAGTCCCGGGCTACCGTCCTGGGCGAGGCGGGGCGCGGCCGGTAGGTGCGTGGCCTGCGAGACGTGTCCGCTCGAGGCCGTCCACCGCCGCCGGGGGGCGTCCCGGCCACGCACCGCCTCACCAGCGGAGCCGACCTGGTCGTCGTGCGACCCCTCGAACCGTCGGGCGGGCCGGCCGACGCACCCAGAGATCCGGGTGCGCCAGGTCGCGGGACGGCGACTGGAAGCGGTCAGGCTCTCCCCTGGCCACGCTCGGCGCGGGTGACGGCATCACGTTTTCCACGGGCCTGTCCTCGCGGCCCGCTTCGTCAGGAGAACGTCAGGACGCAGCTGCCGTGGCCGGCCTTGGCCGGGTGTGCGGGTGCCGTCCCCGGGTTTGCGGGTGTCGTTCCCGTCCTCGTCGCTCGTCAGTCCGAGCATGGCCGCCCACGCCTCGGCCTCCGTCGACGCCCACCCGCCCAGCCGCGGTTCGTCCGCGGAGAGACGGAGCACCCACCGCCATCTCCGAGAGCGGCTGCTGAAGCCGACCCGCATCTCCATCGGCCATCGTCCTCACTGATTCCGGGCGACAACGTGACGGGGCAGGGCCACTTTGCGGTCGACTTACGGCAGGTTCAGCGGGCCCTCCCCTGCGCCGAGCAGCACGGCTGGGAGAGGAAGGAACCGGTCGTCTCTGGGTTTAGCTCCGCTCGGCGCAGCGCGGGCGGCTCTCATTGGCCTCCTGATCTCGTGGCGGATCAGCTGGACGTTGGCGGCCATGCCGTACGAAGCCGACGATCATGCCGATCTGTATCCCGACCAGCAGGTCGAGCTGTCGGAGTGCAGGGCTCGCGGGCCTACGGCGACATCCTGAAGACCTGGACGTGCCGGGCGGGCGTCAGCACCGCAAGTACTCGCGGAGCGCGGCGTACGACGGGTCAGAGTCGACCTTCGTCGCGGTCGCCGGGCGCTACTCACCGGTGCAGGAGGCGGGTGCGGTGGACCCGCAACGGCGCCGGTGCAGCGAAGGAGCAGGCGACCGCGCCGCTGACGGCCAGCAGCACGACGAGGAGGCCGAGGAAGAAGTTGTTCGTCCAGGCCACGGCGGACACCGTCTGCAGGTGCAGCACGAACGCCGAAACGATCACCCATACGCCGAGGGCACCGTTGAGCAGTCCGAGCGGCGCGGTGCGGACGGGTCGGGCGACCCGGACCGCGCCGAGGACGACGAGGGCCAGGCCCACTCCGACTTGGCTCCACACCCTCACCGGCCCGCCGAAGGTGATCAGTAGCGGGCTCAATGCCAGCCACGCGCCGACGACCAGCACCAGCGCGCTGCGCAGGCGGATGTCGTGCCTCAGTTCGCTCCTGACGGACCGCCCGGCCCGACCGCCCGCACCCGTCGACGCGGCCATGGTCTCCTCCTGTCCTCGCGTTCGTATCCTCCGAGGCTCCCCCTCCCGCGAGCCCACGTACACGCGAGGAACCTGACGTTCAGCTGACGATCGGCTCACGATCTTCCCGCCGCAGTCCGCCCTGTCCGCGTGGTGCCACAGACCTGACCAGGTACGCAGCACGGCGGGAGCTCGGCCCGCTCACACACCCCTGCGAAGCTTGCGATCACCTTGCGGTGGGACTGCACGCTGCGGACTCCCACCCCAGAAATATTGCTCCGTGCAATCATGTCTCAATGCAACGGTTCTGTAGGGCTGTCGGGGCCACGGCGGCCGAGGACCTGGTGGACGCGGTGATGACGGCGAGCCGGGCCCTCCTGGCCGTCGTCGCCCGCTCGCTGGCATCGGTGGACGAGGACGTGACGCTGCCCCAGTACCGGGCGCTCATCGTCCTGGGCCAGCGCGGGGCGCAGCGCCCCGCGGACCTGGCGAGCACCCTGGCGGTCACCCCGTCCACGGCCACCCGCATGTGCGACCGCCTGGTCACCAAGGAACTGGTCGACCGCGACCGCGTCGCCGAGGACCGGCGGGAGGTCCGGGTGACCCTCAGCGACCGCGGCCGGACGCTGGTGGACGAGGTGACGCGACGGCGTCGCGCCGAGATCGCCGGCCTGCTCGGGACCCTGCCGCAAGCCGACCGGGACGCCGTGGTCGACGCGTTGCACACCTTCGCCCGCGCGGCCGGCGAGGTGCCCGAGCCGGAGTGGGCGGTGCTCCCGTGACCGCCCTACTGAGCGCCGTCCTCGCCGCACCCGCCGCCGGGGCCCGCCGGCTGCACTCCTGGCTCGTGGGCAGCCAGTCCGGCCTGGTCGGGCTCGCGCTGATCATCGGGGGCGGCGCCGGGCTGGGCGCGGTCGTGTTCCGCTTCCTCATCATCGGCATCACGGACCTCGTGACCGGGCGGGACGACTTCAGCACCGCGGGCCGCGTCGCGAGCCTGCACCTGCCCGCCCTCGGCCCCTGGTTCCTGCTCCTCGCCCCGGTCGCCGGCGGCCTGGTCTACGGCCCCCTGGTCCACCGCTTCGCCCCCGAGGCCCGGGGGCACGGCGTCCCCGAGGTGATGGTCGCGGTGGCCCGCAACGGCGGGCGCATCCCGGCCCGGGTCGCCGCCGTGAAGTCGCTGGCCTCCGCGCTGTGCATCGGCACGGGCGGATCCGTCGGGCGCGAGGGCCCGATCGTGCAGATCGGCTCCGCGCTCGGCTCCTCCATCGGCCAGTGGCTCCGGGTGCCCGACCACCGCCTGCGCCTCATGGTCGCCTGCGGTGCCGCGGGCGGGATCTCCGCGACCTTCAACGCCCCGATCGCCGGGGTGTTCTTCGCCCTCGAGATCATCCTGCGCGCGTTCACCGCCGAGGCCTTCGGCATCGTGGTGATCTCCTCGGTCACCGCGAACGCCGTCTCCCGCGCGATCGTCGGCAACGACCACATCCTGACGTTGCCCGCCTACTCCCTCGGCTCGACCGCGGAGTTCCCCTTCTACGCCGTGCTCGGCCTGGCCGCCGGGGTCGTCGGCTGGGGCTTCGCCCGCGTGCTCTACCTGGTCGAGGACGCCTGCGACCACGTTTGGCGAGGACCCGAATGGCTTCGTCCGGCCGTCGGCGGGCTGCTCCTGGGTGGGGTCCTGTTGGCCCTCCCGCAGATGTACGGCGTGGGTTACCCGGTGCTCGAGGCCGGCATCTCCGGGCACTACGCCCTCGGTCTCCTGCTGCTCCTGCTGGTCGGCAAGATGGTCGCGACCAGCCTGACGATCGGCATCGGCGGTTCCGGCGGGGTGTTCGCGCCCTCGCTGTTCGTCGGCGGCATGCTCGGCACCGCCTTCGGCATCGCCGCCCAGGCCGTCTTCCCGGGCCTGGACCTCTCCCCCGGCGCGTTCGGCCTCGTCGGCATGGCCGCCGTGTTCGCCGCCGCCAGCCACGCCCCGATCGCCGCGGCACTGATCGTCTTCGAGCTCACCGGCCAGTACGCGATCATCCTGCCGCTGCTGGCCGCCGTCGCTCTCGCCACGGGGCTGAGCCACCTGATCTCCCGCGACACCATCTACACCCTCAAGCTGCTGCGCCGGGGTGTCGACATCGACGCCGACAGCCGGGCCGACGGCGCACTACGCACCCTCACCGTGGGCCAGGCCATGCAACCACCACCCGACGACGTGCCGGCCGACACCGCCGTCGACGACCTGATGCCCCTGCTCGGCGGCGCCCGCTACGGCGCCCTCCCGGTGACCGCGCCCGACGGCCGCTTCCGCGGCGCCGTCGTCACCGCCGACCTCGACCCCGGCGACCGGGACGGGACCACTGCCGGTCACCGCGCCACCCTGCTGCCCGCCCTCCACTCCGGCGACTCGCTGCACCACGCCCTGCGCGCCCTGAGCCACCACGAGACCACCGGCCTGCCCGTGCTCGCCGACGACCGCCTGGTCGGCTGGCTCGACCACCGCGACGTCCTCACCGCCTACGGCCGCGGGAGCACCGAGGACCGAGCGGATCAGCGCGTCCGGTGAGCCGGCCTGCGGGCCGGGGAAGGCGTCGTTCCGGTGCCGGCGTCGTCGCACGACGGGTGGGCGTCCCGGTAGGGCTCACGCCGGTTCACCGTGCACCTTCGTGTCGTCGGGGAACGTCAGCCCGATCATCGCCGACCACGCCGCCGCCTCGGAGGTGGCCCATCCGCTCAGCGGCGGATCGTCCTCCGACAGCCTGAACACCCACCACCACCGTCGGTGGCGCCTGCTGAAGCCGACCCGCATCTCCATCGGCCCTCGTCCTCATCCGGATCCAATCGCTCCAGGCAACACGGCGACCACGGTCGGCTTCCTTGCGGTCGTCTTACGCCGGGTCCAGCGGACCATCGGCTGCGCCGAGCTGCACGGCGTTCCCGAAGTCCGCTCCCGGCCGCGCGGTCGCTCCGCTCGGCGCCGCGACAGGGCGGGCCGCCGAGGACGAATGTTCCCTCGACGTTGCCCCGGCTCGGACCGGCGTCGACGCGCCCCTCGCTGCGGACCGGACCGGGGCCGGCCGGATCCGGGCTGTGCCTCGCCCGTCAGCTCTGTCACGACCTTGTCGCCTCCGCCCGGCCGGGCGGAGGCGCGCGGGTCGGTGTGTTCCTCGGCTCGGTCTGCGTCGGCTACGCGCGCCTCCGCGAGGTCGAGGCGCGATCGCAAGTCAACCGTCAGGTCGGGTGGGCGGCCGCGCTCGTACGGTGCGGTCGTCCTGCACCGCTGACCGAAGGTGGCCCGCCCTGAACGCCCGTCCCTCCCGCGTCCCCGGCTGGGTCCGCCTGCTCCTGGGGTTGCCGCGGCATCTCTACGCGCACGGGCTCGGGAGCATGCTCGGGGCGCGGTTCCTGCAGCTGACGCACACCGGGCGCCGCAGCGGCCGCCACTACGACACCGTCCTGGAGGTCGTCCACCGGGACCCGGAGGCCGGCGAGTACGTGGTGGTGTCCGGCTTCGGACGCGAGGCGGACTGGTACCGCAACGTGCACGCGGCGGGCCCCGTGGCCGTGACCGTCGGGCGCAGGTGCTTCCCCGCTCAGGCGCGTGACCTCGAGCTCGACGAGGCGGTCATGGTGATCGGCGCCTACGAACGCCGCAACCGGCTCCTCGCGCCGGTGGTCCACCGCGTGCTGTCCGCACTTGTCGGATGGACCTACCGCGGGACCCCGGCCCAGCGGTGGCGGCTCGCACGGGAGCTGCCGCTCGTCGGTCTGCGGCCCCGGTGACGGCCTGAGCCGGCCGTCCCGCCCGGTGCCGCGTCGCCCTCGTCGCTCGTGCGAGGTCAGTGCGAGCCACGCCCGATCTCCCAGAAGCTCGGCCCGACGGGGTCGGGGAAGTCGCCGCGGGCGACGAGGAACCCGTCGGCGTCGACGGTGATCGGCAGCTGCGGGAGCGGCCTGGCCGCGGGGCCGAAGATCGGCCGGGCTCCCTCGGTGATCTTGAACTGGGACTGGTGGCAGGGGCAGAGGAACACCTGGAGCCGGGTGTCGTAGAGGGAGGCCGGGCAGCCGAGGTGGGTGCAGACCTTGGAGAACGCGTAGTAGTCGCCGTAGTGCAGGTCCTCCCGGCGCGGCAGGTGGTCGACCCGGGTGCCGGGGGGAAGCCGGATGAGCATGACCGGGTTGTCGGGCGCCATCTCGGCGGCGTGCAGCGCCTCGACGTCCCCCCGCTCGCTCTCCCGGAACGGCACGACCGTGACCATCCCGTCGGGGTCGACGTCCTCGGGCCGGATCTTGACGATCTCGGTCGGGTCACCAGTGGTCTCCCGGAGGAACACCGTCTCGCCGCCGACCGGCTTCCAGCCGGTCGTCCACAACGGGGCGTCGCCGCCCTCCTTCCAGGGGTTGCGCACCAACCCGCCGATCGCGACCAGCCCGCCCAGGATCCCGACGACGCCGAGCCCGGTCAGCCCGAGCCGCCGGATCAGCGCGCGCCGGCCGAACCCGGTGTGCGCGCCGGCCTCGGCGAAGGTGGCCGCCGCGGTGAACCGGTCGCGCTCGGCCGAGGGCCCCTTCTCGAGGTGCTGCACCGCGACCTCGTCCGGGTAGAAGCTCCTGACGTACACGATCATCGCCGCGCCCAGCGCGCCGACCGCGCCGAAGAAGGTGATCCCGAGCAGCGGGGTGTAGAGCAGGTGGGCGGTGTGTCCCGGCGCCCCCGGCGGCACGTAGCCGGTGGGCCAGAACAGGTAGGCCCCGACGAAGGCCCCTGCGGCCAGCAGGGACAGCACCAGCAGCAGGGTGACGCGGCGGCGGTTGCGTCGTTCCCTGCGCGGGTCCGACGAGCCGGGGGGCGGCTCGTCGGTGACGATCCGGATCCCGTCGAGGGTGTGGCCGAGGTCGACCAGCTCGCTGCGGCTCAACCGTTCCAGCTCGGGTCCGGTGGGCTCCCGCGGCGTGCTCACGACCGGGCCCCGATCCAGGCCGCGACCCCGACCAGCGCGACGAGCCCGACCACGAAGGCGACCAGGCCCTCGGCGGCGGGGCCGAGCTCGCCGAGGGTGAACCCGCCGGGCGCGTTGTTCTGTCCGCGCACGGCGAGGACGTAGGCGATGATGTCCTTCTTCTCCTCGGGAGTGAGCTGCCGGTCGCTGAACACGGGCATGGCCATAGGGCCGCTGAGCATCGCGGTGTACATCTGTTCGGGGGTCGCGGCCTCGAGCCGGGGCGGGTAGCGGCCGTCGGCCAGGATGCCGCCGCGGCCGGTGAAGTGGTGGCACGAGGCGCAGTTGAGCCGGTAGAGCTCGCCGCCGTGGGCCACGTCGGAGCCGATCAGCTCCGGCCCGGTCTCGGCCGGCGTCGTCGGCCCCCCGCCGTTGGCCTGGATGTAGGCGCCGAGCGCCGCGAGGTTGGCCCGCCCCTGCTCGGTGTCGGGGTCGAACTGGGGCTGGGGGTCCTTGCGGTAGCCGCGGTCCTCGGAGCGGGCCAGCGGCATCCGCCCGGTGGACACCTGGAAGTAGACGGCGGCGTCGCCGACGCCGACCAGGCCCGGGCCGCGCCCGGGGGCGCCCTGCAGGTTCGCGCCGTGACAGCTGATGCAGGCCCGCTCGTACAGCGCCCGGCCCTGGTCGATCTGCGTCTGGCCGGTCTGCGCGGTCGCCTGCTGCGGGGCGGGCACGAGCAGGGCGTACCCGCCGCCGACGGCGACCAGGGCGGCCAACACGAGCAGGGCGTGCCGGAGCCGGCGGGTCATCGCTGCTCTTCCGTGACCGACCCGGCGACCGGCTCGGGCGAGGCGGCGGGCCGGTGGTCGACCCTCGCGCCGCCGTAGTCGAGCGGGATGGGCCGCCCGGCGTGGTCCGCCCCGCCGGGCGGGCGGCGGACCTCGAGGTACACGCCGTCGGGCCGCTCCTGCAGCACCCCGGTCCGGACCCCGCGCTCCAGGACGTCCCGGTCGGCGCGCTGCAGGCCCAGGCAGATCCGCCGGACCACCACGTAGGCGAGCGGCGGCAGCACCAGCAGCCCGATCCGGCCCGCCCACACGAGCAGCTCGAAGGGGATGTCGAAGGTCGCCGCGATCACGTCGGTGGCGCCGGAGGCGAAGAGGATGCCCCAGAAGGTGAGGCCCATCGCGCCGATCCCGGTGCGCGTGGGGTTGTCCCGCGGGCGCTGCAGGACCTGGTGCGCGCCCCGGTCACCGGTGCCGAGGCGCTCCAGCAGGGGGTACGCGGCGAGCAGGGCGAACATCAGCAGCGGCAGCACCAGGCCGACCCAGAACGGCGCGGGCACGGTGTAGGCGCCCAGGTGGATCTCCCACCGCGGCCACAGCCGCAGCCCGCCGATGAGGAAGCCGGCGTAGAAGTCGGGCTGGATGTAGGTCGAGACCTGGGAGGGCACGTACGGGCCCCACAGGAAGACGGGATTGATCTGGAAGATGCCGGCCATCAGGCCCAGCACCGCCAGCAGGCACACGCCATTTGCCACGGTCCTGCTGACGAAGCCGGGCACCGCACGCTCCCCCACCACCGTGTCCTCGCGGGCACCGGGACCCGGGAACTGGGTGTGCTTCTGGTACCAGACGAGCCCGATGTGCATCCCGATCAGCGCCACGAGCAGGGCCGGGACCAGAAAGACGTGGGCGATGAAGAAGCGGGAGATCCAGATGTCGCCGAAGAACTCGCCGCCGAACACCGCCCAGTGCAGCCAGGTGCCCACCAGTGGTACGGAGAGCAGTATTCCGGAGAAGATCCGCACACCCAGCCCGGACAGCAGGTCGTCGAGCATCGAGTAGCCGAGGTACCCCTCGAAGATCCCGAGCGCGAGCAGCGCGACCCCGCCCAGCCACGTCAGCTCCCGGGGCCGCCGGAACGCCCCGGTGAAGAAGTTCCGGGACATGTGCAGGATCATCCCGGCGACGAACAGCAGCGCGGCCCAGTGGTGTAGCTGCCGGAGGAACAGCCCGGCGCGGACCTCGAACGACAGCGTCAGCACCGAGTGGTAGGCCCGGGACATGGAGAGTCCCTGCATCGGCTCGTACGGTCCTCTGTAGACCACCTCGGTGGTGTCCGGCACGAAGAACAGCGCCAGGTACACACCGGACACGACCAGCACCGCGAACGAGTAGAGGGCGAACTCGCCCCAGAAGAACGAGTGGTGCTTCGGGAACACGTGGGACGCCTGCCGCCGGGCGCCCCCGGCTGCCTTGAAGCGGCGGTCCAGGGCGTTCGCGGTCGCCCGCGTCACGGTGCGCGCCACCAGCCCCACCCGTCACCCCCTCCCTCACGGTCCGGACCCGCCGGCAGCCCGTTCCCGCCGTACTCGTATCGAAACCCACGGCCCGGCGGAGGAAGCGTGGGACGGCGTCGGAGGAGTGCGCGACCGGGAGCACCGATCGCAAGGTGCCCGCAAGGTCTTCGGTCACCGACACCGGACCGAGAGGTCATCGCGGTCAAATCCGGCACGTCTCCTTGCGGAGACCTTGCGATGGCCGCACCGGCCCGGCGACCGCCGCCCGGTCGCGGTAGACCTTCCTCCGTCGCGGGCGGGACCGCGCTCCAGCCGCGAGCACCAGGTTTCGAACCGTCCGGTGTGGGCACAACGACGGCGGTTCGTGGGTGCGGGGCCGACGGACAGGACGACGGGAGAAGCGCTCGGTGGACTACCGCAGGGTGTTCGACCACGTCTTCGGCCTGCAGCTGTGGATCGCGGGCGGGGTGTTCGTGGTGGTCGCCGGCCTGCTGCTCGGCGCGCTGGTGTTCAACCGGGCCCGTAGGCGCGACAAGCTGCCGTTCGCCGCCGCCGAGCACAACGCCATCGAAATCGCCTTCGCCGTGTTCCTGGGCGGGGCGGCCGCGTTCCTGGTGTGGCTGAGCCTGTCGAACAACCACCGCCTCGACTACGGCGACACCCTCGCGGTGGCCCAGCAGAGCGGGCTGCCCGCCGGACAGCAGCCCGTCCGGGTCGACGTGACCGCCTTCCAGTGGTGCTGGAGCGCGGCCTACCCGGGCTCCACCACGACCGTCAGCGGCTCCTGCGCCACACCGGCCGACCGCCCGGTGATCGTCGTGCCGCAGGGTCGGCCGGTCGAGTTCGCGATCACCTCGCGCGACGTGGCGCACGCCTTCTGGATCCCGGACCTGGCGTTGAAGCGCGACGCCTACCCCGACCACGTCAACACCGTGCTGATGACCTTCCCGGAGACCGGTCAGTGGCTGGGCCGGTGCTCGGAGTACTGCGGCACCTACCACAAGGACATGGACTTCTTCGTCCGCGCGGTGCCGCCGGAGCAGTACCAGGCCTTCCTGCAGACCGGGTCGCTGCCCGCCCGAGCGGCCGCGTGACCGCCACCGAGCCCCGGGCCGCGGTCGAGGAGCCGCAGCCGACGCCGCGCCGGGTCCGCACGACCGTCCTGGCCTGGGTCACGAGCACCGACCACAAGCGGATCGGGCTGCTGACCCTGGGCACCGCGGTGGTGCTGATGATCGCCATCGGCGCGCTCGCGCTGACCATGCGCGCCCAGCTCGCCCAGCCGCAGCTGGACGTGCTGTCGCCGGACCGCTACAACCAGTTCTTCACCATCCACGGCTCGGGAATGATCTACCTGGTCATGACCCCGTTCGCCATCGGGCTGGGGCTCTACCTGGTGCCCCTGCAGATCGGCGCACCCAACGTCGCCGCTCCCCGGACCACGATGCTGGGCTACTGGCTCTACCTCGGCGGCGCGGTCACGATGCTCTCCGGGTTCGCCACGTCCAGCGGCGCGGCCGACCACGGCTGGTACGCCTACCCGCCCCTGGCCGGGACCCGGTTCACCCCCGGGCCCGGCGTGGACCTGTGGATCGCCGGCGTCGCGCTCGCCGGTCTGGGCATGCTGCTGATGGCGGCGACCGTGCTGTGGACCGCCCTGGTGAAGCGCACCCGCGGGATGACGCTGCTGCGCATGCCGGTCTTCAGCTGGTCGGTGGTCGCGACCAACCTGATGTGCATCGGGGCGTTCCCCTCGCTGCTGGTCGCCATGGGGATCCTCGCCGCGGGCCGGATCGAGCCGGACCTGTTCACGCAGAACGCCTGGAACATCGGGTACCAGCACGTCTTCTGGTTCTTCGGACACCCCGTCGTGTACGTGATGTTCTTCCCGTTCGTCGGGGCCGTGGCCGAGGTGCTCGCGGTGTTCGGGGCCCGTCGCTACTTCGGCTACCGGATCACCGTGGTGTCGCTGCTGGCCTTCGCGGCGCTCTCGATGAGCGTGTGGGGCCACCACATGTTCAGCACGGGGCAGGCCGAGAACGACTACTACTCGCTGACCTCCATCCTGCTGCTGGTCCCCGCGGGACTGGAGTACTTCGGCTTCCTCGCCACCCTGCTCGGCGGGCGGCTGAGCTTCCCCACCCCGATGCTGTTCGCGGTGGCCTTCGTACCCCAGTTCCTGATCGGCGGCCTCACCGGGATCATGATCGCCACGCCGGCGGTGGACTACCAGGTCACGGACTCCTACTTCATCGTCGGGCACTGGCACTACACGCTCGCCGCCGGCAGCCTGTTCGGCTTCTTCGCCGGCTTCTACTACTGGTTCCCCAAGGCCACCGGGCTGCAGCTGCGGGAGCGGATGGGCAAGGCGCACTTCTGGTTCTGGCTGGTCGGTACGAACGCCACCTTCCTGCCGATGTTCTGGCTGGGGCTGCACGGCATGCCCCGCCGCATGGCGAGCTACCTGCCGCAGGACGGCTTCGGCACCGCCAACCTGATCGCCACCCTCGGCTCCGGGTTCCTCGCCGTCGGCACCGTGATCTTCCTCGTGGACCTCGTCGTCTCCGTGCGCCGGCCCCGCCGGGCGCCCGACGACCCGTGGGGCGGCTTCACGCTGGAATGGGCCACCTCCTCCCCGCCGCCCCCGCAGAACTTCGATCCGGCCCATCCGGTCCCGCCGATCCGCAGCTACGCGCCCCTGCTGGACCTGCGACCGGACCTCGGCGGCGGGCGGGGACGACGGTGACCCCGCCCGTGACCCCGCCCTCGACACCGGGCGCGACCTCCGCACCGGCACCGCCGGACCCGCTGCGGCGGGCGGCGCTGCCGCCCTCGCGGATCGGCGAGCTGCGGACCGGCCATCTCCTCGTGGGCGCCTGGACCGCGGGCAACGGCGTCCTCGCCGGGATCATGCTCGGGTTCCGGCCCCAGACGATCTCCCTGCTGCTCTGGCTGTTCGACCTGCTCCTGGTCTCCGGATTCGGGCTCGCGGTGCTGCTCGCCCTGCGCGCCCGACGCGGGGTCGGGACCACCGTCCGGATGCCCGTGCGCAGCACCGCCGCAGTCCTGACCGCGGCCGGACTCACCCTCGCCGGCCTCGCGCTGGCCTACGGCTGGCTCTGGCTGCTCGTCGCCCTGTACCCGCTGGCCGCCGCGGCGGTCCTCATGCGCGGCGAGCGCGTCCCTGCCGGGACCCGACCCGAGCCCGCCGTGCTCGACGGCATGCCGCCCGCCCCGAACCCGCGCCCGCAGGAGTACGACGGCACCACCACCGGAGAGGCGGTGCCGGTGCCCGCCGGCCACCCCGCCCGCGATCCCGAGCCGGCCCCGCCTTCGGACCCGCCGCGCCGGCGCGGCCGCCTGCTCGTGCTCGCGGCCACCGTGCCCGCGGCCGTGCGGGCCGCCGCCCACGCCGTCCGCCGGAGGCCGCGATGAGCCACGTCGCCCACATGGCCGCCGCGGGTCTTCTGGTCTCCGTGCTCGCCCCGCTGTTGCTCCTGTTGCTGCGGGCGCTGCGCGTGGAGCCGCCGGCGCTTCCGGCACCCGTCGTGGCGCCCGCGTTCGTGCTGCTCCACGCCGCCGCGAGCCTGGTCCCCGCGCTCGCCGGGATCGCCCCGGTGCTGCTGCTGGCCGGCGGCGTGCTGTTCTGGACCCCCGTCCTCGGCCGCCCCCGCCTCTCCCCGGCCGGCCGCATCGTCTACCTCTTCGCGACGATGCCCGCCCTCGACCTCCCCGGCGTCTGGTTGGTCGCGCGCGGCGACGGTCCCGGAGGCATCGCGATGGTGCTGGGCATGCTGCCGATCGGGCTGGCCGCGCTGGGCCTGGCCTGGCGCTGGATGACCGACGAGGAGCGCCGGGCCTCGACGGACGAGAGCGCGGACGGGACCACCCACGAGACGGCGAGGAGCTGACCATGCCGACCCGCGACCAGGTCGCCGCCCTCCTGGCCCAGGGACTGGCCCCGGAGGAGATCGGCCGCAGGCTCGGCATTCCCGCCGGCCAGGTGCACCTGATCGGCACCGGGGTACCGGCCGACGGGAGTGACGCCTTCACGAGCCGGGAGCGCGACGAGCGCGGGGTCCTCGGGGCCGTGCAGCACCTGCTCGGTGTCCCCGTGCGCAACCCCACCAGCCGGGAGGCGGTCCACGACTGGATCCGGCGGCGTGTGGCGCAGGACCCCGCGATGCGGGCGGCCCAGCACCGCAACGACGAGCAGCAGGAGGGCGAGTAGCCGATGGGCGTCAAGAGCTGGATGGAGTCCTGGCCCGTCTACCGGCAGTGGGCCGACGGCGACCCGCTCGGCCGCGGGTCGGCCGCGAAGAGCAGGACGAGCGGCACGCTGCAGCCCCGGATCGCCGACGCCGACCACGTCACCAAGTCGGTCTGCCCGTTCTGCGCCGTCGGCTGCGGACAGAACGTGTACGTCAAGGACGAGCGGGTCGTCCAGATCGAGGGCGACCCCGACTCCCCCATCAGCCGCGGCCGGCTCTGCCCGCGGGGCTCGTCGAGCCTGCAGCTGACCACGGGGGACGCCCGCGAGTACGCCGTCCGCTACCGGCGCCCAGGCGGCACCGAGTGGGAGGACCTCGACCTGGACACGGCGATGGACATGATCGCCGGCCGGGTCGTCGCCAGCCGTCGCGAGGGCTGGCAGTGGGAGCACGAGGGCATGCGGGTCCGGCGCACCATGGGCTTCGCCAGCCTCGGCGGCGCGACGCTGGACAACGAGGAGAACTACCTCATCAAGAAGCTGTTCACGGCGTTGGGCGCGATCCAGATCGAGAACCAGGCCCGTATTTGACACTCCTCCACGGTTCCCGGTCTGGGGACCTCGTTCGGTCGTGGCGGCGCCACCACCTTCCAGCAGGACCTGCAGAACTCCGACTGCATCGTCATCGAGGGCTCGAACATGGCCGAGTGCCATCCGGTCGGGTTCCAGTGGGTGATGGAGGCGAAGGCGCGCGGGGCCACGGTGATCCACGTCGACCCGCGGTTCACACGGACCAGTGCGCTCGCGGACCTGCACGTCCCGCTGCGCGCCGGCACGGACATCGCGTTCCTCGGCGGGATCATCAACCACGTCCTGGAGAACGAGAGGTACTTCCACGACTACGTCGTGGCCTACACCAACGCCTCGACGCTCGTCGGGGAGGACTTCGTCGACACCGAGGACCTCGACGGCGTCTTCTCCGGGCTCGACCCGGAGGAGCGGCACTACGACTTCTCGACCTGGCAGTACGAGGGCGGGGAGGTCCAGGCCGCCTCCGGCGCCCGATACCAGGTCGCGGGCGAGCGGGTCGAGGGGAAGGACGGGTCCGACGGGCCCCGGTCCGGCGTGCGGGAGGCCGCCCGCGGCGAGGCCCACGGCTCGGGCGGCGCGGGGATCACCGGCGACTTCGAGACCGACGAGACCCTGCAGCACCCGCGCACCGTGTTCCAGATCCTCAAGCGGCACTTCTCGCGATACACCCCGGAGATGGTCGCCGAGACCTGCGGCGTGCCGATGGAGACGTTCCTGCGGGTGTGCGAGCTGCTCGAGGAGAACTCCACCCCGGAGCGCACGAGCGCCTTCGTGTACTCGGTGGGCTGGACGCACCACACCGTCGGCGTGCAGTACGTGCGCACGGCGTCGATCCTGCAGGCGCTGCTGGGCAACATCGGCCGGCCGGGCGGCGGGATCCTCGCGCTGCGCGGCCACGCCAGCATCCAGGGCAGCACGGACATCCCGACGCTGTTCAACATCCTGCCCGGCTACATCCCGATGCTGCACGCGGAGTCGTCCACGGATCTGCAGACCTACGTCGCCGCGGAGAAGGCGGAGAAGGGCTACTGGGCCGAGCTGGGCTCGTACCTGGTCAGCCTGCTCAAGGCATGGTGGGGACCGGCGGCCACGGCGGAGAACGAGTACTGCTTCGACTACCTGCCGCGGCTGACCGGCAGCCACAGCTCCTTCGAGACCGTCATGGCCCAGCTCGAGGGCGAGTGCAAGGGCTACTTCCTGCTCGGCGAGAACCCCGCCGTGGGCTCGGCGAACGCGAAGATGCAGCGGCTGGGCATGGCCAACCTCGACTGGCTCGTCGTCCGCGACTTCTCCCTGATCGAGTCCGCCACCTGGTGGAAGGACGGCCCGGAGATCGAGACCGGGGAGATGCGCACCGAGGACATCGGCACGGAGGTGTTCTTCCTGCCCGCCGCCGCCCACACCGAGAAGGACGGCAGCTTCACCAACACCCAGCGTCTCCTGCAGTGGCACCACCAGGCCGTCGAACCTGCCGGCGACGCCCGCAGCGACCTGTGGTTCCTGTTCCACCTGGGCCGGAAGATCAGGGAGAGGCTCGCCGGCAGCACGGACGAGCGGGACCGCCCGATTCTCGACCTGACCTGGGACTACCCCACCAAGCCGATGCCCTCCCACCCCGGCGACGACGAGCCGGAGGCCGAGGCCGTGCTCGCCGAGATCAACGGCTGGGACGGGCACGGCACCCCGCTGTCCTCCTACCAGCAACTGCGGGCGGACGGGTCGACCGCGTGCGGGTGCTGGATCTACTGCGGCACCTACGCCGACGGCGTCAACCAGGCCGCCCGGCGCAAGCCCGGCACCGAGCAGGACTGGGTCGCGAAGGAGTGGGGCTGGGCCTGGCCCGCCAACCGGCGGATCCTCTACAACCGCGCCTCCGCCGCGCCCGACGGCACGCCCTGGAGCGAGCGGAAGGCCTACCTGTGGTGGGACGCCGACGAGAAGAAGTGGGTCGGGCACGACGTCCCGGACTTCTCGCCGACCAAGGCGCCCGACCACGTCCCACCCGAGGACGCCACGGGCGTCGCGGCCCTGTCCGGGACCGACGCGTTCATCATGCAGGCCGACGGGAAGGCCTGGCTGTACGTCCCCGCAGGGCTGACCGACGGCCCCCTGCCGGCGCACTACGAGTCGCAGGAGTCGCCGGTCGACAACCCGCTGTACCGCCAGCAGCGCAACCCGGTCCGGCAGATCGAGCCCGTGGTGCACCCCGCGGACAGGTTCCAGCCCAGCGGGGACGAACCGGGCGCGCAGGTCTTCCCGTACGCCCTCACGACCTACCGCATCGCCGAGCACCACACGGCGGGCGGGATGAGCCGCTGGTCGCCCTACCTGTCCGAGCTCGCCCCGACCATGTTCTGCGAGGTCGCGCCCGAGCTGGCCCGCGAGCGCGGGCTCGAGCACGGCGGCTGGGCCCACGTCGTGACGGCCCGGAACGTGATCGAGGCCCGGGTCATGGTCACCGACCGGATGCCGTCGCTGCGGGTGGCCGGCCGGGTGCTGCACCAGGTCGGGCTGCCCTACCACTGGGGGCCCAACGGGCTGGTCACCGGCGACGCGGCGAACGAGCTGACCAGCCTGGTGATGGACCCGAACGTGCACATCATGGAGACCAAGGCCCTGGCCTGCGACATCCGGCCGGGCCGGCGGCCGCGGGGACCGGACCGGCTCGCCCTGGTCGCCGACTACCACCGGCGGGCCGGCATCACCGAGCGGACCGGACTCGACCCCGCGGTCGGCGGGGCGGCCGGGAAGGACGGGAAGGACGGGACATGACCGCCGAGCCGCAGCTGCGCCACGCCCTGTCCGGGGACGCCGACCCGGCCGCCCTCGGCGGCCACGGCGACGGCACGGGCGGGCACCCGCCCCGGATGGGCTTCTTCACCGACACCTCGGTGTGCATCGGGTGCAAGGCCTGCGAGGTGGCGTGCAAGGAGTGGAACGCCATCCCCGCCGACTTCCCGGACGGCGGGTTCCCCGGCACCTCGATGGACAACAGCCAGGGCCTGGGGGCCGACACCTGGCGGCACGTCGCCTTCGTCGAGCAGCGCCGCCCGCTCGGCGGGCAGGATCCCGGCCTCCCGCGCGCGGACCCGACCCAGCACGACCTCGGGCACCTGGACGTCCTGTCCCTCGCGGGGCAGGGCAGCTCCAGCGCTCCCGCGCACATACCCGCCTCGCCCGCCGAACCGGGCGCGGCGGGGGACTTCCGGTGGCTGATGTCGTCGGACGTGTGCAAGCACTGCACCCACGCCGCCTGCCTGGACGTCTGCCCCACCGGGTCGCTGTTCCGCACCGAGTTCGGCACGGTGGTGGTGCAGGAGGACATCTGCAACGGCTGCGGCTACTGCATCCCGGCGTGCCCCTACGGCGTCATCGACCAGCGCAAGGACGACGGGCGGGCCTGGAAGTGCACGCTCTGCTACGACCGGCTCGGGGTGGGGGCCGAACCCGCCTGCGCGAAGGCCTGCCCCACCGACTCCATCCAGTTCGGCCCGCTCGAGGAGCTGCGCGAGCGGGCCGACGCCCGGCTCGCCCGGCTGCACGACACCGGGATCACCGAGGCCCGGCTCTACGGGCGGGATCCGGACGACGGCGTGGGTGGCGACGGGGCGTTCTTCCTGCTCCTCGACGAGCCGGAGGTGTACGGCCTGCCGCCGGACCCCGTGGTCACGACCCGTGACCTGCCCCGGATGTGGAAGCACGTGGGGATGGCCGCGCTGTCCCTGGTGGGCGGCGTGGCGGCGGCATTCGCCTCGACGATCGTGACCGGTGGGAGGCGGCGATGAGCGAGTCCGAGGTCACTCGGGACGGCGTGCGGGGCGGTCGGCCGGACCGCGAGGCGACGACCGGCGCGGTCCGCGCCGACGGCCGGCAGGGCGGCCGCCGCCGACGCGGCCGGGCGCGGGCGGAGCGCGCGATGGTGCCCGACGCCGACTTCCGCTCCTACTACGGGATGCCGATCCTCAACCCGCCGGTCTGGACGGCACCCGACATCCCCGGCTACCTGTTCCTCGGCGGGCTCGCCGGGGCGTCGTCGGTGCTCGGGGCCGGCGCCCGGGCCTCCGGACGGCCCGGCCTGGCCCGCTCGAGCACGGTCGCGGCCCTGGGTGGCGGGCTGCTGTCGCTCGTGGCGCTGGTCCACGACCTCGGCAAGCCCGCGCGCTTCCTGAACATGCTGCGCGTGGTCAAGGTGACCTCCCCGATGAGCGTCGGCTCGTGGCTGCTCGCCGGCTACGTCCCGTTGGCGGGTGTCGCGGCCGCCTCGGCCGTGACCGGCCGGCTGCCGCGCGTGGGTGCCGCCGCCACGACCGGTGCCGCCGCCCTCGGCCCCGCGGTGGCCTCCTACACCGCCGCCCTGATCAGTGACACCGCCGTCCCGGCCTGGCACGACGGGCACCGGGAGATGCCCTACGTCTTCGTCGGCTCCGGCGCGACCGCCGCGGGCGGGCTGGGTCTGGTCGCCGCACCGCTGCGCGAGCAGGCTCCCGCCCGGGCCCTCGCCGTCCTCGGGGTGGGCGCGGAGCTGGCCTCGGTGGAGCTGATGGAGCGCCGGATGGGCATGACGGCCGAGCCGTACTCGTCGGGCACCGGCGGCAGGTACCTCCGGGCGTCGAAGGTCCTCGCGCTGGCCGGGGCGGCCGGGGCGGTCCTCGGCCGGCGCAACCGGATCGCCTCAGCGCTCTCCGGAGCGGCGCTGGTGGCCGCGTCGGCGGCCACCCGGTGGGGGATCTTCCACGCCGGGCTGCAGTCCGCCGAGGACCCGAAGTACACCGTCGTGCCCCAGCGGCAGCGCCTGGAGGAGGGCCGCCCGGCCACGGGGACCCCGACGACGACCCCGACGACGACGCGGACCCCGGCCGCACCCGCCGGCGAGCACTGACCCCGTGGCGTCCGACGACCGACGAGCCCCGGACGGTTCCGGCCCGCCGGTCCGGGTCCTCCTGCGCCCGCTGGGCAACCCGCTCCCGCTGGGGATGGCCGGGCTCGCCGCCGCGACCGTCGTCCTGTCCGGCCGGCAGCTGCACTGGCTGCCCACCGCCCTGTCCGCGCAGGTCGGGCCCACCTCCGTCCGCTACGCCGTCACGGGGGGGTGTACGAGTACGCCGGGGGCGCCGGCTGGGAGACCGTCGCCGGCTGGATCGGGATCGTCCTCGACGCCCTGGCCCTGTACACGGGGCTCGCCTCCGACCTCGAGGACGCTCGGCGCTGCTCTGTGCTGCCGCTGCTGCGGAGGGGCCGTGCGCGACTCGCCGCCGAGCGCGGGGGCCCGGGCGAGGTCGCCATCGAGCCGGGCGTGCGGGAACAGCTCTGAGACAGCCTTCCCGGAACGGCTCCGGTGGCGCTCCCGCCGGGCCGCGGTCAGCCCTGCGCGGTGGCGACCTCGCTTCGCACCCGGTCGACGGTCTCGCCGAGCTGCTCCCGGACACGACGCAGCTCGCCCAGACCCGCCACAGCGAGGGCCCCGGCCGCCCCGCCGTACACCCCGGTCACCACGGCGGCCGACGCGGCGCGCGGCAGGACGGTGTCGAGCAGGCGCATCAGCAGGGCGGCCGAGGAGCCGGTGGCCAGGAGGCCGAGGGCCCCCGCCCCACCCAGCAGCAGGCTCGCGGTGCGTGCCCGGCCGAGCTCCCCGAGCAGGTCCTCGCGCATGGCCCGCACCTCGCTGCGGACGAGGGCCCGCACGTCCTCGGTCAAGGCGCGCACCGGTTCCTCGGACCGCGTCCGGCCCGTCGCTCCTGCGTCCGTCATCTCGACTCCTCTCCGCTCGCCTGCTCGCCCTCGACGGCCGACCTACCCGCTCCGCCGCTCCTCATTCCCTGCCCGAGCGCTGCAGCAGCTCGAGCACCGCCGACGTCGCCGCCCGGTGCAGGAGGCCCGCGCGCCCGTGGGCGCGCAGGGCCGCGCGCGCGGCGAACCAGCCGCAGGCGCCGTGCACGCCACCCCCCGGGTGCGCCGACGAGCTGCCCAGATAGAGACCCCCGACGGGCGTCTCCGGTCGGCCGAGCCCGGGCACCGGCCGGAAGACCAGCTGCTGGAAGAGCTGTGCGGTGCCCCGGTTGATCGTCCCGTGGACCAGGTTCGGGTCGGCGTCCTGCAGGTCCGACGGTCGCTGCACCGTCCGGTGCCGCACGCGCGCGCCGAACCCGGGCGCGAACCGCTCCAGCACGCCCTCGGCCCGGCGGGCCAGCTCGTCGGCCGACGGCGGGTCGTCGACACCCCGGGGCAGGTGCGTGTACGCCCAGGCGCTCTCGGTGCCGGCGGGCGAGCGGCTCGGGTCCGCCGTGGTCATCTGCCCGACGAGCAGGAAGGGCGACTCCGGCAGCCGCCGCGACTCGATGACGGCGCTCCACCGAACCAGGCCGTCCTCTCCCCGACCGACGTGGACGGTCCCGGCCCCGCCGACCTCGGGCGTCCGCCACGGGATCGGCCCGTCCAGCGCCCAGTCGAGCTTCACCACCGGGGTGTCCCAGGCGAACCGGTCGAGGTCGCGGTGCACCCAGGAGGGCACGGCGTCCGGCGGCAGGAGGTCCCGGTACAGGGTGGGTGCCGAGACGTCGGCGATCACGGCACGCCGGACGCGGACGGTGGTGCCGGCCGCGGTGTGGACGGACCGGACCCGTCCGCCGGACACCGCCACGTGCTCCACCCGCTCCCCGGTGTGCAGCCGGGCACCCGCCGCCTCCGCCCGCCGGGCGAGCGCGTCCGCGAGACCGCCGGACCCGTCGACGGGTACCGGGAAGCCGAAGTGCTGGCCGAGCATCGCCAGCAGCCAGCCGTAGGCCCCGCTGACCGGGGAGGTCACGGGGATGTCGGCGTGCACCGCGTTGCCGGCGAGCAGCAGCCGCACGCCTTCCCCGCCGAAGAGCTCCTCCCCCATGCGCTTGGCCGGCAGCAGCAGGAACCGCGCCAGGCGCAGCGCCTCGGCCGTGCCGATGCGGCGCAACAGCTGCAGCGGACCGCGCACCGGCGGGAAGGTCGTGAACAGCGTCCGCAGGAACGGCTCCTGCAGGACCTCCCACCGGCGGCACAGGTCGAGCCAGGCCTCGCCGTCGCCGGGGTGCTGCGCGTCGAGCCGGGTGGCCCGTGTCGGCGCGGTCACGGGCTGCCGATGGCGCTCGTCCTGATCAAGCCCGAGCACGTCTGGGGCCCGGGTGAGCACAACGGCACCTTCCGCGGGCACAACCCCGCGTTCGTCACCGGGACCGAGGCCATCCACCAGTTCTGGAGCGACGACACGCTCGAGCGTGACGTGGTCCGCAAGGGCGGGAAGGTCCGCGAGGCGCTGCTGCGCATCGCCCTGCCCGTCGGGCCGGGCGAGATCGTGGTCCGCGGGCGCGGACTCGCCTGCGGGCTGAGCTTCCGGGTGCCGGAGACGGCGGCGAAGGTCGCCCGGGCGGCGTTCGACCGGGGGTTGATCGTGGAGACGGCCGGCCCGGAGGGCGAGGTGGTCAAGGTGATACCCCCGCTCACCGTCACCGACGACGAGCTCGACCACGGGGTGGCCGTGCTCGCCGAGGCGATCGACGCCGTGCGGACCTGACGATCGCCTGACGATTCCCCTGTACACGGCGGACGCGATGGCGCCCGGTCGCCGGATCGCGTCTGATCGGAGCACCATGTCCTCGATGACGTCGACACCACACCCCGGACCCGCCGCCTCCCCGGCGCGGGCGGATCGTCCTGCGCGCGTCGACGTGCGCGAGCGCGTCCTGCTCGTGGACGACGACGGCCGCATCCGGCAGGCCCTCTCGCTCGCCCTCGACGACGAGGGCTTCACCGTCGCGACGGCACCGTCGGGCGAGGAGGCCCTGGCGACCCTGGGCCGGGACACCGTCGACCTCGTCCTGCTCGACCTCATGCTGCCGGGAACGGACGGCCTCACCGTGTGCCGGCGGCTCCGGGCCCAGGGCGACCTGCCGATCATCATCATCACGGCCCGGTCGGATTCCGCGGACGTGATCGCGGGCCTCGAGGCCGGCGCCGACGACTACGTCACCAAACCGATCGTGGCCGGTGAGCTCGCCGCACGGATCAGGGCGCTGCTGCGACGACGGCGCCCCGGAGCGCAGGCGGCCCGCCTGCAGGTCGGCGACATCGAGGTCCGCCCGGACGAGGGGGTGGTGCGCAGCAACCGCGGGCCCGAGCCCGCCGAGGTCCACCTGACCCGCACCGAGTTCCGCCTGCTCGTGGAGCTGGCCGCGGCCGAGGGCAGGGTCGTGACGCGCGAGGACCTGCTCCGCCGGGTGTGGGGGTACGACTATCTCGGCGACACCCGACTCCTCGACGTCCACGTCCGCCGGCTGCGCTGCAAGATCGAACGCGACCCGGACCACCCCACGCTCGTCCTGACGGTGCGCGGCGCCGGGTACCGGGCCGCCGGCCGGTCCGATGCCGGCGACTAGACCGCGCACGCGCGGGATCCTGCGGCCGCGGCTGCCCCTGCGGTGGCGCGTCGCCATCGCCTTCGCCGCGGTCTCGCTCGCGATCACCGGCCTGCTCGCCGCGGCGACCTGGCACCTGGCGTCGAGCTATCTGCTGGCCAAGCGGGAACAGGGGGCGACCAGCCAGGCCGCCGTCGACGCCCGCCTCGTGCAGGACGCGTTGCGCGACCCCGCCCGAGACGGATCCGACGACCTTCTCCAGGGACTCGCCGGCGGCGGCGAGATCACGGTGGCCGTGCGCCGGAACGACACCTGGACCACCAGCGGCCGGCAGCTCGACGTCGACGCCCTCCCCCCGGACCTCCTCGCCCTCGCCGGTTCCGGGACTGCGGCGCGGCAGCGCATCGTGGCCGGCGGGATACCCGTGCTCGCCGTGGCGGTGCCCCTGCAGGGTGCGGTCTACGTGGAGCTCGTCCCGCTCAGCGAGCTGGACGCGACCCTCCGCTTCCTCAGCGGGGTGCTCGTGGCCGGCGTGGGTGTCAGCGGCCTGCTCGGCCTGGCCCTGGGCGGGTGGGCAGGAAAACGCGCGCTGCGCCCGTTGACGGACCTGCGCGACGCCGCCGCGCGGGTGGCGGCCGGCGACCTCGACGCCCGCCTCCCGGAACAGGACGACGCCGACCTCGCACCGCTGGCCGCCACCTTCAACCGGACGGCGGAGGACCTTCGGCGCCGCGTTCGCCGGGACGCGCGCTTCGCGAGCGACGTGAGCCACGAGCTGCGCTCCCCGCTGACCACCCTGGTCAACGCCGTCGCCGTCCTGCGCCGCCGGCGCGACGAACTGCCGCCGACCGCGCGGCAGGCCGTCGACCTGCTCGACGCGGACGTGCACCGCTTCGGGAAGATGGTGACCGACCTCCTGGAGATCTCCCGCGAGGAGCAGATCGACGAGCGCGATCTGGAGGTGTGCGACGTGGTCGACATCGTCACTCACGCGGTCGGGGCACGCCGCGGGATCGCGGTGGAGGTCGAGGGGACGCCCCCGAAGGTCCTGGTCGACCGTCGCCGCCTCGACAGGGTCGTCGGCAACCTGCTGGACAACGCGGACCACCACGCCGGCGGCGCCGTCCGGATCGGGGTGTCGACCTGCGCCGACGGAGTCCGGATCGAGGTCGACGACGCCGGGCCCGGCATCCCGCCGGAGCTGCGGGAGGAGGTGTTCGAGCGGTTCTCCCGGGGCGCGAACGCCGGACGCCGGGACGGTGGCGGGGGCGCCGGCCTCGGGCTCGCCCTGGTCGCCCGGCATGTCCGGGCCCACCAGGGCCGGATCCGCATCGAGGACAGCCCGGCGGGGGGCGCCCGTGTCGTCGTCGTCATCCCGGGAGGCTCCGGATGAGCGGGAGGGTCCGGACGAGCCGGCGGAACCACCGACGGCCCGGCCGCCCCCTCGCCGGGCAGGCGGCGGCCGGCGTGCTGCTGGCCGTGCTGCTCGCCGGGTGCGGCGTCACCACCGAGGACCGTCCGGAGCCGATCGACCCGTCGATGGTGCCGCCGATGGCCACCCCGACCGTGACCGTCGTGCCGGACCTCGGGGCACCCCGCCCGGCCGTCACCGAACCGGGCCCGTCGACCGCGGCACCGGGCGAACGGCCGGCGCCGCGCTGACCCGCACCTGCAAGCCGACCGCAAGGTCAGCAGGCGGTGTGCCCTCCCCGGGATCGGGTACGCGCGGCGCAGCACAAGTTCACCAGGAAGGACGCACGTGTGACCGCCGGGGCGCCGACACCTCCTCCGCAGCCCCTCGTGTCCGAGATCGTCATCCGCCTGCCGAGTGTGCTCACGGAGGTCGCGGAGCAGCTCGCCGCGGACCATCCGGGCTACGCGAGGTTCGTCGACTCCGAGTTCGCCAACGTGCTCGCGGGAGCCTTCCTCGAGCGGCTCTTCTGCGTGGCGGCGCAGGGTCATCACGCCCGACCCGGCTTCGTCACCGAGGCCGAACGTGCCCTCTTCGTCACCATCGGGCGGGCCCACCACCAGCAGCACCAGGACGTCGACGCCCTCCTCGCGGCCTATCGGATCGGAGCGAGCGTCGTGTGGCGTCACGTCGCCGACGTCGCCCTCCTGCACCGGTTGCCCTCGGCGCAGTTCGCCGGTCTGGCCTCCGCGGTGTTCGCCGCCGTGGAGGAGCTGTCCGCGGCCGGCCGGGAAGGCTATCTCGACGCCCGGAGCGAACAGCAGCCCAGCATCCGCCGCCACCGCCATGAGCTTCTCGGCCTGCTCCTGGCCGAGGCGCCCGGCGCGTGGGCGTTGCGGGCGGTCGCCGCGCGTGCCGACTGGCCCGTGCCCGAGCGGGACGAGCAGCTGCTGGACGCGCTGCGCGCCCGGCTGCTGGGCCCGGTACTGGATCTCCCGGACCCGAGTGCCGGCCGGTTGCTCGAGACCCTGGGCAGCTGGCTCCTGCACATGGGCAACGGCCGGGCCGTCGCCGACGACCTCCACGTCCATCCGCAGACGGTGCGGTACCGGCTGGGACGCCTGCGGGAGCTGCTGGACCTGGACATCCCGAGCCGACGGGCCGCGATGCTGCTCGCGCTCGGATGGCCCGCCACCGAGGAGCCCGCCGCCCCTGGAGACGGTGGGGACCGTTCCTGAGCCGATACGGCCGGGGACGGCGAAGGCTCCGCCCGTCTCAGGGCGGGAACGTGAGAGGACCCGGCCGGCGCGGCAGACCGCCCCCTCCGCCACCGCCGCCACCTCCGCCGTCACCACGGCCCCGGCCGTCCCCGGTCCCCTCGCCCGGCGACCGTCGCTCGGTCCACCACTGCTTCAGACCGACGCCCAGGGCCAGCAGGCCGACGACGACGGCCGCCGCGGTGCCGAGTACGGTCTCGGCGGCCAGGAGGACGATCGCCGCCGCGGTCCACCACGGCACGATCCCGAACTCCGTCGTCCCCCGGCGCCCCGGCGCCGTTCGGTCGGGATCGACGTCGAACCGGGGGTCACGCGGTGCGGGCCGGTGCGGCTCACGTGCAGTCATGACTCACCTCGCCTTCGCTGCGGACGGCCTTACCCGGCCCGGTCCGGAGGGAAGCCGCCATGCCCGGGGATCGGGGACATCGTCAGCAGGTCGTCAGGTCGGCCGCCGGGGCCAGGTCGGCTGGCCCTCGCGGGCGCCGCCGGGGCCCCGGCTCGCGCCGTCCTCGTCTCCTGCCGCGCCGCCGGCGTGCGGGACGTCGCCGGACGTGTCGTCGCCGGCCTCGTCGTCATCCTCCGCGCCCCGCTCGTCGCTCAGCAGCGGGGAGTGGGCGAGCAGGAGGGTGCCGCCGACGAGCAGGACGCCTCCCGTCCCGGCCACCACAGGCCAGAGGCCACCGCGCACCTGTTCCTTGAACACGACGACCCCCCACGCCGTCGCCACCAGCGGGTTCGCCAACGTCATGCCCGGCTGGGAGGCGACGAGGTTGCCCGCCCGCAAGGTGTTCTGCAGCAGGAAGAACCCTGTCGGGCCGACGACCACGACCGCCCAGGTCTGCCAGGCGGTCAGCACGCCGTGCAGCCCGAAGCGAGACTGCGCACCGACCGCGGCGACCAGAACCGCGACGTACCCGAACACGATGCCGGTGGTGATGCCGAACGCTGCCGCCCGTCGAGGCCCCTGCGCCCGCAGGCCGAGCAGGAGCGCGGTGGTGGCGGCGCCCGCGGTCACGCCGGAGCCGAGCACCCACTCCCATCCCGACACCGCCACCGGGTCGCCGCCCTTCGGGGCCAGGGCGAAGACGACCGCAGCGAGACCGACCGCAAGCGCGATGATCGACCACCACTCCCGCCCTCCCGGACGCAGGTGGAACACCAGGGCGGCCAGCAGGATGGTGAACGGCAGCTCGGCGATGAGCAGCGGCTGGACGACTGCGACCCGACCCAGTGTCAGGGCCACGGCCTGGGCCGCGAAGCCGATCACGACCGCGGTGATCCCACCGATCCACGCCGGCCGCCGCGCCAGGTCCAGCAGCATGCGGAAGGAGAACTCCTGCTCGTCGGGCTGGTCGCGGGCCGCCCGCCGTTGCAGGACGGACGCCGTGGCGTTGAGCGCGGCGGCGACGAGGGCAAGACCGACGGCGATCACGAACGTCCTCCTGTCCGAATGGTGCGCTGGCCGTCCGGCGGCCCGACGGGGTCGGCGGCGTCGTCCGCACCGGTCCCCCCGGTCGGATCCCCGTCCGCGGGTCCGTCGCTCAGGGCCGGACGCCCCAGCAGGACGGGCACGGTGTGCCGCAGGACCGCGGCGAGCGGGACCGCCACCACCGCCCCCACGATCCCGCCGAGGATCGACCCCACGGCCAGGGCCAGGCCGATGAGCAGCGGGTGCAGCCGCACGTAGCGGCCCACGATGAGCGGCTGGAGCACGTGGCCCTCGAGCTGGTCCTCCGCGATCAGGACCACGAGCAGGATCAGACCCGCCACCCAGCCCTTCGTGGCCAGCGTGACGAGCACGGCGACCCCACCCGCGACCAGCGCGCCGGCGATCGGGACGAAGCTGCCGAGGAACACCAGCACGGCCAGCGGCAACGCCAGGGGCACGCCGAGCAGGAACAGCACCAGGCCGATCACGATCCCGTGGATCGTGGCGATGACCGCGGTGCCGTGCATATAGGCGGTGACCACTCCCCACGCGGCCCGGCCGGCGCGGTCCATCCGCTGCCGCGCCACCCCCCGGAAGGGCACCAGCACGCCGCGCCACACGCGCTCGCCGTCGTAGAGGAGGAAGAAGGTGACGAACAGTGTCAGGAGCATCATCGTGCCCGTGTCGACCAGCACGCCGGCGCCGGTCTGCGCCAGGCTGAGCGCTTGGTCGCGGTGGGCCTGCAGCCAGTCGACGACCCCGGTCTCCAGCCGGTCGAGCCGCAGGTCGCCCACGCCGAGCCGGGCCAGCAGCGGGCGCATCCGCTGCACCGTGTCGACGAGGTCGTCGACCAACGCCGACAGCTGAGCCGTCACCTGTAGTTGCACGAGGAACCCGACGCCCGCGAGCACCGCGACCGTGAGGAGCAGCGAGACGAGGGCCGCCAATGGCCCGGGGACGTGCCACCGCACCAGGCGGCGGGCAAGTGGTCGCAGCAGCGATGCCAGCAGCACCGCGGCGACGACCGGTACCACGACCAGCCAGATCAACGCGAGGATCCGCACGAGTGCGTAGACCGCGACCCCGACGGCGAGCAGCCGCCACGCCCACCCGCGAGCACCAGCAGCCGCGGGATCTCGGCCTGCGGCCGCACCGCCCGGCGGTTGCGTGTCTCGACGGTCATGTCCTCACGCAACGCGGTACGGCTCGAGGTCCCCGTCCCGCACGGTGAGCCCGAGCCCGGGGCGGGAGCGGTCGGGGCGCAGCGCCCCGCCGGCCTCGGGTTCGAGCACGCCGTCGAAGGCGATCCGCTCGATCCGTGCGTGGTCGTGGAAGTACTCCAGGTGCCGCAGGTGCCACACGGCGGTGCCGGCATGCGCCGAGACCTGGGGCGCGCAGTGCAGCGAGAGGTCGATGCTGCGGGCGTCGCAGAGGGCGGCGACCCGCACCAGGGCGCTCAGCCCGCCGCAGCGGGTGACGTCGGCCTGCAGGCAGTCGACGGCCCCCGCCTCGAGCATGTGGTGGAAGTACGGCAGGTCGTAGCCGTACTCCCCCGCCGCGACGTCCATGCCTCCGGGGCCGCGGTCGCGCAGCAGGTGCAGCCCTTCGAGGTCGTCGGAACTGACCGGCTCCTCGAGCCAGCGCACGTCGTGCTCGGCGAGCCGGTACGCCCACCCGAGGGCCTGCTTGCGGGTCCAGGCCCCGTTGGCGTCGACGAACAGCTCGACGTCGTCGCCGATCGCCCGGCGGGCGGCCCGCACCCGGTCAAGGTCCCCCGGCGGGTGGCGGCCGACCTTCATCTTCACCCGCGGGATCCCCGCCTCGACCCACCCGCACAGCTGCTCGGCGAGACGACGGTCGTCGTAGGAGGTGAACCCTCCACTGCCGTAGATCGGGGTGGCGTCGTGGACCGCCCCGAGCACCGTGGTGAGCGGGAGGTCCAGGAGCCGGGCGTGCAGGTCCCACAGAGCGACGTCGACCGCGGAGATCGCCTCGGCGACCAGGCCGGGCCGGCCGAGGTTGCGCACCTCGGGGAGCATCGCCGCCCACGAGGCGGCGGGAGCGGTGGCGTCCCGCCCGCAGACCACACCGGCGAGCTTCCCGGCGACCACCTGGACGACCGAGGGGCCGGCGTAGGTGTAGCCGATCCCGGTCCGGCCGGCCGCGTGCACCCGCACGACCACGAGCGTGGTCGAGTCCCACGCGAGGGTCCCGTCGGACTCGGGTGCGTCGGTGGGGATGGTGTAGGCGGCGGCATCGATCGCCTCCACGGCGACGCCCGCCTGCTCGTCGACGCTCTCCATGGGCCGCGACTACCACCGGCTCCCGGCTTTCCCCCGGTTTCGGATGCTCCCGAGCGCTTCGTCAGGCAATCGTATGGTGGGCTCTGCGAATCGGGCTTGGCGCACGGGTAGGCGGGGGTGTCAGCACATACCGTCGAGGTGAAGGACCGACATGCCGAAGACCGCCGACTTCGTCCTGGAACGGCTCACCGAATGGGGCATCCACCGCATCTACGGCTATCCGGGCGACGGGATCAACGGGTTCCTGGGCGCCCTGGACCGCGCGAACGGGGACCCTGAGCTGATCCAGCCCCGGCACGAGGAGATGGGCGCCTTCATGGCGGGCGGGCACGCCAAGTTCACCGGCGAGCTCGGCTGCTGCCTGGCCACCTCGGGCGGCGGCGCGATCCACCTGCTCAACGGCCTGTACGACGCGAAGCTCGACCACCAGCCGGTGGTGGCGATCGTGGGGCAGCAGAAGCGCTTCTCGCTCGGTGCCGCCTACCAGCAGGAGATCGACCCGACGCTGCTGTTCAGTGACGTCTCCGAGTTCGTGCAGACCTGCATGCACCCCGCCCAGGCCCGGCACCTCGTCGACCGCGCCTGCAAGGTCGCGCTGTCCAACCGCACCGTCGCCACCATCATCTTCCCGGTCGACGTCCAGGAGGAGGAGGCGCAGCCGTCGCCGCCGCGGGTCCACGGCGCCGTCTACAGCAGCGTCGGCTGGACCAAGCCGCGGGTGACACCGCCGCAGGCCGAGCTGGCGAGGGCCGCGGAGATCCTCAACGAGGGCTCCAAGGTGGCCATGCTGGTCGGGCAGGGCGCGGCGGAGGCCCAGGACGAGGTCGTGGCCGCCGCCGAACTGCTCGGGGCGGGCGTGGCCAAGACCCTGCTCGGCCGGGAGGTGCTGCCCGACGACCTGCCCTACGTCACGGGCCCGATCGGGCTGCTCGGCTCGACCGCCAGCTACGAGCTGATGATGAACGCCGACACGCTGTTCATGGTCGGCACCAGCTTCCCCTACGCCGAGTGGCTACCGGAGGAGGGCCAGTGCCGGTGCGTCGAGATCGACATCGACGGCCGGATGATCGGGGTCCGCTACCCCACCCAGGCCAACCTGATCGGTGACTCCAAGGACACGCTGCAGGCCCTGCTCCCGATGCTGCAGCGCAAGGAGGACCGGTCCTGGCGGGAGAAGATCGAGCACGAGGTCGACCGGTGGTGGCGGGTGCTCGACGACCGGGCCCACGAGTCCGCGGACCCGGTGAACCCGCAGCTGGTGGCCTACGAGCTCTCCCCGCGACTGCCGGAGAACGCGATCCTCACCACCGACTCCGGGTCGGCCACCAACTGGTGGGCCCAGTACCTACGCCTCGGGAAGGGGATGAAGGCGTCGCTGGCCGGCACCCTGGCCACGATGGGTGCGGGTACGCCGTACGCCATCGCGGCGAAGTTCGCCTACCCGGACCGGCCTGTGATCGCCCTGGTCGGCGACGGGGCGTTCCAGATGAACGGGATGAACGAGCTCATCACGGTCAAGCGGTACCTGGAGAAGCTGACGGCGCAGAATCCGACGTTGATCTTCTGCGTGTTCAACAACCAGGACCTCAACCAGGTGACCTGGGAACAGCGGGCCGAGTCCGCCGACCCCAAGTTCATGGGCTCGCAGTGGATCCCGGACGTCCCCTACGCCGAGTTCGCGAAGCTCCTCGGGTTCGAGGGCATCAAGGTCGACGACCCGGTCGCGATGGGCCCCGCCTGGGACCGGGCGCTGGCCGCCGACCGGCCGGTCGTGCTGGAGGTCGTCGTCGATCCCGAGATCCCGCCGGTACCGCCGCACATCAAGTCCGAGCTCGGCAAGAAGTCGGCGAAGGCCATGCTCAAGGGCGACCCCGAGGAGGCCGGCGTCATGACTAAGGGCGCCAAGCAGAAGATGCACGAGTTCACCGAATCGGTGCGGGACGCCCTGCCGGGGAAGCACGAATGACCGTCACCATCCCCGCCCGCCCCGACGCCCGCTTCGCGGCCGGCATGGTCGGAACGGCGACGATCAACGCGAAGGGGCTCGAGAAGCACCTGCGGCGGCACGTCAGCGGCGAGGTGCGCTTCGACCATGGCTCGCTGGCCCTGTACGCCAACGACTCGTCGAACTTCCGGCAGGTTCCGATCGGGGTGGTCGTGCCGAGGACCCTCGACGACGTCGTGGAGACGGTGAGGGCCTGCCACCGCTACCGGGCCCCGGTGGTCTGCCGCGGCGGCGGCACCAGCCTGTCCGGCGAGACGGTGAACACCGCCGTCGTGATCGACTTCTCGAAGTACCTCACCCGGGTCGAGGAGGTCGACGCCGGGCGTCGCCTCGTCACGGCACAGACCGGGGTGATCAACGAGCAGCTCAACAAGGTCACCGGCGAGCACGGGCTGGTGTTCGGGCCCGACCCGTCCTCGCACTCCCGGTGCACCATCGGCGGCAACATCGGCAACAACTCCTGCGGTATCCACTCGGTCCAGGCCCGGCACTACGGGCCCGGACCGCGGACGTCGGACAACACCCATGCTCTCGAGGTCGTCACCTACGGCGGCGAGCGCTTCTGGGTCGGCGTGGACGAGGAGGACCGGCTCGACGAGATCATCGCCGCGGGCGGCCGCAAGGGCGAGATCTACGCGAAGCTGCGCGATCTGCGGGACCGCTACGCCGAGGACATCCGCGCCGGGTACCAGCCCGTGGACGTGCTGCCCCGCCGGGTGTCGGGCTACAACCTCGACGAGCTGTTGCCCGAGCGGGGATTCAACGTCGCCCGTGCGCTGGTGGGCACCGAGAGCACCTGCGCCATCGCCTTGCGGGCGGTCCTGATGCTCACGCCGGCGCTGTTCCAGCGCACCACGGTGCTGATCCAGTACCCCGAACTGGTCGAGGCCGCGAGCCACGTCCCCGAGATCATGGCGTGGAAGCCGATCGGGCTCGAGGCGATCGACGAGCGGCTGATCGAGGACCAGCAGCTCAAGCACATCAACGTCGCCGGCCTGCACGAGCTGCCCCGCCGCGAGGAGGGCGGCGCCTGGCTGATGGTCCAGTTCGGCGCCGACACCACGGAGGAGTCGGTGGGCCGGTGCCGGGAGTTCGTGGGGTGGCTGCGTGACGACAAGGGCTACGCCGAGGACCGCATCCGGGTCGCGAAGAGCACGCAGGAGGGCGGGAACAGCGAGGACCTGTGGGCCATCCGGGAGAGCGGACTCGGCTCCACGGCGTTCCCGGCCGACGGGGACCACTGGCCCGGCTGGGAGGACTCCGCCGTGCCCCCGGACCGGGTGGCCGACTACGTCCGGGACCTGAAGGACCTGTACGCGGAGCACGGCCTCGTCGGGGCCATGTACGGCCACCTCGGCGAGGGCTGCATCCACTCCCGGATCAGCTTCGACCTGCGCACCGCGGAGGGGATTCGCCACTACCGCGCCTTCATGGAGGCGGCCGGCGATCTCGTCGCCCGCTACGGCGGCACGCTGTCCGGGGAGCACGGCGACGGGCAGCAGCGCGCCGAGCTGCTGGAGAAGCAGTACGGGCCGCGGCTGATGACGGCGATGCGGGAGTTCAAGGCGATCTGGGACCCGGACGCGAAGATGAACCCGGGCAAGGTCGTCGACGCGTACCGGTTGGACGAGAACCTCAAGCTCGGGACCGACTACAACCCCTGGCGGCCCGACGTGCGGTTCGCCTACGCCCAGGACGGCGGCGACTTCGCCCACGCGGCGCTGCGCTGCGTCGGTGTCGGCAAGTGCCGAGATCCGGAGCCGACCCAGACGATGTGCCCCAGCTATCAGGTGACCCGCGAGGAGGAGCACACCACCCGCGGGCGGTCCCGGTTGCTCTTCGAGATGCTGCGCGGCGAGGTGATCACCGACGGGTGGCAGTCGAAGGAGGTCGCCGAGGGCCTGGAGCTGTGCCTGGCGTGCAAGGGCTGCACGAGCGACTGCCCGGTCGACGTCGACATGCCCACCTACAAGGCGGAGTTCCGGTACCACC
Source organism: Pseudonocardia halophobica (assembly GCF_027922425.1). Lineage (GTDB taxonomy): Bacteria > Actinomycetota > Actinomycetes > Mycobacteriales > Pseudonocardiaceae > Pseudonocardia > Pseudonocardia halophobica. The sequence goes on along the minus strand of NZ_BSFQ01000002.1, from coordinate 39,210 downwards.
ACTACAAGTCGTGGCGGCGGTGGCGCTCGCGCCACGCCTACGCCTTCGGGTTCATCGACCAGGCCGCCCGGCTCGCGTGCCGGATGCCCGAGCTGGTCAACGCGGTCACGCAGACCCCCGGGCTCGCCCGGCTGGCGAAGCTCGCGGCCGGGATCGACCCGCGCCGCCCGTTGCCCACCTTCGCACCGCAGACCCTGCAGCAGTGGTTCGCCGCCCGCGGCGGCACCCGCAACCCGAACGGGCCTCGGGTGGTGCTGTTCCCGGACACCTTCACCAACCACCTGCACACCGACGTCGGGGTGGCCTGCGTCGAGGCCGTCGAGGCCGCGGGCTGGCGCGTCGTCATGCCGGAGGTGCACGTCTGCTGCGGACGCCCGCTCTACGACTACGGATTCCTCGACGCGGCGGACCGGTACCTGCGGCGCGTGCTCGACGTGCTCCGCGACGACATCCGGGCCGGCACGCCCGTCGTCGGGATGGAGCCCAGCTGCCTTGCGGTGTTCAAGGACGAGCTGGTGAAGATGCTGCCGCACGACGACGACGCACGGCGGCTGGCCGGCAACGCGTTCCACTTCGGCGAGTTCTTCGACCGCCACGACATCGACCCTCCCCGGCTGCCCGGAAGGGCGCTGCTCTGGGTGCACTGCCACCACCGGGCCACCGGGGGGATCGACCCGGAGCAACGCGTCCTGGGGCGCATGGGCCTGGAGGTCGAGCCGCTGACCGGCGGCTGCTGCGGCCTGGCCGGGTCGTGGGGGTTCGAGAAGGGCAAGTACGACATCTCGATGGCCTGCGGCGAGCAGGCCCTCCTGCCCGCCGTCCGGGCCGCCGACCCGGACACGGTGGTGGTCGCGAACGGGTTCTCCTGCACGACTCAGATCGCCGACGCCGGCGCCGGGCGTCGGGCCCTGCACCTCGGCGAGGTCATGGCCCTGGCCCTGCGGAACGGGTCCTCCGGTCCCCGGCCCCCCGGGCAGGCGGCCATCGGTCGACCGGCACCACCTGCCGTGCGGAGGGCCGTCCGGGTCGGCGTACCCGTGGCACTGGCGGGCGCCACGCTCGGCGGGCTGGCGGGCGCCGCACGACTGATCTGGAAGGGAGCGACATGAGCAGCGGAGTCGTCGTCATCACCGGCGGGACCGCCGGGGTCGGGCGGGCCGCGGTCCGCGAGTTCGCCGAGAACGGCTACGACGTCGCGGTCCTCGCGCGCGGCGCCGCCGGCCTCAAGGGCGCCGCGGAGGAGATCCTCGGCGCGGGCCGCAGCACGGCGTTGACCATTCCCACGGACGTCGCGGACGCCGTCGCCGTTGACCGGGCCGCCCAGCAGGTCGAGGACGAGCTCGGCCCGATCGACGTGTGGGTCAACGTCGCGTTCGCCGGGTCCCTCGCCTACTTCTGGGACACCACTGACGAGGAATACCGGCGGATGACCGAGGTGACCTACCTCGGCCAGGTCAACGGCACCCGCGCCGCGCTGGCCCGGATGCGTCCGCGCGACCACGGGGTGGTGGTCAACGTCGGCTCGGCCATGGCCTACCGCTCCATCCCGCTGCAGTCCGCCTACTGCGGGGCCAAACACGCCGTGAAGGGCTTCACCGAGGCCGTCGCCACCGAGCTCGCCCACGAGCGGAGCGGCGTCAAGATCTGCATGGTGCAGCTGCCCGGGCTCAACACGCCCCAGTTCAACTGGAACCTCACCAAGGTGCCCGGCCATCCCCGCCCGGTGGCGCCGGTCTTCCAACCCGAGCTCGCCGCGCGCGCCGTCCGGTTCGTCGCCGAGCACCCCCGCCGCAGCATCTGGGTCGGGATCTCCACCGCCTACACCATCCTCGGCGAGCGCGTGGCGCCCACGCTCGTGCGCTCCTACCTGGCCCGCACCGGGGTCACGGGCCAGCAGACGGGGGCGGACCTGCCCCGGTACGGCCCGAACCTCTTCGCCCCCGGCGACGAGGACGACGACCGCGGGGCCCACGGCTCCTTCGACGACCAGGCCCACTTCCGTGACCCGGTGCTGTGGGCCTCGATGCACCGCGGTGCCCTGCTCGCCGGGGCGCTGTCCGGGCTCGCCGGATTCGTCGGCGTCGGCGCGTGGCGGCGCCGCGGTCGGTGAGGCACGAGAACGAGACACAGTCGAAGGAGGACGACCAGTGAGTACACAGACGAACAGCACCACCACCGGTGGCCACACGACCACCAGCAGCTCCACCACCGCCGTCGTCGTGTCCGGTGTCCTGGGCCTCGTCGCGTTCCTGCTCGGCGGGGCCGCGGCCGGGCCTCGGCGTTGTGGCCGCGGGTCAACGACGGAATGGTCAACGGCGTCGTCAGCTGGGCGCTGACGACCGCCCTGCTCCTGGGCATCGCCCTCGCCGGCGGCGGGGCACTCGTCGGCTACTTCGGCAACGTCTTCGGCGGCTTCGGCACGATCGGCGGGCCCGCGGCCGTGAGCCTGGCCCGGCAGACCGCCGGATGGGCCGTCCTCGGACTCGGCCTGTCGATGGTCGCCAGCGCGCTCGGCGGCACCCTCGGTGCCAGCTCTGGCCCGGCCGGGGCGAGCATGCCGCCGACCACCGGTGAGCCGCAGCGTCGGGTGCGCTCGACGCACGGGTCGCGTCGCGGCCGTCCCCATGGTCGGGGACGGCCGCCGCGCGCGTGGTCGGCCCTGGTCAGCCGGGGACGAGGACGATCGGCCCGACCGCGTGACGCAGGCAGGAGGCCGCGACGGAGCCGAGCAGCGCGTCGGCCACGGCCGGGCGCTGCGCGTCACCCAGCACGAGCGTCCGGCGGCCGACCGAGCGCGCCAGCAGGACGTCCGACGGTGTGCCACGCAGGGTCACCACGTCGACGGTCACCGGCACCTCGTCGAGCGGGTTGCCGAGCACGTCGTCGAGCTCGGTGGCGACCAGCCGGCGGGTCGCGTCGACGACACCCGGGTCGGCCCGCCCGCCGTCGGGATGCATCGGCCGGTACTGCACGGCCACCACCTCCACCCGGTCACCGGTCGCCACGGCTTCGTCGACGGCCCAGCGCAGCGCGGCGCGACACGTGACCGACACCCACCACGAGGACCTGCTCGTCAGGGGCCGATGCGTCCGGCGGGACCCAGACCGTCGGGCAGTCGACCCGCCTCGCGCACCGGCGACCCACCGATCCCACTCCCCACGGTCTCTCCTCGCCGGAGTTGCCCAGCACGAGCAGCGCGGCATCGCGGGCCTGACGCGTCAGCGCGGACACGATGCCTCCCGCGAGCACCTGGCTACTGACCTGGACCGAGCGGCCTGCAGTCTCCTCGGAGACCATGCCCTGCAACTCGGACGCGGCGAGCGCGGCCACGTCCTGAGGCGGGAGCACGACAGCGCCTGCGTCCCCGACCGTCGGGGGTGAAGACTCGGCGACGGTGACCGCGAGGACCCCGCCCTCGTCGTGCGGTCCTGCGCCCATCGGTCCTCCCCGCGCTCGTCGACCGTGCCCTTCCAGCGGTACCACCGGGCCTGCGGCGTCCACGGCGGTCGTGCCTGACGAGTTCCTGACGAAGCGGACGGAACCGACCGCTGTCGCCGGACGAGGAGATAGAACTGATGTCGGGTGGCCGACGGGACGACGCACCGCGAAGGGCGGCGGTTCCACCGGTCCCCGGTCCCGATCCGGGTGGCCGCCTGGGGAGCACGGCCCGGCCCGGACGCACGTCGATGTGCGAGATCTCTCCCGGGACCGGGGCACGGCTGTGTTCCGTCGGCCACCCATGCGGCAGCGGAGGCAGGTGAGATGCGGGATGGCCGAGGAGAGCCGGCTGCTCGACGACGACAGGTGGAACCGCGCGGCGCGCGGCGAGACCCCGGCCGAGCGGCTCGACCGCAACTGGCGTGACCTGCTCCAGGAGCTGCGCGTGGTGCAGCTCGGTGTACAGCTGCTCACCGCACTGCTTCTCACCGTGCCCTTCAAGCGTGCCTTCCTCGACCTCGCACCCCGGCAGGTGCTCGTGTACGCCGTGACGGCAGCCCTGGCCGCCGGGCTGCTGATCGCCCCGGTGGTCGTCCACCGCTCCGTCTTCCGCCACGGCGGGCGCCAGCAGATGGTCGCGGCGGGCCAGTGGTTGGTCGTCGCCGGGCTCACCACCTTCGGGCTCGCGATCGTCGGAGTCGTGGCACTGATCGCCGACGTGGTCCTCGGTCCGGTGGTCGCGGTCCTCGCGGCCGGGCTCGCCCTCGTTCTCTTCGGGTCCCTCTGGGGTGTCGTTCCCGCTGTCGTACGGCGGAGCGTGCGCAACTGACGCCCCTACGGCGCCCGCGGCGGGAGCGCGTCCGGGTTCTCGACCGGCAGCTGCAGCTCGACCGAGCCGGCGCGTTCGAAGGTGAGGGTGACGGGATAGGTCAGTCCGGCGCGCAGGGGTTCCTGCAGGCCGGTGAGCGCGAGATCGGCGCTGGTGGTCTGCGGCAGCACGGTCGCGGGTGCGACGTCCCGGTAGCCGGACACGAGCGCGGCCCCACCCTCGATCGTCCCGGCTCCCGCGGTGCGGGCGACCGCGAGCACGGTCAACGCCACCAGAGCTGTCATCACTGTCCCGAGTCGACCGAGATACCAACGCATGGTCGACGAATTCCCGGCACCGGCCGGTGCCCGACACGGGGCGCGCCATCCTCAGGGAACCGACAGACGGGACGTCACACGGCGAGACGGACGGACGCCTCCAGCATCGCCGCGTGCACGAACGCCTGCGGGAGATTCCCGCGCAGCTGGCGCTGCACCACGTCGTACTCCTCCGAGAACAGCCCCGGCGGCCCGCACGCGGCACGGTTGCGCTCGAACCAGCGGGCGGCGCCGACCCGGTCGCCCTGCTGGTGGGCCGCCATGGCCATGAGGAACCCGCAGAGCAGGAAGGCGCCCTCGGCCTGGTCCAGCGGGCGCCGGTCGTGACGGAACCGGTAGACGTACCCGTCGCGGCCCAACTCGGTCCGCACCGCCTCGGCCGTGGCGACCGACCGTGGGTCGTCCGCGGGCACGGCACCCCGGAGTGCCGGGAGCAGGAGCGCCGCGTCCACCCGCGGGTCAGTGGGCGTGCGCTGCCAGCGTCCCGACGGGTGCAGGGAGTCCTGCGCCGTCTCCGCCACGATCCGGTCGGCCAGGGCGTTCCACGCGGCCGCGTCGGAGGCGGGCGCGGCGGCCGACGCCGCCTGCCGCAGGCCGGCCGCGCACACCAGCCGCGAGTGCGTCCAGTGTTGGGGGTCGATCTCCCACAGGCCGGCGCCCGGGTCCCGCCAGCGCTTCTCGATCGCCGCGAAGGCCACGGTCACGGCCCGGAACCGTTCGGTGTCGAGCCGGTCGTGCCGCGCAGCCGCGGCGAACAACAGCAGTGCCTCACCGAAGGCATCGAGCTGGAACTGGCTCCGCACGTGGTTACCGATGACGTCCGAACCGCCCGGATAGCCGGGCAGGTCCAGCGTGCGCTGCGCCGGCACCGGTGCACCGGCCGCCGTGTAGGCGGGCATCAGGTCCGGTCCGTCGGCCAGGACCCGGCCCGCGACGAACGCGACCGCGTCGTCGAGCAACGGATGCGGCCCCGCGGCGGCCACGGCCTGCCCGGCGAAGCACTGGTCCCGGATCCAGACGTAGCGGTAGTCGTAGTCGCGGCCCCGGTCCGCTCGCTCCGGCAAGCTCGTGGTGCCGGCGGCGACCATCCCGCCGCCGGCGGTGGTGAGGCCCCGCATCACCGCGTAGGCGTGCCGGGCGTCGCGCTCGGCGATGGTCGGCCCCAGGTCGGGGAGCGCCTCCCTCCAGGCGGTCTCGGTGGCGGCCCAGGTGCGGTCGGGGTCCGGTGGCGGGCCCTCGAGCTCGGTGTCGGTGACCTCCAGGACCAGGTCGTGGTGCTCACCCGGAGCCAGCCGCAGCGCGGTGCGCAATCCGCCCGGGTCCTCGCCGGGCGAGGCGTCCGGAGCCCCGCTCCAGCGGATGCGCAGCGGACCGGTCCGCCCGGTCCACACCCCGTCCTCGGAACGCCGGACCCGGGAGAAGGAGGCCCGGCCGAAGTCGGCGGCGGGCCGGAGCAGCACCTCGACGCCCGCCTCGCCGCGCACCGCGACCACCCGCCGCAGGATCACGGCGGTGTGCGAGTCGCCGGGAAAGGCGAGCGCCTCCCGGCACTCCACGATGCTGTCGTCGTCCGCGATCCAGCGGGATCGCCAGATCAGCGAGCCGTTCTCGTAGTAGCCACCCCACACGCACCGCTGCCGCGGGGTCACCGCGTAGCAGCCGCGTCCCCCGAGCAGCGAGGACAGCACGGCGGGCGAGTCCCATCGCGGTGCGCAGAGCCACGCGATGTCCCCGCGTGGCCCGATCAGCGCGCCCCGCTCGCCGTCGGCGATCAGGGCGTACTCGCGCAGCACATGTGGTCCGACGGTCGCGGTTCCTTCCACCTCTCCCCTCCCTGGTGCCGATCAGTCCGGCCCGGACGCAGCGGGCACCAGCACCACCGGACAGTCGGCACGATGGAGGCAGTGCAGGACCCCCAAGCCGCGCAGGGCCCCGGCCAGGGCGCCGTGATGCCCGTTGCCGAGCACCAGGACCGCCGCACCATCGGACCGGTCGAGCAGCACCTCCGCCGGGTCACCAGGCATGACGTGTTTCTCCAGCCGGTGCGAATGGTCCGGGCCGAGCGTGTCGTTCACCGTCTCGTCGAGCAGACGGGCGGCCACCTCGTGGAGGTCCTGGGGCGGTACGAGGTCCGTCGCCGGCGACATGATCCGCCCCGGGCCGACGGGCTGCACCGCCGGTTCCCACGCGGTCACCGCCCGCAGGGTCCCGCCGGTCAGCTCCGCGTAGCAGGCTGCCCACCTCAGCGCCGATTGCGACTCGGCCGAGCTGTCGACCCCCACGACCACTGTCGTCGTCATCTCCACGTCCTCCTCCCTCGCCCGGGCGGTACCGGCATTCCAGCTACCCCAAGGGTGTAGCCGGCTCGCCCGGAGACCATCGGTGGACGGGCGAACCGTAAGGAGACCGGCAGCCAACCTTGCGAGCACCTTCCGCGAGCCCGGGATGACGTTCGCGATCGGCCTCGACGGGTACCACGCCCGGGCACGTGCCCTTCAACCCCGGGGGACGGTGGTCGACCGGCCACGAACGAGCAGCGACGAGGAGGACGGCCGCCCGTGATCCCCGTACTCGCCTTCGGCGTGGTGCTCCTGATCAGCGTCCTGTTGTCGGGTCTCGCGGCCCGGACCGTGCTGTCCACCGCGCTGCTGTTCCTCGTCGGCGGGGTCCTCATCGGACCGGCGGCCCTCGGCCTGATCGACCTCGATCCGCAGGGCGGCGCCATCCGCACGCTCGCCGACCTGGCCCTGTTCACCGTGCTGCTCACCGACGGCCAGCGCGCCAACCTGCCGGCCCTCCGAGAAGGCTGGCGCCTGTCGGGACGGGCGCTCGGTGTGGGCATGCCGCTCACCATGGTGCTGGTCGCGGTCCCGGCCCACTATCTCGCCGGTCTCGACTGGATCACCGCGCTGCTCGTGGGGGCGATCCTCTCCCCCACCGACCCCGTCTTCGCGTCCGCGTTGGTGGGCAAGGAGGCGGTGCCGCTCCGGCTGCGCCGGCTGCTGAACATCGAGTCCGGCGTCAACGACGGTCTCGCGCTCCCCTTCGTGCTGATCTTCCTGGCACTCGCCGAGCACGAGCAGGCCCACTTCGGCCTGATCCTCGCCGAGCTCGCCGGCGGTCTCGCGCTCGGTGTCCTCCTCCCCGTCGTGGTGTCGCTGGTCCTTCGCCTTCCCTTCCTCGGCGCGGAGGCGCGGCTGCAGCCGCTCGGCCCACTGGCCGTCGCCGTGATCCTCTACGCGCTCTGCGACCTGACGCACGCCAACAGCTACCTCGCGGCGTTCGCGGCGGGCTCCACCCTCGCCACCCTCTCCCCGCAGGCGGCGGAGCGCTACGAGCGCTTCGGCGACCTGCTGTCCGAGATCGCCAAGTTCGCGGCGCTGCTCGTCTTCGGCACCCTGATCACGACCGACCGCCTGGCGGCCCCCGGCCTCGGCGGCTGGGTCACGGCCGTGCTCGCGATCGTGCTCATCCGGCCCGCGACCGTCCTGCTCTCGCTGCTGCGCAGCGAGATGCCGTTGCGGGAACGGGCCACCGCCGCCTGGTTCGGGCCGAAGGGCTTCGCCTCGGTCGTGTACGGGCTGATCGTCCTGCAATCCGGCATCCCCGGGGGCGAAACCGTCTTCGCGTTGGTCGTCGTCACCATCGCGCTCTCGATCGTCCTGCACTCCTCGACCGACGTCCCCGTCGCCCGGGCGTTCGACATGGAGGACGTCGCCCCGACGTTCAACCTCCCCGACCCGGGGCCGGACCGGCAGTCCCCCGCGCGCTCCCGGGACGACCCGGACTGACCTGTTCGGGAATCGCACCCGCCGGGGCGGGGCCCGCCTGCCATCGGAAGGCGATCGTCAGTCGCGGCCGAGCCGGGTACGGGCCGACAGGGGTAGACGGCAGCGTGTCCGCACAGCACATCCGTCACGAATCCGACCGGTCCGGCGACGACAGCGGCGCCACGACGCGCGTCTCGGACCAGCCCGACCGGACACGCGGCGAGCGCCGACGGGGCGCCGTCGGGTGGGTCCTCTGGGGCCTCCTGTCCGGCTTCCTGGCCGGCGTCGCCTTCATCGCCCTGCAGGCCTGGTACGTGATGGTCGGCGGAGGGGGCGTCCTCACTTCCTTCCGCACCGTCGCCACCCTCGTGGAGGGGCCCCCTCCGGGTTCGGCCACCGTCTGGGTCGGGATGCTCGTCCACTTGGTGGTCGCCGCGGGGCTGGGGCTCGTGTTCGCAGCCCTGCTGGCTCCGCTGCGTCGTCGCTCGGCCGGTTGGCTGGCCTGGGCCGGACTCCTCTACGGAGCCGCGGTGTACGTCGTCGACCTCCAGATCCTCAGGGTGGTCCCGTGGTTCTCGGCGTTCCTCGGGACCAACCAGGCCTTCGAGGCAGCCGCGCACCTCGTCTTCGGAGCGGTGCTCGGCGCGCTGACGCTGCTGGCGAAGCCGCGGTCAGGCCGACCGCGCCTTCCCGACTCGCCTTCCGCCCCGATGTCCTGACCGGACCCGAGCCCGGCGCGACTCCGTCGCGGACCGCAAGACGACCGACAGCTTCCGTTGCGGCACAACGCCCGTCGGAGTCGATAGCGTCGAGGGTGACGTCGGTGCCGTGTCCGCGCGGGTGCACCGATGGTCGGTCCGGACGGAGGAAGAGGTGCGATGACCACCGAGAACCGAGGCTCGACCGCCCTGCGTGAGCAGATCCGCGGCCCGCTGGCCGAGGAGTTCGCCGACCTCGTGCCGGCCGGCCTCGTCCAGGCGGAGGTACGGCGGGCCGAGGGCGACCTCCGCGGCGAGGTTCCGGGAGGCGCCCTGCCCGAACTCGTGCACCGCCTCGCCCGGGAACGGCTCCGGCAGCGCGTTCGGGCGGGGGCGCGCCTCGCCCGATCCTGACGGCCGGTCGGAGCCGGGCGGATGTCGCAAGGGGACCGCAAGGTGCGATTCGTCCGGACTCGGGCACGCTCTGCGGTGGGTGGAGCCGAACAGCAGCGTTGCCGTTCCCTCCCCCAGCGGCCGCCGTCGCCGCGCATGGTGCCCCCGGGACCCGTCGCCCAGGTGAACGCCGGGGTCCCGGGGTCGCCCCACACGGAGCCGGCGATCCCGACCCGAGTCCCGAGTGCCCGGAGGCCACGATGCCGAGCGCCTTCCCGCCCCCACCGTCACCGCCGCCGGGGCGCGACCCGGGGCCGCCCCTGACCGACCACGAGAAGCACCTCCTCGCAGACCTGGGCTGTGATCTGCAGGCCAATGACCCCGGCCTGGCCGACGAGCTGTCCGGCGGTCCCCGCGAGTGGCCCGCCTGGCTGACCTTCGACCGCGTCGTCCAGGTCCTGGCGGTCCTCGCGGTGATCGTCGTGCTGCTGCCCGCCGACTGGGCCGCGCTTCTGCTGATCCTCGCCCTCATGATCGGCCTCCCGCTGATCCTGCTGCTGGTGGCCGAACGGCGCGCACGAGGCCCGGACGGGTAGCCCTCCCGGCAGGGTGTCCCGGTCAGCCGTCCTGCTGGTGTCCTCGGCCTCCGGGTCGCCGCGGCGCCGCTGCAGCAGTTCGGCGAGCACCATCTCCGCGGTCTCGGCCAGCAGGTAGACGAGCCCGGCGCGGCCCCGCCCACCGGCCACGCCGCCCAGCCTCGCAGCACGACGGCGGCCCCGGCCGCAGCGAGGATCGACAATGCGACCGACACGAGGTTCTGCGCCGTGCCGAGCATGGCCACCTCGGACAGCACCGCGCCCACCCGGATCCGGAAGCCTGCGGTCACCAGCGCCTGCACCCACCCGAGCGCGGTCGCCGCCGACCCGGCGAAGGACAGCACCACGAGCACGCCCAGGACAGCACGACGAGCACGCCCGGTGACCCGACGAGCGTCTGGACGACGCCGAAGGACCCGGTGATCGCGATGGAGATGCCGAACGCCGACGACTTGTGCGCGGGCGAAAGCCTGGCCCGCGGGTGGCTGAGCGCGGAGTGGGCCGAAGCCGGCCGGCCCGCGGAGCGTCGCGAGCGCCTCTGTCGACCGGCGAGCCGGACAGGCCTGCCTCGGGCATCGAGGTGGACCGCGCAGTGGACGACGCGGACAGCACCGGCTCCTGACGCCCCCCGAGGGCCGCAGCCGGCAAATGAGGATCTGCGGTGGTGAGCACGCTCGTTCCGAAACTCCTCTGGCAGTCCGCTACGAGTCGACTGGCAGTCGAACCGGCGGTCCAGGAGGCGATGGGAGGTCGGACATGCGGGTGTTGATCAGTGGTGCCGGGATCGCCGGGCCCACGCTGGCCTACTGGCTGCGACACCTGGGGCACGAGCCCACGCTCGTCGAGCGGGCACCGGAGCCACGTCGCGGCGGCTACCTCGTCGACTTCTGGGGTACCGGCTTCGACGTCGCCGAGCGGATGGGCATCGTCCCGGAGCTCCACCGCCTGGGCTACCGTCTGACCGAGGTCCGCTCCGTCGACCGGCACGGTCGACGGGTCGCCTCGTTCGCGGCCGAGGCGGTCGTGGGCCTCGGCGACCGCTACGTCACCATCGCCCGCTCCGACCTGGCGTCGGCCACCTTCTCTGCATTGGACGGATGCGTCGAGACGATGTTCGGCGACACGGTCGCCGCGATCGATGACGATGGCGGAGCCGTGCACGTGAGGTTCGAGAGCGGGACGCGACGAGACTTCGACCTGGTGGTGGGCGCGGACGGCCTGCACTCCCGAGTGCGCGAGCTGGCGTTCGGCGCGCAGGAGCGGTTCGAGCGCTACCTCGGCATCGTCGTCGCCGTGTTCGACGTCGCCGGATACCGCCCTCGCGACGAGCTCACCGCTGTCATGCACGCCGACGTCGGGTTCCAGCTGCTACGGGTGTCGCTGCGCGACGACATCACGATGTTCTGCATCTCCCTGCGCGAGGAGGGCGGCGCATCGCTGGACTCCCCGCGCGAGCAGCAGGCGCTGCTGCACCGCCGGCTCGCCGGCGCGGGGTGGGAGACACCTGCGGTCCTCGATGCGATGAGGTCCGCACGCACGTTCTACTTCGACCGGGTGAGCCAGATCCGCATGCCGTCCTGGACGCGGGGCCGGGTCGCCCTGGTGGGCGACGCGGCGGCATGCCCGTCGTTCCTGGCCGGCCAGGGCTCCGCGCTGGCAATGATCGAGGCCTACGTCCTGGCCGCCGAACTGGCCCAGGCGGACGGCGACCACATCCGGGCCTTCGCCCGCTACCACGAGCGCCTCGGCCCGATGCTGCGATCCAAGCAGGACGCAGCGAGGGGCCTCTGCTCGGCATTCGCGCCGCGGACGCGGGCGGCGTTGGTGGTGCGCAACACTGCGATGAGGCTGATGGGGCTCCCGTACGTGCCGAACCTCGTCATGGGCCGCAGCCTGCGCGACGGCGTCGAGCTGCCCGCCCTGCCGGCTGCCTGAGGCGCCCGTGGTCCGCCCCCGCTTCGCCAGGCTTCCTCCGGCGCAACAGCAGGCGATCCTGGGCGCCGCGCTCGACGAGTTCGCCGCCCACGGCTTCCACGACGCCTCGCTCAACCGCATCATCTCCGCCGCCGGCATCTCCAAGGGCTCGATGTACTACTACTTCGACGGAAAGGAGGACCTGTTCGCACACGTCGCGCACGTCGAGTTCGAGCGTCTGCTCGCCGACATCGGGCCCCTTCGCCTGGCGGGCGAGCTCGGGCCGGACGCCTTCTGGTCAGCCGTGGAGCGCTACTACCGGGACTCCGTCGCGCAGCTGACAGCCTGCCCGCGGCTGGCGTCGCTGGTACGGGCCTGGCTGAGGGCATCGGACCAGCCCGCCCTGCAGCGGGCGCAGCAGGAGCTGGAGGGGGAGGTCATGCCCTGGATCGAACGCGTCCTCGTCGCCGGCCAGTCCTCCGGCGCTGTACGCACCGACCTCCCGACCAGCCTGCTGATCGCTGTCGCACTCGGTATGGGCAGGGCAATGGACATGTGGCTGATGGCGCAGCCGCCCGCAGACGCCGCGGCACCGCCGATCGGCGCCCTGGTCGGGATGCTCCGCCGCGCCCTGGAGCCGCAGGCGTGAGGCCGTCCGCGGGTGGTTCCGACGCCCGCCGAGCCGGCACCAGGGCGGGAGCCGGCGCCTCACGAGGGCCCAGAGCTGCGCTTCTTACGGAGCGATGACGAGACGCACCCGCGGCGCGGGCGGCACTCTACGGTCGGAGATCGTGCGCGTTCTCGTCACCGGCGGTGCCGGGTTCATCGGGTCGCACGTCGCCGATCTGCTGGCCGCGGAGGGACATCAGGTCGTCGTGGTCGACGCCCTGCTGCCTCAGGCGCACGCCGCGCAGGCGCCGCCGTGGATCCGGGCGCACCGGTTCGTCCACGGGGACGTCCGGGACGCGGCGGTGCTGCGCCCCCTGCTGTCCGGGATGGACGCTGTGTGCCACCAGTCTGCGATGGTGGGGCACGGTGTCGACCCGTCCGACGCGCCGGACTACGCCGCGCACAACGACCTCGGTACAGCCGTGCTGCTGGCCGAGATGCATCGCGCCGGGATCGGCCGGCTGGTGCTGGCGGGGTCGATGGTGGTCTATGGCGAGGGGCGCTATGACTGCGCCGTGCACGGCACCGTCCGGCCCGGTCCGCGCGCCGTCGCCGATCTCGACGCGGGTCGTTTCGAGCCGCGGTGCCCGGCCTGCGGACGCGAGCTCGTGCCGGGCCTGGTATCGGAGAGCGCCCCGCCGGACCCGCGCAGCACGTACGCCGCGACGAAGCTGGCGCAGGAGCACCTGGCGGCGGCGTGGGCACGGCAGACCGGTGGTGCGGTCTGGTCGCTCCGGTACCACAACGTCTACGGGCCGCGGATGCCGTTCGGCACCCCGTACGCGGGCGTGGCGTCCCTGTTCCGCTCCGCACTGGAGCGCGGGGAGGCACCGCGGGTGCTCGAGGACGGGCGGCAGCGACGCGACTTCGTGCACGTCGCCGACGTCGCGGCGGCGAACCTGGCCGCGCTGACCGCGCCGGTCGACGGGTTCGCCGCCGCCAATGTCTGTTCCGGTGAGCCGCGCACGGTCGGGGAGCTCGCCATGGCGCTGGCGATGGCAATGGGCGGCCCGGAGCCGCAGGTCGTCGGGGGCGGGCGGCCGGGGGACGTACGACACGTCGTCGCTGATCCGGCATTCGCCCACGACCGGCTCGGCTTCCGGGCCCGGGTCGCGTTCACCGACGGGGTGACAGCCTTCGCGACGGACCCGCTGCGCGCGCCGGCGTCTCTCTCACGCCCGGCCGTCATCGATCGGTAAGCACCGGAACCCGGTCCGATACACGCTGCAGGACCGAAGATCAGAACGTGCACCGAGTCGAGATCGTCCTGCCCTGCCTCGACGAGGCCGAGGCGCTGCCCGGGGTCCTGACCGCACTGCCTTCGGAGTGGCCCGTCCTCGTCGTCGACAACGGCTCCTCCGACGGCACCGCGCAGGTGGCGCGGGCGCACGGCGCCCGCGTCGTCGTGGAGGATCGCCGCGGCTACGGCGCCGCCGTCCACACCGGGCTGGAGCACGCCGGCGCCGAGCTCGTCGCGGTCCTCGACGGCGACGGGTCGCTCGATGCCGACGTCCTGCCCCCGATGGCTGCGGTCGTCGCCGCGGGCCGGGTGGACCTCGCCGTCGGCCGCCGGATACCGGAGCCGGGCAGCTGGCCCTGGCACGCCCGCGTGGGCAACGCGCTGATCGCGGCCGAGCTGCGCCGGCGCGGGGTGCCGGTGCACGACGTCGCGCCGATCCGGGTGGCCCGGCGCGCGGCGCTGCTCGGGCTCGGGATCGTCGACCGGGCGTTCGGGTACCCGCTCGAGCTCCTGCTGCGTGCGGGCGCGGCCGGCTGGCGGATCGAGGAGGTACCGGTGCGGTACGCCCGCCGCGCGGGCGGACGTTCGAAGGTCTCCGGCTCGGTCGCCGGCACGGCGCGGGCGGTGCGGGACATGGCAGGGCTGCTCCGATGAGGGCGACCACGGCGGCGGGGGCGGCAGCGGCCGCGACGACAGCGGGGACGGCGGCGACCCTGCTCGTGCTGGCCAAGGCGCCGGAGCCCGGTCGCGTGAAGACGCGCCTGTGCCCGCCCGCCTCGGCCGAGGAGGCGGCCGATGTCGCCGCGGCCGCGCTGCTCGACACGCTCGACGCGACCGCGGCCGTGCCCGGCGGACGCACCCTCGTCGCCCTCACGGGCCGGCTGGCCGGCGCGGCCCGGCGGGTCGAGCTCCGCCGGGCGCTCGCCCGAGCCGGCCGGATTCGGCAGCGCGGTGACGGTCTGGGCGAACGTATCGTGGCCGCGCACGCCGACGCCGCCGCACGGCGTCCTGGGGTCCCGACCCTGCAGGTCGGAATGGACACACCCCAGCTCGACGTCCTGCTGCTGGTGGAATGCGTGGATCGGCTGCGGGGTGCCGACGCCGTTCTCGGTCCAGCGCGCGACGGCGGCTGGTGGGCGCTCGGGCTGCGCGACCCCCGCGCGGCCGGACCGGTCGCCGACGTCCCGATGTCCCGCGCCGACACGGGCGAACGCACGCTGCATGCCCTCCGCGCCGCGGGCCTGCGGGTGGCCCTGCTGCCCGAGCTGACCGACGTCGACACCGCGGAGGACGCCCGCTCCGTTGCCGCCGACGTTCCCGGCTCACGCTTCGCCCGGGCCGTCGAGCGCGTGGAGGCTCTCCACGCGGCGTCGTTCGGCGACGCCCGGTGACGTACGCGCTCCGCCCCGCCGCGTTCGACGCCCTGCTCACGGGCCGCACGCGCAGCTTCGTCCGGGACGACGGCCGGCCGCTGCTCCTGGACGCTGCCCGCTGGCGGGCTGTCGCCGACGCCGACGACGCCTGGCTCCTCGACCGGTGCACCGGACCGACCCTCGACCTGGGCTGCGGGCCTGGCCGGCTGGTCGCGGCGCTCGCCGCTCGCGGCGTCCCCGCGCTCGGCGTGGACAGCTCGTTCGTCGCCCGGGCACTGTGCCGCCGCCGGGGCGCGGCGATGGTGTGCCGGGACGTCTTCGGGCCCCTGCCCGACGAGGGGTCCTGGGCGCACGTGCTCCTCGCCGACGGCAACATCGGCATCGGTGGCGACCCCGTCCGGCTGCTCGCCCGCGTCGCAGCCCTGCTCGTGCCGGGCGGGACCGCGCTGGTCGAGGCCGGTCCCGAGCCGCGCGAGTTCTGGTCCGGCACGGCTCAGGTATCCGGTTCCGCGCGACGCCGTGTGGGTGCCGCCGTGCCGTGGGCGTGCGTCGGCGCCGAGGCGTTGTGCGCCCTGGCCGGGACCGCCGGCCTCATCCCGACCGCCTGCTCGGCAACGGCGGGTGGTCGGACGTTCGTGGAGCTCAGCCCGGTCGTCGGTTGAGGGCCCGGTCAGGCCTGGGCTACCGCGTGCGGCGGGACCGGCTCGAGTCGCAGCCCCGGCAGTGACAGCTCGAACAGGCAGCCGGGACCGTGGTTGCGCACCTCGAGGCTTCCGCCGTGCGCCTCGGCGAAGGCCCGCGCGATCGCCAGCCCCAGACCGGCTCCCGGCCCCTCCCGAGGGGTCCGGGCGGCGCTGCCGCGGAACCCGACGTCGAACACCCGGTCCAGGTCCTCCGCGGGAATGCCGCCGCAGCCGTCCAGGACTCCCAGCCGGACGCGGCCCTCGCGCATCCCGCCGGAGAGCACGACCCGGCCGCCCGCGGGAGTGTGCCGGATGGCGTTGGTCAACAGGTTCCGGATGGCGCGGGTCAGCTCGGCGTCGCTGCCGTGCACCACCGGCCAGCCCTCCGGGTCCTCCGCGACGATCCGCACCCCGGCCGCCTCGGCCGCGGGCGCCTCGGCGGCGACGGCGTCGGAGACCAGCTCTCCGAGCGCCACCGGGACGAGCCGTAGTGTCAGGCCCGCCGAGGTGGCGCGGGACAGCTGGAAGAGGTCCTCGACCATGCCGGCCATCCGGTTCGACTCGCGGCGGATCCGTCCGAGGTAGTCCTCGACCTCGGCCGGCTCGCGCACCACCCCGTCGGCCAGGGCATCGGTCATGGCACGGATCCCGGCGAGCGGCGAGCGCAGGTCGTGGCTCATCCACGCGACCAGCTCGCGGCGCGCCCGCTCGCCCCGTCGCACCGTCTCCAGCTCCGCGGCGCTCGCCTCCCGCTGCCAGAGCGCCTCCCGCGCGAAGCGGCTGCCGAGCCACCACGCCACGGGCACCGTGACCAGCCCGACCACCACGCACACCGCGATCGTCCCGACCAGCTGCGGGGTGTACATCAGCCCGCTCACCCCGACCACACCGCCGAGCGCCGCCGCCAGCGGGACCAGCGCCAGCGTCGTCATCGCCGCCGTGATCGACCGCCGCCGCATCCGATGCAGCAGCAACCCGCCGACGACCGTGACGGGCAAGGCGAACAGCAGCGCCAGCGGTACCGCCCGGGCGAGCTCGGTGAGCACGGTCAGCTCTCGCGGTCGTAGCGGTAGCCGGTGCCCCAGATCGTCGCGATCCGCCGGGGCGCCGTCGGATCGGTCTCCACCTTCTCCCGCAGCCGGCGTACGTGGACGGTGACGGTGGAGCGGTCGCCGAACTCCCACCCCCACACCCGGGCGAGCAGCTCCTCGCGGGTGAAGGCCTGCCCGGGGTGGGCCAGCAGGAATGCCAGCAGGTCGAACTCCCGGGCCGTGAGGGCCAGCTGGTGACCGTCGAGCACTGCGCTGCGGGCCGCCGGATCCACCCGGAGTCCCCCGTCGACCAGCACGGGGCCGGCCCCGGCAGAGGCCGTGCCGGTCCGACGCAGGATGGAGCCCACCCGCAGCACCAGCTCCCGCGGGCTGAAGGGCTTGGTGACGTAGTCGTCGGCGCCCAGCTCCAGACCGAGCAGTCGGTCGTCCTCCTCGCCGAGCGCGGTGAGCATGACGATCGGCGGGAGGTCGCCGTCGGCGCGCAGGGCCCGGCAGACCTCCAGACCCCCGAGCCCGGGCAGCATCAGATCCAGCACCACGACATCGGGCGGTGTGGTCCGGGCCGCCCGCAGCGCGCCCGGGCCGTCCGCCGCGAGTGCCACGCGATGCCCCGCGGCGCCGAGGTAACGGCCGACGACGTCACGGACGGTCTCGTCGTCGTCCACCACGAGGACACGGGCGCACACACGGCTCACGGTAGTCCCCGAACGCGCTCTCCCGGACCGGTTCGTCACCGGTCGGTAAGGGTCTGACGAGCTGCTTACCGATTCCCCGCAGCACCCGCGCGGCGGGCCTACCCGGCCTAGCGTCGCCGGCCATGCGGATCCGTTGGCGGAGCCCGATCCGGGGCCCGTGGCTGACGTCGGTGCTGGGGCTCGTGCTGCTGTGCGCACTCCCTCTGGTGATCGTGACCGGGCTGCTCGACTGGGTCGCCTACGGTCCCGGACAGACGATCCCGGCCGACGTCGGGGCCCTGCACCTCCCGCTCCTCGGCTGGCCGACGCGGCCGTCCTGGCTCTTCCGGCTCACCCAGGGACTGCACGTCGGCCTGGGAATCGTGCTGGTCCCGGTGGTACTGGCGAAGCTGTGGTCGGTGATCCCGAAGCTGTTCACCGCCCTCCCCCGCAACCCGCTCAGGGCCGCCGAGCGCGCCACGCTGGTGCTCCTGGTCGGCGGGATCCTGTTCGAGATCGTCACCGGGCTGCTGAACATCCAGTACGACTACGTGTTCGGGTTCAGCTTCTACGCCGCCCACTACACCGGGGCCTGGGTGTTCGTCGCCGGCTTCGTCCTGCACGTCGCCCTCAAGCTCCCGGCCATGACGCGCGGGCTCCGCTCCCGCTCCTTCCGGACCGAGCTGCGTACTCCGCTCGCGCAGACCCGGTCCGAGCCACCCGGTGACCTCGTCGCCCCCGAACCGGAGCCGCCGACGCTCAGCCGACGCGGCGCTCTCGCCCTCGTCGCCGGCGGATCGCTGCTGCTCGCCGGCATGACCATCGGCCAGACCGTCGACGGGCCGCTCCGCGCCACCGCCCTGCTCCTGCCCCGCGGGCGGACCCTGCCGGGGGACTTCCCCGTGAACCGCACCTTCGCCGCGTCCGGCATCGCCCCGGCCGCCGTGAGCGCGGGCTGGCGGCTCGAGCTCGGCTCGCTGCGGCTCACCCGGGCGCAGCTCATCGCGCTGCCGCAGCACACCGCTGCCCTGCCGATCGCCTGCGTCGAGGGCTGGTCGACCCAGCAGACCTGGAGCGGCGTGCGGCTGCGCGACCTCGCCGCGCTGGCCGGGGTGCCCGCACCGACGAGCGCGCTCGTGTCGTCCGTGGAGGTAGGCCCGTTCGCCCGGGCGACCCTGACCGGGGCGCAGGTGCGCGACCCCGACGCCCTCCTCGCGTTGCGCGTGAACGGCGCCGACCTCAGCCCGGACCACGGCTTCCCGGCCCGGGTGATCGTTCCGGCGCTGCCGGGCGTGCACTGCACGAAGTGGGTCCGCTCGATCGACTTCACCACGAGCGGGCCGCGGCCATGACCGGGCTGCGCGCCGCGGGAGTGCTGGCCTGCCTGGCGCTGGGTGCGTACGCGGCGACGATCGTGGTGCGGGACCCGTCGCTGCACCCGTCGATCCCCTGGATGCTCGCCTGGTTCGCCGGGGCGCTGCTTCTCCACGATCTCGTCCTGTTCCCCCTGTACGCCGCGGTCGACCGGATGCTCGTGCACCTGCCGGCGGCCCCGGTGCCGCTGGTGAACCACGTCCGGGTCCCGCTGCTCGGCGCCGGGCTCACGCTGCTCGTCTTCCTGCCCGGGATTATCCGGCAGGGCGGGCCCGTCCACCTCGGCGCGACCGGCCTCGACCAGGCCCCCTACCTGATCCGCTGGCTGTGGCTCGTGCTCGCGATGGCCGGAGCGTCCGCCCTGGTCTGGGTCGTGCGGGTCACCAGACGGTCAGCAGCAGGTGGTTGACGGCCAACGCCAGGACAGCCTGGGCCACCAGCCACCGCCGAGGATGCGAAAGCGCCCCGCATCCCACCACCGCCCAGACTGCGAAGGGCAGCCAGATCCGCTCCACCTCGGCCTTCGACATGCCCGAAAGGTCGGCCAGCACGATCGCCCCGAGCGCCGCGAGGACGAGGAACGCCGCCGGCCGCGGCAGCGCGGAGATCCGGTGCAGCGCCGCCACCACGGCCGGGCCGAGCGCGAACGCGACCGCCGCGAGGTCCGCCCACACGAAGTAGGAGTAGGGACGGCTCGCAGCGATGCTCGCCGCGTAGATCACTCGCACGTGCTCATAGCCCTTGACCCACCAGAACCCGGCAGCGGTGAAGGCTGCGACCACGACCACCACGCCTGCGAGTGCGCCGGCGAGCACACGCCACCGGCGCGTCGCCGCGAGGACCGCGACGGGGAACAGGCCCCCCAGCACCAGCCCGTAGGACAGGTACAGCGCGTACCCGAGCAGGAGCCCCGCCGCCAGCGCGAGGAGATCGCCCCGGACACCGCGCAGCGAGGCCGCCACCGCGACCAGCGCAACCCCCCAGGTGAGCCAGGCCGCGAACAGGCCGTCGGCCGAGACCCCCACCCACACTGCGCCCGGGAACAGCACCGAGAAGGGCAGTACGCGCCGTGCCAGGTCCTCCTGCCCCACGCCGCGCAGCGTGACCGCGACCGCGGCGCAGGCGGACGAGCCGGCCAGGATCACCACGATCCCGGCCGGTCCGCCGCCGTCGAGGCCGAGCCGGTCCAGCCACACGAACAGCAGGAACGCCCCGGGCGGGTGCCCGCCGACGTGCGTCGTCCAGAACCAGGTCTGCGCCGGGTCGACCTGTGTCGTGAGGATGTGGTCGGCGAACTCCCGCAGCATCGCCCCTACCGACGTCACTCGCGGCACGTCGTGCAGGTACTCCTGACTGCTCGAGAGCCGCGCGACCACGCCCCGCTGCCAGCCGTCGACCAACGCGAGGCTCAGGGTCCACGCCGACGCGGCCGCCCACGCGGTCCACAGCAGCGGACGCCACACCGCTCGGCCGGCGAGGCCCGGACCCCAGGCTGCCACGGCGACGGCCACGACCACAGCGGCCGGGGTCCCGGGTCCGACGTGCGGGAGCCACTCCGCCAACAGCGGCGGCCAGCCCAGGAAGATGTCGACCCCCGCCGCGAGCAGCCACCGCCCGACCACGGCTGCGACCAGCACCAACACCACCGCCGCGGACACCGCGACGACATCGCCGCGGCGCGCCTCGGTCCTGGTCACAGGGCCCACGCTAGGGATCAGCCCGTGCATGTGCCGTCGATGTCCCCAGTACGTAATCCGCCGCGTCCTTCGGCACGAGGTGGAGCCGCACGGTGGTCGGCAATGTGCGGACGAACGAGTCGTCACCTCCCCGCTTCACCCGGGTGAGAGCGTCGCCCGACGCTGACTCCGATCGCCTCGGCCTGCAGGCTCGGTGGCCAGGAGCTGCGCCGGAGGTCATCGATGTCGGTCACCGTCTCGCTGGATTTCCCGCTCACCGCTGAGGTGCCGGATGCGTGCCTCGTCGAGGGGCTGGCTGCCCGCGACGAGGACGCCTACCTCGTCCTCGTCCGCCGCTACACGCCGCTCATGCTGCGAGTGGCTGCCGCGTACGTGCGAGACCGCGCGGCTGCCGAGGACGTGGTCCAGGACACCTGGATCGCCGTGCTGCGCCATGTCGGCCGGTTCGAGGGCCGCTCCAGTTTCAAGACGTGGCTGATGCGGATCCTGGTCAACATCGCCCGTACGAGAGGGGGGCGGGAACGCCGGACCGTGCCGTGGTCGAGCGTGGCTGCGGACGCCGAGTGGTGGGACGAGTTCGTCACCGACGGCGCCGACGGCGAGCCGGAGTGCCGCCTACTCGCGGCGGAGGTGGCGGGGGCGATCGGACGCGCGCTGCGGTCGCTCCCCGAGCGCCAGCAGATCGTCGTGACCCTGCGAGACGTCGAAGGGTGGGAGGCCGGTGAGGTGTGCGAGGCGCTCGGCATCTCGCCGGGGAACCAGCGGGTTCTGCTGCACCGCGGGCGCGTCCGGTTGCGAGGTCTGTTGGCCGGACGCCTCAGTTAGAGCAGCCCGATTTCGCGCGCTCGGGCGACGGCATCGCCGCGGGACGACACTCCGAGCTTGCGGAAGAGCAGGCGGGTGTGGGTCTTCACGGTGTTGAGCGACAAGTGCAGCACGGCGCCGATTTCTCGCTGGGAGAGCGTGCCGGCCAGGAGGGGGAGAAGTTGACGCTCGCGCTCGGACAGACCTGACTCCTCGTCCTCGACGCGGCCGGCGTTCCGGCCGGGCCGGGCGCGTCGCGCCTGGGCGAGCGTGCTCGGGAGCCGGGCGGGATCAGGGCAGCCCCGTAGCAGCGCGGCGGCGTCGTCAAGCAGCGCCGTCGCTTCGCTGTCCGGACCGGCCAGCCTGGCCTGCACGGCGAGGGCGAGCGCGATCTCCAGCCGTCCGGCTCCGCGGCGGGCCAGTTGGACGGCACGAGCCGCCGACGTGGCAGCGGCCTGGGGCTGACCCGTGGCTCCGAGGAGCGTCGCGCGCGCGAGATGCGGAAGGCAGGCGACGAAGTGCTCGCCGACGGCCGGGTCGACGACCCGTGCCTCACCGACCGGCAGGATCCGTGCGGCCTCCGCCAGCTGACCGGCCTCGACGGCGGCCAGCGCGAGGTAGCCGAGCGCATACGTCTCGGCGAGCGGGTTCGTGGTGTGCCGGGCGAGGCGCACCGCCTCGCCGAGCGGCCGTCGCGCCGCCGTGAAGCGCCCCTGCCAATAGGCCGTCAACCCGAGCAGCAGGTGGGCAACGGTGCTGGCGAAGCTCGGTCCGCCGGAGTCCAGTTCCTGCACACGGCGGGCCGTGCTCGCCGCTGCACCCACGTCACCGATCTTGAAACGGTGGACGGCACGAAGGACGGCCAGGTCACGTCGGGTGTCCAGCCGAGGCGCTCCGTCCTCGGCGATCGCAGCGGCCGCCTCCCCGGCCGCCAGCCAGGGATCGACCTCGTCGAGTTGGCCTCGGTCGAGGAGGAGCCAGGCACGAGCTGCGCACAGCCGCGGGTCGAGGCGGACCGCGGCTGGGGGAAGGACGTCGAGCCAGGCCTCGACCGTGGCGAGCCGGCCGGCGTTGAACTCGACGTTCCAGTTCTCCGCGACCAGATCGGCTGCCCGGCCCGGTTCTTGGGCGAACGCGAGGTGCTCGATCGCCTCGCTGACCGAGCCGGCTCCGGCGAACCAGACAGCCGCCTTGCGGTGCAGCTCGGGGAGCGCGGCCGGTTCGACCAGGCTGAGCTCGTGCTCGAGCAGTTCACGGAACAGGCGGTGATAGCGGTACCACGGACCGGTTCCGCCGAGCCGGGCGACGAAGATGCCGGCGCGCTCGGCCTGGTCGAGCATCGCGGCTGCATCGGCCCGGCCCGTGAGCTCCTCGCACAGCGGTGGGCACAGGCGACGCAGGACGGAGGTGCGGAGCACGAAGTCGCGGAGCGCGTCCGGTAGCCGGGTCAGCACTTCGCTGCACAGGTAGTCCAGGATGTAGCGATCCGACCCGATGAGCTCGTCGATGAACGCTCCGGCAGCGTCTCGGGGCAGGCTGGCCAAGGAGATCGCAGCCAGCGAGAGGCCGGCCGGCCAGCCTTCGGTCCGTCGGGCCAGCCGGTGCACGTCCGACGAGCCGAGCGTCAGGCCGTGGACGTCCTTCAGCAGCGTGGCGACCTCCGCGTCGGTGAACGCCAGATCGTCGGCCCGCAGCTCGGAGAGGTCTCCGGCGGCTCGGAGGCGGGCCAGGGGCAGTGGCGGGTCGCCGCGGGTGGATACGAGTACGTGTGCAGTCCGCGGCAGGCGCTCGATCAGCAGGGCCACGGTCTCGTGGACCATGCGATCGGTGATCGTGTGGTAGTCGTCGAGGACGAGCACGACCGCGGTGTCCGCCCCCAGAAGTTCGTTGAGCAGCGACGGGAGCGCCGCGTCCCGCAGGGCGCGGGGGCCGGCGCGCAGCGCAGCCATGGCCTGCTCGCTCACCTCGGGGACACGGTCCCGGAGCGCGGTGATCACGTAACTCCAGAACAGGACCGGGTCGTTGTCCCCTGGGTCCAGTGCGAGCCAGGCCACCCGGACGCTCTCGGCGCAGGTGTCCATCCAGTCGACGAGCAGCGAGGTCTTGCCCCAGCCCGCTGGAGCGTCGACCACGGTCAGGCGGTGCTCGGTCGGCCGCAGCCGCGACACCAGGCGGGGGCGGCGGACGAGGCCGCGCCCCGCCGGGGGGTGCAGCTTGGTGGCCAGCAGGACCGGCCCCTCGGTGAGCACCGTCACCGGGCCAGCCTGCCGTAGGTCGGTGCACGCGGCCAGGATGCGGTTGGCCCCCCTCAGCCGGTCTGTTCGGCCCGGGCGATGGCCCAGGCGGCATTGATCAGCCCGATGTGGCTGAAGGCCTGGGGGAAGTTGCCGAGCAGATCCCCGGACTCGGGGTCGACCTCCTCGGCGAGCAGCCCGACGTCGTTGACGTAGCGGCCGGCCCGGTCGAACACCTGCCGGGCCCGCTCGTTCTGGCCGGACGCGGCGAGGGCCTGGGCGAGCCAGAAGGTGCACAGGAGGAAGGTGCCCTCCTCGCCCGCCAACCCGTCCGAGTTCGCGCCGGCTTCCGTTCGGTACCGGTAGACCAGCCCGCGGGCGTCGGTGAGCCGCTCGGCGACCGCGTCGATCGTGGCCAGCACCCGCGGGTCGTCCGCCGGGAGGAAACCGACCAGCCCGATCATCAGGTTCGACGCGTCGAGGTCGGGCGAGCCGAACGACTGGGTGAACGACTTGGCGGTGTCGCTCCAGCCCTGCGTGAGGATCGCCTCGCGGATCTCCTCGGCGGCCGCGCGCCAGCCGTCGACCCGGTCCTCGGCGCGCAGCGTGGCGGCCATCGCGATCGCGCGGTCCAGCGCGACCCAGCACATGAGCTTGGAGTAGAGGAAGTGCCGTGGTTGCCCGCGCACCTCCCAGATCCCCTGGTCGGTCTCCTGCCAGCGCCGGGCCGCGGCGTCGGCGCAGCCGATGAGGAACTCCCGCCACGCCGTCGCGCCCGGGTGCTCGGGATTGAGCTGGGCGACCAGCCGGTGCGCGGCGCCGAGCAGCTCCCCGTAGACGTCGATCTGGCGCTGGCTCCACGCGCCGTTGCCCACGCGGACCGGCCGGCTCTCCCCCCAGCCCGCCAGATGGCCGAGCTCCCGCTCGGTCAGGTCGTGTTCGCCGCCGATGCCGAACATGATCTGGAGGTCGTCACCGCCGAGGACCTGTGCCGCCGAGCTGGCGGCGAGGTAGTCGAAGAACTGGTGGGCCTCGTCCGGGCACGCAGCGACCCAGAGGGCTTCGAGCGTGAGGCTGGCGTCGCGTACCCAGGCGTACCGGTAGTCCCAGTTGCGCTCGCCGCCGGCCTGCTCGGGCAGAGAGGTGGTCGGCGCTGCGACCACCGCACCTGTCGGATGGTAGGACAAGGCCTGCAGGACCCGGCCGCTGTGGTGCACGAGATCGCGCCAAGGCCCCTGATACCCCTGGTGGACGCGGGACCAGGTGCGCCAGGCCTCGATCGTGGTCCGGAGCGCCTCGTCCAGTTCGGCCTCGGGCACAGGCGCCGGGAAGGGCTCGGACGTCGTGCGGTGCTGGAGCCCCAGCGTCACCCGCTCCCCTGCCCGCAACACCACTGTGCCGGTTGCGCCCGCGCCGGCGACCTGCAGGGGCACCGGGGCGGAGAGCACCAGCACGTCCGCGCCCCCGCGAACCTGCACGCCCCCCTCGACCAGCGAGACCAGCGGCGTCACCAGGCCGTACTCGGGGCGGGGCACGAGTTCGATCCGGACCTCGACGGTGCCGGCGGTGCACTCCACCGAGCGGACCAGCAGTCGCGGCGCGGCCGCGCAGAGGGCGTGGGGATCGTCGGCGGCACCGGTGGCGAGCGCGTCGAGCACGACGACGGTGCCGGCCGCGCCGCTCCAGGTCGTCTCCACCACCATCGTGTCGTCCAGGTAGCGGCGGCTGACCTCGGCGTCCGGATCGCCGGCGCAGACGACGAAGTGCCCGGCCCGTGGGTCCAGCATCCGCCCGAGCACCGACGGTGAGTCGAACCGGGGGGCACAGAGCCAGTCGACCGAGCCGGTCCGGCTGACCAGCGCAGCGGTGTGCCGGTCGGACAACAGTGCGTAGTCCGCGATCGGGGTGGTCATCGGTGTCCTCCTCGGGTCCGGTTTCACCCCTCAGACACCGCCGACCGCCCGAGCGTTACTCGGGTCGGTCCTGGAACACCCGCAGCAGCCGCAGCTCCAGATCAGGGTCGACACCGGGCTCGGCCCGCAGAAGTTCGACGGTACGGCGGCAGGTCGGGCAGCACCGCAGATGGTCGACGACCTCGGGCTCTGAAGCGCGGCCGAGCAGCGCCGCGACCTGCTCGGCCGTTCGCGGGCACTCACCACCGTTGAAGGTTGTCATCGCGACGCTACAGACTCCCGCACGACTTCAGACGTAACAGTCGCCGGAAGCATGCGCTCTGCACCGCCATGACGCACAGCGACACGGACGTGATCGTGATCGGGCTCGGCCCTGGCGGCGGTGAGGTTGCTTCCGGCCTGCTCGCCGGCGGACTTGACGTCGTCGGGGTGGAGCGCGAGCTGGTGGGTGGGGAGTGCCCGTACTGGGGCTGCATCCCGAGCAAGATGCTGGTCCGCGCAGCCGACGCGCTGGCCGAGGCCCGGCGGGTCCCGATGCTCGCGGGAGCCGCGCACGTGCGGGCCGACCTCGCGCCGGTCGCCTGCCGGATCCGTGAGCAGGCCACGGACGACTGGGACGATGCCGTCGCGGTGGCCCGGTTCGAGAAGGCCGGCGGGATATTCCTGCGCGGCTCGGCGAGGGTCGAGGGCCGGGCGCGCGTGCGGGTCGACGACGAGATCGTGCAGGCGCGGGTCGGTGTGGTCGTGGCGACCGGAGCCCGCCCGGTCCGCCCGCCGATCCCTGGCCTGGACACAGCCGGCTACTGGACCAACCGGGAGGCAGTCGCGGCCCGGGGCGCTCCGAGCTCCCTGCTGGTACTCGGGGGTGGAGCGATCGGGCTGGAGCTCGCCCAGGCGTTCGCACGGTTCGGCACCTCCGTCACCGTCGTCGAGGGTGCCGATCGGGTGCTTCCCGCGGAGGAGCCGGACGCTTCGGCGGTCGTGGCCGAAGCCCTGGGAGCCGACGGAGTGCAGGTGTGCACCGGCCGGCGCGCGGTGTCGGTCGCCACCACCGACGGACAGACCGAGACGACGCTGGACGACGGGACGGTCCTCAGAACCGAGAAGCTGCTCGTCGCCGTCGGCCGCCGACCGGACGCGCGCGGGCTCGGGCTGGAGCACTACGGACTCCAAGGCCCGGCGGTGCCCGTCGACTCGCGCATGCGCGCTGCACCGGGGCTGTGGGCGGTGGGTGATGTCACCGGCGGCGGCGCCTTCACCCATCTCGCCGTGCACCAGGCGCGCATCGCCGTCGGGGACATTCTCGGGCGTGAACCCGTCGAGGCAGCAGACGCGCCCCTGCCCCGGGTGACCTTCGTCGACCCGGAAGTCGGGTCCGTGGGGCTCACCGAGGCCACCGCGCGCGCGGCGGGTCTGCGGGTGCTCGTGGGCTGTGCACCCGTCGCCGCGTCGGCCCGCGGCTTCGTCCACGGACCGGGCAATGCCGGGCTGGTCAAACTCGTGGTGGACGCCGGACGCGGCCTGCTGGTCGGCGCGACCGCAGTCGGCCCGGCAGGAGGCGAGGTGATCGGCATGCTCGCACTGGCCGTGCACGCCCGGATCCCGATCCGCACGCTCCGCTCGATGATCCTCGCGTACCCCACCTTCCACCGCGGCGTGCTCGACGCGTTCGCCGCCCTCGAGCAGGAGTGAGGTCATGCAGTTCGTCAACCTCCTGATCGTCGTCACGGTCGCCTTCGCCGCGCCGCTGGTCGTGCGGCTGTTCCCGGCGCTGCGGCTCCCCTCCCCGGTACTGGAGATCCTGATCGGTGTCGTGCTCGGCCCCTCGGTGCTGGGCTGGGTGCAGATCGACCAGCCGGTCGAGGTCCTGGCCCTGATCGGCCTGGCGTTCCTGCTGTTCCTCGCCGGACTGGAGATCGACGTCCACCGCCTGCGGGGCCGGTCGCTGCGGCTGGCTCTGATCGGATTCGCAGTCTCGTTCGTGCTCGCCGCCGGTGTGGGCTTCGCCCTGGCGGGCTCCGGACTCACCCGAGCCCCGCTGCTCGTGGCCATCGTGCTCTGCGCAACGTCCCTCGGGCTGGTCGTCCCGGTGCTCAAGGACGCCGGCCAGATCATGAACCAGGCCGGTCAGCTGGTCATCGCGGCGGCGTCGATCGCCGACTTCGGCGCGGTGATCCTCCTGTCGCTGTTCTTCTCCGGCTCATCCACGCCGGCAGGGCTCAAAGTGCTGCTGCTCGGCGGCCTGGCGGTGGTGGCAGCGGTAGCGGTGCTCGCTCTGATGCGGGTCGAACGATCCACCCGGCGTCTGGTCGCCATGCTGGCCGACACCACCGCGCAGATCCGTGTCCGGTTCGCCGTGCTGATGCTCGTCGCGTTCGTGGCCCTGGCCGCCGGGCTGGGCTTCGAAGCGATCCTCGGGGCCTTCCTCGCCGGCGCGGTGCTGCGGCTCGTCGACCCCGCGGCAGCGGTCACACACCCCCAGACGGCGGTGAAGCTCGACGCGATCGGTTACGGGTTCCTGGTACCGGTGTTCTTCGTCGCCAGCGGCATCCAGTTCGACGCAGCTGCGCTCTTCGGGTCCACGGCGGCTGTTGTCCAGGTACCTCTGTTCGTGGTGGCGCTGCTCCTCGTCCGCGGGCTACCGGCCCTGCTCTACCGGCGCAGCATGGGCACGCGACAGACACTGGCGGCTGCGTTCCTGCAGGCCACCTCCCTGCCGTTCATCGTCGCCGCGGTGGCGATCGGGCAGCGGCTCGGGGTGCTCTCTCCGGCGACCGGCGCCGCCCTGGTCGCCGCCGGGCTCGTGTCGGTGCTCGTCTTCCCCGCCGCCGCCCTGGCGGTACTACGCGGCGCACGAACGACCACCACCTCGACGAAGGAGCCGGACCCCTCGGAGGCGGGGCGGGCGTAACGGTCGGGGCCACCGCAGAGTCGGTTCGGTGAGTCCCACACACGGAGGAGGACACGATGAAGGGCTTGACGGGCAAGAGGGCGCTGGTCACGGGTGGCAGCTCGGGAATCGGTCAGGCGATCGCCGTGCGACTCGGTGAGGAAGGTGTCGACGTCGCCATCAACTACGTCGGGCCGCCGGAGGGCGCCGAGGCG
This sequence comes from Pseudonocardia halophobica, assembly GCF_027922425.1. GTDB lineage: Bacteria > Actinomycetota > Actinomycetes > Mycobacteriales > Pseudonocardiaceae > Pseudonocardia > Pseudonocardia halophobica. The sequence goes on along the minus strand of NZ_BSFQ01000002.1, from coordinate 10,437 downwards.
ACCAAGGAGACCATCGGGCACGGCGTGCAGCAGTGCATGAAGCAGCTCTCGGCGAGCGGGACGCACCCGATCCTGGTCGCGGCGGACGTCTCCGACGCCTCCCAGGTGGAGCAGATGTTCACCCAGGTCCGCGACAACTACGGCGGGATCGACATCCTGGTCAACAACGCCGGAATCCAGATCGCCGCCGACACGGACGTGCTCGACGTCGCCGACTTCGACCGGGTCCTCGCGGTGAACCTGCGTGGGGCGTTCCTGTGCGCGCAGCAGGCCGTCCGCGGCTGGTTGGCCGCCTCCGCGCCCGGCTGTGTCGTCAACGTCTCCAGCGTGCACCAGGTGATCCCGAAGCCACGGTTCGTGGGCTACTCGGTGTCGAAGGGCGGGATGCAGAACCTCACCCACACCCTCGCTCTCGAGTACGCCGCGCGCGGGATCCGGGTCAACGGGATCGGGCCCGGGGCGACGGTCACACCCATCAACCAGTCGTGGATCGACGACCCGGTCCGGCGGGCGGCCGTCGAAGCGCACATCCCGATGCGTCGGGCCGGCACCGCGGACGAGATGGCGGCGGCCACCGCGTTCCTCTGCTCGTCGGAGGCCGGCTACATCACCGGCCAGACCCTCTTCGTCGACGGCGGCCTGACCCTGTACCCGTCGTTCGAGACCACCTGGTCCTCGGAATGAGCGCCGCCGACACCCGCCCCCGGACGAGCGTCGCCTCGTCGGCCGACCAGTGGTGGCCGTCGCGCTACGGCGCCGGAGACCAGGCCGGAGCCCTGAACGAGATCGGCCCCCGCGCGGTGGTCGAGGCGGCGCGGCTGGTGAGGACGGGCCGCGTCTACGACCTCGCGCACGTCCTCCACGCCGACATGCCCGCGTTCACCGGACGCGCCTTCACCCAGGTGCTCCAGCCCGATCAACCGCCCGTGGGCCGCAACCAGGTGCACTGGGTGATCGAGGAGATCACGGCGACCCAACAGATGGGGACCCACCTCGACGGGCTGAACCACCTGCACGACGGCGACCGCACCTACAACGGGCACCGGCTGGCCGACATCCGCACCCCGTACGGCACCGACAAACTCGGCATCGACACTCTCCCGCAGATCGTCACCCGGGGTTTGTGCCTCGACGTCGCAGCGATCCGTGGGGTCTCCCGGCTCGCGCCCGGCCAGGTGGTCACCGTTGCCGACGCCGAAGCCGCTCTCGCCGCAGCCCACCTGGCAGTCCGTGCCGGCGATGCGGTGCTGTTCCACACCGGGCACGGCGTCCTGTGGGACGCCGACCCGGACGCCTACGCGCACGGCGAACCCGGGCCGGGACACGCGCTCGCGAAGTGGATCTCCGGCCACCGCATCGCGCTCACCGGATGCGACACCTGGAGCTTCGGCCCGTATCCCCCCGAAGACCCCGACGAACCTTTCAAGGTGCCGCAGATCCTCAACACCCGCCACGGCGTGGTCGTCGCCGAGAACCTGCGGCTCGACGAGCTGGCCCGCGACCGGGTGCACGAGTTCCTGCTCGTCGTCGCGCACGCGAAGCCGCGCGGTGCCACCGGCGCGTGGGTCGCCCCACTCGCCATCACCTAGGAGTAGCAATGGAGCACTACGACGTCATCGTGATCGGCTCCGGGGCCGGAGGCGGCACCGTCACCCACGCCCTCGCCCCCACCGGCCTGCGGATCCTGCTCGTCGAACGCGGCGACTACCTGCCTCGTGAGATCGAGAACTGGGACCCGCGCGCGATCTGGCTCGACGGGCGGTACAACAACGCCGGCCAGTGGACCGATTCCGACACCGGCAGACGCTTCACGCCGAAACAGCACTACTACGTCGGCGGGAACACGAAGTTCTACGGCGCCATCCTCTTCCGCATGCGCGAGCGCGACTTCGGTGCCGTCGCGCACGTCGACGGCGTCAGCCCGGCCTGGCCGCTCGACTACCGGGACTTCGAGCCCTTCTACACCCGCGCCGAGCACCTCTACCAGGTGCACGGCGCCCGCGGGGTGGATCCGGACGACCCGCCCTCCGCCGCGCCCTACCCGCACCCGCCCATCAGCGACGAGCCGAGGATCGCCCAACTGCACGCGGATCTGCACCGGGCGGGATTGCACCCGTTCCCCCTGCCCAACGGGATCCTGATCGACGAGACCCGCCCCCAGACGTCGGCCTGTGTGCGCTGCACGACCTGCGACGGCTACCCCTGCCTGACCAACGGCAAGGCCGACGCCCAGGTCGTCTGCGTGGACCCGGCACTGGCCTTCGGCAACGTCACCCTGCTGACCGGCGCCCGCGTCGACCGCCTGGAAACCAGTCCGTCCGGTCGGAGCGTCGAACGCGTGATCCTCACCCGCGGCGGGCGGCGTGAGGAGTACTCCGCCGACGTCGTGGTCCTCGCCGCAGGCGCCATCAACTCCGCCGCGCTGCTCCTGCGATCCGCCTCGCCCCGACACCCGCAGGGGCTGGGCAACTCCAGCGGTGTCGTCGGGCGCAACCTGATGATGCACAACAACTCGTCGCTCATCGCCTTCTCCAAGATCCCCAATCCCACGCGGTTCCAGAAGACGATCGGGGTGAACGACTTCTACTTCGGCGACCCTCTCGCCGACGACGACTGGCCCTATCCGCTCGGGGCCATGCAGATGCTGGGCAAGTCCGACGCGGTCCTGATCGGCTTCGACGCCCCGGAAGCCGACGATCCCGCCGAGCTCGCCCGCCACGCGCTCGACTTCTGGCTCACCACCGAGGACCTGCCTCGCGCCGAGAACCAGGTCAGCATCGATCACGACGGGGGCATCTCACTGCGCTACCGCCCTACGAACCTCGCCGCTCACACTCGGCTGCGCCGACGCTTCGTGGAACTGCTCGACGCCATGCAGTGCCGCGATCAGGTGCTGGAGAACTACAGCTATCGCGGCGGGCGCCTCGGAATCTCCGGCGTGGCACACCAGAACGGCACCGCCCGCTTCGGCACCGACCCGCGCACCTCCGCGCTCGACGTGGACTGCCGGATGCACGACCTGGACAACCTGTACCTGGCCGACTCCAGCTTCTTCGTCTCCAGTTCGGCGGTGAACCCGACCCTGACGATCATCGCGAACGCACTGCGGGTCGCCGATCACCTCGCCGAGAGGCTCGGCGCTCCGGCCCGGGCCGCGGTGGCGCCGGTGTAACACCGCGCCGCTGCCACCGAACGTTGCCGGCATGAACGAACTGTTCGACACCGGGGTCCTCGTCACCGGCGCAGCGTCCGGCATCGGCCGCGCCAGCGCGCTCACGTTCGCCGCGGGCGGTGCCCGGGTCGCGGCCTGCGACATCGACGCGACCGGGCTGGCCGCCCTCGTCGACGACGACGAGCGGATCGTCACGATCGTCGCCGACGTCCGCGACCCGCTGCAGGTCGAGGCGATGGTGGCGAGAGCGGTCGACGAGCTGGGCCGGCTCGACGTCGCACACAACAACGCCGGCATAGCCGGGCCGGTCCGCCCGCTCTGGGAGTACACCGAGGAGGACATGGCCGCGGTGCTCGCCGTGGACCTGCTCGGTGTCTGGCGGTGTCTGAAGTTCGAGGCCCGACAGATGATCGCCCAGGGCCGCGGCGGGGCCGTGGTCAACACCTCCTCGGTGCTCGCCGAGGTGGGAATGGCCCGGAACAGCGCCTACACCGCGGCGAAGCACGGCGTGCACGGGCTCACCCGCTGCGCCGCGCTCGAGCTGGCCCCTCACCAGATCCGCGTCAACGCCGTCGCGCCCGGGGTGACCCGGACCGCCATGATCGGACTGGCCGGACCGGACGCCACTCCGGTCAGTGACCGTCTGCTCGCAGACGTTCCCCTGGGCCGGCTCGCCGAGCCGGAGGAGATCGCCGATGCCGTGCTCTGGCTCGCCCGAGCGCGTTACCCGACAGGCGCCGTGCTCACCCTCGACGGGGGCTACACGGCGCGGTGAGACGGAACCATCATGGCGCTCCGGGTCGGGACTGCACCCTGCACGACGAGACGACCCGCACGAGCCGGTCCTCCCGGAGGCCGGCCGGCGGGACCGGGAGGACCGACGATGGCCGCATCGTCCACCGCCGATCAAGGCTCCCTACGGCGCGTGCTCGGGTTCTGGGGTACCGCGGCGGTGTCGGTCGGGGTCATGGCGCCGACCTTGGCGATGTCGGTCGTCGGCCCGGAACCGACCCGGCTCGTCGGCCGTGCGGCCCCGCTCGCCTTCGTCGCCGCCGCGGCTCTCGTCCTCGCGGTGAGTGCGGGGTTCCTCAACCTGTCCGGGGAGTTCGCCCACGCGGGGTCCGTGTACGCCTTCGTGGGGCACAGCGTCGGCCCCCGGTCCGGTGCCTTCACCGGCTGGGTCCTGCTGGGCACCTACCTGGTGTTCCCCTGGGTCTCCGTCGCGGGGATCACCACCTTCGCCCAAGGGCTGCTGCGTACCCTCGGCGTCGACCCACCCGACTGGTACCTCCTCGCGCTCGCCGGCTGGCTCGTCGTCGGCCTGCTCGCCGCCGGCGGTATCCGACCGACCAGCCGGGCGCTCCTCGCCTTCGAGGCCGCCGCGATCCTGCTGATCCTCGCGCTGATGGCGGTGATCGTGCACGCGATCACCACCGGCTCGGCTCCGGCCGCCCAGCGCGTCGACATCGCCGTGTTCACTCTTCCCGACGGTGTGCCGGTCTCCGCCCTCGTCCTGGCAGCAACCGCCGCGTTCCTTGCCTTCGCCGGTTTCGAGTCGGCCGGCTCGCTCGGTGAGGAGGCCCGCGCCCCACGTCGGGTTGTCCCCCGGGCGATGCTGGCCACCATCACCGCGGGCGCGATCTTCTATGTCGCCTGCGTCGCCGTGCAGAGCTGGGGTTTCGGTACCGACCCGGCCGGGGTCGCCCGGTTCGCGAGTTCGTCGGCGCCACTCGGCGAGCTCGCCGCCACGTACGCAGGCCCAGGGCTTGCCGCAGGGCTCTATGCCGTCGCGGTGGTCAGCGCCGTCGGAGCCGGGCTCGGCTGTGTGCTCGTCGCCGTGCGCACTCTGTTCGCCTTCGGCCGCGACGGGCTGCTCCCCCACATCCTTGCCCGGGTGTCACCACGCTCTGGGGCACCCAGCGCTGCGCTCGGCCTGGAGATGGGTGTCGGCCTGATCCTCATCTCCGGGTTCCGACTGGCCGGTACGACACCGATCGGGATGTTCTTCGCCCTCGCCACGATCGGCGTGCTCAACCTGCTCGTCATGTACACGATCACCAACCTGGCGGCGGCGGGGCACCACTGGCGCAATCACGGTCCGGTCCGTCGGATGCTGCTGCCGCTCGTCGGCGCACTGATCGCCGTCGCCGTGCTCGTCCAGACCATCTGGCCGCCGGTGACTGCGCTTCCCGTCGTGGTGGTCGGTTGGCTCGTGCTCGGGGGGCTCTTCGTCTTCATCGACCGCGTCCGGCTTCGGGATGCGTTACCCGAACCGGAGGGGTGAGCCTCCTGCACACGTGTACGGGAGCGGGAGGGCCCGCGGCCGAGATGGCCTGCCCGGCCATCAGGTCACGTACTCCCTGCTGCTCGGGCTCGCAGGTTCTTGACCAGGATCGCACGGGTGTACAGCAGGTCGAAACCGCGTCGCTGGGCGTTCTGCTGAGACTTCGATCCGGGCTGCGTGACGATGACGGCGAGGTCGCATCCCGCGGCGGCTGCGTCGGCAAGGCGGGCTGTGAGCAGTGCCGTCTGGACGCCGTGCCGGCGGTGTGCGGGCGTCGTCGCGGCGCCGGCGAACTGCGCGATGCCGTCGGTGAGGCGAAGGCTCGCTCCGCCCGCGAGCAGGCCGCCACGGAAGGCGGCGTAGCGCAGCACGCCGGCGCCGAGGGCGTCACGTTCTGCCAGCTCGTACGTCTCACGCGGGAACTCCTCGTGCCAAGGCAGGCCCTGGACGTCGGGCCGGGCCACGCTGTCGGCGACCACGCTCAACCACGCCTCGAACTCGTCGTCGCCGCTGCGGCGAACCTCGATGCCAGGCGGTGCCGGCAGTCCAGGCCGTCCGTCGAGAGCTCGGCCGAGGACGTTCTCGAAGGACTCGAGGCGGTAGCCACGGGTGGTCAGCACCGCAGCGATGTCGGGGTCGGCCAGGTGGGCGAGCTCGACCTGGGTGGGCTCGCCACGGTCGGTGAACGCCCGCTCGATCTCGTCGAGCTCGTCGGCGCGCGGTACACCGGCGAAGCCCAGACCGGTGACCTTGTTGTAGGGCGAGCCGTCGTCGGCGAAGCTCGCGACGCCCCCGGCGATCGGCAACAGGAATCCCCGCTCGTCGTCTCGCCGTTCATGGGCGGCCTCGGCCGCCGCGGAGATCAGGTCGACTTCGGCCCGCTCGACCCGCGCAGCGAGCGCAGTGTCGCAGAAGAGTGGTGCGCGGTCGGGGTGCATAGCCTCGGTCCTTCCTCAGGCGGCCTGGTCGTCGCAGCCGCAGGACTCGGTGGTCGACGGTGGGGTCGCGGAGCCGGTGGGCCGGGTCTGCGCTTCGTCGGCGGTGGTTGGCGGGAGCGTGCGGCGCTGGAGCAGCAAGGTCAGCCCGGCGACGACGAGGCCGCCGCCGAGTGCCTGGCCGGCTCCGAGCGACTCGCCGAGAAGGGCAACGGCCGTCACCGTTCCGGCGACCGGCTGCAGGTTCTCCAGCAGCGCGGCACGGGTGGCGGTGACGGTGCGGATTCCGGTGTTGAAGGCCAGGAGCGCGCCCACACCGCAGCACAGGACCACGACGGCGGCCCCGATGATGCGTGGGTCGGCGGTGGCGAGCCGGGTTCCGCCGGTGGCCCACGTTCCGAGGACGAGCGGGCTCACCGCGAGGGCGGCGCCGAGGAACTGCCAGGTGGTGAGCGAGAGGCCCTCACCCTTCTCGTCCTTGGCGCGCCGGGACCACACGGTGAACGTCGCACCGCAGGCCACCGAGGCGAGGACCAGAAGATTTCCGACGACGGAGCCACCCATGAGGTCGCTCGGCGCGGTACCGAACGAGACCACGGCGGTGCCGGCGAGCCCGAGGACCAGCGCACCGGCGGACCTGGGGTCCACCCGCTCGCGCAGGACGACCGCAGCCAGCAGCACGGTCAGCAGCATCTCGGTCCCCAGCAGCAGCGACCCGCTCGTGGCGCTCGTCCGGGCCAGGCCGAGGTCGCCGAGCAGGAAACTCAGACCCGGGGTGAGGGCTCCCTGCACCAGGCCGCGGCCTGCCCCGGCCCGCCGAAGCCGACCGGTGGTGGCCGCGACGGTGAGCAGGACGATCGCGGAGCCGCCCAACTCCACGGCCAACAGATCGGCCGGGCGCAGGCCGCGCAGAGCCAACACGGACACCGATGTGCCGACCCCGAACCCGATCGCGGAGGCGAGGACGGCGACCTCGCCACCGAGCGGTATCGGCGACCGCGCGAGCGCCCCGGGGTTCATGGCGGCTCTCCCGGGTGCGACGGCGACGGCAGCGGGTGGGACGGCCAGTTGATCTCTTTCCGCGGCGCGGCGCTGACGCTGCGGAACTGACGCGGAGGCGCCGCTGCCGGATGCGGCGCCGACAGGAGACACGCCGAACGCCGCCATCGTCGTGACCTGCCAGTGCGCCGGCACCGCGAACTCGGCCTCGACGCCGACCCGGTCGAAGGCTCGGAACTGGCGCACGGACAGCCCGAGCGCGTGGGCCTGGAACGTCATGTGGGCGACGGCCTGGCTCGGCGGTGGCCACGTGAGACGGGTCGAACACCGCCGGGCTCCAGCGCGCGGCCAACAGGGGATGCAGCGGCAGTTTCATCGCGGTGATGTCCAGCTGTCCGCGACCAGCACGACCCGGAACCCGTCCGGGTCGGCGACGGTCACCCCGACCTCGTCCCAGTACGGATTGGCGCTGCGCACCGGGTCGGCCGCGAGACGAGCGAGCACGCGGTGGACGGCCGCGCGCTCACCCAGATACAGCACCAGCAGGCCCTCCGGGTGCGCGGTCGGCGGCCGCAGGTGCTCGGTGGCCGTGAACTCCAGATGCGCGCCGGTGCCGGGCAGCTCGAGCATGACGCCGTCATAGCCGGCGTGGCCGCAGAACCGGTCGATCTCGGGCAGCCCGAGACCGTCGCGGTAGAACGCCAGCACCTCGGCCAGCCGGCCGGTCTGGCGGGCCACCCGGACCTGCACGCCGCACCGGTCGGCCCGGGGCAGGTCGCAGCGCATGAACACCCGGGCGTCGACCCGCAGCCCGTGGCGCGCCTCGGCGTCCCGGATGGCGGCCATCCCCGGGGTCCACTCGTCCGGGCGCAGGTCACGGAACCCGTGGCGGCGGTAGAACGGCCCGTTCCACGGCACGTCACGGAACGTCGACAGGGTGACCGCGACGTATCCGCGCTCCTGCGCCCACTCGGCGACCCGAGCGAGCAGCCGGGACCCCAGGCCACGCCGCCCGTGCTCGGGCAGCACGTCCATCTCCTCGACGTAGGCGACATGGTCGCGCACCGACACGATCACCATGCCCACCGGGCGGTCCACGACGTCGGCGGCTACCCACACCTGTCCGGCGTCGACGAGCCGCCTCAGTTCGACAAGCGGGAACGAGACGTCGAGTACGTCGTCGATCAGACCGAGACCGTCGAACATGGTGCCCGCCCCGTCCTCGATCTCACGCAGCCGACCGAGCTCCGCCGGTCGGGCCGGCCGGAGCCGGTACTGGGCGTCGGGTTCGGCCATGGCGGTCCTCCTCGTCCAGCAGCCGGTTCCTCTGTACCGGCTGGAGGGTTAGTCCTACAGACCTGTCTGTATTACACTCGAATTCGTGCGAACCCCGCGCCCGTCGCCTGCCCGCGAGCGGTTGCTCGCCGTCGCCGACCAGCTCTTCTACGAGCGCGGGATCCACGCCGTCGGGGTCGACACGATCGTCGCGCGGGCCGACACCGCGAAGACCACGCTGTACGGCCACTTCGGGTCCAAGGACGCCCTCGTTGACGCTTACCTGCAGCGGCGATCCCAGCTCTGGCAGGAGCACGTCGAGGCCGAGATCGCGGCGAGCGACAGCGGGCCGGCCGCCCGCATCCTGCGGGTGTTCGAGGTGCTGGGACGCTCGCTCGCCGAACCCGGCTTCCGCGGATGCCCGTTCATCAACGCCTGCGCCGAATTCGCCGACGATCACGCAGCCGCCGCCACCGCACGCGCGCACCGTCGCTGGCTGCACGGTGTGTTCGCCCGTCTCGCCGACCAAGCCGGGGCAGCCGACCCGGAGCTCCTCGCCACCCAGCTCGGCATGCTCTACGACGGATCCATGGTCGCCGCGCACGTCGACAGCGACCGCGCCGCCGCAACCACCGCCAGGGCAGCAGCCGCAGCACTGTTGATCGCGTCCGGCATCGAGGTCGACACCACCGCCGCGGTGGGGCTCCGAAGCGGTTCACCTCGGTGTTCACCGCTGGTAGCCCCCTGGGAGCGACCGGGCGGATGAACGCGGTCCCGCCGGAGCGGGAGGTCATCACCCGTGCGGCGTCAACGAGGAGGAGTCGGATCCCGGCCTGCTCGTCGGGGCTCAGGTAGCCGGTCGATCCCTGAAGACCGCGAGCAGAGCCAAGTCGCCTCCGGCGAGCGCGTCTCGACCGGGCATGTGGCCCGGGACACGCACCGTGGCGCGCGTCTGAGCCCTGTAGGCGCCACAGCCGGGGCACGCGAGGTGCGCCTCGATCACTGCGGCGTCCGTCACCGCCGGGGTCGAGCGTGGCTCACCGCTCGGATGTTGTTCCTGGCCACCTACTTCACCGCCTGACTGGTCTTCGCGTGGCTGCCTCGATACCTCGCACGCGATAGCCCGCTGGGAAGCCTGTCAACACTGCCGCGTGTCCCTTGAGGCTTGCCTCAGCAGTCCCCTGCATTCGTGAATTCCTGGTCACGGCAGGTACAGGTGGTCGACGCGCACTACTCCCCTCGGTCGCGTCCGGGGACGTGGTGTACGGCGTCGTTGCTGGTGTGCGGCGTGGCGTCGGGATGTGAGACGGCCATCGCGTGATCCTTCGAGTGCTCTGGTTCTCGAGGGAGGAGACGCGATGGCCGCGTCAGACAGTGTGACGGATGCAGTGAACGATGTGGCGGGCTGGCTCGATGAGCGGCTCGCCGAAGCCAGCCCGGATCTGCTCCGGTCGATGATCAAGCAGTTCGCCGAGGCGTTGATGGCCGCCGAGGCCGACGCCGCCTGCGGGGCCGGCTACCGCCAGCGCAGCGAGGGGCGGGTGAACTCGCGCAACGGTTACCGGATGCGGGACTGGGACACCCGCGCGGGCACGGTCGAGCTGGCCATCCCCAAGCTGCGGGCGGGCTCGTATTTCCCGGAGTGGCTGCTCGAACGCCGCCGGCGGGCGGAGAATGAACCGCCCCGGGTCTGGTGGAGGCTCTGAACCCACGGAAGGGTCGGAGCTATGGCAGCGCCGAGGAAGTACCCGGACCAGATGCGGGAGCAGTCG
>NZ_BSFQ01000001.1 GCF_027922425.1 Pseudonocardia halophobica | reverse complement strand
AATGCTCTCCCCGGTCGACTTCGAAGCAGCCCACACCCCACCACACCCAGATCACTGACCCCACACCGTCAGTGTCCGGCGCTGGGGGCCAAGCTCACCTCGGCCTGTGGTTGGGCTGAGGAGCAGCGATCACACGAAGCGGAACCTGATGAGGCGCCGTGACGGGGACGCGTGCAGCGTGTCGCCGGCAAGGTCGAGCTGATCACTTGTGCGGCTCGGGCAGGGGCGCAGCCAGCCCTCCGCCTCGCCGAGGAGCTCTTGGCGTTCACGGGGCTTCAGAGGGTGCAGGTGAGGACCAGCGGTGAGGCTGTCACGGTCGGCCGGCCACGGTTTCTGAACTGCCCTTCAAGGGCTGGTCACACTACCGTTGGGGAGCGGTGTCTTCTCCTCCCTGTCTGTGCGCGGCCATGCGGGCGGGAGGCCGCCCTCCTCAAGCTTCCGCGTCGACGTCGCGGCCGGCGAGGGCGTCGCGGAAGCTCGCCTTGGTCTTCTGCTTACCGCGCCGCTGTAGCATCTCCAGCCGGATGAAATAGCCGAGCGCTACGATTGCAATCGCTCCGAAGGTTAGCCACTGCAGGGCGTATGAGCCGTTGGTGAACGGCGCCACGTTCGTATCTGGGTTGATCGGGGTTGGTGTCAGGATTCCCGGCTGGTCCGCGGCGAGCTGTACGTACCCCTCGACCATGCCAGGAGTGCCGGTGGCTGCGGCCAGTTGCCGGGAACTCATCGCATAGATCTGCAGGTGGCCGCCCTCGGTGGCCGGGGCGCGGCCGCTGGTGTCGGTCTCGTTGAGGCGCAGCCGGCCGGTCAGTGTGACCGGTCCCGATGGTGCGGCGGCGAAGCCCGGGATCGCCTGGCCGTTATTCAGGGGGACCGAGCCGCGGTCGACGGCGATGATCCGTCCGTCGTCGAGCCGGAGAGGGGTGAGCACTTGAGAGGCGGGCTTGCCGTCGACGAATCGCAGGCGGACAAGCGCCTCCGCCTCCGGCAGGAAGGTGCCCGAGAGCGCGACCCGTGACCACTCGTCCTCGGCCCTCACGCTTAAGGCGGGAACGAGTGTGGCGAAGGAGACGGGCAAGGTGGATGCGGTGGCGTCGATCGCCTGCTGCTGGGCTCGGCGCTGTGCCTCACGCCCGAATTGCCATGGAGCGAGCAGCGTGTAGCACGCCACGGCGAAGCCAACAACCATCGCCACGAAGGCGATCCAGCTTGGCCGCAGCAGGAAGCGCATGCGCCTAGGGTATGCGGCCCTCGCGGAGCCGCTGTCACCTCTGCCTCGGTCGGGGCTCCGGCTACGGCACACCGACCTGAGGTCCAATCGGGTCGCGCGGAAGGCGCGGGCATCGTAGACGAGGACGGCGGCGTGCGGATGTCGAAGAACACAGCCCATCAGCTCGGCGGCAACGCCGAGCTCACGCGGCTCATCCAGCTGCATATTGTGACGTTTGCTCAGGGCCAGGCTGTCCCGCAGCGCGAACCCGACCTCGGCCCCCGTGCGGGCGGCCGGGTGGCCGGCCACCCGGCGTGGGAGCTCGGTCGCCGCTGCGCTGCGGCTGTCCGAGGAGGGGAATCTCGCACAACTTGCCGTTTGGTCATCCTGTGGGCCAATCCGCAGGCCTCCGCTGAGCGAACGGCCGCGCCCGCCGCGGCAGGCCAGCCGTAGGCACCTGCACCCAGGCGGTTGGCACACAACCTTGTCCGGAACAGGTGATGACGTCCCACGGCGTGGTGTAGATCGTGCGCGGCGGTCAGCTTGATGGCGATGATGCCGCGGCGAGCTCGCCGGCCGCTACTGGTTGGTCCTCGGAAGCGGCTCGCAGGGCGGCCATGGAGCCCTCGGAGAGGTAGCGGCGATCCGAGACCTGCCACTCGTCGTGGGCCTCGACCAGGACCGCACCGGCCAGCCGCAGCAGCGCGGCCGGGTTCGGAAACACCCCGACCACATCCGTGCGGCGCTTGATCTCTTTGTTGAGCCGCTCCAGCGGGTTGGTCGACCAGATCTTTTCCAGTGCCCGACCGGGAACGCGGCGAAGGCCAGCAGCTCCGGCTCGGCCTCACGCAGCATCGCCTCGACCACCGGGAGCTGCTGCCCGAGCATGGTGGCGACGACCTCGAAGTGCTCGTGGACGTGTTCGGCGTCGGGCTGGGCGAAGATCGTTCGCACCGCCGCGGCGACCATCTCCGCCGACCCTTTCGGCACCCGGGCCAGCACGTTGCGCAGGAAATGCACCCGGCAGCGCTGGACCGAGGCGCCGGCGAACACGGCCTGCACGGCATGCCGCAGCCCGAGGTGGGCATCGGCGATGACCAACTGCACCCCGCCCAGCCCACGGGCCTTGAGGCTGCGCAGAAACTGGGTCCAGAACGCCCCGTCCTCGGAGTCGCCCACGGCGAACCCAAGCACCTCGCGGCGCCCGTCCGCGGCCACCCCGGTGCCGACCACCACCGCCTGAGACACCACGCGGCGGTTCACCCGCGCCTTGCAGTAGGTGGCGTCCAGGAACACATACGGGAACGCCTGGCCGGCCAGGGAGCGGTCGCGGAACGCGCCGACCTCTTCGTCGAGGTCGGCGCAGATCCGCGACACCTCGCTCTTGGAGATCCCGGTGTCCGCCCCGAGGGCGCGGACCAGGTCGTCGACCTTGCGGGTGGACACCCCGTGCAGGTAGGCCTCCATGACCACCGCGAACAGCGCCTGGTCGATCCGGCGGCGGCGCTCCAACAGGCTGGGGAAGAACGAGCCGGTGCGCAGCTTCGGGATCCGCAGCTCCAGGTCTCCGACCGTGCTGGTCAAGATGCGCGGGCGATGCCCGTTGCGCTGCGCGGTGCGGGACTCGGCCCGCTCATGGGGCGCGGCGCCGATCACCGAGGTCAGCTCGGCCTCGATCAACGCCTGATAGATGGTTCCGCCGCCGAGCGGACGCGGTCTTCGACATGGGCGGCCTTGAGTGTCTCCAACACCTCGAGCAGGGCAGACTGGTCCAGGGTCATCGTGCGTCGTGTCCTTCCGCGAGCACCTTTGAGCCGGTCTCGCTGACCGTCGCACGATGGCCCCCTACAACGCGGTCACCCACGCCGTCCGGGCCGAGGACCTACACCACGCCCTGGGACACAACTGAACAGGTCTGCAGGCTCCGCTCGCAGCGTGCCGTCGACCGATCATCGCGTGATATGTCCGTTTATCAGTGGCTCGGCAGCTACTGCTCTAATGTCGATCTCGTAACGGTAAAGGCACAGGTCCCCAGCTGTGCCGACGTCCCGGGGCTCCCCCCTCGCCCGCGGGCTTTACCGCTCCCCATCCAGGAGGATGACGTTGTCGAGGCATCGCCGTGCAGACACCTCCGCCGCACGACACCGTGCGCACCGGTCTCGGTCGGACCTCTCTGCTCCTGTTTTGAGCGGAGGTTCGCGGCGTAGCCGGCCTGCGGCACTTGTCGCCCTGACCTCGGCCCTTGCGGGAGGAGCCTTGATTGCGGGACACGGCGTGCTCAGCCGGGGCAGCCTTCACGTCGAAGATCTCGCACTGCAGGCGTTTACAGCATCGACCGCTGACAGCTTGGACGTGGAGGATCCATCACCTTCGGCCGTCCCCGTACAGGCGGATTCCTCCGATGCCGCCGGTACAGATGCCACCGCTGAGCTACGGACCGTGGACGTGGAGGCCGTCGTCAACGCGACCTCGAGCGCGGCCCGCGATGCTGCCGGCGCTTGGGCCAGGGCTGGGGCGGAGACTTCTGCCTCAAGCGCTCCGGGTTCGGCCGGCGGCGAGAACGGACCAGTAGCGCGCAATTGTGCCGCCGGAACGACGGGGTTCGGCGCGGTCGCTGCCGGCGTGGCCGAAGCCGGGGAGCAGCTCCGCTGCATGTTCGGCGTCGACACCGTGTACGGCGTCGCTGGTCGCTCCAACGCCTCGGATCACCCGGCTGGAAAGGCGCTCGACTTCATGGCTACGCGGGCGAGCGGTGACCGCCTCGCCGAGTACGCCACCGCGAACATGAAGCGGCTGGGAATCAGCTACGTGATCTACCGGCAGCGCATCAACACCGGGGGCGGATGGGAGAGCATGGAAGATCGAGGCGGGGCCACTGCCAACCACATGGATCACGTGCACATCTCGTTCGAGTGATCGAGCTCGTGCAGTCCGCGCAAGTGCACGTGCCGATCAGCCGCCGCACCTACCCCTATACGACGATCCGCACCCCCTACTGTGCCGGATGGTCACCCACTGAAGACCACCCCAGCGGACCAGACCGACATGTTCTGCAGCGACGCCGGGCTCATGCAGAACCCAGCGCTTTTAGGGAACCTGCTGCGGTACCCGGCTCTTGACCTGCAAGGGGCGCCGACAAGAAGACCCGTCACCCCACGGGGTGACGGGTCTTCTCGGGCCGAGCGGGGAGGCTCAGGCGGTGACGATCGAGTCCTCGACCGACACGTCGTCGACGGAGACGTCGACGTTGCCGGAGTCGTTGACGCTGTCGTCGGTGGTCTGGTTGAACGAGTCGTTCGTGCTCGCGTCGACGTCGACGTCCAGGTTGCCCGAGTCGGACACGCTGTTGTCGCTGTAGTCGTTGCCGGAGTCGTTGATGCTCGCGTCGATCGTCTCGTTGAACGAGTCGTTGACGCTGTGGTCGCTGTTGTCGACGCCCGCGTTGCCGCCGGTGGCGAAGGCCGAGCCGTCGTCGACGGTGAGGTCGCCGCCCACGTTGGTGCTGGTGGCGCTGCCGTTGCCGAAGGCGGTGGTGTTGCCGTCGCCGTCCACGACCTGGTTGCCGTCGCCGACGATGTTGTCGTCGCCCGTGGTGATCGTAGAGTCGTCGATGTCGCCGCCGGCCGCCACGGCACCGTCACCGGACGCCGTCACCGCGTCGATGTCGATGTTCTGGCGGAAGTCGCCGCCGTCCGTGTCGATGACCTGGTTGATCGAGTTGTCGACGATGGTGTCGCGGTCGTCGACCCAGTTGTTGGTCACGTACGTGTTCAGGTACTTGACCGCGGCCTCGTGGTCCGACTCGTGCGGCTCCTTGTGCGGCGGGGGCGGCGGCGGGGTGTGGTGGTGGTTGCCGCCGGTGTCGTACTTCCGGTCGAAGTCCGAGTCGTCGTTGTCCTGGATGAGGAGCGCGGCGTCGTGCACGTCCTCGGCGGTGAACTCGGTGAGGCCGCAGCCCTCGATGTAGGCCTCGGGGTCCGCCTTGAAGGCCTCGGCGGCCTCCGGGTCGTTGAGCAGGCTCAGCAGCAGCTCGATCAGGGTCTGGGGGGAAGCCATGTCAGTCGTCTCCGTGCCGGTCGTGAAGTCGTGAGGACGAGGGGAGCGTGATCAGAGCGCGACGGCGGAGTCGTCGACGTCGATGTCGCCGGTCTCGACCGAGAAGTTGCCCGAGTCGTTCGTGCTGCTGTCGGTCGAGCTGTTGCCCGAGTCGTTCACGCTGTTGTCGAAGTCCAGGTCGGCGTTGAACGAGTCGTCGACGCTGTTGTCGCTCTCGTCGTTGAACGAGTCGTTGATCGACCGGTCCACGTTCGTGTTGCCCGAGTCGTTGATGCTGTTGTCGCTGTTGTCCGCCCACGATGTTGCCGTTGCCGGTGGTGACCGTGGAGTCCTCGATGTCGCCGCCGGCCGCAACCGCGCCGTCGCCGGAGGCCGTGACCGCGTCGATGTCGATGTCCTGACGGAAGTCGCCGCCGTCCGTGTCGATCTTCTGGTTCACCGAGTTGTCGACGATGGTGTCGCGGTCGTCGACGTAGTTGTTCGTGACGTACTTGTTGATGTACTCGACCGCACCCTTGCCGCCCTCGGCGTCGCCCTCGCTGTGTCGAGGCGCCGCGGCCGCCGCGACCAGGTGGTTGCTGCCGGTGTCGTAGTTGCGGTCGAAGGAGGCGGTGTCGTTGTCCTGGATGAGGACCAGGGCGTCGTGCACGTCCTCGGCGGTCAGGTCCTCGAGGCCGGCGTCCTTGAGGGTGCCGTACGGGTCCTCGCGGAAGTTCTCCTGGAGCTCCAGGGACTCCTCGTCGTTGCCGATGAGCTTGAGGAGGAACTCGAGAAGCGTCATGGGGATCGTCTCCAGGTGTGGATCGCCCGTGGCCACGGTACTGACGCGGGCCATAGTGGCGATCGGTGTGGTCGCAGTGCTTACTTACCGTTGGAGCCGCAGCTCCCTACCGGCGACTCGCGCGCGGTCGTCATATCAAGTAGGTCACTGATTTACCGTCATCTGTGGGCGCCGGGGCTGCTCAAGAGCGAGCATCGGTACGGTTGTGCAGCCCGGAGTCGCCTTCTCCCTTAAGGATCACGATTTCGGACGCGCCCGGTGCCGTCTGCTGCTCCGGTGTCTCAGATTCCAGGTCGGGCGCGACGACGGGCCGCGACGCCCACTGTCCTTCCCGACCCTGTCCAGCCGGACTGTCGCCCCCGACCAACCGCAGCCTGCTGCGACGGCGATGAACCTCGCGTTCCTCGGGCAGCGGGCGACTCTTCCACACTTCAACCTCCACAAAGGTGCAAATTGGGCCGATGGGTCACTGCATCCGGCTTTCCCGACGCTTCGTGAGCGCTATTGCCGCATGGCGAGCGCACCGGAGGATCGGACGGTCTCAGGGGCAGTGACGCGCTCCTCGGCCTGAGGTGGTTCCGTAACCGGCCTGTCCCCCGCACTGGGCGGTGGTTCGGCGAGCTCGTGGGCGGGATTGCCACCCCAGCGCGCGCCCGCCGGGATCTCCTCGCCCTTCATCACGAACGAGTCGGGAGCGATCTCGGCGGCGTCGCCGATGGTGACCCCGTAGTGCACGAAGGCACCGACCCCCAGGGTCACACCCGAGCCGAGGACGATGTGGTCGGACTTGAAGGCGCCGTCCTCCTGGGAGTGGCACTGGATGATGCTGCCGAAGTTGAGCGTGCAGTCGTCGCCGATCCTGGTGAGGGTGCGCTCGAGGACGGCGGCGCCGTCGTCGTAGACCCGCCGGCCGATCTTCACACCGAGCAGGCGCATGAGCAGGTTCTTGTACGGGGTGCCCGCCAGCATGCGGTCCAGCGGCGGCACCATCAGCTTCCAGTAGCGCTCGTGGCGCCAGAAGCGGACGTCGTAGATCGAGCACGAGCGCGGGCGCAGACGGCGGAAGCCCGTCGACGTCCGTTCCCAGAACACGAACCACAGGATCGTGAACAGGACGCTGGCGGCCGCCTGGATCGCGAACGCGGCGGGGCCCCAGTCGTGGTAGTGGTCCACGGCGACGAGGCCCAGGAGCAGCAGGCCGAGGACGTGGCCCCAGCGGACGAACAGGAACAGGGCGATGGTGCGCAGGTTGTGCCCGTTCTTGCGGCGCAGCCGGGCCCGGCGCTGTGTGGCGTCGACCTCCAGCACACGGTCCCGCTGGACTGTGCGGGGGATTTCGAAGGCGGGTGAGCCGAGCAGGCCGACGCCGGTGCGGACCGGGCCGTCGATCGGGACGGCGACCTTGGTGGCGAGCAGGCAGTCGTCGCCGACGCGGCCGCCGATCGGGTAGGCGATGTTGTTGCCCAGGAAGTTGTTGCCGCCGATGCCGATCCGCGAGGTACGGAAGGAGGTGTTGGAGAAGTCGGCGTTGACCACCGACAGTCCGTCGGCGACGACGGTGCCGCGCCCCACCGACGTCAGGAACGGCGTCTCTTGTGCGATGTTGGAGCCGAAGTTCGAGCCGGTCTGCTCGACCTTCCCGAGGTGATAGCCGAGCAGATAGAGGTAGCCGACGATGAACGAGCTGTCGCCGAACAGGTAGACGAACAGCCGGACGTTGGTCAGCCGCGTGATGGTGCGGTGCAGCGAGTAGCGCCAGCCGTGGACGGGGTAGACCCGGTCCGGCGGCACGAACGGGGCGAGGACCCGCGGCACGGTGAACACGACGAGCAGCCCGACGAGCAGGCCGCCGAAGACGATGACGGCGGACTCGGCGAGGGCGTTGAGGTAGAACTGCGGGCTGGTGTGCCCAGCTGCGCCGGGCTGAAGTAGCTCGGCCAGTCGGGGCACCTGGGTGAGCAGCAGGAACAGCCCGCCGAAGCCGAGTGGCAGGTAGATCGCGAACAGCTTCAGCAGCTGGCTGGTGACGTAGGCCGGCTTACGCAGGCGCCGTACCCGTAGCGGAGGCACCGCGCGGAAGTCGGTGGCGATGGGGACCGCGGGTGAGCCGTGCCAGGCCTGACCGGGCGGCACGGCCTGTCCGCGGTGCAGGGCGGAGGCGTGGCCGAGTTGGGCGCCGTCGCCCATCGCGGTGTCGATGTCGAGCACGCTCTTCTCGCCGACGACGACGTCGCGGCCCAGCGTGACCCGCCCGGTCTGGATCCGGCCGAAGTGGGCTCGATAGCCGAGCAGCACGGCGTCCTTGCGGATCACCGTGCCCGCGCCGATGGTGAGCAGGTCGGTCGCGACGGGCAGGTGCCGGGTCAGGATGACGACGTTCCTGCCGATCCTGGCCCCGAGTGCGCGCAGGTAGAGCGTGTAGAGCGGCGACCCGACCATGACCAGGACCAGCGGGTTGGCCCGGGTAAGGACCCTAACCAGCCAGAACCGGAAGTACCGCAGGCTCCAGACCGCGATCTCCTTCTCCTTCCACCGGCCGATCAGCAGCCACTTCGCCGCCACCGGCAGCAGGCACATGACCAGGAACGCAGCGCCGCCGGCGATGACCGAGCGGACGTAGATCTCGAGCGGCCCGACACTCGCGAGGATCCAGATGTAGGCACGGTCCAGCACGTAACCCAGGCCCCCGGCATAGAGCAGGAAGGTCAGCAGCTGCAGGAACCCGGTCAGCAGGTATCCGACGGTGCTGTGCCGTATCGGGGTCATCTGCGTCGCTGTTGCACTCGCGCCGTCGGTGGCGGCTGGCGCTTGAGCCGGCGCGGCTGCGGCGGCCATGCTGGCGAGGGTTGGGTTGGCGTAGACGTCGCGGATGGAGATCGACGGCAGGTCGTCGCGCTTGCGCAGGCGGGCGCAGAAGCGGGTCATCACCATCGAGTCTGCGCCCAGGTCGTCGAACACGTTGCGGTCGGTCGGGACGTGGTCGACCTCGAGGACCTCGGCGAGCACCTGGGCGAGCGCCTCGGCGACGGATCCGTGAGGTGTCGGCTGGGTGAGTGCCGGTAAGGAGTACGCGAAGGCCGCGGCGAGTTCGGCGATCGTCGGGTGGGCGTAGACGTCCTTGATCGAGACCGAGGGCAGGTCGTCGCGCTGACGCAGGCGGGCGCAGAAGCGGGTCATCACCATCGAGTCCGCGCCCAGGTCGTCGAACACGTTGCCGTCGACAGGCACGTGCTCGATCGTCAGCACCTCGGCGAGCACGCTCGCCAGGGCCGCGGCCAGCCCTGCAACCGACCCCGAGCCTACGGTGGCCGACGGGGACGCCGCAGGCACCACACCGGGAGTCGCGGGCACGAGCGGGATCGCTGTTGTCGGCGCGGGCGAGCGCGGATAGGGCGTCGGCCGCACAGATGCGCTCGCGCTCGATGAAGAGGACCATCGGCCTGGCGAGCGAGGGTAGGGCGTTGGCCGCCGACCCGGCGCGCTTGGGGTGGTCGGTTTCTGCGCTGACGGTCGAGGCCAGGGCAACGGTCGCGACGACGGGCCCGGCGGGGCCGGTGCGGGTGTCGGAGGTGGCGAGGCCAGATCGAACGACGTGCTCCCGGGCTGTGCCTCCGAGGCCGGCGGAGCTGCGGGAGATCGATTGACGTCGTCGACCGTCAGACCTCGCGGCTCAGCGGTCTGGGCATGCACGGCTGATGGAGCTTCGAGACCGGCGTCGGCGGGAGCAGGGCGCAGCTCGTCCAACCGCTCCTGCAGCTGCGCGTTCTCAGTGCGTAAGTGGCACAGCCCAGCATCCGCGATGGCCCGCGACGACAACGCAGGGCGATCAATCTGGCCGTCGACGGTCAGCGGGAGAGTCTCGAGCTGTTGCAAGCGGGCCGGCAGATGGAGGGCGTCGAGCCGGTCGGTCAGCCACGCCCGTAAGAACTGCTCGTCAGGCGGAGGCCGGTCCACGCAGCAGGTGTAATAGCCGACGAGTTCGGCGAGCCCTGTCGAGCGGGGGACATCGACAACGGCCGACGCCACCCCGGGCGCAGCCAGCATCGCTGATTCCACTGCAGTGAGATCGATGCGTTGTCCCTCGACGACCACCTGCAGGTCGGCGCGCCCGCGGTACTCGATCTCCCCGGCGTCGGTCACGCGGCCGAGGTCGCCGGTGCGGTAGATCTTCCCCGAGGGATTTCCCGGGATGCCGAGAAAGTCCTCGACGAACGCCTCCCCCGACGGATCCGGATACCCACACGCCAGACCCAAGCCGGCGAGGCCGATCTCCCCCGTCTGACCGTGGGGCAGCGCCAACGGGAGATCCGGGTCGAGCACGACAGCTGCGTAGGTCGGCAACGGCGCACCCACCATCACCGGCTCGTCCGGCTGCGTCTCGGCCCAGGCTGCGGCGACGGCCGCACCCCTTGGCACGTAGGCCGAGTAGAAGCGCCGACCCGGTCGGCGCCAGCGCGCGACGAGGCTCGGCGGGCACGGATCGCCCGACACCACCAGTACCTGCAATGCAGGCAGGTCCGCCTCAAGGGTCGACAGCAACGCCGGTGTGGTGCACACGGCACTGACGCGACGGTCCACAAGCTGCGCGTGCAGCGCCGGGCCAAGCAGGTGTGGGCCCTCGGGTGCGGGGACGAGGGTGGCGCCCGACGCCCACGCCATCCAGGTCTCCTCGATACCTCCTCCCGAGGACAAGGCCTTGCCCTGGTAGAGACGGTGCCCGCGGATGCCAAAGGTTTCGGAGGAGATGCGCACAGCGTTGCAGATGCTGCGATGGTCGATCGCCACGCCCTCCGACCGCCCCGAGGCATCGTTGAGGTGCACGATGTAGGCGGTCCGATCGATGAGTGCTCCTCGTTCGGCGGGTTGCAGCCGTTGTGAGCTCATCTCCCCGATCAGCCGCGCAGCCGCGTCCACGGCGATGACTTCCGCCGCAGTCCCCAGCAGGGCGTCGGTTGCGGCGACCCGGCCGGGCAGTTGCGCCCGGCTCAGGATGAGCCCGGCCGAGGTATCGGCGACGACAAAGGCGATGCGATCGACCGGAGCGGTCGGATCGAGCGGAACACACGACGCTCCGATCTTCAACACCGCCAGGGTCGCCACGTAAGCCTCGACGCGATCGTCGAACAGCAGCCCGATCCGGTCCCCCGCGGCGCTGCCGTGCAGGCGCAGGTACCGGGCGAGCTGGTTGGCCCGGCCATCGAGTTCGTCGTAGGTCAGCGCGGTACTCCCGCCGTCGATGGCGAGTTGAGCAGCCCGCCCGTAGTCTCGGATCCAGTCGCAGCGCTCCTCGAACACGAAGTCAAGCCGCTCGTGGCGGCGGACCCGCCAGCCCTGCGCCTCGTGCCGATCAACCACGACGAGGCCCGCGAGCGGGACGCCGGGTCGGTGCCCGAGGGACGACACCACCTTCTCGAACTCGGGATCAAAGGAAGGGGTCGATGGCATCCTTCACCTCGCCTGCGTCCGGACACGAGGCACGCCGACGAGCGGTGCACCAAGCGCGCCAGGTCGGGCGGCAACGCCGAGGTCGCACGAGCGTGCGCTCGCGGACCTCTTCCGTGCGGGCACGATGACCATCGGCTCTCCGTCCAGCAGCCTTGCTGCACCCTCCAACGGACCACGGGTCGCGGCCCGGCTCCCCCGCCAAGGGTTGTCCGGGAGACCTCACCGGGCAATGGGGCAGATACCCGACATCGAAAACAGACTGCAACTTTTGCCATGGGTTAACACAAACCGGCGAGTCGGCCACCAGCAGGAGGCGACTCCCGAACCGGGACGCCGCAGCGTCTGCGCCGCACGGGAAGCCCAAGAGTCGATCGGCTACCGACGACCACCCGTCGCGGTACGTGGCGACCACGTCTCGCATCTTCGTCCTCGGCCCTCCGGGCGATCACACAGCGTAGCCGGGGTGGTCTCAGCGTCCCTTCAACTCACCCGTTTACGCTTCGCAGTCGTGACTCAAGCGCGGGCGCAGCGGCGTTCGGGATTGCTCCCGCCGGGAGCAACGTCCGCCGCCCTGGCGACGTGCCGCCTTGCCGGACGACATCTGTCGATGTGCGGGCTCGCGCTCGCGGCCGCGGCGCTCGCCCTCGGTGGTCTGCTGATGGTGTGCTGTTACCTTGACACCCGCAGCCCGAACCGGGCAGAGGGCGCTCAGGCAACCGGCGCTGCCGGCAGCTGCGCACCTTCCGCGCAGATGATCGCAGGCAGGCATGGCCCCCGCCTAGCCGCCCGCCCGGTCGGAGCATCGACAGAGCTCCAGCGGGCCGAACCAGCCGAAGGCTGCGACCCTCACCACCTGGACGTGGCGGCGAATGCCGTCGTGCCTGACCGCGGCCCCTCACTCAACGCTCTCGGATTGGCTTCGTCGCTGAGCGCCGACATTGCGGCCTCGGCTGGCCCGACTTCGGACGCGGCCATCCATGATGTCCCGCCATCCACACCATCGCCGTATCAACTCTGCGTGATGCGGACGTAGGCCTCCTCCGCTCTCTCCCGACCTCGCTACCCCTCCTCGGCGCCCTCAGCGCCCCCGGCATACGCCGGGTTGCCGCTGTGGTTGCCGCTGTGGTTGCCCCTTCCGGAGACGTTCGTCGTCTCCGCCTTCTGGCTTGGCAAGGTGACTGAGCTGTGTCCTCCCCGCACCGTGTCCCATCACGCACGTCGAACCTCGACCTGCCCACTGAACGACTCGACTCGAGACTCGAGCAGTCGCCTAACGTCCGCCCTCTCCTGGTACCCCTGAGCTGGTGGGTCGTGGCCATCGGCGCGGTCGTCGTCGCGCTCTCGGTGATGCGGGCCCTCGCTCCGATGACGGCTTATCCAGGCGACATCTGGCGCCAGTCCGACACCGCGACGATCGCCCGCAACTTCGCCGCGAACGGGATGAACATCTTCTTCCCGCAGATCAACTGGGGCGGCGCCGGGCCCGGCTACGTGGAGACCGAGTTCCCACTCATGCCGTGGCTGACCGCCGTGACCTACCTCGTCGTCGGCGAGCACGTCGCGCTCGGCCGGCTGATCTCGTTAGCGTTCATGCTGGTCGCGGCGGCCGCGTTCTGGGGCTTGGTGCGGCGGCTGCTACCCGCGACCGCGGCCCGGTGGGCGCTGGCGGCGTTCTTCCTGTCTCCGGCGTTCATGCGCTGGGGTACCGCGTTCATGCCCGAGGCCACGGTGCTGGCGTTCTACCTGCTCGCGCTGCTCGGGTTCTGTCGCTGGCTGCAGGAGGACCGACCGGCCCTTCTCGGGTGGGCCGCGGCGGCCACCTCGGCGGCGGCCTTGGTCAAACCGACCTCGCTGCACGTCGGGCTGGTCGTCGGGCTGTGGGTGGTGTTCGCGGCCCGGGAGCGGCTGCGTCGCCCGTCGTTGTACGTCGCTGGAGTCGCGGCGCTCGTGGCCCCGGCGCTGTGGCTGCGCCATGCCGCGGGGCTCTACGCCACCTACGGCAACACCTTTGGTGTGATCTCCGGCGGCGACAGCAAGTGGGGCAGCCTGTCGCTGTGGCTGAGCCCGGGCTTCTACCTGGGCAACCTCCGCACCGAGACGATCTTCATCTACGGCCTAGTCGGCCTCCCGTTCGCGGTGCTCGGCGCGGTGTGGCTCTGGCGCCGCCGCTCGGGCGCCCCGTCATCGAGCTTCTTGGCGCTGTCGCTGCTGGGAGCCGGTGCGGTCGCGTTGGCCGTGTACTACTTCGCGGCAGGCCGCTACACCAGCACCGACCTGGGGATTCAGTACCACGTCTACTCGCTCCCCTACGCCGCGATCGCGACCGGCAGCGGAATCGCGGCTGCCCTGAGCCAGGCCCGCATCGCAGTGACCCGCACGCGCGTCATCGCCGTCGGCGTGGCGGTGGCCGTCCTCCTGGGCGCGCAGGCCGTCAACGTGTTGGCCCAGTCGCTGCGCGACCGGGCCGGGGTGTTCGGCGCCTGCGCAATCGCCCTCGACGCTGTCTCCACACCGACCGACCTGGCCCTGGTCAGCACGACCAGCAGCACCGTCGAGGACGGGGTCACGAACAACTACCAGGAGCCGGTCGTGTTCTTCCTGGCCGACCGCACGGGCTGGAGCCTGCCCGCGGACCGGCACACCCCCGAGGAGGTCGCACGCCTGCGCGACGCCGGCGCCCGCTTCCTGGTCGTGGGCGAGCCGCAGCTCGTCCCGCTGGGCGGACCGCTGGCAGCCTGGCTGGCCGACAACGCCCGCCTGGAGCGAAGCATCGCGCGGGATGGCTGCGCGGTCTGGGACCTCGCCGCGCCCCCGTCGTCCGCGCAGGAATAGACCAACATCGGATCTCCGGCGAGCAGCGTGGGAGCGCCCGCAAGCGAAGGCTCTTCCGTGAGCAGGGGCCTGGACGGGCCGGGCGATGCGCCTATGACCTCGGCAAACCCCCTGACACGCTGGAGGAGGTGTGCACAGTTAAGGCTTCGGGGGTTCGAGTCGATAGCCGTGCCCGCGCAGCGTCCGGATGCGTGGTAGCCGCGTCACGTTCGGCGGTGTCGACAGCAGCTTCCGCAGCGACGCAACGTGAACATCAAGCGTCTTGCTGGACCCGCCCCACGGGTCGTTCCACACATCGGCCATCAGCGTCTGTCGGCTCAGCGCTTTCCCGGGCTCACGTGTGAACCGCTCCAACAGGTCGAATTCCTTGGGCCGCGTGTGGAGCTCGTGCCCCCTCACAAGGACGCGTCGCAGCTGCAGATCCAGCTCGAGATCACCGAGTCGCAGTGACTCGTCACTCGGCCCAGCCCGTCTCAAGTGAGCACGTACGCGCGCAAGCAGCTCCTCGCGGTGCACGGGCTTGATCAGGTAGTCGTCCGCGCCGGCGTCGAGACCGACGACGACGTCCATCTCGGCGCCGCGGGCGGTCAGGATCACGACGACGGCCTTAGTTGACCGAGCGCGCAGTATCCGACAGACCCTGATCCCGTCCATGTCCGGGAGGCCGAGGTCGAGCAGGACCAGGTCGGTCTGCACGTCGGTCTCGAGCGCTTCGCCGCCAGTACGGACCCAGGAGACTTGATGGCCCTGCTGGGACAGGCTCTCGACGAGGCTCTCCCCCAGGCCTGGATCGTCCTCGACGAGCAGGATGCGGGGATGTCCTGCGTCGTCCTCATCGGTCCGATCAACCATAGCGACGACCTCAACTCATGCTGAGCGCTGAGGCACCGCGGGCCTGGGGCAACCCAGGGGCCCGATGCTCGGGGAGGCGACAGAAGGAGCAATAAAGTACTTTCCAGACACTTCCACAGCATCACGGACCTGCGCCGCATCTGACCAGCGAGGTCGGTTAGATAACGGCAAAATCTGGGGACGGGTAGGTGGCAGCCTTGTCGACATCGGTGACAGGTACTCGGCCAGGGCTGAGGCGTTCTCCCGTGGCCTGGCAGGTCTGACCGTCGGGTCAACGTTTGCACCATGCGGTTGTGCGGCGACTCACCGCGCTGGCACGTATGCGCATGTGACTATAGATTGCTACCTATGAGCACAGGCACTGACGGCCACGGCCACGGGCACGGGCACGGGGTGTCCGCGGAGGCGGATCGGCGGTGGTTGAGCATCGCCCTGGGGCTGATCGTGGTGTTCATGGTGGGCGAGTTCGTCGTCGGCCTGATCGCCGGGTCCTTGGCGTTGATCTCGGACTCGGCGCACATGCTCACCGACGCGGCCTCGCTCGTCCTCGCCCTGGTCGCCATTCGGCTCGCTCAGCGACCGGCACGCGGCCGCTACACATACGGTTTACGCCGCGCCGAGATCCTCTCCGCCCAGGCCAACGGGATCACCCTGTTGCTGCTGTCGGTCTGGTTCATCTACGAAGGCATCGACCGGTTGATCTCCCCGCCCGCGGTCGCGGGCGCCCTGGTACTGGTGACCGCCTTGGTGGGGATCGTGGTGAACATCGCTGCGAGCTGGTGTATCAGCCGAGCGAACCGGACCAGCCTCAACGTCGAGGGCGCCTTCCAGCACATCCTCAACGACCTGTTCGCATTCATCGCCACCGCCGTGGCCGGCCTGGTCGTGATCCTGACTGGCTTCGAACGCGCCGACGCCATCGCCGCGCTGGTCGTGGCGGCCCTCATGGCCAAGGCGGGCTGGGGCCTGGTACGTGAGGCCGGCCGCATCTTCCTCGAGGCCGCTCCACGAGGCATGGATCCCGACGCCCTGGGCGCAGAACTGGCCGCCGTCCCCGGCGTGTCAGAGGTCCACGACCTACACGTCTGGGAGATCACCTCTGGTCAGCCCGCACTGTCGGCACACGTCTTAGTCGACACGACAGCGGACTGCCATGAGGTCCAGAGTGCCGTCGAACAGGTCCTGCGCAAGCGGCACCACCTTGAGCACACCACGCTGCAGGTTGATCACCACGCCGATCACAGCCGCGACGCCGAACACTGCGCAGACGCGCACGGCCCGGTTCACACCGCCTCGAACCAACCCCGACCGTCGACTTGATCGGCTGTCGCGACCTACTACCCCGCGCCTTGGCGGGAAGCGATAGCGAGACAAAGCGCCCGGCGGCGTACGCCGTACTCAGGCCGGAGGAGATCCGGACGCGGGACTCGGTCGGCTGCAGCATCCACCTCGAGCTCGCCGGCGTCGAGGCGTGATTCAACGACCTGAGACCGCGGCCAGGAGCAGGTCGTGGACGCTTGCCAGGAGCAGGTGGGCCGATAGTCGTCCTGATCGACGCGCCGGACGGCACGTCCACACCCCCTCATCGAGAGGTGGGGCGCCCGCCGCGGCTGCTCGAACGACGGATGCCGCTGACGGTCAGTGTGCCCGGCTGGGTGGAAGCGGCGGCACAGCCGGTGGCGATCCTGCCTGAGCGAATCTGGCCCTGCGCGTGACCGCACGGGGGTAGTGCGCCCTCAGCTTCCCACTTGAGCCAGGACCAGAGTTCCACATCTATTGCATAGATGCGCATGCGACTATATGTTTGTCCGGCACGTCCGGACAGACTGGGGTGATCGAGGTGGCGATGGCAGGGCTGTCGTTGGCGCTGTACGGGGTTGGCGTGGTCGTGGCGTTCGGGCTGCGGACAGTGGTCCATCGCCGGGCCACGGGCGACAGCGGTCTCCGCCGACCGCAGGCGCGCCCCGGAGAAGCCGCGTGGTGGAGTCAGCTGCTCTTCGGCGTGGCCCTGGTAGGCGGTCTGGCCTCCCCGTTGACAGTACTGATCGGCCTGGTGGCGCCGACCGTGGAACACCCGCTCCTGAACGGGGCCGGGATTGCGGTGGCGATGGCCGGCTTCGCCCTGGTGGTGGTGTCGCAGACGCACATGGGCGCCTCATGGCGGATCGGGGTGGAGGCGAGCGAGCGCACCGAGCTGGTGACCTCGGGGGTGTTCGCACAGGCCCGCAATCCAATCTTCACCGGGATGGTTGCGGCGCTGTGGGGTCTGTGGGCGATCGCGCCGGCCTGGCCGGGGCTGGTCGCGGCAGTCGCGATGATGATCGCGGTACAGCTCCAGGTCCGACAGGTCGAGGAGCCATATCTCCTCGCCACGCACGGCGCGGCCTACCGCGCGTATGCGGCCAGGGTGGGTCGCTTCGTGCCGGGGCTCGGTCGGCTCCAGCCTCCTCCGGCGCGCTCGCAAGCTCAGTCGTAGCCGCGCCGGAGGTGAGCTCGCGGCGGGGTGTGTGCGGTGATTGTTGCCGCTACAGCAGGATGCACCGGTTAACGGCAGCCGGGGTTCAGTCGTGCGCCGGGAGCAGGCGTGGGACGAGCCGCACGTAGACGACCATGCCGATGATTTCGACCAGGGTCTGCGTGACGATCACGATCGAGGCGACCGAGAAGGCGTCCGGCAGTGCGAGCGCAGCTGGGCACGACAAGGGAGTTGCGGGTCGGGTCGCGCCGGTGAACACGATTGCGCGTCCGTCGGGCGGTCCGAGGCGGAAAGCCGTGCGACTCCGGTGCCGAGCAGCGCGCGGAGGGATCGCAGCAGATCGCGGGCCGGGACCTGGAGGAAGGTCACGTAGAGCAGGAGGCCGAGGACGGGGTTGATCGCGACTTCCAGGCCGGGGCCAGCGCCGCGGGCGGCGAGCCCGACGAGGAGGCCGGCCGCGATGGCGCCGAGGTAGATCGGTACCTGGTGGCGTTCCGTCCACGCCACCACACTGGGGTCCGGAACGCTGTCGGCGGTGAAACCCCCGGTGTCGCTCAACAGCTCCTGCTTCCTTGTCGCACACGAGTGGCGCTCATCGACGTTTCCTCAGGCAGCGCCGCCCGTCGAGTCCGCTCCCCCTCGCCACCGCGAGGACGTGCCGCTGGCGTCGAGCACGAGCAGGCGCCTCCCCCGCAGCTCAGGGCCGGGCCGCAGCGGACACCGCGCCTGCGGAGGTGCATCAGCCAGAGACCAGCAGCGAGGGCGAACAGCATCCCGGCGGCGACGACCGGCCGGTCGTCGCCGCAGCCACCCCTCCCATGGTGAGCAGCCCGAAAGGCACCAGCAACGGCACCGCGCAACAACCCGCGCAAGCCAGGGCGGCAATGCCGGCGAGGACCTTGCTCCGCCTCGGCGGCCCCGGGTCCGTCCCGCCATCCACGCTCACCGCGAGCCCCCGACGAAGCCCGCGGTCGTGCCCGTGGCGGTGCGCGTCAACTCGGAAAGTTCGACGAAGGGTAGCGGGCAGTCCTGGCAAGTGCAGTGGGTAAGGCTGTCGCAGCGGGCATCGATGACCTGCTGCAGCCCGTCCCGGATCAGCAGGAGGTCGTTGATGCGGTCCTGCACCTCGGCCAGCTTCTCCCGGGCTCGGGCCTGCAGGTCCCCGGTGTGGGATGACGACGACGGCCGGTGTCGAGGAGCTCGGCGACCTCGTCGAGGGTGAACCCGAGCCGCTGCGCCGACTTCACCACCCGCAGCAGCGCGACGGCGGTGTCGTCGTAGTCGCGGAACCCGCTGAGCCACTCTCGTGGTGAACTGTGGTCACGAGCCGCCGCGGGCAGCGGAGAGACGAGACTCAGCGGCCCAGCCTGCGAATGACGACGGTGGCGACGATCGCGACAACAGCCAGGGCGGCGATGAGCCAAGGCCAGATCGGCATGGCGGCCGCACCGCTCGCCTCCGGTTCGGCCGACGAGGGCGGCACATCTGATGCTGGTGCAGAGGTGGGTGCCGCGGGGGTGGCCGCGGTCGAGGTGGGCGAGTTGTCGGTGGTGACGCGGTAGGTGACGCCGCCCGAGATGGGGTGACCGTCGTTGGAGGTCACCCGGTAGCCGACGGTGTAGCTGCCGGCCGGTACGGCCGTCTGCGCCGGAACAGTGACGACGCGCCCGTCGACCTGTGGCGGGCCGGCGTCCCAACGGCCGCCGTCCTGCCCCGTGACGGTGGTCGCGACGAAGGCCGGGTCGAGTTCGGCGCTGAACTCGAGCTGGATGCTTGCCGGGGGTTGCGCGAGAGTGGCGCCGTCTGCGGGGTTGGCGCCCACGAGCTCCTCATGGGCCAAGGCGGGTGTGGCCCCGACGATCATGGCCATCAGGCTGAGCAGGCACGCTGTGGCTATCGCCGCAAGCGTACGAAGTGTGGGATTCGGCATCAGGCGGCGGCGACCCGCTTCCTTCCGCGACGCGTTCATGAGTGGTGCTCCTCGGGTGAGATCGACGGCGTACTTGAAGTCAGGGACTGGTCGAGGAGCTCGGAGGACGCGGGAGCTGCGGGTGAGCTCTGCGGTCGCGCGGCTTCGCCCGCCGCAGGCCCGGACGCTCCGGAGTCGGCGACCGTCGTGTCGGCGGTTGGCGGGCCGGGGGTGGTGTCCTCGACGAAGTTCGGCATGCTGCGCGGGGCTCGCGGGTCGTCGGTCAGCCACCACGGCGTCGTTGTGGCGGCAGCGCCGTAGCGGCGATCGAGGTGCCGGTCGACGCGGCGCTGCTCGCGCTTCTCGCTGCGGTTCCACTGCACGAACATCCCGGCGAGCAGGAACAACACGACGACGTCTCCGAAGATCCACAGCAGCCCGCCGCCGACCTTCTGATCGGCCAGCGCGTCGGTTCCCCATGCAGCGGCGACCCGGGTGAAGTAGTCCGATGCGATCAAACTGTCCCGCAGCATGATCGGAATACCGAGAACGATGTGGGCCGGCCCGAGCCCGATGACCAGGAGCAGCCGCATCACCCACGGCATCGGGTTCGGCAACGGATCAACGCCCAGAAGGGGCCAGTACAACAAGGCGCCGACGAGCACGAAGTGCAGGTGGACGAGCTCGTGCACCCAGTCGTTGGTGATGCTGAGCTGGAAGAGCGGGCTGTAGATCAGCACGAACGGGCTGATCACGAAGAAGAGGTACGCCACCAGCGGGTGGCTCACGACCCGGACGTAACGGCTGTGCACGACCCCGAGGAGGATCTTGCGCGGGCGGCCGGACATCGCGCGCAGGGCCAGGGTGACGGGAGCGGCGAGACCGAGCGGGGCCGGCGCGATCATCTGCAGCATCATGTGCTGCACCGCGCTCATGCTGAACAACGCGTTGTCGTAGACGCCCACGACCGAACCGGTGGACAGCGCGATGGTGCCCAGCCCGACGAACCAGAGCACGGTGCGCCCCCGACGCCACTCGATACCCTTGCGCTTCAGAGCCCGGACGCCGGCGACGTAGGCCACTCCCGCCGCCAGGAGCGGGACGAGTACCCAAGGATCGACGGTCCAGCTACCGAACACCCGTGCCACTGTCAACGGCGGCGGGATGCTGTCGGGGCGGGGGAAGAAGACGCTCAGCGGCGTCGGAGAGATCTGCGGAAGCACGATCATCGGGAAGGGCTCCCTGGCTCCTCATCGAGCCGAGCGCCCTCTGGCGCCCCCTCCGTTCCCGCCTCTGTGGGTGCCGTCGCGGTGTCCGTCCCGGCGGCCGAACCGTCACCGGGGTCGGAGACCGCCGTGGGTTCCGCGGCGGCTGGTCCGGCGGAAGGTCTGCTGTCCTCGTTGTCCTGGCTCCGCTCCTCGGACTCGGCGGCTTGGGTCGGTTCCGGCGCTGCACGGCGAAAACGACGCTCCGGCGCGGTGGACTGGGCCCACGCGATCAGCAGACAAAGCACGATGACCGCGGCGATCACGCTGAGGATCGGCCAGGGCGACACGTCCACGGTTGGGTCTAACGCCGGGGCCGAGGCCGGCGTGGCGGGCACCGCCGGCGGCGCAGGTGGTGCCGGTGGTGCCGGTGGTGCCGGTGGTGCCGGTGGAGTCAGCAGGGCGGGACCCGAGAACGGGGTGGGTGTCATGAGCGGGGTCGGGCGCATGAGGCTCGTTTCGATGCGGCGCGCCAACCCGGGCGAGCGATGACGGCTGCCCGGGTCGGGAGGCGAAGTGCAGGGCTCCGCCAGGCAGGACAGGAGATCAGCGGTGAGGGATCGCTCGGTCGCGGAGCGGTGCTCACGGCGACCTGCGGTGCCGATTCCGGATCAGTTCCGGTTCACGCCGCCGGCGAGCAGGACTTCTCGTCCAGGGGTTGCTGGGGAGCGGTTGTTCGCAGCGCAACCGGCGGAAGCGGCTTGGGTGCGGTCCGTGGGGAGGTTGCCGGACACACCGGGCCCTGCGGCGAACGGCGGGTGGTCAGCTGGGCTGCGGTGCACCGCGGCGGCGGCCTCCGCCCCGGTGAAGGACTCGCAATGCACGTCGTGCACGACGTGGTGACCGCCGGGAGCAACGGGAGGAGCTGCACTCCCGGTTGCGGTGCCGAACGAGCCGGAGACGGCGAGCACGGCGGCGCACACAACACTCAGGCCGACGAGAAGGAGCGAGGTGGCGAGCGCGAGCACACGCCGATCTCGCGGTCGCGAAGCGGACGCTTGCGACATGGGGCCACACCTCCTCGCTGCCGACGCGCCGAGCGGAGATCGGCGAACTGGTTCACCGAGCAAAGGGCGTCTCAGAGCACGGTAATCCGGACCGCCTCCTTGTCGACGCCCGGGGCACTCGTCCGGCGGTCACCTGGATCACCGGACCGCGACCCCGCGGCGGGAGAGCCAGGCCTGCGGGTCAACCTTCGCCCCCGAGGGAGACCAGATCTCCAGGTGGAGGTGTGGCCCTGTCGACTGGCCCCGGTTGCCCATTAGCGCGATGCGGTCACCGGCGCGCACCTGCTGACCGGCGCGGACCAGGCTGCGGTCGATGTGGCCGTAGACGCTGATCGTGCCGTCCGAGTGCCGGACTCGCACCCACAGCCCGAACCCGGACGCAGGGCCGGCCTCGACGACCGTGCCGTCGGCGACGGCGAAGATGGGGGTGCCGATTTGGTTGGCGATGTCCAGACCGTAGTGGGTCGCGCCCCACCGCGGGCCGGCGCCCGAGGTCAGCCGACCGACGGTCGGTGACACGTAGACCCGACCGTCGCGGCCGACGGAGGGGGCGGTGGCCCCGGCTGCCGTGGCCCGCGCCCGTGCGGCGGCAAGGCTCGCGATCTCGTCGGCGAGGCGCGCGGCCTTGTCGAGTGATCGCACGTCGTCCGGGTCGTGGGACTCGGCGCGCATGGCCACCGCAGGATTCTCGACGCGCGGGACCGCCGAGGTCTGGGGAGTCGGCTCGTGCCGCTCGGATGCGACCGTCATCGCGACCGGCGACCAGGGGTTCGGGTCCGGAATGGCCGCGGTGGGCACGACCGGCATGATCGAGGGCACGGCCACTGCGACCGCGCCGGTCGTGACTGAGGCTAGGTGACGCCCGACGCCGCTGCTGCGCCGATGGCGTCCCACGAACCTCAGCCGCCTTGCCGCCGTCGACGACCGGGAGGGTCGTCGATTCGGCGAGTCGACGATCGATGCACGAGACGTCCTTTCGGGGGAGGGCCACGAGCGGCCGGCGGCGACCGCCCCGGGGAGCACGGCGGCCGTCGAGATCCGACATACCGCACGAAACATGGGCCCGGCTCCTCCGCGGTCGGGATCGGACGACCACCGGTCGTTCACGCTCTGTCAACGGCAGCTCCCGGCGGACGGGGACGCCTGCGATCGCCCGCTCAAGCGAGTGGCTTCGGATCAGGCGGGCAGAGACCAGTGAGCCGCGGGCGTCACAGCCTGGGTAGCCTGGCTCGCATACCGCGCCGGGCCTACCCGGGCCGACCGGGCTTCGCGGCTCGACGAGCGGGGGTGGACAGGATGAGACAGGCGGTCGTTCGACGCCTGATCCTCTTGTTCCTGCTGGTCACTGGTCTCACCGCCCACGTTCTCGCCGAGGATCCGGCCCGCGGGATTGAGGCTTCCGCGACCACGGAGGCGGTGTCTGGCGCCGCGACCGCAACCCCGGCCGCACCACTCGTGGAGCTTGGGGCGATCGAGATCGGCACGGCGGCCGGCGACGGTCAACTGCCGGAGTGTCCGCGTCCGCATGCTCCGCTGCACGAGGCCGCAGCGCCCGACGCTTCACGGTCGGTGAGCGACGACCGCCTCCTCGGTGTTCTGCCCGACGCGCTGATCGATGGGCAGGCCTACGCCCAAGCTCTGCCCGCCGCGACGAGGACGACCAGCCACTGCGCTATCGACACCGGCGGCGCCCAGCGCTGCACTCTTCTTTGTGTGAGTCGGACCTGATCGCTTGCGGCGCCTTCGCCGCGGCGACCGCTCGCATCTGCCACCTGCGCCAGGACCGGCTCTTGCTGAGTCTCAGCTCACAGCCGGGTCATCGTCGGCCTGACACACGTGCATGCCGGCACTCAGGGGTCTCGCCGGCGCGGGCGCAGTGCTGCACGTCGACCCACGATCCGACCTTCGCATGGAGCGCACATGAGCACCCGCACACTCACCGGCCGTTCGACCACCCCTGCCCACGGCGGCCCAGCAATCGGACGAATCGCGTCCGCTCTGCGCCGTGGCGACCTCGACAGCAGGTACTGGACCAGCGGTATCGCGCTAGTCGCGGTGTCGACCGTCGCGGTACACGCCGGCCTGGTCGCGACGATCCCTCCGCCGGCCTGGCTCGCCGCGGTCGGCGCGGCGGTGCTGCCCGGCCTCGTCGCGGCCGCCACGGTCTTCCTCCCCGGCGAAAGGAACCGGCTCCTGCAGAGGGTCGTATCGACACGTGCGGCGACCGGGCTCGGTGTCTACGTGACCCTGGGCGGGGTGGCTCTGCTGCGCGAGGACATCGGGTTCTCCACGTGGGCTGGCCTGTGGGGCGTCGCCGCCACCGCCGCGGACCTGGTGCTAGGTCGCTGCACGGTGCTCGCCCTGACCCTCCCGGCCCGGGTCCGCCTGGCCGCCCCCTCCGCCGGTGACGTCGCTCTCGACGACTCCCCTTCGGCGACCCGACCGGTGGGGTGGTCCCGATGAGCACACGTTTCGACGATCTCCGCAGTGCGGTCCGGCGGCGGTCGCGTCTGCTGGCGATGCCCGTCGATGCCGCGGCGCGGTCCGTGCGCCCCGTCGCCCTGTTCATCACCTGCTCGGACTCGCGCATCGTCCCCGGCGCGATCACCGCGACCACCCCTGGCGAACTCTGCGAGTTGCGGTCGATCGGCTGCCGCATCCCCACCTTCGACGCCACCTGCCCTTCAGCGGAGGCCGCCACCGTCGAGTACGCCATCCGCCACCTCGGCGTACGACACGTGATCGTGTGCGGACACTCCGACTGCGACGCCCTCGCCGGGAAAGTCCTGCCCGAGCTTCCCGCGACGGCGGACTGGCTCGCCGGCCAGGTGGCCGACGGCGTCCCGGAAGATGCCCTGGCCGCGACGATCGACCGTGCACCGCTGCCACTGCAGAGCGACTACGGCCCAGACGGCGTCCGCTTCGTCGGACCGCGCACCACCGTCCGCGGCGCCGGACGTCACCGCGCGGGCTACGGGCACGTTCTCCACCAACTCGGTGCGCTGCGCACCCACCCGGCGATCGCCGACGGCCTCGCCACTGGCCGGGTCGAGCTCCACGGCTGGTACTACGACCTCACCGAGGGCTCCGTGACCACCTACGACGCCGGCGTCGGCGCATTCGTTCCGCTGTGACCGCCGTCCGCGCGCCGGCAGGCGGTCGCCGCGTCGCCGTCACTGGAGGCACTCGGCCGAGGTGTCGCCGGTGAGTGCGGCGCTCGGCCTCGCCTTCTTTGCCAACTGCGGCGTGGTGCTGGCCTACTGCCTTCGTATCGGGTGGCTCAGCCAGAGTTCATCACCGCGTCCACCTCCCGAGCACATCACCGCCACTCGCCCCAGACCCCGCCAACTACTTGCATGTATGCGAATGTGTTTATATGTTGTCCGCATGGGAGCGGGACATGGTCACGGAGTGCAGCCGCAGAGCAACTCGGGACGTTACGTGCGCCGGCTCGGGGTCGGACTCGGCGTTCTCGTCGTCGCGTTGACCGTCGAAGTGGCAGCCGGTCTCGCGAGCGGATCACTCGCCCTGCTGTCGGATGCCGGCCACGTGCTGACCGACGTGCTCGGGATGTCGATGGCGCTGGCCGCGATCCTGGCTGCCCGGCGAGAGGCCACCTCGCGGCGGTCACCGCAGCGGACGTTCGGGGTGTACCGGGCGGAAGTGCTCGCGGCGCTGGCCAATGCAGTGCTGCTGTTCGGGGTGGCCGGCTGGATCCTTGTCGAGGCGTTCGACCGGCTCGAGGAACCCCCGGAGGTCCCGGGCACGGTCATGCTGGCGGCCTCGCTGTTCGGCCTGGGCGCCAATCTGGTCGTGTTCCTGCTACTGCGACAGGGCGCCAAGGAGAGCTTGAACGTGCGTGCCGCCTATCTCGAGGTGCTGGCGGACACGTTGGGCTCCGTCGGGGTCCTGGTCGCCGGTGCTGTGACGGTGGCGTTCGGGTGGCGGTATGCCGACCCCGTGGTCGCGGTCGCCATCGGGCTGTTCGTGCTGCCGAGGACCTGGAAGCTCGGCCGCGACGCGTTGCGCATCCTGCTACAGGTCGCGCCGGCTCATATCGATGTCTCCGCCCTGCAGGGTGATCTCGCAGCCGTGCCGGGGGCGCGGGACATCCACGACGTGCACGTGTGGACGCTGACCAGCGGGATGGAGGTCGGCTCAGTCCACCTGCGGGCCGCACCGGGCGAGCGGGAGGCCGTTCTCGCCAGCAGCCGCGACGTGCTGCACCGCGGCTACGGCCTCGACCACGTCACCGTGCAGATCGAGGACGACCGCTCTGCCGCCAGTTGCGAGCGGCAGTGGTGAACAGTGCGTCGATCATCAGCCGGGAACCAGAAGTTCGCCGAGCAGAAACACGTTGAGCCCGATGATCAGCGTGGCGGTCAGAACCGCCGCCGCCGTGGTGACGCGGTGGTTGACCAGGGGTCCCATAATGTCCCGTCGACGGGTGAACATCACGAGCGGCACCAGCGCGAACGGAATGCCGAAGGAGAGCACGACCTGGGACCACACCAGCGCCTGGGTCGGCTCGACCCCGACGGCGAGGACCACGAGGGCCGGCGCCAAGGTCAGCGCCCGTCGGAGGAGCAGGGGGATGCGTCGGTGGATGAAGCCCTGCATCACCACCTGACCTGCGTAGGTGCCGACGCCGGACGACGCGAATCCCGATGCCAGCAGCGCGATCGCGAACCCCAGGGCGGCCCACGGGCCGACTGCTGTACCGAGGCCCTCAAACACCCCGTCGAGCGTGTCGGTGCCCGACAGGGCGGAGCCGGCGAAAACAGCCGCGGCCACGAGCAACATCGACGCGTTGACCACCCCAGCCGTGCCCATTCCGAGCAGGACGTCGACCCGGGTGGCCCGGATGATGAACGCCTGCTCCCGCGGGCCCGCCGCCCTCAGCCGTCGCTGGGTCAACGCCGAGTGCAGGTAGATCACGTGCGGCATCACCGTCGCCCCAAGAATGCCCGTGGCGAGCAGGACGCTGTCGGTTCCTTCGAAGCCTGGCACGAGACCCTCCGCCGCACCCCCGGCCGACACATCCACCTGCCACAACGTGGCGAACAGCCCAGTGAGCACCACCAGGAACAGCCCGATCACGGCGCGTTCGAAGGGCCGGTGGCCGCGGGTCTGCAGCGCGAGCAACCCGAAAGCCACGATGCCCGTGATCACGCCACCGGTGAACAGCGGGACGCCGAAGAGCAGTTGCAGCGCAATCGCCCCGCCCAGCACCTCCGCCAGGTCCGTCGCCACGGCGACGATCTCGGCCTGGACCCACATTCCCCAACTCACAGGGCGGGGGAACTGCGCCCGGCAGTGCTCCGCGAGATTGCGCCCACTGGCCAGACCCAGCTTCGCCGACAGCGACTGGATGAGCATGGCCAGCAGGTTCGCGGCGAAGATCACCCACAGCAGCAGGTAGCCGTACTGCGATCCGGCGGCGAAGTTCGTCGCGAAGTTGCCCGGATCGATGTACGCAATGGCGGCGACAAAGGCCGGACCCGCGACCAGTACACCGGCGCGCAGTCTCCCGGTCCGGGGCAGGGACAAGGATCCCGTCGCTGCGCCGTCGGCCGCTGGCATTCCCGATGCACCAGAGCTTGTCCGGCCGTCGTCGGTGCTCGATCCGGACGCGCGCCGGGAACTGGGCCCCCTCGACGCGTCCAGCGACTCCGTCGGCAGGTCGCCGCCCCCGGCATCATCCATAGCCCGCGACTGTAGACGCGGCTAATAGTTCTCGATAGCCGATGCTTCGAGATGTGACGCTCAGCGTTGCCGGTCAACGTCGGACCACGAGCAGTCAGCGCATCAAGCCCGTCTCCTACGCGGCGTTCGATCGTTACGTCGAGAGGTGCTGCCTTCTGCCGAGTCTGTGCCGATCGGGCAGTTCGGGGCGTTTCGGCCGCGATGAGTAGCCTGCAGGAGCAGCTGCTGGGGGTGCGCGGCACGCCCCGCGGCGCGTCGGAGAGGTGGAGGTAGGTGAGGACGGTGGTCGGCCGCTGGCGGCATACTGTCCTCACCCTGGCCCTGATGCTCATCGCGCTCGTCGCGCACTGTGCTTCGGAGAATCACAGGTCGGACGAGGTCCTGGCGCCAGTCCTGGCAGTGTCGTCCACGGCGGCAGCCACGGGAGTGCCCACCGAGTACGCCGAGTCGTCGGACGCCTCTGCGACATTGGGCGAGACCTCGAGGCTGGCGATCGGCCAGCCGGGCGTCGCGGACGAGCGGCGTCCGGAGGACCGGTCGTCCTGCCCGGATGGCGGCACGCCGCTGCACGAGGACTCTGCGACGCCTCCGCCACGCGTGATCGGCGGCATGGACGCGGTGATGCCCGCGACCGCCAACCCGTTCTGGTCTGATCCGCGGTCCCCCCGCTCCTGCGCCTCCTCCGCCGTTCCCATGGCGCCAGGGGCCGCCAGCGGGACCGCCTTGTGCACGGAGCTCTGCGTCAGTCGGCGCTGATCCGACCCACCGGTCCCGGCCGTCTCTCCCCTCGTAGCCGGGAGAAGTTCGCCAACGACCGGCGTCGTGTGCCGAGCTGCCCGGAACCGCCGCGGCAGCTGACGACCCCTCGGATCCTCGTTGATCCTGGCCCAGGAAGAAGTGTCCATGGCCCAGCACCGCTGGCAGCGCGAGCTCCCCCGTCCGTCCGGCCGTAGCGCCTTCCGCTCGGTCCGCCCACTCCGGGCCACCGTGGCCGTCGTCGCCGCCTCCGCGGCCGCGCTCGCCCTCGCGGCGGGCGCCGCCCTTGCGAACGTGCCAACCCGACCGACGCCCTATGTCGCCCCGACGGGCCCGACGCCGGCCAACATCGCCGCCGGCACCCCGTGCACGACCACCGCGCGCGCCTGCGTCGACCTCGCCACGCACAACGCCTGGTTGATCCGTGACGGGGCGGTGACCCGCACCGTGAAGTTCGTCGACGGCGACGAGAAGACCCCGACCCCGACCGGCACCTTCAAGGTCGAGTGGAAGGCCGAGCAATACACGAGCCGGGAATACAACACCCCGATGCCCTACTCGGTGTTCTTCGCACCGGGAGGGATCGCCTTCCACCAGGGCGGCCAGACCACCCCCTCGGGCGGCTGCGTGAAGCTGTCCCTGGAGGACGCCAAGGCGTTCTTCGCCGACCTGCAGGTCGGGGACGAGGTGCAGGTCAAGTGACGCGCAACGCGAAGATCTCCGGCGGCATCCTCGTCGTCGTCCTGCTGGCGATACTGACCTGGGTCCTCGCGCCCGAGGGCTTCTTGGGCAAAGGTTCCTCGCAGCCCGCGGAACAACCCGCGACGACCGCCGCCACAGCCGCTCGCCCGGACAGCCACCGACTCTCCGACGTGCCCGACGGCACGGTCACCTTCGTCGAGTTCCTCGACTTCGAGTGCGAGGCCTGCCGCTCGGTCTACCCGGTGATCGAGCAGCTGCGAGACCAGTACGGCGACCGGGTCAGCTTCGTGGTGCGCTACTTCCCGATCCCGAGCCACTTCAACGCCGAGCGGGCCGCGCGAGCGGTCGAGGCCGCCGCGCAGCAGGGCCGATTCGAGCAGATGTACCAGCGCATGTACGACACCCAGGCCGAGTGGGGCGAACAGCAGATCCCCATGGACGACCGCTTCCGCGGCTACGCCGCCGACCTCGGACTCGATCTCACCGAGTACGACCGGGTCTACGCCGACCCACAGACACTCGAGCGGATCCGCGCCGACGTCGCCGACGGCAAGGCCCTGGGCGTCCAGGCCACGCCGACCTTCTTCCTCAACGGTCAGCGGCTCCAGCCGAAGACCGTCAGCGACCTCACCGCGGCCCTGGACGCCGCCCTGAACCCATGATCACCGTCGTAGCCCGTGGCCCGTCCACCAGCAGCGAGCAGACGTCGTCCGCTCCACTGCCGCGGGTGTTGCCGTGGCTACTGTTCGTCGGCGGTCTCATCGGGCTCACGGCGTCGTTCGTGCTGACCGTCGAACGCTTCGCGCTCGCCCAGGACCCCGACTACACGCCGACCTGCAGCATCAACCCCGTGCTGAGCTGCGGTTCGGTGATGAGCACACCGCAGGCCGCGGTGTTCGGGTTCCCCAACCCGCTCCTCGGGATCGTCGGGTTCGCCGTCGTCACCGCGACAGGCGCGGCGCTACTCGCCGGCGGGCGACTGCGGGGCTGGTACTGGCTCGGCCTGCAGGGCGGGGCCACGTCCGGGGCAGTGTTCGTCCACTGGCTGATCGGGCAGAGCCTCTACCGCATCGGGGCCCTGTGCCCGTACTGCATGGTCGTGTGGGCCGTGACCGTGCCGATCTTCTGGTACGTCACCCTGCGCAACCTGCACCGCCTCAAGCCGGCCGACCGTCGGCTCGCCGCTGTGACCCGATACCACTCCGTCCCCCTCGCCTGCTGGTTCACGGCGCTCGTCGCCCTCATCGCGGCGCGGTTTTGGCCGTACTGGTCGACCATCGGGATCGCCGGATGAGGAGAAAGGTCGTTCTCCTTCTGGCCGCCTGCGCCCTGCTCGCAGGCTGCTCGTTCCGCTCCCCCGATGGGAGCGCACCCAGCCAGGTCCGGGAGTTCACGTTCGTCGCGCCGGGCGGCGAGACCCGGTTGACCTACGACCCACCGCAGACGCGCGGCCGGGTGACGGGACTCTCGGGCGAGGACCTGATGAACCCGGACCGACGAATCGGCGTGGACGACTTCTCCGGGCAGATCGTCGTGCTCAACATCTGGGGTTCCTGGTGCGGGCCGTGCCGCGAGGAGATCCCGGACCTGCAGCAGACGTACGCGCAGACACGAGAGCGTGGCGCGGTCGTGCTGGGCATCGACGTCCGCGACGACCGCCAGGCCGCGCAGGACTTCCTGCGCGCCCGGGCGGTGGCGTACCCGTCGATCTTCGACCCGGCGGGACGCTCGCTCGTGGCCCTCGGAGGCTTCCCGCCCAACGTCGTGCCCTCGACGATCGTGCTCGACCGTCGCCATCGGGTCGCAGCGGTCTTCCTCGGCGCGGTACGCATCAGCGAGCTCCGCCCCGTCGTCGACCGGCTCCTCGCGGAGCCCGCGACCGAATCCCCTCCCGGCCCACCGGACAGGCCTTGACCAACCGTATTCTACGGTTGGTAGAACAAGCCGACCGGTGCACGTTTCGAGGCGAAGAGGCGAGGACGATGCCAGGGACAGCGGCACCCGCGGGCGAGCCCGAGGTTGCACCCGTCGTGGGCACACGCCG
The DNA here is from genome assembly GCF_027922425.1 of Pseudonocardia halophobica. Lineage (GTDB taxonomy): Bacteria > Actinomycetota > Actinomycetes > Mycobacteriales > Pseudonocardiaceae > Pseudonocardia > Pseudonocardia halophobica. The sequence continues at coordinate 461,924 of NZ_BSFQ01000001.1, read as the reverse complement.
CTACGACATCCAAGTCGGCGGGATGACCTGCGCGGCGTGCGCGAACCGTGTCGAGCGCAAGCTCAACAAGCTCGAGGGGGTTCGTGCCTCGGTCAACTACGCCACCGAGCGGGCGCGTGTCGAGTGCACGGACGCCGTCGACCCGCGCTCGTTGCTCGAGCAGGTCGAGCGGGCCGGCTACACCGCGCGGCGCATCGACGACATCCGCGCCGCGGATGGCGAGCCGACGGACCGCGTCCGTGATCTGCGCCGGCGGCTCGTGGTCGCCGCTGTCCTCGCCGTGCCGCTGGCCGATTTGTCACTCGCCCTGTCCCTGTTCCCGGAGCTGCGCTTCCCGGGCTGGGAGTGGGTGTGCCTGGCACTGGCCGCGCCCATGGTCGGCTGGTGCGCCTGGCCGTTCCACCGCGCGGCGTGGAACGGGCTGCGCCACCGCACCTCCTCGATGGACACCCTCGTGTCCCTCGGGGTCTTGGCCGCCACCGGCTGGTCGTTGTGGGTGATGCTCAGCGGCGGCCCGGTCGAGCCCGGGCTGGGCGCCGGGTGGGCCGCGCTAACCCGCACCCAGGACGCGCTCTACCTGGATGTCGCCGCCGTGGTCATCACCTTCCTGTTGGCCGGGCGGTTCTTCGAGGCGCAGGCCAAGGCCCGCGCGGGCTCCGCCATGCGCGCCCTCCTCGCCTGGGGGGCAAAAGACGTCGAGGTCCTCCGCGACGGCGTCGCGGTCCGACTGCCGGTCACCGACCTGGTGGTCGACGACGTCTTCCTCGTCCGTCCCGGGGAGAAGATCGCCGCAGACGGCCGTGTGCTGGAGGGGCGCTCTGCAGTGGACACCAGCGTGGTCACCGGCGAGGCGGTACCCCGTGAGGTCGTGGCCGGGGACGACGTCGTCGGTGGCACGATCAACGCAGGCGGCCTGCTCACCGTGCAGGCCGCCCGGGTTGGCGCCGACACCCAGCTTGCCCGGATGGCCCGCCTGGTCGAGCAGGCGCAGGAGGGCAAGGCCGCCGTACAGCGACTGGCCGACCGCGTCTCGGCGGTCTTCGTACCCACCGTCGTCGTGCTCGCGACGGCGACGCTGACCGGATGGTTACTGGCCGACCAGCCGGCGGCGGCGGCCGTCACAGCGGCGATCGCCGTGCTGATCGTGGCCTGCCCGTGCGCCCTGGGACTGGCCACACCGACCGCGATCCTGGTCGGCACCGGGCGCGGTGCGCAGCTCGGGGTCTTCCTCAAGGGACCGCAGGCGCTGGAGTCCACCCGGGCCGTGGACACCATCGTGTTCGACAAGACCGGCACGCTCACCGAGGGCCGCATGCACGTGGCCGGGGTCCATCCGGCTCCGGGCGTCGCCCCGGAGGAACTGCTGCGCTTCGCCGGAGCCGTGGAGCACGCGTCCGAGCACCCCATCGCGACCGCAATCGTCGAGGCGGCCCGCGACGCGTCCCCCGAGACGTCGCTGCCGCCCGTGACCGAGTTCGAAGCCCTTCCGGGATTGGGGGCATCCGGCCTGGTGGAGCACCGACAGGTACTGCTCGGCCGAGCGCGGTTGCTGCACGAGCACGGGGTCCCCACCCAGGTCGACCTCGACGCCCTTCGGACCCGACTCGAAGACGAGGGCGCGACCGTCGTCCTCGTGTCCTGGGACGGGCAGGTGCGCGGCGCGCTCGCCGTAACCGACAAGGTCCGGACCAGCGCTGGGGCCGCCGTGGCCGCGCTGCGCCGACTTGGACTCGAGCCCGTCATGCTGACCGGCGACAACGCCCGTACGGCGGCAGTGGTCGCCGAGACCGTCGGCCTCGATGCCGATGTCGTGGTCGCCGAGGCGTTGCCGGAGGACAAGGTCGCTCACGTGCGCCGGCTGCAGGCGGACGGGCGAACCGTCGCCGTCGTGGGCGACGGCATCAACGACGCCGCCGCGCTAGCCACCGCAGACCTCGGAATCGCCATCGGCCGAGGGACCGACGCCGCCATCGAAGCCGCCGACGTCGTACTCGGCCGGGACGACCTGCTCGTCGTGGCGGATGCCATCGAGCTCGCCCGCCGCACCCACCGCACCATCCGCTGGAACCTGGTGTGGGCTTTCGGCTACAACGTCGCTGCGCTCCCGCTGGCCGCCGCCGGCCTGCTGAGTCCGTTGATCGCCGGCGCCGCGATGGCCCTGTCCTCGGTGTTCGTGGTCTCCCACAGCCTGCAGCTGCGCCGCTTCACACCCGGGCGCGCCACCCCATGAGGACGCGCATCTGGGCCGGGATCGGCGCCGTCGCGGTGGTCAGCGCGGTGCTGCTGGCGATTTGGGCGCCGAGCCTCGCCGAGGTCTACGGGTATGCCGACCTCGGGCCCGTGGTCAACGCCGGGCTGCCCCTCGCACAGCTGGTCGCCCTCGGCGCAGCGGCCGTCGCAATCGGGAATCTGCTCCTCGCGGCCGTTCTCGCTCCCGGCGATCCCCGAGGCAGCGTCTCACCTGCCGGCTACGCCGCCCTGCTCGCCATCCGACCCGCCGGCGCGCTGCTGGCCCTCGCGGGCTTCACAGTCGCCGTCCTGACCGCCTCCGAGACCGTCGGCGTCGACCCGGCCACCTACCTGACTCGGCCGGACCTCCTGGTCGCCGGGCTCGCCGCGGTCGAGCCCGCAGCCGGCTGGGCGATCCTCGCCGCCGTCGCCGTCCTCGTGGCAACGGCGTCCCGGACGGTGCTGTCCTGGCGTGGATCGGTCGGCCTGCTCCTTGTCCTGCTGCTCGGGCTGACGGTGGCTCCGATGACCTCGGTCGGCAACGCCGAGGAGGACCACGACTGGTCGGGCGACGCCGCCACGTTGCACAGCCTCGCCGCCCTGCTCTGGCTCGGAAGCACGATCGCGGTCGTGCTCTCGGCGTCCCGGGGGACGGCGACGACGACGCTGCTGCGACGACACCGCGCGATCGCCACCGGTGCCCTGCTCGTCGTGACCGGGTCGGCGATCGTCCCGGCCCTGCTCGCGCTTCGCTTTAACCAGGTCCTGTCCACCGGTTATGGGCTGCTGGTCGTGGCCAGCCTGATCGCCACCGCGCTCCTGGTGACCGCGGGGGTACTGATGCGCCGACGCACAACCCGCGCTGCGCCACTCGCGATGGTCGAGCTGGTGCTCCTCGGGCTCGCCGCCGCGGCCGGGACGGCGATGAGCCGTCTGGTTCCGCCCGCGGACGATGGACAGGACGTCAGCCGCCTCGTCTACTTCCTGGGCTACGAGCTGCCCGACCACATGACCCTCGCGGACCTCGTCCTGCGGTGGCGGATCGACCTGATCTTCGCGCCGCTCTCACTGCTCGCCGCCGCGACCTATGTCCTCGCCGTCGCTCGCCTGCGACGCCAGGGCCGGCATTGGCCGTGGACCCGAACCGCTGCCTGGCTCGCCGGGTGCGCCGCCGTGCTGATCGCGACCTCCTCCGGCATCGGAACCTACGCGACCGGTGTGCTGAGCATCCACCTGCTGGCGCACACGCTGCTCGCGGCCGTCGCGCCGGTGTGCCTGGTACTCGGGCACGCACTGAGCCTGCTGCGCGAGGCCTCGCCGCAGCTCGGCGTCCGAGTCGACGCCCTGCTCGACAGCACCCCGGCCCGCACGGCCCGCCACCCCGCGATCGCCTGGTGTCTCGTGGCCGCTGCCCTGTTCGGCCTGTACGCCACCGGCCTGTTCGGGGCGATCGTGCTCGAGCACTGGTCCCATCCGGCCATGGACGCCACCACCCTCGCCACGGGGCTGCTGCTGTTCTGGATCCTGCTCGGGCACCAGCCCGGCAACGCCGGGCTTCCTGGCCTCGGGCGGCTGGCCATGGCCTTCGCCATGATGCTGCTACACGCCGGCTTCGCGATCTGGCTGCTGAGTCGGTCGAGCCCGATCGCGCAGGGCTTCTACGGAGCGCTGCAACTGCCGTTCGTTCCGGACTTGATCGCGGACCAGCGGCGTGGGGCCGTCCTGTACTGGCTCATCGGAGAGCTCGCCATGGTCGGAGCGATCGCAATGCTTGCCCATCGGTGGAGCCGTGGATCCCGCCTCGACGGCCCGTCCCTTCTGCCGGCGAACCACGAGATGACGGCTACTTGATCGACGAGCCTTGAAACCGCGGATCGTGCAACTCAAGGCGTGGCCCCTCGCCGCACAATCGCCTGGTCACAACGGCTAGACGTCGGGATCAGTGCGGCACCCGCCTCAACGGTGAGCTGAGCAAGCCGCCGGAGAAATCAATCGCGAAGCTCAGCCTGCCTTGCCTACCTTAGCCATCGACCGGCCGGCTTCTCGGAATCGTCAGACGTCAATGGAGTAGCACCTTCAAGCCGACAACCACCCCACCCAGCGCCGCGCTGCACAGACTCCATCCCAGAGCCTGAAACCGGGTCGCGGCGGCTCGACGCGCTGCCGCATGACCAAAGGCGCCGAGCATGAGGATGGCTAGCCCGAGCGCGGAGAAGACCGCGAAAGCGACCCGCCCGGTCAGCAGCGCGAGTACGACCAGGAGGACGAGCGGGGTCAGCCCCGCCTCGACGACCGGCAGCCCACGCCCCAGAGCCGCCATCACCGCGCACGGCGGCCAGCCGAGTGAACGGCAGCCGCAAGAAGCTCCGCGTACCGCTCAGCGGCCCAATAGACTGCCACGGTCACGACCACCGTGAGGACTATCTGACCAAGGTCGGCGGACGCGCTGCCGATAGCGATCGCGGCCGCGCCGATGACCGTGCCGTAGATCGACTGGGCGAGATCGTGCTCGGTCCGCCACCGGTGATGACTCAGCACAGTCCGACGCAGCAGCCTTCGTCCTGGGGAAGCCGTCATGCTCGGTTCCCGCCCGCCGCGGCGCTCATCCCGGCTACGTCCGATCCGCGGCATGCACCATCGTCCTAGGCTGGCCCCTAGCTAGCAAAGGTACCGTCACCCCGCGCGGGTGAACTGCGGAACTATCGACCAGGGGACGAAGATCGTGGCGGAGACCGCCAAGATTTTCTGGTGTCGCAGGCCGCCATCAACATGGGTTCTGTGGTTTGGCTGCTGTCGGCCAACGAGCTGCAGCTTCTGCCGATTTTCCACCGCCGCCCACCGAAGCGCGGCTAGCGGCGGGCGGAGCTTGCCGAGTAGGGCATCACGCTGTTATTGGTTCAGGCCTCCCTCGAACGGTGCGGACGGACGTTGCCCGGGGGAACGGGCCATGACCAGCGTCCGACGGCCGTGCCGCGGCCGGGGCTGCTCGAAGCCAGCCCGCACCGAGATCGTGCGGGTCCAGGGCCGATCGCGGTTCTCCTACCTCGGGTGCCCGTTTCCGATCGCCCAGCGAAGCAGAGCGCCCGGCGTGCGCGAATTTCGTGCCGCAGAAGCCGCGGAAGCCGCGAAAGGGGTTAGTGGGGGACTTCTGCGGCTTCCGCGGCTTCTGCGGCACGGGGATGGACCTGCCAGCGCGGCGAGCCGGGCCGCCCACCCGTGGGCCCGGCGGGGGTGTCGGGGCGGATGTAGCCGTGGTCTTCGAGTACCCGCAGCGCGGGGTCGAGGTCGCCGACCTTGCGGAACCGGGCCCGGGAGACCCCGGAGAACAGCTCGCGGCGGGTGAACCGCTCCGCTTCAGTGCGGGCAATCCAGTCGAGCAGGGCGCGGGCGTCGTCGAGGACCGGGTCGGCGCCCATCCGGTCGAACACGGCGAGGGCATGGGCGAGGAAGTAGTGGCCGAGCCGGGCGGCGGCATCGACGGCGCGGACGGGGACGGGTTGGGCCCATGCAGTCGGGAGGGTGTCGGCGAGGTACAACAGGCCGGCCAGGCGGGCGGTGGCGCCGGTGAGCTTGGACGCCCAGTCGACGATGTGGGCCAGTTCGGCGTGCGGGGCAAGTTTGGGTTCGAGCCGGCGTTCGAGGTCGAGGACGCGGTGGTCGGCGGTGTCGTTGAGGCACAGTCGTAGCGGCTCGCCCTGGTCGGCGAGGGTGACCGCGAGCCGGACCAGGCGGGTGGCGTAGCTGCGGTCGACCGGGGCCGGGACCGGCGGGGCGCCGACGCGACGCCGGCCCACGGTGTTCTCCGGTATCGAGTACAGGATCCGGGCGAGCAGGCCACGGCCGCGGAAGCCCGGCATGCGCGCGATGTCGGTGAGCACGTCTGGTTGCAGGGCCAGCCCGAGGGTGAGCGCCGGCGATGCGACGTGTTCGGCCGGGCGTCCCTTGCGGTCGACCCGCAGCAGGTCGCCGGCGTGGCCCTTGAGGAAGACCTCGAGGTTGGGCACGCCGCCGGAGTAGCGCCCGGCCAGGGTGGCGAAGATGCCGCCCTCCGCCGACAGCACGGCCAGCCGGCCGCCCTGCTCGGCCAGCAGCGTCGCGGCGGCCTCGACGGTGATGTCATCGGCGATCAGCCGCGGCAGCGGGGGCACCACGATCCCGTCGGCCTCGACGGCGGCCTCCGTTGCCGACGCGAGGGCCTCGTCTCGGGCCAGCCGCTCGTGAGCAGTAGTCGCGTGTTTCGCGCGGCGCTCGGCCTCGGCATGGGCGACCTTGCGGGCCAGCTCGGCCTCGGCGATGCGCGGGCGGGTCTGCTCGATGAGGTGGCGTTCCGCCTCGAGCAGGGGCGCGGTCATTGCGGCAAACACGGCGCTCTTGCGGGAGCCGGGGGGCATCGCGACGACGGTGTAGAGGTTGAGCGGCTCGTGCCAGCCCGGCCGCACCTCCATCTCCGCGCGCCCGCCGGCGGCGGTGGACAGCGCGGCCAGGGCCAGGCAGCCGGGCAGATCCAGCGGGGTTTGGGTGAACTCGGCGACCGCGAGCACCATCTCCGCCACCCATTCCGGCAGCGCGTCGACCGGGAACGGCGGCACGAGCCGATGCGGGGTCAGTGGGGTCGGGTCGGCGTCCCAGCCTTGCGCCGCGGTCTGGTCCTCGCCGTGCAGGACGGCGAGGCGGCGGTCGGCGTCGAGGCCGGCGAGGATGTCGCGGGCGCTGCGGCGCTGGGTCACGGTGCACCACTCCCGTTCGGGGCTGGGCGGGGATGGCGGGCGCCGGCGGTCAGTCCGGAGCGGATGGTGCGGTCCGCTTCGCGGGCGGGCAGGCCGATCGCTGCCGAGGCTTCGGCCAGGGCGGCTCGGGCCAGCGGGTCGGGGAGCAGGCCGGCGGCGACGAGCTGGCCGAGGGCGAAGGCGGCCTTGTTCAGGGTGGTGTTGCGTTGATGGCTGCCCGCCCGGGCGGCGAGCACCGCCTCGATCTCCCCGCGCAGGGCCGCGGCCGCGTACTGAGATCGTCGACCAACGAGGTCGAGGAAAGCCCCGAGCTCCTGCCGTTCCTGCCCCGGGGCAGGGACGTCCGGGCTGGCCAGCAGCTCGGTGATCCAGTCCGGCAGCGGCGCCACGACGTCGTGGTCGTTGCTGCGATAGCGACGCCCGCGCACCACCGAGCCCGCGGCGACGACGTAGCCGCCCGCGGCACGCACGTCGATCAGCCACCCGAGACGCCCCGCCGAGTTCCGGATCCGCCGATTGGGCGGTGCGGTGAAGTACAGGTGCTCGCCACCGGAGGCGGTCTCGGTGGCGAGGGTCTCCAGTGGGGTGGTCTGACCGTGGTCAGCGGCCAGCGCGGCGAGCACGTCGATGCCATCGCGCACCCCGGGCCGGTCCCAGGCGGCGGGACGGACGGTCCCGTGGTCGGGGGTGTCGAGGTCGATCACCACCAAGTTCGACGGGCCGCAGGCCAGCCCGATATTGAGCCTCGGGGCCTGTGCCCAAGCTCTGCGGATTCGCGCCGGGTCGGTGGTCGCCCGGGCCTCCCAGTCACGTATCGCCGGCCGCTTGTCACCGGGACGAAGCGGAAACACCCGCCAGCCCCGAGCGGCATGGCTCAGCGCGGCGCGAAGTAGCTGGTCAACCATGCCCGTCTCCTCGTGGCGGTGTCGAAAGGTCGGCGCGGCGTGCGACTCTGGAGATGTGCGAGTGACCGGGCGCGACCTTGAGCGGATCCCGCCGGGCAACCTCTGGGTGCCTCGTGGGGAGTTCGGCGCGCTCTGGGTAGCCGCCGAGAAGCTCACCTCGGCCAACGGCGAGCGCGGGATCGCCGATTGGGTACCGGCCGGGGTGGCGCTGACCTGCCGGTGGGTCGCTCGCGCGGTGAGCGAGACCGCGAACGCACAGCGGCTCCCTGTGCGTGCGCCGGTCACTGGTCGTCGCGTCCTTGCGTTCGAGGAGGCGATCGAAGCCGAGTACCTCGCAGCAGAGACGATGCTGGTCCGGGCGAGTCCGCCAGCGCTGGTTCGTAGCCAGCCGGGCTATGTCGAGGCGGTGTCGGCGACCTTGCGGTGGGCGTGGCGCGCCACCGGGTCGGCGCCGGTCCTGGTGCCGGTGGCTGAGTGAGGTCACGTCCGCTCCCAGGCGTCCTCGTCGACCACGTCGTGCTCCTGGACCGGTGATCGCGCGGCCTCGGCCGCGAGCTCTTCGGCCTGGTGGCCGGCGTCGTAGACGTCGCGGGCGTGGATCTCGGCCAAGGCACGGTGGGCGCGGTCGATCGCGGCTGAGGTCTCGTCCGCACTCGGCACCCGCACCGTGTCCTCGTCGCGGATTCGCTCCTCACTCGCTGCGATCTCACGGATGTCCTGCGGCTCATCGACTCGCTCAGCTGAAGCGTGGTCGAGTTCGTAGTCCTCGACGATCTCGCGGTGCCGCTCGTCCTCCGCCTGGTCTGCGCGGTGGGCGGCGAGCCATTCCTCGGCGGTGACCTGCGGCTCGGGGTCGGTGGCATCGGCATGGCGCAGTGCGAGCTCGGCCTGCGCCCGCTCCCCGGCCGCCCGGGTTCCGGCGGTGTGTGCCAGCCAGCGGGACCGAACATCGTCGAGGTCCTGCAGCTGCGCTGCTCGTGCGTCGAGAGTCGCGGCGAGCGCGGCGGCGTCGCGGCCCTGTTGGGCGAGCTGGTCGCGATCGGGGCCGCCGCGGGCGGCTTCGGCCTGCAGCAGCGCCGCCTTCTGCCGCTGGGCGTCAGCGGCCTGGTAGGTGGCGGCGATTTCGTTGGCGACGTAACGGGGCCCCCAGGCCGCTTCCCGTTCGGCGGCGCGGATGCGCATACGGAGCTGCCCGTCGGACATCTCGACCTCCTCGCGGTCGATCTCCGGGCGGCCGAGCGCGCGCCAGGCGTCCCGGTAGGCGGCGAACGCCTCGACTTGGCCGGGTGCGGGAGCCGGGCCCAGGGCGTCGACGTCACCGTTGTGCCCGCGCAGCTCGCGGTAGGCCGCGACTGCGCCGACGTCGGCCTTCCAATCTTGCAGTGCGCCAAAGTCGGCCGGCGGCGCCCCGAACTCTCGCACCGCCCACGCCGGCGGCTCCGCCACAGCGGCGTCGGCGAGTTCCGAGGTCCGGTTGTCCGCGGCCTCGGCGAGCCGGTCGAGGTAGGCCTGCCACTCGGCGTCGTCGATCCGGGGTATGCGTTCGACCCAACTTGTGGTGGTGGGGTCGAAACGGTGGCGCTCGGTGATGCGCGAGTAGATGACGTTGGTGGCGTTGCGGACCCCATCCAAGGGTCTGTGGGCGATGGCGTCGGTGAGGATCTGGCGGGGGTCGTGGCCGGCGAGCTCAGCACTGCGCAGGACCCGCGTCAGCGAGGCGGCGCCGTCCTCGGCCGCGAGCCGGGCCCGGTCGCGCAGGGTGAGGGTGCCGTCGGCGGCGAGGTCGTCGAGCCAGGTCGCGGTGCGGTGGGTCGCGGCGAGCTGGGCGGCGTCGGCGAGCAGCTCCGCCGGGGTCCGCACCGACCCAACCTCCTCGGTCGACCGGGTGGCGGTGGCGAGCGCGGAGCGCTGCTCGGTCCGCCCGTCCGGGTCGAGCACAGATGCGACGACGGCGACCGGGTCGCGCCGGACGGTCTGGTCCGGGCGGCCGTCGGCGGGGTCTTCGACGACGGTCTGGGTGGCGACGTGCGCGGTGTTGGCGTCCCGGCCGCGGGACATGCCCACGTAGAGGGCCGAGGGGGCGGTGCGTGGGGTGACCACGGTATGGCTGGTGTCGACGGTGGCCCCTTGGGCGGAGTGCACGGTGGCGGCGTAGGCGAGCGCCAAGTGGTCGGCGACGTAATCGGCGGGCAGCACGATGGGCTGCCCGTCGCTGGTGACGACCTGCAGCCCGCCGTCGGCGCGCACGGCGGTGACCTGGTAGGTCTCGCGGTTGATCGGGCCGCGATGGTTGCCCTCGACCCCGACCAGGTGCCAGCCGTTCGCCCGCGCCTCGACCAGGTCCCCGACCCCGGCGTAGGTGCCCTGCCGCCCGAGCGGCACGCCGCGCTCGGCGACCCGGCCCAGCCGGACCAGCTCGGCCCGCAGCCGCGCGGAGAGTCGGGCGGCTTGGTCGTTGGTGTCGACCAGCAGCAGCGAGCGGCGTCTGGCGAGGGTGTCGGCCAGCCACGCCCGCGCCGCGGAGGCTTCGGCCTGGTCGGGGGTGCCGGCGTCGAGCAGCCGGCCGTGGCGGTGGTAGTCGCCCAGCACCCGCTCATCCCCCGCCCGGAGGCGCAGGGAGGCGGCGCGTTCCCAGTCCGCGGTGAACCGCCGGGCGTCGACCAGCTCGTAGCGCGCCCCGGCCCCGGCGAGCAGCTCCATGCCCCCGCCGGCGCCGACGGCGGCGAGTTGCTTGTGATCGCCGACCAGCAACAGCTTCGCCCCCGCGTTGTCCACATGCCTGTGGATGGCGGCCAGCGCGGTGGTGTCGGTCATCGCGGATTCGTCGACCACCACCAGGTCCCCGGACCGCAGCCGCCACGCCCCGTCCTCGACGGACGCCCGGGCCTCGGCCGGTGCTGCGGTGAGTCGGTCTTGGGTGGCCAGCCAGCGGGCGACGTTGCGCGCGGTCAGCCCTTCGCCGGCGAGGACGTCGGTGGCGACCTGGGAGGTCGCCAACCCGAACACCCGCCGCTCTCCCGGCTCACCGTGGAGTGCGGGGTCGGTCCAGGCGCGGGCCAGGGTGCCGACCACGAACGACTTCCCCGTCCCGGCCGGACCGACCAGTGACTCCAGCCGGGCACCGGAGGTCAGCACGCCGCGGACCGCGGCGGCCTGGTCGACGCCGAGCTCGATCCCCGCCTCCCGCAACCCCTGCAGGAACCGCTGCACTTGATGCGGCGCCACCGCCGCCGCGTCCCGAGCGGCGGTCGCTGCGACCAGGATCCGCTCGGTGCGCAACTGGTCCGGTGTGGCGAACAGCCGCCCACCCGGGGCCTGATACGCGGACGCGCCGTTGGCCAGCCGCAGCTCCGGGGGCAGGACGGAGGCGCCGGGGCGTTCGGCGTCCAGGGCGACGGCGTAGCGCAGCCCCTCCTCGGCCAGCTCGTCGAGCAGCCTCGCGACATCGGCGCCGTCGGTGAGCCCGAGGTGATCAGGCAGGGCGGCGTTGATCGCCCGGGTCAGGTCCGAGCGGGTCCAGCCCGCCTTGCGTGACTGGACGTCGGCGAGGGCGGTCTCGAGCACCGCCTGCGGTGACCACGGCTGCGCCGGCGGCCCCGAACCGCGCGCGTCCAACGCGGCGCGGGCGACCCCGGCCAGACCGTCGGCGACCTCCGCCCGCAGCGTGGCGTCGACGCGGTCGAGGACCTGGGCGCGGGTCTGGCCGTCGTGGGACTTCGCCCGCCGGGTCGCGAACGTGGCCTGCCGCGACAGCCGATCCCGCTCCAGCGCGTTGGGAGTACGCCCGAAGCGCTGCTCGAACCCGGAGATCAACTCCGCCGCCTTCGCCGTCACCGCCCGACGCCGCGAGGAGATCAGCGCCATCGCCTCGGGCGCCACGCCGACGACTTCGCGGGACCGGCCGTCGGGGCGGGTCGCGAACACCACCCCGAGCGCGTGGGTGAGCCGTTCCTCGGTGGTGCGCTCGGCGACCGCGCCGGCAGCGCCGCGCCAGCGATAGATCGACCGCCCGTCCAGGGTCCGCCACGCCCCGTCCGGGCCCTGCACGCGGTTGAGGATCGGGTTGTGGATGTGCAGCTGCGGATCGTGGTCGCGGGAGTCGTGCTGGAAGAACGACGCCCCCACCCAGTCATGCGCGTCCACGTAACGGCCGGCGCCGCCGCCGTGATGCCCGACCCTCGAGTAGCCGGCCTTCTCCGCCAGGTAGTCCAGGGCGGCGTTGCTGCCCGCCCAGATCGCGTCCTCCACCACCGTACGGAACCGCCCCCACGCCTGCGCGGTCGCCGTGTCACCGGCTGTACGGGCCTTCTGTTCTTCGGCCTCGAACGCGGTGTGCAGCAGGGTCACCGACTTCTGAACGCTGAACGTCACGTCCAGAAAGGCCACGTTCTGCCGCACCTGCTTGCCCGCCTCCACCCGCAGCTCGGCACGGCGTTCAGCCGACGCGTTCGGCTCCCGTTCAACGGCGGCGCTGTACAGCTCGTCCTCGGTCTTGAACTTGCGACCGGTGTGGCCGAGCGTGGCGACCTCGTCCCAGCGGTCGGGGTCGCGGAAGCCGTCCTCGCGCGGGTCGAGGAACCGCTCGAACACCGCCCGCATGTCCTGCGCATCCACCAACCCGGTCAGGCCCAACTGCGCGGCGCCGCGGCCCCACCAGCGGCCCGGCGGCTCACCCTCGGTGACCGCGCCGGTGTAGTAGTTCTCCCGCCCGGTCGCGACTTCCTTGAGCAGGTACTCCGGGCTGTAACCCGATGACACCGTCAGCACCCCGACCACCCCGAAACGATCGTCAACGGCGGGACTTGAAGATCAACTCTGGCAGCGGCGCAGTCGCTCGCACGCCCCCGGCGGCCTGAGGCCAGCCCGTCCCCTCGGATCGTGATGCATAGGTGTGAGTCCTTTGATCTTGGTCGTTGAGTGGCTCGTTCGGAGTAGTGGCTGTGGCTGTGGTCGTGGTTCTCGGTGGTGGTCATGGCGTGGTCTGCTGACTGGTGTCGGAGGTGTGCGAGTCGGTCGTGCTGGTGATCAGGTGCAGGGCGATGGGTGCGGTCTCGGGGTTGTGGTCGTCGTCGCGTAGCGCTCTGAGGGCTGCGGCGGCGGTGCCGCGGGAGACACCGGCGGTGTCCTGGAGCTCGGTCACGGTGGGCCAGGTGCGGTGACGGCGGAAGTGCGCGCGGGCCAGCTCCTGGGCCTTCTCGCGGGCCGGTGCGGGAGCCGGTGCCGACGGTTGCGGTGTGGGCAGGGCGGCCATGCGTTCAGCCGTGGGGTCTGTCCGGGTGTCGGTCTGTCCCGGCCCGGCCCCGGCCGGGCCGAGCACCTGCGCGCCGCCGGGCTCGGCGACCGCCGGTACAGGCACGGGGTGAACGGGGTTTGGTGAACGCTGCACACCGTCGTTCGCTGTACGGCCGTGGTCGGCGAGCAGGTATAGCAGGTGGGCGACCACCGCGGCGGCGATCGCGGGCCAGGCACCGATCCCGAACCGCAGCCACGCCGGCGCGGTGAGCGCCCCGGCGTCACCGGCGAGGAACACCGCCTGGGCGAGCCCGGACATACCGGCGGCGACGACCACCACGGTCCAGGCGTAGCGGGCCGCCGACCCCTGCAGCCGCGCGGTCGCGGTGTAAGCCACGAGCGCGAGCCCGTCGGTGATCAGCGGGTAGAGCCACGCGAGGGGCTGCGGGACGCGGGAGGCGACGGCGACCTCGTAGAGGCCGTGGGCGGTCGCGATCGCCGCGCCGACCGCGACGGCGAGGCCGGGCAGCCACACCACCGTCCGCTTCCAGCTCATCGCGCACCTCCCCGCAGGACGGTGGAGATCGGGCTGTCCGACGCCGGGGGCTCCGGCGCGGGCTCCTCGCGGGCATCGGCCCACCACCGGCTGATCCGGTCGAGGTCGGCCTCGGACGGGACGGTGGGGGCGCCGGTGATCTGGTCGGGCCAGCCGGGGCGGGTCTGGTGGTTCTCCCGCGAGCACACCCCCACCGTCGCCTTGATCCGCCGGACCACTCCGGGGCGCTGGCGGTCGTGCCAGTCCCCGGCCAACGCCACCGACGCCGCCGGGCCCTGGTAGGCGGCGGACCAGGCGTGCCCCAGCCAGAGCAGCTCCTCGACCACGTGCGGGTGCCAGCACCAGCAGTCCGGTAGCGACTCGACCGCGTCCGGGTAGCGCAGGTACACCTGCGCGAGCCAGCCTGCGAGCTCGTCGAGCAACCTGCTGGTCACCTCGACGTCGGTCGGGGCCATCAGCCAGGACGGCGCCGGGGTCGGCTGCTTGCGTGCGTTGAGCGCGGCGACGGCCTCCCCGAGCTCGGCGAGGAGCTCGGAGAGGACGTCCACCCGCGCCGGGAGCGGGGCCACCTGGCGGCGCAGGCCCTCGACCTCGCGCGCCAGCCCGGCCACCGCGGCGTCCGGCCCGGCGGGGTCGGCGGGGTTGGGCGGGATCATGCCGACCACCCGTCCTCGGCGCGGGCGGCCCACACCGCCGCCTGCTCGTCGCTGCGCGCGGCGTGACCCGGGCTGTGCTCGGGGTCGGCTGCGGCGGCGGTCGTCGCCCACCCGGCGGCGTTGACCGCGGCCCGGGCCCGGGCGTCGGCGGGGGTCTCGCCGCGTTCGTAGTCCCGCCACTCGTAGTCGCGGCGGATCTCGGCGACGTCGCCGGCGTCGAGGCCCCAGCGGTGCACGGAGAACCCGAGCCGGGCACTGGTGTCGTCGAGGTAGTCACCGACCATCGCCGCCGCGACCTGCGACGAGCGGCCGGTCTGCTCGACCAGCTGCTCGACGACCTCGGCGCGGGTTAGCGGCACCGACCCCGGGTCGGGCCCGGGCCAGTCGTTCATGGGAAAGGTGTTCTCGGACATGGCTACTGCTCCTCCCCCGTGGGGGGCGTGTGGATCGGGACGACCTCGCCGTCGACGACGAGCGCGTCCCCGGGCAGTGCGGGCGATACCGCCCGCGTGAACTGCGGGCCCGGCCACCCGGGCACCCAGCGCCGCAGCACCGCGCGGGCCCCGGGCACCTTGTCGACGCCGCGCACGACCCGCCCGGCCAGCTGGGGGCGGCGGCGGGACAGCCGGGTCCAGCGCACGTCGCGGCGCCGCCACGCCATCTGCGCCCACCCAACGACCGGCGGCATCCCGCGGCGGATCACCAGGACCTTCCCAGCGGGCAGGTTCGCGATCTGCGCCGGGGACAGCACGGCGGTCTTGCGGGTGCCGCGGGTGACGGTGCTCCCGTGCGGGTCGAGGGTGTCGGCGGGCTCGTCCCGCTCCCCGGTGAGCGTCGACCAGAACTGCAGGTCGTCGCGGTCGCGGGTGCCCCCGAACACCATCACCGCGCCCGCGTTGTTCAGGATCGTCGCCGCGCCGTGCTCCCCATACCTGGCGAGGAGCTGGGCGCGGGACTGGACAACGACGAGGATGGACACCCCGCGCCCGCCCATGTCCGCGGTCCACGACTCGAGCGGGACCGGGCAGATCAGCGCGGCCTCATCCAGCGCCAGCCGCAGCCCGGGGTCCAGGCGCCCGCCCGGCTTGGTGGCCGCGATCCGGCGCGCCTCGCGGGCGATGTAGCCGGTCAACGCGCACATCAGCGGCGCGGTCGGGGACTCCTCCCCGCCGAGCAGGAACACCGTCCCCCGCACGGCCAGCAGATCGGCGACATCCAGCGGGCGGGCACCCTCAGGCCCCAGCCCTGCGGCCGCTCGTGCGGGGGCGGAGGTCAACCAGCCCAGCGCGGGCATGACCGTCGAGGTGATCGAGGTCCGGGTGCGGTCGTTCGTGGTCACGAACTGCTCGAAGCTGACACCGAACCCCGGCTCGGACGAACGGCGCAGCAGCGCGGTCACCTCCTTGCGGGCGGCCTCGGGGTCGGCGGTCCAGTCCATGACCTCCCGCATCGACCTGTGCCCCAGCGCGGCGGCGTGCAGCAGCGCCTCCAGCACCCGGCGGCCCTGCAGCTCCCAGTACTCCCGGTCCCCACCACCGGACGACGACACCGCCGAGAGCAGGTCCGCCGCCCGCTCCGCCGCGGCCACCGGGTCCTCGCACCCGGTCAGCGGATCGAAGGTGACCGTCGAGGCGACCCCACCCAGTCCGGCCGGGTTGAACACCAGGACCGGGCCCTTGCGCTCCCGGTACGGGGTGCACAGCTCCCACAGGTCCAGCCGGGTGCTGGTCGCCAACACCGCGCCCGGGGCGTCGATGACCTGCCCGGCCAGCCACCCCGACTTCCCCGACCGCGGCCCGCCGACGGTGACCACGACGTCCTCGTTCGACGACCACACCCACTGCCCACCCGACCGGCACAGCCGCACCGCCACCTCCGCGACCGGCAGGGTCATCAGTCCCCACCGCGACCGCGACTCCAGCGACGGGCGGACCGTGGTCGCGCGGCGCAGCATCGGCACCGACCCGCCGAACCGCGCGATGTCCAGCGACGACGCCACCCCGGACTTGCGCCGCGACCGCGCACCCCACCGCGACACCACCGACGACGACCGCGACCACCGGTACCGCACCAGAACCAACAACCCGAGCACCGGCGCGAACAGCAGCGGCCACGGCAAGGCCCGCACGATCGTCAGCGCGGGCAGCAGCGCCAGCAGCCCCAGGCCCAGGGCGATACCGCGCGCCCGACGAACCCAGGCCAGCACGGCCGCGGCGGCCAGCCCGACCAGGACCAGCGGCGTCGGGCTCCACAGCACCTCCATCACTCCTCCCATCCCGTGCGCTCGCGCCACGCCTGCACGTCGGCCAGATGACGGGTGCAGTCGGCGGCGTGGCCGGACTCGACGTCCGCCGGGTGGGACTCGAACGGCCCCTGATCGCGCACCAGCTCGCCGCACGCACCACACCGCCACGACGCCGAGGGCACCCGGAACATCTCCCGCGCCCGCTCCGGCTCGCGGCCCTCGACCACCAGCGCGAACGCCACCTCCCCGACCGGCTCGTCGGTGTCCGGCAGGCCCAGGGCCTCGCCGACCTCGTCCCACGACCGGCCCGCTGCGCGGGCCGCCTCGACCGCGTCGACCAGTACCCGCCGGGCAGCAGCCCGGAGCACCGCCGCGGCCCGCACCCCGGGGAGCGGGTCGACCAGCCGGCGGCGGGTCAGGATCTGGTAGCCCTCGATCGGCTCGACGACGACCTGGCCGTCGAACTGCTCGACTGCGACCTCCTCCAGCAGCGTCTGCAGCCGCCGCGATACCGCGCTCACCGCACACCTCCACAGCGCACGTCCGCGGCCCAGCGGTCGACCGTTCGACGCGACACCCCGAACTCCACCGCCACCCGCGGCCGCGGGACCCCCGCCTCCAGCGCGCGCCGACCCGCGGCGATCACCTCACCCCGATTCCGCGACGACAGCTCGCGCGCACCCACCGGCACCACGACCATCGGCCGCGACGCCTCCGGCCGGGGCACCTCGTGGCCGCGACGCAGCTCGGCGCGCTCCCGCTCGTCGAGCCCACCGGCCACGCCGTGCGGCAGCTCCACCAGCGCCCACGCCAGGCACGCCGCCCGCACCGGGCACCCCACACAGACCGCCTTGGCCCGCGCCACCTCACCGTCACGAACCGGCCCGGCCTCGGCGACCGGGAAGAACAACTCCGGATCCACACCGCGGCACCGCGCGCGGGTCCGCCAGCCCCGCCCCTCGACTCCGTCTCGCTCTACCATCGGAACCTCTCCTGCCGTCTGCTGATGTGCGGTGAGAACGGCCCGGCGGCTGTGTCCCGCCAAGAACCCGTCGCCGGGCCGACCCACTCCTGGCTGCCTCGCCCCATCCGGCGGGCTCACTGACCGACCCCCGCCTCCTGGCCACCTCCGTTGAGCGCTGGAGTCGAGGCGTTGTCGACCGCGGTCAGGAACGACCCGATCGCCTCGGGCAACCCCTGCCCGACGGGCGTCGCGATGAACAGCACCATCGCCAGGAGCGAGAACGCCACCGCTCCCCCGGGCGCACGGACCTTGGCGCAGATGAACGCACCCAAGATGGCGACGAAGATCAGAACTCCGACCGCGCTCACGCCACACCCCCGGGGAGCTCGACGTCCGCCGCCGTCAGCCGCGCGAGTGCGGCGACCTGGTCCTGGCGCCACTGGGTCGTCCACTCGCCGAGATCGACACACCGGCCCGTCGCCAGGACGTCCTCGACCAGGCGCTGGATCACCACGCCGGGGACGACGTAGCGGCCGCCAATCTTGAGCCCCGGGAACGAACCCCGGCGCAGATGCCGATAGAGCGTCGACTCGTCGAGCCGCAGGATCTCCGCTGTCTCGGCCGCCGTGTAGAAGGCGGGGCGTCCCGCCGAGCTCGGCCGGCTCTCGTCCGTCGGCGGCTTCCCGCCATCCCCTACCCCGTGCTTGCCGGTCATCCCTGTCATCCCTTCGTTACCAGTTTCACGCTCATTCTGAGCGTGAATTGATAGTTCGTCAACAGTGTTCCGCGCGTGGATCGCACTCGGATCGCGCTCTAGCTACGCTCGACAGGCACTCACCACAGGAGGCTGCGTGGAGCAGGACTGGACCGCCGTGGGCAACGCGCTGCGTGAGCGGCTCGACGAGCTCGGCATGACCATGACCGACCTCGCGACCAAGTCCGGGGTGTCATTGACGACGGTCCGCGAACTGGTCCACGTGCTGAACACTCGTCGCCGACAGCCCCGCACGCTCGTCTCCTTGTCGACCGCCCTGGGGTGGCCGGGAGAGCACCTCGGGTCCGTCCTCCGGGGGCGACCGACCTCCGAGCCCACCGCACCCGGCGGTCTTTCCTCTGTCCACAGTGAGCTTCGAGACCTGCGGCAGCGGGTCGAGGCGCTCGAGCGCGTGGTGCGCGACCTCGGCTGAGCCCACTCACCCTCGCGCTGGAACCAGCGTGGAGCTGCGGCAGCGGCCGCTCGCCAGGGCCCGCCCGGGCGCAGTTGCACGGGCGCAACCGCGTCGTCCTGGTCCCGTGAGTGGCAGCCGGTGGCGGCGCTGAACTTCATGGGTATGAGTGGACCGCGGAAACTCGGACGCCAAAACCGCACCTCACAGGCCGTTCTAAGACGTCCTGGATGACCCCGGTTCGTCGAAAACGTCCCAGGAACGTCCCGACATGTGGATGATGAGTCTCGTGCCGAACACCCGACTCCAGGCCGCGATGGACGCGGCCAGCCTGACGATCGAACAGATCGCCGCCCAGGTGGACGTCGACCCCAAGACCGTGGAGCGCTGGGTCAACGCCAACGGCCGCACACCGCACCGCACAACCCGTCAACGCGTCGCCGCACTCCTGCGCGTCGAGGCGAACCATCTCTGGCCGACCAATGTCCGCCACAGCATCGCGCCGGTCGACGACGTCGCCGAGCTCGTCCACCTCTACCCGTCCCGCTCGTCGGTCCCTTTCAACCTGTGGACCGAGCTCATCCACGGGGTGCGCGAGGCGATGGACGTCCTCGTGTTCTCGGGCCAGTTCCTCGTCGAGCAGCACAACATGCTGCCGGTCGTGCGAGCAAAGGCCGCTGAGGGCGTTCACTTCCGCTTCGTCGTCGGGAACCACACCTCGCCGGCGGTCATCCAACGAGCCGAGGAGGAAGGCACCACGGGCGGGTTGGAGGGCCGCATCCAAATGATGCGGCGCTACCTGCAGGACGTCGCCGGACTACCCGGCGTCGAGGTCCGCACGCACGGCACGATCCTCTACAACTCGATCTACCGCTTCGACGACCAGGCGCTCATCAACGGCCACACCTTTGGCTCGCTCGCGGGCCAGAACCCGATGCTCCACATCCGCCGCGTCGACGGCGGGTCGCTCTGGGAGCACTACATGCGCTCATTCGAGCGCGTGTGGGAGATCGCCGACCCCGAACCCGCCGGAAGGTAGGGCACGCATGGCCCGCATCGACTACTTCGACGACCCGGCCGCGCCGGCCATCAACAGCGTCGTCCCCTCGGTGACCGTCGCCGTGCGCAACAGTGCCGGGCAGATCCTGCTCATCCACAAGATCGACAACGACTTCTGGGCTCTCCCCGGCGGCGGGCACGACCCCGGCGAGAGCATCACCGACACCGCGGTCCGCGAGGTGCGCGAGGAGACCGGCATCGACGTCCGGCTCACCGGACTCGTCGGCACCTACACCGACCCCCGCCACGTCATGAAGTACGACGACGGCGAAGTCCGCCAACAGTTCTCGCTCTGCTTCCACGCCGTCCCCGTCGACGAGTCCGAGCAGCCCCGCGAGGACGGCACCGAGACCAAGGCCGCCAAGTGGGTCGAGCCCGCCGACGTGCCCGGCCTGAGCATCCACCAGTCCATGCGGATGCGGATCGAGCACGCGCTCGACGGGAGCCGCACCGAACCGTACCTAGGCTGACCCACCGGCGAGCCGGGCCTCGGCTCGCTGCACCGACTCGCGGAGCACCGGCTCCGCCTCGAGCCACGCCTGATGGACCGGATAGTCCGCCGGGTACCGGCGCAGGATCTCCGCGATCCGGTCGTCGTAGGTCAACGGTTCCCCCGACGGCCCGGTCGTCAGATCCGCAAGCGCGAGCGCATCCAGCAGCGGGCCATCCGGGAACGGAAACTCCCCGAGCTCGTCGACCAGGCCACGCTGCTTTGCCTCGAAGCGCGCTCCCGAGTGGTGGGCCACCAGGTTGACGACGATCTCCGGCCAACCCTCGTCTCGCAGGTAGCGGGCGCCGTCGAGAGGGTGGAAGCGGGTGTCGCCGATCTCAGGGGAGTAGCCGATGTCGTGGAGCCAGGCTGCTGCCACGAGGAACTCCGACTCCTCGAAGCGCCCACCTTGAGCAATCTCCGTGGCCCGCCACGCTACAGCCTCCACATGCAGCCAGCGGCGTCCCAGAGGCTGCACAAACTTCTCGGCAAGGCCCGCCGCGCCTGCCACGACAGCCATGGGCTGCGGTACCCCGTCGACCGGCCTCACGCTTCCCATCTGCAGCACGCTACGCAAGCCGCTATGAACCTGCCACGGCGCGGGCGCCGACCACGCGGTCCACGCGCCCAGTCGCGTTCTGCGGCTCAGACTTCAGTCTCCACCTCGACATCAAGCAGCGCTGGTAGCTGCGCTCTTGCCTCCGCGTAAATCGGGGCGTGCTCGTCGTCGCGCTCTAACGTTATGACCAGTGCGTAATCCTGCTGAGCGCCTGGCGTGTCCCATCGGTTTATGTTGCGGACAGCCACGACAATTTCCTCCCCCTCACTTCGATCGTACCGAATCTTCCGTTCAAACCGACCGAAGTGATTCGTCCCACGGGAACGGGCTGTATCAGGAGGAAGAAGGGGTATACGATAGCTTGCTAGCGCTCGGGGAACGTCACCGTCCGCCTCCTCGTTCGAGCTTTCGACCGTCGGCGGGTTCTTGACGAACTCGGAGAGGACAAGGTCTTGAGACGCCCTGTAGAACAGGTTCACACTCATGCGATTCGCCAGATAGTCCAGTCGCGTGGGCCGAACAGGCGGATCGTAGGCTAGCGCCATACAAATAGTCCGAACTCCACCCGACTCAAAGAAGGAACCTGGCATCGCGACACTGTAGATGTGAACATCGTCCACCTTGATGGCGGACTCGCTTAGCATGACCACTCTATGAGACGTTGACGATACAGCCCGATCAACATCCAGCCGACCGTAACCTGTGAGCCTCCGTTGAGCCTCCAGGCTCTTGGCCATCTGACCAAGGTCGACCACGCGGTCAGATTCCGTCACCGAGGCAAGCAGGAGCGCACGAACCGCGTTTGCAGTAAGGCTCGGGTACCTCCCGAGCAACCGCAGTGCCGCATTCGCGACCAAAGGCGCCGCGAAGCTCGTACCGGAGGATGCGGCGAGTAGGCGATCAAAATTCTCGCCGCCTGCGCCGACGATCTGCACGCGACGGTCATTCGTTACTGGCCGATTCGCAAGAGTATCAATACTCAGGCTTCCTCCGGGCGCTGAGATCTCTGGCTTAACCATTCTTGCGACCCCGGGACCGACCCGCGTATAAGGGCTTGGCATGCCCTCTGCACCTACGGGCACCCGATTAACATCTGGCCGGCGCTCCGTCGCGCCTTGAACCGTGTCCGAGCACAGCGCACCTACGGTAAGAGCTAACGCAGCCGAAGCTGGATCCGCGAGGCCCGCATCATCATTGACAAGAAGGCTCGTGGGATAGTCGCCATCTACAAGCGCGTCCACCTCACGCATAATCTCGACGTAGTTTCCTGAACTGATGACTACAACGATTTTTCTAGCTCGCACAAATTGATCAATTAGGGCCGCAAGCGGAGTCGGGCGAGGTGGAAGGTACGGGTTTCGAGCATCACCAACCGAAAGGTTGATCACCCTCGCGCCAGCGTCCGCGGCTATATTCAACGCGTCGTTTACCTGCTCCTCCCAGACTCGATCAGAGGGAAACAAGTTGTTGGCGTCTAAGACCCTGACGCTGACCAGCCGGCCAGCTGGCTGGACGGAGGAACCTGCCGACAAGCTATCTTCCAGAGAACCATAAAGCGCAAGGCTAGCAACGAGTGTTCCATGGCCATTCTCGTCTGCGCCGTTACCGAGCGAGGCATCGACAAACTCAACTCCAAGCACGGCGGGCGCAAGAAGCGGATGAGCGCTTCGCAGCCCAGAATCAACTACTCCGATAATCGGGGAATTCCGTGCTGGCGGCGTCACCACGGGCAAGTCCTCAGGTCGAGCACCAAAAAACTCCGCAAACGCCAACATTGGCTGCGGGAGAGTATCGATCCTCCTGACACGATCAGTCTGTGCGAGGGCGATTACGGCCCCGGCCTTGACGTCAGCACACAGAACTGAGATACCTGCGAGAACTCTGAACATTGCATCGTGAACCGTGCCGCCAGACGCCCTAATCGCTGCGGCCACCTCGTCGTGCCGCCTGCGGGCGTCAACTTCATCCTCGGGACACCAGCACTGAACATCCAACCGAATTAGATCGTCGGGGCCAGATTCTTCTATCCGCTTCTTGACACGATCAGAGACAACGTCCTCCGCCACAAGCGAGCGAACTACCTCCAAGGCATCAAACAGGCCTTGATGAGCCGCAGCCCTTTCGTTTCCGGCTTCAGTCAGTCCGGGAGATCCTGCCGCATATTCAGCATTCTGTTCAAAGAATGTGGTCATTTCGACATCAGAGGAGAATGCAACTAGGGTGCTGTTACCTCTGATTTCGAGCACCTTCAGTCCGACGCCCTCAACATCCGACGGATCGATATTGCGATTAGCTTCAAGGACGACGACCAGCTGCGGATCTACACCTAGCGTGCTCGGCCGCCTCTTGAAGTCGTCGATAACCGCGACCGTTAGCTGCCGGACCTCTCGTGCGTGCTGCGCGCGATCGGCGTACCGAACCTTACCGCCAAAGCCCCGTCGGCCCTGCCTCTGACCAGGCGACACAACCTGCGCAAGACGCAAATGTGAGTAGCCACGCCCGTGGAAAGGCAATGCGCCATCCGAAGTCATGCAGACAACCCTATAACAGGCCGCGCGTCAGACGCTAACCCTCTTCGCCAAGAGATCGGGACTCGTCGTCAAGCTGCATATCTTCTACAACTCGTCGAAGTGTCTGCTGTCGCTGTTCGACGCGCAGGAGCGAACGCTCGAAGACGGTATCATCTAGTCTTGCTATTCCCTCGACAACGCACTGCCTAAGTGCGTCGAGGCATACAAGCTCGATCTCAGCGGGAGAGAACCTTAGTAGTTCCAACGCCCATTGCGAATAAGAAATTCGCGATGGGAAGGCTCGACATTTCAGCATGATCAGACGCTGCACGCCCTCTACATCAAGGCGCCCGAAGCCAATGACTTCGTCGAACCGCCTCCATAGCGCCGTATCGAGCATATCTGCATGGTTCGACGTGGCAACCACGAGGGACTCGCCCTGCATCTCTTCGAGAACCTGCAGTATTGTGGCGACAACCCGATTAAGCTCCGCGTGGTCATTTGCCTGATGCCGGTGACCAGCAATAGCGTCAAATTCATCGAGAAGGAGTACGCACGGAGTCGTCTCGGCGAACCTAACCACACTTTCGAGGTTCTTCGCTGTCTCGCCGAGGTAGGACGAAACGAGTGCTGGCAACGATACCGACGCGACTGGCAAACTCAGGCTTGCTGCCAGCGCCTGAGCCGCGGCAGTCTTCCCAGTCCCCGACTCCCCAATGAAGAGGAGCCGCTGACGTGGCCTCAACTTGAAGCTGGACAGAACATGCCGAGACCGATTTTCCTCGACGAGCTCCAGCAACGGGCGAAACACGCTATCCATGAGGACCAGGTCATCGAATTCGATCCGAGGCTTCGACAGCCTCAGCAGCGGCCGATCGTCCCTGCTCTTAGGAATCGGAAGCATTGCTGGCATCGACCGAATGCCAGGACGCTCGTCTCGATTAAGCGCTTGCTCCAATTCATCAGCAAGCAAGTTGTGGCGCTTCCGACGTTCATCAGCAATTATGGAGGCTGCAGCGTCCCTGAAGGCACTATCGTCGCCCCGTGAATAAGCAGCCAGGAGGGCACGCAGGTGGTCGCTTCTAGCCATCCCTGCCTCCCCTCGGCCGCATCTGATCCAGTCTTATGGTAGAGGAATCACCATCATGGCGATGCCAGCGGCCAAGGGTGTGTTCTCGGACACGACAGAGCCCACGTTCGACGGTCGTCAAGGAGTTCCTTGCCTGCGAGGGCGACGTGCTGCAAGGGCGGCTGCGGCTCGTTGATCTGCTTCGAGGACGAAAGCAGTGTAGGTCCGAAGGGTCGTCGAGCCCCCACCTGAGTGTCCAAGCCGGCCCGCGACCGTGCGAATGTCAACGCCCGCGGCGATCAGCTCGGTCGCCGAGTAGTGGCGGAGGTTGTGAATGTGGGTGTCGATGCCGAGGCGGGCGGCCAGTCGGCCGTATCGCTGGGTCACGGTGTCCGGGTTGATCCATGTCGAGCAGTCCGGCGCCCTGGAGAAGACGAAGCCGTCCCGGCGGATCTTCACGCCTAGCAGCTCGGCGCGCTGCTCGTAGCGCGTGCGGAGCTCCCGCAGGACCTCGACCATCTCCTCGTCGAGGGTGACTCGGCGGTGCTGGTGGGTCTTGGTGTCGCCCTCCCACCGCTCTCCGCCGATCTGGCTGACGCTGCCCTTGAAGATGACCACCCCGGCGTCGAGGCTGATGTCGGTCCAGCGCAAAGCGCAGATCTCGCCGCGGCGGGCGCCCGTGGTCATCGCGAACAGGATGAACGTGCTCCAGCTCGGGTCAGACGCAGCCGCCTCGAGGATCGCGGCGGCCTCCTCGGGGGTCGGCGGCTGGGGGTTCGGCTTCGGCACCGACGGCGCCTCCGCCTGCTCCGCCGGGCTGACTGAGATCCAGCCCCACCGCACCGCACGGGCGAACGAGCCGCTCAGGATCGCGTGAATGACCCGGATGCTCCCGGCACCGAGCGGGACGCACTGGTGCGGCTTGCAGGTCCGGTCGCACCACCTGCACGGCGCTGAGGAATCGTTCGCAATCTCCTTGGCGCACTTGCGCCGCGCCGTGTGCTCGTCGCACACGTGCTCACCACTGCTGCGGTGGCGAATCTCCTTGCGCCCCTTGCAGTGGTCACGGCAGCGACGGAGCTTGGCGTAGAGCGTCTCAATCGTGTCGACCCGGACCTTGCCCACCGGCAGCTTCCCCAGCTCCGGGCGGATGTGCTTCTCGATTTTGCTGACGTAGCCGGCCCGGGTCTTGCGCTCGACGTCGATGACGTCGAGCCACTTGTCCAGCAGCTCGTTGACCGTCGCACCCGTGCGCGGGTTCCGCTGCTCGTCGACCTGGTTGAGCAGCTTCGTCAGGACCTTCTCGGCCTCGCGCTCCGTCTCGCGCTTGGTGCCCAGTGCTTTCACCGTCTGCCGGAGCCACAGCTTCTCGCCGGTCAGCTGGTCGACCCCGGCGTAGACCTTGACCCGCGCCGAGCCGCTCGGCAGCCACGAGATCGTCCCGCGCTGACGCTTCTCGGTGGAGGCCACGAGCACAGAGTAGGCGGGGTGGAGGCCACGAAGGAGGCCACGAAACGTGCTCCGGAACGACCAAAGGCCCCTCGTAGGGGCCTCTGACCTGCGGAGCCGCCTTGGGGAGTCGAACCCCAGACCTACGCATTACGAGTGCGTCGCTCTAACCGACTGAGCTAAGGCGGCGTGGTGCGACGTCAGTCTACCCACCGCCCCCGGACCGGCGACCCGGCCCCCACCCCGTCACTCGGTCGGGTCGTCTTCGCACGTCAGGAATGTCGCGCGTCATCGCTCCCACGATGCTCGGATCATGACGACGGTCGGCACGGACATGCGGATCGGGGACGTGCTGGTCGCCGAGGGGCGGATCAGCGCGGAGCAGCGGGACTGGGCGGTCGAGGTGTCCGCCCGCGACGGGGCGCGGATCGGGGCGGTGCTGGTCGCCGCGGGGCTGGTGAAGCGGACCGAGCTGTACCGGCTGCTGGCGCGGACGTGGGAGTGCGGGTACGTCGACCTCGCCGACACCGGCATCGACCACGATCTTCTCGACGGCCTCGACCCGCAGGAGCTCGGCGCCGAGGGATGGTTCCCGGTCCGGCGCGAGGCGGCGGCCAGGCACGGCAGGGAGACCGTGCTCGTCGCGACGTCCGAGCGGCCCACGGAGGAGCGGCGCCGGCAGATCGAGCAGCGATTGAACGCGCCGGTCGTCCTGGCCGTGACCACGGACTGGGACATCGTCCAGGCGCTGCACGCGGGGTATCGGGAGACGGTGACGATGTTGGCCTCGCGTCGTTGCTGCTGCCGCCCGTCCCAGCCGCCGACACCGACGCGGGCTGCTACGCGGTGTCGGTGCTGGCGTCGATCCTGGCGGTGTGGGTCGGGCTGCGGTACACCCCGGTCACCGCGTACGTGCTGTTCACGCTGGTCGCGCTCATGTCGATCCCGCGGGACAGCGGGCCGAGGACGAGCCGCACGCTCGCCGTCACCGTGCTCGCGCAGCTGGCCCTGGCCTGGCTCTGGCCGCCCACCAGCCCCGGGTTCGAGCAGTGGCTGACGGCGATCCTGCCCGGCTGATCAGTGCTGATCACGCCAGGAGCAGAAGGTCGCGGAGATCGAGGTCGACGGCGTGCGGAAGGGTCAGGCTGCAGCCCGTGCGCTAACGGCTGCCGGCCGGGACGTCGACGAATGCGGCGGTGTCGTAGTACGTACGCAGGCTGGTGATCTTGTCGCCGTCGAAGGTCACGAAGGTCGAGCCCTCGTAGCGGAAGTCGTGGCCGTTCGGCCGGGTGCCGGTGCTCTGCCACTCCAGCGCGGCCTCGTCGTCGCTCTCGACGACGTTGGTGAACTGGGTCCGGACCTCGCCGAACTGGGCACGGTACTGCTCCCAGAACGTGCGCGCCTCGCCGCGGCGCGGACCCCCGCCGTCGAGCCGGAAGAGCTCGGCGTCGTCGGCGAAGAGGGCTGTGAGGTCGTCGACGTCGTTGTCCTGCTCCGACTTGCGCAGGGCGGCGACGAACTGCCGGGTCAGGTCGTGGCGGATGTGGTTGTCCTCCATGCCCCCCGGCTACCCGCGCGGCCCCGCCCCAATCAGCGGGCTCGTCGACTCCAGGATCAGGTCCAGCTCGTCGAGCGGCCGGCCGGGCGGGAGGACGATCGTGGGCTCGTCGACGCCGGCCTCGTACCACTGCGCGAGCAGGGCCCGGGCCGCCGCCGGCTCGCCCCACAACACCAGCTCGTCGAGCAGCGCGCCGGCCGAGTCGGGGACGACGGTCGTGCCGGGGGCCGGGTTCGCGGCCAGGACGTCGTCGACGAGTCCGCCGAGGCCGAGCCGGCGCAGCGTGGACGCGTACAGCGGGCCCATCGAGGTCAGGTAGAAGCCGACCCACCAGGCGGCGATTTCGTGGGCGTGGGCCGGGTCGTCCGAGATCGCCGCCGGGAGGCCGGGGTTCACGGCCGGGCGCAGGCGTCCCGACACGGCGGCGCCCTCCTCGAGCGGCGCGGCAGCCGCCTTGAGACCCGAGCGCGGCACGAGGAACGGCGACCAGGCGTCGCCGAGCTCCCCGGCCAGCCGGGTCGACGCCGTACCCAGGGCGGCGACGTCGATCGGGACCCGGTGCGGTGGGCGGGTCGCCAGGCGCAGGCCGCGGGCCCCGGGCAACGGCTGGGCCCGCTCGCCGTCGAGCAACCGGCGGACCTCACGGACGGTGCGGCCGAGCACCGCCGCCGGTTCCCGGAAGGGGCGGCCGTGCAGGCCCTCGGCCAGCGCCGGGCTGCCCGCACCGAGGCCGAGGCGGAACCGGCCGCCGCTCACCTCGTCGAGGGTCGCGGCGGCCATCGCGAGCTGGGCGGGCGAGCGGCCGAGGACGTTGACGACGCCGGTGGCCAGGCCGATGCGCGAGGTTCGCAGGGCCATCTCGGTGAGCAGCACGAACGCGTCGTGGCCCCAGCCCTCGGCGAGCGAGACCCGCGAGAAGCCCAGCTCCTCGGCGCGGGTCGCCACGTGCAGCAGCACCTCGCGACGGGTCTCCAACGGCGTCATGCCGACGGCGAGCGGTCGGTCCACGGCTCCTCCTCCGATCCGGAGGGGCAGAGCAGCCGGGGAGGGCGGGTGATACGCCCGGCTCAGCCCTGTTGGAGCGCGGTCATCATCGCCTCGACGGCGATCCGCGGCTTCACGTTGAGCTCCAGGGCCTCGCGGCAGGCGAGCACGGCCTCCAGCCGGCGCAGCGTCGACTCGGGGCTCCACTCGCGGGCGGCCTGGCGGATGTCCGCCTCGCGGTCCGGATTGCCGAGCGCGACGGCCGCCGCCGTGCCGGCGACCAGCACGTCCCGGTAGAAGCCGGCCAGGTCGACGAGCGCGCGATCCAGTGCGTCCCGCTGGGTGCGGGTGTTGCGAGACTTCTGCCGGCGCTCCAGCTCGCGCTCGGCGGCCTTGGCGCCGCGGGCGGCGGCGGCCACGCCCTTGCCGGTGCCGCCGGCGCCCATCGCGACGGCGAGCTCCTCGCGCTCGGCCGCGTCCCGGGCGCCGCTCATGTCCGCCGCCTCGGACTCGGCGGAGCGGACGAGCGCGTCGGCGAAGGCGAACGCGTCCCCCAGGTGCCGCAGCCGCAGCGGGACGCCGAGGATCCGCTCGCGCCGCTCCCGCGCCTCCGCGTCCCGGGCGAGCCGCCGGGCCCGGCCGACGTGCCCACCGGAGACCGACGCGGCCCACCGCGCCTGCTCGGGCTCGATCCCGTCCCGCTCCACGAGCACCTCGGCGATCGCCTCCGGCACCGGTGTCCGCAGTGCGACGACGCGGCACCGGGAGCGGATCGTGATCGGCACGTCCTCGGGGTGGTCCGACGGTGCGCAGAGCAGGAACACGGTCTGGGGCGCGGGCTCCTCCACGGCCTTGAGCAGGGCGTTCGCCGCGCCCTCGGTGAGCCGGTCCGCATCCGTGATGATCAGGATCTGCCAGGCGCCGGTGGACGGGCGGCGGGCGGCGAGCTGCACGAGGTTGCGCATCTCCGCGACCGAGATCGACAGCCCCTCGGGGACGACCTCCCGGACGTCCGCATGGGTCGCCGCCAGCACGGTGTGGCAGGCCTGGCACTCGCCGCAGCCGCCCGTGGGGCACTGCAGCGCGGCGGCGAAGGCACGCGCGGCGTTGGAGCGGCCGGAGCCGGGCGGGCCGGTGAACAGCCAGGCGTGGGTCATCGCCGACGGCGTGGACGCGGCGGTGCTCAGCTCCTCGACCGCGGCGGGCTGCCCGACGACGTCCCGCCAGACCCGCGAGCTCACGGCTCGACCGCGGGCCGGGGGATGTCTTCGGGCTGCTCGGGGGCCTCCGGCAGCGAGGGGCCGACGCCGGTCAGGATCCGCTCGGCGACCTCGTCCGGCGCCCCGTCGGCGTCGACCACGACGTACCGCTGGGGCTCGGCCGCGACCAGCCCGGCCAGCAGCCGTTGCACGCGGACGTGCTCCTCGCCCGCGACCCCGCCGGACTCGGCGCTCGCGCCCTCGCGGTCGAGCAGCACGGTGATGTCCGGCCGGAGCCGGCCGGTGGCCCAGGCGGCGAGGCGCTCCAGCTCGCCGCGCTCGAGCTCGGCGTCCATCCGGTCCGCCGCGACGCCGAAGTGCGCGATCGGGCTGGCCATGAACCGGTCCATGACGACGACCGCGCCCTCGTCGAGCGCCGGGCGGATCACCCGTTCGACCAGGTCGGCCCGGATCGCGGCCGCGGCGAGGGCCTTCGCCCGCGCCCCGGACAGGTGGGCCTCGCGGGTGGCGGCGGCCCAGCGCAGCTCGTCCCGCTCCCCGTCGTCCGGCTCCACGACGACGTGGCCCCGTTCGCGCAGCGCCCGCGCCAACCGTTCGGCCTGGTCGGCGGCCTCCCCGGGCGTGGCGCCCTCGACCGCGACCAGCGTGCCGGAGCCGCGGCGGACCTCGCCCTGCCGCAGCGCCGAGACGAGATCACCCAGCAGCGGCTCGAGCCGGCGCTCGTCCATCTGCCGGTAGGCCAGGGTGCCGACGACCGCGGCGACCAGACCGCCGCCGGCCAGCACGAACCGTGTGCCGTCGACCGTGAAGTGCGCGCCGAAGAGGTCGACCGACTGCGTGCTGACCAGCCCGACCAGGACCGGGACCAGCGACATCGAGCCGAGCAGCACCAGGCGGACCAGGGACTGGACGAACGCGACGATCCGGCCGCGGATGTCGTCCGACACCTGGGAGCCGATGATCGTGAGCCCGGTGAGGAAGGCGATGCCCGCGAACCCGCCGACGAGCGCGACGGCCAGAATCGCCATGAACAGGTGCCCGGACACCGCGACCACGATCAGTGCGACGCCCGCGCCCACGATCGCCGTGCCGAACAGCCGGTTGTGCGGGAGCCGGTGCGCGAGCCGCGGCGCCACCGCCATGCCGAGCGCCAGGCCGACGAACACTGCGGTGAACAGGACCGAGTACGCCGCGTCGCCACCGCCGAGGCTGGCCGCGTAGAGCTTGGCCGACGCGATGACCGCGCCGCCGGCCGCGAAGGCGCCGATGATGCCGAGCACGAGGCCGCGGATCAGCGGGGTGGTGGCGACGTAGGCGAAGCCCTCGCGGAGGAGGGCCATCAAGCCCGGCTGCTCCTCGCCCTCCCGCGGCCCGGAGCGGCCGGAGATCTCCTTGATCCCGAACCACACGACGGTGGCGGAGAGCAGGAACGCACACCCGTCGAGCACCAGGGCGATGTAGACCGTGGTCAGCCCGTCCTGGCCCGGGAGCAGGTGCCCGATGCTGGAGATCACGGTGAACAGGCCGGACGCGATCAGCACCGAGATGCCGTAGGTGAGGACGAGGCCAAGCTGGTTCGCCGTCTCCACCTGGTCCTTGCGGCGGAGCAGGTTCGGGACCGACGCGTCCTTCGCCGGGATCCAGAACATCGCGCACAGCTCGATCAGGAAGGTGGCCGCGAACAGCCACCACAGCGAGCCGACGATCGGGATCGAGACGAACAGACAGAACCGCAGCACGTCGCACGTGACCATCACGCGGCGCCGGTCGAAGCGGTCCGCCAGGGCGCCGGCGATCGGGCCGAGCAGCAGCGCGGGCAGCAGCTTCGTGGCGACCACCCCGCCGAGCGCGAAGCTCTGCGCCGCGTAGCCGCTGGTCAGTTGGGTGGCCAGGGACGTCAACGCCAGCAGGCTCAACCACTCGCCGGTGGCGGTGAAGGCCGTGACGGTCCAGAGCCTGCGGAACGCGGGGATGGCCAGGACGCTGCGCACGCGGTGCGCCGTGGGCGCCGGGTTGGCCGTACCCGTCAGACCGCCGGGAACGCTCTCCGAGCCGATCGCGGGTCACCTCCCTCGCGTGCGACGCCGACCGATCCCTGCTCGACCGGGCATGGTCGACGGCGGGCCGCGCGCGAGCCGGGCCGGCCCCTGTCGTCGCCCTCAGGGTAGACGGGCGCACCGACAGGACGGCGCGGGCTCCGCGCAGCCGGTCTCAGGAGTTCATCAGCGCGACGATCAACTGGACCAGGATGAGCAGGTAGATACCCACGAAGACGAGGGCGAAAGCGCGGGATCCGACGCGCCCGCGCAACCGCCGCGACAGCCCGACGATCTGCGGGTCGGGGCGGACGGGCGGGCGGTGCTCGATCCCGTCGATCACGGCGCCGCGGCGGCGGTCGCGTGGTGGGGCGGGTGGGGCCGTCGGGGAGCGGGCGAACGCGCGGAACAGGAGCGGGTCGACCAGCGGCACCGGCTCGGGGTCCGGGGTGGCCCGACCCAGGTCGAGGGCGTGGGCCTCGGCCGGGACGGGAGGTGGGCCGGGGACGGGGAGGCGGAGCGGGGGTGGTTGCTGCTCGGCGCGCGCAGGGGGTTCGGGCTGATCGGGGTGCTCGACGGGCTCGGACTCGTCGACGGCCGCGTCGGGCTCGGCCCGGTCGGCCGGCGTCAGGGGCTCGGCGGGCTCGACGGCTGTGGCCGGCTCGGACCGCTCACCGGCCTCGGGCTCATCGACGACCGCGTCGGCGGCGGCCGTGCGGGTGGGGCGGCGGCGGCCCGTCTGCCAGGGCGTCTCCGGCGCCGGGCGCTGGTCGGGCGCGGCCGGCCCGCGGAGGAAAGGGAGCAGGCCGACCCACCGGACGAGCACGTCGGCGCGGTGGACGTCGGCCATGGGCGCCGATCGTAGAGCCGAACACGCGATCACACCCGCTGCCGCGACGGCGCGTCCCCACGCACTGGGGAACCACGATGCGGATCTCGAGGGCCTGACAACGCATGATGGTTCCACAACGCGCATTCAGCCTGCCTGGCGCGCGTTGTGGATCCCTCCTGCGGCTATCCGCCGTCGCCGCCGTTGTCCCCGCCGTCGTCGGGCCGGTCGCCCTCCTGCGGCGGCTGCCCCTCCTGGCCCGGCGGCCCGGGCTGACCCGGAGCCTGGCTCTCGGGCGCGGGCGGCGGGGCCGGCACGGTCCCGCTGCTGACCTGCAGCGTGATCTGCTCACCCGGCAGCGCGGTGCCGCGCGGACTCTGCCCGACGACCGTGCCCCGGGTGGCGAGGTTGTCGACGGTCCGCGTGGTGACCGTCCAGCCCGCCCGCTCGAGGATCGCGCGCGCGTCGTTCTGGCCGCGGCCCACGACGTCGGGCACCCGGCTCTCCGCGCCGCCGGTCAGGTACCGGTCGTCCGTGGGCGGCAGCGGGATCACCGGCGTGCCGTCGACCATCGGCTTGACCGCGCCGAACCAGGTCTCCGCCGGCGTCTTGCCGCCGAAGATGTTGCCGCTGCGGCAGGCGAAGGGGGAGCCGGCGCCGTCGCACAGCGGCCGGGGCGCGTTCGAGTTGTCGAAGGTGATCACCGCGCCGGACAGGTTGGGCAGGACCCCGACGAACGCCGCGGACTTGTGCTGCTGCGTGGTGCCGGTCTTGCCGCCCATCGGCCGGTTCCAGCCGACCTGCCGGGCGGCGGCGGCCGAGGTGCCGTTGAGGTCGTCGTGGCTCAGGCCGGTGAACAGGGTGTTGGCCAGGCCCGGCTCAATGACCTGCTCGCACGGCGCCTCGGTGATCGCCACCGGGTTGCCGGCGGCGTCGGTGACCGAGTCGATCGGGCTTGGCGGGCACCACTTGCCGGAGCTGGCGATCGTGGCGCCGACGTTGGCGAGCTCGAGCACGCTCGTCGGCGTGACGCCCAGGGTGAACGACGCCTGCCGCTGCGCCTTGGTCACCTCGGCGATCGAGCGGTCCGTCCGACGGCCGGTGGCCGGGTCGACGAAGGGGGTCGTGGCCAGGGACTTCATGCCCATCCGGACCGCCATGTCGACGACGTCCGGGACCCCGGTGAACTCCTCGAGCTTGATGAACGCGGTGTTCGGCGAGGTGGCCAGGGCGTCCTGCAGGGACATCCGCTCGGGGTAGTTGCCCGCGTTGGCGACGGGGATCGGCCGGCCCCCGCCGTCGAGGTAGATCGGCGACGCGTAGCCGCTCGGCGGGACCGACATCTGGTAGTTGATGCCGAGGCCCTTCTCCAGCGCGGTGGCCGCGGTGAAGATCTTGTAGACCGAGCCGGCGCCCAGGTTGACCGGCTCGTAGGGCAGGCCGTAGCTGGTCTGCAGCGCGTCGGCGTCGAGGCCGAAGGTCCGGCTGGAGGCCATCGCGAGGACCTTGTGCTTGTCCTGCCCGGGCTCGACCAGGGACATCACGTTGGCGACGTTGGGCTGGGACGGCGGGACCTCGGCGTCGAGCGAGGCCTTGACCTTGGCGAGCTTGTCCCGGTCCAGCGTGGTCTTGATCGTGTAGCCGCCGCGACCGATCTGCTCCGCGGAGAAGCCGGCCTCGGTGAGGTACTGGGTGACGTACTTGCAGAAGAACCCGGCGTCGCCGGCGCCGATGCAGCCGTTGGGCCGCGTGTTGAGCGGGCTGACGATCCCGAGCCCCTCGGCCGCGGCCGAGCGGGCCTGCGACTCGTCGATCATCCCCTGGTCGCGCATCTGGGCGATGACGACGTTGCGCCGGTCGAGCGCGGCCTGCGGGTTCTGCACCGGGTCGGTCGCCGCGGTGCTGCGCACCATGCCCGCGAGCAGCGCGGACTGCGCGACGGTGAGGTTCTTCGCGCTGGTGTTGAAGTACGTGCGGGCGGCGCTCTCGATGCCGTAGGCCCCGTTGCCCCAGAACACGATGTTCAGGTAGCGGGTGAGGATCTCCTCCTTGCTCAGCTGGCGCTCCAGCTGCAGGGCGATCCGCGCCTCCTTGAGCTTGCGCGCCGGCGTCTGCTCGGTGGCCTTGAGCCGCTCCGCCTCGGTCTGCGCCTCGACGTAGAGCGTGTAGTTCTTGACGTACTGCTGGGTCAGCGTGGACGCGCCCTGCACGACGTCGCCCGACGCCGAGTTCGCGATCACCGCGCGGATGGTGCCCTGCCAGTCGACGCCCTGGTGCTCGTAGAAGCGGCGGTCCTCGATCGCGACCATCGCGGCCTTCATCGCGGGCGAGATCTCGTCCGCGGTGACCTGCGTGCGGTTCTGGTCGAAGATGTAGGCGATCGGCTGGCCGGCGTTGTCGGTCAGCGTGGTGGCCAGCGGCAGGCCGCCCTCGACCAGGCTGCTCGACGTGGAGTTGACGCTGTCCCCCGCGTCGTTGCTGACCAGCCCGACACCCGCGACGAACGGGAACGCCATCCCCGCCGTGACGACGCCGGCGAGCACGCAGAGGCCCAGCAGCAGGCCGATCGGCCGGGCCAGGTGACGGGGAGGAGCCACGGTCGGGAAGCGTAACCGGCCCGGCGTCACCGTTCTGTCAGGTTGAGTAGTTCTGCGTGGTGTCGGGCGGAACCGGACGCTCGCAGAATCCGTCCCAGTTGCCGAACGCGGGCCGAGCGGGCCCGCCCGGGGCGGAGGAGACGATGGTGGACGCACGTGCCGCGAGCAGGTGGAACTGGCGGATCGCCGCCCGTTGCCGGACCGCCGACGCCGAGGAGCTGTTCGTGCGGGGCGCCGAGCAGCGGCGGGCGCGGCAGTTCTGCGCGACGTGCCCGGTCCGGATGGAGTGCCTCGCCCATGCGCTCGACGAGCGGGTGGAGTTCGGGGTGTGGGGCGGGACCACCGAGCGGGAGCGGCGTGCCCTGCTGCGCTCGCGGCCCGGGGTGCGGTCGTGGGCGGAGCTGCTGCGGGCGGCGCGGGCGGAGCACTACGCCGCGGGCGGCCCCGCGGGGTCGATCGGGTCGGCCGGGTCGGCGGCGTCGGCCGTGTCCGCTGTGTCGGCCGCGGAGGAGTCGGCGATGGCCATGGCGGACCTGCTGCCGTCACCCGACCGGAGGACGGCCTGCTGACCGCGCGCAGTACCGTGGTCGGGCCCGCACCACCCAGCCCGGAGGACGACCGTGATCTCGACCGGTGGGGTGGACTTCGTCGCGGGCCTGTACCGCCGGTACGCCGCCGACCTGGTCGAGGTCGTCGCGCAGCAGCGGGCGCTGGCGGCCGACGACCGGGTCCGTCCGGGGCTCGACGACCTCGAGGCCGAGATCACCTACCTGCTCCTGCGGCAGCTGCGTCCGGAGCACGTGGTGGAGATCGGCACCTCGCGCGGCTGGACCACGTCCTGGCTGCTCAGCGCGCTACGGGACAACGGGTGCGGGCGCCTGGTCTCCTTCCGGCGGACCCGGCGCCCGTCGGCCGTGCCGCCGGAGCTGGCCGAGGACCGGTGGACCGTCTACACCGGCGACGTCCGGGCGCGGCTCGAGGCGCTGCCGGAGACGACCGACTTCCTCCTGCTCGACGCGACGCACACCGCCCGGTTCGGGCGCTGGTACGTGCGGACGGTGTTCCCGCGGCTGGCGTCGGGCACGCCGGTCGGGGTGCACGAGGTGTACCGGGGCCGGTCGGCGTGGGTGCGGCACGAGGGCGGCGTGGTGCTCGACTGGCTCGCCGAGCGGGACGTCCCGCACTTCACGGTGGCCCCGCGCCGGGTGCCGCAGACCTTCGCCGCACTCCTCGACCTGCGCCGCGAGCTGGGCGTCGAGGGGGCGCGCGGGACGAGCGTCAACCCGATGATCTGGTTCGAGATGCCGTAGGCCGATCGGTGGGTGGCGAGTCGGGGCAGGTGTGGCCGCCCCGCAACCGGTCATTCCCTCCGCAGACGGAAGGGGTGTGCAATGGCCGATCCGCAGGAGGACGACCGTCCGGTCGTCGACGGCACCCGTGCGACGCCGGAGGAGCTGCGCGCGGAGGTCGAGCGCCTGACCGACGAGCGCCGGCAGGAGGCCGACGAGCTGCGTGAGGACATCGGCGCGACCGTGCACGAGCTGGCGGAACGCCTCGACCTCCCCTCCCGCGCCAAGGCCCGCCTTCGTTCGGTTCCGCCGGTCGCCTGGGCCGGCGCCGCAGGTGCCGCGGTCCTGGTGACAGGGCTGGTGGCGCTGCTCAAGGCCCGCCGCAACGCCTCCACCCGCCGCCCCAGGCGCCGCCGCCGCTGAAGCCCGCTCGTGAGTGGCGATGGTCGCCATGGCGACCATCGCCACTCACGGGGTCACCGGAGCTGGTGCACCGTGCCGGCGGAGGTGGGCGGGAGCTCGTCCTCGGCGGCCAGCCGTTCGCCGACCTCGCGCAGGCCGTCGAGGTCGCTGATGTCGCCGGCGACCGCGGGCACCCGCACGACCGGGACGGTCGGGTGGGCGCCGGAGAAGCGGGCGAGCAGGCGCTCCTCGCGCTCGGCGAGGTCAACCCGGTCCGCGTGCAGCCGGAGCACCGCGCCGGCCAGGCGGGACGAGCCGGCGTTCTCCGCAGCCGTGCGCGCACGGGCGGCCGACAACGGCGCGAGCACCGGGTGCGTCCGGTTGAGGACGAGCCCGGCCAGTGGCATCTCCTCGCCCGCCAGCCGGTCGACGAAGTACGCGGCCTCGCGCAGGGCGTCGGGCTCCGGGGCGGCGACGACCACGAACGACGTGCCGGGCGAGCGCAGCAGCTCGTAGGTCTTCGTCGCACGCTCACGGAACCCGCCGAACATGGTGTCGAAGGCCTGGACGAACGCCGAGGCGTCGGCCAGCAGCTGGCCGCCCAGGATCGTCGAGACGGCCTTCGCGAACAGCCCGAACCCGGCCCCGACGATCTTCCGCAGGCCCCGGCCGCCGGCCCGCGCCGGCGAACTGAGCAGCCGGATCATGCGGCCGTCGAGGAAGGTCGACATGCGCTGCGGGGCGTCGAGGAAGTCCAGCGCCGAGCGCGACGGCGGAGTGTCGACCACGATCAGGTCCCACTCGCCGCGGGCGCAGAGCTGCCCCAGCTTCTCCATCGCCATGTACTCCTGCGTGCCGGAGAACGAGTTGGAGATCGTCTGGTAGAAGGGGTTCGCGATGATCTTCTCGGCCCGGTCCGGGGTCGAGTGCGCGTACACCATCTCGTCGAAGGTGCGGTGCATGTCCAGCATCATCGCCTGCAGCGAGCCGCCCTTCGCGGGGCCGTCGAGGCCCGGGACGGTGCCCGGATCGTTGCTCAGCTCGTCCAGCCCGAGGGCCTGGGCCAGCCGCTTGGCCGGGTCGATCGTGAGCACCACGACGGTGCGGCCACGCTCGGCCGCGCGCAGGGCGAGGGCGGCGGCCGTGGTGGTCTTGCCGACGCCGCCGGAGCCGCAGCAGACGAGGATCCGGGTGTCCGGGTCGTCGATCAGGGCGTCGGCGTCGAGCACGGGCGGGGCGGCCGGGCTCATCGGCGCACCCCCTGCTCGCACAGGTGCTCGGCCAGCTCGTAGAGCGCGCCGAGATCGACCCCGCCCAGCAGTTGCGGCAGCTCCAGGCGCGCGATGTCCCCGCTCTCCCGGGTCAGCCGGTCCCCGGCGGCCACCTCGGCGGCGACCCGGACGGCGTGCTCGACGGTCTCGGCCACCAACCCGTCGATCACCTCGGGCGGCAGGTCGAGGCCGGCGGTGGCGAGCCCGGTGTGGATGCGCCCGGCGTCGACCCGGCCGTGCGCGGCCGAGGCCACCGACCGGTCCGGCAGCCACTGCTCCCGCACCCGGTTGACGACGATCGAGCCGACCCGCAGATCCGCGGCCTGCAGCTCGCGCACCGCGTCGAGCGTCTCGGTCACCGGCAGGTCCTCCAGCAGCGTGACCAGGTGCACCATCGTGCGGTCCGAGTGCAGCAGCTCGACCACGCCCTCGGCCTGGCTGTGGATGGGGCCGGTGCGGGCGAGTTCGGCCATCGCGCGGGTGACGTCGAGGAACGTCACCAGCCGGCCGGTGGGCGGGGCGTCGAGCACGACGGCGTCGTAGACCGGTCTCCCGTTCTCCCGGCGCGAGACGGTCTCCTTCACCTTGCCGGTGAGCAGCACGTCCCGGAGACCGGGCGCGAGCGTGGTGGCGAACTCGATCGCCCCCATCTTGCGCAGGGTCCGGCCGGCCACGCCCAGCTTGTAGAACATCTCGAAGTACTCGAGCAGCGCGGCCTCGGCGTCGACGGCGAGCGCGCGGACCTCGCCGCCGCCCGGCGCGACGGCGATCCGGCGCTCCTCGTAGGGCAGTGGGGCGGTGTCGAAGACCTGGGCGATGCCCTGCCGGCCCTCGACCTCCACGAGCAGGGTCCGGCGGCCGCGCGAGGCGAGCGCCAGGGCGAGCGCCGCCGCGACCGTCGTCTTCCCCGTCCCGCCCTTGCCCGAGACCACGTGCAGTCGGGCCGCCCACGGATCGGCGGCCCCGGCGGATGACGTCACGCCACCAGCGTACGGAGCGGTGCGGCGAGCGGCCCGTTCGACCGGACCGGTCTCCGTGCCCGCTTCCCGCCGATCCGTCCGGGGACGCCCGCTCGTCGCAGACCGGGCCGTCCGACCCGCTACCGGGTGACGGCGCCGGGCTACAGTCCCGGCCCATGACCTCCCCGGCCGTCACCAGGTGGGAATACCTGAACGCCCCGCTGCTGATCCACAACACCAAGGCGATCCTCGACAACTTCGGCCGGGACGGCTGGGAGCTGGTCTCGGTCGTCCCCGGTGCCACGCCGGAGAACCTCATCGCGTTCTTCAAGCGCCCGGTGCAGCAGTCGTGACGTCGCCCACGCAGCGGCTGGCCGAGCTCGGTCTCGAGCTGCCCACCGTGGCGGCCCCCGCGGGCTCGTACATCCCGGCCAAGGCGTCGGGCTCGCTCGTCTTCACCGCCGGTCAGGTGCCGTTCGTCGACGGCAAGCTGCCGAGGACGGGCAAGGTCGGCGCCGAGGTCACCGCCGAGGAGGCGAAGGACCTCGCCCGGATCTGCGCGCTCAACGCGCTCGCCGCGGTCGACGCGCTCGTCGGGCTGGACAACGTCAAGGGCGTGGTCAAGGTCGTCGGGTTCGTGGCGTCCGCCCCCGGGTTCGGCGGGCAGCCGGGCGTGATCAACGGCGCGTCGGACCTGCTCGCCGAGGTCTTCGGCGACTCGGGTGCGCACGCCCGCTCCGCCGTCGGCGTCGCCGAGCTGCCGATCGACGCCCCGGTGGAGGTCGAGCTGATCGTCGAGGTCGCGTAGTGGAGGCGGCAGCGGCCCACGAGCTGCTCGTCCGGCTGGCCGGGCGGCTGCCCGACGACGTCCTCTGGCGGCTGCGGGACTGGCTCGCCGCCGGTGCCGCGGCGCCGGTCGGGGCGCTGCTGCCGCGTGCCCTGCTGCGCAACCGGGTCGGGATCACCGACGCCGAACGCACCCTGCTCGCCGCCACGGCGGGCGAGAACCGCCTGGTCGACGCCGTCCTCCCGCTGCACACGCCGGACGCTCCCCATCCGGCGTTCGCGGCGGGCCCGGAGCTGCCCGATCTCGCCGTGCTGGGCGCGCTGGCCGTCGTGGCCGGGCACCCCGGCGCGCAGGAGCTGCGGCACGCGCGGCGCGGCCGGCACGGCGAACAACGGGTGCTCCTCGTCCTGGGCGCCGAGCGCGCCTGGGAGCTGACCGGCACCCTGCAGCGGCTGCTGCGCGTGCACGGCGACCGGACGCCGTGCGTCGAGGTGCTCCCCGGCGGGCTGGAGCCGCCCGCCTACCACCAGGCCGCCATCGTCGGGTCCCGCCCCGTGTGGGTGCGGCCCGGCGCCGAGACCGAGTCCGCGACGCCGGCGACCTCCGGCGCGAGCTGACCGAAAGAAGGAGGGCCCGATGACGGCCCCACCTGCCCCGAGCACGCACCACCTGCTGCTGGCCCTGGCCGGCCGCGTCGACGACGACCTGCTGGCCACCGCCCGCGAGCTCGTCGCGATCGGCGAGGAGCCGCAGGCGCTGGAGATCCTCGTCGCGACCCTGGTCGCCGACCGCACCGCGCTCCCCGCCCCGCTGCGGTCCGAGGTCGTGGAGCTGTCCCGCCGGCGCGCGGTCGAGTTCGACGTCGACGGCCTCCTCGCCCCCGCCGCCGGGTCGCTCGACGGCACCCGCCATGTCTTCGGCGCGGGCCCGGCCGGCGCGGACGAACGGATCGCGGAGCTGATCACCTCCCCGCCGCCCGGCTCGACGGTGCGGGTGACGTGGCGGTTGACGCCCGCGGGTGCCGCGCCGGGGCCGGTGCCGCACCCGGTGCTGCTGGTGGAGCTGTCCGGGCCGGGGATCGCGCCCGAGGTCGTGTCGTACCGGCTCGGGGCGCACCTGACGCGGTCCGGCCTGCCGGCGTCGGTGGAGGCGTACACGCCCGCCGACGCGCTCCCGGCCTACCAGCGTGCGGCGCTGGAGCGGGCGCGGGAGATCGGGCGGGCCGGGGGGCCGGCTCCCTTCGGCGGTGCCGCTCAGGGTGGGGTCGGTCACGGCGCAGCAGCTCCCGGGGCGGCGGGCGGCGGGGCCGGACGCAGTGGGGCGGCTGTGCGCAGTGGGGCGGCTGTGCACGGCGGCCCGGTGCCCTTCGGTGAGTCCGCTGCTCATCACGGCGGTGGGGCTGTCCACGGCGGGACGGCTGCCCCCGGCGGGGCGATTGCTCATGGCGGGGCGGCTGCTCACCACAGCCCTGCGGCCGACCACGGCGCAGCTGCTGCTCACGCCGGCGCGGCCGCTCACGGCGAAATGGCGACCCACGGAGGTGCGGCCGCCCACGGCGATGCGGGTGTCGGGCTCGCGGAATCGGACGAGGTCCAGAACGCCGGGCGGGTGCCCGGCGAGGAGGCGGCGAGCCGTCCCGACGAGGTCCGGCCGGCGCCCGGTCGGGCGGAGCCGGGATCGCGGCCCTCGCCGTCGCCCCGACCCGTGACCGCGGGGCCGGGCACCCTCCCGCCCGTGCCGCGCCCGGTCCTCGGTCAGCCGATCACGACCTCGCAGCCGCCGGCCGCGTTCCAGCCGCTGCGCCCACACCCGGAAGCCGCCGAGAGCGCGGTCATCGAGGGGCCGGCCCAGGTCGCCGACACCCCGGCGGACCGCTCCGGGCCGCGCCCGGTGCCGAGCCCCGGCCCCCGATCCCACGGCCCACGACTCGGCGCCGTCGAGCCGGACGGCCCGCACCACGAGCCGCGGACCACGCCCTTCGAGCGCACCCGGGCGCCCGGGGCCCGCCGGTCCGGCCCCGCGCTCAGCGTGGTGCCCCCCGCGCCGGGACACGAGCCCCCGAGCGGGCCGCGCCAGGCGCCCGTCACGCGTCCGACGCCGGTCGTGCATGCCGAGGACTCGCTCCCGACCCCGGTCGAGCCCTGGCCGGCGTCCCGCGGCGAGGAGACCGAGGAGGCGGACCCGCCCGTCCTCGCGTCGATGCGGGACCCGCTGAGCGGTCCGCTGCGCGAGCCGCTGCTCGACGCCCAGCTCGACCGCGCCGAGACCGGCCCCGTGCCGATCGTCGGCCTCACCCCGCCGCAGGTCTCGCCCGTCGAGGAGGGCACCGCCGAGGCGGAGCCCGACGCCGCCGAGCCGTCGGAGGCCCCGGCCTCCGCTCCGACGACGGGGCGGCGCCGTCGCGCCGAGGAGCCCCGGCGGGAGCCTGCCGCGGAGTGGACACGCGACTGGACGTCCGGTGCCTGGGCCATGCCGACCACCGAGCGTCGCTCCGGATCCGCTCTCCCGGCTGCCGGCCGGGCCGCCGCGGCCGACGACGCGGGCCGCACCGCGCCGCTCGGGGCGACCTCACAGGAGTCCGCGTCTGCAAACAGCACGGACCCGACGGGCCCGGCACAAGGTCCCTCGGACGTGGACCTGCCCGGCTCGCGCGATGGCGCGAACGCCCTCGCCCCCGCGGCGAGCAGCTCCGACCAGCACGACCAGACGGTCGATGCACCTGAGTTCGGTGGGCACTCGCCCCTGGCCGGGTCGCTGAACAGCGGAGATGGCGCCTCCGGGACCGTCGGCTCCCAGGGCGAGCACCGCACGAGCGACGCGACTGCAGGCCCCGAGGGAACCCGACTCGATGCGCGCGACACCGACTCGCCCTCCGGCGGCTCGGCGAACGGTGGAGGCCGTCGCCGTGCCGATGCGCCGGACCGCCCGGGCGCCCCGTTCACTGCCCCGACGGGCTCCGGGGGGCGTCGACGCGCCGAGCGCACGAGCGGCGCCGCGGACCACTCGGGCGCCCCGTCCGAGACCGGCGACCCGCGCGGTTCGTCGGAGCGCGTCGACGAGGCGCTCCGGTCAGCAGGCGCCTCCGATCCGTCCCCGCGCGAGGCCACTCCCGGCTCGTCCGCGAGCGACGACCCTTCCCGCTCGCTCCTCGAGGGTGACGCACCCGGCGCGCACCCGGACGGGGACCCCTCCGGCCCGGGCCGGGGCGGGAACACCTCCGACCCGAGCGGAACCTGGGACCCGCATCCCGGCAGCGCGACCAGCTCGATGCGCGGCGGCGAGCCCTCCGACTCGCGCCCGACCGGCTTCTCCGACCCGCCCCTCGCCGGAGGGATCCCCGGCCCGAACCGGGGCGGGGACACCTCCGCCTCGAGCCCGCGCGACACCTCGGGCCCGCCCCTCGGCAGCCAGACCGGCCCGGACCGGAGCGGGGGCACCTCCGGCCCGCGCCAAACCGACATCTCCGACTCGCCCCGCGAGGGATCTGCTGCGGGTCGGAACATCGCCGGCTCGCACACCGGCCCCGCCTCGGGTCCTGGTGGCGCCTCCACCGCCTCCGACTCGAGCAACGCGGTGGCACCGCGCTCGACCGACGCCACCGGCCCGGAGGACCCGTCCGGCTCGCATCTGGGCGGTGTCACCTCCGGCTCGCGCGCTGGCGCTGCCGCCGCGGGCCTGGGCGGCGACACCTCTGCCTCGCACCTGAGCGGCGGCACCTCCGGCCCCCGCCCGGATGCGCCCGACTCCCACTCGGGCGACACCCTCGGCTCAGCCGCCCCCAACTCGTCCGGCGACAGCGGCTCGCTACAGGGCGACAACGCCCC
Organism: Pseudonocardia halophobica; assembly: GCF_027922425.1. Lineage (GTDB taxonomy): Bacteria > Actinomycetota > Actinomycetes > Mycobacteriales > Pseudonocardiaceae > Pseudonocardia > Pseudonocardia halophobica. The sequence continues at coordinate 418,352 of NZ_BSFQ01000001.1, read as the reverse complement.
GGGCAGCGGGGCCGCGAACCGGTCGGGCTCCGCCGCGGCTGCACACGGCGACACCCCGGATGAGGGCGAGGACGACGCCCCCACCGGGCGCCGCGCCGCCAGGGACGGGGTGCCGACGATCCGTCCGGTGCCGGGTGGCCGTCGTCGCGCCCGGCATCGCCCGGACGACGCGGAGCCCGACCCGTGGGGCTTCGCGACCGACGCCGGACCCGCGGCGCCCGCCGCTGATGCGGAGCCCGCACCGCAGCCCGACGAGGGGCCGCAGGACCGCTCGGACGGGCTGCCCCCGCCCCGGCCGGTGCCGCGGACGATCCCGCGCATCCGGCGCACGTCCGAGCAGCCCGTCAGCGGGCTCTTCGGTCCCGGTGAGGTGCCGCCCAGCCGTCCGGACGACCCCTTCGGCACCGGTCCGGGCCCGGCCCGCGCCGAGGACGAACCGCGGGGCGACGACACCCCGGCGTCCGACGGGCCCGCCGGGCAGGAGACCGTTGCGGAGTCGTTCTCCTCGCTCTCCAGCCGTGAACAGGACCTGTTGCGCCTGCTCCAGCAGGAGCTGGCGGTGCGGGAGTCCTCGCCGGAGCGTCGCAACGGCTCCGGCCCCTACGGCCCGCCGGACCTCGCAGGCTGATCAACGCCGGCCGCGCAGGTCGAACGGGACACCAGGGCTGTTCTCGAACTCGAGAACAGCCCTCACGCCCCACCTACCCCCGCGCCAACTCCTCCGCCCGCGCCAGCACCCGCTGCACGTGGAGGCTGCGGGCGGCGGAGTGCGGGCCGTCGACGAGGCCATCGGCGACCGCGTCGAGCAGCTCGTCGAGGAGGACGGCGTAGGAGGCGGTCGCGTCGGCGGGGCGGTCGGTGAGCACGTGCCGACCGACCGAGCCGAAGGCCGTCACCTCCATCTCGGTGGGGTCGATCGGCAGCGCGAGCGAGAGCGTCAGGGTGCTGCGGGCGCCGCCGACGTGCCGCAGACCGACCTGCCAGAGGTCCGGCGCGCTCGCGTGGGCGAACTCGACGTCGACGACCTCGCCGAGCGCGGCGTCGAGCAGGTCGACCATGTGCGGGCCGATGTCGAGCAGCGCGCCCCGCTCGGCCCGCCAGGCCGACGCCGAGTACGGACCGCCGAGCAGCGCTCCGGAGAGCCAGCGGGCGGTGGCGGTGGTGTCGGCGTCGGCGGGACCGGCCGGGAGCCCGGCGAGCCAGGCACGGACCGGCGGGTGGAAGCGCAACGTGAACACGGTCGTCGAGCAGACTTCGGCCTCGGCGATCGCGGCCGCGGTGCGTTCGGCGGCGGGCAGCGTGTCGGCGAGCGGCTTGTCCAGGATCAGGTGCTTCCCCAGGGCCGCGGCCGAGGGGGCCAACGCGCCCTGCACCGCGGGCGGCACGGCGAAGGCGACGGCGTCGACGGCCTCGAACAGCTCCTCGACCTCGACGAACGGTGTGCCGCCGTGCAGTGCGGTGATCTCCCGGGCCGGCTCGGGCCGCCGCGTCCAGACGCCCGCCAGCTCCACCCCGGGATGGGCGGCGAGGGCGGGGGCGTGCACGGAGCGGGCCCACGGCCCGCCCCCGACGAGTCCGACGCGCAGCTGATCCACGGCCCCATCCTGCCCGCTCGCCCTGGCCGACCCGCGTCACGCACCCCTACACAGCCCTGAGCGCGTCATGGGTACACAGAGGCAGCAGGCCGCGGCGCACCCTCACGCGAGCAGAACACACCACCCCAACGCGCTATGGATCCACAACGCGGCCGAGAGCCCCACTCCGAGCGCGTCAGGGATCCATAACGCGACCGAGACCTCGCCCGAAGCGCCGTGGGGATCGATGAACCAGCCTCGATCCGTCCCGCGATGCGGGCGGCGTGGCCATCTTCACGGCCGACCCCCGGCGGGCGGCGGGTTAAGGTCCGGACGTGAGCGTCGCCGGTGACAACACGACCGAGAGCGCCGCGCAGCCGAAGCCGGCCGCGACGGTGCTGCTGCTTCGCGACGACCCGGCACCCCCGCCCGGTCGCGCCCCCCTGCAGGTCTTCCTGCAGCGCAGGGTGAAGCAGATGGCCTTCGCGGGTGGCATGACCGTGTTCCCGGGCGGCAGCGTCGACCCCTCCGACGTGCCCGACGCCGAGCGTTGGGCCGGCCCCGACCCCACCGAGTGGGCCGAGCTGATCGGCGTGACGCCGGAGGTCGCGGGGCAAGCCGTGTCCGCGGCCGTGCGCGAGGTGTTCGAGGAGACCGGCGTGCTGCTCGCGGGCCCGCCCGGCGGCGAGCCCGGCTCCCTCACCGCGCAGGCCCCGCTGTGGCGCAAGCAGCTCACCGAGCACACGCTCTCGCTGGCCCAGGTCCTGGTGGACTCCGGCTACGTGCTGCGCTCGGACCTGCTGCGGACCTGGGCGCACTGGGTGACACCGCCGCAGGAGGGCCGCCGCTACGACACGATCTTCTTCGTCGCGGGCATGCCGGCCGGTCAGGAGGCCGACGCGCACACGACCGAGGCCGTCGAGGCGACCTGGTGGTACCCCGAGGACGCGTTGGCGGCGTTCGACACCGGCGAGATGACGCTGATGCCGCCGACCCTGCTCTCGCTGCGGGACCTCTCCGCCTTCTCGACGACGGCCGAGGCGCTGGCCGGGTGCGCGGGCCGGGACATGACCCCGGTGCACCCGAAGTTCCGCAAGGACGACGCGGGCGTCCGGTACGTCATCCTCCCGGACGGCTCCGAGCACCAGTTCGCGCCCGCGCGGTCGGCGTGACCGCTCCGGCCTACGGCGTCCTGCGGGAGGTCACGCCGCTCGTCTCGGTGCTGCTGCAGAACAACCCCGGCCCGATGACGCTGGAGGGCACCAACACCTGGGTGCTGCGGGCGCCCGGGGTGGAGGAGTGCATCGTCGTCGACCCCGGCGAGGCGGACGACGAGGAGCACCTCGAGCGGCTCACGGCGCAGGGGCCCGTGGCCCGGATCCTGCTGACCCACCGGCACCACGACCACTGCGGCGCGGCCCGACGGCTCGCCGAGCTCACCAGGGCGCCGGTGCAGGCCCTGGACCCGAGCCTCGTGCTCGGCTCCGAGGCGTTGTCCGACGGCGACGTGGTGGCCGCGGCGGGGCTGGAGCTGCGGGTGGTGGCGACGCCCGGGCACACGTCGGACTCGACGTCGTTCCTGCTGGAGGGCCCGGGTGACGGGCCGCCGCCGCTGCTGGCCGGCGACATGATCCTCGGCCACGGCACCACCGTGATCGCGCACCCGGACGGCGCGCTCGCCCCGTACCTCTCCTCGCTGGACTGGTACGCCGACCTGCCGCCCGGCACCACCGTGCTGACCGGCCACGGCCCGGAGCTGCCCGACGCCGCGGCCGTCGCGACGTACTACCGCGAGCACCGCCACCAGCGGCTCGACCAGGTCCGCGAGGCCCTGCGCACGCTGCCCGAGGACCCGACGCCCCGGCAGGTGGTCGAGGTGGTGTACGCCGACGTCGACCAGCGGCTGTGGGACGCCGCGGAGCTCTCGGTGAAGGCCCAGCTGGACTACCTACGCGGCTGAGGGCGTCCCCTCGATCGTCCGGCGCCGGACCCAGAGCACGGCGCCGACGAGCAGGCCGGCCGCGCCACCGGTGAGGAAGGCCCCGGACGCCCCGGCCGCCTCGACCACGACCCCGGCCAGCGACTGGCCGACGGCAGCTCCCACGGTGATCGCCGTGACCACCCAGCCGAACGCCTCGGTGGCCGCGCCGCGCGGCGCCACGACCTCCACGATGAGCGAGTGCCCCGTGGTCTGCGGCGTGATGAGCCCGCCGGCCGCCAGCATGGCGATCACGAGCAGCACGAGCGAGTCCGCCACGCCCGCGAGCCACATGGCCAGCACCAGCACGCCGAACCCGGCGACCAGCACCGGCATCCGCAGGTGCAGCGCGCGGGGCCACGGCCGCATCCCGTAGAGGACGCCGACCAGCACGGAGGTGACCGACCAGGCCGACAGCAGCGCACCGCCCAGCCACGGCTCGCCGAGACCCGTGGCGACCGCGGGCACCCCGACCTCGACGGCGCCGACGACGAGCCCGAAGCCCAGCCCGGCCAGCGCGATCGTCCGCATGCCGGGGCTCGCGATCGCGCCCCACAGCGTCGCCCCGGTCGACGGGAGCGGCCGGCTGCCGCGCACGGGCCCGCTCAGCGCGAATCCCACCGTCCCGACGACGGTCGCGGCCACGGCCACCGCCGTGCCGGTCCCGGGCCAGGGCGTGGAGGCCAGCAGCGCGGCCACACCCGGCCCGAGGATGAAGAAGACCTCGAGGCTGATCGCCTCGTAGCTGTACGCCGCCTCGCGCCGCGGCCCGGACGGCACCAGCCGCTCCCACAGCGCCCGGGAGGCGCCGGGCATGGCGGGCATGACGAGCCCGGTGAACAGCGCGACCGCGACGACGACGGGCAGCGCGACCCGCGTCTCGACGGCCGCGACGAGCCCGCCCGCGCCCAGTGCGAACAACGTGGCGACGACCAGCAGCACGCCCGACGGCCCGCGCCGGTCCATCAGCCGGCCCTGCAGCACCGAGCCGAGCGCGACGCCGACCAGCGACCCCGCCGAGACGGCACCCGCCACCGCGAACGAGCCCGACTCGCGCTGCACGTAGAGCAGCGTGGCGAAGCTGAACATGGCGACCGGGAACCGGCCCACCGCGGAGGTGAGGACGGGCACGGTCGCACCGGGAGCGGTGACGGCCGCGCGGTAGTCGGCGAGCGAGACGGACACGCCGTCGAGGATCGCACGATCTGGTACGGCCGTACCAGTTATTTGCCGCACGCCACCACGAGGGTGGCGCGGGACGGTTCTACCGGGCGCGGCGGGCGAGCCGCTCGGGCTCCAGGATCAGCACGCTCTTGCCCTCGAGCCGCAGCCAGCCGCGGTGCGCGAAGTCCGCCAGCGCCTTGTTGACCGTCTCGCGGGAGGCGCCGACGAGCTGGGCGATCTCCTCCTGGGTCAGGTCGTGCGTGACGCGGAGCAGGCCGGACTCCTGCGACCCGAACTGACGGGCCAGCTGCAGCAGCGACTTGGCCACGCGGCCCGGCACGTCCGTGAAGATCAGGTCCGCGAGCATGTTGTTGGTGCGGCGCAGCCGGCGGGCCAGCACGCGCAGCAGCTGCTCGGCGATCTCCGGCCGCTTGCCGATCCACTCGCGCAGCGCGGCGCGGTCCATCGTGAAGGCGCGGACCTCGGTCACCGAGGTGGCCGACGACGTGCGCGGCCCCGGGTCGAAGATCGACAGCTCGCCGAACATGTCCGACGGGCCCGCGACCATCAACAGGTTCTCCCGGCCGTCGGGGGACTTCCGGCCGATCTTCACCTTGCCGCTGGCGATGATGTAGAGCCGGTCACCCGGCTCGCCCTCGCTGAAGATGACGTGCCCACGCGGGAACTCCACGGGCTCCAGGGTCTGGGCCAGCACCTCGGCGGCGTGCGGCTCCACACCCTGGAAGATCCCTGCCCGGATCAGAACATCGTCCACAACACCTGCTCCTCGTCCACATCCACCGCAGCCACGCGGCGGATCATCGGCGCGCCAGTCTAGGGGGTCGCTCCGCACAGTGTGACGAGACGACGTGTGAACACCATGCCCGGATTGGGGTACCCGGGCACCGCGGACCGACCCGTTCGGCCCCCCTTCCCGGCCGACCCTCACGGGCCGAACGGGCTACGAGGAGACTTTACTCCGGCGTGTCCCGCGCCTCCCGCCCCGGTTGCGCAGGCGGAAGAGCTCCAGCGCGCGGACGGTGCCCTGGCGGAACAACGCGCGCACCTCGTCGGGGCGGGGACGCTCGAGCAACTCGTCGAGCTCGTCCTGCCGCACGGTGGACTCCCGCATCCGGGACTCGACACGCTCCATACCGAGCGCGAAGAACATCACCAGGAGCGGCACGAGGACGGCTAACCAGGCAGTCATGTCACGGTCGATGATGGCCTACCCCCGGCACCCCGGCCCCACCGGGGCCCCCGCGTGTCGGGATCGATGCGCGATCGAGACCCGTCACCTGCGGCAACGGCCCGTCACCCTGCGTACCGCGCCCGAGGTTGTCGGTGGGTCGCCGTAGTCTCGCCGTGTGACCACCACACTCCGGCGTCCCACCAGCCGCGAGGTCGCGAAGCTGTCCGCGCGGATCGCCGCCGGCGAGAGCGGGATCGGCCGCGCCCGGCGGGTCGGGCGGATCCTGCGGGCGCTCGCCGTCGCGTACCCCGACGCGCACTGCGAGCTGGACTTCACGAACCCGCTCGAGCTCGCCGTCGCCACGATCCTGTCCGCGCAGTCGACCGACAAGAAGGTCAACGAGATCAGCCCGGCGCTGTTCGCCCGCTACCGCACCGCGGCGGACTACGCGGGCGCCGACCGCACCGAGCTGGAGGAGTACGTCCGGCAGACCGGCTTCTACCGCAACAAGGCGAACGCGCTGATGGGCCTGGGCGCCGCCCTCGTCGAGCGGTTCGACGGCGAGGTCCCCGGGAACCTCGACGATCTCGTCACCCTGCCGGGAATCGGGCGGAAGACCGCGAACGTCATCCTGGGCAACGCGTTCGGCGTCCCCGGCATCACCGTGGACACCCACTTCGGCCGGCTCGTGCGCCGCTGGGGCTGGACCACCGAGGAGGACGCGGTCAAGGTCGAGCACGAGGTCGGCGACCTGGTCCCGAAGAAGGACTGGACCATGGCGTCGCACTACGTGATCTTCCACGGGCGCCGGGTCTGCCACGCCAAGAAGCCGGCCTGCGGGGCCTGCACGCTGGCGATGGACTGCCCGTCGTTCGGCCTCGGCCCCACCGACCCGGTCGCGGCCGCGAAGTTGGTCAAGGGTCCGGAGGCGCCGCACCTGCTGCAGCTGGCGGGGCTGGGCGGGGAATGAGCCACCGATGAGCACCGGACCCCGGGCCGTCCTGCGGCGGCACCGGTCCGAGCTGGTCAGCACGCTGGTGGTGGTGGTGCTGGTGGTGATCGGGGTCGTCGCACTGTGGCCGCGCGACCCCGCCCCGTCCGGAGGCACGGCAGGCGGCGCGACCACCACGGCCGCGCCCGATCCCGCCCGGCTCGCCGATCTGCGGGCGCGGGCGGACCTGCCGCCCTGCCCGTCGGGCACCGGCGGGGCCGGCCCGCTCGCCGGGGTCGTCGCCCCCTGCCTGGCCGACGGCACGCCGGTCGACGTCGGCGGCGCGCTCGCCGGCCGCACCGCGCTGGTCAACGTGTGGGCGTCGTGGTGCGCCCCGTGCCGCGAGGAGCTGCCCGCGCTCGCCGGGTACGCCGCCCGCCCCGGCGCGGCGCCCGTCCTGCTCGTCGACATCCAGGACACGGACGAGGCGGCGCTCGCGCTGCTCGCCGAGATCGGCGTCCGGCTCCCGTCGGTCACCGATCCCGAGGGCGCGCTGCGGGCCGGGCTGGCGGTGCCGCCGGCCATCCCGGCCAGCTACGTCGTGCGGGCGGACGGCTCGGTGGCACGTGTCGACCCGCCGGTTCCCTTCGGGTCGGCCGACGAGGTGGCGGCCGCGGTGGGCAAGCTGTCCTCATGACCGACGTGCACCCGGAGGCGGCGCCCGCCTTCCTGGAGCCGCTGCTGGGCTCGCTCGACAGCGTCGAGGCCTACGACCTCGCCCCCCACCGCGTCCCGCCGCCCGCGGGCGGCCCGAGGGCGGCCGTGCTGATGCTGTTCGGCGAGAGCCCGCAGGGGCCGGACGTGCTGCTCGTCGAGCGCGCCTCCACGCTGCGCAACCACGCCGGCCAGGTGGCCTTCCCCGGCGGCCGGATCGACCCGGGCGACGCCGGACCGCTCGGCGCCGCGCTGCGCGAGGCCGAGGAGGAGACCGGGCTGGACCCCGCGGGCGTCGTCCCGCTGGCGCTGCTGCCCGAACTGTTCATCCCGCCGTCGGGCTTCGTGGTGACCCCGGTGCTGGGCTACTGGGCCGAGCCGAGCGCGGTGCACGCCGTGGACCCGGCCGAGACGGCGGCCGTCGTCCGGGTGCCGGTGGCCGACCTCGTCGACCCCGCGAACCGCATCACCGTGCACCACCCCAGCGGGCACCGCGGCCCGGCCTTCCTGGTGGCGGGGGTGCTCGTGTGGGGTTTCACCGGGGGCCTATTGTCCGGCCTGTTGGATCGCGCGGGATGGGCGCATCCCTGGGACGAGTCCCGGGTCGTGGACCTGGGCGCGGCGTGGTCGGCAGCTCGCTCGGCACGCGATGGCGACCGGAACGGACGCCGACAGGACGGGCAGGAGGCTGCGGGCACGTGAGGCGGACCCACCACGAGGACCAGCGATGAGCTGGGTGGACGTCGCGGTCGTCGTCCTGGCCCTGATCGCGGCGGTGTCCGGGTGGCGGCACGGGATGGCGGTCGCGCTGCTGTCCTTCGTCGGCGTGCTCGGCGGCGCGATCATCGGTGTCCGGGTGGCTCCGCTGCTGGTCGCGGACATCCAGGCGCAGACCACGCGGATCATCGTGAGCATCGTGGTGGTCGTGCTCCTGGTCGCGCTCGGCGAGACCCTCGGCGTCTACCTGGGCCGCAAGATCCGCGACCGGATCCGCGGCGAGCGCTTCCTCGCGGTCGACTCCACGCTGGGCGCGATCGTGCAGGCCGTCACGGTGGTGATCGCCGCGTGGCTGGTGGCGCTGCCGCTGGCCTCGGCGAGCTTCCCCGGCCTGGCCGCCAGCGTGCGCCAGTCCGAGGTGCTCAAGGGCGTCGACGCGGTGATGCCGGACCAGGCCCGCTCGCTGCCCGCCGAGCTGCGCACGCTGCTGGACCGCTCCGGCTTCCCGGACGTGCTGAGCCCCTTCCAGGCCACCCCGATCCAGCAGGTCGGCCCGCCGGACCCGGCGCTGCTCAACCTGCCGATCGTGTCCGAGGTGCGCGGCAGCGTGCTCAAGGTGCACGGCCGGGCGCCGTCCTGCCAGCGCCAGCTGGAGGGCACCGGGTTCGTGGTCGCGCCGCAGCGGGTCATGACGAACGCGCACGTCGTCGCCGGGACCACGGACACCACGGTCGAGGTCACGACGTCGTCGAACCGCATCCGCCAGCTCGACGCCCGGGTGGTCAGCTACGACCCGGAGATCGACGTCGCGGTGCTGGCCGTGCCGGACCTCGAGGCCGATCCGCTGAGCTTCGCGCAGGCGCCGGCCACCCCGGGGGACGACGCGATCATCCTCGGCTACCCGCTCGACGGCCCGTACACGATCTCGGCCGGCAAGGTGCGCGACCGCATCCAGCTGCGCGGCCCGGACATCTACGACGCCAACACCGTGACGCGGGACGTCTACACCGTGCGCGCCAAGGTCCAGTCCGGGAACTCCGGCGGCCCGATGATCGCGCCGGACGGGCAGGTCCTGGGCGTGGTCTTCGGCGCGGCGCTCGACGACTCGGAGACCGGCTTCGTGCTCACGGCGCAGCAGGTGGCGCGGGCGCTCGGGAACGCGCCGGGGCTCACCCGCTCCGTCGACACCGGCTCCTGCGCGGCATGACCGGCGCGAACGGGGTGCCCGAGGGATTCGTGCCCCTGCCGACGTCGGCGTTCGTCGAGCACCTCGGCGGGCTCTACCACGCTCCCGAGGCGCCGGAGCACACGTTCGGCATGCGGGTCGGGCCGGAGCACGCGAACGTCCGCGGCCGGGCGCACGGCGGGTTCCTGGCGACCGCGGTCGACGTGGCCACCTCCCGCGGTGCCCGCGCCGCGATGGGCGACGGGTCCGGGGTCAGCACCGTCACGATGACGATGGACTATCTCGCGCCGGTCGACGTGGGCGAGTGGATCCAGCTGGTCACGACGGTGGACCGGGTCGGCGGGCGGACCGTGTTCGCCACGTGCCGGGTCACCGCGGGCGACCGGCTGGTCGCCCGCGGCTCCGTGGTGCTGGCGCGGATCAGACCTCGCGCGTGATCGTCTGGTCCCGGCCCGGCCCGACGCCGATGGCCGAGACCGGCGCGCCGGTGAGCTCCTCGATGCGGTGCACGTAGTCCCGCGCGGCGGCCGGCAGGTCGTCGAACTCGCGGACGCCCGAGATGTCCTCGAACCAGCCCGGCATCTCCTCGTAGACCGGCACGGCGTGGTGGATGTCCGTCTGGGTCATCGGCATGTCGTCGACGCGCTTGCCGTCGACCTCGTAGGCCACGCAGATCGGCACCCGGTCGAGCGAGGAGAGCACGTCGAGCTTGGTGAGGAAGAAGTCCGTGATGCCGTTGACGCGCTGGGCGTAGCGGCCGATCACGGCGTCGAACCAGCCGCAGCGCCGCGGGCGGCCGGTGGTCACGCCGACCTCGCCGCCGGTCTTGCGCAGGTACTCGCCCGAGGCGTCGAACAGCTCGGTCGGGAAGGGGCCGGAGCCGACGCGCGTGGTGTACGCCTTGAGGATCCCGATGACCCGGTCGATCTTGTTCGGCCCGATGCCCGAGCCGACCGCGGCGCCGCCAGCGGTGGGGTTCGAGCTGGTCACGAAGGGGTAGGTGCCGTGGTCGACGTCGAGCAGGGTGCCCTGGGAGCCCTCGAGCAGGATCGTCTCGCCCGCCTCGAGCGCCTGGTTCAGCAGGAGCCGGGTGTCCGCGATCCGGTGCTTGAAGCCCTCGGCCTGCGCGAGCACGCCGTCGACGACCTCGGCCGGGTCCATCGCCCGCCGGTTGTAGACCTTGACCAGCACCTGGTTCTTGAAGTCGAGGGCCGCCTCGACCTTCTGGTGCAGGATCTTCTCGTCGAGCACGTCCGCCACCCGGACGCCGACGCGCGCCACCTTGTCCTGGTACGCGGGGCCGATGCCGCGGCCCGTGGTGCCGATCTTGGACTTGCCCAGGAAGCGTTCGGTCACCTTGTCGATGGCCACGTGGTACGGCATGATCAAGTGCGCGTCCGCGCTGATCATCAGGCCCGTCGTGTCCACCCCGCGGTTCTCCAGGCCCTTCAGCTCCTCGAGCAGCACGCCCGGGTCGACCACCACGCCGTTGCCGATCACGTTCTTGGCGCCCGGGGTGAGGATGCCCGAGGGGATCAGGTGCAGCGCGAAGTCCTGCCCGTCGGGCAGCACCACGGTGTGGCCGGCGTTGTTGCCGCCCTGGTAGCGCACCACCCACTGCACGGACCCGCCGAGCAGGTCCGTGGCCTTGCCCTTGCCCTCGTCGCCCCACTGGGCACCGATCAGCACGATCGCCGGCATGTGAAACTCCAGTCCTGGCTTGCGGCGGGAGGGTAACCGATCAGGTGGCTTCGATCGATCAGGAACTGGTGCTGCTGACCTGTGGCGACAGGCCGGTGCGCCGTTTCCCGTTCCACGGTAGCCGCCCGGCGGCGCGGCTCGGACGGGTGCCCGGCGTGCTGGCCCACGTCCCGGCCGTCGCGCTGCCGGCGCGGCCCGGCAAGGACGACGTGGACCCGGTGCTCAAGGAGCGCGAACCCCGCCGGGTGATCGTCCACGGGGACGACGCCGACCTGGCGTCCGTGCTGGTCAGGCTGCTGCGACGGGAGCTGCTCCACGTCGAGGTGGCGTTCGTGCCCGCCGTGCGGCGCTCGGCCGTCGCGATGGCCTGGGAACTGCCGCGCGACGCGGCGGCCCTCGCCCTGGACGGCCCCGCCCGCCCCACGCCCCTGATCCGGGACGACGCGGGCGGCGTGCTCGTCGGCCGCGGGGTGGTCCGGGACGTCGAGGGCGAGGCCTACTGCGACAACACGCTGGTGCTGCGCGGACGGGTGCGCCGGCTGGTCGCGGTGCCGGGGCCGGGTGGGGTGTCGGCGCTGCCCGGCAAGGGGGTGCGGGCGGCCACCGGGCGGGCGCTGCAGATCGGCTCCACGGGCGCCCGGATCGAGGTCGAGGGCGTGCCGCACCCGCGGCCCGCGCCCCGCTGGACCTGGTACCGGCACACCGCGGACTGGCTGCTCGTGCGTCCCTGACCTGCGGTGATCCCGGGCAGTGCCGCGCGGATGTCTGGCACGCGAAACGGTGCGGAAACATCCGGGCCGTAGAACTGTCGCCATGCATCTGAGCCCCCAGGAGCGCGACAAGCTCCTCGTGCACGTCGCCGCCGACGTGGCGCGGGCGCGGCAGTCGCGCGGCCTGCGCCTGAACCACCCCGAGGCGGTGGCGTTGATCACCGATCACGTCCTGGAGGGCGCGCGTGACGGCCGGAGCGTGGTCGAGCTCATGGACTCGGGGCGCGCCGTCCTGAGCCGCGAGCAGGTGCTCGCGGGCGTGCCCGAGATGGTCGACTCGGTGCAGGTCGAGGCCACCTTCCCGGACGGCACCAAGCTCGTCACCGTCCACTCGCCGATCGTCTGATGGCGGGCGGGGCGACGTCCGGGGGCTGGGCCCCCGGCCAGATCATTCCGGACGACGAGCCGGTGGAGCTGAACCCGGGGCGGGAGCGGACCACGCTCGTCGTCACGAACACCGGGGACCGGCCTGTGCAGGTCGGTTCGCACTTCCACTTCGCCGCGGTGAACCCGGGCCTGGCGTTCGACCGCGAGGCGGCCTGGGGCACCCACCTCGACATCCCGGCGGGGACGAGCGTGCGGTTCGAGCCGGGCGTCGAGAAGGAGGTCGTGCTCGTCCCGCTGGCCGGGAAGCGGCAGGTCCCGGGCCTGCGCGCCGAGTACGCCGGCGGGCTGGACTCGCGCTCCGCGGAGCCCACCGAGAGGAACTACGGCGGATGAGCAGTACTCCACCCACCCCGCCGACTCCGTCGGCTGCCGTCCCCCGGATCCAGCGGGGCCGCTACGCCGACCTCTTCGGCCCGACGACCGGGGACCGGATCCGGCTCGCCGACACGAACCTGCTGATCGAGGTCACCGAGGACCGCTCGCGTGGCGCCGGGTCCGGCGACGAGGTGCTCTTCGGCGGCGGCAAGGTGATCCGCGAGTCCATGGGCCAGTCCGCCGTGACGTCGGCCGAGGGCGCGCCGGACCTGGTGATCACCGGCGTGGTGATCCTCGACCACTGGGGCGTCGTCAAGGCGGACGTCGGCATCACGGACGGCCGGATCACCGGGATCGGCAAGGCCGGCAACCCGGACACCATGGACGGCGTCGACTTCGTGATCGGCCCGTCGACCGAGGTCCTCTCCGGGAACGGCAAGATCCTCACGGCGGGCGGCATCGACGCCCACGTCCACTTCATCACCCCCGGCCTGGTCGACACCGCGCTGGCCGCGGGCATCACGACGCTGGCCGGCGGCGGCACCGGGCCGGCCGAGGGCACCAAGGCCACCACCGTCACGCCCGGCCCGCGGAACCTGAGAAGGATGCTGCAGGCGCTGGACCACCTGCCCGTCAACATCCTGCTGATGGGCAAGGGCAACACGGTGTCGGCGGACGCGCTGTGGGAGCAGCTGCGCGCGGGTGCGGGCGGGTTCAAGCTGCACGAGGACTGGGGCACCACCCCGGCCGTGATCGACGCCTGCCTGCGGGTGTGCGAGGAGTCCGGTGTGCAGGCCGCCATCCACACCGACACGCTCAACGAGGCCGGCTTCCTCGAGTCGACGCTCGAGGCGATCGCCGGACGCTCCATCAACGCCTTCCACACCGAGGGCGCGGGCGGCGGGCACGCGCCGGACATCATCGAGGTGGTGGGGACGGGCCACGTGCTGCCGTCGTCGACCAACCCGACCCGGCCGCACACCGTCAACACGCTCGACGAGCACCTCGACATGCTGATGGTCTGCCACCACCTCAACTCCTCGGTGCCCGAGGACCTGGCCTTCGCCGAGAGCCGGATCCGGCCGACGACGATCGCCGCCGAGGACCTGCTGCACGACATGGGCGCCATCTCGATGATGAGCTCGGACTCGCAGGCGATGGGCCGGATCGGCGAGGTGATCATCCGGACCTGGCGGACGGCGCACGTGATGAAGGAGTCCCAGGGCGCGCTCGAGGGGCCCGCGGACAACCTGCGCGCCCGGCGGTACGTCGCGAAGTACACGATCAACCCGGCGCTGGCGCACGGCATGGCCTCGCAGATCGGGTCGGTCGAGGTGGGCAAGCTGGCGGACCTGGTGCTCTGGGAGCCGAAGTTCTTCGGCGTGCGGCCGGACGTCGTGCTCAAGGGCGGGTTCATCGCGTGGGCGCAGATGGGGGACGCCAACGCCTCCGTCCCCACCCCGCAGCCGGTGTTCGCGCGCCCGCAGTTCGGGGCGGCGCCGCTGGTGGCGTCGGCGACCTCGCTGAACTTCGTGGCGTCCGTGGCGATGGGGACCGACGCGCTCTCCGGCCTGGCGAAGGGCGCGGTGGCGGTGGACGACACGCGCTCGATCACCAAGGCGTCGATGCTGCTCAACGACGCGACGCCGGCGGTCGAGGTCGACCCGGACTCCTTCGAGGTCCGCATCGACGGGACCGTCGTGCAGCCCGCGCCGGTGTCCGAGCTGCCGATGGCGCAGCGGTACTTCCTGTTCTGATGCCGGGTCTCGCATCCCTCGTGCTCGCCGACGCCCGGTTCCCCGGCGGTGGGCACGTGCACTCCGGCGGGCTGGAGGAGGCCGTCTCCCGCGGCCTCGTCTCGTCCGTGGATTCCCTGGAAGGCTTCCTCCTGGGGCGGTTGCGGACCGCGGGCCTCGTCGCGGCTGCGTTCGCCGCGGCCTCCGTACCCGTGAGTGCCCACTGCCCCTCTAGCGGCACTTCCCACTCACGACCCCCGCTGACCTGCGACGACGCCGATGTGACCCGCTCGCGGTTCGCGGAGCTGGACGCAGAGCTGGAGGCCCGGACCCCGAGCGCGGCGCAGCGGGAGGCCTCGCGGGCGCAGGGGCGGGGGACGCTCCGGGCGGTCCGCGCCGCCTGGCCGTCGCCCGTGCTCGACGACCTCGTCGCTGTCCACCCGCGCCCCCACCATCCGCTGCTGGTCGGCGCGGTGTGCGGGGTCGCCGGCGAGCCGCCGGGGGAGGCCGCGCGATGCGTCGCGTACCTCGCCGTCTCCGGGCCGGCGTCCGCGGCGGTGCGGCTGCTCGGGCTGGATCCCTTCGCCGTCAACGCCGTGCTGGTCCGGCTCGGCCCCGCGTTGGAGAGCGTCGTGGCGGAGGCGGTGTCGGCGGCCGGGGCTCCCTCGTCCGACCTGCCCGCGCCGGGCGCCCCCGTGCTCGACCTCATGGCGCAGGCCCACGTCGACCAGCACCGCGGGCGCCTGCGGTTGTTCGCCTCCTGACCCCGATGAACGGAGCACGCCGATGAGCGGCGACCACACGCATCAGCACGGCCCCACCGGTCAGCACGGTCACGGCCACCTGGTCTCCTTCGACCCCACCGAGTCCGAACCCGACCACCACGCCGCCCCGCCCGCGCAGGGCCGCGCGCTGCGGATCGGGATCGGCGGGCCCGTCGGCTCCGGCAAGACCGCACTGGTCGCGGCGCTCGCCCGCAGCCTGGGCGAGCGGGTCCGGCTCGCCGTCGTGACGAACGACATCTACACCACCGAGGACGCGGACTTCCTGCGCCGCAACGCCGTGCTCCCGCCGGAGCGGGTCGAGGCCGTGCAGACCGGCTGCTGCCCGCACACCGCGATCCGGGACGACATCACCGCCAACCTCGACGCCATCGACACCCTCGAGGAGCGCTTCGCCTCCCGTGACGGGCAGGGGCTGGAGCTGGTGCTGGTGGAGAGCGGCGGCGACAACCTCACCGCCGTGTTCAGCCGCGGGCTGGTCGACGCGCAGATCTTCGTGGTCGACGTCGCCGGCGGGGACAAGGTGCCGCGCAAGGGCGGCCCGGGCGTCACCACCGCGGACCTGCTGGTGATCAACAAGACCGACCTCGCGCCGCTGGTCGGGGCGGACATGGACGTGATGACCGGGGACGCCCGCCGGATCCGGGGCGAGCTGCCGGTGATCACGCAGTCGCTGGTGGAGGACCCGTCGGCCGGCGAGGTCGGCGCCTGGGTGCTCGACCGGCTCGCCACGCGGGTGGCCGCCTGACATGCACGCCCGGGCCGTCCTGACCGTCGAGCGGGGAGCCGGCGGGCGCAGCGTCGTGCGGGAGCTGCGGTCGCAGTCCCCGCTCTCGCTCGTGCCCCGGCGCGGCACCGCGGCGGCGGCCGACCCCGGGGTGACGGTCCACATGGTCGGCTCGGCGAGCACGCCCCTGGCGGGCGACGACGTCGAGCTCGACGTCCACGTCCGCCCCGGCGCCGACCTGGTCCTCACCGGCCTCGCGGCGGCCGTGGCCCTGCCGGGGACCGACCGACCCAGCTCCCTGACGATCCGGGTGGGGCTCGACGAGGGCGCCTCGCTGCAGTACCTCCCCGAGCCGACGGTGATCACCGCCCGGGCGCACCACCGCACGCTGCTGCATGTCCAGCTGCATCCGACCGCCCGGCTGCGCGCCCGCGAGGTGCTGGTGGCGGGGCGCGCGGGGGAGCCGAGCGGGCGGTACCGGGGCACGGTGCGGATCGAGGAGACCGGTGAACGGCCCTCTCGCTCACCAGGCATGCGCGAGGGCGCCGTTCGTGCGACACCCCTGCTGCACCAGACCCAGGAGCTGGGCGACGCCGCGCTGCAGGACTCGGCCGCGCACCTCGCCGGGCGTCGCGTGCTGGGCACCGAGGTGCTGCTCTGGGGCGAGGACGGGGAGGCCGCGGCCGGGAGCTGGTGGTCGCTCGCCCCGCTCGCCGTGCGCGGCAGCCTCGCCACCGCCGTCGGGCCCGACGCGGTGAGCACTCAACGAGCCCTCGCCGAGGCCGTCGCGGCCCACCCCGGCTGGACCGCCGGGACAGTGCACGACAGTGCCGTTCGTGCGCCAGGTACGCACGGAAGTGCCGTTCGTGCAGCCGGAACCCGCACCGAGGCACCGTGACCCGGGCCGCGCGCGCTGTCCGGGCCGAGCGAGTTCGTGATCGACGAAATCGGCTGACCGGCCGACTGCCGCGACGAGGAGACCGATGACCCGGCCCGACACCCGACCCGCACGCACCCGTTCCTCGGAGGCGGCCCGCCTCGACGGGCCCGACATGGACGCGGACTTCGTGCGGCTGCCCGACCTCGCCGCGCGGCGGCTCGGCGGGGCGGTCGTCGCGGCCAACGACGACTTCTTCGCCGACCGCGCCGCGCTCGTCATGCCCGGTCCGGTGCAGCCGCGCAGCGAGTTCGGCTACCGCGGCAAGGTCTACGACGGCTGGGAGACCCGCCGGCGCCGCGAGCCCGGCTCCGACCACGCGATCGTGCGGCTGGGGATCCCGGGGATCGTGCACGGCGTCGTCGTCGACACCTCGTACTTCCGCGGCAACTACCCGCCCGAGATCTCGGTCGAGGCCACCGCGCTGGAGGACTACCCGGGCGAGGAGGAGCTGGCCGCGGCCGAGTGGGAGACGCTGGTGCCGCGCTCGCCGGCGAAGGGCGACCGGGCCAACGTCTACGACGTCCGCAACCCGCACCGCTGGACGCACGTCCGGCTGACCATCCACCCCGACGGCGGGGTCGCGCGGTTCCGGGTCCACGGCGAGGCGGTGGTGGACCCACGGCTGCTGCACGGCACCGTCGACCTGGCGGCGCAGGACCGCGGCGGGCTCATCATGACCTGCTCGGACATGTTCTTCTCGTCGCCGGCGAACCTGCTGCTCCCCGGGCCCGCCCGCACGATGGGGGAGGGCTGGGAGACGGCGCGCCGCCGGGACTCCGGCAACGACTGGGTGGTCGTCGCACTGGCGGGACCGAGCCGGCTGCGCGACATCGAGTTCGACACCAGCCACTTCGTGGGCAACGCCCCCGGCGAAGTGCAGATCAGCGGCTGCCGCGTGGACGGCCCGATCTCGCCCGACGCGCTGGTCTCGCGGGTGTGGACGCCCATCGTGCCGCGCCGGACGGTCCGGCCCGACACCCCGCACCGCTTCGGCATCCGGCCGGGCTCCCCGGTCGTCACGCATCTGAAGATCGATATCTACCCCGACGGCGGGTTCGCCCGGCTGCGCGCCAACGGCGAGCTGACCGACGGCGGGGTGGAGACCGCGGCGGGTCGCTGGCTCGACGCCCTCCCCCCGATGCACCTGCGCGACGCCCTCACCGGCGCGGGCCTCGATCCGGCCCTGATCAACGGCGCCCTCCGCGCCGCCCGCGCTCCCGGCTCGGAGTGGCCGCAGGAGCTGCTCGACGCCTTCGCCCCCCGCCGCCCCTGATCCCCTGTGACCGGCGATGGTCGTCAGCGACTTGTTCCTGCTCAGGGACGATGAGACATCTGCTGTCTCAGCACATCGAGGACACCGAGCAGCCTTGACGCAAACGTCACCGCGGTGTCTTGCGCGGCACCGGACGCGCCGGTCATGCTCGGTGAACCAAGTGGTTCACACCTGTGGAGGCACCGTGCAGACGCTCGACCTGGGCGCGTTCACCGATCTCGGCGTGCACACACCCGACGAGCCGGCCGTGGCCGCGGAGTTCTACCGCCGTTGGGGGTTCGTGGTGCTCCGCGACCTGCTCCCGGCCCCGCTGCTCGAGCGGATCGAGGCCGAGTGCGTGGCCGCCCAGCAGGAGGTGCTCGCCGGCACCGCCGACCCCCGGTACGGCTCGACCAAATACCTCGACGACGAGGGCAAGGTCGAGAAGTTCGTCAACTACGTCGAGCACGTCGAGGAGCTGGCGCCCGGCGTCGAGGAGGCCCTGGCCCTGCCCGCGCTGCGGGCACTGGTGGCCGACCTGCTCGGCGAGGGCTTCTGGCGCAACCGGAACGGCGTGGTCTACCAGGACGCGCGGCCGGGCCGGGAGTCCGGCTACAGCCGCATCGGCTGGCACGCCGACTGGCAGGCCGTGCCGCACCTGGACATCTGGCCCGGCACCGCCTTCACCATCCACGTCGACGGCACCAGCCCGGCCAACGGCTTCCTGCGCGTCGTACCCGGCAGCCACCTGTGGGCCACGCCCTCGCCCTTCGAGAACGTCAACGGCGCGGTGGTCCCCGAGGGCGCCCCGGGGGCGCGCGGCTACACCGACACCCCGCCGCCCTTCCCGATGCCGCTGGGCTTCGAGAAGGTCCGCGGCGAGCTCCCGGTGTACGCCGAGCGCGGGGACGTGATCCTGCACGACGCGTTCCTCTGGCACTCCGCCGCCCGCGCGACCGACGACGCCACCGTCCGCCGGCACGTCCGCGGCGGCTGGCAGGGCGGCGACCCGGGCCTGCGCGACACCGAGACGGGCTTCGTGAAGAACGCCGCCCGCTGAGTCGTCGCAGGTCAGCCGGGGTTGTGAGTGCCTACTGCCGCTCTAAGGGCAGTTGCCGCTCACGGGGTCAGGAGCCGCGGTAGGTCGTGTACGAGTACGGGGAGAGCAGGAGCGGGACGTGGTAGTGGCCGCGCTCGGGGTCGGCGATGAAGGCGATCGTGACCTCGGGGAAGAAGGCCTCCTGCCCCGTCGCGGCGTGGTAGGCGCCCGTCGCGAACACCGCGGTCCAGGTCCCCGGGGCGGGCGGGCCGGTGTACAGGTCGCCGACCCGCCCGTCCGCGTCGGTGGTGCCCGTGTGGACCGTGCCGTCCGGCGCGGTCAGGGTCACCGCGACGCCGGCGGCCGGGCGGCCGAGGGCGGCGTCGAGGACGTGCGTGCTGATGCCTGCCATGCCGCAGAGCATCGCAGGAGGGACTGGCAATAACCCGAAATGGCTCGGGGAAGTCGTTCACGTCGTCGTTACAAGATATCCGCCCGAGGCCCGGAATTGCGAACGTGCGGCTAGCGTCGACACCGAGTCCGGCGCACGGGAAAGGACGGACCGCGGTGCTGCTCACGGTCATCAACCCCAACACCACGGAATCAATGACGGCGACCATCGGGAGGGCCGCCGCCGCCGTCGTGTCGCCCGGCACGACGGTCCGGGCGGTCACCCCCGCCACCGGTCCGGCGTCGATCGAGAGCCACTACGACGAGGCGCTGGCCGTCCCCGGGCTGCTGGCCGAGATCGCGGCCGGCGAGGAGGCGGGCTCGGACGGCTACGTCATCGCCTGCTTCGGCGACCCCGGCCTCGACGCGGCGCGCGAGCTCGCCCGCGGCCCGGTCGTCGGGATCGCGGAGGCCGCCATGCGCACCGCGAGCTACCTGGGCCGGGGTTTCAGCGTGGTCACGACGCTCGGCCGGACCGTCGGACGGGCCCAGGACCTGGCGGAACACTACGGCGCCGCCCGCTTCTGCCGCGGCGTGCGCGCCTGCGCGATCCCCGTCCTGGAGCTCGAGGACCCCGCCTCGGGCGCGCGCGAGCGGATCACCGAGGAGTGCCGCCGGGCCGTCGCCGAGGACGGGTCGGACGCGATCGTCCTCGGCTGCGCGGGCATGGCGGACCTCTGCGCGCACATCTCGGCGGCGGTCGGGGTGCCGGTGGTCGACGGCGTCGCGGCCGCCACCCGGACCGTCGAGTCGCTCGTCGCGCTGGGCCTGCGCACCGGGGACCGCGGCGAGTTCGCGCGGCCCCCGGCGAAGCCCTACACCGGACTGCTGCGCCATTTCCGGCTCGGGGTTGCGGATAGATGTTGAGACTGCGTTGACCCCCGCGTCGGTCTCGTGAATTCCGCGGCCGTATCCCTCTTTCGGGTACGGCGGCCACCTACCGTCGTCCGCACTGGACTTCTGGTCGGCGGAGGGCGGAGCGGGAGATGACGGAATCGGTGGACGCGACGGCGGGGAACGCGCCGGTCGCCACGAGCGGCACGCCGGGCGAGGTGAAGGCCGGGTACGACGAGCGGCTCACCAACGAGGACCTCGCGCCCCTGAGGAAGCAGAGCTGGAAGTCCTACAACTTCTTCGCCTTCTGGATGTCCGACGTGCACAGCGTCGGCGGGTACGTCACCGCCGGCTCGCTGTTCGCCCTCGGCCTGGCCGCCTGGCAGGTGCTGGTCGCGCTGCTGATCGGCATCACGATCGTCTACTCCCTGTGCAACCTGGTCGCCAAGCCTTCGCAGGCCACGGGCACGCCGTACCCCGTGATCTCCCGCGTGTCCTTCGGCGTGCTCGGCGCCAACATTCCCGCGATCATCCGCGGCCTGATCGCGGTGGCCTGGTACGGCATCCAGACCTACCTGGCCTCGCACTCGCTGGTCATCGTCGCGTTGAAGCTGTGGCCCGGGCTCGCCCCGTACGCCGAGGTCGGGCGGTACGGCTTCGCCGGGCTGTCGCTGCTGGGCTGGATCTGCTTCCTCGCCATGTGGGTGCTGCAGGCCGCGGTGTTCTGGCGCGGCATGGAGGCCATCCGCAGGTTCATCGACTTCTGCGGACCGGCCGTCTACGTCGTGATGTTCCTGCTGGCCGGCTACCTGGTGATCGAGGCGGGTTGGAGCAACATCGACCTCAACCTCTCCGAGGTCGACCTGTCGGGCTGGCAGTCCGTGGGCGTCATGCTCACGGCCATCGCGCTGATCGTGTCCTACTTCTCGGGCCCGATGCTCAACTACGGCGACTTCGCCCGCTACGGCCGGACGTTCACGGACGTGAAGAAGGGCAACTTCCTCGGCCTGCCGCTGAACTTCGTCGTCTTCGCCCTGCTCGTGGTGATCACCGCCGCCGCCACCCTGCCGGTGTTCGGCCGGCTGATCACCGACCCGGTCGAGACGGTCGCGGAGCTGGACAGCACGTTCGCGGTCGTCCTCGGGGCGCTCACGTTCATGATCGCCACGATCGGCATCAACATCGTGGCGAACTTCGTGTCCCCGGCCTTCGACTTCTCCAACGTCAACCCGCAGAAGATCAGCTGGCGGATGGGCGGCATGATCGCCGCCGTGGGGTCCGTGCTGATCACGCCGTGGAACCTCTACTCCAGCCCCGAGGTCATCCACTACACGCTGGACACCCTGGGTGCCTTCATCGGCCCGCTCTACGGCGTCCTGATCGCCGACCACTACCTGATCAAGAAGGGCCGGGTCGTCGTCGACGACCTGTACACGCTCGAGGCCGACGGCACCTACCACTACCGCAAGGGCTACAACCCGGTCGCGATCGTCGCGACGGCCGTCGGCGCCGTCGTCGCCATGGCCGTGGTCCTCTTCGGCTCGACGACGGCCGCCGCCTTCAGCTGGTTCATCGGCGCGGCCCTGGCGTTCGTCCTGCACTGGGTGATCTCGCGGAGCCGGACCGGTAGCACGCCGGAGCCCGCCGCCGACCCGGCCTGAGCGGAGCACACCACGCACGACCACCGGAGGACGAATGGGCATCTCGCTCGGCTACAACCAGTACGGCAAGGCGGAGTGCCACCTGGTGCACGTGGACCGGTCGACGCCGGTCCACGCGATCACCGACATCACCGTGACCAGCCAGCTGATCGGCGACTTCGCGGACACGCACCTGACGGGCGACAACGGCACGGTCATCGCCACCGACACCCAGAAGAACACCCTGTACGCGCTCGCCCGGCAGCACGGCGTCGGGTCGCCGGAGGCGTTCGGGCTGCTCCTGGCCCGGTACTTCGTCGACGGCTTCGCGCAGGTCACGGGCGCGCGGCAGGAGGTGAACCTGGACCACTGGGAGCGGATCTCGACCACCGAGGGCGGGCCCCACGACCACGCGTTCAGCAGGGCCGGCTCCGAGGTCCGGACGTGCGTGGTGACCAAGCACGGGGCCGAGGAGACGGTCGTCTCCGGGCTCACCGGACTGACGGTGCTCAAGAGCACCGGCAGCGAGTTCCACGGGTTCCCGGACGTGCCGTACACCTCGCTCGTCGAGACGGACGACCGGATCCTCGCCACGGCCGTCACCGCCCGGTGGCGGTACCTCGGCACGGACGTCGACTGGGACAAGTCCTTCACGTCGATCCGGCAGATCCTGCTCGACCGCTTCGCGCAGACCCACAGCCTGTCGCTGCAGCAGACGCTGTACACGATGGGCGAGGCGGCGCTGGCGGCCCACCCGGAGGTCGCGGAGATCCGGTTCTCCATGCCCAACAAGCACCACTTCCTGGTCGACCTCGAGAAGTGGGGCCTCGACAACCCCAACGAGGTCTGGTTCGCCGCCGACCGGCCCTACGGGCTGATCGAGGCGTCGATCGTCCGCGACGACGTGCCCCCGGCCCCGGGGGCGTGGGAAGGGGTCAAGGGCTTCATCTGATGGCGCCGACCCCATGGACTCCACGGACCACGCGCGAGGGCCCGGCGGCAGACGACTGCCGCCGGGCCCCGGTCGTCGGTCAGCTGTCCGCGAATCGGCAGTGCGGGTCCTCGGTCGGCACCTTCAGCTTCACGAGGTAGGCGCCCACCGCCGAGTCCACGCAGGAGTTCCCCTGCAGCACAGCGGTGTGCCGGGTCCCCTCGACCGTGATCAACTGCGAGCCCAGCGCCGCGGCCAGGTCGACACCCGCCTGGTAGGGCGTGGCCGGGTCACCCGTCGTCGAGACCACCAGGGTGGGTGGCAGGCCTTCGGCGTGCGGCAGGTGCGGCTGGGAGGTCGGGGTGACCGGCAGCATCGCGCAGGTGTCGAGGGCGCCGTCGCCGGCCGGCAGGCCCGGGTCCGCGAACGGGGCCGCCTCGGCGGCCCGCCGCTGCAGGTCCGCGCGCTCCGCCGCGCCCGCCATCGGGCCGCCGTCGACGCAGTTCACGATCATGAGCGCCTCCTGGTCGTTGCCGTAGCTGCCGTCCGGACGGCGGCCGTAGTACCCGTCGGCCTCCGTCATCAGCGGGGTCCCGTCACCGGCGCGCAAGGCCTGCAGGCCCTGCGTCAGGCCCGGCCAGGCCGCCGGGTTGTAGAGCGAGGCGATCACGGCGGTCACGGCGTCGGAGTAGGAGAGGGTGCGCCCGTCGGACACGGGCGCGGGGTGGTCGAGCAGCGGCCGGGTCAGGGCCTGGAACTCCGCCGTCGTCCGCGACGGGTCCGTCCCGAGGGGGCAGTCGGCCCGCTGCGCACAGTCCGCGGCGTAGGCGTCGAAGGCGCCCTGGAAGCCGGTCATCTGCGCGATCGCGCCCTCGGCCGCCGTCTGCGTCGGGTCCACGGCACCGTCGAGCACCATGGCGCGGACGTTCTGCGGGAACATCTCCGCGTACGTCGCGCCGATCCGGGTGCCGTAGGAGTAGCCGAGGTAGGTCAGCTTCTCGTCGCCGAGCGCCGCGCGCAGGACGTCCATGTCGCGCGCCACGTCGCGGGTGCCCGAGTTGGCCAGCACGTCGGCGCCGCCGGAGCGCTGCACGCAGTTCTCGGCGTCCTGCCGCGCCCGCGCCTCGATGGCCGCGGTCCCCTCGGCGACGAGGCCGCGGAGGGACTCGGCCCGGGCGGCGTCCCACTCCGCGTCGGTGGTGCAGTCGATCGTCGGCGTGCTCTTCCCGACCCCCCGCGGGTCGAAGCCGACGATGTCGAACACGCCGGCCGCCCCCTGCGCCGCGAAGGCCGCCGCCATCTCCACGCCCGAACCGCCCGGACCACCGGGGTTCAGGACGAGCGAGCCGATGTGGTTCACGCTCTCGCCCGCCGCACGCAGGACGGCGATCTCCGCGGTCCGGCCCTCCGGCTTCGCGTAGTCGAGCGGCACGGTCAGGCGCGCGCACTCCACCCCGGGCGCGCCGAACAGCTCGCGCTCGCGGTCGTCGTCGGCGAGCGGGAGGCACGGGCCCCAGGCCAGCACCTGCGAGTAATAGGGCGCGAGCGGCGCCGGCGGCTCGACCGGTGCCGCGGCGACGGGTGCCGGTGCCGGCGTCGGTGCCGTCAGCAGTATCCCCGGCACCGCACACGACGAGAGCACCGCCGCCCCGGCCGCGGCGAGCACGGCGACCGCCGCCCGCCTGGTTCTCCTGGTCCCCACAGTCCTTCCTCCCCGATCCTCCGCGGGCCCGGCCACGGGTCCGCGGCGGGTTCAGCGGAGGATGGGGGTGCGGGGCTCACCCGGACGAGGGAGCGCACACCCGAACCGGCGGGGGCGAACCCGACGGCCAGGGTGGGGCCGGCCCCGTCCGAGCCGGTCAGCGCGGGGAACGCGTGGTGCGGCGGGCGAGCCGGGACAGCTCGGCGAGGCCGGCGCCGGCGGCCTTCTCGACCCACGCGCCGTCGAGCGCGCCGCAGTCGATGCCGCGCAGCAGGAACCCGGAGAGCGCGGTGGCCGTGGCGGGCTCGTCGAGGAAGCCGGAGTCGGCACGCTCGCGGTAGGCCCGCAGCCGGGACGCGGCCGAATCGGCCGCGCCGCGGAAGAAGGCGAACACCGCGGTGAACCGGCTGGGCAGCTGGGCCGGGTGCAGGTCCCAGCCCTGGTAGAAGCCGCGTTCGAGGGAGCGCCGGACGAGCCGGCCGTGCAGGGCCCAGGCCGCCCGCACCGCCTCCGGGCTCCCGACCGGCAAGACGTTGGTGGATCCGTCGGAGAGCCGCACGCCCGTCCCCGCCGCCGCCACCTGCATCACGGCCTTGGCGTGGTCGGCCGCCGGGTGCTCCATGCTCTGGTACTCCGCGGCGATGCCGAGCGAGGCGGAGTAGTCGTAGGTGCCGTAGTGCAGGCCCGAGCAGCGGCCCTCCGCGGCGGCGATCATGCCGGGCAGCGGGGAGGCGCCGTCGAGCCCGATCACGGTCTGCGGGGTCTCGACCTGGATCTCGAAACGGAGCGTGCCGGCGGGCAGGCCGTGCGCCTCCTCGAGCGCGTCGAGCACCGCGACGAGCGCGGTGACCTGGGCCGGCGCGGTGACCTTCGGCAGCGTGACGACGAATCCCGCCGGCACTCCGCCGCGCGCCGCCAGCTCGGCCACGAACGCGGTCAGCGTGTGGATCCCGCGACGGCGGGTGGCCGCCTCCAGGCTGCGGAACCGGATCCCCGTGAAGGGCGGTGCGGTCCCGGCGTCGACGGCGGCGACGAGCTCCGCGGCCGCGCGGCGGACCTCGGCGTCCTCCTCGGCGTCGGGCCGCACGCCGTAGCCGTCCTCGAAGTCGATCCGCAGGTCCTCGATCGGCTCGGTGACGAGCTTGTCCCGCACCCGGGCACGCAGCGCGTCGGCCCCGCCGGCGGGGATCCCCCAGCACGCAGCCAGCTCGGCCTGGCCGGGGGCGTGCGAGTCGAACACCTCGCAGGCAGTGGCACCCCAGGCGGCGGACACGGATCGGTCGAAGCGGTCCGCCGGCACGTACACCGTGTGCACGGGCTGGCGGGTCCCGACGTCGCCGGGATACGCGGTCGCGAGCACGGCGTCGACCGGGGCGAGGTCGCGGTCGACCGCGGTCGCCAGTTCCTCGGCGAGATCCGTCATGGACGGATCCTGCCCCACCGGGGGCCGATCACACCGGACGGAACGGCGTGATCCCTCCCGCGCGTCAGGCGGCCGCGGCCTCGCCGGGGCGGCGGTGGTAGCGGTCGACGTACACCTGGCCGCTCAGGTCGGCGATCGCGTCCATGACCTCGTCCGTGACCGCGCGGCGGATGGCGGCGGAGCCCTCCAGGCCGTCGTAGCGGCTGAAGTCCAGCGGCCGCCCGAAGCGGACCTCGACGCGGGCCACGCGCGGCAGCTTCTTCCCCACGGGCTGCACCTTCTCGGTGCCGACCAGCCCGACGGGCACCACCACGGCACCGGTGGACAGCGCGAGCGACGCGACGCCCGTGTGCCCGCGGTGCAGCCGCCCGTCGAGCGAGCGGGTGCCCTCCGGGTAGATGCCGAAGGCGCCGCCGGCCTCCAGGACCGTGCGCCCCGCCTCCAGCGCGGCGAGCCCGGCCTTGGCGTTGGCGCGGTCGACCGGGACGTAGCCCAGCGCGCCGAGGAAGCGCCCGATCAGCCGGGTCTTGAGGCTGCGCGCGGTGAAGTACTCGGCCTTGGCGAGGAAGGCCACCGGCCGCGGCGTGACCAGCGGGATCACGGCCGTGTCGACGGCCGCACGATGGTTCGCGGCGAAGATCACCGGCCCGTGCGCCGGGACGTTCTGCACCCCCTGCACCCGCGGCCGCCAGATCATCCGCACCAGCGGCGCCAGCACCCACCTGATCAGGAACTGCATGACTCTTGATCCTCCCCCGGGACCCGGCCGGACGCACCCCGACGTCGTCCGGACCAGTGTCGCGCACCCATTGTGACGCCCAGGTCACCGCTCTGGAACGTACCGACGACGTGACGTCGGCGGTTCCGCCACGTGAGGGAGGCGGTGCAGATTTGTGCGCTCCGCTAACGCCCGAACCAGCGGTCCGCCGCCGGCCGGAACATGGCGGCGAGCGCCGCGAGGACGGCCAGCACGTGCACCGCGCGCAGCACGACGATCACGATCGTCGGTCCGTCGGCCGCGGCGAGGAACTCCGGCACGGCGCCGCCCGCGGCCAGCCACCGCAGCGGCTCGACGACGAGCGAGGCGGTCCCGAGCAGCCCCATCAGCAGCGCGACCGCCCACCGCGCCGCGTCGCGGCCGGAGTACAGCCCGAGGACGAGGACGGCGAGCCCGAGGTAGATCGCGAACCGGACGGCGAGGGCGATAGGGCCGGGCGGTTCGGGCGTCGCGAACCGCACGAGGGTCTCCGCGACCCCGCAGCCGATCGCGGTGAACCACAGCGCGACGGAGGTGCTGACGGCGGTGGGCGCCGTCCCGGTGGTGGTGGTCATGCTCCGCAAGGCTTCCCGTCCGGCGCGCCGCGGTCCGCCCGGTCGGCCCCCGAGCCCGCGGTGGGGCGGCCCCCACCCGCCACCGGCACCCCGCCGGTGCACGCGGCGTCGCTCGCGGCGCGGCCGACCACGAGCTGGGGGCCGGTCGCGGCGCACACCCTGCACGCCGAACGCGGCGCGACCGACGGCCGGGTGCGGGCGTTCGCGCTCGCCCTCGCCGGCCGGCACACGCTGTACGTGTCGGCCTCGGTGTGCCGCGACGTCCTCCTCGACCGCGGCACCCTCGTCCACGACCGGCCGGGCGGCGAGGAGCCCTACCTCGCCGCGCTGGGGGACTGGATGGGCCTGCCGGCGGAGCCTCCGCTGTGGTGTTGGTTCGGCCCGGTCTACGTCCCGCTCGTGCGCCGGCACGTCCGCGCGGAGGCGGTCGCGGGCGGGCTGCTCCGCGACGACGGGCCGTGGGTCCCCGAGCACCTGCGGGCCCGGCTCGACGAGCCCGACCCGGCCCGGCGCAGGGCCCCGCGCCTGCCCCGTGGCCTGCGCCGATCCGCCTGGAGGATGCTCTTCGGCGGTTAATCGGTTGCGGGGCCGGGCCGCCGTGGGCGAAGGTGATCGCATCATGGGCCTCTGACACCACCCTGCGCCCGCGGCCGCGGCACGAGCCCGGCGGGCGCGAGATCCCGATCTTCCCCGGTGGTGTCGCCATGTCCGCTCCCGCTGCTCTGCTCGCCCAGGACCTCGTCCGCACCCTCGGCACGCGCCGGGTGCTCGACGGCGTGTCCCTCACCGCCGCCCCCGGCCGGCGGATCGGCCTGATCGGCGAGAACGGGGCCGGCAAGTCGACCCTGCTGCGGCTGCTGGCCGGAACGGACGAGCCCGACGGCGGCACCGTCACGCGGCCGGCGGACCTGGGGTTCCTGCACCAGGAGATGCCGTACGACCCGGCCCACACCGTCGCCGACGTCGTCGACGACGCCCTGCGCGAGGCCCGCACCGACCTCGCCGAGCTGGACCGGATCGGGCGTGCGCTCACCGAGGCGCCGGACGACACCGACCTCCTCACCGCCTACGGCGAACGCCTGGAGTCGGCCGAGCGGCACGCCGCGTGGGACGCCGACCGCCGCGCCGGGCTGGTGCTCGCCGGGCTGGGGCTCGGCGGGGTCGGGCACGACCGCGCGCTCGGCACCCTGTCCGGCGGGCAGCGTGGGCGGCTCGCGCTGGCCGCGCTGCTGCTCCGCCGACCCGCGGCGCTGCTGCTCGACGAGCCCACCAACCACCTCGACGACGCCGCGGCGACGTTCCTCGAGGAGGAGCTGCGGGGCATGCCGGGCGCGGTCGTGGTGGCGAGCCACGACCGCGCGTTCCTCGACGCCGTGTGCACGGACGTCGTCGACCTCGACCCCGCGCTCGACGGGCCGACCCGCTACGGCGGCACCTACACCGACTACCTCGCGGCGAAGCGCGCCGAGCGGGAGCGCTGGGAGCGCCGGTTCGCCGAGGAGCAGGAGGAGCTCGCGGCGCTGCGGCACTCGGTGGCGGTGACCTCGCGGCGGGTCGCGCACGACCGGCCGATGCCCGACCGGGACAAGATGGGCTACGGGCGGCGCTCGCAGCGCATCGAGCGGCAGGTGTCGAGCCGGGTCCGGGCCGCGACCCGGCGGCTCGAGGAGCTGGAGCGGGACCAGGTGCGCCGCCCGCCCGCGCCGCTGCGGTTCCGCGCGCCCGCGCTGGCCGCCGCCTCGTCCGACGGGATCCTGGTCGCCCTCCGCGGGATCCGGGTGCCCGGACGGCTCTCGCTGGAGCGGCTCGACGTGACCGCGGACGACCGGCTGCTCGTCACCGGGCCGAACGGGGCGGGCAAGTCCACGCTGCTCGCCGTCCTGGCCGGGACGCTCGCCGCGGACGGCGAGGTCCGGCGCCGCCGCCGGCTGCGCGTCGGCATGCTCGCCCAGGACACCGTGTTCGCCCGGCCGGACCGCACCGTGCGCGAGACCTGGGAGCGCACGCTCGGCCCGGAGGGCGCCGAGGCGGTGCCGCTGGTCTCGCTCGGCCTGGTCGCGCCCCGGGACCTGGGCGCCCGGGTCGGCGAGCTGTCGGTCGGGCAGCGTCGGCGGCTCGCGCTGGCCCTGCTGGTCGCCGACCCGCCGCAGCTCCTGCTGCTCGACGAGCCCACCAACCACCTCTCGCCCCGGCTCTCCGACGAGCTGGAGGAGGCCCTGGGGACCGGGCCCGGCGCCGTCGTCGTCGCCTCGCACGACCGCTGGCTGCGCCGCCGTTGGGCGGGCCGGGAGCTGGCGCTGCGCGGCCCGTGAGCCGTCGATGGTGCGGGTCTACAGCTCGGCGCGCAGGGCCTGCTGGGCGTCGGACCGGCTGAGCCCGGTGGCCTGCAGCAGGTCGATCGCGATCGAGCGCAGCTGGGCGATCATCACCTGCTCGGACATGCCGAGGTCGCCGGCGGCGGCGCCCAGGACCGGCGAGTCGTGCACGAGGTCGAGGATCGGTTCCCGGGCCGCCTCGCGATCGCCCTCGCCGACCTGCGCGGTCAGCTTCTGCACCGCGGCGGCGAGCTGGGCGACGGCGTCGGGCAGGGCCTCGACGGTGGGCTCGTCGTCCTGCAGCGCGGTGAGCGCGCGGCGGGCGAGGACCCGGGTGTTGCGGAAGGCGTAGTCGGTGCGTCGGGCCAGCTCGCCGAACCGGGCCAGCTCGGCGCGGTGCGGGCGCCGCAGCGGGGCCACCGCGGTGACCTCGCGCCCGGACTTCACCGATGCGAGCAGCTCGTCGACCAGGGGCTGGCTGCGGCGGGCGCGCTGCAGCGCGTCGGCCGCCGCTGCCTCGTCCCGCTGCCGGAGCGCCTCCGCCACCCCGAACAGCACGGCGGCGAGCTCGTCGAGGGCCCGGCGCGCCTGCCGCCGGACCGGGCCGAGCGGGTGCGACGGCAGCAGCGCGGCCACGAGCAGCCCGACCGTGCCGCCGATCAGGGAGTCGACCCAGCGGTCGATCCCGCCCGTCTGCCCCGGTGGGAGCAGGGTCGCGACCAGCACGGCCGACGAGCCGGCCTGCGCGACGATCAGGGTGCCGCCGTCGGTGAACACCGCGGCCGCCACGGCGAGCATCACCACCAGGGCGATCTGCCACGGCCCGGAGCCGATCGCGGCGACCAGCAGGTCGCCGACCAGCACCCCGAGGCTCACGCCCACCACCAGCTCGGCGGTCCGGCGCAGCCGGGACCCGAGGGAGACGCCGAGGCTGATCACCGCGGCGATCGGGGCGAAGAAGGGGCGTGGGTGCCCGACGAGGTCGGCCGCGACGAACCACGCCAGGCCCGCCGCCAGCCCGCACTGGACGATCGGCAGCGCCGACATCCGCAGGCGGCGCGCGCCCAGGTGCAGCCGGGCGCGCGCCCGCGCGGCCACGCTCATCGGATAGCGTTCATCCGACGACGGCGGTCAGGACACGCCCAGCGCCGCGGCCGCCGCGGGGTCGGAGTCGGCGAGGAAGCCGCGGATCCGCTCGACCTCGTCCGTCTCGCCGATCGCCTCGGCGGAGCGCATCAGCGCACCCAGCGCGCGCAGGAAGCCCTGGTTCGGCTCGTGCGACCACGGGATCGGGCCGAAGCCCTTCCACCCGTTGCGGCGCAGCTGGTCCAGGCCGCGGTGGTAGCCGGTGCGGGCGTACGCGTACGCCGCCACGGTGTGCTTGTCGGCCAGGGCGTTCTCGGCCAGGGTGGCCCAGGCGATCGACGACGCGGGGTTGGCCGCCGCGACGTCGGCCGGGTCCTCGCCCGCGGCCAGCGCGGCCGCGGCGGGGTCGACGGGCAGGCGCGTGGGCTCGGGGCCCAGCAGGTTGCCGTGCAGACTCATGCCTCCATCCTGCCCCGTCGACCCCTCGTGCGATCCGGCCGGGCTCAGCCCGCCAGGGACTTGCCGGCCGACTTCAGCGACTCGCACGCCTCGACGACGCGCTCGGACATCGCGACCTCGGCCTTCTTGCCGTAGGAGCGCGGGTCGTAGGTCTTCTTGTTGCCGACCTCGCCGTCGACCTTCAGCACGCCGTCGTAGTTCTCGAACATGTGCGCCGCGATCGGGCGGGTGTAGGCGTACTGGGTGTCGGTGTCCACGTTCATCTTCACGACGCCGTAGGACAGCGCCTCGTGGATCTCCTCCAGCAGCGAGCCGGAGCCGCCGTGGAACACCAGGTCGAACGGCTTGGAGCCCTCCGCCAGGCCCAGCTTCTGCGTGGCGACCTGCTGGCCCTCCTTGAGGATCTCCGGGCGCAGCTTGACGTTGCCCGGCTTGTAGACGCCGTGCACGTTGCCGAAGGTCGCGGCCAGCAGGTAGCGGCCCTTGTCGCCGGCGCCGAGGGCCTCCACGGTGCGCTCGTAGTCCCCGGGCGCGGTGTAGAGCTTCTCGTTGATGTCGTTGGCGACGCCGTCCTCCTCGCCGCCGACCACACCGATCTCGATCTCCAGGATGATCTTGGCCTTGGCCGCCTCGTCGAGCAGCTCGGCCGCGATCTTGAGGTTCTCCTCGAGCTCGACCGCGGAGCCGTCCCACATGTGCGACTGGAAGAGCGGGTTCCCGCCCTTGGCCACGCGCTCCTGGCTGATCGCGATCAGCGGGCGGACGAAGCCGTCGAGCTTGTCCTTCGGGCAGTGGTCGGTGTGCAGCGCCACGTTGACCGGGTACGAGTCCGCGACCACGTGGGCGAACTCGGCGAGCGCGGTCGCGCCGGTGACCATGTTCTTCACCCGGGTTCCGGAGAGGAACTCGGCACCGCCCGTCGAGACCTGCACGATGCCGTCGCTGCCCGCCTCGGCGAAGCCGCGCAGGGCCGCGTGCAGCGTCTCGGAGCTGGTCACATTGATGGCCGGGTACGCATACTCCCCGCTCTTGGCCTTGTCCAGCATCTCGTTGTAGATCTCGGGGCTGGCGATCGGCATCTGAAGTGCCCTCCTCGGGTCCGCGTCGTTCGCCCGCCAGTATCACCCACCAGCGCCGACGTGCCGAATGACGTGATGGTCGACTCCGCCGGGCCCGTCCCGCACGGACTCCCGAGCTCCGTCTGCGCGGATCGCACGCTCGATAAGGTGGACCCGTGGGGGCTGGAGCGAACCCGGTGGACACCGGCGGCTACGAGAGCACGGTCGAGCGCACGCTGAGCAGGCTGCGCCGGATCGACTCGCGGCCCGACCCCGCGGTGGCCGCCCCGCCGCCGCAGGTCCCCGGTGCCCCGCTCACCCTCGCCGACCTCTACCGCGACCACCGGATGCGGCTGGTCCGGCTGGCCGTGCTGCTCGTCGACGAGCCGGCCACCGCCGAGGACGTCGTGCAGGAGGCCTTCGCCGGGCTGCACCGGCACTGGGCCGGGCTGCGCGACGAGGCCGCGGCCGTCGGCTACCTGCGCACCGCCGTCGTCAACGGGTCCCGGTCGGTGCTGCGCCGCCGCCGCACGGCCCGCGAGTACGTGGCCCCGCACCAGGTCAACGCCCGGTCCGCGGAGTCGCTGGCGATGCTCTCGGCCGAGCACCAGGCCGTCGTCGACGCGCTGGGCACGCTGCCGCCGCGGCAGCGGGAGGTCCTGGTGCTGCGCTACTACGGCGGGCTGTCCGAGGCCGAGATCGCCGAGGCCGCCGGGATCACCCGCGGGACGGTCAAGTCGACGGCCAGCCGGGCGCTCGACGCGGTGGCCCGTGTCATGGCCGAACGGTCCGGGGGAAGATAGTCCCCGGGAGGACACACCAACCATGACGAACCCGCACGCCCACGCGAACCCGAACCCGTCGGTCGACCCCGGTCGCCGGCTGGCCGAGGCGCTGCACGCGCAGGCGGTCTCGTCCGCGTCCGCGCCGGCCGGGCACCCGGTCGCGCACACCGCCCCGCGGCGGTCCCCGGAGCCGCGCGCCGACGCCGCGCTGCGCCGGCAGCTCCTCTGGGCGCTGGTGATCGCCCTGCTCGCGGGCCTGGTGCTGGGCGCGGGGATCGGGCTCGTCTCGCTGCTGTTCCCCGGGGTCCTTCCCACGGTCGGCTGACGGGACGCACAGGTGCGCCCGGTACCGTCCTCCGCGTGACCCACACGCTTGCCCTGGGCCCCGAATGGTTGAAGCCCGACGTCATCATCGGCTGGCTCGGCCCCTGGGCGCTGCTGGGCCTGGCGCTCATCGTGTTCGCCGAGTGCGGCCTGCTGCTGGGGTTCTTCCTGCCGGGTGACTCCCTGCTGTTCACCGCCGGACTGTTCGTGGCGTCGGGCGCGATCCGCACCCCGCTGTGGGTGGTCTGCCTGCTGCTCGTGGTCGCGGCCTTCGTCGGCAACGCCTGCGGCTACGGCATCGGGCGCAAGGCCGGACCCGCGATCTTCGACAAGCCGAAGAGCAGGCTGTTCAAGCCGCAACACGTCGTCAAGACGCAGGAGTTCTTCGACAGGTACGGCAACCGCGCGATCGTCCTCGGACGTTTCGTGCCCATCGTCCGCACGTTCATCACCGTGATGGCCGGCGTCGGGAAGATGGAGGCGAAGCGCTACCTCACGTACTCCCTGATCGGGGGCGTGGCCTGGGCCGCCGGCGTCACGGTGCTCGGCTACTTCCTCGGCCAGATCCAGTTCGTGCGGGACAACATCGAGCTGATGCTCATCCTGATCGTGCTGCTCTCGGTGGTGCCGATCGCGATCGAGTTCCTGCGCGCCCGGCGGCAGTCCCACGGGGCCGTCGCGGCCGAGGGGTACGACCCCGACGCGACCACCCGCATCCCGGTCGTCCGGCCGGACGACCGGCCGCCCGGCCACCACCGCTGACCCGGAGGAGCACGTGCGACAGACGGTCCTGGCCTTCGACCCGCTCGGCTCGGCCGGGCCGGTCACGGTCTGGGTCGTCGTGCTCGCGTTCGTGTTCCTGGAGTGCGCGTTCGTCATCGGGCTGTTCCTGCCGGGCGACTCGCTGCTCGTCGCGGCGGGCGTGGTGCTCGCCGCCCAGCAGCACGAGCTCTCGGCCTGGCTGCTCTCGGCCGCCGCGGTGATCGTCGCCGTCGCCGGCAACCAGGTCGGCTACCTCGTCGGGCGCTACACCGGGAACCGGATCAAGGTCCGCAAGGGTGGGAAGCTCCTGACCAGGGAGAACCTCGACCGGGCGGGGCGGTTCCTCGACCGGTGGGGGTTCTGGTCGATCGTCGTGGCCCGCTGGGTGCCGTGGGTCCGCACGCTCGCCCCGGCCATCGCCGGCGCCGCGCGGATGGACAACCGCAAGTTCCTGCTGGCCAACCTGGTCGGCGCCCTCGCCTGGGTGCCCACGCTCATGATGCTCGGCTACTACGCCGCCGGGCTGCTCGACCGCATCCCGTGGGTGCGGCACGTGGCGGTGGTCGCGGCGATCGCCTTCTTCGTGGTCGGCACGGCCGTCGGGGTCGTCCGGTACGTCATGGAGGTGCGGCGGCCGGTCGACGACGAGGCGCGGGTCGGGTCCGGCCCCGCCGCCTCCGGGGCCGACCCGGGCGTCGACCCCGCGCCGGTCGACCGGCCCTGAGCGGCCCGGTCCTCAGGCCGCGCCCGTGCGCTCCAGGCGGGCGGCGGCCTCCAGCAGCATCCAGCCCGAGAGCTGCACCGACAGGTCGCCCTCCGGGGCGCCGGCGGCGGGCCGGCGGGCGGGCCGGCGCCAGTCGTGCGCGAACGCCGGCCCCGCGGCCGTGTCCGCCCGGTTGTCCCACACCGACTCCGCGCTGGCGAGGACGAGGTCGCGGGCGTGCGGCAGCCTCGGCCGCCGGACCGCGGCGTCGGCCAGGTAGCGGGCGAGGATGCCGTTGAACAGGCCGCCGTCGCCGCCGTCGTCGTAGCCGCCGATCACCCCGCTCGGCTCGGCCAGGCCGCGCGCCGTCGCCGTCAGCACCGCGGCGGCCCGGTCGTGCCAGCGGACGTCCCGCTCCCGCTGCGCGAGCTCGACGCAGGCGCCGAGGTAGACGCCCTGGCAGTACGTGTAGGTGGTGCCGGCGACCTCCCGGACCGCGCCCTCGGCGTCGAGCCGGACGCCGTCGCGGACCAGGCCCGAGGCCGGGTCGACGAGGGTGGCCGCCATCCAGTCCGTGAGCGCGGCGGCGGTCCCCAGGTCGTCCGCCGAGCCCGTGCGGGCCAGCAGGATCGCGGCCGGGCCGTTGGCCGGGGCGTTCTTGAAGTCGTCGCCGCGGCGCCACCAGATCCCGCCGCCGCCCGCCGGGGTGTGCGCGGCACGGATCCGGGCCGTGATCGCGTCGAGGGCCCCGCGGCGGCTGCGCACCCGCACCCCCGCCCGCTGGACGGCCAGCCCGAACCAGGCGATGTCGTCGTAGTAGTCGTTGGTCCAGCGGCCGAGGTTGCGGATCCGCACGCCGCGCACCATCCCGGCGATCGCGGCCCCGCGACGCCGGTCCGGTGCCCGGACCTGGGCGTCGACCAGGCAGTCGAGCAGGTGGGCCTGCCACCAGTAGTGCCACGGCCCGACGAGCGCCCGGGCGCGCTCGCGCGGCGCGGCGGGCCGCGGGCTGCGGATCCGGCCGATCCGGGTGGCCGGCAGCACGCCGCCGACGCGGTGCAGGTAGCGACGGGTGACCGCGCGTTCCGCGGCGGCCGCCCGGTCCGTCCACAGGCTGGTCATCGCGGCGATCATCGCAGAGTTTTTCTGTCGGGGGTCGGGCCTACCGTCCGCGGCATGAACCCCGAGATCCCGTCCGAGATCCCCTCCGAGCTCGTCCACCGCATCGACCAGTACGAGGCCTGGCAGCGCGAGACCATCCGCCGGCACGGCTGGGCGCTGCAGGCGGTGCTGGGCGATGCCGACGGTCCGCCCTTCGTCTACACGGTGGGGCTGTCCGGCTTCGACCATCCCGAGCTGATCGTGTTCGCGGTCAACCAGGCCACGGCGGCGCGGGCGCTCAACCGGCTGGGGGAGTACGTCCGGCTCGGCGGCCGGCTCGGCCCCGGGGACACGGTGGGTCTGCCCGAGGGCCTGGTCAGCCTGCTCGCCTTCCCCGACTCCGCGGACTGGCTGCTGGGGGCGAACCGGCTGTACCGGGTCCCGGGCGGGCCGCCGGTCGAGGCGCTGCTGGTGGTCCCCGAGGAGGGCTACGCCGAGGAGGCCGGGGAGGACCTGCCGTGCCGGTTCTGCGGGTGAGGGGCGGGATCGGCGGGGTGCGGCGGCGGAATCCGTGGCCGGATCCGAGGGCTCCCCGTCGTTGACGCCAAATCGGGGGTCCGCGACCGTGGAGTCATGACCCATCGATCCGGCCGCCACCGCGTGGTGGTCCCCCTCTTCGACGGCATCCAGCCGCTCGACGTCGTGGGGCCGCACGAGGTGCTGCGCATCGCGACCTACGTGGCGGGCGGCCGGGGGTACGACGTCGAGCTGGTCGGCGTCCGGCCGGGCCCGGTGCGTTCGGAGACCGGGCTGGACCTGGTCGCCCGCAGTGGCCTGCCGGCCGGGCCGATCGACACCCTGCTCGTCCCGGGCGGCGGCGGTGCGCGGCGGCAGGGGCCGCCGGGCAGCCGCGGCAACGAGACCGAGCTGGTGAGCTGGATCCGGCACGTCGCGCCGCAGACCCGCCGGCTGGTGTCGGTGTGCACCGGGGCGTTCCTGCTGGCTGCGGCCGGGTTGCTCCGCGGCGAGCCCGCGACCACCCACTGGCGGTGGGCCGAGCGGCTGTCCGAGGAGCATCCGGAGGTCGACGTCCAGCCGGACCCGATCTACGTGCGCAGCGGCCGGATCTGGAGCTCGGCCGGGGTCACCGCCGGGATGGACCTCGCGCTGGCGCTGGTCGAGGAGGACCTCGGGCCGGACGTGGCGCAGAGCGTGGCGCGCGAGCTGGTGCTGCCGGTCCGCCGCGCGGGCGGGCAGAGCCAGTACGCCAGCCCGGTCTGGGCACCGCCGGCCCCGCGGCCGTCGGTGCGCGCGGCGCAGGACATCGTGCACGCCGAGCCGGCAGCGGACCTGCGGGTCCCGGTGCTCGCGGCGCGGGTCGGGATGAGCGAGCGGCACTTCGCCCGCGAGTTCACCCGGCTCGTGGGCACCCCGCCCGGCGTGTACGTCGAACGGGTGCGGGTCGAGGCGGCCCGCGGTCTGCTCGAGTCGGGCGGGCTCACCGTCACCGCGGTGGCCTCGCGGGCCGGGTTCGGCTCGGCCGAGACCATGCGCCGCGCCTTCCTGCGCCGCCTCGGGGTGGCGCCCGACCACTACCGCCGCCGGTTCGCCGGCCGGCCCGGTATCGCCGGGAGCTGACCCGGGCACCTACCGGCCGGCCGCCGCCGGCGGCCGGTCACCCGGTCCTGCCCGCCCTGCCCGCCCTGCCCGAAGGAGCCCGCCATGCAGGTCGCCATCCCGCTGTTCCCCCGCCTGACCGCGCTCGACGCGATCGGCCCCTACGAGGTGCTGCAGCGCGTCCCGGACCTCGAGGTGGTGTTCGTCGGTGCCGAGCGCGGCGAGGTCCGCACCGAGAACGGGATGCTCGGCCTCACGGTCGACGCCACGTTCGCCGAGGTACCCGAGCCGGCGGTGGTGGTCGTGCCCGGCGGCGTCGGCAGCCGCGACCACCTCGACGGCAGCCCGCTCGTCGACTGGGTGCGCGCCGTGCACCCCGGCACCCGCGCGACCACGTCGGTCTGCACCGGGTCCCTGATACTCGGCGCGGCCGGGCTGCTCCGGGGCCTGCCCGCGACCACGCACTGGGGCGCGGTCGACATCCTGGCGCGCTTCGGCGCCGAGCCGGTGCGACAGCGCGTCGTCGAGCTGCCGGAGCAGCGGATCGTCACCGCCGCGGGCGTCTCGTCCGGGATCGACATGGCGATCCGGCTGGTCGCGCGCCTGGTCGACGAGGTCGCCGCGCAGGCCGCCCAGGTCTACGTCGAGTACGACCCGGAGCCGCCGTACAAGGCCGGCCACCCGGACCAGGTCGGCGAGGAGGTCATGGCGCGGATCGCGGAGTACCGCGCCGCCCGCTCCTGATCCGTGTTCCGCCCCCTCTCGAGGGTCCGCGACCCGGACCCCTGTGACCGTCGAAGGAGACGACATGTCGGTCCGTTCCACCCTTCCCGCCACCACCCGTCCCCGCACCCGTGCCGAGCTGCGCGCCGTCGTCACGGACCGCCGGTTCGTCCGGCACTACGTCGAGATGGTCGTCGCGATGGTCCTCGGCATGGTCGTGCTGCTCCCGCTGTGGCGGCTCGCCGGCCTGCCCGACGTGAGCGGCTCCGTCGAGCTGCACTCGCTGCTCATGGCCACCTCGATGACCGTCGGGATGAGCGCGTGGATGCTGGTGCGCCGGCACTCCCGGGCGGCGATCGGCGAGATGGCGGCGGCGATGTACCTGCCGTTCGTGGTGCTCTTCGTGCCGTTCTGGGCCGGGGTCCTCGACGGGCACGGCGTGATGACGGCCGGCCACGTCCTGATGCTCCCGGGCATGCTGCTGGCGATGCTGCGCCGGCCCGCCGAGTACGTCGGCCACCACCACTGAGGCCACGACCACTAGCTGCGGGCCGCGCCACCCGCAGGTCACCTCGTCACCGGGCGGCCTCGACCGGGAGACCGGCCAGGACGTCGGTGGCGAGGTGCTCCGGCCCCACGCCCTGCACGATGATCGCGGCGCCGTCCGAGTTGCGGGTCCGCAGCGGCAGGATCGCCTGGTACCCGGGCGAGCGGTACCAGGCCCGGGCCTCCTCGAGCCCGGGGAAGGCGATCACCACGAGGTTGCCGGGGAACTCGCCCTCGAGCACCTCGGGCAGGTCGCCGTGGACCACGAAGGTGCCGCCGTAGGGCGCGAGCGTGGCGTCGATCCGCTGCAGGTACTCCACGATCTCGGCGTTCGCGGTCACGCTGCGCAGGTGGGCGATCGCGTAGGCGGTCATGTCCGTTCCTCCTCGTTCGGGGTGTCGGCGTCGAGCGTCGCCCCCGGGCGGGCGCCCGTCGATGACGTCCGGGGTAAGGCGGCCGTACACCTCGACCGGGCGTGACGCGGCGCACCCTTGCTGAGTTCCTGTTTGCAACGCAGACTGGGTTGCATCGAGGAACTCAGATCGAGGAGGATCCGATGCGGGACGCGGTGATCGTCGAGGCCGTCCGGACGCCGGTCGGCAAGGGCAAGCCGGGTGGCGCCTACGCCGAGGTGCACCCGGTCGAGCTGCACGCGCACGCCATCCGGAGCGCGGTGGAGCGGGTGCCGGGGCTGCGCCCGGGCGAGGTCGACGACGTCATCGGCGGGGTCGTCGGGCAGGTCGGCGAGCAGAGCGGCAACACCACCCGGTTCGCCGCGCTGGCCGCGGGCCTGCCGGAGTCCGTGCCGGCCACCACCGTCGACCGCCAGTGCGGCAGCAGCCAGCAGGCCCTGTCGTTCGCGGCGCAGGGCGTGATCGCCGGTGTCTACGACGTGGTCGTCGCCTCCGGCGTCGAGTCGATGTCGCACGTGCCGATCGGCAGCTCCGCGAACGTCGACGGCGTGCGGGCGGACGTGCACGGCCCGTCGATCGCCCGGATCTACCCCGGCGGGCTGATCCCGCAGGGTGTGAGCGCCGAGCTGATCGCCCGCAAGTGGGGTCTCTCCCGCACGCAGCTCGACGAGTTCGCACTGACCAGCCACCAGTGCGCCGCGGCGGCGTGGGACCAGGGGTTCTTCGCCTCGCAGGTCGCGCCACTCAAGGTCACGCACGCCGACGGCAGCGTCACGCAGCTCGAGCGCGACGAGACGGTCCGTCCCGGCACCACGCTCGAGGCGCTCGCCGGGCTGCGGCCCGCGTTCGCCGACCCCCGCTGGACCGACCGCTTCGGCGACCTCGACTGGAAGGTCACCGCGGGCAACTCGTCGCCGATCAACGACGGCGCCGCCGCCCTCGTCGTGACCACGAGCGAGATCGCCGCGCAGCGCGGCTGGCGGCCGCGCGCCCGGATCCACACCACCACGGTCACCGGCGACGACCCGGTGTTCATGCTCACCGGGATCATCCCGGCCACGAGGAAGGTCCTGGCCAGGGCCGGGCTGACGATCGAGGACATCGACGCCTTCGAGGTCAACGAGGCCTTCTCCTCGGTCGTCCTCGCCTGGCTCGCCGAGACCGGCGCGGACCCGGCGAGGGTCAACGTCGACGGCGGCGCCGTCGCCATCGGCCACCCACTCGGCGCCAGCGGGGCCCGGCTCGCGACCACCCTGCTCGGCGTGCTCGAGCGGACCGGCGGGCGCTACGGCCTGCAGACCATGTGCGAGGCGGGCGGCACCGCCAACGCCACCATCATCGAGAGGCTCTGACCATGGACATCTCCGGAAGCGTCGCGCTGGTGACCGGCGCGAACCGCGGGCTCGGCCGGGAGCTCGCCGCGCAGCTGCTCGAGCGCGGCGCCAAGACCGTCTACGCGGCCGTCCGCGACCCGCAGTCTGTCACCGACGAGCGGCTCGTCCCCGTGGCACTCGACGTCACGGACCCCGAGTCGGTCCGACGGGCCGCCGAGGCATGCGAGGACGTCACGCTCGTCGTGAACAACGCCGGCCGGGCCGGAGCCGGGTCGCTGCTCACCGCCGACCTCGAGGCGGTGCGGGCCGAGCTGGAGACGAACTACCTCGGCCCGCTGCACGTGGTCCGGGCGTTCGCGCCGGTGCTCGCCCGCAACGGCGGCGGCGCGGTCGTCGACGTCCTGTCCGTGCTGTCCTGGTTCGCCCTCCCGGCCTCCGGCTCGTACTCGGCGTCGAAGGCGGCGGCGTGGTCGCTGACCAACTCGGTCCGCGCCGAACTGCGCGGGCAGGGCACGCTCGTCGTCGGGGCGCACATGGGCTACATGGACACCGACATGACCGCCCGCCTCGACGTCCCGAAGATCCCGCCGGCGCAGGTCGCCGCGCAGATCCTCGACGCCGTCGCCGCAGGTGAGGAGGAGGTCCTGGCGGACGACCTCACCCGTGGGGCCAAGCAGTTGCTCAGCGGCCCACCCGCCGCCCTCGCCCCGTCCCGCTGACCACCGGGCCGCGGTGAAGTGCCGGTGAGGATCTCGGGGTGCGTCCTCAAGATCCTTGCGAGCGCGCCGGTAGCGCTGTTCGCACAGCCGCAGCAACACACTCCTGGCGATCTCGGCGGTGCACGTCCCCGAAGATCCGCGCGAGCGTGACGGGAGGGCAATTCGCACCGCCGCAGCGTCACACTCGCGGCGATCTCGGGCGGCTCCGCTACCAGGCGCGGGAGAGGTCGGCGTGCCGGCGGATCCAGGCGTGCATCGTGATGCCGGCCGCGACGCCGGCGTTGATCGAGCGGGTGGAGCCGAACTGGGCGATCGAGACCAGGAGGTCGGCGCCGGCCCGGGCCTCGTCCGTCAGGCCCGGGCCTTCCTGGCCGAAGAGCAGCACGGTCTCCCGCGGCAGCTCGGCCGTCTCCAGCGGCACCGAGCCCGCGGTGTTGTCGACGGCGATCACGGCGAGCCCGTGCTCGCGGGCGAAGGCGAGCAGTCCGGCGACGTCCGGGTGGTGGTGCAGCGTCTGGTAGCGGTCGGTGACCATCGCGCCGCGCCGGTTCCAGCGCCGTCGCCCGACCACGTGGACCGCGGCCGCCGCGAACGCGTTGGCCGTGCGGACGACGGTCCCGATGTTGTGGTCGTGGCCGAAGTTCTCGATCGCGACGTGGAACGGGTGGGCGCGCGCCGCGAGGTCGGCGACCACGGCCTCCCGCCGCCAGTACCGGTAGGCGTCGACGACGTTGCGCCGGTCGCCGTGCGCGAGGAGCTCGGGGTCGTAGCGCGGGTCGTCGGGCCACGGCCCCTCCCACGGACCGACGCCCACCTGGCCGGGCACGGCCCACTCGGTCGCCCCGCGGGTGTCCTCCTCCACCACCCCATGATCCCGCTCTGCCCTACCCGACACGCACACGGCTCCGCCACCCCGCACAGCCGACACCGCGGCGCCGGGGAGCGGGTCAGTCGGAGGTGCGGATGCCGTACTGGGCGATCTTGCGGTAGACCGTGGCGCGGCTCATCCCCAGCATCTCGGCGGCCCGGGTGACCGTGACGCCGGGTTCGGCGAGGCAGCGGGCGATCTCGTCGCGCTCGAGGGTCTCGATGCGGGTCAACGTGCGGCTGGAGCCGCAGAGGACCTCGGGGGCGAGGTGCCGGGCGTCGACGACGTCACTGCGGGTCACGGCCTCGCGGACCACCCGGCGCAGCTGCTCGACGTTGCCGGGCCAGGAGAAGGTCCGCATCGCCTTGACCGCCGCCGGGGTGAACCGGACCTCCCGCCCGCGGGCCCGGGCGCCCAGGTGCTCGGCGAGGGGGAGGACGTCGTCGGGACGGCGGCGCAGCGGCGGCACCTCGACCACGACGTCGACGAGCCGGGCGAGCGGGGCCGGGATCGCCGCGGCCTCCGACGCCGTCACGGCGAGCGACGCCCGTGGCGCGGCCGCCACGATCCCCGCCAGCTCGGTGGCGGCCCACTGCGGGAGCGCGTCGACCCCGCCGGCGATGACGCTCGTCGTCTCCTTCGCGAGTTCGGGGGTCCACAGCGCGAGCCAGGCCTCGGCGTCGCGCGGGTTCGGCGGCCGGGCGTTGAGGATCCGGTGGTCGCGGTGCACCGTCCGCAGCGCCGTGCCGAGCAGCGCGGTCTTGCCGGCGCCGGTCTCGCCGACCACGGCGACGACCTGCCCCGCGCGCAACGCCGCGACCACCTCGTCGAGCGCGGCCCGCCACGCCCGGCCGAGCTCGGGCGGCGCCTCGGCGCCGCGGTGCGCGGAGTAGACGCGGAAGACCTCGCCGCGGGGCGTCGGCCGGGGCTCGGCGCCGCGGCCGCGGGCGAGCATGAGCGCGCTGGTGTGCCCGGCGGCCATCTGCGCGAGGGCGAGGAGGAGCCCGTCGGACTTGTCCGACCAGGTGGTGAGGTTGACGCTGCCGACGAGCCGGCCGAACACCGGGTCCATCACCGGCACCGCCGCGCAGGTGTAGCCCCAGAGGCCGGTGCAGTAGTGCTCGTCGCCGCGGACGAGCGACGGCGCGCGGTCGGCCAGCGCGAGGCCGAGCCCGTTGGTGCCCGCCTCCCGCTCGGAGAAGGCGAAGCCGGGGGCGAGGTAGGTCCGGTCGAGCGCGTCGACCAGCGCCTTCTCGTCGCACATCCGGCTGAGCACGAGGCCGTCGGCGTCGGTGAGCATGAGGCTGACCGGCTCGCCGGCGAGGGTGTCCCGCAGGCCGTGCAGCACCTCGTTGCCGCACTCGGAGAACAGCGACTGGTCGTCGACCGCGCCGGTGAACGCCGGGTTCACCGCGTCGAGCGGGACCCCGTAGCTCTCGCTGCGCCGCCACGACGCGGACAACCGCGGGGCCGCGACGCCGCCGCCTCGTCGGATCTCCTCCACGCGCACCTCCTCGAGCGCCACCTGCCCCTCGACTCTGACACAGCCGGTCCGGCACCCGGTGCGAGCCGCGTCTCAGGTTGAGACTCGGATCGGCCCGACCGGGCCGTCCGGCTGCCTAGCGTCGCCGCCGACCCGAACACGCTGCCTGCGACGACCAGAGCCGATCAGCCAGGAGGACAACGATGTACTCGAAGGACGGGGAGAACTACTTCATCGTCGACGCCCACGTCGCCCTGTGGGACGCCCGACCGGAGAACCAGCGGAACATCCACGGGAAGCAGTTCATCGACTGCTTCTACGACTACCACCGCAACCTGAGCCCGGAGTCCGAGGTCTGGCCCTACCAGGAGTACCTCTACCAGGGCGGCGACCGGCTGATGCACGACCTGTTCGAGGTCGGGTACGT
Organism: Pseudonocardia halophobica; assembly: GCF_027922425.1. Taxonomy (GTDB): domain Bacteria; phylum Actinomycetota; class Actinomycetes; order Mycobacteriales; family Pseudonocardiaceae; genus Pseudonocardia; species Pseudonocardia halophobica. The sequence continues at coordinate 374,212 of NZ_BSFQ01000001.1, read as the reverse complement.
GGACCACGCCATCTTCCAGCCGGCGTACCTCGGCGAGTTCTACAACAACGGGTTCGGGCAGACCGAGGAGGCGTTCAGGCTCACCGAGGCCAACCCGGACAAGCTCACCTACAACCACTTCTGGGACCCGCGGTTCGGCGAGACCGGGCTCAAGCAGCTGCGCGAGGATGCGAAGCGGTTCAACCTCAAGGGCTGCAAGCTCTACACGGCGGAGTGGCACGGCGAGTCCCGCGGCTGGAAGCTCGACGACCCGTGGTCCTACCGCTACCTGGAGACCGCCCAGGAGCTGGGGATCAAGAACATCCACATTCACAAGGGTCCGACCATCCGGCCCCTGGACCGCGACGCGTTCGACGTTGCCGACGTCGACAAGGTCGCCTCGGACTTCACCGAGATGAACTTCGTGGTCGAGCACTGCGGGCTGCCGCGGCTCGAGGACTTCTGCTGGATCGCCACCCAGGAGCCGAACGTGCACGCCGGCCTCGCCGTCGCGATCCCGTTCATGCACACCCGGCCCAAGTACTTCGCGCAGATCATCGGCGAGCTCCTCTACTGGCTCGACGAGGACCGCATCCAGTTCTCCAGCGACTACGCCCTCTGGACCCCGCGCTGGCTGGTCGAGATGTTCGTCGACTTCCAGATTCCCGAGGACATGACCGAGTACGCGCCGCTCACCACCGCGCAGAAGAAGAAGATCCTCGGGCTCAACGCCGCCGCGATGTACGACATCCCGGTCCCGGCCGAGCTGCAGCTCCCGCGCGAGGAGCCGCAGGCCGTGGCGGTGGCGTGATGGGCCGGCAGGAGGACGCCTGGCGGGCGCTCGACGCCGTCGTCGACCCCGAGCTCGACGAGCCGATCACCGACCTGAACTTCGTGCGGTCCCTCGACGTGACCGGCGCCGACGTCGTGGTGCACCTGCGGCTGCCCACCAGCTTCTGCGCCCCGAACTTCGCCTACCTGATGGCGTCGGACGCGAAGGACGTGCTCACGGCGCTGCCGTGGACCCGCCGCGTGGTCGTCGAGCTCGACGACCACCACGACTCCGACCTCATCAACACCGGGCTGGCCGCCGACGCCGGCTACCGCGGCACCTTCACCCACGAGGCCGAGCAGGACCTCGAGGAGCTGCGGACCACGTTCCGGCGCAAGGCCCACACCGCCGCGATGGAACGGGTGCTGACCCGGATGGTCCGGGGCGGGCACGCGGTCGAGGACCTGGGGCGCGTCACGATCGGCGACCTGCCGCTCGACGACGCCACCCGCGCCCTGCTGCGCCGCCGCGCCGCGATCGGGCTGCGGACCGGCGACGACCTGCCGGTGTTCGTCGACCACAGCGGCAGTCCGTACCCGGAGGTCGAGCTGCCGCTGCAGCTGCGCCTGGCGCGGTCCACCCGGATCTCGATCGAGGGCAACGCCCACTTCTGCCGTGGCCTGCTGGCCACCCGTTACGACTTGGAGGACAAGGTCTCGTGAAGGCCGTGCAGGTGGTCGGGTACCACCGCAACCTGGAGATGACCGAGGTCCCGCAGCCGACCGTCGTCGAGCCGTACGACGTGATCGTCAAGATCGGCGGTGCGGGCGTGTGCCGGACCGACCTGCACATCCTCGAGGGGCAGTGGGCCGAGAAGTCGCAGGTCACGCTGCCGTACACGATCGGCCACGAGAACGCGGGCTGGGTGGCGGCGGTCGGCTCCGCCGTGACCAACGTGGCCGAGGGCGACAAGGTGATCGTGCACCCGCTGATCACCTGCGGGCTCTGCCGGGCCTGCCGCTCCGGCGACGACGTGCACTGCAACCGGTCCCGGTTCCCGGGCATCGACACCAACGGCGGCTACGCGGAGTACCTGCGAACCTCCGCCCGCAGCGTCGTGAAGCTGGACGACGCGCTGGAGCCGGCCGACGTCGCCGCGCTCGCCGACGCGGGTCTGACCGCGTACCACGCGGCGGCCAAGGCGGCCCGGCGGCTCGGCCCGCGCGACACCTGCGTGGTGATCGGCGCCGGCGGGCTGGGGCACATCGGGATCCAGGTGCTGAAGGCGTCGACGCCGGCGAAGGTCGTCGTGGTGGACCGGAACCCGGAGGCCGTGAAGCTCGCCGAGTCCATCGGCGCGGACCTCGGGGTGGTCGCGGACGGCGGGCACGTGGACCACGTCCTGGAGCTCACCCGCGGGGAGGGCGCCGAGGTCGTCGTGGACTTCGTGGGCGAGGGCGGCAGCACGTCCGAGGGCCTGCGGATGACCAAGCAGGCCGGGGACTACCACGTGGTCGGGTACGGCGAGAACGTCGACGTGCCGACGATCGATCTGATCTCCGCCGAGAAGAACATCGTGGGCAACCTGGTCGGCAGCTACAACGACCTGTGCGACCTGATGGAGCTCGCCGCGCGCGGCCTGGTCACGCTGCACACCCAGCGCTACAGGCTCGACGACTTCCAGCAGGCGATCGACGACCTCGACGCCGGACGGGTCCGCGGCCGGGCGATCCTCGTTCCGTAACCCCCTGCACTATGGAATCATGATGCGATTTCCGACCCGGATTCGTCGCATTATGGTTCCATAGTGCACCCAGGACGGGTGCGAATTCGCATTATGGTTCCCTCATGCGTTCTCAGGGGCGGAAGGCGGCGGCGTGGTCCACCGCCCACTCGGCGAAGGTGGTCGCGGGCGCGCCCGTGACCTCCTCGACGGTGGGCTGCACCTCAGCGGGCCAGTCGACGCCGCCCTTCAGGATCGTGTCCACGTACCACTCCGCGGTCCCGCCCATCTCCGGCCGCAGCACCTCGACGGCCTCGTCCCGGGTGACCTGCACGAACTCGACCGGCTTCCCGCGGGCCGCGCCGATCCGCTCGACCAGGTCGACGCGGGTGAGCACCTCCGGTCCGGTGAGCGGGTACGACCGGCCCTCGTGCCCGGGCGTCGTCAGGGCCACCGCGGCCACCCGGGCGATGTCGTCCATCGCGATCGGGGTGCTGCGGCCGTGCGGGTACGGCTCGCGCACGGCGTCCGTCGCGACGATCTGCGGCGCCCAGCTCCCTCGCGGGCGATCCGGAGCACCTCCTCGACCGTCCCGGAGTACACCGTACGGAGTTGCCGCGAGAAGAACGCCGGCCCGCGGATGGTCCGCGGGCCGGCGTTCGACGCGTGCTCGGTCAGGGGGTCGCCGCCGGCGGCGTGGCCGCGGCCGAGCTGCCCTCCTCCCGCTCCCGGATCGCGGGCAGCGCCAGCCGGACGGGCGCGTGGGCGCGGTGCGCCCCGGCCGCCGCGGCGTGGTACTCCTCCAGCTGGGCCAGGAAGTCCGGGTCGGCGTAGATGCGGCCGTCGATCGTCGGGCCCTCCCGCCCGGTGAGCACCGCCTCGACGTCCTCGCCGGTCAGCGTCTTGTGCGTCTCCAGCGCGTGCGCGATGGCCAGCACCGACGAGCGGTTCTCCCGGAGGATCTCCGCGGCCTTGTCCAGCAGCCCGTCGAGGTGGTCCTCGATCCGGTCGGCGAGCGCCCGGCGGAGCACCTCCTCGGCACTGCCGTCCTTGCCCGGCGCGCCCTTGCCGCCGCCGGGGGCGCCGACCTCGAGCCGCCGGGCCGACGAATACGACGACACCGTCGACCCCATGCCCCAGAAGCCCTCCATGAACGAGGCCACCGTGGTCGCCGACTCGAGGTCGCCGGACACGCCGGACGAGCTGTCGCCGTCGAAGAACATCCGCTCGCCCGCCAGCGAGGCGAGGGAGACGAGGATGTCCGCCTCGTACTCGGAGCGCCACCGGGTGAACTGGTCCTCGGGCGGGATGCTCGCGACCATGCCCAGGTAGTCCGAGCCCTTCTCGATCGTCGCCAGGTCGATCTCCATGTGCTCGCGCACCCGGAAGGCGACGACGGCGTGGCAGCCCTCGTGCACGGCGACGGCGTGCCGCTCGCGCTCGATGTACTCCACGTCCTCGGGCGGGCCGAGCTCCTTGAGCTGCTTGGCCTTCATCAGGTCGCGGTAGGTGATGACCTCGCGCCCGTCCCGGATCGCGGTGATCAGGGCCTCGTTGACCAGGTCCTTGATCGTCGCGCCGGTGGCGTACGGGGTGATCGTCGCGAGCTTGTCGAGGTGCTCGTCCGTGATCTCGTGCGGCACCTTGTCCAGGTAGCCCTGGTAGGTGCGGATCCGGCCGGCCTTCGAGGGGTAGCCGACGCGGTAGATCCGGTCGATGCGGCCCGGCCGCAGCAGCGCCTCGTCGAGCGACTCCGGCATGTTCGTGGCCATCATGACGAGGATCCGGTACTTGGGCGGCGGCTTCGGCCGCATGCCCAGCGCCCGCCGGCCCCACCGGTTGAGCAGGCCGCGCGGCTTCTTCAGGCCGGAGAGCTCGGTGAGCAGCGCCTGCAGCGTGCCCATCCCGCCCCCGCCGCCGCCGTTCATCGCGCCGCCCATCACGAAGCGGCTGCGCGGCTCCTCGACCGGCGGCGCCGACGCCATGGACTCGCGGAACAGCATCGACTGCGTGTCCCGGGACAGGTAGGAGAAGCCGTGGCACCCGGTCCCGTGGAAGGGCGCCGGGCCGAAGCCGCGGGGGCCGCCGCCGGGCCCGGTGACCGCCAGCGAGCCGCGGTTGCCCAGCGCGTCGGCCTCGTCGAAGAAGACGATGACGCCGCCGTAGCGCAGCGAGAGCTTGCGCAGCTTCCGGAACAGCGACTTCACCTTGAGGATGCCGACGCCCATGAACATGTTGATGAAGGCGCCTGGGTCGACGAAGACGTAGGGCTTCCCGGTCTCGCCCGCGACGGCCTCGGCCATCAGCGTCTTGCCGGTGCCGGGCGGGCCCCAGAGCAGGAGGCCGCCGGGGACGTAGCCGCCCTTGGCCTCGATCTCGTCCGGCTTCTCCAGGAACATGATGTTCTCGCGGATCCGCTGGACCACGTGGTCCTGACCCCAGACGTCGGCGAACCGGGTCTTGATGTCGTCCGGGTAGTAGGTGTCCACTCCGCCGCGCGAGAGCAGCCAGAACAGGCCGATGAACTGGAACGCGATGAAGAAGAACGCGAAGGCCAGCTGGAGGATGAACGGCAGCGCCTGCCAGATCAGCGCCGGGGCCTGGAAGATGGCCAGGAAGGGCGAGGTGCCCAGGGCCGCGCCGGCGACCAGGGCGACCAGCACCAGCAGCAGCACGATCTTGATCACGCGGGCGAGCCGGAACCGGGTCCAGTCCGAGAACCGCTTCTTCAGCGCCCGGTCGGTGCCGCCGAAGACCTTCCGCGTCCAGAAGACGTGGTAGGCCGACCACCGCTCCGACACGAAGTAGTGGATCTGCCGCAGCAGCTCCAGCCCGGCGAGCCACAGCAGCCACTGCGACTCGACGGTCTCGATGCGGAACGCGTCCGTGAAGGTGATCAGCGGGTTGTCGGCGACCTGCGACCACACGATCACCAGGAACGCGACGACGAACAGCAGCAGCAGCTTGCCGCGGTCCCACAGGGACGCCTTCCTGCGCCGGGGCTCGAACTTCTCCGGCGGCGGCTCGTGGTGCGCCTGCTGCTCGGGCGGCGGACCCTCCGGCTGCCCCGGCTTCCCGGGGTCGGCCGGGTCGTCGGTGATGGTCATGGGCCCTCCCGAACCGTGAACGAGGAGACGACGCCGTCGATCTCGGACTGCCGCTTCTCGAAGCAGTCCGCCGAGCAGCGGGCCAGCGCGAGGTAGAGCTTGCTGGCGTCGTCGTTGAGGTAGCCGGTCTGGTCGAAGATCTGCGGGGCACCGCCGTTGACCCGGTACGAGAACACCGTGTGCACGCCGCGGATCCCCTCGCCCGGGGTCAGCACCTGGTCCCCGAGCAGGGTGAAGCCGGTCAGCCCGCTCTGCTGGCCGCCCAGCTGCATCGTCTGGCGCGCGGTGTCGGACACCGGGTAGATGAAGTCCCTGATCGTGTCGAGCGAGATCTGCCCGCGCGACTTCACCGGAATGGGCTGGACGGTCACCAGGATGGCCGGCGACTCGGCGGACTCACCGATGATGTGGTTGAGCGACGGCTGCGCGTCGGAGTCGTACGCCTGGATCCACACGCCCTCGCTGGAGTCCTTCGCGGGCTCGACGCCGAGCTGGCTCTCCACCTCGTTCGGCGGGACCTGCTTCCACGACGTGGGCACCTTCAAGTAGGTACGGTCGGCGGAGTTGGTGACGTAGGTCCAGGACGGCGCCCCGCAGCCGGCGAGGAGCGCAACCACCATCCCCGTCGCCAGCAGCATCGGCGCGAGCAGCGCGGGCCCACGCCGTGCCCGGCGCCCCGCTCGTCCTGCCATGGAGCCCTCCCCCACCGTGACTCTTCCGTGACCTTCGAGTATGCGGCACGAAACGTCCCCGACACTGCACCGTTCAGGTTGCGAAGGCGTTTCCCACTGCCCGAAGTGTGACCTCTGCGGCCGTCGTGGGCCACGCTAGGGGCGGAGGGGTCAACGGCCGGTGAGGGGGTGACCTCCCGGGCCCCGCCGCGCGCCCTGCGCCGTGCGGACACGGTCGGTCTGCGAGCGGTGGCGGTGGGCGACCGTCCGGCGCACTCGCGGCCCGAATCTGAGGGGGTTGCTCGGCGTTCGGAGCAATTGCCCGGGCGTTCGGATCATTTTCGCGCCCGTCGCCGACCGCCGGGCCCGCCCCGGGCGCCGTCGCCCGGCGGGCCCTTAAGCTTCCGTACCCCTCGGGCGGGCCTTGCCTACCGTCCTTCGCCGTGGACAGGACGACGGTCTCGGCGGCCCCGGCGGCGGGCGCCCGCACGGCATGGGTGACGGCACTGCTCGCGGTGCTGGCCGGCCCCGCGCTGGTGCACCTGCTGACCTCCGAGCCCATGGGCATGTGGCGGCAGCTGTCGTCCGTCACCGGGCTCGTGGCCCTGTCCGCGCTCGTCTGCACCGCCGCGCTGCCGTCCCGGCTGCGCGGGCTGACCCGGGCCTTCGGCATCGAGACCGTCGTCGGGCTGCACCGCCAGCTCGGCATCCTCTCCGCGGTCCTCATCGCGGTGCACCTGGCGGCCGTCGTCGCGGCCAACCCCACCCAGGTCTCGCTGCTGATGGTGTCCACCGCGCCGAACCGGGCCCGCGCGGCCGTCGCCGCCACGGTGTCGATCGCGCTGCTGGTCGTGCTGGCGCTCTACCGGCGCAGGTTCAACCTGCGCTACGAGGTCTGGCGCTGGCTGCACGTGATGCTGGCCGTGTTCGTGCTGGGCGGCTCCGCACTGCACGTCCTGTGGCTGCAGCACCTGGTGAACGACGCCGTGATGGGCCCGATCCTCACCGCGCTCGGCATGCTCGTCGTGGTCGTGTTCACGATGCGCTGGTGGGGCCGGTCGGTGCTCGAGCACGGCGGCGAGTTCGTCGTGCAGGCGGTGCGGGCCGAGAACCCGACCGTGACCACGCTGGTGCTGTCCCCGCGCGACGGCGGCGAGGGCCTGCGTTTCTCGCCCGGCCAGTTCGCCTGGGTGCGGCTGCAGCGCTCGGCGGTGGAGGAGCACCCCTTCACCATCGCCAGCAGCGCGCACGACCCGCGGTACACCGAGTTCACCATCCGCGGCACGGGCGACTTCGCGACCGGCGTGCGCGACCTGCGCCCCGGCGAGTCGGTGTGGGTCGACGGCCCGTACGGCTCCTTCACCTGCGACGACGTCCCGGCCGCCGGCCTGGTCCTGATCGCCGGCGGCGTGGGCATCACCCCGATGATGAGCATGCTGCGCACCGCGGCGGACCGCGGCGACCAGCGGCCGCACCGGCTGATCTACGTCGCCCGCGACACCGGCGACCTGCTGTTCCGCGACGAGCTCGCGATGCTGCGCAGCTACCTCGACCTGGAGGTCACCGAGGTCCTCCGCCGGCCGTCCGCGGCCTGGACGGGCGCGACGGGCGAGATCGACGTCGCGCTGCTGACCAGCGTCCTGCGCACCCTCGACGTGGGCGCGCGCAACGACTACTTCCTCTGCGGTCCGCCCTCGATGGTCTCCGACGTGCACGGCGCACTGACCGTCATGGGCGTGGCCGACGACCACATCCACACCGAGCAGTTCGACATGGCCTGATCCCCGACCCCCTCCGCCGGCCGGTGCCGCCCGGCGGGGGAACCGATCCCGACGACCCCGCACCGTGCCGACGGTCGCTCCGCTCCACCCGGCCACGCTCCCCCTCGCGGCCGGCACGCACCCGCTCCCCACGGGCCGCTCCCCGAAAGGTCCATCGATGTTGCACCGCATCCCGCGTTCCGTGCGCTGGGCCCTGCTCGTCGCCGTCCTCGGCGCCGTCACGGTGTCCGTCCTGCAGTCCTGGACGTCCGGCGCGCCCGGCACCGGCGGCTGGCAGCAGACCCAGTGGGGTCCGCTCGGACCCGCCGACCGCGACCTGCTGATCAAGGTCCGGCAGGCCGGCCTGTGGGAGGCGCCGACCGGTCAGCAGATGGCCCAGCAGGCCACCAACCAGCAGGTGCGCGAGACCGGTCAGCACCTCGCCGAGCAGCACGCCGTGCTCGACCAGATCGACCGCGAGGTCGCGGACAAGCTGGGCGTGCAGCTGCCGAGCCGGCCGACGGACCAGCAGATCGGCTGGATGAACCAGATCACGAACACGACCGGCACGGACTACGACAAGACCGCCGTGCAGATCGTGCGCGAGGCGCACGGCAACGTGCTGCCGGTCATCGCCCAGGTCCGGGTCGGGACCCGCAACGAGCTAGTCCGGCAGTTCGCCGACACCTCGTTCCAGTACGTGACCGGGCACATCGCGATGCTCGAGGCCACCGGCCTCGTCGACTACTCGGCCCTGCCCGAGTCGCCCTCGCCGGGCCTGCTCAGCGGCGCCACCAGGCCCGCCGACATGATCGTCCCCGCGATCGTGTTCCTGGCCTGCGCCGGTGCCGCGATCGGCCTGCTGGTCACCCTGCGCCGTGGCAAGAAGAAGGCCCCGACCGCCGCGGCCCCGGCCACCGGCAGCCAGCTCGCGGCCCTGCACTCCGCACCGGTGCTCACCATTCCGGCTCCGCGGGAGGAGTCGTCGGGCCGACGCGGCAAGCGCGCCCCGCTGCCGGTGGGCGGCGCCGCCCAGCCCTCGGGCGCGACCTCGACCGGCGGCCACCGTGCCCGGCGGCGCGGGTCGCAGGGCGGTTCGCACAGCGGCGGCCTGCGGGTCGACGACTCCGGCGGCTTCCGCGTCGACGACTCGGGCGGCTTCCGCCGCGCCGACACCGGCGGCCACCGGCTGACCCGGTCGGCCTCGGACACCGGCGGCCACCGCGTCCGGAACGCGGCCGACACCGGCGGCTTCCCCACCGCCCGCACCGCGACGGCCGTCAGCGACTCCGGCGGCTTCCCCTCCGTGTCCGACACGGGCTCGCACCGGCGGCGCCGCGGCGCCGACTCGGGCGGGTTCCGCTTCGACGACCTGCTCGGTTCCGACCGGGCCGGCCAGACCGGCGGCCACCGCGTGCCGCGCCCCACCGACACCGGCGGCCACCGGCTCGACGAGTCCGACCCGGCCGCCCGCTCCCCCCGATCCGCTACCCGAGGAATGACCCGCTGATGGCAACCCGGACCGACACCCCAGACACCCCCGAGACCCCCCGCGTCGGGCGCACCGCCCGGTCCGCCCGCCTTCGGCGCGTCCTGCTGACCACCGCGGCCGCCGCCATGCTCGTCGTCCCGACGGCCTGCGGGTACGCCGCCGCCGCCGACCGGATCCCGACCGGCGGCAGCGGGCAGGCCTCCCGGTCCGCCGCGCCGGTCGCCGACCAGGAGGACCAGGACGCAGCCGGGACCGGGGACGCCGCCGGTGCCGCGGAGGACGCCGCCGGCACCGACGACGCCGCCGCCGACGCGCAGCAGCAGGCCCGCGGCGGGCAGAACCGCGCCGACCAGGCGGACGCGAACGCGCGCAACGGCCAGCAGAACGGGGGCCAGGCCGCCGCGGAGGAGGCCCAGGGCGACGAGCAGGCCGCCGGGGAGGACGCGCAGGCCGCCGACCAGGGCGGCGGCGAGAAGATCAACGGTCTCGACGTCCTCGCCCGCGACTGCTCGAAGAGCAACCTGCCCCCGCACGACGGGTTCCAGAAGGGCGACCGCTGCGTCTCCACCGAGTTCGGCGAGGTCGGTGACGCCGCCCAGAACCCGTCCCTGCTGATCACGAAGTTCCCGCAGCAGGTACAGGCGAACCAGCCCTTCAGCATCGACGTGACCACGAGCAACCTCAAGCGCGACCGGTTCCTCGGTGCCGCGGCCGGCGGCTACTACCTGGAGAGCTCGCTGCTCGACGAGAACGGCATCCAGCGCGGCCACTTCCACACGGCCTGCCGGATGATCTCGCTCGACGAGGCCCCCGCCGCGGGCGACAAGCCGGCCTTCTTCGTGGCCACCCAGGACAACAAGGGCGGCGCCGGCGAGAGCACGGTGACCATCGACGTCACGGGGCTGCCGAAGGGCACCGCCCAGTGCAGCTCGTGGGCCGGTGACGGCTCGCACCGCATCCCGATGATGGAGCGGGCCGACCAGACCCCGGCCTTCGACTCGGTCCGCATCCGGGTCGTCTGACCCCGGCGGGGGCCGGAGCCGGCCCCCGTCCTGCCCGAAGACCCGGTACGACGGCCGGGAATGGGGCGGGCCGGGCGGGGGTCGGGACCTCTTCTACAGCCCCAGGTCGGCGAGGCCGAGGAGCGCGCGGTACTGCGCGCCCTCGGCCTCGATCGCTTCCCGGGCCCCGGTGGCGCGGTCGACCACGGTCGCCACGCCGACGACGGTGGCCCCGGCCTCGCGCACGGCGCGGACGGCCTGCAGCACCGACCCGCCCGTCGTGGAGGTGTCCTCGACGACGAGCACCGGCCGGCCCGTGATGTCCGGGCCCTCGATCAGCCGCTGCAGCCCGTGCTCCTTGGTCGACTTGCGGACCACGAACGCGTCGACGGGCGGGACCCCCGGGTCGGCGGCCCGCTCGGCCGCGGCGGCGTGCAGCACGGCGTCGGCGACCGGGTCCGCGCCCAGGGTCAACCCGCCGACGGCGGAGTACCCCCAGTCCGCGGTCAGCGTGCGCAGCAGCCGGCCGACCAGCGGAGCGGCCTCGTGGTGCAGCGTGACCCGGCGCAGGTCGACGTAGTAGTCGGCCTCGCGGCCGGAGGACAGCGTGACCTTCCCGTGCACGACCCCGTGCTCGCGCACGAGCTCGGCCAGCCGCAGCCGGTCGGTGTCGTCGGTGGGGTCGGTGGCGGTGCTCATGCTTCAGCGCTCCCGGTCGAAGGTGGCGACCAGCCGGCGGACCACGCGGCGCGGCAGCACGCCCACCACCGACGAGATCGCCTTGTACTGCAGGCTCGGGACGGACACGACGCGCCCGTCGGCGAGGTCGGCGAGGCAGTCGTCGACCACCCGGGCGGCGTCGAGCCACAGCGGCCCGGTGCGCGCGCCGACGTCGATGCCGGCGCGCTCGTGGAACTCCGTGCGGACGAACCCGGGGCAGAGGGCCAGCGCCCGCACCCCGGTGCCGGCCAGCGACGCGGCGACGCCCTCGGTGAAGGCGGTGACCCACGCCTTGTCGGCGGTGTAGGTCGAGCCGCTGCCCGGCAGGAACCCCGCCACGCTCGACACGTTGACTATCGAGCCGCGGCCGCGGTCGACCATTCCCGGCACGACCGCCCGGGTCAGGTGCAGCACCGCGGTGACGTTGAGGTCGTGCTGCGCCTGCAGGTCCTCGGCGGACGTGGCGAGGAAGCTGCCCCGCTGGCCCATGCCGGCGTTGTTCACCAGCAGGTCCACCGGGGAGCGGTCGGGGTCGGCGAGCCGGCGGACCACGCGGGCGCGCTCGTCCGGCGCGGTCAGGTCGGCGGGCAGGACCTCCACCGAGACACCCGCCTCGCGGTACCGTGCGGCCGCCTCCTCGAGGCGCTCGACGGTGCGGGCCACGAGCACGAGGTCGCGCCCCTCGGCGGCGAGCCGGTCGGCGAACGCGGCACCGATGCCGGAGGTGGCGCCGGTGATCAGGACGGAGGGCACGCGGGCGACACTAGTCGGCCCGGGGGCCGGGCTCAGCTGCCCGTGGTGTGGCGTGTGCCGTCGAGCGCGTGCTCGAGGGCGGTCGCGACCTCGGCGAGGTCGGCGAGCAGGTCCTGGCCGCGCTCCGGGGTGACGTCGACCGGCGCCGCGGCGAGCACCCAGGTGTCCTCGGCCCAGAGCAGCTCGATGTCGTCCCCCACCGCGTCGGCGGCGTCGGCCACCCGCGCGGTGAGCAGCGGGCGGATGGCCTCGGCGTCGGAGACGAAGGAGTACCGCTCGCCCACCGGCTCGAGCAGGTCCAGCCCGGCGCCGTCCGTCTCGGGCAGCGGGGCCGACGGCAGCCGCAGCTCGACGGCCGCCGGCAGGCCCTCGCGCAGCTGCACGGCCACGACCACGGCGTTGACCGTGCCCTGCTGTTCGTGGTCGAAGATGAAGCCGTGCCGGCCGCCCTCCGGCGTGGGGACGGTGCCGCTGGCCAGGTTGCGGGCGATGCCCGGCCCGCCGTTCTGCACGGTCCCGTAGCGCCAGCGGCTGGGCAGCACCGGGTCGCTGTCGAGGTACTCCCAGTCGTGCAGCGCGGCCCATCGCCTGCGGTCACGCACCCCGGGCTCCCCGGCCCCGCCGCGCCGGCGGTCGGCGAGGAGCAGCGCGGCGCCGGCGAACAGCGCGACCACGGCGATCACGAACCAGACCCACGACGGAACACCCACGCGGCGACCCTAGCGCCGCAGGCCCGGAACGTGCGGGAACGCCACGATCACCCGTCCGGGGAAGACGGCCGAACGGGCCGGACGGGCGCCGAACGGCACATCGGACCGTCCTCACGCGAGCGGCCGCGCGGGCTCGGCCCAGCCCGCGCGCACGCCGTCGGCCTTCGCGCCCTCCTTCCCCGTCTCGACGACGGCGTCCCGGCCGAGGCCGAGCAGCGCGTCGCCGGAGCCGCCGAGGGGTTCGAGGATCCGGGCCGCGCCGGGCACGGCGAACCGGCCCGTGACCTGCGAGAAGGTGGCGAGGAGGGCACCGAGGGCCGCCCGCGCCTCGTCGAGCCAGGAGAGCAGCGTGCGGATCCCGTCGGCGATCCGCGCGGCGAGGATCGCGGCCTCGCCGACCGCGGAGGCGACGGCGAGCGGGGTGAGGGTGCCGGCGCTCGCGATCGAGGCCACCGCCCAGCGGGCGAGGTCCCAGAGGAACCCGGCGACCGTGTCGCGGATCAGCGCCCGCTCGGCCCCGATCGTCGCCCCGACCTCCAGCAGCCGGTCGGCCACGGCCGCGCAGCCGGCGGCGAGGCCGGTCAGCGCCTCCGCGTCCCGGGCGGCCGCGGCGCGCGCGGCGTCGGCCGCCGAACCGGTCCAGCCCCCGAGATCCGGGCGGACGCGCTCTGCCGCCTCGGCAGCCGCAGCCCGAGCCCCGCGGTGCCAGTCCGTGGCCCGCGCGACGACCTCGGCCGGGTTCCCGGCGAGCCGGTCGAGGGGCTCGCGGAGGAACCCGACGTGCTCGATCAGCCAGCCGATCCCGGCCGTGGCGAGCTCGCCGAAGGGGTCCGCGACGAACCCGAGCGCGTCGAGCCCGGCCCCCGCCGCCGTCCACGCCAGCGCGGCCGGGTCGGGCCGGTCGACCGCGGCCGCGTCGGCGAGGTCGGCCACGCTCGACGCCAGACCAGCGCCGTCGAACGTCCCGGGCGCCGCGGCCGGCGTGGGCGTGAAGGGCGCGGTCACGGCGAGGCCGGCCCGGTCGCCCGCTCCAGCGCGAGGGCCGCGGCCAGGTCGGCCTCCCGGTAGGTCGCGGCCGCCTCCCGCGCCGACGCCGCGGCGGCGACCAGGCCCCGCCGCGCGGCCTCCAGCACGGCCACCCCGGCCTCGGCCGCCTCGCTCGCCGCCCCCGCGAACAGCCGCCCGACCAGCCCGAACGCGTCGGGCGACAGGACGCCCGGGCCGGGCATCCCGCCGGCGAGCCGCCGCTCGGCTGCCTCGAGCGTGGCGGCGTGGGCCTCCAGCACCGCGGGGTCCACCGCGAACCCGTCGGACACGCTCACCGGTGCTCCAGCAGCGGGCCCAGCGCCGCGGTCGCCCGGCGGGACACCTCGGCGGCGGCGCTCGCCGTCGTCGCGACGACGAGGTCGGCCAGGGCTCCGCGGTCCAGCCCGTCGGCGGCCGGCCCGAAGGCCAGCCCGGTCAACGCGCCGGTGCTGTCCACGGTCGCCCGGACGGCGCCGTCGGGGCTGGCGGCGGTGGCGGTCAACGCCGCGATCTCGGCCTGCGCCAGCTCGGCGCGGCCCCGCAGCTCCTCGATCCGGCGCCGGTAGTCGGCGAGCCAGGTCTGCCCGTCGCCGAGAACACCGACGCGGGGAACGCTGCTGCTGGGAACACTCATGGGCGCGGACCGTAGGGATCACGGTCCGCGCCCATGGCGCTTCGGACGATCACTTCACGATCGTCAACGGCCGGCTCAGACGGCCGCCGGCACGCCCCGCCCGACGATCAGGCCGCCGGTACCGCCCTCGGCCGTGGGGTCGAGGTCGACGCGCACGGTGTCGCCCTCGCGCACCGCGCCGGAGAGCAGCTCCTTCGCGAGCTGGTCGCCGATCGCGGACTGCACCAGCCGGCGCAGCGGGCGGGCACCGAAGACCGGGTCGAACCCGTTCATCGCCAGCCACTCGCGGGCGCCGTCGGACACCTCGAGGGTGAGCCGGCGCCGCGCCAGCCGCTGCCGCAGCACGTCGAGCTGGATGTCGACGATGTGGGTCAGCTCCTCGGTCGACAGCGCGTGGAAGACCACCACGTCGTCGAGCCGGTTGAGGAACTCGGGCTTGAAGTGCCCGCGCACCACCGACATGACGGCGTCCCTGCGGCCCTGGTCGTCGAGCGCCGGGTTCGCGATCGCCTGGCTGCCCAGGTTGGAGGTCAGCACCAGGATCGTGTTCCGGAAGTCGACGGTCCGGCCCTGGCCGTCCGTGAGCCGCCCGTCGTCGAGCACCTGCAGGAGCGTGTCGAAGACGTCCGGGTGGGCCTTCTCCACCTCGTCGAGCAGCACCACCGTGTACGGCCGGCGCCGCACGGCCTCGGTGAGCTGGCCGCCCTGGTCGTAGCCGACGTAGCCGGGGGGCGCCCCGACGAGCCGGGCCACGGAGTGCTTCTCCGAGTACTCGCTCATGTCGATGCGGACCATGGCCCGCTCATCGTCGAACAGGAACTCGGCGAGCGCCTTGGCCAGCTCGGTCTTGCCGACGCCGGTGGGGCCGAGGAACAGGAACGAGCCGGTGGGCCGGTTCTCGTCCGCGATGCCCGCCCGGGCCCGGCGGACGGCGTCGGACACCGCGCGCACGGCCTCGGTCTGGCCGACGACCCGCTTGCCGAGCTCGTCCTCCATGCGCAGGAGCTTGGCGGTCTCGCCCTCCAGCATCCGGCCGGCGGGGATGCCGGTCCAGGCGCTCACGACGTCCGCGACGTCGTCCGGGCCGACCTCCTCCTTGAGCATGACCTCCTCGTGGCGCTCCACGACGGCGGTCTTCTCGGCGAGCTCCTTCTCCAGCTGCGGGATGCGGCCGTAGCGCAGCTCGGCGGCGCGCCCGAGGTCGCCGTCGCGCTCGGCGCGCTCCGACTCGCCCTTCAGCTGCTCGAGCTGCTCCTTGAGCTCACGGGTGGACTCGATGGCCGTCTTCTCGTTCTGCCAGCGTGCGGTCAGTGCCGACAGTTCCTCGCGCTGCTCGGCGAGCTCGGCGCGCAGGGCCGACAGCCGCTCCTTCGACGCCTCGTCGGACTCCTTGGCCAGCGCCATCTCCTCGATCTCCAGCCGGCGCACGGAGCGCTCGACGGTGTCGATCTCGACGGGCCGGGAGTCGATCTCCATCCGCAGCCGGGACGCGGCCTCGTCGACCAGGTCGATGGCCTTGTCCGGGAGGAACCGGGCGGTGATGTAGCGGTCCGAGAGCGTGGCCGCGGCGACCAGGGCGGCGTCGATGATCCGCACGCCGTGGTGCACCTCGTAGCGCTCCTTGAGCCCGCGCAGGATGCCGACGGTGTCCTCGACGCTCGGCTCGCCGACCAGCACCTGCTGGAAGCGGCGCTCGAGGGCCGGGTCCTTCTCGATGTGCTGGCGGTACTCGTCGAGCGTGGTGGCGCCGACCATCCGCAGCTCGCCGCGGGCGAGCATCGGCTTGATCATGTTGCCGGCGTCCATCGCGCCCTCGCCGGTCGCGCCCGCGCCGACGATGGTGTGCAGCTCGTCGATGAAGGTGATGATCTCGCCGGCCGAGTCCGTGATCTCCTTCAGGACGGCCTTGAGCCGCTCCTCGAACTCACCGCGGTACTTCGCGCCGGCGACCATCGAGCCCAGGTCCAGGGCCACGACGCGCTTGCCGCGCAGCGACTCCGGGACGTCGCCCGCCACGATCCGCTGGGCCAGGCCCTCCACGATCGCGGTCTTGCCGACGCCGGGCTCGCCGATCAGCACCGGGTTGTTCTTGGTGCGCCGGGACAGCACCTGCACCACGCGCCGGATCTCGGTGTCCCGCCCGATGACGGGGTCGAGCTTGCCCTCGCGGGCGCGCGCGGTCAGGTCCTGGCCGTACTTCTCCAGCGCCTGGTAGGTGCCCTCGGGGTCGGGGCTGGTCACGCGGGACGACCCGCGGACCTTGCCGAACGCCTCGCGCAGCGCCTCCGGGGTGGCACCGTGCCGGCGCAGCAGCTGGCTCACCGGGCCGGCCTTGTCGGCCAGGCCGACGAGGAGGTGCTCGGTCGAGACGTACTCGTCCCCCATCTCCGTGGCGAGCTGCTGGGCGGACTTGATCGCGGCCAGCGCGTCCCGGTTCAGCTGGGGTGCGGCCACCGTGGAGCCGGAGGCCGACGGCAGCCGGTTGCCGAGCTGGGTCAGCTCGGTGCGCACGGCCGCGGCGTCGGCGCCGACGGCGGCGAGCAGCGGAGCGGCGATCCCGTCCCCCTGGGCCAGCAAGGCGCCGAGCAGGTGGGTGGGACCGACGTCCGGGTTGCCGGCCAGCGCGGCGGCCTGCGCGGCGGCCGAGATCGCCTGCTGGGTCTTGGTGGTGGGGTTGAAGGAATCCATCCCCGTGTCTCCTCGGGTCGTGCGGTCTCCGGGCACGTGGTGTGCCCTCTCGTAATCCTCAACGGCAGGAAAGTTGAGTCTGTTCCGCTCAACGCGGAGAAAGTCTACGCATCGCACCCCCGCGGTGCCCGCCGGGCGACCTGCCGGCGTCGCGGCGAGAGCGTGATCGGCGCGCTAGCGTGCACCGCATGGCAGAGAACGTCGTGGTGGTGACCGGTGCCGAGCCCCGGCAGGTGCTCGACGTGCTCGGCGCGCTCGACGGCGCGGGCTCGCTGGAGCTGCGGGCCGCGGCGATCGTGCACCGGGACGCCGACGGCGCGCTCTCCCTCGACCACGAGACCGGCGACGCGGTGTCCTTCACCGAACGGCACCCGCGCCTCGGCGCGCTGGTCACCCTGCTGCTCGGGCCGATCGACACCCTGCTGTTCGGCAACCAGCTGGTGTCCCTCTACGGCGCCGCCGAGCAGAGCCCGGAGGAGCTGGCGATCGGCCACCTCGCCCGGACGGTCCCGGCGGGCGGCACGGCCGTAATCGCCGACGTCGACGAGCCGGACCCCGGCCTGCTCGACGCGAGACTGCCCGGCGCGACCCTGGCCCGGCGCCCGTACGCGGACGTGGAGCGGGAGATCGACGCGACCCGCGAGGGCTCCGCCGAGAACGGCTGAACCCCGCACCGCGCGGTACGGGGTCCGGCACATCCGTCTCAGTCCTGCGGGTCGGAACGGCGGCGCGGGGCCCGCGGTTTCCACACCACGACCTGCGAGCCCCGTTCGGTCGGGACCAGGTCGCGGCGGTAGCTCTGGTGCACCATCGCGGCCGCCTGCTGGGCCGCCGCGTGCGCGGCCGCCAGCTCCTCGGTCAGCTCCTCGACCCGGGAGCGCAGCTGGTCGACCAGCTGCTCCAGCTCGATGATCCGCTTCACCCCGGCGAGGTTCACGCCCTCCTCCTGGGAGAGCCGCTGGACCTCGCGGAGCAGCGCGATGTCACGGGCCGAGTACCGCCGGCCGCCGCCGGGGGACCGGCCGGGGCTCACCAGCCCCAGCCGGTCGTAGCTGCGCAGGGTCTGCGCGTGCAGCCCCGACAGCTCGGCGGCGATGGAGATCACGAAGACCGGGGTGTCCTGGCCCGCGCCGGGCGGGAGGGCGCCCTCGGGGCCACGGCCGTCACGGTCCGACATGTCCCCTCACCTCGTCCCTCGTGCTCAGCGTTCGCCCGCGAGCAGGTCCGCCCGTGGGTCGGACGCCTTCGTCGCGTCCGCGTACTCCTGCAACGCCGCCGCCGCGGCCTCGTCGAGCCGCTGCGGGATCGCGACCTCGACGGTGACGAGGAGGTCGCCGGCGCCCTTCTTCGCCTGCACGCCGCGCCCGCGGACCCGGAAGGTCCGGCCGCTCTGGGTCCCCGCGGGGATCTTGAGCGACACCGTGGAGTCGAGCGTCGGCACGGTCAGCGTCGCACCCTGGACGAGCTCGGGGAAGGTCACCGGCACCTTCAGGGTGAGGTCGTTCGGGTTCTTCGCCGAGCGCCCGAAGACCCGGTGCGGCGTGACGCTCATCCGCACGTAGAGGTCGCCGGGCGGACCGCCGTAGCGGCCCGGCTCGCCCTTGCCGGGCAGCCGGATGCGCTGCCCGTCGTCGACCCCCGCCGGCACGCGGACGGTCAGCGTGCGCACCTTGGTGCTCACGCCGTCGCCGCCGCACTCCGGGCAGGGCTCGTCGACGACCCGGCCGGTGCCGCGGCAGTCCCGGCACGGCTCGGAGAAGGCGAACGCCCCCTGGCTGCGGCTGACCACGCCCGCGCCGCCGCAGATCGGGCAGGTGTGCGAGCCGGTGCCGGGCCTGGCCCCGGAGCCGTGGCAGGTGTCGCAGGTCCCGGGCGAGGAGATGTTCAGCGTCATGGTGGCGCCGCGCACCGCGTCCTCGAACGGGATCGTCAGCCTGCTCTCGACGTCCGCACCCTGCTGCGGGCGCTGCCCGCCGGAGTAGCCCCCGGCGGCGGTGCTGGCACCGCGGTTGCCGAACAGGTTGCCGAACAGGTCGCCGAGACCGCCGGCGCCCCCCGAGCCGGTCCCCTGGCCGAACAGGTCGCCCAGGTCGAAGCCCTGGGCGCCGCCCTGGCCGGGGAACCCGCCCGGGAAGCCCTGGCCGCCCGGGAAGCCGCCGGAGAACCCGCCGCCGGCGAACAGCTTGCGGGTCTCGTCGTACTCCGCGCGCTTCTCCGGGTCGGAGAGCACGCCGTAGGCCTCGGAGACGGCCTTGAACCGGGTCTCGGCCACGGCGTCGCCCGGGTTGGCGTCGGGGTGCAGCTCGCGGGCGAGCTTGCGGTACGCCTTCTTGATCTCCGAGTCCGACGCCGAGGACGAGACGCCCAGCTCACGGTAGAAATCCTTCTCGATCCAGTCCCGCTGGGTCATCCCGCCTCCTTCCGGTACGTCTGTCTGAAGTGGTGTCCGCGCGCCCGGCTCAGGCCGGGTTCGTCGGCTCGTCCGGCGACGGCACCGGACCCGGCTCGCCCGCGGGCGCGTCGGGCACCTCGGCCGCGGCCGGCACCTCGGACTCGGGCCGGTCGGCGACGGTGACCATCGCGGGCCGCAGCACGCGGTCCGCCATGCGGTAGCCGCGCCGCAGCACCGCGGTCAGCACGGTGACCGTGGGCCCGGGGGCCTCGGCCGGCTCGTGCTGGACGGCCTCGTGCAGCGCCGGGTCGAACAGCTCGCCGTCCGCCCCGAAGGCCTCGAGCCCGAGGCGGGTCGCCACACCGACGACCTTGTCCGCCACCGACTTGAACGGGCCGTTGAGGTCGCCGTGCTGCTCGGCGCGCTCGAGGTCGTCGAGCACGGTGAGCAGGTCGGACACGAACGAGACGCGCGCGGCCACGACCACGCCCTCCCGGTCCCGGTCCACCCGGCGCCGGTAGTTGGCGTACTCCGCGGTGACCCGCTGGAGGTCCTGGGTGCGCTCCTCGAGCTGCTTCTCCAGGTCGGCGATCCGGGGGTCGTCGAGCTCGATCCCGGGCTCGGGCTCACCACCGGGGGCGGCCCCGGCCGGGGCGCCGGCAGCCTGCTGGCTGCCGACGTCGGCCGAGGACCGGACCTCCCCCGTCAGGGGGTCGATCCGGCGCCGGTCGCGCACGCGGACCGGCTCCTCCTGCTCCCCCTCCGGGCCCGGCCTGCGGTCGGATCCGTACGGGGTGCTCACTTGTCCTTCTTCTCCTCGTCGTCGACGATCTCGGCGTCCACCACGTCGTCCGCACCGGCCTGCTGGCCCGTGGCGCCGGTGCCCGGGTTGTCCCCGGCCGCGCCGCCCGGGGCGCCCTCGGCGCCCGGCTGCTGGTAGAGGGCCTGGCCGAGCTTCTGCGACTCGGTGGCGAGCTTCTCCATCGCGGACTTGATCGCGTCGGTGTCGGTGCCCTTGAGGGCCTCCTGCACCTCGCCGACGGCGGCGTTCACCGAGTCCTTGACGTCCGCCGGGACCTTGTCCTCGTTGTCCTTGACGAACTTCTCCGTCTGGTAGACGAGGGTCTCGGCCTGGTTGCGGACCTCGGCCTCCTCACGCCGCTTCTTGTCCTCCTCGGCGTGCTGTTCGGCCTCGCGCATCATCCGGTCGATCTCGTCCTTGCCCAGGGCGGACCCGCCGGTGATCGTCATGTCCTGGCTCTTGCCGGTGCCCTTGTCGACCGCGGAGACCTTCACGATGCCGTTGGCGTCGATGTCGAAGGAGACCTCGATCTGCGGCACGCCGCGCGGGGCCGGCGGCAGCCCGGTCAGCTCGAACATGCCGAGCTTCTTGTTGTAGGCCGCGATCTCGCGCTCACCCTGGTAGACCTGGATCTGCACCGACGGCTGGTTGTCGTCCGCCGTCGTGAAGATCTCGGACTTCTTGGTCGGGATCGTGGTGTTGCGCTCGATCAGCTTGGTCATCACGCCGCCCTTGGTCTCGATGCCCAGGGACAGCGGGGTGACGTCGAGCAGCAGGACGTCCTTGACCTCACCGCGCAGGACACCGGCCTGCAGCGCGGCGCCGACGGCGACGACCTCGTCCGGGTTGACGCCCTTGTTCGGCTCCTTGCCGCCGGTCAGCTCCTTGACGAGCTCCGTCACGGCGGGCATCCGGGTCGAGCCGCCGACGAGGACCACGTGGTCGATGTCGCCGACCGAGATGCCGGCGTCCTTGATCACCTGGTTGAACGGCGCGCGGGTGCGGTCGAGCAGGTCCGAGGTGATGCGCTGGAACTCGGCGCGGGACAGCGTCTCGTCGAGGAACAGCGGGTTCTTGTCGGCGTCGACGGTGATGTAGGGCAGGTTGATCGTGGCGCTCGAGGAGCTCGAGAGCTCGATCTTGGCCTTCTCCGCGGCCTCGCGGAGCCGCTGCATCGCCATCTTGTCCTTGGTCAGGTCGATGCCGTGGCTGCCCTTGAACTTGTCGACGAGCCAGGTCACGATCCGCTCGTCCCAGTCGTCGCCACCGAGGTGGTTGTCGCCGTTGGTGGCCTTGACCTCCACGACGCCGTCGCCGATCTCGAGCAGCGAGACGTCGAAGGTGCCGCCGCCGAGGTCGAAGACGAGGATCGTCTGCTCGGTCTCACCCTTGTCGAGCCCGTAGGCCAGCGCGGCCGCGGTGGGCTCGTTGACGATGCGCAGGACGTTGAGCCCCGCGATCTGGCCGGCCTCCTTGGTGGCCTGGCGCTGCGCGTCCTCGAAGTACGCCGGGACGGTGACCACGGCGTCGACGACCTCCTCGCCGAGGTACGCCTCCGCGTCCCGCTTGAGCTTCTGCAGCACGCGGGCGCTGATCTCCTGCGCGGCGTAGCTCTTCCCGTCGATCTCGGGGGTCTTCCAGTCCGAGCCGATGAACCGCTTCACCGAGCGGAACGTCCGGTCCGCGTTGGTGACGGCCTGGTTCTTCGCGGACTGCCCGACGAGGACCTCGCCGTTGCGCGCGAACGCCACGACCGAGGGCGTGGTGCGGCTGCCCTCGGAGTTGGCGATCACCGTCGGCTCCCCGCCCTCCAGGACGGAGACGACGGAGTTGGTGGTCCCGAGGTCGATACCGACCGCACGAGCCATGGTGTGTGCCTCCGTGTCGAACACTGTGTCTGTCGAACGCTGTGCTTCGTAGTGCTGTGTAGAACTGTCGGGTTCCGTACCGCCGTTGAGCGGATCCGGCTCAAGTTTCGCGATCGAGGCGCCTGCCGTCAACCCGGCCTTGAGCCTAGCTCACTCAACTTGCTGCCCGGTCCAACGGGCGGCGTACCCGACTTGTTCCCACCCGACTCAACTTTTCCGCGGATCGCGGAGTCTGTCGTCGTCTAGCGGAGGAACGAGAAAGCCGTAGAGCTCCTTACAACGCGGGAGCGGGCCGCGGCGGCGGCACCTCGTCCCCCGGGCGCGGGAGCGTCTCCTCGACCGGGGCCAGGGCCCGGTGGTGCTCCGGGTCGGCGACGGCCTCGCCGGTGGCGTCCCGGTACTCCAGCCCGCCCTCGGGGTCCAGGTCGGCGACGTACCCGGCCGCGGCGAGCTGCTCCTCGTCGAGGTCGCGCAGCAGCTCCCAGCGGCTCGGCACCACGCGGTAGTCCGGCCAGTCCAGGTGGCCGTAGGCGTCGTGCAGGTCGGCCAGCAGCCCGGCGAACACCTGCTGCCAGCGCAGCGGCATCGCCTCGGCGAGCCCGCGGGGCACCACCAGGTAGTCCGGGCCGGCGCCCGGGGCGGGGCGGTCGAGGTAGTCGGCCAGCGGCGTGGTCGAGCGCGGGCGGGACGGACGGGACGCGTCCGGGCGGGCCATCGTGCGTGCTCCCGAATGGGGTTCAGGCGGTGTTGGAGGGGGTGCCCGGGCGGGTCGCGAGGGGCACGAGCTCCTTGTAGTCCCAGTTTACGGGCTGCACCCGGACGTTCTGCCCGCTGTAGGGCGCCTCGACCATCTGGTCGTTGCCCAGGTAGAGGAACACGTGGTGGATCGTCGTCGGGTCGGTGCGGTCGTAGGCGTAGAACATCAGGTCGCCGGCCTGGGCCTGGCGAACGGGGAGGTGGCCGCCGGCCCGGTACTGGTCCCGGGACACCCGGGGGAGCTTGATCCCGGCCTTCTCGAACGCCCGCAGCATCAGCCCCGAGCAGTCGTAGGTGTTCGGGCCGGTGGCGCCCCAGACGTACGGCTTGCCGACCTCGCCGAGGGCGAACTCGATGGCCGTCCGGGCGACCCCGGCCGGGAGCTCGGCCGAGCCGCTCCCGCAGCCGGTGGGGTCGGTGACGTCGCCGAGCTGCTCGACGAGGTCCGCCGCGAGCCCCTCCCACTTCGCGTAGGCGCTGGGGAAGGCCGACCGCTGCACGGTCTGGGCCGCCACGGTGACCGGTTGGTCCTCCCAGTCCGGCACCTGCAGCAACCGGTCGTAGAAGATCCGCGCGCTGTAGTTCGGGTCGGTGACCTGCGCCGGCGAGCCCCAGCCCTGGGAGGGCCGCTGCTGGAAAAGCCCGAGCGAGTCCCGGTCGCCGTAGTCGATGTTGCGGAGCGTCGACTCCTGCATCGCCGTGGCCAGCGCGACGAGCCACGCCCGCGGCGGAGCCTGCAGCTCCTTGCCGACGCCGATGATCGTCGCGGCGTTCTGCCGCTGCTCGTCCGTCAGCGTGTCGATGGTCGCCCCCGCCGCGCCCCCGCGCCCGACGGTCCCGATAGGCCCGATGCCGGCGTCGCACCCGCTGGTGACCCGCGGCTGCCCGGCGTTGGGCGCGAAGGCGAGGAAACCGAGCGTCAGGAAGACGACGAGCGCGACGCCGATCGCCACGAAGGGCAGCAGCAGCCGCAGCGGCCGGAGCAGGCGCACCCCGTCAGGCCCGGTCGTAGCCGGAGACGCGCCAGCCCGCCTCGGTGTCGACGACCGTGACCTGCAGGGTCAGCGCGTCCGTCGGCACGTCGACGACGACGGAGGCGGGGGACACCTGCGTGGCCGTCGCCGATCCCGTCACCCGGGTGGCCGGGATGTTGGCGGGGTCGACGCCGGTGAGCGTGCCGACGTACTCCGGCGTCGTGTACGGGACGAGCGAGTTCACCCACTGCTGGTTGGTGGTGCCCGCGGGGTGGGTGGCCCAGGCGGTGGCCCAGTTCTGCGCCACCTGCAGCGCCTCGGCCGGGGCGGCGGAGAGCGGCAGCGTGGTCGGGGTCAGCGCCGCCACCGGCGGGAGGGCCGTCGGGGTGGGCGAGGCGGGGGCCCGGGCCCCGGTCGTGGCCGTCGTCGCGCCGGGCTTGGTCACCACCGGCGCCTGCGCGGGCGGACGGAGCGCACCCACGGCCAGGCTGACCAGCACGGCCAGGCCGAGCACGACGACGACGGTGACCGCGAGCCGCAGCGGGGTGCGGAGGGGCCACCCCCACACCGCCCGGTAGGCGGCCGCGCGCCCGCGCGGGGACCTAATCGGCATCGCGGCCCGTCCGGGCGGGGCGGTAGATCCGGTAGACCGGGACGCCGTCGACGAGCTCGGCGTCGACCGGTCGGGCCTGGACGGCGCGGGCCGCCGCCGGATCCGACCTGCGGTAGATCACGCGCTCGTCGATCTCGCTGGGGTCGTTGCGCGTGGGGTACGCGCCGGTCGCCGCCGGGGTCGGGGACCCGCCCGCGGGCAGGGCCGGACGGCGCGCGGCCGAGAGGGCGGCGGCGTCCGCGCCGGTGACCTCGGCGTGCCGCCGCGGGGTGCGCGCACCCGGTCCGGCCGGGCTGACCGTGGCCTGCACGGGAGGGACGCGGGAGTACTCGGCCTCGGGGCGCACGGCGTCGGGATCGTCCCCGGCGCCGGACCCCCGGCGCTCGTTCCACCAGCGGCCCTGCCGGTCCTCGGGGTCCGCGCCGCGGACCCGCTGCCACACCCGGGACATGGGGCCGCCGCCGATCGACGGCACGATCCCGCCGAACTGGTCCCGCGTCAGCGACACCATCGACACCAGCCGCCGGAAGGGCCGCGCGACCGCCCACAGCACGACCGTGACCACGCCGGTGACCAGCAACGACAGCCAGAGGTCGATGCCCGCGCCGGGCCGGAACAGCGACACCACGAGCAGCGCGTGCAGCCCGGCCAGCGCGCCCACGATGATCGTGTTGACGATCGCGGCGCCGGCCACGCGCAGCAGCGCGGGCAGCACGTCCGGCTTCAGCACCGCCACCACGGCGATCGCCGGCGCCGTCATCACCATCAGCCGCAGCAGCAGCATCGCGACCAGCACCAGCACCTTCGACAGCAGCTGGAACAGCGCGATGCACACCGCCTGCACCACCGACAGCACGCCGACGCCGACGCGGCTGCCGGACTCGCCCTGGAAGTAGCTGTACCGGTCGCCCATCTGCCCGGCGAGCGTGGCGTAGTCGTTCTTCTTCTGCTCGGCCAGCTGCGGGGTGTCCTGCCCCTCGGCGACCTCGTTGATCGTGAAGGTCGACGCGCGCAGCAGCGGCCGGCCGAGGTCCGTGGCCTGCGGGACGTCCGGCGAGCCGAAGTTGCCGCGCAGCCAGTTCGTGTAGACCACCTGGTCGACCAGCACGGTCGGCAGCGTGTCCCGGTCGCCCAGGCCGACCTGGGAGAGGAAGCCCTCCTGCATCTGCGTGACGCCGTCGAGCAGCAGCGTGTCCGCCGCCCGCGCCCAGTTCACCGGGGCCAGGTAGGCCGCGCCGGCGAGCACCAGGGCGCCGAGCGCGAACGCCGCCCGCTGCGTCTGCCGGGCCAGGTCGCCGCGCAGCGCCAGGACCAGCAGGATCACCGCGAGGATCACCAGCGCCACGCCGATCCACAGCGTGAACACCGAGTCGTACATGGCCCGCGTGGCCGCGGTGATCACGTTGTCCAGCGGGTCGAGCAGGGCCCCGCCGTCCGCGATCAGGTAGTGCGCCCAGTTCACGCCGCCCACGGCGAACTTCGCGACGTTGAACGTCTGGTTGCCGAGCCACGTGTCCGTGGTCGTCGCCGGGTTGAGGACGCCGCCGGCGCAGCCCAGGTCGTAGTTGTGCCAGGTCATCCCGGCGTAGCCGACCTCGCGGTACACCGAGCCGGGCTCGCCGCCGTCGGGCCGGGGCGGGTCCAGCGAGCCCACGAGTCCGGTGCCGGGGCGGTCCGGCTCGGGGCTCTGCTTGCAGTCGAAGCCCTGTGCGACGGCCGGGCTGCCGACCAGCCCGCTGCCCGCCACCACGGCGAGGACCAGCAGCAGGGCGGCGCCGCGACGACGGCGCGGGGCCCCGGCGTGCCGGCGGGCGCGGTCCTTGCGTACCGCGACCACCACGGCGGCGGCCAGGACGAGCAGTACCGCCAGGAGCCCGGTGGTCCCGCCGGTCGACGCCGTGACGGACGCCGCGGCGTTCACCGCCCGCCCTCGCCGGGGGCGCCGGAGCGGGCGCGCTCGGCGGCGACGTCGCCGGCTTCCTCGGCGGCGGGACGGCCGTCACTCCCGTGCCCGTCGTGGACCGGGAGGTCCTCACCCACCGACGTCGGCTCGGCGAGGTCGTCGTCCACGTCCGCCCAGCCCTCCTCCAGGTCGTCCAGGAGGTCGAGCTGCTCGTCGTCGAGGTCGTCCGGGTCCGGCTCCAGCGAGCCCGGGACCACCCGCACCCCGTCGTCCCAGCCCGGCCGGCCCGGTCCGACGCGGGTGGCCTCGCCGGTGCGGATCTCGGGGGCGGTCAGGTCGACGGGGTCGAGATCCTCGTCCAGGTCGATCCCGCCCGGTGGCACGACGACCTGCCGCGCGCCGACCGGGCGCGGCTCGTCGGGCGCCCTTCCGGAGTCCGCCGCGAGGACCGGAGCCCCGCTGACGGCGACCCGGCTGGCGTCGGGGTTGGTGTCGAGGGCCTCGCGGACGTGGTCGAGGTGCGGCGCCTCGAGGTCGATCCGGATCTTCTCGACGCCGCCGTGCCCGTCGGCGAACACGAACTGGCGCGGGGTGTCGTCCGGCCGGTCGTCGTGCCGCGGGCGCGGGGAGAGCGTGCTCAGCATCTGCTCGTAGCCGACGCCGGTGGGGACCCGCAGCAGGCGCAGCGCGTCCGTCTGGGCCTCCTCGTCGTCCGTGCGGCCGACGAACACGGCGTTGACCAGCGACGCGAACCCGGAGACCCGCAGCAGGTCGCCCGCCAGCTGGGAGGCGAACAGCGCCCGGACGTTGAACTTGCGGGAGTCGCGGGCGAGCCGGTCGATCAGCACCTTGCCGGTGGGCACCTGGGACAGGAAGTGCGTCTCGTCGAGCGCGACGCCCTTGCGCAGGTTGCGGTCGGCGTCGTAGATCGTGCGCTGGGTCAGCCACGACGCGAGGTTGAGCAGCTCGACGGCCAGCGCCTCGTTGTCCGTCCACTCCTCGCGCGGGCTGCCCGGCCGCGGCAGCGTCATGCCCTGCATGGTGAGCACGGTCAGCCGGTAGTCCCGGTCGGCGGCCCACGGGTCGTCCCGGCTGGTGTCCGGGAACAGCAGCGCGGCCTGCGGGAGCTCGCGGCGCTCCTCGAGGAAGTCCGCGACCACCCCGGCGTGCTCCTCGCCCTCGCGCTGGTGCCGGCGCAGCGCGTCGATGACCAGGCCGGGGTGCCGGTCCGGGGCGCCGCCGACCTCGCGCACCGCGCGGAGCAGCACGATCCGGGTGTGCGGGAGCCGGGCGACGTCGTAGGGCAGCAGGCCGGTGAGCACGTCGAGCACCAGGCGGCGGCGGGTGGCGGCGGCCAGGGACCGCTCGCGGCGCCAGGACCGCTCGGGGTCCTCGTCGTCGGCGAAGTGCTCGGGCCGCGGCTCG
This sequence comes from Pseudonocardia halophobica, assembly GCF_027922425.1. Taxonomy (GTDB): domain Bacteria; phylum Actinomycetota; class Actinomycetes; order Mycobacteriales; family Pseudonocardiaceae; genus Pseudonocardia; species Pseudonocardia halophobica. Next base: position 346,443 of record NZ_BSFQ01000001.1, on the reverse strand, counting down.
GCGACCACCCGGTACGGGTTGAGGATGCCCGGGTCGGCGCGCAGCAGGTTGATGTGCCGGGAGAAGGAGGCGAGCTCCGGCAGCCGGGTCAGCTCGGCCAGCGGGCCCGACGGGTCGAGCACCGTCCACCGTGCACCCGCGCGGAGTGTCTTGTAGACGATCAGGCCGGTGAGGAAGGACTTGCCGGAGCCCAGCCCGCCGACGACGGCGGTGAGGCCGGAGGCCCGCCGGACCTCCTGCGCGAGCCAGGGGTCCCAGGCCACCGGTCGTCGGGTCGCGGTGCAGGTCTCGCCGAGCATGATCCCGCGCCGGTCGCCCACGCTCGCCGTCGCGGCCGGGACCGCGGCCGCCGCCCAGGTGACCGACCCGCGCCGGCGGTACGCCGTGGACGCCATCGCCTCGCCTGGGATGAACTCGCGGGCGTAGCGGTACTGCGCCTCCGGGTGCTCGATCTGCACCTTCGGCGAGTACAGGTCCAGCACCTGCTGGGCGCGCTGGATGGCCTCGCCCTCGTCCGGCCCGGAGACGGCGATCCGCCACCAGCCGTAGAGCCGCGTGTTGAGCTGCGTCAGGCCGCTGGTGAGCTCGTCCTCGACCTCGAGCACGCGGTCGGCCTGGCGGGCCAGCGACATCGGCGGCTCGAGGTCGTGGTCGTGGGTGTAGTGCCGGATCTGGCTGCGCACCTTGCCCATCTGGCGCTGCAGCTCCCCGGTCACCTCCTCCGGCTTGCGGATGTACATCCGCGCCGACCACTCCACCGGGAAGGGGAGCCGGTCGGAATGCTGCATCCACGGGTCGTCGACCTCGGGGATGCGCAGGCCCTCCATCAGGCCGAGGGAGAGCACCGCCACGTCCCGCGTGACGGCCTGGCCGCGGACCCGGCCGGTCACCTTCACCGTGGGGGCGTAGGGCTCCTGGTGCAGCTCGACGCCGTCCGTGAAGGCCGCGAGGTCCTCCTCCTCCCAGCGGGTCACGCCCACCGGGACCGACGAGAGGCTGCGCGGCGCGGGCAGGCCGAGCGCGACCGAGCGGTGCATCAGCCAGGCCATGTCCGACGCCGAGGCGGGCACGCCGTCGAGCCCCGAGCCCGCCACGAGCGCGTCGAGGTGGTTGAGCTCGGACTCCAGCGCGGACAGCTCGGCCCGCACCGCCGCCGGCACGACCCGCCCCAGCACCGGCGCCGCCCGCTCGACCCAGCGGTCGAGCATGCTGCGGCCGGACACCTCGACGCCGAGGAAGACCTCCTTGTCGCTCATGGACAGTCCCATGAGGTGGCGCTGCTCGCCCTCCAGGAAGCCGTCCCAGCCCAGGGCGCCCGGGACGTCGGGCATCCGGCCGAGGGCGTTCTTGTCGAACGACTCCGCCCACATGTGCACCGGGTACGGGCGGGTGGTCACCCGCAGGTGCAGCCACCGGCCCTGCAGCTCGCCGAGCTGCGCCGCGATCTGCCGGATGAGGATCTCGCGCTGGCTGTCGCTGCGGAAGCTCCACGCCTGCGGGGACAGCCGGTACCAGGCCATGACCTGGGTGGACGTGCGGGTGACGTGCCCGTCGATGCTGCGCAGCGCGATCGTGGGGCTGAACTTGGGGAGCTTGGCATCGCCCTGCAGGGAGCGACCGGCGGGGCGGCGGCCGTCGCGGAAGGGATCGCGCTTCTCACGCGCGGCCACGGCCCGACCCCTTCCACCCGTTGTTCGTGGCGGCCTCGCGGCGCTGCGCCGAGGTCGCCCAGGGCTGCGGCGCGGCGGGCCTGCGCCCGACGCGACGCGGGGCGGCTCTCGGCGCGGGCTCCGGAGCGGTCCTCGGCGCGGTGTCCGGTGCGGTCTTCGGGGCCGTGCTCGGGGCGGCCTCGACCGGCGTGACGTCCCGCAGCACGGGCGCGGCCTCGACGACCTGCGGGGCGGGCCCGAGCTCGGGTTCCGGTGCGGTCCGCTCGGCCGGTCGCGGCTCCGGGACGGCCGGGCGGCCCGACCGCGGGAGGGCGCGTCGGGTCCGGACGTGCGCGAAACGCACCGGCCCGCCCGCGCCGCGCCGGCGGCGCCGGGGACCCGTGACCTCGTGCCGGAAGTGCTCCGCGACCTGGCTCAGCGGGCGCTCGTAGTCGATCTTCTTGCCCAGGAACCGGGTGGCGACCACGGTCAGCACCAGCGCCCAGGCCACGGAGAAGAAGTCCAGCCCGATGCCGATACGGCGCTGCAGGAACATGATCACGATCATGACGAGCAGGCCGACACCGTAGGAGACGTACCGCGCGCGCCACGGGAAGGTCGCGCGCGGCGGACCCAGCCAGACGGAGTCGACCCGGTACACCTCGTCGTCGGTGCGGACCAGCACGGTCAACCGGTGATCAGGCTGGCGAGGAAGGCACCGACCTGCGGCCCGTTGCCCGACACCGCGATACCCAGCGCGACCAGGCCGACGAGGAGTCCGACGCTCCGGCGGGCGACGCCGGCGTTGTCACCCTTGCCGCCGATCCACAGCAGGATGATGGCGATGCCCAGCAGGATGAGCGGGACGATGTTGTCCTGGATCCACCCCTGCAGGCCGTTCGTCGTGAGGTTCTGGGCGTACCAGAGGGTGCGGGCCCCTGGTCCGGTCATCGGTGTTCTCCTGCCGTGGTCGGGCGGGCACCCTGCGGGAAAGGGGGGAGCACGGGCCGCCAGCGGACCAGGGTAGCCACGCCGACCTGAAGACCTGGTGTGACCACGCCAGAGCCACCCGTTCGCACGCGTTTCCGGCTTCCCGGCGGCACCCGTTCGTCCCAGATCTCCCACCGACCGTGAAGCGGGGCCCGCCGATCGGGCTAGAGGTGCGCGGCTCCGGTGACCGGTCGTCCCGCCCGGTGGGCGGCACGACCCGGACATTCGGTGATTCCGCTCTCAGAAGGGCACCCTGTCCTCGGCGCCCTGACCGGGGGAGCAGCGGTTGCGGAGCGCGTCCGGCGCCCCCCGTCTGCGCAGCGTGCCGTGCCCGTCACAGGGCACAGGGCCACCCCGGTGACCTATTCTCCCGCTCACGCGATTGTCGTCGCGAACCGCAACGAGGCCGTTTCGTGTTGCTACTCGTCAGTAACCACGCGTATAGCCTTCTTGCCGGGACCACGACAGGGAGGTTCGTCCACATGACCTGGGTGCAGTACGTGCTCGGCATCGTCACGGTGTTGTCCGCCGTGGTGGCCGTGGCGCTGGTGTGGCGCACGGTGGCGAGCATGGTGAGCATCATCCGCCTGGGCCAGGCCGACGCCACGCGCAACGGCCCGTTCGGGCCGCGGTTCGCCACCATGCTCAAGGAGACCCTCGGCCACACCCGGATGCTGAAGTGGAGCCACGTCGGGGTGTTCCACTGGCTGGTGATGGTCGGCTTCGGCGGGCTGTTCCTGGCGCTGGTCGAGGCGTTCGTCGAGGTGTGGAACCCGACCTTCCACCTGCCGATCATCGGCGAGTGGGGCCCGTACTCGCTGTGGGTGGAGATCCTCGGCGTGGGCACCGTGGTCGGCATCCTCCCGCTGATCGTCTACCGGCAGGTGAAGAACCCGCGCCGGCTGGGGCGGGCGTCGCGGTTCTACGGCTCGCACATGGGCCGGGCCTACTTCGTCGAGGCCATCGTGTTCCTGGAGGGCGTGGGCATCCTCGTGGTGCGCGCCTCGAAGCTCGCGCTCGGCGCGTTCGACGCCCCGGACTGGTCGACCTTCGTCTCCGGCCCGCTGTCCACGATCTTCCCGGGCAGCCCCACGCTGATCTCGGTGTTCGCCGCGGTGAAGGTGCTCTCGGCCACGCTGTGGCTGATCGTGATCGCGGCCAAGCCCACGATGGGCGTGGCCTGGCACCGGTTCACCGCGTTCCCGAACATCTACTTCAAGCGCGAGGACGACGGGCGCAAGGCGCTGGGCAACGTCAAGCCCATGACGTCGCAGGGCAAGGTGCTCGACCTGGAGGAGGCCGACCCGGACACCGACACCTTCGGCGCCGGGCGGGTCGAGGACTTCACCTGGAAGGGCCTGCTCGACTTCACCACCTGCACCGAGTGCGGCCGCTGCCAGTCGCAGTGCCCGGCGTGGAACACCGAGAAGCCGCTGTCGCCGAAGCTGCTGGTCAACGCGCTGCGTGACCACGCCTACGCCAAGGCCCCGTACCTGCTCGCCGGCGGGCGCAAGGACATGACCGGCGACGAGGTCGGGCTGACCGGCGACGACGCCGAGGCCCGCCTGGCCGCGATCCCGGAGGCCGCGGTGAAGGAGGCCGAGCGCCCGCTGGTCGGCGGCGAGGACGTGCTGGGCGTCATCGACCCGGACGTGCTGTGGTCCTGCACCACCTGCGGGGCCTGTGTGGAGCAGTGCCCGGTCGACATCGAGCACGTCGACCACATCGTCGACATGCGCCGCTACCAGGTCATGATCGAGACCGAGTTCCCCACGGAGCTGTCCGGGCTGTTCAAGAACCTGGAGAACAAGGGCAACCCCTGGGGCTCCAACCAGAAGGACCGCCTGGCCTGGACCCAGGACCTGCCCTTCGAGGTCCCGGTGTTCGACGGCGAGCTGTCGGCCGACACCGAGTACATCTTCTGGGTCGGCTGCGCCGGCGCCTTCGACGACAACGCGAAGAAGACCACCCGCGCCACCGCCGAGCTGCTGCACCGGGCCGGGGTGAACTACGTGGTCCTGGGCACCGAGGAGACCTGCACCGGCGACCCGGCGCGGCGCGCGGGCAACGAGTTCCTGTTCCAGATGATGGCCCAGCAGACCGCCGAGATGCTCAACGCGGTGTTCGAGGGCCGCGAGCCGGGCACCCGGAAGATGGTCACCACCTGCCCGCACTGCCTCAACTCGCTCTCGCGGGAGTACCCGCAGCTCGACGGGCACTACGAGGTCATCCACCACACCCAGCTGCTGAACAAGCTGGTCCGCACCGGCAAGCTCGTCCCGGTCGCCGACCCGGACGCCTCGAAGAAGGTCACCTACCACGACCCGTGCTACCTCGGCCGGCACAACGAGGTCTACGAGGAGCCGCGCGAGCTGGTCTCCGCCGTGGGCACGTTGACGGAGATGCCGCGCCACGGCGACCGCTCCATGTGCTGCGGCGCCGGCGGGGCGCGGATGTGGATGGAGGAGCGGATCGGGCAGCGGATCAACGTCACCCGCACCACCGAGGCGCTCGAGACCCTCTCCCCCGCCGGGGGCGACGGCGCGGCCGCCGCGGCCGGCACGATCGCCGTCGGCTGCCCGTTCTGCCGCACGATGATCGGCGACGGCCTGACCCAGAAGCAGGCCGGCGGCGAGGGCGAGCAGGTCCAGGTCCAGGACGTCGCGCAGATGCTGCTCGCCTCGGTCCAGCGCGGCGACTCCGCGGTCGCGACGCCGGCCGCCGAGGAGGCGACCGAGGGCGACGTCGAGCAGACCACCTCGGCCCCGCTCACCGAGAACACCCCGGCCGGCGCCGCCGACTCCGGGGCCGCCAACGCCTCGACCTCCACGGACGCCGCGGCGGAGACGGTGAAGCCGGCCGAGGCGCCCGGGGACGCGGTCGCGGAGAAGGCCGCCGACGCCGACACCACGGGGCCCGACGCGGACAAGTCCGAGGTCACCACCGGGATGAACGACGCCGCGGTCGAGGGCTCGGGCAAGGAGCCGACCGCGGAGACCGAGGCCGGGACGGCCGGGCCGTCGGAGCCCCCGACCGGGTCGACCGAGGCGTCGAAGGAGTCCACGGGCAGCAACGGCTCCGGCCCCAAGCCGGAGACCAACGGCCACGCCCGCACCGACGCCTCCTCCGGCACCGGCGACAAGGGCGACTCCACCTCCTGACGCAGTCCACTCACCGGCCCCGCGGTCCCCGATCGCGGGGCCGGTGGCGTTCTCGGGGGTGCTGTGTGGGTGGGGACGCCGGCGGGCGCAGTCGTGGGACGAGGCGGACGTGATCATCGGAGGTCACGGTCGGGCGCAGTCGTTCCCGGTCTCGGGATACGGCGGACCGAGGGTGATCATGACGCGTCGTCGGAGTGGCACCGCGGAGGAGCCGTGATCGTCGTTCCGGACCGTTCGGGGCCGCCCTTGGCCAGGCGTGGTCCCGAACAGTGATCTTGCGGAGTCCGGCGGGCTGTCGGAGCGCGACTCGCGGGAGTGCCGCTGAGGTGGCGAGGGTCAGGGGCAGGGGCGGAAGCTCGCGACCCGCCAGGTGGCCTTGGCGGTGTTCTCCGTGCGCACCACCTCGACGGTGCCCAGTGCGGGGACGGCGAGGCCCCAGGCGGTGGAGCAGCCGTCGAGCGCGAGGACGGTGCCCGGCGGCGGGACCGGGGTGGGCGAGGTGGAGGCGCGGGGCGCGGAGGTCGGGCTGCCCGCGGGCACACGGGTCGCGGCCACGCCGACCCCCGCGGCGCAGTCGGCGGTGCCGGTGGTCTGCGCCAGCTGCGTCTGCGCGGCGGGGTCGAGGAGCCGGCACACCGCCTCCGGGTCGGCCGGGGTCAGGCCCTCGCCGAGCTTGGTCAGCACCAGGTCGGGGCGGTCGTAGCCGAAGCCCGCCCGCATCTGCGTCCCGGCCTGCTGCGCGATCTGCGCCTCCTGGTCGCGGACCTCGGCGGCGCGGAACTGGTAGCCCACGAACGACACCAGACACAACGCCGCCCCGACGGCTGCGAGCTGCCACCGCGGCAAGCGCAGCAGCCCGGCGATCAGCACCCCGATGCTCGCGGCGAAGGCCCAGGACCACGGGTTGCCGGCGGTCTCGTGCACGAGCCCGGCCAGCATCGCGATCCCGGCGACGTGCCAGGTCCAGCCCTTGAGCAGCCGGTCCAGCCGCAGCAGCGCCAGGAGCACGAGCACCACGAGCCCGGCCGCGACCGGTACCCACCAGCGGGCCTGGTCGTCGAACGCCACGAAGAGGAACAGCAGGGCCGCCGCGCCCAGGATCCCGAGCCCGATCGCCCCGCGCCAGCTCCGGGGGCGGAACCTCCGCAACGCCTCCGCCGCCGGCGCCCGGTCCCCGCGCGGCTCCCGCCCGCTCGGGTCGGGTCCTCCGGCGGAGCCCGACGAACGCCCCGGCCCGTCCCCGTCCCGGGGAGCGCCGCGTTCGTCCCGCTCCGAACCGACCCGGTCTCGTCCGGCCTGGTCCCGGTCACCCGGGACCAGCTCGATCGGGACCAGCTCGCCCCGGTTCCGTCCGGCCTGGTCCCGCTGCGCAACGGAGTCGCCCTCGTCCCGCCGCGCGACCTGGGCCTCGGGATCGGGACGCTCGTCCAAGGACCCCGACGCGGCGACGTCGCTCGGGTCCTCGACCGGGCGCCGCGCCGGGGCGTGCCGCCCACTGCGCCACGCCCCCGTCCCGGTGGGGGGGTCGGGGCGGGCTGCAGGGTCGCGGCGCTCCATCGGCGCCCAGCCTAGCGACCCGCTGCGTCCGGTAGCGGCCTCACAACCAGCCGTGGTCGCGGGCCCGCTCCAGCGCCTCCACCCGCGTCGCGACGCCGAGCTTCTGCATCGCCGAGGACAGGTAGTTGCGGACGGTGCCGGCGGAGAGGTGCACGCGCGCGGCGATGTCGCCCGCCGTGCCCGCCGGCCCCACCTGCCCGACGCTGCGCAGGACCTGCAGCTCCCGCTCGGTGAGCGGGCAGTCCTCCGTGGTCAGGGCGGTCATGGCCAGGTCGGGGTCGACGTAGCGGCCGCCGCCGTGCACCCGCCGGATCACGTCGGCGAGCAGCGAGGCGGGCGCACTCTTCGTCACGAAGCCCGCCGCCCCGGCGGCCAGCGCGCGCCGCAGCACCCCGGGCCGGGCGTGCCGGGTCAGCACGATGCACCGGACGCCCGGCGCGTTCGCCTGCACCCACTGGGCGACCTCGGCACCGTCGAGGCCGGGCATCTCGACGTCGAGGACCGCGACGTCCGGCTCCTGCGCGGCGATCGCCGCCACCGCCTCGTCGCCCGAGGACGCCTCGGCGACCACGGTCAGGTCGGCTTCGAGGTTGAGCAGGGCACCGACGGCTCCCCGGGTGAGCGACTCGTCGTCGGCGAGGACCAGCCGGATCACCGGCCGCTCCCCAGAACCGCCTCGAGCCGGTAGCCGCCCCGCCCGTCGCAGCCGGCGGCGAGCCGCCCGGCGTGTTCCTCCAGGTAGCGCTCCAGCCCGGCGAGCCCCGTACCGGCGCCGTCGCCGGGGCCGGACACGCCGTCGTTGCACACGACCAGCCGGTCCGCGCCGATCTCGATGGTGCAGCGGCTCGGCTCGGCGTGCCGCAGGACGTTGGTCATGGCCTCGCGCAGCACGCGGCCGAGGACGTTGCGGGCGGCCGGCGCGACGGCGTCGGGGTCGCCGCGCACCTCCAGCGCCACCCCGGCGGAGCCGAGGACCGCCCGCGCCCCCGCGAGCTCGATGGCGAGGTCGGTGTCCCGGGTGCTCCGGACCAGGGCCCTGACCTCGGTCAACGACTCGCGCGCCACCCGTTGCACCTCGTCCATCTCGGACCGCGCCCGGTCGGGGTCGGCCTCCAGCAGCCGGGCGGCGAGCTCGCTCTTGAAGGCGACGACCTCGAGCGCGTGCCCGAGGATGTCGTGCAGGTCGTCGGCGAGCCGGAGCCGTTCGCGGGCGGTGGCGAGCTCGGCGGCGGTGCGGCGCGAGTCGTCGAGGTCGGTGACGGCCTTGAACCACCACAGCCGCTCGACGTCGAGGCACCACATGCTCGCCACGTAGAACCCGGCGATCCCGGCCGCGAACCACGGCGAGATCGGAACCCCCTCGATGCTGGGCCGCACGAGCGCGCCGAGGGCGTAGGTCAGCGCGACCACCACCGCGGCCGACGCGACCACCCACAGGGCGATCACCCGCGCCCGCCGGCCCGCGACGACGTCGCCCAGGAGGATCCCGGCCACCAGCGCCCAGGTCCACCCGGCCCAGGACGAGGCGACGCCGACGAGCGTGATCGCCAGGCCCACCGCGCACGCGGCGGTCACGAACACGGGCGAGGCTGGGGTGCCGAGCGACCGCACGTACCGCCGGATCCGGATCAGGTGCAGCACCATCGCCGCCAGGTAGAGCGGGACGAGCGCGGCCAGCCAGGCGGGCTCCGGCAGCCCCGTCCACAGCACGAACGCGGGCACGAGCAGCAGCCAGCCGACGGTCATGAGCAGCCCGATCCGGCTGAACCGGCGCGCCGCGCGGACCTGCCGCTCCTCGGCGGCGAGCCGCCCCTTCGGCTCGGCGGTCGGCGGGCGGTCGGTCGTCACACCGCCGACGGTATCCGAGACGTCCGGCCCGGTCCCGACCTGCGACGGGACCGATGACAGCTGTCATCGCCAGCCGTGCACAGCGTCAGCAGGACGTGTGATGCGCGCGCCTACCGCGGCACCCCGGCGGCCGGGCACCGTGGTGGTCATGACGGAGACGGTGAGCGAGCCGGCGGTGGCCGGTGCGGGGGGACGCGACACGGCCATCCGGGTACGGGGGCTGCAGGTGCGGTACGGGACGTTCGAGGCCGTCCGGGGGGTCGACCTCGAGGTCCTGCGCGGCGAGGTGTTCGCGCTGCTGGGCACCAACGGCGCGGGCAAGACGACCACGCTCGAGGTGCTCGAGGGGTTCCAGCGGCGCAGCGGGGGCGAGGTCTCGGTGCTCGGCTTCGACCCGGGCACCCAGCGCGACGAGCTGCGGGCGCGGATGGGGATCCAGCTGCAGGAGGGCGGGTTCGTCGAGGAGCTGACGGTCGGGGAGACGCTCGAGCTGTGGGGGAAGCTGGCGGTCCGTCCGGACCGGCCCGACCGGCTGCTGGAGCGCTTCGACCTGGGGCACCGCCGCGACGTGCGCGTCGGTGCCCTGTCCGGCGGCGAGAAGCGGCGCCTCGACCTGGCGACGGCGGTGTGGGGCTCGCCCGAGCTGGTCGTCCTCGACGAGCCGACGACCGGCCTCGACCCGGGGTCCCGGCGCCGCACCTGGGACGCGATCCAGGAGCTGCAGGAGGCCGGCCGCACGGTCGTCCTCACCACGCACTACCTGGAGGAGGCGGAGGCGCTGGCCGACCGGGTCGCGATCATGCACGAGGGGCGGCTGGCCGTGTCCGGAACACTCGAGCAGATCCTCGCGAGCCGACCGGCCGGGTTCTCGGCGACGCTCCCCGAGGGCGTCACGCCGCCCGACGGCGCGGTGCTGGAGGGCCGGACGGTCCGGGTCGGCACCACGGATCTGCAACGCGACCTCACCGCGTTCCTGGCCTGGGCGGCCGACCACGGGATCCGGCTGTCCGACCTGCGGGCCGCGCCGGCGTCGCTCGCCGACATCTACCACTCGATCCGCACCGACTCGGACACCGCGTCGGCACCCGAGGAGGCGTGATGGACCGCGTCACCGCACTGGTCTGGTCCGAGCTGAAGCTGATCCTGCGCAACCGCACGATGCTGACGTCCGTGCTGGTCGTGCCGCTCGCCCTCGGCGTCTTCCTGACCTTCAGCCAGATCGACGCGCCGACCTACGTCGTCGCCATGCAGATCGTGTTCGCGCTCGGGATGGGGGTGTACGTCGGTGGGACGCAGACGCTGGTCGCGCGCCGGCAGTCCCGCGTGCTCAAGCGTTTCCGGACCAGCGGGATCTCCGACGGCGGGCTGCTGGTCGGGACCGTCGGGCCCGCGGCCGTGCTGGCCCTGGCGCAGCTGATCCTGTTCGGGGTGTTCGATGTCGTGGCCGGCCTGCCGGCACCGAGCGCGCCGCTCGCGCTGCTGCTCGCCGTCCTGGGCGGCCTCGCGCTGGTGACGACGGCGGCACTCGCCACCGCGATCGTGACGCCCTCGGCCGAGCGGGCGCAGATCACCACGCTGCCGCTGTTCTTCGTGGTGGTCGGGTCCGCGGTGATCATCGCCGTGATCCCGGCGGGCGGCTGGCCCGACATCCTCGCGCTGCTGCCGGGCGGGGCGATCGGCGCGCTGAGCCGGGTGGCCTACGGTGCGCCGTGGACGCCGTACGCCCTGGTCTCGCTGGTCGCGTGGCCGGTGCTGTTCGGCTGGCTGGCCACCCGCAACTTCCGATGGGACGCGCGGGTGGCCGCGGTCTGACCCCTCGGGTCGACTCAGCGCCGGGTGTCGACCTTGTGGAAGTTCTTCCACGCGCGCGAGGGCGTCGGGCCCCGCTGCCCCTGGTAGCGGGAGCCGACGCCCTCGCTGCCGTAGGGCCGCTCCGCGGGGCTGGACAGCCGGAACAGGCACAGCTGCCCGATCTTCATGCCCGGCCAGAGCGTGATCGGCAGGTTCGCGACGTTGGACAGCTCGAGCGTGATGTGGCCGGTGAAGCCCGGGTCGATGAACCCTGCTGTCGAGTGGGTGAGCAGGCCCAGCCGGCCGAGGCTGGACTTGCCCTCGAGCCGCCCCGCCAGGTCGTCCGGCAGGCTGACCTGCTCGAACGTCGACCCGAGGACGAACTCCCCGGGGTGCAGCACGAAGGTGTCCCCGTCGGCGGTCTCGACCGGCGTGGTGAGCTCGTCCTGCTGGATCGACGGGTCGATGTGGGTGTAGCGGGAGTTCTGGAAGACCCGGAAGAAGCGGTCCAGCCGCACGTCGATGCTCGACGGCTGCAGCATCGCCTCGTCCCACGGGTCGAGCCCGAGGCGCCCGGACTCGAGCTCCTTGCGCAGGTCGCGGTCCGAGAGCAACACGCCCGCAGCCTATCCGGGGAGGTGGATCGAGGGCCGCAGCGGGGATGCTAGAGTCGCTCTCACGCACTGCGGATGTAGTTCAATGGTAGAACATCAGCTTCCCAAGCTGAATACGCGGGTTCGATTCCCGTCATCCGCTCTCACTCCGAAAGCCCAGGTCACAGGCCTGGGCTTTCGTCGTTCTCGGGGTTCCCGCGCTCCGCACGCCCCGCGTGGGCATCATCGCCGCCGTCGGTTGGGCACCTCGCGGTCCGGTGTGGGCAGCGCTCGCCGACGCCGGCGGTCCGCCCGGTTCGCGACCCTCGCACGGTCAGCACCGACACCCGGAGGACACCGTGCTCACCACCGCTCCGTTCGCCCCCGCCCGGCACCTCGACCCGCTGCTCAGCGTGCAGGGCTCGAGGGATCGCTACCACTGCCCCGACCTCGTCAGCCTCGACCGGCACCTCGCCCGGCTGCGCGGCCGCATCGCCCGCGACGCCGGCCGGGCCCCCGCCGCCGTCGCGACGTGGCAGGCCGACCTGGACCGGTTGCTCGAGCGCCGCGCCTGGCTCACCCTGCCGGTCGCGCTGGACCGCGCCGCCTGAAGTCGCTTTGCGGCCGGCACGCACCCGGGCACGATGCCCGGATGGTGCAGCTGCGTCCGTTCACCGCCGGGGACCGCGAGGCCGTGGTCGCGCTGTCGTTGCGGGCGTGGGAACCCGTGTTCGCCTCGATGGAGCGGGTGCTGGCCGGGTCGGGGGTGTACGAGGCCTACTACCCGGACTGGCGGACCGCGCAGGCCGGGGCCGTCGCGCAGGCCTGTGCCGACATGGAGGCCTGGGTCGCCGAGGTCGACGGGCGGGTGGCCGGGTTCGTCGCCCTGCACTCGCTCGACGACACGACCGGGGAGATCCACATGGTCGCCGTGGACCCGGCCCACCACCGGCACGGGGTCGGGCGGGCCCTCACCGAGCACGCGACGGCCCGGCTGCGCGAGCGCGGCAGCACGGTCGCGATGGTCGAGACCGGCGGGGACCCGGGGCACGCGGCGGCCCGGGGGCTGTACGAGCACTGCGGCTACACGGCGCTGCCCTCCGTGCGGTACTTCCGCACCCTGTGAGGCAGCCGACCCGCACCCGCCTGCGTCCCGTGGACCTGGCGCGCGCCGCGGGCATCTCGACGCAGCAGGTCCGCAACCACGAGGACGCCGGCGTGCTGCCGCCGGTCCCGCGGACGCCGTCGGGCTACCGGGCCTACGACGGGACGCACCTGCGCGCGCTGCTGGCGTACCGCGCACTGGCCGTCGGCCACGGCCATCCCACCGCGACGGCGGTGATGCACGCCGTGCACGCGGGCGACACCACCCGGGCCTTCCGGCTGCTCGACGAGAGCCACGCCGGCCTGCACGCCCAACGCCTGGCCACCGACGAGGCCGCCGCCGCGCTGGAGGTGCTCGCCGGGGCCGAGCCGCAGGCGCCACCCGGGCCGCCCCTGTCCGTCGGCGAGCTCGCCCGTCGGCTCGGCGTGCGGCCGTCGGCGCTGCGGGTGTGGGAGGCCGCGGGGCTGCTCGCGCCGCAGCGCGAGCGGATCGGCCGCGCCCGCCGGTACGGGGCCGCCGACATCCGGGACGCGCAGATCGTGCGGCTGCTCCGGCAGGGCCACTACCCGTTCGCGCGGATCCGGCCGGTGCTCGACGGGCTGCACCGCACCGGGAGCCCCGACGCGCTGCGGGCGGCCGTGGCGGAGCGGCGCGCCGCCCACGACACCCGGGCCCGCGCCATGCTCCGCGGCGCCGCCCTGCTCCACGCGTTCCTGGAGCCGTGATCAGCTCACCCGCGCGACCAGCCCGTCGAGTACGCCGACGTGCGCCTCGGGCACCCGGACGTCGAGCACCGTCCCGGCGAGGGTGAAGGCGAAGAACGAGCAACAGGCGCTCTCCCGCGCGACCAGGTCCGCGGCCTCGGCCACCCGCTCCGGGCGCAGCGTGAGCCGAACGTGCCCGGCGTCGACGCGGACCATCTCGGTGACCCCGGTGGACAGGAGCGTGTCGAACTCCGCGACCCGCAGCGGACGCTCCTCGGTGGGGAGCGTGCACGCGTCGGGGACCCAGCTCGTCATGCCGCCACGATAGGCCGATGAGTTCCCGGGCGTCCGGCGGTCGACCGGGGGCCATCGGAGGCAGGAGAGGACGGCACCCATGCGCGAGATCGTGGTGAGCGAGTTCGTGACGCTCGACGGCGTGATGGAGGCGCCCGGCGGCGAGCCGACGCACCCGCACACCAACTGGGTCCCGGAGTACGCCAGGCCCGAGCTCTTCGAGTTCAAGTACCGGGAGGTCGTCGAGGCGGGTGGGTTGCTGCTCGGCCGCACCACCTACGAGAGCTTCGTGGGCTCGTGGCCGCAGCGCGAGGGGGCGTTCGCCGAGCGGATGACGGCGCTGCCCAAGTACGTGGCCACCTCGCGCCCGGAGGAGCTGACGTGGAACGCGCGCCCGCTGGTGGGCGACGTCGTCGACGCGGTGACCGAGCTGAGGAAGGGCGACGGCGGGCCGCTGCTGGTCAACGGCAGCGCCACGCTGGTCCGGACCCTTCTCGCCGCCGGGCTGGTCGACGAGCTGCGGCTGCAGGTCTTCCCGGTCGCGATCGGCGGCGGGCTGCGGTTCTGGCCCGGGGACCGGTCCAAGGTGTCGCTGCGCCTGGCCGACGTCACCCGCTTCGGCGACGTCGTGGCCCAGACCTACCGCGCCTGACCGTCCCGGTCGCGCACCGCCGGGCGGGCGCCTTCCGCCGCCACAGGGCGATCCTGGCGGACCGGGCACCCGCCGTCGTGGAGAGAACGGATCTCAGGCCGGGGTGTTCGCGGCCAGGAACTCCGCGACGGCCTTCTGTGCCATCGGGATGCTGTCCGGGTCCTTCCAGGTCTCCAGGAGCGACGCGTTCGGTGCCAGCCGCGCCAGGGTGCGCGAGGCGGCCGGCGGGTGGAACTCGTCGTTGCCCATGAGCACGAGGATCGGGGTGTCGAAGCGCTCGACCTCGGCGTCGGAGACGCTCCACAGCACGTCGTCGCCCCCGTAGAGGTTGTCCCCGAAGCCGGTGAGGTCCTCGGCGGGGATCCCGCGCTCCTCGCCCCAGCCCTGCACCATCTCGTGGAACCGCCCGCGGTTGTCGGACAGGCCGATGGGCTGCAGCGCCACGGCCGCCGTGAATCGGTCCGGCGCCGTCCGCAGCAGGTTGGCGATGAACGCGCCGCCGATGCACATACCCAGCACGTGCGCCCGCTCGGCGCCCGCGTGGTCGAGCACGGCGAGCTGGTCGGCGGTGTAGGTGTCCCAGCCGTCCGCGGCGGTGACCGGGCCGGCGGAGCCGCCGCCGGCGTTGCGCTGGTCCATCGCGATCACGCGGTAGAGCGGGGCGAGCTCGTCGATCGGGTTCCACGGGGCGCGCTGCCAGGCGTCGATCGTGGACCGCAGCCCGCCGGGGGCCAGCAGGAGCACCGGGAACCCGGAGCCGTGCTCCTGGTAGTGCAGGGTCACCCCGTCGCGGGTGAAGGTCGGCATCGATGCTCCTCCGTGCTCCCTCGGCTCTCAGCGGACGTGCCGGCGCCGACGATGCACGGTCGGGGGCGTCGGCGCATTCGCGAGGGCCACCACACCCGCGACCGCCACGACGAGGCCCGCCGCGAACGGGACGATCCACCCGCTCCGGATCGGGTCGCCGAGCAGCACGATGCCCACGAGGCCGGGCGCGATCACCTCGGTCACCGAGAACACCGCCGTGACGCCGGCGAGGCTGCCGATCGCCAGCGCCCGCGAGTAGCAGGTGATCCCGATGACCCAGTACAGCCCGATCAGGTACGTCGCCGGCTGGCCGGCGAGCTGGCCGACGTCGAACCCGGCGTCGGGCGCGACGTGCACGGCGCGGACCGCCAGCGACGTCCCGCCGAAGCCCAGGCCCGCGATGAACGACAGCGGCCACGCGGCGGAGAGCCGCCAGACCGCGATCGCGGCGACGGCCAGCGCCGCCACCCCCGAGGCCAGCACGACGATCGCGGTGCCGGAGAAGTCCGCCGGGGCCTCACCGCCCGCACTCCCCGCGACCACCCCGAGCCCGAGGACACAGGCCCCGACGCCCACCCGGTCCACCGCCCGCAGCCGGACGCCGTAGAGCCCCCACGTCGCGACGGCCGTCAGGGCGATCGACAGGCCGAGCGCCGCCTGCACCGCGAACACCGGCAGGTGCCGCAGCGCGACCACGGTGCAGATCCAGCCGAGGCCGTCGACCAGCAGGCCGGCCAGGTACATCGGCCGCAGGGCCAGGTGCGTGCGCGACGAGGTCTGCTGCGCCGCCGCCGACTGCAGCAGCCCCGCCCCGCTGTTGAGGACGGTCGCGCAGAGGGCGAACAGCAGGCCGGTCAGCACGGGTGCACGCCTCGGGCCACCTCACCACCGTGGCACGACGGCGGGCCACCGGCAGCTCACGCCCGGGTGCGATCCACCTCGACGACCGCTCGCGGGGCCGGGACCTCGAAGAACCCGCTCATGAGACCACCGGGGACCGGCGCGTCCTCGTAGCGGGCGGCGCGGGCCTCCTGCAGCCGGGCCCGGGGCTTCTCGGACAGGTGCACGAACAGCAGCACGAACGCCGTACCGATCAGCGCGGGGATCCCGATCAGCAGCACCGGCCACCCGAAGGCGAGATACGCGACGACGACCGCCGCGGCCTCGAGACCGATCACCACTCCTGCCAGCCGACCCACCGCGGGTCCCTCCCCACAACTCGATCTTGACGCGGCGCCCTCGTGGGGCGCCGCACCCGACTATCGGCCGGGGAGCCGGGGACGTCACGCCGAGTACGGGAGCCGAGACGCAACCGAGACCCGGAACGGGTGACGGGACACCCGGAGGCCTCCTTCCGGCCACTTGGGGGACACCGAAGCGGACCGGCAGGAGGAGGGGCACGAGGTGCGAGCGCGTCAGGGAGCCATAACGCTGCTGAGGGGCTGCCTTCCGTGCGTTATGGAGCCATAACGCTGGTGTGGGGCTGCCCTCGGTGCGTTATGGAGCCATAACGCTGGTGTGGGGCTGCCTTTGCCGGGTCAGGCTGCGGGGGCGACCGGGGCGGCGCTGCTCGGCGGGGCGGGGGCGGCGCTGCTGGTCTGCGCGCCGTCGGTCGCGGGGGGCGTGGAGGGGTCCGCCCCGGTGCCGGTCCCGGTACCCGTTCCCGTGCCGGTACCCGTCCCGCTGCCCGAGTCCGTCCCGGTGCCGGTCCCGGTCCCGGTGCCCGATCCGGACCCGCTGCCCGTGTCGTTGCCCGTCCCGGTTCCGGTCCCGGTGCCCGGGTCGGCACCCGAGGACGGTGGGGGGTTCGACGTTCCCGCCGGCGGCGGCGCGGACGATCCGGGGGCGGGCGCCGCGGGACCCGGAGCGACAGGACCGGGAGCGACAGGACCGGGAGCGGGGGCGGCAGGAGCGGCCGGGGCGGCACCGCCCGCGGCCGGGGTGCGCGCCCCGCCCGCGGCAGGCGCGGTCGCCCGGCCGGTGTTCGCACTCCCGCCCGATGCCGAGGAGCCGGCCTGCCCGGCGGGGGCCTGGTTCACCGCCGTCGGGTCGACGGGAGCGGTCGTGGGGTCCGCGGCCGGCGCGCCCGAGGTGGGCACGCTCATCCCGCCGACGCCGGTGCTCACGGCCGGCGCAGCCGACGGCCAGAACACGGCCGCGGCCACGATGCCTGCGGCCGCCAGCGCCCCGCCGAGGCCGACCAGCAGGCCGACCGGCATGCGTCGACGGCCGTCGGGCTCGGGGTCGTACTCCCAGTCCGGGCCCGCGGGTGCGGCGGGCAGCCCGGGACGGGGCGGCGGGCCGGCGGGCGCCCAGCCACCGGTGGATCCGACGACGTCGATCGGGCCGGTCGCGCCGGAGGGCGGCGTGCCGATCGCCACCGTCGCTCCGATGAGCGCGGGCAGCGAGCCCGAGCCGGAGTCCGTGAGCGGGTGCGGCGGAGGGGGCACGAAGGCCGTCCCACCGGTGGGGGTCGCGGGCCCCCCGGGGATGGGGGCCAGCGCCACCGCGGGCCAGGACGCCGTGGGCCGCGGGGAGACGGCGAGTGCGGCGCCCTTCGCGATCGCGTTCTTCGGGTCGGTGTCGACGGCGACGGGCCGCCCGAGCTCCTGCGACACCAACTGCCCGACCAGCGGCACCCGCGAGGACCCGCCGACGAGCAGCACGGCGTCGAGCGCCGCGGGCTGCAGCCCGGCGGAGGCGACGGCCCGGCGTAGCGCCTCGACGGTCTCCTCGATCCGGTCCCGGATGGCGTCCTCGAACTCACTGCGGTGCAGCCGGACGGAGCCGCGGTGGCCGGGCAGCAGGACGGGGATCGCCGCCTCGGTGTCGGCCGACAGCGCCTCCTTGGCCTCGGTGCACTCGCGCCGCAGCCGGGCGACGGCCGCGAGCACGGCCGGGTCGGCCTCGTCGAGCCCCTCGAAGGCCTCGGGCAGCCCGGTGACGACGTGGTCGAACACCACCTGGTCGAAGTCGACCCCGCCCAGCCGCTCGATCCCCTCGGGCCGGCCCTGCAGCGCGAAGTGGGAGCGGTCGGTCTTGCGCACGACGGCGGCGTCGAAGGTGCCGCCGCCCAGGTCGTAGACCGCGATGGTCGAGCCCGCGGCCACCCGCTCGCCGGCGGCGTAGTGCAGGGCGGCGGCCTGCGGCTCGGCCAGGAAGGTCACGGTGAGGCCCTGCCCGTCGAGCGCCTCGGCCATCAGCTCCAGCTTGTGCCCGCCCCACGAGGCGGGGTGGGTGACGGCGATCTGCTCGGCGGGGCCGCCCTCGCGATCGGCGACCTGGTCGACGATCCAGCGGACCAGCCGGGCGCACAGCTCCTCCGGCGCCCAGGCCCGCCCGGCGACGACGATCGGCGTCGAGTCCCCCACGCGCCGCTTGAACTCGCGGACCACGCGGTCCGGGTCGGTGACCGCGCGGCGCTCGGCGGCGTCGCCGACCAGCACCTCGCCGTCCGGCCCCACGAACAGCACCGAGGGGACGTCCGTGCGGCGGCCCGAGAGCGCGACCATCTCCGGCGCGACCCAGTGCTCGCCCGCGGGCCGGCACACGGCCGCCGCGCTGTAGGTCGCCCCCAGGTCGATGCCGAGCTGGTAGCCCATCGTCGTTCCCCCCGCCGAACCGGCAGCTCTGCCCCCGGCGCGCCCCCGCGCGCCTGTGTCGCCATCGCGTGGCGGAGCTGCGCCGTTATCGTCCCCGACCCCCTCCTGACACGATCGGGTGACGCCCGGGGGTGCCGGGCCCCGGAAGCCCCTAACGGCCCCCCGCCCGATCCCCTATGCCACCCGGTGGGTAACCGTGCCCGATCCCCGATGGCGGGGCCGCCCCGCGCTCCTACCTTTCGGATCAACGCCAGCCGGGGTCGCCCGGCGCGACACCGACACACACGATCCACACCTGGAGACGATCCCCATGACGCTTCTCGAGTTCCTCCTCAAGCTCATCGGCAACGACGAGGAGTCCCTTGAGCTCCAGCAGGACTTCCGCGACAACCCCTCCGAGACGCTCCGCGAGGCCGGCCTCGAGGACCTGACCGCCGAGGACGTGCACGACGCCCTGGTCCTCATCCAGGACAACGACACCGCGTCCTTCGACCGCAACTACGACACGGGCAGCAACCACCTGGTCGCGGCCGCGGCGGCCCCGCACCACGGCGGCGGGCACCACGAGGGTGACCACGACGGCCACAAGGGCGCGATCGAGTACATCAACAAGTACGTCACCAACAACCACGTCGACGACCGCGACACCATTGTCGACAACTCCGTGAACCAGAAGATCGACACCGACGGCGGCGACTTCGACCAGGAGATCGACATCGACGCGGTCACCGCGTCGGGCGACGGCGCGGTTGCGGCCGGCGGCGACATCGAGGACTCGGTCGTCACCACCGGCGACGACAACGTCGTGGGCGACGACAACAACGTGGTCGAGGGCGACGGCAACACCACGGCCTTCGGCACGGGCAACGCCAACAGCGCCTCCTTCGAGGACGTGTCGGTGGACGAGGGCGGCGCGCTCTCCGTCGGCGGCTCCGCGACCGGCGACTACGACGTCTCCGACTCGTACAACTCGGTCAGCAACGAGACCAACACCAGCGTCGAGATCGAGGACTCCTACAACCAGGACAACGACGTCTCCTTCTCGCAGGAGTCGGACTCCTACTCGGAGACCAACACCACCGTCGACAGCGAGACCAACGTGCTGAGCGGCAACGAGGTCGACGTCGAGGTCAGCTGACCTCCGCTCCTCCCTCCCTCACGACTTCACGACCTTCACGGAGACGAACGACATGGCTTCCCCCCAGACCCTGATCGAGCTGCTGCTCAGCCTGCTCAACGACCCGGAGGCCGCCGAGGCCTTCAAGGCCGACCCGGCCGCCTACATCGAGGGCTGCGGCCTCACCGAGTTCACCGCCGAGGACGTGCACGACGCCGCGCTCCTCATCCAGGACAACGACGACTCGGACTTCGACCGGAAGTACGACACCGGCGGCAACCACCACCACACCCCGCCGCCGCCCCCGCACAAGGAGCCGCACGAGTCGGACCACGAGCACGCGGTCAAGTACCTCAACACGTACGTGACCAACAACTGGATCGACGACCGCGACACCATCGTCGACAACTCGATCAACCAGGACATCGACACCGGCGGCGGCGACTTCGACCAGGAGATCGACATCGACGCCGTCACGGCGTCCGGTGACGGTGCCGTGGCCGCCGGCGGCGACATCGAGGACTCCACGATCACGACCGGCAACGGCAACGTCGTGGGCGACGGCAACAACGTGGTCGACGGCGACGACAACACCACCGCCTTCGGCTCCGGCGACGCCAACAGCGCGTCCTTCGAGGACGTCTCGGTGGACGACGGCGGCGCGCTGTCCGTCGGCGGCACGGCCTCCGGCAACTACGACGTCGACAACTCGGGCAACGAGTACTCGACCGAGACCAACAACTCGACCTCGATCGACGACTCGTACAACCAGGACAACGACTTCGAGTCGAGCGTCTCGGACGAGGACACCACGATCAGCAACACCGACGTCGACACCGAGACGAACATCGGCAGCGGTAACGACGTGACCGTCGACGCCTGACACGCCTCCCGCGTGACGAACGCCCCGGCACCCTCACCCGAGGGTGTCGGGGCCTTCGTCGTGGACGCGGTCCTCGTGTAGGCAGAATGTGACGGACAGGTGTCCCGGCGGTCGGGACCGGGGAGGACGACGATTCGGTGGCGGTACCGGCAGCGGTCCAGCTGGTCGACCTGGCGCTCAAGGCCACGTCGGCCTACGAGCGTCCGGACCTCGCCGTCCGGCTGCAGGCGACCCGGGCCCGGCTGGCCGACCCGAACGTCCGGGTGCTGATCGTCGGGGAGTTCAAGCAGGGCAAGAGCCAGCTGGTGAACGCGCTGGTCAACGCCCCGGTCTGCCCCGTCGACGATGACATCTCCACCGCCGTGCCCACCGAGGTCCGGTTCGCCGAGACCACCACGGTGACCCTGGTGAAGGTGCCGCCGGGTGCGACGGAGGACGCCGAGCCGGTCGAGGAGCGGACGGTCGTCGAGACCTCCCGGCTGGCCGACTTCGTCTCCGAGGCCGGCAACCCGGAGAACCGTGCCGGCCTGCACCACGCCGAGGTCACCCTGCCGCGCAAGCTGCTGCAGAGCGGCCTGGTGCTCGTCGACACCCCCGGCGTCGGCGGGCTGGGTTCCGCGCACGGCGCCGCGACCATGGCCGCCCTGCCGACCGCCGACGCCGTCGTCCTGGTCTCGGACGCCGCGCAGGAGTACACCGCGCCGGAGATCGACTTCCTGCGCTCGGCGATGGGCCTGTGCCCCAACGTCGGGTGCGTGGTCACCAAGACCGACCTGTACCCGCACTGGCGCAAGATCGTCGAGCTCGACAAGGGGCACCTGCGGAAGGCCGGCGTCGAGGCGGAGATCTACCCCGTCTCGTCGGCGCTGCGGCTCGCGGGCGCCGAGACCGGCGACGCCGAGCTGATGAGCGAGTCCGGGTTCGCGCCGCTGGTCGGCTTCCTGCTGCGCAAGGTCGTCGCCCGGGCGGACGACCTGGACCGCCGCTCGACCAGCCAGGACGTCCGGGCCGTCGCCGAGCAGCTGTCCGCGCAGTTCACCGCCGAGCTCGCCGCCCTGGAGGACCCGGGCAAGGCCGAGGCGCTGGTCGAGGAGCTGACCCGGGCCAAGGCGCGGGCGGACGACCTGCGGCAGCGGTCGGCGCGCTGGCAGATCACCCTGAACGACGGCGTCGCCGACCTGATCTCGGACATCGAGTACGACCTGCGGGACCGGCTCCGCTCGGTGACCCGCGAGGCCGAGCAGCTGCTCGACGACGCCGACCCGGCCGACATCTGGGACCAGTTCGCCCAGTGGTTCCACCAGCAGGTGAGCCAGGCGACCTCGGCCAACTACGTGTGGACCGCGCAGCGCGCCCGCTGGCTCGCCGAGCAGGTCTCCGAGCACTTCGCCGAGGGGGCGGACGCCGCCCTCCCCGAGATCCACATCGACGGGAGCAGGCTGGGCGGCGTGGTCCAGGCCCTCGAGCAGCCGGAGGGCGAGAAGTTCGGGATCGGCCAGAAGCTGTTCGTCGGCATGCGCGGCGGCTACGGCGGCCTGTTGATGATCGGGCTCGCCACGAGCTTCGCCGGCCTCGCCCTGCTCAACCCCTTCTCCATCGCGGCCGGCCTGCTGTTCGGCGGCAAGACCGTGCGGGACGAGCGCAAACGGCTGCGCGAGCGGCGCCGGGCCGAGGCGAAGACGGCCGTCCGCCGGCACATCGACGAGGTGACCTTCCAGGTCGGCAAGGACTCCCGGGACACCCTGCGCCGCGCCCAGCGCCAGCTCCGCGACCACTTCACCGTGCTGGCCGAGGAGCTGTCGGTGTCGCTGGCGACCTCGGTGTCCGCGGCGCAGAGCGCGGTGAACACGGACGTCTCGCAGCGGCAGAAGCGGATCGAGGACCTGAAGGCCGAGATCGCCCGGGTCGAGTCCCTGGCGAAGCGGGCCCGGGCGCTGGTGGACGAGAAGTGACCGAACACTCCACCCTCCGGACCTCGGCGCAGCCGGTCGGCCTGGGCGCCGAGGTCCGCACCCTGCTCCGCCGCACGATCGACGTCTACGCCGACAGCCCGCAGGCCGTCGGCTGGCTGCGCCACCACCTCGCCCGGTTCGAGGAGCCGCTGCGCGTGGCGATCGCGGGCAAGGTCAAGGCGGGCAAGTCGACGCTGCTCAACGCCCTGGTCGGCGAGGAGATCGCGCCGACGGACGCCGGGGAGTGCACCCGGGTCGTCACCTGGTACCAGGACGCGCCGGCGCCGCGGGTGCAGATGTTCCCGCGCGCCGGGGCGCCGCGGCAGCTCACGATCGCCCGGTCGCAGGGCGCCCTGCAGCTCGACCTCGGCGGGCTCCCGGCCGAGCAGGTGGACCGGCTGGTCGTCGACTGGCCGTCGCAGTACCTGCGGTCCACCACGCTGGTCGACACCCCGGGCATCGCCTCGCTGTCGGCCGACGCCGCCGCGCGCGCCGGGGCCTTCCTCGCGCCGGACGACTCGCCCTCGCAGGCCGACGCCGTCGTCTACCTGATGCGGCACCTGCACAGCACGGACGTGCGGTTCCTCGAGTCCTTCCTGGACCGCGGGGTCGCCCGGGCCACCCCGGTGAACACGATCGCGGTGCTGTCCCGGGCGGACGAGATCGGCGTCGGGCGGCTCGACGCGCTCACCTCGGCCCGCCGCATCGCCCGCCGGTACCGGGCGGACGCGAAGATCCGGGGGCTCTGCCAGACCGTCGTCGCGGTGGCCGGGCTGCTCGCCCAGACCGGGCGCACCATGCGGCAGGACGAGTACGGGGCGCTCGCGACCCTCGCCGGGATGCCGCGCGCCGAGCTCGACGCCCTGCTCCTCTCCGCGGACCGGTTCGCCACCCGCGAGGTCGAGGGCGCGCCCGCGCCGGAGGTGCGCGGGCGCCTGGTGGAGCGGTTCGGGCTCTTCGGCGTCCGGCTCGGCACCACCCTGATCCGCCAGGGCGTGACCGACCCGTCCGCGCTGGCCTCCGAGCTGGTGCGGCGCAGCGGGCTGGAGGAGCTGCGCACGGTGCTCGCCACGCAGTTCGCCGAGCGCCGCGAGCTGCTCAAGGCACGGTCGGCGCTGCTCGCCGTCGAGCTCGTCCTGCAGCGCGAGCCGCGGCCCACCGCGCAGCCGATCGCCGCGGAGATGGAGCGGATCCTCGCCGGCGCCCACGAGTTCGTCGAGCTGCGGATGCTGTCCGCGCTGCGGGCCGGGGCCGTCACCTTCCCGGCCGACGCGCTCGACGACGCCGAACGCCTCCTCGGCGGCGACGGCAGCGGCGTGGCCGCCCGGCTGGGTCTCGACCCCGCCTCGGGGCCGGACGACCTGCGCGCCGCCGCGCTCGACGCCGTCGTCCGGTGGCAGCGGCGGGCCGAGAGCCCGCTGGCGAGCCGGGCGACCGCCGACGCCGCGCGGGTGGTCGTGCGCAGCTGCGAGGGGATGCTCGCCCGACTCCGCTGAGCGGTGGTGCTCAGCCGACGATCCGCTTGAGCTGCGCGAACAGCTCGCCGCGGCTCGTCGACCCGAGCCGCTGGCGCATCCGGGCCACGTGGTGCTCCACGGTCTTGGCCGAGATGAACAGCTTCTCGCCGATCTGCTTGTAGGTCAGGCCCTCCAGCACCAGCGCGGCGACCTCGCGCTCGCGGTCGGAGAGCTGGCCGTCGGCGGGCTCCTCCTCGGCCGGCACGCCGGCCGCTTCCGGACCGGGGTCCTGCGGGCGGGCCGGGGCCGGCGGCGTCTGCTGGCCCTGCAGCGCGCGGGCGCAGGTCAGCAGCGCGCTCATCGCCCGGCGGTCGTCCGTGCGGATCGCCGCCTGCCCGGCGAGCTTGCCGCCGTCCCAGGACAGGCCGACGGCGTGCAGGCCGCGGGCGGCCGCCTCGACCGCGCCGGCGTCCACGTGCGAGTCGAGCAGCGCCACCCAGTGCGGTGCCGCGACCGCCATGGCCTCGGCGAACCGGCTGCCGCAGGCCGCGTCCTGCAGGGCCGCGGCGTGCCCGGCGGCCTCCTCGCGGTCCTCGGCCAGGATCGCCGCGTGCAGCCGCGCCCAGTGCAGCGGCGCGGCCCAGAGCGGCGGACTGCCGAGGCGGTCGAGCAGGGCCTCGGCCTCGTCGAGGTGCGGGCGGACCCAGCTCGGCTCGCGCAGCCGGGTCGCCGCGATGGCCAGCTCGCCCAGCGGCTGCAGCACGAACAGGTCGACGGGGTGGCGCACGATCGCCTCGCGGGCGCGACCCCAGAGCGGCATCAGCGAGGCGAGGTCGCCCGCGCGGCGGGCGAGCGCGACCTCCAGTGCGGAGGCGAGCAGCTCGTCGCGGGGTTCGAGGGCGTCCCGGCCGATGGCGTCGAGGTGCGCCCGGGCGGACCCGAAGGCGCCGCGGTTCAACGCGATCCAGCCGAGCAGGAGCCGGTGCCGGGCCGCGGCGGCGGGCCCGCCGAGCCGGACGGTGACCGCCCGCTCCAGCAGCGACTTCGCGACGTCGAGCTCCCCGGTCTGGACCGCGACGAGCGCGGCGAGGGCGGCCGGGGTGTCGGGCAACAGGGCGGCGCGGGTGGAGGACTCGAGCAGCGCGGCGGCCCGGGCGAGCTGGGAGAGCGCGCGCGTGGGCGAGCCGGTGACCGAGTCGAGTACGCCCTGGGCGGTGAGCTCCTCGGCCCCGGCGAGCAGCGTCGGCGGCCGCGCCGGGCCGCCGGTGGCCGGGCCGCCGCCGAAGCCGGGCGGGGCACCGAGCACGGCACCGGCCGACGTCGCGGGGCCGCTGGGGACCGGTGGCGGTGCCGGGACGTGGAGGGCGGCCCGGGCCTCGTCGAGGGCCCCCGTGCCGACGAGCGCGGGGATCGCCAGCGCCGTCGGCGCCCCGGCCCCGGCCATCCAGCGGTAGAGCTCGGCGCTGCGGGCGAGCATCCCGCGGTGGGCGAGGACCGCGGCGGCGACGGTCCCGGCGCGCAGGGCGTCGTCGACGTCGACCCGGTCCAGTGAGGACAGGACCTGGTCGGCCTCGGCGAGGGCGTCGTCGAGCCGCCCGGCGCGGATCGCGGCCTCGGCGCGGCGCGCGGCCAGCGGCAGGGCGGGCGCCCCGGCGGTGACGGCGGCGGCGTAGAAGGGTCCGGCGTCCTCGTCGGCGTCGGTGCGGGTGAGCTCGTCCCCCGCGGCGGTGAAGACCTCCGCCGACCGGGTGCCGGTGGCGCCGGTGCCGAGCATCCCGCGGGCCGCGGTGAGCACGCTGCCGCCGCGGTCCAGCTCGATCTCGGCGAGCGTGCGGCGGATCTCCAGCC
The DNA here is from genome assembly GCF_027922425.1 of Pseudonocardia halophobica. Lineage (GTDB taxonomy): Bacteria > Actinomycetota > Actinomycetes > Mycobacteriales > Pseudonocardiaceae > Pseudonocardia > Pseudonocardia halophobica. Next base: position 320,433 of record NZ_BSFQ01000001.1, on the reverse strand, counting down.
GCCGCGCCTCGGGGACGGCGCGCAGGATCGCGCCGGCCACGAGGGGAGCGGGTCCGCCGGAGGGCGTGAAGACGGCCGCGGTGCGCGCCTCCTCGACGAGCTCGTCGACCTCGTCGATCCCGCCGCCCGCGGAGTCGAGCAGGCCGAGCAGGGGGACCAGCACCTCGGCGTCGAGCGGGGCGCCCAGGGCGACGGCGACGGCCAGCTCCCGGACCCGGGCGTCGAGCGCCCAGAGCCGGTGCCCGAGCTGGTCGAGCAGGCCGGTCGGCACGGGCACCCGCAGCGAGCCGGGCGGGGCGTCGCGCAGCAGCCGGGAGCGGTTCTGCGGCCCGATCCGCTCGACGATCTCGGCGAGCATGCGGTCCACCAGCGCCGGCAGGCCCGCGGTCTTCGTGTGGACGTGCTCCACCAGCGGGTCCGCGGCCGGGCCGCCGAGCAGGCGCGCGGCCCGGGCAGCGACGCCGGTGCGGTCGAGGGTGCCGAGGACCAGCGGGGGCCGGTGGGTGCTGAGCGCGGCGCCGAGGGCGGCCAGCTGAGGGGTGCGGGGCCACGGCCGGCGGGCGACGACGAGCCGCGCTCCGGGCAGGGCCGCGCGCTCGCACAGCAGGTCGAGTGCCTGCGCGGACAGGTCGTGGGCGTCGTCGACGACGAGGGGGCCGTCCCCGGCGCCCTCGACCGTGTCGGTGACCGAGGTGGACCACGCTGCCGCGACGGCGCGCAGGGTCGTGGTCTTGCCGGCCCCGGCCGGCCCGACGACGTCGCACACCAGGGCCGCGCCGGGATCCGCGGCGACCGCGCGGACGAGCCGGCGCGCCGCGGGCGCCCCGGCCAGCGCTTCTCCCGGGTCCGGTTCGGACACCGTTCCACCCCCTAACGGCCCCCCGACCGTGCGACGACCGAGCGTATCGATCCGGGGCGGTGCAGCGCTCCGCCGCCGCATCGGCGCAGCCACGAACCCCCGATCGGGTGAGGGTGGTTCTCAGGCTCGCGGGAGCGCTACTGCGGCGGCCCGGCCGGGTCCACAGAGGTGTCTGTGGGGGCGCCGGAGGTGCCGAGGAGATCCTGCCAGGCCGGCCGGTCGACCGTGTCCGGGACGGCCTCGGAGGAGCGGTTGCCGGCGAGGATCTCGACGGCGCGGGCGGCGTCCGAGCCCGACTCCGTCGCGCGGTCCACGATGCGGGCGAGCACCGGCCAGGACTCGCCCCCGAGGATCCCGTTGGGCTCTTCAGCGCCCGTGGCCTGCTGGAACTCCGTGACGGCGGCGACGGTGGCCGGGGTGAAGCGACCGTCGACGTTGGTGTGGATGCCGGCGTCGCGCAGGAGGTACTGGGCGGCCAGGACGGTGTCGCCGGCGTCGCCCGCGCGCAACAGCGGCCAGCTCGCCTTCTGCGTGTCCGCCTCCTCGACGCGCCGGCCCAGCACCTCGGCCACCTCGCTGCGCAGCCGCGGGAGCATGCCGTACAGCCGGTCGCCGGGACAGATCGTGTTCTTGAAGTCGCGGTGCCCGTACAGCTCGGTCGGCGCGATGCCGTACTGGCTGCAGATGTACGCGCAGGTGGTGCGCAGCGAGTCCCAGAGGGCGCCGGGCGGGTCCTGGTCGATGTAGGTGCCCTCGTTCTCGATCCCGACCGCCACGACGTTCTGCCCCGTGCAGTGCGCGCCCTCGACCTGGCGCTGGCCGATCCGCAGCACCTCGAGCGAGCGGTGCCGGCCCTCGAGCACGAAGCCGCCGCGGCTGATCGTGAAGTGCTGGCCGGTGTCGAGCCAGCCGCGGCTGTCCATGTGGAAGTTCTGGATCGCGCGCGCGACCCGGTCCGCGGCCCCGCGGCTCAGGTCGGCGACGTTGGCCGACGCCGTGTGGTGCACGAGGATCTTCACCGGGCGCTGGTTCCAGATCGGCACGATCGCGCTGTTCGGCCGGGCCCCCCAGCCCGCACAGTCCACGATGTCCGGTGAGGCCACGCCGTCGGTGAGGGCGCTGCCGGGCGGCCGCTCGCCGGCCTGGGCCAGCCCCGGCGCGGCGACCAGCGCCCCGGCCGTGAGTCCACCCAGGACGAAACCGCGGCGGGTCAGATCCCCGCGCCCCGTTCCCGTCACCCCACGCTGACGACCCATCGTGGCCCCCTGCCCGTCCGGATGACCCGCGTGGTCACACGAGTCACATCCGCCCCGCGAGAACCTTGGATCACGCACGCTCCGTGCACAACCGGACGACCCGAAGGTGTGACGACCACGCCCGGCACGAACGACGGTTGCTCTGGTTACTCGTCGGTAATAAGCTGGGCGGCGCGAGTTACCCGTCGGTAGGAAGGAGCACCGCGATGGGCCACTACAAGAGCAACGTGCGCGATCTCGAGTTCAACCTGTTCGAGGTGTTCCGGGTACAGGAGCAGCTCGGCACGGGCGCGTTCGAGGGCGTCGACACCGACACCGCCAAGGGCATCCTGAGCGAGCTGAACACGCTGGCCACCGGCCCGCTCGCCGCGTCCTTCGCCGACGCGGACCGCAATCCGCCGGTCTTCGACCCGAAGACCCACACGGCGACACTGCCGCAGTCCTTCAAGGACTCCTACAAGGCGCTGTGGGACGGCGAGTGGTACCGGCTGTCCCTGCCCGTCGAGCTGGGCGGCTTCGGCGTGCCCCCGTCGGTGCAGTGGGCGGCCTCGGAGCTGATCCTCGGCGCCAACCCGGCGCTGTACATGTACATGGCCGGCCCGAACTTCGCCTCCGTGATGCACGCCAACGGCACCGAGGAGCAGCAGCACTGGGCCGAGATCATGATCGAGAAGGGCTGGGGCGCCACCATGGTGCTCACCGAGCCCGACGCCGGGTCCGACGTGGGCGCCGGCCGCACCAGGGCCGTGCTGCAGGAGGACGGCTCCTGGCACCTCGACGGCGTGAAGCGGTTCATCACGTCCGGCGACCAGGACATGACCGAGAACATCATGCACCTGGTGCTGGCCCGCCCCGAGGCGCCCGGCCTCGACCCGAAGCCCGGCACCAAGGGCCTGTCGCTGTTCCTCGTGCCGAAGTTCCATTTCGACTCGCAGACCGGCGAGCTGGGCGAGCGCAACGGCGCCTTCGTCACGAACGTCGAGCACAAGATGGGCCTCAAGGTCTCCACGACCTGCGAGCTCACGTTCGGCCAGCACGGCGTCCCCGCCAAGGGCTGGCTGCTCGGCGAGGTGCACGACGGCATTGCGCAGATGTTCCAGGTCATCGAGTACGCCCGCATGATGGTCGGCACCAAGGCCATCGCGACCCTGTCGACCGGCTACCTCAACGCGCTGGAGTACGCCAAGGAGCGCGTGCAGGGCCCGGACCTCACCCGGCAGACCGACAAGACCGCCCCGCGCGTCACGATCACGCACCACCCGGACGTCCGCCGCTCGCTGATGACGCAGAAGGCGTACGCCGAGGGCCTGCGGGCGCTCTACCTCTACACCGGCACCTTCCAGGACACGATCCGCCAGGGCGGCGATGTCGACCTCGCCGAGAAGGTCAACGACCTGCTGCTGCCGATCGTCAAGGGCGTCGGCTCGGAGCGGGCGTCGGAGCAGCTGCTGCAGTCCCTGCAGACGCTGGGTGGCTCGGGCTTCCTGCAGGACTACCCGCTCGAGCAGTACATCCGCGACGCGAAGATCGACTCGCTGTACGAGGGCACGACGGCGATCCAGTCGCTCGACCTCCTCTTCCGCAAGATCGTCAAGAACAACGGCGCCGCGCTGATGCACGTCGCCGGCGAGATCCAGGCGTTCCTCGAGAACGAGACCGGCAACGGCCGGCTCAAGGAGGAGCGGGCGCTGCTGGCGACCGCACTGGCCGACGTCCAGGGCATGCTCGGCTCGCTGACCGGCTACCTGTTCGCCTCGCAGAAGGATGTCGCCGAGCTGTACAAGGTCGGCCAGCACAGCGTGCGGTTCCTGATGGCCGTCGGGGACCTGCTCGTCGGGTGGCTGCTGCTGCGCCAGGCGGACGTCGCGCAGAACGCGCTGGCCGGTGACGTCAGCGCCAAGGACCAGGCGTTCTACGAGGGCAAGATCGGCGTCGCCCGGTTCTTCGCCCGGACCGCCCTGCCGAAGCTCACCGCCGAGCGGGCGATCGTCGAGGCGGCGGACAACTCGCTGATGGAGCTGGACGAGGCCTCGTTCTAGGCACCTGTGAGTGGCAACGGCGGTAGCGGCTGTTGCCACTTACAGGCGGCGCAGTGGCTCACTGGGCGATGTAGGACTCCAGCTGCTGGCGCTCGCGCTCCAGGGAGTCGATGCGGGCCTTGACGAGGTCGCCGATCGAGACGATGCCGAGCAGCTCCTCGTCGACCACCACCGGCAGGTGCCGGACCCGGCGGTTGGTCATGACCTGGGCGAGGTGGCTCACGCCGTCGTCGGGCGTGCAGGTGGCCACCACCGTGGTCATGATCTCCGAGACGGCGATCCCGAGCAGGTCCGCGCCCCGCTCGTGCAGCTTCCGGACGACGTCGCGCTCGGACACCATCCCCACGAGCCGGCCGTCCTGCACGACCGGCAGCGCGCCGTAGTTCCCCTCGGCCAGACGGGCGAGCAGGGCCGACACCGTGGCCTCGGGCTCGATCGTCGCGACGGCGTGCCCCTTGCTCCGCAGGATGTCCGCGATGCGCATCCGTGCCCCCGATCCTCGACGTCGTTGTCCGAGGAGGAGGGTACGAACCGTGACAGGTGTCACGCGAGGGCTGAACGGCGGCTCGCCCCGATCGTCCGACGGCGGGTCAGCCGCAGATGACGTTGGGTGACGGGTTGTACTTCACCGTGCGGGTCTTCCGGGTGACCTCGCCGGTCTCCAGGTTGCGCATCACCCGCGTGTCCGTGGCCGTGAACCCCTGCGACCCCTTCGACGGGGTGCACGCCTGGCCCGGCGGGATGGTGATCGTCTGCGGCTCGGTCGGGTTGGTCCGCGGCCCGGTCTCCGAGGTGACCTCGTAGCGCTTGGTGCCGAACATCTTGACCGTGAGGTTCGAGGGCGTCCAGAACGTCTGGATGAGCACGCCCGTGGGCCCGTCGTTGCGGAACTTGAGGTCGATGATGTCGTCGAACACCGTGGCCTCGCGGGCCACCGGGTAGCGGCTGATGTAGAAGCTGTGCTCCTTGTGCGCCACGTCGACCATGCCGGCGAAGTACGCCGCGTTGTAGAGCGTGGTCGCGACCTGCGAGACGCCGCCGCCGACGCCGCGCGCCGAGTGGCCGTTCTCGATGATGCCGGCCTCGACGTAGCCGTTCGCCGCGTTGCGCGGGTTGGTCAGGGCGTTGAGGCTGAAGGTCTCGCCGGGCTGCACGATCGTGCCGTTGACCTGCTGGGCCGCCCGCTTGATGTTCTGGCCCGAGTCGGCCGCGAACCCGCCGGTGGTGAAGGAGCTGATCTCGCCGGTGATGCCGAGCGACGACAGCTTCTCGGTGGTCAGCTCGGCCTTCTGGTCGGCGTACACCGCCACCACGCTGCGCTCGCCGGTCCCGGTCAGCACCGCGACGACGTTCTCGAACGTCTTGTCGTAGTCGATCCCGCGGCCGTCCTGCGAGGGGACGACGGTCGGGGTGCCGGAGGAGAAGTCCAGGCTCGCGTCCCGGGCGGGCTTCTCGGTCGCGGCCAGCTGCGGCGACGCGACCTCCTTCAACGCCTCGTTGTTGATCTCCGGGACGAGCTTGGGGCTCGCCGCGGCGTCGGCGCGGAAGGTCAGGGCGCTCGCGATGTCCGCGGGCTGCAGGACGGCGTCGGCGCCCTCGCCCTTGATCGTCAGGGGCGCGGAGACGGCCGGCGTCGCGACCTTCTCGATGGCCTCCTGGACGTCGTCGTTCGTGGTGGCGGTCGGCTGCGGGATCAGCGGCAGCGCGACCGGGGCGCCCGACGCCCACTCCCGCTCCAGCACGCCGACGGCGGCGGACAGGTCGAGCGTCTGGCCCGGGACCGGCGGGACGGCGACCGGGGTGGTGCCCTCGAACCGGACGTTGCCCTCGACGGGGGCCTGGTCGACGACCGGCTTGAGCTGCTCCAGCGCGGTGGTGACCGAACGCTCGTCGGCCTTGTTGATCACGCCGACCTCGCGCTCGGAGAAGAACGACGTGATCCGGGTGACCGGGTTCAGCGGCTGCGCGCCCGCCTGGTCGATGGTGGCCTGGTAGTCCACCTCGAGGCCGGCGGCCTTCGGGTCGATCTGGCTCTGCACCGGGCCCGCGGTGATCTGGACCGGGAGCGACGACCGGGGCTCGATCGCCTCCTGCAGGCGCTGCCGGGCGTCGGCCTTGGAGAGCCCGCCGAGCTCCAGCCCGGCGACGGTGACGCCGCGGGGCACGTTGCCCGCGGACACGACGAGGTCGGCGACGTAGAGCAGGCCGAGCACCGCCACGACACCGGCGACGATCAGCAGCGGCTTCCTGCGGCGGCCGCCGCCGGAGCCGGAGCCGCCGGGGTGGTCCCCGGTCGGCGGCGTGCCGGAGCTCTGCGTCGGCGGGACCGCGCCACCCGTGGGCATGCGGAACTGCTCGGTCGGCGGGTCGACCGGGCGGGCCGGGGCGCCGAGGCGCTGGGTCGGCTGGTCGACGCTCACCGCCGCCGCACCGGTTCGCGGGAGGACCTGGGTGTCCTCCGAGCCCCAGACCGGCGCGGCGGAATGCACCGCGGTGGGGCGGTCGTCGGTGTCGTCGGACGGAACGGACGGAGCGGGCGCGGCCGCGGGGGTGCCGACGGCGGCGGTTCCGGCAGCCGGGGTGCCTGCTGGCGTGCCGCTGGTCGGGGTGCCGGGCGCGGCCGTGCCGGCGACCGGGGTGCCGGCCGCGGGAGTGTCGGCCACGGCGGTGTCGGCCACGGCGGTGTCGGGGGCGGAGGGCTGCTGCTCGCCCGCCGGCCGGGCCGCCGCGGCGGCGTTCGCGCCCGCCGCATCGGTAGGACCGTTCGCGCCCGCAGCGACGGGACCGTCCGCACCCGGCGCCTCGGCGGGAGCGTTCGCGGTAGACCCGTCGGCCGTGGTGATCGGGGCGGCGGGAGCGGTCGCGCCGGGGGCCTGCGGCCCGGCGGAGGCGGGCGCGGTCTCGCCCGAGGTGGTCGCGGCCTCGGGCGCGGCGGATCCGTCCGATCCTCCGCCCGTGGCATCCGCGGTCGGTGCGGCCGCGTCCTTCCCGGGTCCCGGGGCGGCACCGCTCTCGACGGCACCCTGCCCGGTCGCGGCCTCGGCGGCGGCACCGTCGGACCCGTGAGCGACGCCGTTCGCACCGGCCCCGTGAGCGACGCCGTTCGCACCGGCCCCGGGAGCGGCGGCCGCTGCCGGCCGCGGGCCGGGCGAGGGCCGGGTGGTCGGGGAGGGCCGGGTGGCGGGCTCGCCATTCGTTGCGGCGACGCCGTTCCCGGCGGATGTGCCGTTCCCGGCGGCGGTGCCGTTCCCGGCGGCGGTGCCGTTGGCGCCGTTGGTCCCGTTCGTGCCGCTCCCGTTCGCGCCCTGCTCACGGGGCTGCGGCGTGGGCCGCGGGGACGGGGAGAACAGCGCGTCCCCGCGCGGGCTGTCCGTGCGCGGGCCCGGTGCCGGCCGTGGGCCGTCCGTGGTCGGGCCGGCGCCGTTCCCCCCGCCGCCGGTGCGCTGCTCGTCCACCTCGCCGGGCGAGGGCTGCCGCTCGGGCATCAGGCCGTGTTCCTTCCCCACCGATGTCCACCCGTCCCGCGTGCCCCGGGACGGTTCCGTGCTGCGCCGCGCGCCCTACAGGTACAGGCCGGTCCCGTGCTCGGTGCGCTCCGTCGCGACGGCGTGCAGGTCGCGCTCGCGCATCACGATGTAGCTGGAGCCCTGGACCTCCACCTCGTACTGGTCCTCGGGAGCGAAGAGGACCCGGTCGCCCACCTTGACACTGCGCACGTGCTGGCCGATGCCGAAGACCTCGCCCCAGATCAGCCGCTTGGCGACCTGGGCCGTGGCCGGGATGACGATCCCCGAGGAGCTCCGACGCTCGCCCGCCGACTCCACGATCTTGATCATGACGCGGTCGTGCAGCATCTGGATCTCGAACTTCGGGTCCGGCACCGGGGTGATGCTACGGGCAGCGCGGACACCGTCACCCGGCGGTGTCGCCTCGGGCAGGTGACGGACGGCGCGGACGGACCGGACGGGCCCGGCGGGAACGAAGAGGCCCCGCGGAGCTGCCAGGTCGGGGGTCCGACAGCGCCACGGGGCTACCCCAGGATTCGTCCGGTCCGGCCGGGTCGTTACGCCTGCGTCCCCGAAATACGTTCTTCACTCGTTCGGGGCAGTGGTTGGGTCAGGTGGAGGCGAGCAGGTACCGGCCGAAGTGCGGCACGGTGAAGGCGATCTGGCCGCGTTGGGCCGAGAAGACCAGGCCCTTCTTCAGCAGGCTGTCCCGCGCCGGTGACAGCGACGAGGGCTTGCGCTCGAGGTGCTGCGCGATCGTCGAGGTGACGACGGGCTCGTCCGTCCCCTCCGCCAGCTCGGCCATCGCGCGCAGGTACTCGCGCTCCGCCGGCGTGGCCCGTTCGTACCGCGACCCGAAGAACCCGACCGCCAGCTCGGCCTCCGCCTCCGGCGCGGCCAGGGCGACGTCGTCGGCCCGGATCGGGCTGGTCGGCGCGGCGTCCCAGGAGGCCTTGCCGTAGGCCTGCACGAAGTAGGGGTAACCGCCGGAGCGCTCGTAGAGCTGGTCGAGGGCCTCGGCGTCGAAGGCCGCCTCCTCGCGCTCGGCCGGCGCCAGGAGCGCGAAGTCGGCGTCCTTGCGGTCCAGCTTGTCGATCCGGGCGTACTTGAACAGCCGCTCCGAGTAGGACTTCGACGCCGACAGCACGGCCGGCAGGTGGGGCAGGCCGGCGCCGACCACCACCAGGGGCATCCGGGACTGCGAGAGCTCGTGACAGGCCGCGCAGAGGGCGGAGACGTCGTCGGGCCGCAGGTCCTGCATCTCGTCGATGAGGATCGCGATCCCGGTGGCGACCTCGCTGGCCAGCTCCGCGACCTCGGTGAACAGCTCGACCAGGTCGATCTCGATGTCGCCGGAGTCCGCGCGGCCGTTGCGCACCGGCACGTCGATGCCGGGCTGCCAGCGCTCCCGCATCCGTGCGCCGTCGGGCGAGGCACGCAGGGCGAAGGCCTTGAGCACGCCCAGCACCTCGTCGACGCGCTCCTGCCGCGGGTGCTGCACCGCCAGGTCCCGGATCGCCCGGTGCAGCGCGGCCGAGAGGGGGCGGCGGAGGTCGGCGTCGGGCCGGGCCTCGATCTTGCCGGACCCCCAGCCGGCGCGGACGGCCATCGACCGCAGCTCGCCGAGCAGCACCGTCTTCCCGACGCCGCGCAGTCCGGTGAGCACGAGACTGCGTTCCGGGCGGCCGCGCGCGACCCGTTCCAGCACGATCTCGAACGCGTCGACCTCGCGGTCCCGGCCCGCCAGCTCCGGGGGCCGCTGACCTGCGCCGGGAGCGAACGGGTTGCGCACCGGATCCATGGATCGCACGGTATCCGCGCGTCTCGCGCCGACCCTAGATTTCGCTATCCGGCGCGATGGCGTGTCGTCGATCGGTCCGTCTGCGCCCGTCTGGCGCAGACGCTAGACACCGGTAGGTCAGGCTCGACGGAAGGCCGCGTCGGCCAGGCAGTACAGCCCGAAGGCCCCGAACCCCAGCGCGACGACGACGAGCAGGGACATCCCGAGCGGTGTCTCGCCGAGGGCCCGCAGCGCGGCGTCGAGCCCGCCGGCCCGACGCGCGTCCGAGGCCACGGCCGCGGTGAGGACCAGCACCCCGACCACGCCGAGCGCGAGCGCCCGGGCGAGGTGCCCGACCGCGCCGACCGCCTCGATCGTGCGCCGGATCGCGGGGGAGAGCCGCCGGACGTCGAGATCGCCCATGAACGTCCGCTTGACCCCGGTGTAGGTCATGGTCACACCCATGATCCCGATCGCCACGGCCACCGCCGCCACCAGCAGCCGGCCACCGGGCAGCAGCAGGAGGTCCGCGACGACGTCGCGCGCGCCCGCGTCGCCGGACCGGGGGCCCGACCGCAGGAACGCGACGGCGATCACGGCCAGCCCGAGCATCGTCACCGCCTTGGCGACCGCGCCGACGCGCTTGCGCACCCGCTCGCCGCCCGAGACCCAGCGGAAGCCGAGCGCGGCGGCCGTGAGCTGCCAGACCGCGAACGCGACGAGCCCGACGACCGCCACCACCAGGCCGACCGCCCCGGCACCGGTCGCGATCTCCGCGACCGCCCCCTGGGCGTCGGCCGAGCCCTTCGGCAGGCCGATCGCGATCCGCACGGCGAGCCAGGCCACCACGAGATGGACGACGCCGTAGGCGACGAGGCCGCCGCGGCCGAGGAGGTCGACGACACGGCCGGGCGCGTCGGAGCGACCGCGGCGGACCGACCGGCGCAGACGCCGGAGGGGGGCGAGCACCTCATCACGGTAACCATCGCCGCGTCTGCGCCCGTCTAGCGCCCGACCGATACTCGGGGATACGCCGTGATCGGCCGGGATCTGGGAGGCTCGGGGCGTGACCGAGAACGCACCGGAGATCGTGACCGAGGGCAACGGATGGGTCGAGCACACGGCCGACCGCGCCGAGCTCTCCGTGGTGTTCGACGCGCGCGGGCGCAGCCGCACCGCCGCCGTCGAGGAGCTGGGTCGTCGCGTCGGCGGCGCCGAGAAGGCGCTCGGGCTGCCCGGGCTCACGGTCCGCGGCCGGCGGGTGTCGGTGCACACCGAGTACAAGGGGTCGAAGCCGTCGGACTGCCGGGCGAGCGAGGCCATCCAGGTGCGCGTCGACGACCCGGACGTGCTCGAGGAGGTGCTGTCGCTGCTGCTCGGGGCGGAACCCGCGGCGCTGTCCGGACCGGCGTGGTCGCTCGCCGACCCGGACGCGGTGCTGGCGGAGGCGCAGCGTCGCGCGGTGGCCGACGCCCGCCGCCGGGCCGAGGGCTACGCGGCGGCGCTGGGCGGCAGCCTGGGCCGGCTGGTGCGGCTGAGCGAGGGGCCGGAGCACGGGGCCGCGCCGATGATGGCGATGCGGGCGGCCCGGGCCGAGGGCGGACCGGACGTCGCCGATCTGGGGCTCGAACCGGAGCCGGTGCGCGTCACCGCGCGATGCACGACGACATGGACGTTGATCGGCTCGTGATATCGGCGCTTTTCCCGCCGAATTGCTGTCCCATTGGGTGAATCGGAGCGTCCGGGTAGCGCAATTCCCGCCATCGGTCCGACACTCGTTCGGACTAGTCACTCGGTTCGTGACGGGAGGACAGCGTGGGTTCTCGAGGGGGACGGCACCGCCTGACGCGACGCACCCGGCAGGAATTGCGGATGCGCCCCGGACGACAGCGCCGGATCGGGCTGCGGGCGACCGCCCGGGCCATGCTCACCGCGGCCGTCGGCCTGCTGCTCACCGGCAGCAGCGCGGCCGTGCTGCACAACCACGGCGGCCCCGTGACGGTCGCCTTCCTGACCTCCGAGGCCGAGTAGCCCCGAAGAACACCGGTGGCGCGCCGGCGAGCGCTCAGCTCAGCGCTCGTCGACCACGGTCCCCTCGATCACCATGGGGCCGCCGGGGCGGCGCGGCGGCTCTGTGCCCGCCCCGGGCCGGACGTCGACGACCTCGGCGTCGATCACCTGACCCTCGCTGCGGATCCGCGCGGTGCGCAGGCCGGGGTGCCGGCGCTCGGTCGACGCGACGAGCCGGCGGCGCACCAGCGCCCGGGTGGGCGGCAGCACCAGCAGCAGCCCCAGCACGTCCGTGACCAGGCCGGGCACGAACAGCAGCAGGCCGCCGACGGCGACGAGCATCCCGTCCGTGGTCTCCGAGGTGGCGACGCGCCGGTTCCGGGCCGCCTCGGCGAGGGCCTGCGCGGCCCGCAGCCCCTCCCGGCGGGCGAGCCACAGGCCCAGCACGGAGCCCGCGAGCAGCACCAGCAGGGTCGGCAGGGCGCCGATCCAGGAGCCCAGCGCGACCACGGCGACGATCTCGACCACCAGGTACAGCAGCACGAACGGCATACCCGTCCAACGCACGGGACCGCCGTTTTTCTCCCGATCACCCGAGCGAACGGCGCTCTCGCTCACACCTCCCGAGCGAGAGCGCCGTCCACGGGGTCGTCACCAGAGCATCGCCGTCGCGGGGTCCTCGAGCAGGGCGCCGACGTCGGCGAGGAAGCGGGAGCCCTGCTCGCCGTCGACCAGCCGGTGGTCGAAGGACAGCGCCAGCTGGCACACCGTCCGCACCGTGAGCTCCCCGTCGACGACCCACGGCGCGGGCTTGATCGAGCCGACGGCCAGGATCGCCGCCTCGCCCGGGTTGAGGATCGGCGTGCCGGTGTCGACGCCGAACACCCCGACGTTCGTGATCGTGATCGTGCCGCCGACCAGGTCCGACGGGGCCGTCTTCCCCGCCCGCGCGGTCTCCGTGAGCGCGCCGAGCGCGGCGGCCAGGCCGTGCAGGTCGAGCCGGTCGGCGTCCCGGATCTTCGGCACGAGCAGGCCGCGCGGGGTCGCGGCGGCGATCCCGAGCTGGACGTGGTCGTAGTACACGATCTCGCCGGCCGGCTCGTCCCAGCTCGCGTTGACCGCCGGGGTCCGGCGCGCGGCCAGGCACACCGCCTTGGCGACGAACGCGAGCGGCGTGAGCTTGACGTCGGCGAACCGCCGCGACGCGCGCAGCCGGTCCCGCAGCGCCATGGTCTCCGTGACGTCGACCGACAGGAACTCGGTGACGTGCGGGGCCGTGAACGCGGACTGCACCATGGCCGCCGCCGTGGCCCTGCGCACCCCGCGGATCGGCTCGCGCCGCACCCCGCCGACGGACTCGGGTGCGGCTGCGGCCGGTACGGCCACGGGTTCGGCCGCCGGGGCCGCGGTGGCACCGGCGGCACCGGTGGCACCGGCGGCACCGGCGGCACCGGCGGCACCGGCGGCACCGGCGGCCTGCGCCGACGCCGCCGCGCGGACGTCGTCCCGGGTGATGACCCCGCCCGGGCCGGACCCGGCGAGCGCCCGCAGGTCGACGCCGAGGTCCTTCGCCAGCTTGCGCACCGGCGGCTTGGCCAGCGGGACCAGGGACTCCGGGCCCGCCGCGGCGCCGTCGTCGAGGTCCGGTGCGCTCGCCGCCGCGGCGGCCGGACCGACCTGGGCGGCCGCCTCCTCCCCGGCGACGACCGGGGCGACCTCGGGCTCCGCCACCGCGGCCGCCGCGCCGGGCACGCCCTTCCGAGGGCGCCGCCGCGCGGCGCCCTGCCGGGGGCCGTAGCCGACGAGCGTGGCGATCCGGCCGTCGGCGCCGGCCTCGCCGATCAGCGCACCCTTGCTCTCCGCCGGGCTCTCGCTCACGGGCGTCGGCTCGGGTGTGCCCCCCTCGGCCGTCCGGATCGCGATGATCGGCTCGCCGACCTGCACGGTCGCACCGGGCTCGGCCAGCAGCTCGTGGACCGTCCCGGCGAAGGGCGACGGCAGCTCGACCACGGCCTTGGCCGTCTCGATCTCGACCAGGATCTGGTTGACCGCCACCGGGTCGCCCGGGGCGACCTGCCAGGCCACGATCTCGGCCTCGGTCAGCCCCTCGCCGACATCGGGCATCCGGAAGATCTCGGGCACGCTCACCACCCCAGCGCGCGGTCGACGCCGTCGAGCACGCGGTCGAGATCGGGCAGGTAGTCGTCCTCGCACTTGGAGGGCGGGTAGGGGGTGTCGAAGCCGGTCACCCGCAGCACCGGCGCCTCCAGCGAGTGGAAGCACTCCTCCTGCACCCGGGCCGCGACCTCCGAGGTCACCGACGCCTCCGACGGCGCCTCGGACACCACCACGAGCCGGCCGGTGCGGCGCACCGACCCGAACACCGGACCGAGGTCCAGCGGGGACAGCGAGCGCAGGTCGATCACCTCGATGTCGGTGCCCTCCGCCTCCGCGGCCGCCGCGGCCTCCAGGCAGGTCTTCACCAGCGGGCCGTAGCAGGCCACGGTCACGTCGGCGCCCGACCGGACGACCCGCGAGGAGAACAGCGGGGCGGGCTCGGTCTCCGAGACCTCGCCCTTCTCCCAGTACCGCCGCTTGGGCTCGAAGAAGATCACCGGGTCGTCGCTGGCGATGGCCTGGCGGATCATCCAGTGGGCGTCGTCCGGGTTCGAGCAGGCAACCACCTTGAGCCCCGCGACGTGCGCGAACAGCGACTCGGGCGACTCGCTGTGGTGCTCCACGGCGCCGATCCCGCCGCCGAACGGGATCCGGACGACGACGGGCATCGGCACCTTGCCCTGCGACCGGAACCGCACCTTGGCCAGCTGGGAGACGATCTGGTCGAAGCCGGGGAACACGAACCCGTCGAACTGGATCTCGCAGACCGGGCGGAAGCCGCGGATCGCGAGGCCCACCGCGGTGCCGATGATCCCGCTCTCCGACAGCGGGGTGTCGAGCACGCGCTGCTCGCCGAAGTCCTTGGCCAGCCCGTCCGTCACCCGGAAGACGCCGCCGAGCTTGCCGACGTCCTCGCCCATCACCAGGACCTTCGGGTCGAGTTCCATCGCCGCGCGCAGCCCGGAGTTGAGCGCCTTGGCGAGCGTCATCGTGGTCATCCGTCTCACGCCCCCTCGAACGACGCGTGGTACTCCAGGTACGCCGACTTCTCCGCCGCCAACTGGGGCGACAGCTCGGCGTAGACCTCGGAGAACATCCGGTCCGGACCGGGGTCCGGCATCGCGACGCAGAAGGCGCGGAAGCGGGCGGCGAGCTCGTCCGACTTTGCCTGCACCTCGTCGAAGAAGTCCTGCCCCACGCCGTGCTCGCGCACCAGGTTCACCCGCACCCGCTCGATCGGGTCCTTGAGCTTCCACAGCTCGAGCTCGTCGGCGAGCCGGTAGCGCGAGGGGTCGTCCGACGTCGTGTGCGCGTCCATGCGGTAGGTGAACGCCTCGATCAGGACGGGCCCGTTGCCGGTGCGGCACTCCTCCAGGGCCCAGCGGGTGACGGCGAGGCAGGCGAGGACGTCGTTGCCGTCGACCCGCACGCCCGGGAAGCCGTAGCCGCGCGCCCGCTGGAAGAGCGGCACCCGGGTCTGGCGTTCGAGCGGCACCGAGATCGCCCACTGGTTGTTCTGGCAGTAGAAGACGACCGGGGCATCGTAGGCGGCCGCCCACACGAACCCCTCGTGGACGTCCCCCTGGCTGGTGGCGCCGTCGCCGAAGAAGCACATCGTGGCCTCGGCGTCCGGCCCGTCGCCGACCTTGCCCTCGAACTTCTGGCCCATGGCGTAGCCGGTGGCGTTGAGGCACTGGTTGCCGATGACGATCGTGTACAGGTGGAACCGGGCCTCGATCGGGTCCCACGAGCCGTGGTCGGTGCCGCGGAAGATGCCCAGCAGGTCCGTCGGGTCGATCCCGCGACACCAGGCCACGCCGTGCTCGCGGTAGCTGGGGAAGATCATGTCGCGCGGGGTGGCGGCGCGGCCGGCGCCCACCTGGGCGGCCTCCTGGCCGAGCAGCGGCACCCAGATGCCCAGCTGGCCCTGGCGCTGCAGGGCGTTGCCCTCGCGGTCGACGCGGCGGACCAGGACCATGTCGCGGTAGTAGCCCTTGAGCTCCTCGGCGCCGACGTCGTCCGCCCAGGAACCGAACCGGTCGTCGGACACCCGCTGCCCCTCGGGGGTCAGCAGCTGGACGAGCTCGGCGCCGCCCTCGTCGGTGCCGTGCAGTCCGGACAGGACGTGCTCGCGGGTCGGTGCGGATCGGGGATCGGTCGGGACCCAGCTCTGTGGACGGGACACGCGTTCCTCCTCGTGCTCACGACACGCGGGGTCCGTGCTGTGGCACACCGCCCGCGGGCCGACGGACGGCCGGCGGCGGACCACTCGGGTGTGTGGGCCGCCCCGCGCCGGACGTCCTCTGAGGTGATAGTGGCACGGCTCGCGCCGGCGGGGGGACCGCGAGATCCCACAGGATCGGGCGGCGGGCCGTGCGTGGGGCCACGGCTCCGTTCGGCGTCCGATCCTCGGGCCTCGGAACGATCACCGCCGGGAACGACGACGGCCCGGTCACCTCGACGAGATGACCGGGCCGCGCGTGCGCGTCGCGGGTGTCAGCCGCGGTAGGGGGCGGTGGGCGGGTCGGTCGGACCCTGCTGCCCGTAGCCCTGCTGGCCGTAGCCCGGCTGCCCCTGCTGGCCGTAGCCCTGCTGGCCGTAGCCCTGCTGGGGGCCCCGGCCCTGCTGGCCGTGGATGCCGGCGGCACCCTTGGCCTTCTGCGCGGCGCCGTGGATCTGCCCCGAGTACTTGCCCTTCGTCTGCTTGTCGACGAACTGGGCGGCCTGGTCGACGAACTTCCCGGCCTTGTCCGGGTTCTTCTTCGCGTAGCGGCGCGCCGCCTCCGCGGCACCCGCCAGCGCGCCGAGCTTCTTGAACAAGCCCGCCATGCGCTTCCTCCCGTCGTGTCCGGTGTCGTCCACCGTCCGTTCCACACCGTCAACGCCCGGTGATATGTCCTGGTTCCCGCGATCCGCGGCGGCCAACCATGTGTCCGTCGGGTAACGGACGATCGTTCCGGGATGTCCTTCCGGCAGCCAGGTGGCAGCATCCCGACGACCGCGCCGCCCGCGCGGACCGAAGAGGAGGTGCCGGCGTGTCCGCCCGAAACCGAACGATCCCCGCCGCGCTGGCCGCGGCGGCCCTCGCCGTCGTCCTGGCCGGGTGCGGCTCCAGCGGCGACGGCTCCGGCGGCGGTGGCGCCGGCGCGAGCTCCGCCCCGGCCGTCCCGGCGGCCGCGAAGGACGACGCCCTCGCCGCCAAGGTCCCCGCCTCCGTCTCCGCCGACGGCAAGCTCGTCTTCGGCACGGACGCCTCCTACCCGCCCAACGAGTTCACCGACACCGACGGCCGCACCATCATCGGGATGGACGTGGACCTCGGCACGGCGATCGCGCAGAAGCTGGGGCTGCAGGCCGAGTTCCAGAACAGCCAGTTCTCCGGGATCATCCCCGGCATCGACGGCGCCCGGTACGAGGCCGGCATGTCGTCCTTCTCGATCACGCCCGAGCGCACCGCGACCGTCGACATGGTCAGCTACTTCACCGCCGGCACCAGCCTGGCCGTGAAGGCGGGCAACCCGGACGGACTGAACCCCGACGACCTCTGCGGCAAGGCGATCGGCGTCCAGGCCGGCACCACGCAGGCCGAGGAGGTCGTGACCCGCAGCCAGGAGTGCACCTCCCAGGGCAAGCCGGCGATCCAGGTGACCGAGCTGCAGCAGCAGACGGACGTCACGCTCGCCCTGACCTCGTCGCGCATCGTCGGCATGCTCGCCGACTCCCCGGTCGCCGCCTACGCCGTGACCACCACGAACAAGGCCGTCGAGGTCGTCGGCGAGCCGTACGACACCGCGCCCTACGGCGTCGTCCTCAAGAAGGGGCAGGCCGAGTTCCCGCAGGCGGTCCAGGGCGCGATCCAGGCGCTGATGGACGACGGCACCTACAAGGCCATCCTCGACAAGTGGAACGTCGGCAACGGGGCCATCCCGACGTCGCAGATCAACGCCTGAGCGGCCCGATGTCAGCTCCGCCGGGCCGTCCCGAGCCCATGAACGCCGTCCCGGTCCGGCACCCGGGGCGGTGGGTCGCCGTGGCCGTCCTGGCGGTGCTTGCCGCCATGCTCGTCCACACGATCCTGACCAACGACGGCTTCGGCTGGCCCGTCGTCGGGGACTACCTGTTCTCGCCGCCCGTGCTCAACGGGCTGAAGAACACGCTGGTCCTGACGGTGCTGTCCATGGTGATCGGCATCGTCGGCGGCGTCCTGCTCGCCGTGATGCGGCTGTCGCCGAACTGGATCCTCAGCTCGGTCGCCGCGCTCTACATCTGGGTGTTCCGCGGCACGCCGCTGATCGCGCAGCTGCTGTTCTGGAACTTCCTGTCGGCGCTCTACCCGCGGCTGTCGCTGGGGATCCCGTTCGGGCCGGAATTCGTCTCCTTCGACACCAACCAGCTGATCAACCAGTTCGCGGCCTGCCTGCTCGGCCTCGGGCTCAACGAGGCCGCGTACATGGCCGAGATCGTGCGCGGCGGCATCGCCTCGGTCGAGCACGGCCAGACCGAGGCGGCGGGCGCCCTGGGCATGTCCCGCGCCCAGACGCTGCGCCGCATCGTGCTGCCGCAGGCGATGCGGGTGATCATCCCGCCGACGGGCAACGAGACGATCTCGATGCTGAAGACGTCCTCGCTCGTCGTCGTGATCGGGTACTTCGAGCTGCTCACGTCCGTGCAGCGGATCTACTCGGTCAATTTCCAGACGATCCCGCTGCTCATCGTCGCGGCGATCTGGTACCTGGCGCTGACGTCGATCCTCTCCGTCGGGCAGGGCTTCATCGAGCGGCGCTACGGGCGCGGGCTGCAGACCGGGCCGCCCGGCCCGTCGCTGTTCGGGTTCCTGCGCCGGACGCCGGAGGAGGCCCCCGCGTGACGCCCATGGTCGAGGCCCTCGGCATCCACAAGAGCTTCGGCCCCACGCAGGTGCTGCGCGGGGTGGACCTCGTCGTGCAGCCCGGCGAGGTGAGCTGCGTGATCGGACCGTCGGGCTCCGGCAAGTCCACGCTGCTGCGCTGCATCAACCACCTGGAGCGGATCGACTCCGGGCGGCTGCGGGTCGACGGGCACCTCGTCGGCTACCGGGAACGCGGCGGGAAGCTCTACGAGATGCGCGAGTCCGAGGTCGCGCACCAGCGGCGGGACATCGGCATGGTGTTCCAGCGGTTCAACCTCTTCCCGCACAAGACGGCGATCGAGAACGTCATGGAGGCGCCGGTCGTCGTGCGCCGCCAGGACAAGGCCGCGGCGAAGGCGCGGGCCGTCGAGCTGCTCGACCGGGTGGGACTGGCGGACCGGCGGGACAACTACCCGTCGCAGCTCTCCGGCGGGCAGCAGCAGCGCGTCGCCATCGCGCGGGCGCTCGCCATGTCGCCGCGGCTGATGCTGTTCGACGAGCCGACCTCGGCACTCGACCCCGAGCTCGTCGGCGAGGTGCTCGACGTCATGCGCGGGCTCGCGCGCGAGGGCATGACGATGGTCGTGGTCACGCACGAGATGGGCTTCGCCCGCGAGGTCGGCGACGCCCTGGTGTTCATGGACGAGGGCGTGATCGTCGAGCAGGGCGCACCGCGGGAGGTGCTCGGCAACCCGCAGCACGAGCGGACGAAGGCGTTCCTGTCGAAGGTGCTGTAGCCGCGACGGCTGCTGGGGCCGGTGCGCTGGGGCCGGTGCGCTGGGGCCGGTGCGCTGGGGCCGGTGCGCTGGGTCCGGTGCGCTGGGCCCGGTGCGCTGGGCCCCGTGCGCTGGGTCAGGTGCGCTGGGGCCGGTGCGCCGCGGCGCCGGAACGGGCGCCGCGGAAGCGGGCGAAGCACCCGAATCGGGCGCAGACCTGGCGGGATGACACGATCGTGGGGTGCGCACCCGAGGACTGACCCGGCTCGTCGCGGCCGTACTGGCGGCCGGGGCGGTGCTCGTGGGCGGCGTCGGTTGCGCGACCACCCCCGCGCCGCCCGTCGGCGTCGTCCAGCAGCCGCTGCCCGAGGTGGCCGCCGATCCGGCGCTCGCCGCGATGCTCCCGCCGGCGCTGCAGGGCGGGACGCTGCGCGTCGCCGTGCCCGGCGTGGCCCGGCCGGCGAGCGGGGCCGAGGAGGAGCTCGGCGCCGCGCTGGCCGCCCGGCTCGGCCTGCGGTCGTTGTCCGACGGGGTCTCCGCGACGGCGCTGCCGCGGGCGCTCGTCGGCGCCCGGCACGACGTCGGGATCCTGCCGGTCCCGGTGCCCGAGGCCCCGCTGGGCGGCAGCGTGCTGCCGTGGCTCGAGGCCCGCACCGCGATCGTCACGCCGCCCGGCAACCCGGACCGCGTCGAGCCGACCACGCTCTGCGGGCACCGCATCGGCGTCGTCGCCGGGTCGGCGCAGCACGCGGCGGTCACCGAGGAGAACCTGCACTGCACGGACAACCGGCGGCCGGAGATCGAGATCGTGCCGGTCGGCGGGGCCGAGGACGCCACCCGGCGCCTGCTGGCGGACCAGCTCGAGGCCTTCGTCGCCGACGCCCCGGCCGCCGGTCACGCCGTCGTCCTCGGGAAGGGGAAGCTGGCGCTGCCCGGCACCCCGTACGGCGAGGGCACGGCCGGCATGATCGTGGACAACCGTGCGGTCCCGGCCGTCCGCGCCGCGCTGGCCTCGCTGATCGCCGACGGCACCTACGCCGCCGTCCTCGACCGCTGGCTGCTCCGCGACCTCGCGATCGACGCCGCCGCCGTGCGCTCGTGAGCCATTCGTGACCCGTTCGTCCTGATCCCGTGGCCACCCCGGCCGCGGTCGGTGCCCGTCCTCGTCAGTCCTGACGAAGATCGTCCGGATGCGGTTGCACGCGGACCGTCCCCACCGACCAACGGTTCGTGATCCGCTCCCGCACCGCCGTCGCCGTCGGTCTCCCCGCACTCCTCGCCGCCCTGCTCGCAGGCTGCGGCTCGTCGTCCGCCACCCCGGTGTCGCTCGCCGCCGCGCCGACCACGACCCGCCCGGCGGCCACCACCACGACCACGACGACCACTCCGCCGCCGACGACCACCGCCGCGGTCGTGGTCGCCCCCGCGACGGTCCCGCACACGACGCACGCCACCGCCACCCGTCCGCCGGCCCCGCGGACCACCGTGGTGCGCGCGGCCGCCCCGACGACCCGCCCGCCGGTCCGGACCACCACGGCGGCCGCCCGGGCCGCGTCGAACTGCGACCCGAACTACTCCGGCTGCGTGCCCGTCGACTCCGACGTGGACTGCGAGGGCGGCAGCGGCAACGGCCCCTCGTACGTCCGCGGGCCGGTGCGGGTCACCGGCAGCGACATCTACGGCCTCGACGCCGACAAGGACGGCACCGGGTGCGAGTGACGGCCGGCGGTCGATCAGCGGGGCAGGCGGCCCATCAGGAAGAACTCCGGGTTGGGCCGCAGCGCCGTCAGGTGGGCCATACGGTTCGAGAGGGCGAAGAGGGCGGTGATGGCGCCGACGTCCCAGATCTCGTCGTCCGTGAGGCCGGCGGCGCGGGCGTCGTCGAGCTCGGCGTCGGTGAGCGCGGCGGAGTCGGTGGCGATCAGCAGCGCGAGGTCCACGATGGCCCGCTCGCGCCGGCTCAGCTCCACCGCGTAGGGGTTGGTCGCGACCCGGTCCGCGATCTCGGGGTCCTTCGCGCGGATGCGCAGGATCGCGCCGTGCGCCACCACGCAGTAGGTGCAGTGGTTGGCGCCCGACGTCGCCACCACGATCAGCTCGCGCTCCGCCTTGCTCAGGCCGTCGTCCGAGTCCATGAGGGCGTCGTGGTAGTCGAGGAAGGCGCGCAGCTCGCGGGGGCGCTTCGCCAGGGCGCGGAAGACGTTGGGCACGAACCCGGACTTCTCGGCGATCGCACCGATCCGTTCCCGCAGGTCCTCGGGCATGTCCTCCAGCTCCACGTGCCCGAAGCGGCTCACCGCGTGATCTCCCATGGCCGCGACCGTACCTCCGCAGGTGCCTCCCGGACACGCCCCGGAGGCCCCACCCTCTCCGACCCGGCGTACCCGGCGGGGAGTGCGTGGCGGGGAGTGCGTGGCGGGGAGTGCGTGGCGGGGAGTGCGTGGCGGGGGCAACCGGCGGGTGTGCCGCGGTGCTGTGACGGGTGTGCGGCGGCCGACCGGGTGTGCGCGGTGCACTGGCGGGTCTGGGACGGCCGAGCGGGCGTGCCGCAGTGCCTCCGGCGGGGCCGCCTGCGGGCCGGGCTGGTAACCGGCGGAGAACATCCGGGGCGTGGTCCTTCCCCGGCGGGCCGGCAAACGTCATCATCTGCGGGCATGGGGGTGCCCGAGGAGATCCGTACCCGGTTGTCCGACTGGTGTGCGGACTGCCTGTCCGCCGAGGAGCGCGAGCACCGCCGGATCGCGTACACGACCGTGGGCGACCACGTCACGATCCTCGACCGCCGCCCGCCGGCGTTCCCCGAGCTGGGTGCGGTGTGGTCGTCGACCCCGCTCGCGCAGCTGCGCAACGAGCGCGACAGCGGCCGGTGGGTGCTCTACATCCCGACGGTCTCGGGCGAGCGCTGGGAGCGCCAGGAACCCTCGGCCGACGACCCGTTCGTGCTGCTCGACCGCATCCGCTCGGCCGTCCGCGCCGCGGGCTGAGGACCGCTCGGATCCCGTCGCGCACGGGCCACGCCGATCTGCGGCCGAGCACTCTCCGAGCCGGCCACCGCGACGTCCGCCCCCGTGCGCCGAAAGCCGGCACGCGCGCGTCCGAGGAAGAGCCGGCGGCCCTCAGGCCCCCGCCTGCTCCCGCCGCGGCGCCTCGGGGCGGCGGGCCGTGGGGAGGCGCACCACCCGACCCCCGGGGTCCGGCGGGCGCGGCGGGGCGACGACCGGGGCCTCGGCCCGCTGCAGCGCCCCGAGGACGGTCGGCCCGGCGTCGGCGGGGTGCGCGTCGGCGACCGCGAGCAGCCGCGGGGCCGCCGCGGCCACCAGCAACCGCTCGACGGAGAGCTCGGCGGCGTCGAGCACCACGACGGCGTCGAGCACGTCGTCGGCCGGCAGCCGGGACAGCAGCGACTCCAACGGCACGCTCCACACGAACCCGCGCCCGTCGGCGTAGGCCCGCGCCGCCTCCGGGTCCTCGGCGCGGAGCCGGGCCAGCAGCTCGTCGCAGCGGGCCTGGTCGGCGGCCGCCCGCCGGGCCGGTGCGAGGGCGGCGAGGGCGACCTCGTAGGCCTGATCGTCGCGCGCGCGCAGGGCCTCCACGGCCGCGCGGTGCCCTTCGACCAGCTCCGCGAGCGGGGCGTCGCCGGCGAGCCCGTCCGCGATCGCGTCGAGCCGGGCGGCCGCCTCGGGGGCGGACCCGTGCTCGGCGACGTCGAGGATGCCGGCGGCCACGCGCTCGGCGGCGGCGAGGTCCGGCACGGCGACGGGCGAGGTGGGGTGCAGGAACAGGACGTCGTGACGCAGCTGGCCGACCGCCCGCGCCGCCTCGTCGACCAGGTCCAGCCCGGTGACGAGCGCGCGCAGGTCGCCGACGTCGTCGGGGGTCGGGAGGCCCAGCGCGCGGCACCCCTCGTCGACGGCGGTGAGCCGGCCCGCGAGCTCGACGTGCAGCACGGCGGCGTGCACCGACCGGGCGTCGGCGGGGACCTGCCCGCCCACCCGGATCAGGTCGAGGACCGGCTGCACCTCCCGCTGCACGCCGTTGCGGAAGCGCCGCCGCGCGCGGCCGCCCGAGTCGAGGTACTCGCGGTAGTCGACGAGCAGCTCGTGGGCGTGCGGGGGCAGCGCGCCCGCGAGCGTGACGAGCGGGAGGTCCCGCGAGCGGTCGGCGAGGGTGAGGGCTGCGGCGGAGGCCGACCGCAACGCGTCGAACACCGGCCGGTGGCGCGAGTGCACGAGGTCGGGGAGCAGCGGCCACACCCAGGAGTCCTCGCGCGGGCCGAGGGCGTCGAGGGCGGCACGCACCGCACGGGCGACGCCGGCGACGGCCGCGAGCCGCGGCTCGTCGAGCGTGGTGAGGACGTCCCGCAGCAGGTCCGGTGCGCCGGTGCGCGCCCGCGCAGCCCCGGCGGCGTTGGCGCAGAGGGCCCGGATCTCGTCGACCGGTGGGAACGCGGGCGGCGGCGGGATCTCGCGTGCGGCGTGGTCCCGCCGGGCCGGGGTGGCCGTGGCGAGGAGCAGCCGCAGCTCGCGCTGCTCGGGTCCGGTGAGGGCCGGCAGCCGGTCGACGGTCGGGGCGACCGCGTCGAGCCTGGCCAGGTCGGCCGCGGTCACGGCGACCCGCAGACCGGCCCGCGCGAGACCGTCGACGGCCGCCGCGATCTCGGTCGGGCGGTGACCCTCGAGGACCAGGAAGGACTCGGTGCGGACGGCCGCGACGACGTCCGTGAGCGGTGCCGGGCTCTCGGACGCGGTGCGCTGCCGCGGCACGACCGGCGCGACGGCGTCCGTCACCGTCGCGGCCTCGGCCCCGGCGAGGGCCTCGGCGAGCCGGCGCAGCCCGGCCGGGGCGGCGCCCGCCTGCATCCGGGCCCGGACCTGCTCGGCCGCGGCGAGCGTGGCCGCGTCGGCCGGGGGCGGCCCGGCCGGGCCACCTGCGGGAGCGACGGACTCCGCCTCGTCGGCGGCGCGTTCGGCCAACCGCTCGACGAGGTCGCCCAGCCCGCCGCCCTCCCGCGGCGCGCCCGCGCGCGGATCGGCGTCGTCGGCACCCTCCGCCACGGGCTCCTCCTCCGGCTCACCGTCCCGCCCGGTACCCGCCGTGTGCAGGTGGCGGACCACACGTCGGATCTCCGCCATCACTCACCTCCCGCCACCGCCGTTCCCGGCGGTCACCGGGGGTATCGCTCAGGCGGCCCCGATGTTCCACCCCGGTGGCGTGGTGCTGCAACACGTACGGGACGACCCGGTCACGCGGTGCGCTCGTTCGGCCGCACGAGCACACCGCGCTCGCCCGACCGGGCGTCGGGCGTTCACCTCACGGTCGGCGTCAGTGCGTCAGCACGTCCGCGACCGGCTTGAGCCGCTTCGAGTGCTCGTCGGCGTGGTAGTCCGGGCCCTGTGTGGCGTCGGCGCCGTTGCCGACCTTCATCGCGTGCAGCACCGCGGACACGACGACGGCCACCACCAGGTTGAGGATCAGCGCCACGAAGCCCACGTAGATCTGCACCTGGGAGCCGGCGAACGGGTGCCAGCCGAAGACGGTCAGCTTGTCCAGGGTCAGCGCGGAGCCGCCGAAGTGCGCCCTGCCCGTCGCCGGGTTCGGGATGAGGTAGAGCAGGTACATCCCGTACGCCATGCCGACGAGCCAGCCCGCCACCAGCGCCCAGCGGTGCAGCCAGCGGGTGTAGAGCGCGATCGCCACGGCCGGCAGCGTCTGCAGGATGATCACCCCGCCGATCAGCTGCAGGTCGATCGAGAACTGCGGGTCGACGAACAGCACGAACGCCACGGCCCCGAACTTGACGACGAGCGAGGCCAGCTTGGCCTGCCGCGCCTCCTGGGAGGGCGTCGCGGAGCGGTGGATGTACTCCTTGTAGATGTTGCGCGTCCACAGGTTGGCGGCCGCGATCGACATGATCGCCGCCGGCACCAGCGCCCCGATTCCGATGGCCGCGAAGGCGACGCCCGCGAACCAGTCCGGGAACTGGCCGTCGAACAGCACGGGGATGATCGTGTTGGTGTCCGGGCGCCCGGTCGCGTTGTTCGTGATCGGCTTGGAGCCCGCGGCGATCGCGACGTAGCCGAGCAGCGCCAGCAGCCCGAGCAGCAGCGAGTACGCCGGCAGCGCCACCATGTTCCGCTTGAGCACGTCCCGCCCGCGCGAGGCGAGCACGCCGGTGAGCGAGTGCGGGTAGAGGAACAGCGCGAGCGCCGACCCCAGCGCCAGGGTGATGTACTGCAGCTGGTTGTTGCCGGTCAGCAGGATCGAGCCCGCCGGCTTGCCGGTCGCCGGGCTCGGCTGGGCCAGCTTGTCCGAGGCCGCGCCGAAGATGTCCGACCAGCCGCCGAACTTGGCGGGCAGGTAGATCACGGCCACGAGGATGACCAGGTAGATCAGGATGTCCTTGACGAACGCGATCAGCGCCGGCGCCCGCAGCCCGGACTGGTACGTGTAGACCGCCAGGATCACGAACGCGACCAGCAGCGGCAGGTGCCCGGCGATGCCGGTGCCGTTGAGCCCCATCGTCCGCAGCACCGCCTCGAGGCCCACGAGCTGCAGCGCGATGTAGGGCATCGTGGCGACGATGCCGGTGACCGCCACGAGGAAGGCCAGTAGCGAGCTGCCGTAACGGCCGCGCACGAAGTCCGCCGGGGTGACGTAGCCGTGCACCCGGGAGACCGACCACAGCCGCAGCACCGGCAGGAAGACGATCGGGTACAGGATCACGGTGTAGGGCAGCGCGAAGAAGCCCATCGCCCCGGCCCCGAACATCAGCGCGGGCACCGCGACGAAGGTGTAGGCCGTGTAGAGGTCACCGCCGACGAGGAACCAGGTGATCCACGAGCCGAACTTGCGGCCGCCCAGGCCCCACTCGTCGAGATGGTCGAGCCCGCCGCCCCGCTGCCAGCGCGAGGCGATGAAGCCCATCACCGTCACCACGAGGAAGAGGACGACGAAGACGGACAGCTCCACCCACTGGATCATCGCCGCGCCCCCTCGTCGAGGTCGTCCACCCGATCGTCGACGTCGGGTGCGTACTCACCGTCGCCCTTCGTCCGCAGGTAGACGACGAGCACGCAGACGACGCCCACCGGCACCCACAGGAACTGCGACCAGTAGAAGAACGGCATCCCGAACACCACCGGGTCCGTGCTGTTGAACCACGGCGTGACGAGCATCAGCAGCGGGACCAGGAGCAGCAGGTTCCACGGGCTCCAGCGGAACCCGGACCGGCCTTCGTGTGCGGCCATGACTCCCCGATTCGATCGACGACGATCAGCCTGCGCCTCGGCCTTGCGCCAGGAACCGGCCTCGGACGCGCGCATCCTAGGTCGGTCCTGCGGAGATCGCCGGATCACGCGCCGGGGGCGGCGATCACGGCACCCGGACGGGACCGCCGCGGAACGCGGAACGGCCCGCCCCGGAGATCCGGGGCGGGCCGTCCGTACGGCTCGGGTCAGAGGCCGAGGCGCTGCTTGAGGTTCTCGAGCTCGTCGCGCATCGACGTCGGCAGCTTGTGGCCGACCTTGGCGAACCACTCCTCGATGAGCGGGATCTCCTGCTTCCACTCCTCGGGGTCGACGGCGAGCGCGGCCGCGACGTCCTCGGCGGTGGCGTCGACGCCCTCGAGGTCCATCTGGTCCGGCGTGGGCACGTAGCCGATCGGGGTCTCGGCCGCCGCGGCCTTGCCCTCGATCCGCTCGATGACCCACTTCAGCACGCGGCTGTTCTCGCCGAAGCCCGGCCACAGGAAGCGGCCGTCCTCGCCGCGGCGGAACCAGTTGACGTAGAAGATCCGCGGCAGCTTGCTCGCGTCCGCGTCCTTGCCGACGTTCACCCAGTGCTGGAAGTAGTCGCCGACGTTGTAGCCGAGGAACGGCAGCATGGCCATCGGGTCACGGCGCACCTGACCGAGCCCGCCCGTCGCGGCCGCGGTCTTCTCCGACGACATCGTGGCGCCCATGAAGGTGCCGTGCTGCCAGTCGCGGGCCTCGGTCACCAGCGGGACCGTGGTCTTGCGCCGGCCGCCGAACAGGATCGCCGAGATCGGCACGCCCTGCGGGTCCTGCCACTCCGGCGCCACGACCGGGCACTGCGAGATCGGCACGGTGTAGCGGGAGTTCGGGTGCGCGGCGTCCGACTCGGACCCGGGCGTCCAGTCGTTGCCCTTCCAGTCCTTGAGGTGCTGGGGGTCGCCCTCCAGGCCCTCCCACCAGACGTCGCCGTCGTCCGTGAGCGCGACGTTGGTGAAGATCGCGTTCCCGGCCTCGATGGTGCGCATCGCGTTCGGGTTGGTCTTCCAGTTCGTGCCCGGCGCGACGCCGAAGAAGCCGAACTCGGGGTTGACCGCGTACAGCCGGCCGTTCTCGCCGAAGCGCATCCAGGCGATGTCGTCCCCGACGGTCTCGGCGCGCCAGCCCGGGACGGTCGGCTGCAGCATCGCCAGGTTGGTCTTGCCGCAGGCCGACGGGAAGGCCGCCGCGACGTAGTAGGACTTCTCCTCCGGGCTGATCAGCTTGAGGATCAGCATGTGCTCGGCGAGCCAGCCCTCGTCGTGCGCGATCGCGGAGGCGATCCGCAGCGCGTAGCACTTCTTGCCCAGCAGCGCGTTGCCGCCGTAGCCGGAGCCGAAGGACCAGATCTCCCGGGTCTCCGGGAAGTGGGTGATGTACTTCGTGTCGTTGCAGGGCCAGGGCACGTCCTTCTGCCCCGGCTCGAGGGGCGCACCGACCGAGTGCACCGCCGGGACGAACTTCTCGCCTGCGGGGCCGTCCAGCAGCGGCAGCACCGAGGCGCCCATCCGGGTCATGATCTTCATCGAGACCACGACGTACTCGGAGTCGGTGATCTCGACGCCCAGCATCGGCTCCTCGGCGTCGAGCGGGCCCATGCAGAACGGGATGACGTACATCGTGCGGCCGCGCATGCAACCGCGGAAGAGCCCCCGCAGCGTCTCGCGCATCTCCGTGGGGTCGGCCCAGTTGTTGGTGGGACCCGCGCCCTCCTCCGTGGCCGAACAGATGAAGGTGCGCTCCTCGACCCGCGCGACGTCGTCCGGGTCGGAGGCGGCGTAGAAGCTGTTGGGCTTCTTCTCCTCGTTCAGCTTGACGAAGGTGCCGGCCTCGACGAGGCGGCTCGTCATGCGGTCCCACTCGGCCTCGGACCCGTCGCACCAGACGACGGCCTCCGGCGCGGTCAGCTCCGCGATCTCACGCACCCATGACAGCAGGCGCGCATTGGTCGTGGGCGCATCGTCGATCCCTGGGACGGTCGCTGCGGTCATGTGAGTCTCCTAGCCTGGCCGGCCCCCGTTCCCCGGCCGGGGAATGCTGGCAGAGCCTCGCCTGGTCGGGACGAGGCTCGTAACGGGGAAAGATGACTACAGAGGTTACCGGGCAGACCCTGTTCCACACATCGATGCGAACTGTCGATTGACTCACAACACCGATCATGGAATCGATACAGTTTGTGCTGACAAATGCGCTCACCACCGCATTCGCGGAGGATCCGGGCACGTCCGGGACGTGCGCGCGGCGGCCGGCCGCCGGCGCCGTGGTTCAGCGGTGCGACGCCGTCATGACGCACGTGTGAAATCGGGCTCAGGGCTTACGAATTCGAAATGCGCAACCATGCCCGACGGAACAGCAATTCCCGTCCTCTTCAGGCGCTGCGCAACGCACCCGCGCGCGACGGGCGACCCGACGGCCGGGACGGGGTGCCGGCGATCGCCGGGAGCAGGATCGGGAGCCGGTGCGCCTGCACCTGCCAGAAGCGGGTCTCGGGCTCGCCCGCGCGCCAGGCGTCGGCCAGCCGGGCCGCCGCCTCGGGGTCGGTGACCCGCCGCGGGCGCGGCCGCATGCCGCACCGCAGGCGGATCTCCGCGTCGAGCGCGCGCCAGGCGGCCTCGGCCGTCGAGAAGACCTGCACGTCGGCCGGCCCGTCCTCGTCGCCCACGACCAGGGTGTACGCGCTCACGGCGTCCAGGGACACGGTCCGACCTCCTCGCACTCGCCGGCCGCGGCGTCGGTGGCGCGGAACAGCTCGTTGACTTCACCCGACCCGAGGCTCAACGGACATGGTGCGGACCGGGTACGCCCGCGGCGGCGCGACGCGCCGGACGGGCCTCCGGGTACGACGAGGGAATGCGCCGAACGGCGTTTGCCCGCGGGACGAGCGGGGTACCGGCGGGGCCCGCTCGGGCCGCGTACCGACCGAGCCCGGTCAGGCCGGGTCGCCGAGCCCGGCCAGCAGCCGGGCCAGCGCCGCCGGCTCGCTGAGCATCGGCCAGTGCCCCGTCGGGAGCTCGGCGAAGGACCACTCCGGCCCGGCCATCTCCGCGAAGGCCGGCACCCCGGCCGCGATCAGCTCACGGGCCTGGGCCTGCGTGAAGCTGCACGCCACGACCGTCTTCGGCAGCGTCGGGTCCGGTGTGCCGCGCCGGGCGCCGGTGAGGACCACCCCGGCGGGCTCGGCGAGCGCGCGGGCGTGCAGCTCGGCGAAGGTCTCGTCGTCGAGCCCCGCGGTGCTCGTGCCCAGCTGCGCGAACTCGGCGCAGGTGGGCATCGGCTGCACCCCGCCGTGATCGGCGATGCGGGCACGGATCCACTCCTGCGCCTCCGGCGGGTTGAAGTCGACCTGCGGCACGTCGTCCGGGAGCGGGCCGGTGTCGACGAACACGAGCCGCGTGACCCGGTCCCGGGCCCGCTCGGCCGCGGCCGCGCAGACCGGGCCGCCGCCGCTGTGCCCCACGAGCACCGCCGGGCCGACCTTCTCCAGGACCTGCAGCACGTCGTCGACGTGGCTCTCCGCGGTCGCGTCCGGCTCGTGCCCGAGATCCACCGGATGCACCTCGTGGCCCGCGACGCGCAGCTCCGCGGCCACCGCGTCCCACGCCCACGCCCCCAACCAGAACCCCGGAACCAGTACGTATGTCGTCATGGGAAGAACGGTAAGGGCGAATCAGGGCTGATCCGGTCCTGTTTACTGACGGGATGTCGGCCGGTCGCGTGCTCGCCCTGCTGGAGCTCCTCCAGGCCCGGCCGGGGCTGACCGGCCCGGAGCTGGCGGACCGCCTGGAGGTCGACGTCCGCACGGTCCGCCGGTACGTCGCCGCCCTGGAGGGGCTCGGCGTGCCGGTGGTGGCGGAGCGCGGGCGGTACGGCGGCTACCGCCTCCTGCCCGGCTACAAGCTGCCGCCGCTCATGCTGTCCGGCGACGAGGCCGTCGCCGTGGTGCTCGGGCTGCTCGCGGCCGAACGCACCGGGATGCACGCCGCGGCCCCGGCGGTGGCGAGCGCGCGGGCGAAGGTGGAGCGGGTGCTGCCCGCCGAGCTGCGCGACCGGGTCGCCGCCGTCGCCGGGGCGCTCGGCTTCACCATTGCCGCCCGCGACGGGGCCGCCCCCGCGGCCGATGTCCTGCTCGGCCTCGGCGAGGCGGTGCGGGACCGGCGCCGGGTGCGGCTGGACTACCGCTCCTGGCGCGGCGAGGAGAGCACCCGCGAGCTGGACCCCTACGGCCTCGTCTTCCACTCCGGACGGTGGTACGTGACGGGTCACGACCATCGTCGCGGGGCAGTGCGGACCTTCCGGCTGGACCGGGTCGCGCGGGTGGCACCGACCGGGGCCGGGTTCGCCGCGCCGGAGGGGTTCGACCCGGTGGCCCACGTCGTCGCCGGGCTGGCGGAGGTGCCCTACCGGCTCGAGGTGGAGGTCCTGGTGCACGGTCCGCCCGCGGAGGTTGCCCGACGGTGGCCGGCCTGGCTCGGCTCCGTCGAGGCCCACCCCGACGGCACGCTCCTCCGGACCCGGGCCGAGGACGCGGACGGGATGGCGCGCGCCCTCGCCGGCCTCGCCCGGCGGTTCACCGTGCTGCGTCCCGACGAGGTCCGGGAGGCGGTGGCGCGGCTCGCCGCCCGCCTCGCCGAGGACGCGGTCAGCGACGGCGGAGGCCCAGCACCACGGTGAGCGCGACGAGCAGCAGCGCGGCCGTGCCGACCCCGGCGGTGACGTCGACGCCGAGGGCGAAGGCCTCCCGCGCCGAGCCGAGCAGCGCGTCCGCGGCCGGAGCGGGCAGGCCGGCGGCGACGTCGACGGCACCACCCAGCGTCTGCCGCGCGGTGTCGGACGCCGCGGCGCCGAGCGCCACACCCGGCGCCGCGTCGGCCGGCACCTCGACCGCCGCCCGGTAGACCGCGCTCAGCACGCTGCCCAGGACCGCGGTGCCCAGCACCGCACCGAGCTCGTACGCGGTCTCGCTGACCGCCGAGGCCGACCCGGCCCGGTCGGCGGGGGCGGCGGCGAGGATCGCGTCGTTCGTGATCGTCTCGGACAGACCGATGCCCGCGCCGATGAGCACCGCGGCGACCAGCAGCAGTGTCCCGGCGGAGCCGACGCCGAGGCGCGTGCAGAGCACGTAGCCCGCGGCCGCGAGCCCGAGGCCCGCCGGCACCAGCGCCCGCAGCGGGAAGCGCCGGGCCAGGGCCGCGGCCCCGAGCCCGGCGAGGATCGTCGCGACCATCCCCGGGACCAGCACGAGGCCGGCCTCCAGCGGCGAGCGGCCCAGCACCAGCTGCAGGTACTGCGCGGCGAAGAACAGCAGCCCGGTGAGGGCGAACATCGTGGTCGCGTTGGCCAGCACCGACACCCGCACGACCGGCGACGCGAACAGGTCCAGGTCGATCAGCGGCCGGCGGCCGCGACCGGGCAGGTCCCGGCAGCGCCTGACGAACAGCGCGCCGGCCGCGCCCGCGACGGCCAGCTCGATCACCGACGCGACGCTGAAGCCGTGCTCGCCGATCGTGTGGATCGCGAGCACGGCGGGCGCCGCGGCCAGCATCGACAGCACGACCCCGCCGAGGTCCGGACGGCCGGGGTTCGCCATCCGGGACTCGGGCAGCACCAGCGGGGCGGCGACCAGCACCAGCACCGCGACCGGCACGTTGACCAGGAAGACCGCGCCCCACCAGAAGTGTTCGAGCAGCAGCCCGCCGACGATCGGGCCGAGCGCCGCGCCGGCGGCGAAGCCGGTCGCCCAGATCGCGAGCGCGAGCCGCCGCTGGGTGCGGTCGGCGAAGATCGTGCGCAGGATCGCCAGCACCGAGGGCATCAGCATCGCGCCGAAGAAGCCCAAAGCGGCGCGCGCGGCCACGAGGTGCGCCCCGTCCGTCGCGAAGGCGGCCAGCAGGGACACCGCGCCGAAGCCGGCGATCCCGACGAGCAGCAGCCGGCGACGCCCGATGCGGTCACCGAGCCCGCCCATCGCGATCAGCAGCCCGGCCAGGACGAGCGGGTAGACGTCGACGATCCACAGCAGGGTCGTCGCGTCCGGGCGGAGCGTGCGACTGATCGCCGGCAGGGCGAAGCCGAGCACGGTGTTGTCGACGGCGACCAGCAGCGTCGGGAGGAAGAGCACGGCGAGCGCGAGCCACTCGCGCACACCGGCGCGGGCCGGGATCTGCAGCGGGGAACGGGTGGAGGTCGGCGGGGAGAGCCGGGTGGCGGTCATGGCGTACGGGGTCCTTGCATGGGCCGGCGGCGCCCGGGGGCGCGTATCGGGGGCGGGGACGCAGCTGTACCGTCCGGACGGTACAGCTTTACCGTCCGGACGGTACAGTAGCTCCAACGGGCGGGTCCAGCCGCACATTCCGCTGGTGAGCGGCCTCACCGGGCGAGCAGGTCGGTAGGGTCCGGATGTGCCGAGCGCCCGCGACCGCGTCCTGGACGCCTACGAGACGCTGCTCATCGAGCAGGGTCCGGCGAGCGCCACGCTCGATGCCGTCGCCTCGGCGGCCGAGGTCTCCAAGGGCGGCCTGCTCTACCACTTCGGGTCCAAGGAGGCGCTCGCCGAGGGCCTGCTGGAGCGGCTGCGCGAACGCAGCGCCGCCGACGTCGCGCACATGCGCGCGGACCCCGACGGCGCCGTGGCCTACTACCTGCAGACCTCCGTGCCCGGCGCGGCCTCGCCGGTCGGGCTGACCCGCACCTACCTCGCCGCCCTGCGCATCGCCGACGGCAGTGCCACCGGCGAGGCGACCCGCCGCGCCCTCGCGGACGTCGACGCGCACGGCCTCGCCGCGCTGCGCACCGAGGTCCCGGACCCGGTGCTGTCCTGGCTCATCCAGCTCGTCGGCGACGGGCTGTACCTGCGCACGCTCACCGGCGCCCCGCTGACCGGCGACGTCGGCGTCGACGCGCTCGTCGCGCGGCTCCGTGAGTTGTTGATCTCGTCCTCCCGGGGCTAACGCCGGCTCCCCCCGCGCCGACTCTCCGGCCCGGGGGGACGAATCGGATGGTGCTGGTGCGACGCGGCGTCGTCGACGTGGACGTGGACCGGGTGGGGGCGGGCCCGCCCGTGGTGCTGCTCGGCTCGATCGCCGGCGGACGCCGGGTGTGGGACCCGCTCGCGGACGCGCTGCTGGACCGCTACCGGGTGCTCACGCTGGACCTGCACGGGCACGGCGCCACCCCGCCCTGGCCGGGCTTCCGGCCGCAGACGCTGACCGACCAGGTCCGGCTCGTGCACGCGGTGACCGCGGGCAGCACGGAACGGCTGGGGCTGGTCGGGCACTCCTTCGGCGGGGCCGTCGCGATGCGGGCCGCCGTCGAGCTGGGCGAGCGGGTCCGGGCCCTGGTCCTCGTCGAGCCGACGCCGTTCGCGCTGCTCGCCCGCGCGGGCCACGACGACCTGTTCGACGCCGTGTGCGCCTCCCGGGACCGGCTGGCGGAGGGCATCGCGGCCGGGCGGCCGGACGAGGCGGCGCGCGAGCTCACCGACCACTGGCTCGGGCCGGGCCACTGGGACGCGCTCCCGGCCGAGCGCCAGGCCTCCGTGGTGAAGGGGCTCCGGCACCGGCTCGCCGAGTTCGACGCGGTGACCGACCCCGGGCTCACGCTGGCCGAGGTCGCGACGGCCGAGGCCCCCACGCTGCTGATCCACTCGCCGGACCCGCTCGAGCCGGTGCGCGCGCTGGTCGACGTGCTCGGCGAGGCCCGGCCGGACTGGGAACGGGTGGAGCTGCCGGGCGCCGGGCAGTGGGCGCCGCTCACCGGGGCGGAGGAGCTGAAGCCGACGATCAGCGCGTTCCTCGACCGGCACCTTGGCCCGTGAGGACCGGAACCGGAGATCTTCTGGACGGCCGTCAGACTCGTCCTCTCCTCGTAACCCGAATCCAGCCACCGAGGATCGTCGCCAATGCTCCTCCAAGCCCCATGAGGGCTGCAAAGTCGAGGCCAGTCCATGCCCCCACAACCGCCGCGCCTGCGGCTATGCCGAGGCCTGCCAGATCCATGCACCGCTGGGAAGCCTTACGTGACGAGTCCATCCTGGCACGCTCCTTCAAGCCACCCGCTGCGACCGGGTTCACCAAACCACCACAGTCTTGCGGCAATGGCCCGGCTGACGCCCGTCCTTCTATGTGCCCAACTCTCCGAGTGCTCGCACGCCGTTGACCTGCAGCGATGTCTCTGTTCCGGATAGTTTCTCCGGCATCAGGGGAGATCATGTCCCTCGGATGCCTCGTCGAGTCTCTACAGTGAGCTACTAGGCGGCAAGGCGACTAGACTTGGGACGGAGTTCGATATGAGTCCGAAGCTTCGAAATCTTGGATCCAAGCGCGAACGCGAAGAGCTCCGCCGTCAGATGCTCAACCAAGGATTCTCAGTACGTGATATCTCGATCGAGATGAGCCGGCGATGGTACCTGCGTCCTCGCGCAGCGTTCCGTCACGCTAACGGATTCTCGCAAGATGAACTAGCTGACCGCTGCAACGACGCGCTGGCGGATCCCGCCGCGAGAATCTCTGGCAAACGGATCAGTGACTACGAGAATTGGCCTTCGGGTGGAAGCAAGCCAACCGTGTCTACCCTTCTCATAATCGCAAGCGTCCTCAAGGCCGAGATCAGCGATTTGGTCGATACACAGGACCGACAGCACTTTTCAGCTGATGATCTATCCTTAATACAGGGGATCGAGAGAACCATACTCGGTGAGAAGGCGCCGGGTGCAGGCGCTCCTCAAGCTCGCCGAACTGAATCCGGACTAGACGAGGCTCGACCGGTGAATAGAAGTGGCGACAAAACCCTGCGCAACCTCGTTATGGCAGCGGCAGAGGACTCGAGCAGGCACGTGGAGAAGGCCGAGGTAAGTCACGTGGAAGATCTTACTATCACTGAATTGAACGACGAGGTCGACAGAATTGCTCGCGTCTTCCTCCACGCAGATCCGGTCCCGGCCTTCGGTGAAATGATACGACTCCGAGACAGAGCCTATCGGTTACTGGAGAGAAGGCAGTACCCGCGCCAAACGAATGATCTATATTTCGCGGTCGGCAAGTTGAGCTGCCTACTGGGCGACGCCAGCAACAACTTTGGATTCAAGGAAGCGGCGAGCGAGCAATTTCGCGCTGCGTGGGCGTACGGTCAGATTATCGGAGACTCAAGCTTGCAAGCGTGGGTGAGGGGAGCCCAATCCTTCGCTGCCTTTACTGCAGACCGACCACGTGAGTCGGCCAGACTGGCTGAGTCAGGCCTCTCGATCGCAGCGAATCCTGGTGCGCGGCTGCGGTTGCACAGCCTTCGCGGGCTCGCTTTAGCCGCCGATGGAGATCGCGAAGGCACCCTTCACGCGCTCCGGCTCGGTGCGGCCGAGCGAGAGCGTGCCGACGGCTCAGACGGCTTGTCCGAGCGTGTCAGAGGTATGTTCAGCTGTACCGAGGCCAAACAAGAGTACTATGCGGCGACTGCGCTCAACTTGATTCGAGAGCCGCTTAATGCAGAATCGCATGCAATGCGCGCAATAGCCCTATATGAACAAGGGCCGATAGAGGAGCGTGCTTATGGAAATGAAGCCGTAGCGCGAGTTGACGTGTCGACAGCACGATTGGCGCTCGGCGACCTATCCGGAGCCGCAAGCGCGTTGGAACCGATTCTATCTCTATCTAACAGCAGGAGGGTAGACTGGCTAAGACCCCGACTGCAGATTGTTCGCGGGCAGCTAGCGAATGCACGGTACCGCCGCTCACGAGATGGGATTGACCTCGCCGACCGGATCGAGGACTTCACGACCGATCTTGCCGGACGCAGTCTACCCGGGAAGAATCTCTGAGGAGCTGCACTGATCGCCCGGCCATACCGACCGACTTCTCCATATTCGCGTTTCTTCCGAGCGCGGACGCTGTAGCCAGAGCTGACAACCCGATTCGAGGAGGACGGAAAGCCGCCTACCTATGCGCTGAGCGGTTCTTACCGTTCCCGATGGTTTCTCCCTGTTCGTCGACAACAGGCAATCGGATCGCACTTACCGCGATCAGCAGCGGTGCTGCCAGCCCGTCTGCCTGTTCCTGGTCAACATTCTGGCCCGCAGGCTGGGGATCCGCTCTCATGCTCGCGTCGCCCTTCCTTTTTGAATGGGATCATTAGTGGGCGAACCCCACCTCGTCGGAGGCTAGCATGCCTACGACCCCAACTTCAAGCAACGCACGGAGCATCTGCACAACGTCTTCTTCGCTGGCTCCCGCATTCTTTCCGAGATCGAGCAAGCTATCCAGTCGCCACCACTGTCTACCTGTCAACCCTAAAAGGATAGGCAGGGCCCGCACTGAGAACGTCAGCATTTGCATGTTGGTGATGACCTTCACTGAGGTCACGGTCGGGACAATCCGAGCCCGCGGTGCAAGCCATGTGAAGGACTGACGTCTCGAAGTCAGCGCTCGAATCGGAGTATCTAGACCGTCTTCAGGCTGTCGAGCAAGCGAGAATGGGGGACTCTGGTTGTCTTTGAATTCCCGGAAATCCTGCAGCAGCTTCTTGTCGGCGAGGGCGTCCGAAACAATCTCCCAGACCCTAGCTAGGTAAACTGTGTCGCCGAAAGAGGTAGTGATGTCGGCTCGGAGCTCTTCGAAGGCCCGCAACCGGTCGATTAGCCACTGCAGGAAGTCTAATCCATTCGCGAAACGGGCACTAAGGGTTAGATGCAAGCTCTGCTCCCCTTCGGGGCACTGCACATTGTGCCAATATCCCCGTGGCAGGTACAACAAGTCGCCTTGGCGGAGGAGTAGCTCGCTGAACCTCGCCGTGGCGGCCGGGGGACGATTTACTTCTACATCTCGGTCGAGGGGCGATCGTCGCGTCGGCTCGTAAATCCGCCACAACTTCGACCCTTGTACTTGCAACACGAAAACGTCGTGGTCGTCCCAATGTGTTGCGAAACCCGCATTGGTTGTCGTGCTAGCGAACAAGTTCGCGTCAACGTCGGCATGCAGAAAGGCTGCAGTGAAGCGACACACGTCTGCGACAGGCCTATGCAACTTCTCGAACGAGTCGATAATCAGGGTCGATCCGGAGCGCAACTCCTCATGAAACGCCTCAGGGGTTCGCGCTTCCTTCTGCTGGTCCAGCAGTCCCGCCGAAAAGATGCGCCCATCACTTGCAAACTTCACCTGAGGAAAATCGAGATCAGGACGGATAAGGATATTGTCGACTGTAGCCCAATCGACGAGTCTACTGAAGCGATCCGACGACTGCGCAGGCTGGTACCAGGGACGTCGATTGAGAACCTCTCGAAAGAATTGTTCTGGATCCGCCGGGCGTATCATGTCTGAGAAGCTCTGCAAACTTCACCTACTCATTTCGCTCACCGAGTTCCTCTTCCAATATATAGGAGATCAGGAAGGACGGCCAGCCGAAGCGTGACAGGTGTGAGCCACTGGCCGGCGCACTCATGGGACGACGAGACTTGGCGGTCCTCAGGCATTGAATGGCGGCGCTTCGTCGAGACGAGGCCCCGAAGTTCACGTTCGCCTGAGTCATCCCTCCAGGAACCTGCAGCCCGAGGGTCTGTCGGTGCCCCTGGCGTTGACCCCGGTGGCGAGCAGGGCATGGACGTTGACCACTCGCCCGCCCTCGCGGACCTTGAGCACGAGCGCGTCGGCGGTGACGAAGGTGTAGGGGCCTTGGTCGAGGGTCGACGCGCAAGTCGCCGAACTCCGCACCCGGCCACCGGCACCGCCCCCCATCCCGGCCAGCTCGGGCAAGACCGACCGGTATCGGCTCAACCGCGCCGGCGACCGCCAACTCAACCGCGCCTTGAGCACCGTCGCGTTATCCCGGTTGCGCTACGACCCGACCACCCGGGACCTCGCCGAACGCCGCCGCGCCAAGGGCAAGACCGACCACGAGATCAAACGCTGCCTCAAGCACTACATCACCGGACAGCTCTACCGACAGCTCGAAAACCCGCCGCTCACGGGTTGACGATCCATCGGAGCGTCCTGCTGCGGCAGATGTTGACGACCTTCATCCACACGCTGATGTCCGCCGTGGCCGACGCGGAGTGCGGCGCCGGCTACGGCGAACGCTCCGAGTCCCGCACGAACACCGGCAACGGCTACCGGCACCGCGACTTCGACACCCGCGCCGGCACGATCGACGTGGGTATTCCGAAGCTGCGCAACGGCTCGTACTTCCCGGACTGGCTCCTCGAGCGGCGCCGCCGCGCCGAACGCGCCCTGACCACCTGGTCGCGACCTGCTGTCTGCTCGGGGGTCTCCACACGGCGGATGGAGAAGCTCGTCGCGTGCGACCAGGCGGCGAGCACGACCGCGGCGACGATGGGCCCGACCCCGGAGATCGCGAGCAGGTCCGGGCGCCAGGCGCGCACGATCGCGCGGATCGCCCGCTCGTGGGCGTCGGTTTCCCCCGCAGCATCCGGATCCGCCGGGCCGGCGCCCGCAGGGTGGTCAGCATGGTGAACACGTGCACATCCGTGGCGGTGGGTCGCAGCCGGGCCGCGGTGGCGATCATCATCACCGGGCGTTGACCGCGGGACCGAGGCCCGCATTGGGTCCGGTGCGGTGATCACCTGGGCCCGGAGTTGGCGTTTTGGGCGTCGGTGGTGAATCGGCCTGGGTCTGGCAGAGGCGCTGAATCAGCAAGGAGACTGGCGAGGTGGTGCCCTGACCCCGGTTCATGGACACGCTGATCCCCGCATTGCGGGCGAAGCGAGATGACCCACGACCATGGCCCGCAAGAACTACTCCGACGAGTTCTGTCGGCAGGCCGTGGAGTTGTACGAGTCCACGCCGGGCGCGACGGTGCGCGGCATCGCCGAGGACCTGGGCATCGAGCGGGGCACCCTTCGGATGTGGCTCGAGCGGCTCGGCACCGGCCGCAAGACCGCCGCGGACGGCACCGCGGCCCGTAGCCCGCTCACACCCCGCTCCTCGCATCGACCATGTGCCGGTGGCGCCGGGTCCGATACCGGTGAGCCGGAGACCGCGGAGCAGCGACTGGCACGGCTGGAGGCCGAGAACGCCGCGTTGCAGGCGGAGAAGGCCAAGCTCGTCACCGAGCGGGAGATCCTGCGCGCGGCGGCCAAGTATTTCGCCGGGGAGACGAACTGGTGAACCGCTTCCAGTTCGTCGCCGACCACTCCGGCACCTGCAGCCCCGGCTGGAGCGTGAAGCGGTTGTGCGCCCTGCTCGACGTGCGACGTTCCTCGTTCTACGCCTGGAAGGCCACCGCGGCGGCCCGGGCCGCGCGCGCCGCTGCCGATGCCACGCTCGCGCAGCGGATCCGCACGGTGCACGCCGCGGACAGCACCTGCGGGCGGCCCAGGATCACCGCCGAGCGGGGCGACGAAGCGCCACCGCAGCGGCGGGTCAACCACAAGCGGATCGCCCGAATCATGCGCGCACGGCATCCACGGCTACCGCCGACGCCGCAAGGTCCGCACCACGATCCCCGAGCCCGCCGAGGGCGCGGTGCCCGACCTGCTCGGGCGCGACTTCACCGCCGAGGCGCCGAACCGCGTCTACGTCGGGGACATCACCTACCTGCCGCTGGCCGACGGCGGCAATCTCTACCTGGCCACGGTCATCGACTGCTGTTCCCGACATCTAATGGGTCCTGTCGGGCTTGGTTGTGCCAGGCTTGGCTCCGGTAGCGGCCAGCGGGTCAGCACTCCCGACCTCCGAGCGTCGAGCTCTACGGTCAGACCGTGCGCCCGCTGGTCGTGAGGGACTGAGACTGCTGATGGGATGACGTGCCCCCGCGTGCGACGTGTGGTGGGTGAGCACTTGACCATTAGAGCGCAGTGGTCTCCTCTCGCTGCCGTTGTTGCTGATGGAGTGCGCGGGAGGCCGGATGACGGTGTTCGTGGGTGATGACTGAGCCGAGGATCACCACGACGTCGAGTTGCTCGACGACACCGGGAGGCGTCTGGGCCGGGCCCGGCTGGGCGACGGCATGGCCGGGATGACCCGGCTGCACGAGATGATCGCCGAGCACCTCGACGACGCCGACGTCGACCCGGAGACCGGGATGTTCGCGGCCGGGGCTGTGGTGGTCGGGATCGAGACCGACCGCGGTCCGTGGGTCGCGGCGCTGGTCGCAGCCGGGTATGAGGTGTTCGCGATCAACCCGCTGTCGGCGGCCCGCTATCGGGAACGGCACTCCACCTCGGGAGCAAAGTCCGACCCGGGCGACGCCCACGTGCTGGCCGAGATCGTGCGCCTCGACCGGGCCCATCACCGCCCGGTGGCCGGGGACTCCGCGCAGGTCGAGGGCCTGAAGATGATCGCCCGCACGCACCAGAGTCTGGTTTGGGACCGCACCCGACATGCTCAGCGGCTGCGGCAGGCGTTGCGGGAGTACTTCCCCGCCGCCCTGGACGTGATCACGGCGGGCCGCCTGGAGCTCACCGACCCCGACGCCCTCGAGCTGATCGAGCGAGCCGGGGACCCGGACCGGGCGGCCCGGCTGTCACGGTCGAAGATCGCTGCGATCTTGAAGAGGGCCCGACGGCGTGATGTCGAGGCCCGCGCCGAGCTGATCCAGACCGCGCTGCGGGCCCCGGCGCTGCGCCAGCCGGCGGCGTTGGAGTCGGCCTACGCAGTCGTCGCGGGCACTCAGATCCGGCTGCTGGCCGGGATCATCGCCCAGCTCCCGCCGCTGGAGGCGGTGCTGGGCGAGGGTTTTGGCCGGCACCCGGACGCTGAGATCTACACCAGCCAACCCGGCCTCGGTGCGATCCTCGGGGCCCGGGTGCTCGCCGAGTTCGGAGACGACCCGCACCGCTACCGCGACGCGAAAGCCCGCAAGAACTACGCCGGAACCTCACCGATCACCCGCGCCTCCGGACGGCGCACCGTCGTGCTGGCCCGCTACGCCCGCAACAAACGCCTCGGCGACGCCGTCCACCAATGGGCCTTCTACGCGCTCACGAACTCACCAGGCGCCCGCGCCTACTACGACCAGCTCCGAGCCCGCAAAGTCGGTCACCACGCCGCCCTACGCCAGCTCGGGAACCGGCTCGTCGGGATCCTGCACGGCTGCCTCAAGAC
Organism: Pseudonocardia halophobica; assembly: GCF_027922425.1. Lineage (GTDB taxonomy): Bacteria > Actinomycetota > Actinomycetes > Mycobacteriales > Pseudonocardiaceae > Pseudonocardia > Pseudonocardia halophobica. The sequence goes on along the minus strand of NZ_BSFQ01000001.1, from coordinate 278,928 downwards.
CCGAACCACCTACGACGAGACCACCGCCTGGGCCCACCGCTTCACCGCCGCCGCTTGACACCGCTACGCCATGGGATGTCTGACCGGGTGGGCGGTCGCCGACCACATGCGCATTGAGCTGGTCGAAGACGCCCTGCGCGCCGCCGCGACCCGCGGCAGCCTCGGCGGGGCGATCTTCCACTCCGACCACGGGTCGGTCTACACCTCCCGTGTCTACGCCCGGCTCTGCGACGAGCTCGGGGTGACCCAGTCCGTGGGCGCGGTCGGGTCGAGCACCGACAACGCCCTGGCCGAGTCGTTCAACGCCACCGTCAAACGGGAGGTCCTCCAAGACGCCTCGACCTGGCCCGACGAGCCCACCTGCCGGCGCGAGCTGTTCCGCTGGCTGACCCGCTACAACACCCGACGCCGGCACTCCTGGTGCCGCTACCAGACCCCGAACGGCTACGAGAAGGCCCACGCAGCTACCGTCCCGGCAGCCGCGTAATCCCACCCCTGTGTCCATGAACCGGGGTCAAGGCCCGCTGCCGGTCATCCCTTCGCCGCGCCGGAAGGTCTGGGCGGCATGGTGCGCTACGGCAACGGGGTTGCGCCGACCTCGGCGACAAACACCGCGGCCGTTCACGATCTACACCGTCCTATGAGGCAGCATCGCGATTCGAGATGCCACAACGCAATCAGACGGATTTCGACTCCCATCCAGACCCATCCGAACTCGGTCGGCTGTAGCTAGACCGGTCGGGTGCTGTCACTCAGGGGTCGGCGAACCAGGTCCACGGCGCCCACCAGTGCACCTCGCCCGGAGGCTCCACGGTGGACGGACGGACCGGGTGCGCGGGGAGCGTCGTCGGGCCGAGGCGGAGGACGCGGTCGGCGAGGCCGTCGCCGTCGAAGTCGGTGTGCAGCACGAGGTCCGGCCCGTCCGCGAGGACCGCGGAGTCGGCGTGGCCGTCGGCGTCCGTGTCGAGATCGTCGGCGCCGACCGCGACGCGGATCGGCACGGAGGGGTCGTACCCGAGGGGTTCGGCCCGCACCGGGGCGTCGACGTCCCCGTCCGGCTCAGCGCGCACCGGGACCTCCCAGCGATCTCAGCTCCGCGGTGAGCGCGGTGCGGCGCTCGGCGGCGGTGCGGTCGAGCAGTTCGGTGGCCCGCCGCTCGAGGTCGATCAGCAAGGCGGACAACGCCGACACGGTCGCGGCTTCGGCGTCGCGCAGCGCCGTGTCGAGCCAGTACCCCCACTCCTCGCGCTCGACGGCCGCCCGCCGGCGCCGCGCGAGCAGCACCACCGCGGCCACGGCCAGCCCGATCGCCGCCGGCAGGAGGGTGCGGCCACCCGCCACGGACAACCCCAGCGCGGGTGCGCCCGCGACGAGGACGAGCGCCAACCGCACGACGGCGGTGCCGGACCCGGTGCGCACCACCGCGTCCAGCCACCCCACGCGCCCCGGGGGGTCGGGCAGCCGCGCCGTGATCGCGCCCGCTTCCCTCGACGGCCGGGGGACGAGCTCGGGCGGCAACGGGAGCGGGCCGAGCATCCGGCCCGCCGCGCGCCGCACCGCCGCCTCGGCCTCTCCCCTGCTGCGGGCGAGGAGCGTGGCCGTCGCGCGCCCGATCGCGGGTTCCAGCACGTCCGGCAGCGACGAGCGCGGGCCGCTGATCCACGGGGCGCTCAGGGTGCGCAGGTCACGGAGGGCGGCCGCGAGGTCGGCGGTCGCGCGGAGCCGGACGAGGGCGAGATCACCGCGCAGCCGCGCCCGGTGCCGTCCGTCCACTTCGGCCAGTGCGGCGGCGACCTCGGTCCGCCTGGCGCGCAACGCCTCGGCGTGCCGGCGGGTCAGCGGAGGCAGGGCTGCGGTCGTGGTCACGGCGGGCAGCCTCGCCGACCGGGGGCGGCCCGCGGGATGGATCGGCGGAACCCTTCACGCGCGTGAACGGACGCCTCCGGCGCCGCGTGGTCGTCCCGCGCGACCACCGCGGCTCACCCCCGCCGGGGGATCCTCCCCGGGGCCCGTCCGGCGCGGCACCGCCGCACGCTCGCACGCGACCTGCACGAGTTCCGCCCGATCGCACCCCGCCCCTCGCCCGCGGGCCGTCGGTACGTCAGAGTGGAACGTCGAGGACGGGACGGGACGACGCGACCGGGGGGAAACGATCGTGGGCCGACGGGGTGGGGGAGCGGGCCGGTGAGGCCCGGCGCGCCCCCCGGCGCCGGCCTCGCCGCCGACCTCGCCGGGAGCCCCGACCTCGAGCCCGACCCGGCCGGCTGGACCGGGCTGGACCAGCGCGGTGTACCGGTCGCGGGGGTGCTGACGACCGTCACCGTCGCCGTCCTGGGCGCGACGGCCGTGGTCGTCGTCGCCGCCCGCGAGCCCGAGCTCGCCGGGCCGGTCGCGCTGTGGACGCTCGCGGTCTCGCTGCTGCTCGTCGGGTTCGCCGTCGCCACCTCCTACGCGCGGTGGCGCTGCTCGCGCTACCGGGTCACCGCCGATCGGGTCGAGCTGCGCACCGGCGTGATCGTCCGGCGGGCGCGCAGCATGGCGATCGAGCGCGTCCGGACCGTCGACGTGGCCGCGGGCCCGGTCCTGCGGGCGTTCGGCCTGGTCACCCTGCGCGTGGGCACGGGCCAGCAACGCGGCCGCGGGGAGGCGACGCTGCGGCTGCGCCCGGTCGAGCGGATGGAGGCCGACCGGCTGCGCACGCTGCTGCTCGACCGGATGCGCTCCGCGGGCGGCCCGCCCGCCGGCCCCGCCGACGGCCGCATCGCCGAGCTGGACCCGCGGTGGCTGCGCTACGGCGTGCTCACCGCCGCCACCCCGCTGTTCGGGATCGCCGTGCTGGCCGTGGTCCTCGCGCTGGTCGACCGCCCGCTCGGCCCGCTGCTGCGGGTGGCGCCGCCGGCGGCCCGGATCGTGCTGGTCGTGCTCGGCATCCTGCTGGCCGGCACGGTCGTCGCGTTCCTGGTGTACGCCGAGACGTGGAGCGGGTTCCGGCTGGACCGCGAGCCGGGAGGCACGCTGCGCGTCCGGCGGGGAGTGCTCACCACCCGCTCGATCTCGCTGGAGGAGCGGCGCCTGACCGGCGTCGAGCTCGTCGAGCCGCTGGGGGTGCGGCTGGCCGGGGCCGCGCGTGTCGACGCCGTCGCGAGCGGGCTGCTCGTGGGCAGCGGCACCGAGAGCACCGAGCACCGCACCCTGCTGCCGACCGCGCCGCGCCGGCTCGCCGAGCGCGTCGCCGCGGTGATCCTCGGCGAGTCCCGCTCGCCCACGGCCGCCGCGCTGCGCCCGCACCCGCCCGCCGCGCGCCGCCGGCGGCTGCGGCGGGCGGCACTCGTCGTCACGCCGCCGGTGGTGGTGCTCGTCGCGGCGGGGGTGGTCACCGGGACGCTGTGGCCGGTGCTCGTCGCGGTGGTCCTGGCCGCCGTCGGCGCCCCGGTCGGCGCGGCGATCGCGCTCGACACCTACCGCGGGCTGGGCCACGCCGTGGTCGGCGGCTACCTCGTGGTGCGCGCCGGGTCGCTGCGCCGCAGCACCGTCGCGCTGCACCTCGACGGCGTGATCGGCTGGACCGTGCGGCAGACGATCCTGCAGCGGCGCAACGGACTCGTCACCCTCGGGGCGACCACGGCGGCCGGTCGGGGCGCCTTCCACGCCCACGACGTCGACGGCCGGGAGGCGCTGCGGCTGGCCGGCGAGGCCACGCCGTCACTCCTCGCGCCGTTCCTGGTCTCGGGTCCCGTTCCCGGCCCCGTCCCCCGTGCCGCGGGCGACCAGCCGCGCGTAGCGGTGTCCGGCCGCCAGCAGGACCAGCCCGGCGCCGAGGAAGGCCGCGACGCGGGCGAGGCCGTCGAGCGCCAGCAGGTCGAACAGCACCAGCTTGCCGACCGCTGCCGCCACCAGGACCGCACCCGCCGCCCGTAGCGCCGGCCGGGTGATCCCGCGGGCCAGCAGGACCAGCGCCGCGACCGTCCACGACACCGTGACGAGCGCGTGCCCGGCGAGGAAGCCCGTGCGGTCGGGCGACACGAGCAGCGCCGCGGTCACCACCGTGGTGGTGGCGCCGTGCAGCGCGACGAGCGCCAGCGGGACCCAGAGCACGGCGGTGCGGGCGTCGGCCCTGATCAGCCCGGTCCGCCCTGCGGCGACGAGCGCCGCGACCGCCGCGGCGAGGACCAGGACGGCGAGTACGAGACCGCGGAAGGGGACGGGCAGGGCGGGGACCGAGGTCGGGTCGGGCAGCGCCCCGGCCAGCGCACCGAGGTAGCCGATCAGCGCGAAGCCGCCACCGACGAGCAACCCCACCCGGCTGCGCAGCACCGCAGCCGCGACCAGGACCACGACGCCCTCGCCGAGCAGGACCGCGTCGAGGGTGCCGCCGTCGAACGCCACGACGGTCGCCACCAGGAGGGCGACCGAGCCGGCCACCAGCGCGGTGAGCCGGACGGCGGCGCGCCCGGCCGGGATCGCCAGCGCGAGAAGGGCAACCGCCGCGAGCAGCGCCAGCCCCGCGCCCGGCCACGGACCGGTCCGGGTCGCGAGCGCCAGCAGCGGCAGCGGAGCGGCCGCGACGACCCAGGCCAGGGCGAGCGGCGCCGGCCGGGTGCCGGGACGGTCGAGCAGGAGCGTCGGGACGAGCCCCACGACCAGCGCGGCGGCCGCGGCCGCGATCGCGGGGACGAGCGGTTCGGCGTACGGGCCGACCAAGCCGTAAGCGCGGGCGCGCCGGCCGCCGTCGCGGCGAGCACGCCCCAGCCGCGGCGCACCACCGCCGGCACCGCCGCGGCCTGCAGCACCACGACGAGCGCGACGAGCAGCGGTCCCGGGCCGTCGGCGACGAACGGCGCGAGCAGCGCCGCCCCGACCACGGACCCCAGGGCGAGCGCCTGCGACCGCCAGCGGTCGGCCAGGGCCACCCCGCCCGCGGCGACGACGAGGGCGGCGAGGAGGCCGGCGACCGCGGGCAGGAGGCCGTACAGCGCGGTGGCGGCCGCGACCGTCAGGTACAGCGCCGTGACCCCGGTGCCGACCAGCGCGAGCGCCCCGGTCCGCGCCTCGGGCCGGCGGTGCAGCCGCATCCCGAGCCCGACCAGGACGGCCCCGAGGAGGGCCCCCGCGGCCACGCGGCCGGGCGGGGAGAACCAGCCCCGCGAGGCGGCCAGCACCAGCAGCAGGACGACACCGAGCAGCGTCACCGCCGCACCGGTCACCGCCAGGAGGGCGGGGCCGGAGAACCGGCCCCGGAGCCGCTCCACCAGGCTGGGCCGGCGCGGGCCGATCGGCGCGGCGTACTGGAACGCCTGGTGGGGACCGATGGCGACGCCCGGCGGGAACGGCCCCCACGGTCCACCCGCGGGCGACGGCGACACACCCGACCGGGGCGTCCACAGCGTGGCCACAGGATCGGTGGTGTAGTGCCGCGACACGCGCGGCGGGACGGACGGTGCCGACGCGTCGGCGGACGGTCGCGAGGCCTCCGCAGGGCCCGCCGAGGCCCCCACCGCGGCCCCGTCCGGGATGCCGTCCGCCGCACCGCCGCGCAGCTCCGTGACCAGCGCGTTCACGGTGCCGCCGAGCTCGTCGACCCGCCTGCCGAGACGGGTCAGCTCGACGGCCACGGAGAGCAGCCGTTCGTCGAGCGCGGGCGGACGACCGGTCGGTTCGGACATACCGCTGAGCATGCCGCCGATCGGACGCGTCAGGATGCGTACGACTACGAGGATCGAGTCACGACACGGTCACGCTCCCCGACCGACCCGATCCCCGGCGAGTGAGATCGCGATCACCCGTAACCGGGGGTCGCGGTGACTCGTTGTCCCGATTGGAGCGGACCTGTCTGGAGGTTGTGTGAGCGCCGTAACGCCCGCCCGTCCGGCCTCGTCGCCGGTGCCCCCCGGGGCGCCCGGTGCGCCGCCGTACCGCGGACCTCGGCCCGGCGGCCCCGGGCAGCACCCCGGACCGGGCCCGCGTCCGGGTCCCTACGGGCCCCCGCCCGTCGGGTACCGGCCCCCGCCCGGGGCCGTGCCGCCCGGCGCGATGCCGCCCGGCCCCTTCGCGCCGCCCGCCGGTCCGCCGGCCGGGATCCGGAGGCCGCGACCGCGGCCCTCGCCGCGGCGCTCGGCCAACCCGGCCGTCACGGTCGTGGTGCCGACCCGCAACGAGGCGCGCAACCTCGAGGTCGTCCTGCCGCAGATCGCGGCGGTGCGCCCCGCGGTGCACGAGATCATCGTCGTGGACGGCAACTCCACGGACGACACCATCGGCACGGCGCGTCGCACACTGCCCTGGGTGCGGTGCATCACGCAGACCCGCAAGGGCAAGGGCAACGCGATGGCGTGCGGGTTCGCCGCGGCCACCGGCGACGTCGTCGTGATGTTCGACGCGGACGGCTCGGCCGACCCGGCGGAGATCCCCGCGTTCGTCTCGGCCCTCGTCGCCGGCGCCGACTTCGCCAAGGGCACCCGCTTCGCGGCGGGCGGCGGCAGCGACGACATCACCCTGCTGCGCCGCACCGGGAACGCCGGGCTGAACTCCGTGGCCAACGCGCTGTTCGGCACGTCGTACACCGACCTGTGCTACGGCTACAACGCCTTCTGGGCCGACCTGCTCCCGCTGCTGGAGCTGCCGGACCCGGGCGAACCGCAGCCGGAGGACGGCACGATGCTGTGGGGCGACGGGTTCGAGATCGAGACCGTGCTCAACTGCCGCATCGCCGCCGCCGGACTGAAGATCACCGAGGTGCCGTCGGTCGAGAAGCAGCGCATGTTCGGCGAGACGAACCTGCGGACCTTCGCGGACGGCACCCGGGTGCTGCGTACCCTGCTGTCCGAGCACCGGCGCGCCGACAAGCGCAAGAGCTGACCGCAGGAGTCGGCCGCCGGCGGACCGCACCCGGAGGACCCCGCCCCGTGAACCTGTTCGAGCCCGCACCCGAGCCGCCGGTCACCGCGACCGTGGTCGTCTGCGTCTACACCGAGAAGCGGTGGGCCGACATCGTGTCCGCCGTCGAGTCGGTGGCGGCGCAGGACGTGCTGCCGGTGGAGACGATCGTGGTCGTCGACCACAACGAGGGGCTGCTCGAGCGGGCGCGCGAGGCGTTCCCGCGGGTGCAGGTGGTGCCCAACGCGCACAAGCAGGGCCTGTCGGGCGCGCGGAACACCGCGGTCGAGATGGCGACGGGCGACGTCGTGGTGTTCCTCGACGACGACGCCTCCGCCCGCCCCGGCTGGCTCCGCGCCCTGCTGGCGCCCTACGCCGACCCGGCGGTGATCGGCGTCGGCGGCGTGGCGCACCCCCGCTGGCCCGTGGCCCGGGCCGCCGTCGACGACTCGGGCCGGCCCGCCACCCTCCCGGGCGCGCCCGGCGGGCGGGACGCGACCGGCGAGCTCGACTGGGTCGTCGGCTGCACCTACACCGGCCAGCCCACCGAGCAGGCCGAGGTCCGCAACCTCATGGGCTGCAACATGTCCCTGCGCCGCGAGGTGTTCAAGCGGGTCGGCGGGTTCGCCGAGGACATCGGCCGGATCGGCAAGAACCCGCTGGGCTGCGAGGAGACCGAGCTCTGCATCCGGGCCCGGCAGGCCTACAAGGCCGACGGGCGCGAGGTGAAGATCCTCTTCGAGCCGCGCGCCGAGGTCGACCACCGCGTCTCCGACGACCGGGTCGACTGGTCCTACCTGCGCCGCCGCAGCTGGGCGGAGGGGCTGTCGAAGGCCGCCGTCTCCAAGCTGGTCGGCACGGACGACGCGCTGTCCACCGAGCGCGGCTACGTCGCCACCGTGCTGCCCAGGGCGCTGATCCGCGAGGTGAAGGCGAAGCGGCCGGCCTCCGCGGCCGCCGTCGTCGTCTGCCTGGGGTTCACCACCGCGGGCTACGTCCGCGGCAAGCTGCCCGGCGCCACCTCGCACGTCTCCCTGCCCGCGGCCGACGGTGCCTGACACACACCACCGCATCCCCTCGTTCGTCCACCAGCGCAACCGGCTGAGCGAGGGCCAGCAGCACGCGTGGGACCGGTGGTGGCCGGAGTACGGCGGCGACGTCGCCGAGGTCGAACGGCTCGAGCCCGAGGCCCTCTTCGGTCGCACGGCGCCGGTGGTCCTGGAGATCGGCTCCGGGATGGGCGACGCCACCGCCGAGATGGCCGCCGCCGCACCCGAGGTGGACCACCTGGCCGTCGAGGTCTACGAGCCCGGGCTCGCCCGGCTGCTCATGCTGCGGCAGGAGGCGGGGCTGGAGAACCTGCGGCTGCTGCGCGGCGACGCCGTCGACCTCCTCGACCGCGCGGTCCCCGAGGGCCTGCTCGAGGGCATTCGGATCTTCTTCCCGGACCCGTGGCCGAAGCGGCGGCACCACAAGCGCCGGCTCGTCCAGCCCGGGTTCGTCGCGCTCGCCGCCTCCCGGCTGCGCCCGGGCGGCTGGCTGCACCTGGCCACGGACTGGGAGCACTACGCGCTGCAGATGCGCGAGGTGTGCGACGCCTGCCCGCTGCTGCACCGCGCCCCCGCGGCCGGGCCCGAGGGGTGGCTGCCCCGCCCGGACTCGCGCCCGCTGACGAAGTTCGAGCAGCGCGCGGAGCGCGAGGGCCGGGCGATCCGGGACCTGTTGTACGTGCGTTAGGCGCCGGCTAGTCGAGGGTCGGCGCCGGCAGGTGCGGCACCGCGCGGGACCGGCCACGGAACTCGGCCACGACCTGGCCGGCCGCGGTCCGGACCGTCACGTCGTAGAGCCCGGACTTGCCGACGAGCGCCCGCTCGACCGCCTCGGCCTCCAGCTCCTCGCCGACCCGGGCCGCGCGCAGGAAGGCGACGTCGCCGCCGGACGCGACCGTCGAGACGCCGTGGCTGTTGCAGGCGAAGGAGAAGGCGGCGTCGGCGAGGAAGAACAGGTAGCCGCCGTGCACGATGCCGTGCCCGTTGACGTGCCGCTCCTCGATCGTCAGCGCGGTCCGCGCCCGCCCCGGCCCCACGTCGACGAGCCGGATGCCGGCGCCGCGGATCGCCTCGTCGTGGTGCACCATCGCCTTCGCGACGCGCTCCGCCGTCGCCTGGGGATCCGCCGCGGGATCGTCCGCTCCGTTCGTGCTCACCCGGTCAGTGTGACGGGCCGCCACCGGCGTCGGAGTCGGGATAGGGTCACGGACATGCGCACCCAGCCTCGGGAGACCCGGACCCCGTGACGTCGACCGGCCCCCTCCCGCGCGTGCTGCTCGTCTGGGACGCGCCCAACATGGACATGAGCCTCGGCTCGCTGCTGGGCGCGCGGCCCACCTCCGCCTTCCGCCCGCGGTTCGACGCGGTCGGCCGCTGGCTGCTCGACCTCGCGGGCCCCGAGGCCGTCGCCGAGGCGTGCGTGTTCACGAACGTGGTGCCCGGGTCGACCGAGGTCGTGCGGCCGTGGGTCGAGGCGCTGCGCAACGTCGGGTTCGCGGTCTTCGCCAAGCCGAAGGTCACCGAGGACTCCGACATCGACGACGACATGCTCCGGCACATCGAGATGCGGGAGCAGGAGGGCCACCTCCGGCACGTCGTGGTGGCGTCCGGCGACGGCCGGGCCTTCCGCGAGCCGCTCGAGAAGCTGATCGAGCAGCACACGGACGTCACGGTGATCGGGTTCCGCGAGTACGCGAACTTCGCGTTGAACTCGGAGACGATCTCCTTCCTCGACCTCGAGGACATCGACGGCGTGTTCCGCGAGCCGCTGCCGCGGATGACCCTCGAGACCCTGCCGGACACCGGCGCCTGGCTCCCGCCCTTCCGGTCCCTGCGCTCGCTGCTCGATCCGCGCCGGTGACCACCGGGGGCGAACGCTTCACCGCGCCCGTGGTCCTGACCTGCGGCGCGGGGTTCCCCGTGCTGCGCGACGGCGTCGTCGACGTCGGGCCGGACGGGCGGATCGCCCACGTCGGCCCCCGGGCGGACGCCCCCGAACTCGACGGGCCGGTGCACGCGCTGCCCGGTCTCCTCATGCCCGGCATGGTCAACACCCACTGCCACACGCCGATGCTGTCGCTGCGCGGGATGGGCGGCGACCTGCCGCTGATGTCCTGGCTGCAGGAGGTCATGTGGCCGGCCGAGGCGCGGTTCACCGAGGAGGACGTCCGGATCGGGATGACCGCCGGTGCCGTGGAGCTGCTGCGGACCGGCTGCACCACCTCGGTGGAGATGTACTTCGTCGCCGACGCCGTGATCGAGGCCGTGCTCACCGCCGGCTCCCGGGTGCTGCTCACCCCGGGGATCATCGCCGCGCCCGGCTGGGACCGGCTCGGCACCTGGGAGGAGATGCGCGACGGCGTCTCGGCCCGGATCGACGCCGGCGGGCTGCGGTCCGGCCCGCACGAGCGCGTCGAGCTCGGGTACGGGCCGCACTCCGCGTACACGCTGCCGCCCGAGGCGCTGACCACGACGGCCGAGGCGGCCCGGGAACGCGGCGCGCTGCTGCACGTGCACGTCGCCGAGTCCCGGCAGGAGGACCTCGCGCAGCGGGAGGAGTTCGGTTCCGTACCGGCCCAGCTCGAGGCCGTCGGCGCGCTCGGGGGGCGGGTGCTCGCCGCCCACTCCGTGCAGGTGTCCGCGGAGGACATCGGGCTCTACCGGCGGCACGGCGTCGCGGTGGCGCACTGTCCCGGGTCCAACGCCAAGCTCGCGGCGGGCCTCGCCCCGGTCGGCGACCTGCGGCGCGCCGGTGTCCGCATCGGACTCGGCACGGACGGGCCGGCCTCCGGCGACGACCTCGACCTCTGGCACCAGGCCCGGCTCGCCGCCCTCTTCGCGCGGGTACGCGAGGACGACGCCGCCGCGCTCACCGCCGCGGACGTGCTGCTCATGGCCACCCGGGACGGCGCCGAGGCGATCGACCGGGCGGACATCGGGGTCCTGGAGCCCGGCCGCTGGGCGGACCTCGTGCACGTCGACCTCGACGACCAGGCCTTCGTCGACCCCGACGACGACGCCCAGCTCCTGTCCAACCTCGTCTGGGCCGGCGGGTCCCGGCTGGTCCGGGACGTCTGGGTCGCGGGGGAGCGGGTGATCGACGACGGCGAGCCGGTCAAGGTCGACGCCGAGCGCGCCCGCGCCGACCTGCGCGCCGTCGCCGCCCGGCTGCACACGTGAGGCTCCTATCGTCGACGCGATGTGGGTGAACTGGTGGGGCGGGCAGCAGTGCCGGCCCCGGCGCACCGACCGGCCGCTCGACGAGGCGGGGGTCGTCGCCGCCGTGCGCCGCGCCGCCGAACGTGGCCTGACCGTCCGCCCGCTCGGCTCCGGCCGCTCGGACAGCACCCTCACCCTCACCAACGACGTGCACGTCGACTGCTCGGCGCTCACCGGCGTCGCCGCGATCACCTCCGACACGGTCCGGGCCCGCGCGGGCGCCACGCTCGCGTCGGTGCAGGCCGCGCTGGCGCCGCGGGGCCGGGCGCTCGCGCCCGTCGCGCACGCGCCCCTGGCGACGGTGGCCGGCGCGATCGCGACCGGGACCCACGGCGGCGGCGCGGGGATCGGCTCGCTGTCCGACCAGGTCGTCGGGATGCGGTTCGTCGACGGCACGGGCCGGGTGCGCAAGGCCGGTGAGAACGGGGACGTCGGGGAGCTGGACGCCGTGCGTACGGGTCTCGGGGCCCTCGGCGTCGTCACCGAGGTGGAGCTGCGGACCGTGCCGGCGACCGAGGTGGAGGCGCACGAGGAGCCGGTCGTGGCCGAGGAGGCCCTCGCGGTCGACGGGCCCCTCGACGCGCACCGCTTCGCGGCGGTGGAGCTGCACCTGCCCAGCGGCGAGGCGCTGCTGCGATGGGCCGGCCCGGTCGTCGACCGGGAGCCCGAAGCCGTGCCCGGCGGGCCGGTGGAGGCGCTCGGCCGCGTCGTCACGCGGCTGGGGCACACAGCGTCGGCGCAGTGGTCGGCGCAGCGCTCGCGGCCGGCGCCGCGCTGGGAGGGCGTGGTGACCGGGCCGCCGCACGAGCTGCTGCCCGACCCGCACCCCGTCCGGGGCGGATTCACCGAGTGGGCGCTGCCGCGCGAGGCGCTCGCGGACGCGATCCGCGCGCTCGGGGCGGCGACGACGGCGCGGGACCAGGAGATCCGGCGCCCGGTGGAGGTGCGGACGGGTCCCGCCGAGACCGGCTGGCTGCATCCCGCCCACGGGCGCGCCACGGCCTGGATCACCGTGCGGACCCACCGCGGCGACGACCACGGGCCGCTCTTCCGGCTGGTCGGCTCGGTGCTGGAGGGGATGGGCGGGCGGCCGCACTGGGGCGGCCGGCACGACTGGACCGCGGCCGACGTCGCGGTGGCCTACCCGGCGCTGCCGGACTTCCTCGCCGTGCGGGACCGGCTCGACCCCGACCGCCTCTTCAACGGCGACCACCTCGAGGCCCTGCTCGGCCCCTGAATCGCACTATGGAACCATAATGCGCTTCCGAGGACCCTTTCTGCGCATTATGGAACCATAATGCGGCTCGGGAGCCCCTTTCGACGCGTTGTGGTTCCGTACTGCGGACACGACGAGGGCCGGTGGTTCCGCGATCCGGTCACTCCCCCGGACCCCGGGCCACCGGCCCCTGGTCGACGCCGATCCGCTCCCCAGCCGACCGACGTCCGCCGCGGCCCGAAGCTGCCGCGGTCCGTTCTCTCTTTCCCTCACCGGGGCTCCCCAGCCCCGGGGTCCTGCGTCCCGGCGTCAGTACGCCAGGTGGTGGTGCCCCGACCCGGAGCCGACGGCCCGGCGGTGGTGGCGGCCCGTGCGCGAGGACAGCTCGCCCAGCGCCTGCGGGCCGGTGTCCGTCAGCGAGGTGTACGCCGGGGCGGCCGGCGCGTAGGTCGGCACGTGCGCGGCGTAGAGCGGCGCGCGGTCGTAGCCCGCGGACACCGGGGCGGGCTCCGGCTGCCGCACGGGCGGCGCCGGCGGCGCGACCGGAGCAGCCGGGGCGGGCGGCGCGGGGCGGGCCGTCAGCGTGGAGTAGGCCTGCACCGGGATCGGCGCGGTCAGCGGGTCGCGACGGAAGTCGTCGAGCGCCTCGGCCGAGCGGCGGCCGGGCCGGCGGGCCGGGGCCTGCCGGGGGGTCTGCTCGCTCTGCCGGCCGCGCCAGCCGCCGACCGTGAGGGCGTGGAAGATCGGCGTCTCCGCCGCGATCTCGGTCCGGCTCGCGTGGCGGCCCGGGAAGGGACCGGTGTCCTCGACGCCCCGCACCCGCACCGTGGCCTTCCGCCGGCCGACCGCCCCGTCGAGGGCTCGCTCCCTGTCGGTCACGCCCCGCACCTCCGTCATCTCTGTAACTCGCGTCGTCCGTGTGCCGCGCGATGCTGCCATCGGCCCTGTCCCCACAGGGCCGTTCGGCCACACACCACCCACAACGGGGTCACCTTCTCGGGGAAACGGGTCGGAAGCAGCCGTTACCCGCTTTCGGGCCATCTCCAGCCGTTCGGGTGGTGTGGCGGTGCCACGGTGCACCGATCGTCGCTCTCCGCTTCCGGCTGAGCCACTTTCGAGACGCTCAGTGACGCCTTGCCGGGGCTTGCGGAGCCTCCGAGGCGCCCGGCGGGACCTCGGGACCTGCATCTCCGCCCCGACCTCACCCGTTCGGGACGGACGGCTCCGCGGGCGATCGTCCGGCCCGCCCCGACGATCTTCACGGGGCCCGGGCCCGCGCGCCCGCGCCGGCTCCGGCCGGCCCCGTCCCCGCTGGTACCGGCAGTACCGACAAGATCGACCCGGGCCCCGGCGGCCACCACACCATCGGGCGTGATCGACGTCGTCCGGCGTGTCGCCCGGGCGGCCCCGAACCCAAGATCACTACGGTTCTGCCTGTCACCGCAACCACCGAGTGCTCCGGAGCGTCACCACGCTCTCACTCGGATGATTCAGTACCCGCTCAGGAGGCGGTCAACTACACGGGTGTAATTCGACGATCCGTAACCTCACTAGGCCAACGCGGTGGACACTGCTACTCCCGGCCACCGGAACGGAGCAGCGGGCCTCTTCCGACGGCGTCATGCCCGATCGGCCCGCGCCGCGATCGACGAAGGGCTACCGTTCGCGGATGACCGACGATCGGGCGGCCGCCACCGGCCCCGGGATCGACAACCGGACCGACCCCGAGGCGGCGCCCCGCACCCCGGAACCCGCGGGCACCCCCGTCCCCCCGCCGTCCCCGGTCGTCCCCGAGCAGCGCAGCCGACGGAACGCGGCCTCCTACGTGCCCACGCCGTTGCGGGTGACCTCCGAGGTCGCGGCGCGGGGCCTGATCATCGCCGCCGCGGCCGGCCTGCTCGTCTTCCTCGTGATCCAGCTCCGGGTCGTGGTGATCCCGGTGGCCATCGCGACCCTGATCTCCGCGCTCATGGCCCCGGTCGTGCACTGGCTCGTCGCCCGCCGGGTCCCGCGCGGGCCGGCCGTGGCGATCACGATCGTCGCGGGCTTCTGCATCATCGGCGGGCTGCTGTCCTTCGTGGTCAACACGTTCATCGGCGGCTTCGCGCAGCTGCAGCAGCAGCTCACCGCGAGCCTCACGTCGATCCAGCAGTTCCTGGCGCGGCCGCCGTTCAACCTCAGCTCCGAGCAGCTGCGGAACATCCCGGCGCAGATCGGGCAGGCGATCACGGACAACCAGGCCAACCTCACGTCCGGCGCCCTCACGACCGCCGCGACGATCACCGAGGTCGGCGCCGGGCTCGCGCTCACCATCTTCACGCTGATCTTCTTCCTGTACGACGGCCGGCGGATCTGGGCGTTCCTGCTCAAGGCCGCGCCGCGCGCCCGGCGGGAGAAGGTCGACATCGCCGGACGGCGGGCCTTCGCGACGCTCGTCGGCTACACCCGCGCCACGGTGCTCGTGGCCTTCGTCGACGCGATCGGCATCGGCATCGGGCTCTGGGCCGTCGGAGTGCCACTGGTCGTCCCGCTGGCGGCGCTGGTCTTCCTCGGCGCGTTCGTGCCGACCGTCGGCGCGGTGGTGAGCGGCGCGGTCGCGGTGCTCATCGCCCTGGTGGCCAACGGACCGATCCCCGCCGTGATCATCCTGGCCGTCGTCATCGCCGTGCAGCAGCTGGAGGGGCACGTGCTCCAGCCGCTGTTGCTGGGGCGGGCCGTCCGGCTGCACCCGCTCGCGGTGGTGCTGGCCGTGGCCGGCGGCGTGGTCATCGCGGGGATCCCGGGCGCCCTGCTCGCGGTGCCGCTGCTCGCCGTGCTCAGCGCCGCGATCCGCTCCTTCGTGCGCGACGACGAGCCCCCGGCCCGCACGATCAACGCCGTCGACCCGCATGAGGCCAACGCCGAGACCGCGCACCGCATCCGGGTGCCGTCGTGGTGGAGCCGGGTGCAGAGCCGGCTGCGCCGCTCCGGCTGAGGCCACGGCGCGCGGCCTGACGTGCCGATCCGGCCCGGCAGCGGGAGGATCGGGCGGGTGCGATACCTGATCACCGGTGCGACCGGGTACATCGGCGGACGGCTGGCCCCCCGGCTGATCGAGGAGGGCGGCGCCGGCTCCGCGGTGCGCTGCCTGGTCCGCGATCCCGGCAAGCTGCGCGACGTGCCGTGGGCCCGGCACGCGGAGATCGTGCAGGGCGACCTGCTCGACGCCGAGAGCGTGCGGCGGGCGTGCGAGGGCGTCGACGTCGTCTACTTCCTCGTGCACTCTCTGGCCGACCGGGACTTCTCCTCGATCGACCGGCGGGCGGCGCTCATCCTCTCCGAGGCCGCGCGCGCCGCGGGCGTGCGCCGGATCGTCTACCTGGGCGGCCTGCACCCGGACGGGCCGCTGTCCGAGCACCTCACCTCGCGCGCCGAGGTCGGCGAGATCCTGCTGCGCAGCGGGGTGCCGACGGCGGCGCTGCAGGCCGCGGTGATCCTCGGGTCGGGGTCGGCGAGCTTCGAGATGCTGCGCTACCTCACCGAGCGGCTGCCCGTGATGCTCACGCCGCGGTGGGTGCACAACCGCATCCAGCCCATCGCGGTGCGCGACGTCCTGCGCTACCTGATCGGTGCCGCCCACCTGCCGCCGGACGTCAACCGGACCTTCGACATCGGCGGCCCGGAGGTGCTCACCTACCTGGACATGATGCAGCGGTACGCGACGGTCGCCGGGCTGCCTCGGCGACGGGTCGTCGGCGTGCCGGTGCTCACGCCGCGGCTCTCGGCGCACTGGGTCAACATCGTCACGCCGGTGCCGAAGGGCATCGCGGCGCCGCTGATCGAGTCGCTGGTGCACGAGGTGGTGTGCCGCGAGCAGGACATCCTGAAGTACGTACCGGACCCGCCCGAGGGCCGCATCGGCTACGACCGGGCCGTCGAGCTGGCCCTGACGAGGATCCGGTCCGGCGAGGTCGAGACCCACTGGTCGGGCGCCGCCGTCGAGGGCGCGCCGTCGGACCCGCTGCCGAGCGACCCGGACTGGTCCGGCGGCAGCGTGTACACCGACGACCGCGAGCAGCCCTGCTCCGCGCCGCCCGAGGAGCTGTGGCGGGTCGTCACCGGGATCGGCGGCGAGCGCGGCTGGTACTCGTTCCCGCTCGCCTGGTCGGTGCGCGGGTGGATGGACCGGCTCGTCGGCGGGGTGGGGTTGAGCCGCGGACGGCGCGACCCCGACCGGCTCCACACCGGCGACGCCCTGGACTGGTGGCGGGTCGAGGAGCTCGAGGAGGGCACGCTGCTCCGGCTGCGGGCCGAGATGAAGGTGCCCGGCCTGGCCTGGCTGGAGATGGGCGTCGGCCCCGACCCCGGCGGCTCCCGCTACACCCAGCGCGCCGTCTTCGTGCCGCACGGGCTCGCCGGCCACCTCTACTGGTGGTCGGTCGCGCCCTTCCACGGCATCGTCTTCGGCGGCATGGTCCGCAACATCACCCGCACCGCCGAGCGCTCGGCCCCGGCGGCCACCGGGGCCGAGCGGCGGGCGTCGTAGGTCAGAGCTCGGTGAGGCCCGCGTCGAGGCGGTCGATCTCGGCGAGATCGAGCTCGAGCTCCGCGGCGCGGCAGTTGTCCTCGAGGTGGGCGAGGTCCGCCGTGCCCGGGATCGGGAGCATGACCGACGAGCGCTGCAGCAGCCACGCGAGCGCGACCTGCGGCGCGGTCACGCCGTGGGCCCAGGCGATCTCGGCGACGGCGCCTCCGGGCTCGGCGAGGGCGCCGGCCGCGACCGGGTGCCACGGCATGAAGCCGATGCCGTTCTCGGTGCAGTGGCGCAGGACGTCGTCACTCGCGCGGTCGACGAGGTTGTAGCGGTTCTGCACCGTCGCGACCTCGACGATCCCGCGGGCCTGCTCGATCGTCTCGACGGAGACCTCGGACAGCCCGACCTCGGCGATCTTGCCCTCGGCCTTGAGCTCGGCGAGCACGCCGAACTGGTCCGCGGCCGGGACCGTCGGGTCCACGCGGTGCAGCTGGAAGAGGTCGATGCGCTCGACGTCGAGCCGGCGGAGGCTCAGCTCGCACTGCTGGCGCAGGTACTCGGGCCGCCCGCACGGCGTCCACTGCCCCGGCCCCGGCCGCAGCTGGCCCGCCTTGGTGGCGATGGTCAGCCCGTCGTACGGGTGCAGGGCCTCGCGGATCAGCTCCTCGGAGGTCTCCGGGCCGTAGGAGTCGGCGGTGTCGACGAGGTTCACGCCGAGGTCGACGGCGCGGCGCAGCACGTCGATCGCGGCCTTGGGATCGGCGGGCGGGCCCCACACCCCGGGCCCGGTGATCCGCATCGCCCCGAACCCCAGGCGGCGGACCACGGGCCCCTCGCCGATCCGGAACGTGCCGGCGGCAGCCGCGGGGCCGGCGCCCTCGGCGGCCTCGTTCTGCGAGATGACGCTGGTCATGGCACGAGGGTGGCACCGTCGGTGTCCGCGTCGCCCCCGATCGTGACCAGCACCGCAGGGGTCACGGCGGTCACTGCGTCCGGTTGCCGCCCCTGCCGCCGCCCGTTAACTTCGCGCCGTGGCCACGATCTCGCCGCTGGCCGACGCCGTCGACGCACTGGTGCACGACGGCGCGGAGATCGCCCTCGAAGGGCTCGGCGCGTCGGTCCCCGCGGCCGCCGCCCACGCGATCCTGCGACGAAGGCCGCGCGACCTCACCCTCGTCGGCACCGCACCCGGCCCGGCCGGCGACCAGCTCGTCGGCGCGGGATGCGTGCGGAAACTCGTGTTCTCCCGGCTCGACCCGGGCCTGCACCGGATCCGGGACGCACTGGTCACCGGCTGGCCCGCGCCGCTCGAGATCGAGGAGCACACCCAGGCGGGGATGGCCGCGCGGTACGTCGCGGGCGCCTCCGGCCTGCCCTTCGGGACGGTCCGGGACGGCTACACCGGCACCGATCTCGCGGCCGTCACGCACCTTGCGACGGTCCGCTGCCCGTTCACCGGCGCCGAGCTCACCGCGCTGCCGGCGCTGCGCCCCGATCTCGCCGTGGTGCACGCGCAGCGCGCCGACCGGGCCGGGAACGTTCAGCTCCGCGGGG
Source organism: Pseudonocardia halophobica (assembly GCF_027922425.1). Classification (GTDB taxonomy): domain Bacteria; phylum Actinomycetota; class Actinomycetes; order Mycobacteriales; family Pseudonocardiaceae; genus Pseudonocardia; species Pseudonocardia halophobica. The sequence goes on along the minus strand of NZ_BSFQ01000001.1, from coordinate 260,504 downwards.
TGCCCGGGCTGCGCAAGGAGGCCGTGCTGGCCGCCCGCCGCGCCCTCGTCACGGTCGAGGAGGTCGTCGACGAGCTCGAGCCCGAGCACGGCGCGGTCGTCCTCCCCGCGTTCACGGTCACCCGCATCGCGGTGGTGCCCGCCGCCGCGCCGGACGGTGATCCGCGCGCCGACCCGTGCGACGACACCGTGGGGCGCTCCTGGGCGGGCGTCTCCGGCGACCGGGCCCGCTTCACGAGCTGGCTGGAGGGGATCCGCGCGTGAGCGACCAAATGCTCGTCACCGCCGCCCGGCTGCTCGCCGACGGCGAGGTGTGTGTGGCCGGCTGCGGCGCGGCCCGGCGCGCCGCCAGGCTCGCCCGTGCCGTGCACGCGCCCGGGCTGACCGTGCTCGGCGACGACGGCACCGTCGACGGTGTGCCCGCCGCGACCGCGGGGGTCGCCGACACGACCTACTGGCTGCAGGGCGGGCGGGTCGACGTCGGCGTGCTCGTCGCCGACCAGGTCGACGCCTTCGGCAACGTCAACACCACCGTCCTCGGCGAGTACGACGAGCCGACGACACGGCTCGCCGGTGTCGGCGCGGCCGCGGAGATCGCGGCCGGCGCGGGGCGGGTCGTCGTGCTGCTGCCGCACCGACTGTCGGCGTTCGTGGTGCGCGTGGACTTCGTGACGGCGCCCGGTGCCCTGGCCGGACCGCTGGACCGCGCGCAGCTGGGCCTGCGCGGGGTGGGCACGGTCGCCGTCGTCACCGACCTGGGGATCCTGCGGCCCGACCCGGCCACGGCCGAGCTCGTGCTCACCGACGTCCACCCGGGCGTCTCCGTCGACCGGGTGCGCGCCGAGACCGGCTGGCCGCTCGAGGTCGCCGACGAGGTGGGGGTCACGGAACCGGCCACCGCCGAGGAGGTCGCCGCGCTGCGGGCCGGATGACAGGATCGGGCCCATGACCGACCTGCTCCACACCCGGACGGACGGGCCCGAGGACGGGCCCGTGCTCGTGATGCTCGGTTCGCTCGGCAGCACGCTCGAGATGTGGGAGCCGAACCTCCCGGCCCTCGCCGAGCACTTCCGGGTCATCCGCATGGACCACCTCGGACACGGCGCCTCGCCCAACCCGCCCGGCCCCTACACGATGCGGACCCTGGGCGAGGCCGTCCTCGCCACGCTCGACTCGCTCGGCGCGGACCGCGTGCACTGGTGCGGGCTCTCGCTCGGCGGCATGGTCGGGATGTACCTGGGCTCCGAGCACCCGGACCGCATCGCTCGGCTGGTGCTGTGCTGCACCTCCTCGAACTTCCCGGACCCCTCGGTCTGGCGGCAGCGCATCGAGGCCGTGCGAGCCGGGGGCACGGCGGGCATCGCGCCGGGCGTCGTCGAGAGGTGGTTCACGCCGGAGTGGGCGGAGAAGCACCCCGACGTCGTCGAGCGGGCCGTCGGGTGGGTCTCCGACACCCCCGACGACGGCTACATCGCCTGCTGCGAGGCCATCGAGGTGTGGGACCACCGCGACCGGCTGGGCGCCGTGACCGCGCCGACGCTCGTGATCGCGGGGGACGAGGACAAGCCGACGCCCGTCGAGCCGCACGCCCGCACCATCGCCGCGGGCATCCCGGGGGCGCACCTGGAGGTGATCCACGGCGGGCACCTCGCGACGATGCAGAGCACGGAGGAGGCCAACCACCTCCTCCTCGGGCACCTGACCTGAGGGGTGGCGGTGACCTAAGGGGTGTCGGGCCGCGCCCGCTGGGGCGCGGTCAGGGCCAGCCCGAGCGCGGCCATGGCCATGAGGATCCCGGCCACGACGATGGGGACCGCGGCCGCCGCCCCGCCGAGCACCAGCAGCAGCAGGCCGCCGCCGAGCAGGATCGTGGGCACGAGGCCCGCGGCGTGCACCGAGCGGCGGTCCGCGGGGCGGGCGGTGCGGCTCTGCGGTGGCCGGTGCCGGCGCACCTTCCGCCCGAGCGCGCTGCACCGCGCCACGAACAGCGGATCGCCGGACATGAGGCCCTGCTCGATCAGGGCGAACTGGCTTCGCTCGCGGTCGCTGAGCATCGTTCGGGCTACCCCCGGGTTCGCGAAGGCCTGGTTGGGGAACGGCGTCCCGCTCGCCGTTGATCCGGGTGCACCACCCACCAGTGTAGGTGACCGAATCGTGACCTTGGACAGGGTTGTGACGGGACCAGGGATGTGATCGCCACCGCGCGGGGTGAGGGGACCCTTCCCCTTTACATGCGCGATCACGCATGGGTAGCGTGCGGGCCATGGGAACGGGTCACGGACACGGGCACGGCCACGGCGCGGGGAGCGACCGCCGTCGGCTGGTCGCCGCCCTGCTCGTGACCCTGGCCTGCGCCGTCCTCGGCGGCGTCGGCGCCCTGCTCACCGGCTCGCTCGCGCTGCTCGCGGACCTGGGCCACCTGCTCACGGACGCCGGAGCGCTCGCCGCCGCCGTCGTCGCGTCGGTGCTCGCGGCCAGGCCCGCCTGCCACCACCGGACCTTCGGCCTGGGCCGGGTCGAGGTGCTCGTGGCCGGGCTCAACGCCGTGGCGCTGGTCGCCGTCGTGGTGTGGGTGGCCGTGGAGGGCGTGGCCCGGCTGTTCGAGCCCGCGGAGATCCCGGGGCTGCCGCTGCTCGTCATCGGTGCGGCGGGGCTCGCGGGCAACCTCGTGTCGCTGGCGATCCTCGCCGGCGGGGACCGCGGCAACATGAACCTGCGCGGGGCGATGCTCCACGTCCTGGGGGACGCGCTCGGCTCGGTCGGGGTGATGGTCGCGGCGATCGTGCTCGTCACCACCGGCTGGCCCTACGCCGACACGCTCGCCTCGCTGCTCATCGCCGCGCTGATCCTGCCCCGGGCGATCGGCCTGCTGCGCGAGGTCTGGCACGTGCTGCTGGAGGGCGCGCCGGCGGGGATCGACGTCGCCGAGGTCCGCAGCTCGCTGCTCGCCGTGCCCGGCGTCGCCGACGTGCACGACCTGCACGTGTGGGCCATCAACGACCGCACGCCGTCCATGTCCGCGCACCTGGTGGTCACGGAGGAGGCCGAGGACGCGACGGGCTGCGGGGCGACCGTGCTCGACCGCGCCGGTGCCGCCCTGCGGGAGCGCTTCGGCCTCAGCCACAGCACCCTGCAGCTGGAGCAGCACGCCCACGTGGGCCACGAGCACACCTGCCACTGACCCGCATCATGGAACCATAATGCGGTTTCTGGTCCACGTTGAACGCATTATGGTTCCATAACGCGATTCTGAGCCGGGATTTCGCGCATTGTGGTTCCATAATGCGGCTCGGGGATCAGCCGTGCGCGAGGTCGGCGAAGCGGCTGTAGTGCAGCTGGTGGGCCACCGTGATGGTGTTGGTGGGGCCGTTACGGTGCTTGGCCAGGATCAGGTCGGCCTCGCCGGCACGCGGGTCGTCCCGCTCGAACGCATCCGGCCGGTGCAGCAGGATGACCATGTCCGCGTCCTGCTCGATCGAGCCCGACTCACGCAGGTCCGAGATCATCGGCCGCTTGTCCGTGCGCTGCTCCGGGCCACGGTTCAGCTGGCTGATCGCCACCACCGGCACCTCGAGCTCCTTCGCGAGGAGCTTGATCTGCCGGGAGAACTCCGAGACCTCCTGCTGGCGGGACTCGACCTTGCGGCCCGAGGTCATCAGCTGCAGGTAGTCCAGGATGATCAGCTTCAGGTCGTTGCGCTGCTTGAGCCGCCGCGCCTTGGCCCGGATCTCCATCAACGTGAGGTTCGGCGAGTCGTCGATGAACAGTGGCGCCTCGGAGATCTCCGACATCCGCCGCGCCATCCGCGTCCAGTCGTCGTCGCTCATCCGGCCCGCCCGCATGTCCGCCAGCCGGATCCGCGCCTCCGCCGAGAGCAGCCGCATCACGATCTCGGTCTTGCTCATCTCCAGCGAGAACACCGCGCTGGTCATCTGGTGCTTGATCGAGCACGACCGCGCGAAGTCCAGCCCGAGCGTGGACTTGCCCAGACCCGGCCGGGCCGCCACCACGACCATCTGCCCCGGGTGCAGCCCGTTGGTGCACGCATCCAGGTCCTGGAACCCCGTGGGCACACCCAGCGAGACACCACCGCGTGAGGCGATCGCGTCGATCTCGTCCATCGTGGGCTGCAGCAGCTCCTCGAGCGGGACGTAGTCCTCGCTCGTGGACCGCTCGGTGACCTCGTAGATCGCCGCCTGGGCCCGGTCGACGACCTCCTCGACCTCCGCGCCCTCGGCCCCGTGGTAACCCAGCTGCACGATCCGCGTGCCCGCCTCGACCAGCCGCCGCAGCGTGGCCTTCTCCGCGACGATCTCGGCGTAGTACGCCGCGTTCGCCGCCGTGGGCACCGTGGCGATCAGCGTGTGCAGATACGGCGCGCCGCCGAGCCGGATCAGCTCGCCGCGGCGCTGCAGCTCCGCCGACACCGTGACCGCGTCCGCCGGCTCGCCCCGGCCGTAGAGATCGAGGATGCAGTCGTAGACCGTCTGGTGCGCGGGCCGGTAGAAGTCGTCCGGCCGCAGCACCTCCACCACGTCGGCGATCGCGTCCTTGCTCAGCAGCATCCCGCCCAGCACGGACTGCTCGGCCGTGAGGTCCTGCGGGGGCTGACGGTCGAACGGGTTCGGGACGGCCCCGCCCGCGGAGTCCCCGCCCTGCCGGCCCTCGCCCTCGCGGACGGCTCGCGGCCGATTGGGACGGTCATCCGTCACCGCCATGCCCGACGTCACCCCCTGTCACCACGTGGCCTCATGGTATCGAACATGAGTTCGATCCGCAGCCGGTTCTCCCGGCCGCGCGGCGAACGCCCCACCCCGACCCGGACCCGTCCGGGGTCACGCCCTCGGGTGGCGTGCGACGAACGGTCTGCGGGGCGGACGGCGATCGTCCACGCGGCCCGGGCACGTGACGCTAGGCCAGTCCGCGCCAGGGCCCAAACCGGCGTGTGGACAACCCTGGGGAGGGCGTGGGGACGGATCGGGGACAGGGCAGGCGGCCCTCCCCACCGAGCTGTGGACACCGTGGGGACAACCCCTGCTCAGTGCGTCTTTCCGCAGTTCAGACGTAGGGTGACCGGTGTGGACAACTTTCTTTCCGATCGGCCCGGCGCGTCCCGTGACGGGCGTGTCGGGACCCTCCGGCGCGCGTCCACCCGGCGCATCCGGGATGTCACCGAGCGACGCGGGCGCAACCTCTGCGTGTCGTTCCCACGCGCCGGACGGTCGGTGTGCCGCCGCTCGCCGCGAGCAGTCCCGGAGCCCCCTTCCGCGATCGACACCGAGCGCGATCCGCGGCCCGAGAACGCCGCGAGGGCGGGACCCGGTCGACTCGACCGCGATCCCGCCCTCGTGACGGAGCGTGACGGACCGGGGTCCGCCGATGCCGGATGTCAGGCGGCGACGACCGCCACCTGCAGGTCGGCCGTGACCTCCGGGTGCAGGCGGACCTTCACCGGGTGGGTGCCGACCGACTTGATCTGCTCGCCGATCTCGACCGCGTGCCGGTCGAGGGCCGGGCCGCCGGCGGCGCGCACGGCGTCGACGATCTGGGCCGAGGTGACCGAGCCGAACAGCCGACCGGAGTCGCCCGCGGCCTTGGCCTTGACGGTGACCGACAGCTCCTTGAGCGAGCCGGCGACCTCCTGGGCGTGGCCCAGGTCGCGGATCTGCCGGGCCTTCTGGGCGCGGCGGATCTGCTCGACCTGCTTCTCGGCGCCCCGGGTCGCGACGATCGCGAACTGGCGCGGGAGCAGGTAGTTGCGGCCGTAGCCGTCCTTGACCTCGACGATGTCGCCGGGCGCGCCCAGGTTCGGCACGTCGGCCGTGAGGATGAGCTTCACGGTGCTACTCCTTCCTCAGGTCAACGAGCGGTCGAGGTGTACGGCAGGAGGGCGACCTCGCGGCTGTTCTTCACCGCGACGGCGACGTCCCGCTGGTGCTGCCGGCAGTTGCCGGTCACGCGGCGGGCCCGGATCTTGCCGCGGTCGGAGATGAACTTCCGCAGCAGGCCGGTGTCCTTGTAGTCGATCTCCTGGGCCTTGTCCTTGCAGAACGCGCAGACCTTCTTCTTCGGCTTGCGCAGGACGGGCTTGGGCATTGCTGGTGCTCCTGGATGTACTGGTCCCCGCGCTCACGCAGGGGTGTGGATCGAGGTCAGAAGGGGGGCTCGTCGTCCGCGGCGGGGCCACTGCCGGCCGGCGGGGCGGAACCCCACGGGTCGTCGTAGCCGCCGCCGCCACCCTGGCCGCCGCCGCCACCGAAACCGCCGCCGCCACCGCCGCCGCCGAAGCCGCCGCTGCCACCGCCGCGGCTGACCTTGTTGACCTTGGCCGTGGCGTACCGCAGCGAGGGGCCGACCTCGTCGACCTCCATCTCGATGACGGTGCGCTTCTCACCCTCGCGGGTCTCGAACGACCGCTGCCGCAGCCGGCCCTGCACGATGACGCGCGCACCGCGGGTGAGTGTCTCCGCGACGTTCTCCGCGGCCTGGCGCCAGATGTTGCAGCGCAGGAACAGCGCCTCGCCGTCCTTCCACTCGCCGGACTGGCGGTCGAAGGTGCGCGGCGTGGACGCCACCGTGAAGTTGGCGACGGCCGCCCCGGAGGGGGTGAACCGCAGCTCCGGGTCGGCGGTGAGGTTGCCGACCACGGTGATCACAGTCTCGCCGGCCATGGGGGCCTCCTCAGCTCGCGGCGGGGGCGGGCGTGCGCGCGGGGGCGGCCTTCGCGGCCTTCTTGGGCTCCTTGCGCAGCACCTTGGTGCGCAGGACGGACTCGTTGAGACCCAGCTGGCGGTCGAGCTCGGCCACGGTGGCCGGCTCCGCCTGCACCTCGAGCACCGCGTAGATGCCCTCGGCGTTCTTGGCGATCTCGTAGGCGAGGCGACGCTTGCCCCAGACCTCGACCTTCTCCACCGAACCGCCGTCGGAGCGGACGACGTTCAGGAAGGTCTCCAGCGACGGCTGCACCGTGCGCTCGTCCAGGCTCGGGTCGAGAATGACCATGAGCTCGTAGTGACGCATGAGAACCACTCACCTCCTGTGGACTGGAACGGCCGCGGCGCTTCCGCGGCAGGAGGTTCTCACCCCGCACCGACAGAATCGGGCCGGCCGCGGGACACGGGGTCCGCGGTCCGGCTCGTCGCGGCGGCCCGGGTGGCCACCGGTCGGAGCGGTTGCACACGAGGTTACCAGCGCGTTTCCGCCGCTCCGGCCCCGCCCCCGCGATCCTTCCCGGGTGTGGAGGATCCGGTGTGATCCGGCACCGGGAACCGCGGTGGGCGCGGGTGGGGGTGCCGGGAGCCGCCGACGGATCCGCGCCTCGTCGGGCGACGCACGCTCGCCGGACTGCGGGAGTGCGGGACTGTCGGTGGGGGTCACTACCCTCGTCGGCATGCTCATCGGTGCCCACGTCCGCGACGACGACCCCCTCGCCGCGGCGGCCGAGCGGGGGGCGGAGATCGTCCAGTTCTTCCTCGCCGACCCGCAGGGGTGGAAGAAGCCGCAGCCGCACCCGCACGCCGAGGCCCTCGCGGCCGCGGAGGTCGCCACGGTGGTCCACTCGCCGTACGTCGTGAACGTGGCCTCGCCGAACAACCGCATCCGCATCCCCTCCCGGAAGCTCGTGGTCCAGCACGCGGAGGCCGCGAAGGCGGTCGGCGCGATCGGGCTGGTGGTGCACGGCGGGCACGTCACGAAGGACGAGGACCCGGCCGTCGGCGTCGACAACTGGCGCAAGTTCGTGGAGCGCCAGCAGGACGAGGGCGGCTTCGCGGTGCCGGTGTTCATCGAGAACACCGCGGGCGGCGACAACGCGATGGCCCGCAAGTTCGACGCGCTGGCCCGGCTGTGGGACGCGGTGGGCGAGTTCGGCGTCGGCTTCTGCCTCGACACCTGCCACGCCTTCGCCGCCGGCGAGGACCTGGTCGACGTCGTGGACCGGGCGAAGGCCATCACCGGCCGGATCGACCTGGTGCACCTGAACAACTCGCGGGACGAGTTCGACTCCGCCCGCGACCGGCACGCCAACGTCGACTCCGGGACCATCGAGCCCGCGGTCCTGGCCGCGGTGTGCGCCGCGGCGGGCGCCCCGGTCGTCGTGGAGACCCCCGCCGAGGGCCAGGCGGCGGACATCGCGTTCCTGCGCGAGAAGCTCGGACGGTGAGCGAGAGCGCGGCCGCGGGCTCCCCGGCCGCGCGGCCCGCCGGCCCCGCCGCGCACGACACCGGGACACCACCCACCGCCCCGCACGACACCACACCACCCGCGCGGCCCACAGACGACACCGCCACACCCGACGGCACCATCCGACGCCCGCTCGGCACCGCGGGCCTGGTCCTGATCGTCCTGCTCACCGGGCTGACCCTGCTGCTGGGCTACGCCAACAAGGCCCGCTGCACCGGGCCGGAGTTCGACGCGGCGGGACGGTCGGGTCCCGACCACACGGTCCGGCAGTACCGGGACGTCTGCTACTCGGACATCCAGAAGCTGTGGCTGGGCCGGGACGTCGACCAGCACGTCTTCCCGTACGTCCACGGCTCGATCACACCGGACGGGCAGCTGCAGGGCGGCACCGTCGAGTACCCGGTGCTCACCGGCGTGCTGATGTGGCTGGGCGCGCTCGGCGCGTCGACCGACGCCGACTTCCTGCTCGTCTCGGCGCTCATCCTCGCCCCGTTCGGCCTGGTCACCGCCTGGATGCTGGGCCGGCTCGCGCGCTGGCGGGCGCTGCTGTGGGCGCTCGGCCCACCGCTGGTGCTCTACGCCTTCCACAACTGGGACCTGCCGGCCGTCGCGTGCGCGGTCGGCGCGGTGTTCGTGATGCACGGGCTGCGCCGGGAGGTGCCGCTCGGCACCCGCGCGACCGTGGCCGCGGTGCTGCTCGGCCTCGGCTTCGCGGTGAAGCTCTATCCCGGGGCCTTCCTGCTGCCGCTGGCGCTGTACGTCCTCACCCGGGGCCGCCCGCCCGGTGCCGGCCTCGACGTCCCCGGGGCGGTCCGCGTGTGCCTCGCGGGCGCGCTCACGGCGGCCGCCGCGAACCTGCCCTTCGCCGTGCTCGGCTTCCCCGGCTGGGCCGCGTCGTTCACGTTCCAGCAGGAGCGGCCGATCGACGTCAGCACGAACTCGATCTGGTTCTGGGGCGTCCGGCCGCTGATGGCGGACCTGGGCCTGGGCGAGTTCTTCGCCCCGGCGTCCGACGTGCTGTCGCCGGCCCTGGTGCTGCTGTCCTTCGTGGTCGCCGCCGGGGTCGGCCTGCTGCGGTGGCGGCGGGGCGCGGTCTACCCGTGGATCGGCGTCAGCGGCGCGATGCTCTGCGGGTTCCTGCTGTTGCACAAGGTGCACTCGCCGCAGTACACGCTCTGGCTGCTGCCGTTCCTGGTGCTGCTGCGCGTCCGGTGGGGCTGGATCGCGGCGTACCTCACGGCGGACGCGCTGATCGGCGTCGGGATCTTCCGCTGGTTCTACCTGCTCGACGTCCGGGCCGACGCCGGGGTCGCCGCGGGCTTCGCCGCCCAGTCCGTGGTGCTCGGCGTGTGGGGCAGGGCGGCCCTGCTCGCGATCCTGTTCGTGCTGTTCCTGCGCGTGCCCGGCACGGTCGACGCCCGGGAGACCGGCGGCCTCACCGCCAGGCGAACACCGGCTGCTCCAGGTGGTCCACCCGCGTCGGACGACCGTGCAGCAGCAGCTCCCGGACCTGGTACAGCACCGCCCCCGTCGGCGCGTGCACGAACCGGTCGAACAGCGGCACCTGGATGACCGGCGCCTCGGACTCCGGGATGGTCAGGAAGCGCGGCTCCACGTCGATGTCGGCCAGCGGGATCCGGTGGAGCTCGCCGACCTCGTCGGGGTTCGGGGTGAGCTCGCCGACCTCGCCGCCCCAGAGCACGACCGGCGTGATCACGTACCCGGAGCGGGTGGGGTAGTCGTCGAGCAGCCCGAGCACGGCGTCCTCGCCCAACGCGAGCCCGATCTCCTCGAGCAGCTCGCGGCGGCCGGTCTCGGTGATGGTCTCGCCCGGGTCGGAGCGGCCGCCGGGCAGCGCCCACTGCCCGGCGTGCCGGCGCAGGGTGGCGGCCCGCCGGGTGAGCAGGAAGGCGAGCCCGTCGGCGAGGCCGGCGCCGCCCGTGGTGACCAGCGTGATCGTGACGGCGGAGCGCTTCAGGTCCGGGCGCTCGACCGCCCGCCGCTCGAACCCCGCCAGCCGCTGCTCGACGGCCGCGCGCAGCTCCGCGACGCGACCACTACCCGGTGCCATGCTCCGGACTCTGCCTGACCGGCACGCGGTGCGCGGGTCCGTGTGACCGCCGTCGCACCGCCCAGTCGGGGTCGCGGTCCGGGTCGCCGGCGCGCACCGGGTCCCGCGAGGGCCGCAGGATCGAGCGCACCACGAGCACGCAGAGCAGCACGACGACGGCGTCGCGGAGCAGGACCGCGCCCAGGAACCAGTCCGGGGGCAGGCCCTTGTTGTCCGTGCCGACGTAGAAGAACATCCGCGGCACCCAGACCAGGGCGTCGACGACCATCCACGCGAGCAGCAGCCGCCAGCGCGGCAGCGCGAGCACGGCCAGCGGCACCAGCCAGAGCGAGTACTGCGGGCTCCACACCTTGTTGGCCAGCAGGAACGCGGCGACGATCAGGAACGCCAGGGACGCGAGCCGCGGCGGCCGGGGTGCCTTGGCGGCCAGCACGACCAGGCCGGCGCAGGCGATCACGAGCAGGGCGGCGGTGACGGCGTTGAGCGTGTTCGGCGCCTGGTCGGCGTGCAGCGGGCCGTCGAACCCGCTCCAGCCCGTGAAGTACGAGAGCGCGTAGTAGAGCGAGTCGGGGTCGGCGGGGCGTGTCCGGTTGAGCCGGAAGAACTCCCACCAGCCCGTGGGCCAGGCCAGGGCGACCGGCAGGTTCACCGCCAGCCACGTGACGACGGCGGCGCCGATCGTCCGCCACGCGGTGCCGAGCTCGCGGCGCCGGGCGGCGACGAGCAGCACCGGCAGCAGCAGGAGCAGCGGGTAGAGCTTGGCCGCACCGCCGAGCCCGAGCAGCACCCCGCCGAGGACCGGCCGGCGCCGGGCGACCGCGAGGAGCCCGGCGCAGGCCGCCGCGACGGCGAGCGCGTCGAAGTTGGTGAAGGCGTGCACGGCGACGAGCGGGGAGATCGCGACCAGCGCACCGTCCCACGGCCGGTCGGGCCGCAGCCGGACCACGGCCCACACCGCGACGATCCAGGCGAGGGCCAGCCCGAACGCGACGAGGTCGAAGTACACGACGACCGGGAGCGCCGTCGGCAGCGGGAGCACCGCGGCCGCGGCCTGCCACCCGTCCGTCAGCCGCGCCGCCGCCCACTGGTAGAAGCCGGTGAGCACCGGATACTCCATGTACCGCGTCTGCGCGACGCCGCCCGAGGGGGAGTCGGTCCACGAGTCCCGGTAGGGCACCGCCGAGGGGTCGTCGAGCCGCTCGATGGCGTAGAGCGGGACCGTGTCCGAGTAGCACATGGCGACGTACTGGCGGTTGTTCTGCCAGTCGAGCGCCAGCTGCCCGTCGTCCGTGCGGTACTGCTGCAGGCAGGGCGACTTGCCGAGCCAACCGAGGGCGAGCGTGACCACCGCGAGCAGCAGCACCACCCGCAGCGGGGTCCAGAACGCGGCGCGGCCCACGAGGGCGTGCCGGCCGAGCGGCCCGCCGACGACCCGGCTCGCGGCGGCGACCAGCGGCTCGGTCCATGTCGGGATCACCCGTGCGGGTCCGCGCGGCGGCTCGGGCCGGCGCGTCGGCCGCCGGGCCGCGGAGGACCGGGTGTCCTCGGGGGCGACCGGCCGCGGCGTCACCTAGCCGTCGCCGCCGCTGTCGCCGCTGTCCCCGGAGTCGCCGCTGTCCCCGGAGTCGCCGCCGTTCCCGTTGCCGTTGCCGTTGTTGCCGCGGCCGGAGTTGCCGTTGCCGCTGTTCCCGCTGTCGCCGTTGTCCCCGCTGTCGCGGTTGCGCGGCTGCTGGCCGTCCTCGCCGTCGTCGTTCGAGCCGGCGGACCGCGTGGGCGCGGGGGACTGGCCGGCGTAGTCGGAGACCGGGGCCTGCCCGATCGGCGTGAACTTGGACCACGGCTCGACGTCCGTCCCGCGCAGCGCGTCGGACATGTACTGCTGCCAGATCGAGCCGGGCAGCATGCGCCCGTAGACCGGCCGGCCGGCCGAGTTCTTGATCGGCGAGTTGTCGTCGGTGCCGACCCACACCGCGGTGGCGATCTGCGGGGTGTAGCCGACGGTCCAGGCGTCGTTGTTCTGGCCCTCGATGCTGCTCTGCACGGTGCCGGTCTTGGCGGCGACCGGGCGGCCGTCCCGCAGCCCGATCCGCGACGAGCTCGCCACGTCCGTCATCGACTCCGTGACGTTGCGCGCGACCTGCTGGCTGAAGGCCTGGGTCCCGGCGGAGGAGCCGGCGCCGTGGTCGTAGATGACCCGGCCGTCGCTGGTGGTCACCTTCGCGACGAGGTACGGCTGCCGGGCGACGCCGTCCGCCGCGAAGGTGGCGAAGGCCGCCGCCATGTTCTCGGTGGTGACGTTCTTGTCGCCGAGCGAGATGCCGCCGGTCGGGTTGGCCAGCGGCGCGGCCGGGATGCCCGCCTTGATCGCCGCGTCGGCCACCTTCTGCGGGCCGATGTCGAGCGCCATCTTGTAGAAGACGGTGTTGATCGACTGCGTCATCGCCGTCTTGACCGAGCACCGGCCGCAGCTCACGCCCTCGGAGTTGGACACCTTCTGGCCGGCCAGGGTCTGCGGCGAGGAGCCGTCGTACTGCGTGCCCAGGCCGATCGGGTCCGGCTGCTGCAGGGCCGCGGCCAGCACGAACGGCTTGAAGGACGACCCGGGCTGCTTGGAGGCCTGCGCGTAGTCGAGGCCGACGCCGTCGTTGCCGCCGAAGTAGGCGAGTACGGCGCCGGTCTTCGGGTCGACCGACACCAACGCCGTGCGCAGGTTGTCCGGCTGGCCCTTCAGCACCTGGTTGGCCGCGTCGACGGCGTCCTTCTGCTTGTCCGGGTCGATCGTGGTCTGCACGGTCAGGCCCTCGGTGTTGATCTCCGCCTCGGAGATCCCGTTCTGCTCCAGCTCGGCGCGGACCTGGTTGTAGATGTGGCCGTTGGCGTCCCCGGGGATGCCGCCCTCGGCCGACGACGGCGGCACCCACTGCGGGTACTGCTGCTGTGCCCGCTCGGCCTGGGTCATCCAGCCCATCTGGACCTCGCCGTCGAGCACGAAGTTCCACCGCTCGCGGGACTTGTCCTCGTTCTTCGCCGGGTCCCAGCGCGACGGCGACTGGATCAGCCCGGCGAGCATCGCCCCCTCGGAGGCGTTCAGCTGCTGGACGTCCTTGCCGAAGTACGCCTGGCTGGCGGCCTGGATGCCGTAGGCACCGCGACCCAGGTAGATCGCGTTGAGGTAGTTCTCGAGGATCTCCTGCTTGGTCTGCTCCTTGGAGATCTTCGCGGCGAGCACGATCTCCTTGTACTTGCGCCAGAGCGAGAACTGGTCCTGGCCGGTGGTCACCTTGATGTACTGCTGGGTGATCGTGGATCCGCCGCCGATGCCGCCGGTCAGCTGGCTCCACACCGCCCGGCCGATGCCGGAGATGTCGAAGCCCGGGTTCGAGAAGAACGAGCGGTCCTCGGCGGAGAGCACGGCGTGCTGCACCGGCTCGGGCACCTGGTCGAGGGTGACGTTGACCCGGTTGATGTTGTTGGGCCGGACCGTGGCCAGCGGGCTGCCGTCGGCGAAGGTGAACGTGGCCACCTGGGTGTTGGCGACGTCGTCGGCGCTGGGCACCTTGAACGCCACCCAGCCGATGGCGAACGCCAGGAACGGCCCGACGATCAGGGCCGCCAGGCTCCACAGCACGATCCTGCGCACGAGCTGCTTCCGTCCTCCGGGCCGGCGACCACCGCCGTCGCCGTCGCCGCCCCCGCCGGTGCCGGGCCGCCGCGGCGGGGGACCGGGCGGGTCGGCCAGGGCGAGCGAGGTCGGCCGGTCGTCGGGGCCGGACGTGCTCGGGTCGTGGGTCAGCAGGGGCGGCGGGCCGGACATCGGCGGACCCTGCGGACCCTGGGGCCCCGGCCCGACGCGCTGCGGCATCGGCCGGTTCGGCGGGCCGTAGGGCCCCTGCTGCGCGGGCGGACCCGGACGCGCCCCGGGCGGCGGACCCTGCGGCGGGCCGGGCGGCGGGCCCTGGTGCGGACCCTGCTGCGGCGGACCGGACCGGGACGCGCGACCGCGCCAGGGCCCCGCGCCGGGTGGCGGGGGGCCCTGTGTGGGGCGGATGTCCCAGACGTCCGGGACTCCGGGCCGGGGCGGCGGGCCGCCGGCTGCGGGTCGGTCGCTGCGTTGATCGGTCACCGCGGGCTCCGTGCTTCTCCGGTCCGCCGGCGGGGAGCAGGGGCGGACCGGGCTGGGGCGTGGGGTGCAGGCGCTGTACGGCTCACGGGGTCGGGGCTCATCGGGCGGAGGTGGTCACTCGGCGGCGGTCCTCCGGCGACGCGGGCGGTCGGGCCGGGCACCGGTGCCCAGCACCGACGATTGGACCAGATGGTTCCAGCTGCACGTGCGGCAGACCTCCACGAGGTAGACGGAGAACTCGCCGTGCCGGGCCGCCAGCTCCTCGACCTCATCCGGGTCGCGGGCCGAGCCGGACACCTGGCGCAGCTCCTCGCCGAACACCCACCACACGTGGGTCAGCCGCTCCTTGCGGCACACCGGGCACTGCTGCTGCGTGGGCCGGCCGTGGAACCGAGCGGCCCGCAACAGGTACGGGCTCGCGTCACAGACCTCCGCGGTTCCCACCCGACCGGCGTAGACGTCCGCGAGCAGCGCACGGCGCTGCAACGCGTAGTCGACGACCTGTCGCGGGGTGAGCACCCGACCAGGGTACTCAGCCACCCGCCCGTGCGGTTCCCGAACCGCCCGGACGGGCGGGACCGCCGGGCGCACCCGCAGGTCGGGAGCGTGACCGGAATCTCGGCACTGCACGCGGATGTATCGAGCCGATATAGTGATCCGACCGATCGCCGGGGACATCGGGGTCCCCGGGCGGCACGTGGGGGAAGGGAGGCGGATGCTCGAGTTCGCCATCCTCGGGCTGCTGCTGGAAGCCCCGATGCACGGCTACGAGCTGCGCAAACAGCTCGGGCTGCGGCTCGGCGGGTTCCGCGTCTTCTCCTACGGCTCGCTCTACCCGGCGCTGCGCAGGCTCGTCCGCGCGGGCCTCATCGTCGAGGATCCCGACCGGTCCGGGAGCCCCCCGGCGACGGGCGGCGGCTGGTCCCGGCGCGCCCGGCGCGTCTACCGGATCACCGCCGACGGCAAGGAGCGGTTCGCCGAGCTGCTGGCCGAGTCCGGCCCCCAGACGTGGGACGACGAGAGCTTCGGCGTCCACCTGGCGTTCTTCTCCCGCACCCCGGCCGAGACCCGGATGCGGATCCTGGAGGGCAGGCGCCGGGCGGTCGAGGAGCGCCGCGAGGGGTTGCGCGCGGCGCTCGCCAGGGCCGGCGAGCAGATCGACCGGTACACCCGCGAGCTGCACGAGCTCGGGCTGGACACCACCGAGCGCGAGGTGCGGTGGCTGAACGAGCTCATCGAGCGGGAGCGTCACCCCGGCGACGAGGCCGGTCCACGAGGCCTTCCCGAGGCCTGAAGTCCCGACGGAGAAAGAAGGAGAGCCGGCATGAGTGAGGTGCGAGTCGCCGTCGTCGGCGTCGGCAACTGCGCGGCGTCGCTGGTCCAGGGCGTCCAGTACTACGCGGACGCCGACCCGGTCGCCCGCGTCCCCGGCCTGATGCACGTCGACTTCGGCGGCTACCACGTGCGCGACGTGAAGTTCGTCGCCGCGTTCGACGTCGACGCGAAGAAGGTCGGCCGCGATCTCTCGGAGGCCATCACGGCCAGCGAGAACAACACCATCAAGATCGCCGACGTGCCGCCGCTCGGCGTCCCGGTGCAGCGCGGCCACACCCTCGACGGGCTGGGCCGCTTCTACCGCGAGACGATCACCGAGTCGGACGAGGAGCCGGTCGACGTCGCGGCGGTCCTGCGCGAGACGCAGGCGGACGTGCTCGTCTCCTACCTCCCGGTGGGCAGCGAGGCGGCCGACCGCTTCTACGCGCAGGCGGCGATCGACGCGAACGTGGCGTTCGTGAACGCCCTGCCGGTGTTCATCGCCTCGGACCCGGTGTGGGCGCAGAAGTTCCGCGACGCGGGCGTCCCGATCGTCGGCGACGACATCAAGTCCCAGGTCGGCGCGACGATCACCCACCGGGTGCTGGCGAAGCTCTTCGAGGACCGCGGCGTGCAGCTCGACCGCACGATGCAGCTCAACGTGGGCGGGAACATGGACTTCCTGAACATGAAGGAGCTGGAGCGGCTCGAGTCGAAGAAGGTGTCCAAGACCCAGTCGGTGACCAGCCAGGTCGACCGGGACATGGGCAAGGACAACGTGCACATCGGCCCGTCGGACTACGTCGCCTGGCTCGACGACCGCAAGTGGGCCTACGTCCGGCTCGAGGGCCGCGCGTTCGGCGACGTCCCGCTCAACCTGGAGTACAAGCTCGAGGTCTGGGACTCGCCCAACTCCGCGGGCATCATCATCGACGCCGTGCGCGCCGCGAAGATCGCGAAGGACCGCGGGATCGGCGGTCCCATCCTCTCCGCGTCGAGCTACTTCATGAAGTCCCCGCCGGAGCAGTACAGCGACTCCGAGGCCCGCACCGCGGTCGAGGAGTTCATCCGGGGCGAGCGGGAGCGCTGAGCCTCCACCCCTCGTCGGAACCCCGGTCGGAGCCAGTCTCCGGCCGGGGTTCCTTTTTGCTTCCTTTCCGGAAATGTTCGCGGAGCTTCCGAACCGGAAATGGTTTCACCCGGACGGAGTCATCACGACAGCATCACGTGACCAAGCTCAGTCGGCCTCACCTGCATCGACGAGTTTGAGCGCACTATCACGGGCTGATCACGCCAGCACTGCGCCGAACGTGTCACCAATTCGGTGAGCACGGTCACCCGATTTTCCGGGCGGAAATGTAATCTGCGTCATGGCGGCGACCTTAATGCGTTCGTAATTTCCTTCGCGGCCTCGCGCCACCGCCCTCCACCCGGGAGGACGGGCACGAGGTCACCGCCCCCACGGGCGGGTGCGTCGCCGGCCCGGGCTCCCAGCAAGCTCCCTCAGCAGGGCCGGAGTACTCCCCACCGCACCCGTCGCACCGGCTGCCCGCTCTCCCCCGAGCGCACGCCGGCGGCCGTGGGGCGGTGCGATTCACGAGGATGCACACCGGTGCCCGAGCACAAACCTGCGCTGCTCCGTTCCACCCTGGTCGCCGCCACCGCCGCGGCGGCCGCCTTCTTCTCCCTGGCGCCCGCCTCCACCGGGGCCGACGCCGAGGCCCCGGCCGTCACCGCGGCCGCTCCCGCCGCCGCCCCCGCCGCCCCGGTCGAGGCCGCGGTCCGGACGGTCGCGTTCACCGCCCCCGCCCAGGCCGTCGAGGCCGCCTCGGCCGGCCTCTCGCCCGCCGCCAAGCGCGCCTCCGCGCTGTCGACGGCGCTCGCCCAGGTCGGCAAGCCCTACCGCTACGGCGCCTCCGGCCCGTCGGCGTTCGACTGCTCCGGCCTGACCAGCTTCGCGTTCAAGCAGGCCGGCGTGTCGATCCCGCGCACCAGCCGCGCCCAGTCGGGCGTGGGCACCCCGGTGTCCAAGGGCAGCTTGCAGCCCGGTGACCTGGTGTTCTTCTACAAGCCGGTCAGCCACGTCGCCATGTACATCGGCAACGGCCAGGTCGTGCACGCGAGCACCAGCGGCCAGCCGGTGAAGATCAGCTCGCTGAACGCCATGCCGTTCAGCGGCGCCCGCCGGGTCTGATCCGACGGTCCGCGATCTAGGGTGGCGGCCGTGGACTCCCGGCCGCTCGCCCTCGTCACCGGTGCCTCCCGCGGGATCGGCGCCGCCGTCGCCCGCGCCCTCGCCCCCACGCACGACCTGGTGCTGGGCGGGCGCGACGCGGTGGCGCTCGAGTCCCTCGCCGCCGAGCTCGACGGCGCGCGGGCCTGGCCGGTCGAGCTGACGGACGACGGGTCCGTCGCCGCGGCCGTGGCCGGGCTCGACCTGCCGCGCCTCGACGTCCTGGTGCACTCCGCCGGCGTCGGTCTCCTCGGGACGATCGAGGAGACCGAGCCGGACACCTGGCGGCACCAGTTCGAGGTGAACGTGGTCGCGGTGGCCGGGCTGACCCGGCTGCTGCTGCCCGCGCTGCGGGCGGCCCGCGGCGACGTCGTGCTGGTCAACTCCGGCTCGGGGCTCACCGCCCGCGCCGGCTGGGGCTCCTACGCCGCCAGCAAGTTCGCGCTGCGCGCCTTCGCCGACGCGCTGCGCGCAGAGGAGCCGGACCTGCGGGTGACCTCCGTGCACCCCGGCCGCGTCGACACCGACATGCAGCGGTCCGTCGTCGCGCACGAAGGCGGGGAGTACGACGGGTCGAAGTTCCTGCGGCCCGAGAGCGTCGCCGCCGCGATCCTCGCCGCGGTGACCGCCGGCGCCGACGCGCACCTGCCCGAGATCGTCATCCGACCCCGCTGACCGGGTCCCTCCGATCCGGCGCGTTGATCCGGCCGGGCGACGACGGGTTCGCGCGGCCCGTGCCTGGGTAGGGTGCGAGCCATGCTCGATCCGGCGCAGGTCGATCTCGGCGAGCTGGCGGACGCCCTCGACGACCGCACCCCCGAGGTGCAGTGGTGGATCGACCCGCGCACGGGCCGGATCGTCTCGACGGTGCCCGAGATCTACTCCGGCGAGCCCGACGACTCGGAGGAGCTCCAGGAGCAGGGCTGGGTCGCGATCGAGCAGACCGGCTCCCGCGAGGGCTACCAGGACATGGCGGACTTCACCGCCGGCGTCCAGCACCGGCGGGCGGCCGAGCTCCTCGACCGCGCGCTCAACGGCCGCGGTGCCTTCCGCCGCTTCAAGAACACCCTCTTCGAGTTCCCCGAGGTGCGGGACCAGTGGTTCCGGTTCCGCGACGCCCGGGCCCGCCGCCGCGCGCTGGACTGGCTCGCCGACGCCGGGCTCGTCGACCCGGAGGCCGCCGAGCAGGCGGCGGCCGGCTACCCCGACCCGGCCCCGGAGAACGAGGACCTGCCCGCCGCCGTCGCCGCGGAGCTCGCGACGCACTACGGCGACCGTCTGCACCAGGTCCTGCTGGTGGGGCCGTGGGCCAGCGGCGAGGGGTCGGTCGAGTCCGAGCTGGACCTGCTCCTGGTGCTCGACGACCTGGAGTCGCCGTGGGGCGAGCTGCGCGCCGTCGAGTCCGTGCTGTGGCGGCACACCGAGCGCTCCGGGATCACCGTGTGCGCCTATCCCGTGACCCAGGCCCAGCTGTCGCGTCCCGAGGAGCCGTGGCTGGTCCGCGCCCGCGCCGAGGCGGTGCGGCTGCGGTGAACGCGGTGGAACCCTCGCCCGGCCCGCGGCCGGGCATGGCCCGGGCGCGCCGGGAGCTGGCGGCCGCCGAGCTCCTCGCCGGGAACGGCTTCGCCGGCCAGGCGGTCGTCGCCGCCGCCCGCGCCGCGCTCGAGTCCGCCCAGGTGGCGCTGGCGGCCCTCGACGAGACCCGCGACCAGCCGTCCGACGTCGTCTCGGCCTACGTCCGCCGGGTGGTCCGCGAGCGCGCGATGGACCCGGTCACCGGGCGGAAGCTCCGCTCGCTGCTCAACCGCGCCGCGCTCGCCGAGCGTTCCTGGGCGGCCGTGCCGGTCGAGGAGGCGCGGGCCGCGCTGGCCGACGCCGGCCTCGTCGTCAAGGAGGTCGACGAGTGGCTCGACGACCCGGCCCGCAGTGCGCCGCCCCGGACCGGGGCGACGCGGCGGGCGGTGCGGCCGCTCAAGCGGCGCCGGGCGTCGGAGACGGGCTGACGCGCCGTCAGCGGACGACGTTCACCAGGCGGCCGGGAACCACGATCACCTTCCGCGGCTCGGCCCCGTCCAGCGCGGCGACGATCTTCTCGTCGGCCAGCGCGGCGGCCTGCACGGCTGCGCCGTCGGCGTCGGCCGGGACGGTGACCCGCGAGCGCACCTTGCCGTTGACCTGGATCGGGTACTCGACCGTGTCCTGCACCAGGTACCGCTCGTCGGCCGCCGGGAAGGTCTCGTAGGCCAGCGTGGACCCGTGGCCCAGCCGGCTCCACAGCTCCTCGCTGATGTGCGGGGCCAGCGGCGCCAGCATCAGGACCAGCTGCTCCGCCACCGACCGCGGCGCACCGCCCGGGTACGCCTTGGTCAGGTGGTTGTTCAGCTCGATGAGCTTCGCCGCGGCGGTGTTGTAGTGCAGCGCCGGGTAGTCCTCGCGCACACCCGCGATCGCCTTGTGCAGCGCACGCAGGGTGTCGGTGTCCGGCTCGACGTCCGCGACCCGCGACTCGCCGGTGTTCTCGTCGACCAGGTTGCGCCAGACCCGCTGCAGGAACCGCTGCGGCCCGACGACGTCCCGGGTGGACCAGGGCCGCGAGGCCTCCATCGGGCCGGTGTACATCTCGTACAACCGGAAGGTGTCCGCGCCGTACCGGTCGCACATCTCGTCCGGCGTGACGACGTTCTTCAGGGACTTGCCCATCTTCCCGTACTCACGGTTCACGGGCTGGCCGTTCCACGTGAAACGGCCGTTGTCGTCCTCGACCACCTCCTCGGCCGGCACGTACAGCCCGCGCGAGTCGGTGTAGGCGTAGGCCTGGATGTAGCCCTGGTTGAACAGCTTCCGGAAGGGCTCCTCGCTGGACACGTACCCCAGGTCGAACAGCACCTTGTGCCAGAAGCGCGAGTACAGCAGGTGCAGCACCGCGTGCTCGACGCCGCCGACGTACAGGTCGACGCCACCCGGGTCGACCGGTGAGATCTCCGGCTCCTTGCCGATCCAGTACTTCTCGGCCTCGACGCCGGTGAAGCGCTCGGAGTTCTCCGGGTCCAGGTAGCGCAGGTAGTACCAGCAGGAGCCGGCCCACTGCGGCATCGTGTTGGTCTCGCGGCGGTACTTCCGCGGCCCGTCGCCCAGGTCCAGCTCGACGTTCACCCACTCGTCGGCCCGCGACAGCGGCGGCTCCGGCTCGGTGTCCGCGTCGTCCGGGTCGTAGGTCTTGGGGGAGTAGTCGTCGACGTCGGGCAGGACGACCGGCAGCTGGTCCTCCGGCAGCCCGACGGGGCCGTGCTCGTCCCACACGATCGGGAAGGGTTCGCCCCAGTACCGCTGCCGGGAGAACAGCCAGTCCCGCAGCTTGTACTGGACGACGCCCTCTCCGAACCCCTTGGCCGCCAGCCAGTCGATGATCACGCGCTTGGCCTCGGTGACGCCCAGCCCGTTCAGGCTGATCTCCGCGTTGGCCGAGTTGATCGCCGCGCCCTCACCGGTGAAGGCCTCGCCCTGCCAGCCCTCACCCGGGTCGACGGTGCGCACGATCGGCAGGCCGAACGCCGTGGCGAAGTCCCAGTCGCGCTGGTCCTGGGCCGGGACGGCCATGATCGCGCCGGTGCCGTAGCCCATCAGCACGTAGTCGGCGACGAAGACCGGGATCTCCTCGCCGTTCACGGGGTTGACGGCGAAGGCGCCGGTGAAGACGCCGGTCTTCTCCTTGTTCTCCTGCCGGTCCAGCTCGGACTTCCGCGCGGCCACGGCGCGGTACTCCGCGACGGCCTCCGCGGGCGTCCCGGCGCCGCCGGTCCAGCGCACGTCCGTGCCCGACGGCCACGCGGCCGGGGTCAACCGGTCGACCAGCGGGTGCTCCGGGGCCAGGACCATGTAGGTGGCGCCGAACAGCGTGTCCGGGCGGGTGGTGAAGACCTCGATCTCGCCGGCGGGGGCGGGGAAGCGGACCCGGGCGCCCTCGGAGCGGCCGATCCAGTTCCGCTGCATCGCCTTGACCGACTCGGGCCAGTCGACGCGGTCCAGGTCCGCGGCCAGCCGGTCCGCGTACGCGGTGATCCGCATCATCCACTGCTTGAGGTTGCGGCGGAAGACGGGGTAGTTGCCGCGCTCGGAGCGGCCGTCGGCCGTGACCTCCTCGTTGGCCAGCACGGTGCCCAGGCCGGGGCACCAGTTCACCGGCGCCTCGGAGATGTAGGCGAGGCGGTAGGAGTCGATCAGCGCGCGGCGCTCGGCCTCGGTGAGGTCCTCGTACGGGCGCCCGTCCGGGGTGGGCCGGGCACCGGACCCGAACTCGGCCTTCAGCTCGGCGATCGGGCGGGCGCGGTCGGCCTCGGTGTCGTACCAGGACTCGACGATCTGCAGGAAGATCCACTGGGTCCAGCGGTAGTACGTGACGTCCGTGGTCGCGATCGACCGGCGCGGGTCGTGGGCCAGGCCCAGCTGCCGCAGCTGCTGCTTGTACCGGGCGATGTTGGCCTCGGTGGTCGTGCGGGGGTGCGTGCCGGTCTGCACGGCGTACTGCTCGGCGGGCAGGCCGAACGCGTCGAAACCCATCGGGTGCAGCACGTTGTGCCCGGTCATCCGCAGGTAGCGGCCCAGCACGTCCGTCCCGATGAAGCCGAGCGGGTGCCCGACGTGCAGCCCCGCGCCCGACGGGTACGGGAACATGTCCATCACGTACGCCTTGGGCTTCTCCGAGCCCGGCTCGCCCGGGTTCGGCGCGTGGAACGTGCCCTCGGCCTCCCACCGGTCCTGCCAGCGGCGCTCGATCTCGCCGGCCAGGCGCGCGTCGTAGCGGTGGGGCGGGGACGCGGGAGCGTCTCCGGGCGCGATGGTGGTGCTCTCCGTGCTCATGATCCCGCTCTACCTCGAGGATGAACCGTCCCGCGACGGTTCGCCGGTCGGCCTGCTGGTGCGGTCGCCGGGAGCCGCGCGGCCGGAGCGCGCCCGCCCCGGTCGGCCCGGGTGGTCGGTTCGGCGTGCGGCTCGGCGCGGCGCCGGGTGAGGCCGGGCTTCCGGCGGGCCGTGGAACGCGATACCCAGGGTAACGCCGCTGGCCGACGGGCTTCGACGGGGTTGCGCGGGGACGGGGCCGCGCGGCACGCGGGGAGGCCCGATCTACCCTGGTGACGTGCCCGCGACCCTGCGCCTCGTCCTCGGTGTGCTCTTCGTCCTGGCCGGCGTCGCGCTGGTCACGGTCGCCGTGCTGGGGGCGCGGTCGAAGCTGCCGCGCAACCGTTGGGCCGGGGTCCGCACCGCCGCCACCCTCGAGTCCGCGCCCGCCTGGGTCTCGGCGAACCGCGTGGCGGCCCCGCCGCTCGCCGCCGCCGGGGCGGTCTGCCTGTTCGCCGGGATCGTGTTGCTGGCCGCCCCGCCCGCCGCGCTCGGCTGGATCGTCACGGCGATCGGCGCCGTCGGCGCGCTCGTGCTCGCCGGGATCGGCGGGGCGCTCGGCGACCGGGCCGGCCGGATCGAGACCGCCACCCGGGCCGCCGAGGCCGAGGCGGACAACGGCTGCACGGGCTCCTGCGCGGGTTGTGATCTGGTCGCGGGCTGCCGCACCGCCCTGCGCTGACCTCTTCCTCGCGGTTTCGACGCGTCCGGTCGACGGGTGTGGCGCGCGGTTCTGGATGTGCGCGCGGAAGGGTCCGGGGCTGCCCTGGTGTCCGGCGGGCTCCCGCTGCGCCTCGCACGCTCGCACACCCGGAGCGGCGTCGCGCGGGCCGTCGACGGGGAGTGGGACGGACGGCCGCCCTGTCGAACGGTCCCGCGGGCGGAGGCCGACAGCGGCCGCCTCTGGGTCGACAGTGGCCGACTCGCACCGAGCCGGCACACCCGAAGTGACGTCCCGCAGGTCGTCGACGGGGCGTGGGACGGGGTGATCGGTTGTGTCGTGGGGCCAGGGCGGGCGTGAAGGTGCTCGCGAAGCGCGGAGCGGCACGGGCCGGACTCCCGACTCGCTGTGCCACGGCAACCGACTCGGGGCCCAGAACTCCCGACTCGCGGTGCCGGATCTCCCGACTCGCGGGCTTCTAGACGTTCGTCTCAGACGTACGTCTAATTACATACGGACGTCAGAACGGCCTGCCGACCTGGTAGTTCCCCTCCCGGTCGAGGACCGTCACCGGGATCGAGCGGATGACGTTGCCCAGGTGGGCCTGGCAGAACAGCACGAGCTGCGGGTACACGACGACCTGCTGCGGACACAGCACCGGGGCCGTGGCCAGCGCCGCGGTCGACGGATCCGCGGCCAGCACCGCGCGCACGTCCCGTTCGACCTGCGCCCCGTCGAGGGTGCGGGGCGGGGCGGCCGTCGGGGTGCCCGTCACCAGGACCGAGCAGGCGGCCAGCAGCGGCGCGAGGGCCGCGACCACGGCGAGGCCGGCGCGGGACGGGGCACGACGGGCGGACATCCGGCCTCCTCGGTCCGTGCGGGCCTCCAGGGTCCCCGCACGGCCGCACCGGCGGAAGGTCCCGCAGGTCACGAACGCGTTGCCGAGCAGGGCCGACCGGAACCGACGGGCCCACCGAGACCAACGGCCGACCGAAGCCCGACGAGCCCATCGAGATCAACCAGCCGACCGAGATCAACCAGCCGACCGGCCGACGGGCCGCCCCGGAGCCACAGGCCGATCGAAGCCGGCGGACGGACCGACCGGGGTCGACCGCGCGGCGTCAGTTCAGCCCGATCTCCACGGGGAAGGTGGAGAGCAGGGCCAGTGGCGCGCCCTGGCGGCGCAGCACCCGGCCCCAGAGGTCGGCGTGCCGGTCGGTGGTGACGTCGTCGGGCAGGCCCGGGACCACGAACCAGTCCCCGCGCGCGATCTCCCCGGCGAGCTGTCCGGAGTCCCAGCCCGAGTACCCGGCGAACACCCGCAGCCCCCGGACCTGCGAGGCGACGGCCGCCGGCTCGCTGTCCAGGTCAACGAGCACGACCGGCCCGTTCACCCCGACGACGCCCTCGACCCCGTCGGGCCGATGGCCCGGCCGCAGGCTGGCCAGACAGAGCGCGGTGGTGCCGTCGACCGGCCCGCCGACGAAGACGGTGCCGGGACCGGAGGCCAGCGCCGCCCAGCGGGGGAGGACGTCCCGCACCGAGGCCTCGGACGGCCGGTTGAGCACCACGCCGAGGCTGCCGTGCTCCCGGTGCTCGACGAGGTAGACGACGGTGCGGGAGAAGTTGGGATCGGTGAGGTTGGGTGCGGCCACCAGAAGGGTGCCCGGTCCGACCGGAGCGGTGGCCTGCCTGCCGGGGCGGTCGTCCCTCACTCACCCATATTCGCACCCCCGCCCCGGGACGTACGCTCCACCCGTGTCCGTCCCAAACCCCGCTCCGCCCCTGACGCCGGCGGCGGGGAACGCGGCCGCCGTGAAGGTGGGCGTCCGCGCACTGATGCGGGGCCGCGGTTTCCGCAGGCTGCTGCTGTCGCGGGTTCCGGCCCAGTGGGGGGACGGGTTCTTCCAGGCCGCGCTGGGCGGCGCGGTGCTGTTCAACCCGGAGCGCCAGGCCGATCCGCTCGCGGTGGCGGCCGGGCTCGCGGTGATGTTGCTGCCGTACTCGTTCATCGGGCCCTTCGCCGGCGCGCTGCTCGACCGCTGGGACCGCCGCCGGGTGCTGCTCCTGGCGAACCTGCTGCGCGGGGTGCTGATCGCGATCGTCGCCGTGGCGGTCGGGACCGGGGTGGCGGGCGCGCCGCTCTACCTCGGCGCGCTCGCCGTCGTCGGGGTGAGCCGGTTCGTGGGGGCGGGGCTGTCCGCGGCGCTGCCGCACGTCGTCGAGCCGCGCAACCTCGTCGAGGCCAACGTCGTGGCGTCGACCGCCGGGGCCGCCTCGGCCGCGCTGGGCGGGGCCATGGCGATCGGCGTCCGGGAGCTGGTCGGGGCGGGCGATGCCGGCTCCGGGGTGACCACGGCGTTCGCGATCGTCGGCTCGCTCCTCGCGGCCCTCGCGGCGGCCGGGTTCGCCCGGGGCGTGCTCGGGCCGGACGGGACCGAGGCGCGCAGCCGGATCGCCGCCGTCGCGCGCGGGTGGCTGGACGGCGCCCGCGCGGTGGTGCGGGTCCCCACGGCCAGTGCCGCGTTCTGCGCCGTCGGCGCGCACCGGCTGGCCTTCGGCATGAGCACGCTGCTGTCGCTGCTGCTCTTCCGCTACGCGTTCCACGACGCCGGTGTCTGGCGGGCCGGGCTGGCGGGGGTCGGGCAGGTCGTGATGGCCGCCGGCGCCGGCGTCGGTGTGGCGGCGCTGCTCACGCCGTGGCTCACCCACCGCCTCGGCCGCGCGACCACGATCCGGACGGGCCTCGTCGTCGCGGCGCTGGCGCAGGTCGGGGTCGCCGCCGTCACGACGATCCCGACGGTGCTGGCCGCGGCCTTCGTGCTCAGCACCGCCGGTCAGGTGGTGAAGCTGTGCGCCGACGCGGCCATCCAGCAGGAGACGGCCGACGAGGCCCGCGGCCGGGTCTTCGCCCTCTACGACGCGCTGTTCAACACCTGCTACGTCGTGGCCGTGGCCGCGGCGGCCCTCCTCGCCCCGCCCGACGGGAACTTCCCGTGGCTGCTCGGCTCGGCCGCCGTCGTCTACCTGCTGGGCCTCGCCGGGCACGAGGCACAGCTGCGCCGGCGCACCTGACGCCCGCGCCGATCCCTCAGAGGTTCTCGGCGGCCCACCGGCGCAGCTCGGCCTCGGCCTGCTCCGCGCTCATCGGCCCGTTCTCCATCCGCAGCGCGAGCAGGTGCTTGTAGGCCCTGCCGACCTGCGGGCCCGGCGGGATGCCGAGGATCTGCATGATCGCGTTGCCGTCGAGGTCGGGCCGGATGGCGTCGAGCTCCTCCTGCTTGCGCAGCTCGGCGATCCGGTCCTCGAGCGAGTCGTACGAGCGCTGCAGCGCCGCGGCCCGCCGCCGGTTACGGGTGGTGCAGTCGGAGCGGACGAGCGCGTGCAGCCGGTCGAGCAACGGCCCGGCGTCGGCGACGTACCGGCGCACGGCCGAGTCCGTCCACTCGCCCTTGCCGTACCCGTGGAACCGCAGGTGCAGGTAGACGAGCTGGCTGACGTCGTCGACCACGTGCTTCGGGTAGCGCAGGTCGCGGAGCCGCTTGCGGACCATCTTCGCGCCGACCACCTCGTGGTGGTGGAAGCTCACCCGGCCGTCCGGCTCCTTGCGCCGGGTCGGCGGCTTGCCGACGTCGTGCAGCAGGGCCGCGAGGCGCAGCACCAGGTCGGGCTTCTCCTCCCGCTCGATCGCCTGCTCCATGACGACGAGCGAGTGCGTGTAGACGTCCTTGTGCTGCATGTGCTCGTCGATCGCGAGCCGCATCGCCGGCACCTCGGGCACCACGTACTCGGCCAACCCGGTGTCGACCAGCAGCTCGATCCCGCGCCGCGGGTGCGCGCCGAGCAGCAGCTTGGAGAACTCGGCCTGGATCCGCTCCTTGGTGATCCGGGTGAGCTCGCCGGCCATCGCCGACATCGCGGAGGTGACCCGCGCGGCCGGGGTGAACCCGAGCTGGGAGACGAACCGGGCGGCCCGCAGCATCCGCAGCGGGTCGTCGGCGAAGGACTCCTGTGGCGCGGCCGGGGTGTCGAGGACCCCGGCGGCCAGCGCGGCGAGGCCGCCGTAGGGGTCGACGAACCGGCGGTCGCCGGGCGCGGTGTGCACCTCGACGGCCATCGCGTTCACGGTGAAGTCGCGGCGGACCAGGTCGCCCTCGAGCGAGTCCCCGAACCGGACGAGCGGCTTGCGGCCGACGCGGTCGTAGGCGTCGGCCCGGAAGGTCGTGATCTCGAGGGTGTCGTCGCCGCGGCGCACGCCGACGGTCCCGAACTCGATGCCGGTGTCCCAGGTCGCGTCCGCCCAGCCGGCGACGATCTCGAGGATGCGCTCGGGCCGGGCGTCGGTGGTGAAGTCCAGGTCCGCGCCGCCGCGGCGGAGCAGGGCGTCGCGGACGCTGCCGCCGACGAGGTAGAGCGTGTGCCCGGCCGCACGGAAGCGGTCGCCGAGCTCGTCGGCGACGGCGGGGATGTCGAGCAGCTCCACGAGCGCATTCTCCTGGGCGCGCCGGAGTGCGTCCGGCCGATCCGGTGCCGCGGCCACGGCGGTACCGGAGATCACGAGCGGGGAAGACACGGCGGGCCAGTGTAGGCGGCGCCCGTGGGCGCCGCCCGGGGGATCCGACGGCGGGACGAACGGGGCGTGACGCACGCGCGTCCTGCAGAACCCCGCCCCGGGACCGTCCCCTCGTTACCATCGCCACATGTCCTCCTCCCGCGGCCGCTCAGGGGGGCGCCGCGCGGGGAGGCCCGCCGACCGGCGCCGTCGCCTGCGGACGGTCGACGAGACGTCCGCGGGTGGCCTCGTCGTCGACCACGAGCTGGGCCGCGCGGCCGTGATCGGCCGTCTGGACCGCCGCGGCCGGCTCCTGTGGTCCCTGCCGAAAGGGCACATCGAGGCCGGGGAGACCGCCGAGGAGGCGGCGGTGCGGGAGGTCGAGGAGGAGACCGGCATCATCGGGCGCGTGGTCGCACCGCTGGGCACGATCGACTTCTGGTTCGTCGCCGAGGACCGCCGGGTGCACAAGACCGTGCACCACTTCCTGATGCGGGCCCTCGGCGGCGACCTGTGCGACGACGACGTCGAGGTCGCCGAGGTCGCGTGGGTGCCGCTCGGGGAGCTGGAGGGCCGGCTCGCCTACGCCGACGAGCGACGGTTGATCCGGCGGGCGACCGAACTGCTGGAGGAGACCGCGTGAGAGCGGTCGCGGCGGCCGCCGCGATCCTCACCCTGCTCGCGACCCTGGTCGGGGCGGCGGCGGGGACGGCCGCGGCGCAGCCCGACGCGCCCCCGGCCGCGGACACCGGCCTGCGTCTCGACGTCACGGCCGCCTCGCCCCGCGTCGTCACCGCGGACGGGCCCGCGACCCTGACCCTCACCGGCACGCTGACCAACACCGGGTCGAGCCCGGTGACCGGCCTCGGCGCCCGCGTCCAGCGCAGCGACCCGCTGCGCAGCGAGGCCGCGGTGCGCGAGGCCCTGGCCGGCGACGACGCCGCCGACGCCGTCACCCCCGTCTTCACCGACCTGCCCGACCTGGCCGCCGGCGCGTCCGAGCCGGTCACGCTCTCGGTGCCGCTCACCGGTCCGCCCACCTCGTCGCTGGCCCTGGCCCGCACGGGGGTGCACGCCCTGCTGGTCAACGTCAACGGCACCCGGGACGGCCTCCGGTCCCGGATGGCGGCGGTGCGCCTGCTGCTGCCGGTGCTCTCGCTGCCCTGGGGCGCCCCGGCGGGACCGGCCGCGCCACCGACCGGCTCGACGCCGTTCACGCTGCTCTATCCGATGGTCGAGCCGCCGCGGCGGCTGCCGACCGTGCCCGGCGAGCCGGTCACCCTCACCGACGACGGCCTCGCCGCCTCGTTCGCCCCCGGCGGCCGGCTCGCCGGCCTGGTCGAGGCGCTGGCCGCCCGCGCCCCCGTCGGCTCGCCGCTGCGGGCCGGGCTGTGCGTCGCGATCGACCCGGACCTCGTCGAGACGGCCGCGCAGATGGCCGACGGCTACCAGGTGCGCGCCCCGGACGGGACCGTCACGCCGGGGGCCGGCGCCGACGCGGCCCGGGCCTGGCTCGCCCGGCTCTCCGCCACCCTGCGGGGCAGCTGCGTGCTCGCCCTCGCGCAGGACGACGCCGACCTGGTCGCCCTGGTCCGGTCCGGCGCGTCGGACCTCGCCCGGCGGGCCGTCGACGACGGCCGGCAGCTCACCGGGCGGCTGCTCGGGACGCCGGTGCTCGCCGACACCGTCTGGCCGGTCGACGGGGCACTCGACGAGGCCACCCTGGCGGACGTGGGCCAGGCCGGCGACGGGTCGTCGGCCGCCGTGCTCTCCGCCGACTCGGTCGAGCAGCCCGGCGCCACGCAGGTCTCCGGCGTCGTCCCGCTGGCCGACCCGACCGCGGGCGGCACGTCGACGGTCGGGGTGCTCACCGACCCGCTGCTGACCCTCGCGGCCGGCGGCAGCAGCGCGTCGACCACCAGCACCAGCCCGGCCGGCGGTCCCGGGGCCCTCGGGACGCAGGACGCGCTCGGCGCGCTCGCCTTCCGGGCACTGTCCGGCGCCCGCGCCGGCGGGCCGCTGGTCCTCGCCCCGCCGCACCGGTGGGCGATCGACGGCCGCGGCGCGGACACCCTGCTCGACGGCGCGTCCCGACTGATCACGGCCGGGCTGGCCGAGCCGCGCGCGCTCGGGGCCTCGGTCGCGGCGGGCGCCCCGCCCGGGGCGAATCGGCGGCGGCTCACCTACCCCGTGCGGATGGGGGCACTAGAGATCCCGCCTGCGGTCGTCGCCTCGGTGGCCGAGGACCGCGACGACGTCGAGCGGCTGCGGGCGGCCGCCGACTACGAGACGGGTGTCGGGGCGCCGCCGGAGCAGGTCTTCGACCCCCTGCTGCGCGGGATGCTGCGCGCGGTCTCCGGCTGGTGGCGCGGCGACCCGGCCGCGGCCCGGGTGCAGGCCGGCCTGGTCGGGACGCGGATCGACGAGCTGGTCGGCTCGGTGCGGGTGCTGGAGCCGCCGGGGCCGTTCTCGCTGGGTACACGGGACGCTCCGGTGCCGTTGACCGTGGCCAACGGACTTCCCATCACGATGACGGTCAGGGTGGAGCTGGCCAGCACGGCCGGGCTGCGGGTCGCCCCGATCCCGGTGCAGCGCGTGCCCCCACTCGGCCGGGTGCAGGTCCGGGTCAGCGCCGAGGTGCTGCGCGCGGGGCAGTTCACCGTCGAGGCCTCGGTCCGCACGCCGGACGGCGGCGCGCTCGGCGAGCCGACCCGGCTGCAGGTCCGCTCGACGGTCTACGGCACCGTCACGATCTGGCTCACCGCGGTCGCCGGCGTGCTGCTCGTGCTGCTCGCCGCCCGTCGGATCGTCCGGCGGATCCGGGGCGACCGGTCAGGTCCGGACGGGGGAACCGGACCGCACGGAACCGGCACGGGCCCGCCGACCGGGCCCGTCCGACCTCCGGTCCCGGTGCGCGCGCCGCACGGCGGACCGCCGGCCGGCCCCGCGGCCGGAGTGCCCGAGTCGCCGGTCACGGGCGGTCCGGAAGGTCCCCGACCTGCGGTTCGTCCCGGCGAGCGGCCGGCGGGAACGTCCGTCGGGTCCGCGGAGTTCCCGCCCGGACTCCCGCGCGCGTCACGGCGCGGGGTGACCGCGCCGGACGGCGATCTGCCGTAGGCTGACGACCTGGCGGCAGGGGGCAGACAGTCGCGCGTGGCGCACGGGGTGGAGGTCGCGACCGGTGAGCGGGCAGACGGAGGAGAGCCCTGTGCCCGGCCCGGGCACCGGTGCCACCGCATCCGCCGCATCCGTCACCTCGACCACCGCCGCCGCACCCACGGTCCCCGGCACCGCGATCCCGAGCCCCGCCGTCCCGCCCGACGCGGCCACGGTCCGCTCGGTCCAGTCCGCGCCGCCGGTCAACGGCGCTTCGCTCGGACGCGCCGAGAGCGCCGTCCGGTCCACGGCGGCGACCGGCCCCGGCACCGTCCTCGGCAACCGCTACCGGCTCGTCCTGCGCGTCGGTTCGGACCTCAGCGCGGGTGCCGAGTTCTGGCGGGCCGAGGACACGATCCTGCAGCGGGACGTCGGCGTCACCGTGCTGCGCCGGCTCCCCGCCGACGAGGCGGACGAGGACCCGGAGGGCACCGCCCGCGCCGGCGAGATGATCGTCCGTGCGCTGCGCTCCGGCGGTTTCGAGCACGCGGGCTGCGCCCGGCTGCTCGACGTCCTGGCCGCGGGCTCGCCCGGCGTCCCGTCGGACGTGCTCGGCGCGGCCGTCACCGAGTGGGTCGCCGAGCACAGCCTGACCGAGGCCGTCGCGGGCGGGCTGATCAAGCCGTTGCGCGCGGCCCGCATGGTCCAGCAGCTCGCCTCGGCCGCCGAGGAGGCGCACGGCCGGGGCCTGGTCCTCGGCACCGACCACCCGCAGCGGATCCGGGTCACCCGGGACGGGCGGGCGCAGGTCGCGTTCGTGCTGCCCCGGCCCGGCCTCACGCCCGAGGACGACGTCCGCGGGCTCGGCGCCGTCCTCTACACCCTGCTGACCTCGCGGTGGCCGCTGTCGGGCTCCGACGCCGCGCGCGCCGGCCTGCCCTCCCCGGAGCGGGACGAGCACGGCGCCCCGGTGCCGCCGTCGGCGCTGCGTCCCGGCGTGCCCGTCGAGCTCGACGCCGTCTGCACGGCCGCACTCGGGTCGCACGCCGTGGGGCCCGCCGTCGGTCGCGTGCACACCGCTGCCGCCGTGAAGCAGATGATCGGCGAGGTCGTGCTCGAGGACGACCGGGGCGCGATCTTCCCGCCGGAGCACGACGGCGTGCCCGCCGAGCCCGGCGACGTCTGGCAGAACAAGACGCGCAAGGCCACGCCGCAGGACCCGGACCGGCGGCGAAAGCTGCTGATCGGGCTGAGCGTGCTCGCCGCGGGTGTGCTCGTGGTGCTCGGGTACCTGGGTGTGCAGCTCGGCTCGATGTTCGGGGAGTCGAGCGGCCCGGCGATCGTCGTCGGTGACAACGCGGCGGCCGCACCCAACCCGACCGCCCCCGGTGGCCCCGCCGCGAGCG
Organism: Pseudonocardia halophobica; assembly: GCF_027922425.1. GTDB lineage: Bacteria > Actinomycetota > Actinomycetes > Mycobacteriales > Pseudonocardiaceae > Pseudonocardia > Pseudonocardia halophobica. The sequence goes on along the minus strand of NZ_BSFQ01000001.1, from coordinate 227,972 downwards.
TGGCGGTCAGCGGCGTCTCGCTCGAGGTGTACGACCGCACCGGGGACCGGGACAACGCCGTCGACGTCGAGCGGGCGGTCGACGGGAACCCGACCACAAGCTGGTCGACCTTCACGTACAAGCAGCAGCTGCCGGCGCTCAAGCCGGGTGTGGGCCTGATGGCTTCCTTCGCCTCGGTGGAGCAGCTGTCCCGGATCACGGTCCAGTCGCCGAGCGCCGGGACGGTCGTCGAGATCCGGTCGGCGCCGTCGGCCGACGCCGACCTCAAGGACACCCAGCTGCTGACCAGGCAGACCCTCACCACCGGCACCAGCACGATCTCGCTGGCCGACAGCCAGCCGACCCAGCACGTGCTGGTGTGGATCACCAAGCTCGGCGGCGGGGGCGACGCGAACGTGAGCCAGATCGACGAGCTCACCTTCTACCGCGCGGGCCTCTGAGGAGGCTGCTGAAGTCACTCCTGTGAACGGTTGCGCCGTTCCGGACCACGCGGGGGCACCCGGCTCCTAGCGTCCGCCGCGTGCCCCTGCTCGACGCGCGGTCCGACCTGCAGCTGCTGGAGGCGCACCGGTCCGGCGAGCGCCGCGCGTTCGACGAGCTGGTGCGCCGGCACGGCGACCGGCTGTGGGCGGTGGCGCTGCGGGTGCTCCGCGACCCGGAGGACGCCGCGGACGTCCTGCAGGACGCGCTCGAGTCGGCCTACCGCCGCTCGGCGGGCTTCCGCGGGGAGGCGTCGGTGAGCACGTGGCTGCACCGGATCGTGGTGAACAAGTGCGTCGACCGGATCCGGTACGACCGCGCGCGGCCGCCCTCCGGGTACGGGGGCACCCACCGGGTGCCGGTCGGGCGCGATCCCGCCGAGGGCGCCACGACCCGGCTGGCGGTGCTCGACGCGCTGGCCCATCTGCCCGCCGACCAGCGCGTTCCCGTCGTTCTCGTCGATGTGATGGGATATCCCGTCGCCGACGTGGCGGCGATCCTGCAGGTGCCGGCGGGCACCGTGAAGAGTCGCTGCGCCCGCGGCCGGGTCCGGCTCGCCGGGCTGCTCGGGCACCTGCGGGAGGAGGGCGCATGAGCGGTCCGGAGGGGTTCGCGGCCGGTGGCGGCTGGCTCACCCGGTTGGCCGAGGCCGAGGCCGGTCTGCCCGACGAGGACGCGGCGAGCCGCGTGATCGCGGCGGCCGGACCGGGCAGCGACCGGGTGCTGGCCGCGCTCGCGACGACCCGCGCCGAACTGGCCGCCGTACCGCCGGTCCGCCTGCCCACCGCCGTCGCCGCGAGGCTGGCGGCGGGGTTCGACGCGCTGGACGACCCCGTGAGTGGCAATAGTCGTCATAGCGACGATTACCACTCACGACGGGGTCCGCGGCGGCGTCCGCTCCTGCTCACGGCCGCGGCCGCCGCGCTGGTCGCCGTCGCGATCGTCGGGCCGTCCGCTCAGCCGGCGGGCGATGCGGTCGACCCCGCCTCCGCCGCCGCACGGGTGCTCGCGGAGGGCACCCTCGACGTCGGGGAGCTGCGGGAGCCGGCGGCCCTCGCGGCCTGCCTGGACCGCGCCGGCGCCGCGCCCGTTCGCGGCCCGCTCCTCGCCGGGCGCCCGGTCGTCGTCGAGGGGCGGCGGGGGACCCTGCTCGTGCTCGGCACGGGCGTGCTCGGCCGGGTGCGCGCCGTCGTCCCGGACGAGGGCTGCGGCGCGGTCCTGGCCGACCTCACCACGGGTGGGTGACCGGAGCCACAGCCCTGCCGTGCGCCGCTCCGCCGGGGGAATGCCCGCTCCTAGGATCGTGTTGACTGGGCCGGAGAGCGGGAGGAGAGGCATCGGTGAGCACCGAGCAGAAGATCCACGAGCTGATCATCATCGGCTCCGGACCGGCGGGGTACACCGCAGCGGTCTACGCCGCGCGCGCCCAGCTCGCGCCCCTGGTGTTCGAGGGGACCCAGTTCGGCGGCGCCCTGATGACCACGACCGAGGTCGAGAACTTCCCCGGCTTCACCGACGGCATCATGGGCCCGGAGCTGATGGAGCAGATGCGCGGGCAGGCCAAGCGCTTCGGCGCCGACCTGCGGGCCGAGGACGTCGAGTCGGTGCAGCTCGAGGGCGCGGTCAAGGAGGTCACCGCCAACGGCGTGACCTACCGGTCCCGCGCGGTCATCCTCGCCATGGGGGCCGCGGCCCGCTACCTCGGTGTGCCGGGGGAGCAGGAGCTGCTCGGGCGCGGGGTGTCGGCCTGTGCCACCTGTGACGGGTTCTTCTTCCGGGACAAGCCGATCGCCGTGATCGGCGGCGGCGACTCGGCGATGGAGGAGGCCACCTTCCTCACCCGGTTCGGGTCGAGCGTCACGGTGGTGCACCGCCGCGACGAGTTCCGCGCCTCGAAGATCATGCTGGAGCGCGCGCAGAACGACCCGAAGATGCGCTGGGAGCTGAACAAGGCCGTCACCGAGGTCGTCGGCGACAACGGCGTGTCCGCGCTCAAGCTCAAGGACACGGTGACCGGCGAGGAGTCCACCCTCGAGGTCTCGGGGATGTTCGTGGCGATCGGGCACGACCCGCGCAGCGAGCTGGTCCGCGGCCAGGTCGAGCTCGACGACGAGGGCTACGTCAAGACCACGGCCCCGTCGACGCACACCAACATCCCGGGCGTGTTCGCCTGTGGTGACCTGGTCGACCACACCTACCGGCAGGCGATCACCGCCGCCGGGTCGGGCTGCTCCGCGGCGATCGACGCCGAGCGCTGGCTGGCCGAGGAGCCGATCGACCCCGAGATGGCCGGCGGCGGCTACGGCAGCGACGCGGAGGACGTCGCGGCCGCGGTCCACTGACCGTCCCCGTACTTCCTGGCACCCTTCTTCCTGGCGCAGTACCGAACGAGGAGAGCAACGCGATGGGCAACAACACCGTGGACGTCACCGACGCCACGTTCGAGCAGGACGTCCTCAAGAGCGGCAAGACCGTGCTGGTCGACTTCTGGGCGACCTGGTGCGGGCCGTGCAAGATGGTCGCCCCGGTGCTCGACGAGATCGCCGGCGAGCACAAGGACAACCTGACCGTCGCGAAGCTCGACATCGACGCCAACGGCAAGACCGCCCAGCAGTACCAGGTCATGTCGATCCCGACCATGATCCTGTTCAAGGACGGCCAGCCGGTGAAGACCATCGTCGGCGCCAAGCCGAAGGCCGCCCTGCTGAACGACCTGTCCGACTACCTGTAGGTCGGTCCGCAACCGATCCGACACGGCCTGTCGCCGATCGCCCGGTACACCCGGCGATCGGTCGACGGGCCGTTCGGCCGTTCGGCGCCCTTCTCGTCCGCTGACTGCGCGGACACGCCCGTGCACGCCCCGCTGTCCCCCGGACGTGGCACCGCAGGGCAGAATGGTCGGCGGCCGAGAACCGGGCCGACATGCCGGAGTGCGCCGCGTGCCGGCGTGCGGGCCCGGACCATCGAGACGCGCCGTCGGTTCGGCGCGACGGAGATCGAGCGAGGGGTGCATGCAGCTGCTCCGCCGCGGGGACCGCGGCCCGGCGGTCGTCGAGATCAGGACCACGCTGCGGCGGTTCGGCCTCCTGGCCGCCGCCCCGGCCCCGGGTTCCGACGACGTGTTCGACGGTGCCGTCGAGCGGGCCGTCCAGGCGTTCCAGCAGCGCCGCGGGCTGATCACCGACGGGATCGTCGGCCCGGACACCTACCGCGCGCTGCGTGAGGCCGGCTGGAAGCTCGGCGACCGGATGCTGGCGCTGATGGTGTCCGCGCCCATGAGCGGGGACGACGTCGGTCAGCTCCAGACCCGCCTCCTCGAGCTCGGCTACGACCCCGGCCGCCCCTCCGGCGTGTTCGACGAGCGCACCGAGCAGGCCCTGCGCGGCTTCCAGCGGGACTACGGGCTCGCCGCGGACGGTGTGTGCGGCCCCGGCACCCTGCGTGCCCTTCGCCAGCTCGGCCGGAAGGTCGTCGGCGGGCGTCCCGGCCTGCTGCGCGAGCAGGAGCTGCTCCGGCGCGCCGGCCCGCGGATGCGCGGCAAGCGGATCGTCGTCGACCCCGGGCACGGCGGCCTCGACCGCGGCGTCCAGGTCGCCGGGGTGTGCGAGGCCGACCTGATGTGGGACCTCGCCCGCCGGCTCGTCGGGCGCATGTCCGCCACCGGCATGGAGGCGCTGCTCTCCCGCCGGGAGGACACCTGCCCGGCCGAGGCCGAGCGCGCCGCGTTCGCGAACGAGGCGAACGCCGACCTCGTGCTCTCCCTGCACGCCGACGCGAACCGGAGCATGTACGCGCAGGGCCTCGCCACCTTCCACTTCGGCAACGGCTCGGGCGCCACCTCCACCGTGGGAGAGGCGCTCGCCGGGCTGATCCAGCGCGAGCTGCTCACCCGCACCGCGATGCTCGACTGCGGCAGCCAGGCCCGCACGTGGGAGCTCCTGCGGCTGACGCAGATGCCGGCCGTCCGCGTGGAGCTCGGCTACCTCACGCACATCGGCGACCGGACCAAGCTGCTCGACCCCGGCTTCCGCGACGTGGTGGCCGAGGGCATCCTCGTGGCCGTCAAGCGGCTGTACCTGCTCGGTCAGAACGACCAGCCGACGGGCACGTTCACGTTCTCGGACGTGTTGGCCCACGAGATCAACCGGAACCAGGCCCAGGCCATCTGAGGCCGGGAGAATCGATCTCAGGGCCGGGAACGGCCAATCACCTGTTCCCGGGGCCCTGGGTCACACTCGTGTAATTCGGTCGCTCAGCGGGCCGTACAGCGCGCCCTCAGATCGCGCGTACGCGCGCACCGGCCGGGGCGGGTACCTGGTACCCGGGCTGCCCGACGGGCGCCGCGGCCTGCATCGGGATCGTGACGGTCCCGAGGAGTTGCTCGAGCGCGTGCTCGACGTCCTCCTTCCACGTGATCCCCGAGCGGAGCTCCATTCGCAACCGGGGCCAGCGCGGGTGCGGCCGGACCGTCTTGAACCCGACGCTGCGCAGGAAGTCGGCCGGGATGATGCAGCCGGGCTCGGAGCCCGGCCGCGCCTCGCCGAAGGCCTCGACGGCCTTCACGCCACGGCGGGTGAGGTCCTTCACCACGGACTGGGCGAGCATGCGGCCGAGGCCCTCGCCGGCGTACTCCGGCATGACCTGAAGGGTCGTGAGCAGCACCGCGTCGGCACTCACGGGACCGGTGGGCATCTCGGTGGCGCGGGGGACCGCGGAGGGCGGCGCGTACATGACGTAGCCGGCGGGCGCCCCGCGGACGTAGACGATCTTCCCGCACGAGCCCCACTCGAGCAGGATCTCCGAGACCCAGGCCTCCTTCTCGAGATCGGTGGTGCCGAACTCCTCGGCCTGTTTGGCCAGGTGCGGTGCGAGCTCCCAGAAGACGCAGGAGCGACAACGCTTGGGGAGGTCTCCCAGGTTGTCGAGGTTGACCGCGGCGACGTGCCAGGACAACGTGCTACCTCCGGGCGGCCGACCCGATCGGGTTCCGCGTGGTCGAGAGCCCCCGTGTGATCACGAGGCCGTTCGATGGTAGGTCGATACGGGCCCCTGCGACACCCCGGCTGCTGCGACCGGTGTCTCAGCCTCGCCGAAGGGCAGGGCGTACACCCGTCCCGGTTACACTCAGGTGCCACTTTCGCTCCCCGAGGCTGCGCGCGCGTGGCCGCCGGGCGGCGATCGGCGCCGATGTTCGCTCCGCGAGCTCCGCTCAGCCGTCGACCTGGAGGATCCACCGTGACGATCCCGCCGTCCCCGCAGCAGCCCGACGTCTCCGTCGAGCGGGCGGCGGCAGCCGCGCCGGTCCCTCCCACGGAGCGGTTCGCAGCACGGACCTCCGGGATGGTCGCCTCCGAGATCCGCGCCCTCTTCGCCGTCGCCAGCCGCCCCGAGGTCGTCTCGCTCGCGGGCGGCATGCCCAACCTCGCCGCCCTCCCGCTCGACGAGCTGTCCGGCGAGATCGGCGACCTCGTCGCCCGCGAGGGCCAGGTCGCGCTGCAGTACGGCTCCGCCCAGGGCGTGCCGGCGCTGCGCGCCCAGATCTGCGACGTCATGCGGGAGGAGGGGATCGAGGCCGACCCGAACGACGTCGTCGTGACCGTCGGGTCGCAGATGGCCCTCGACCTCGTCACCCGGCTGTTCTGCGACCCGGGCGACGTGGTCCTCGCCGAGGGGCCCTCGTACGTCGGCGCCCTGGGCAGCTTCGCCGCCTACCAGGCGCGCGTGGTCCACGTGGCGATGGACGAGCACGGGCTCGTCCCGGAGCTGCTCGAGGAGGCGCTGCGCTCGCTCACCGCGCGCGGTGTCACCCCGAAGTTCCTCTACACGATCCCGAACTTCCACAACCCCGCCGGTGTGACCATGGCCGTCGAGCGGCGGCAGCGGGTGTTGGACCTGTGCGCGGAGTACGGGGTGGGCGTCGTCGAGGACAACCCGTACGGGCTGCTCGGCTTCAGCAGCACCCGCTACCCGGCGCTGCGGTCGCTGGACCGCTCGGTCATCTACCTCGGGTCGTTCTCCAAGACGTTCGCCTCCGGTCTGCGGGTCGGGTGGGCGCTCGTGCCGCCGGCGGTGCGGGACCGGCTGGTGCTGGCCGCGGAGTCCGCCACGCTGTGCCCGCCGAGCTTCACGCAGATGGTCGTGTCCCGGTACCTGGAGAAGCACGACTGGCGCGCGCAGGTGAAGGCCTACACCGAGCAGTACCGCGAGCGGCGGGACGCGATGCTGTCCGCGCTCGACACGTACCTGCCGGAGGGCTGCACCTGGACCGTGCCCGACGGTGGCTTCTACGTCTGGGTCACGCTGCCGGAGGGCGTCGACGCCAAGGCGATGCTGCCGCGCGCCGTCACCGCCCGCGTGGCGTACGCGTCGGGCACCGGGTTCTACGCCGACGGGCTCGGCAGCCGCCAGCTGCGGCTCTCGTACTGCTACCCGACGCCGGAGCGCATCACCGAGGGCGTCCGTCGCCTCGCCGGGGTGATCGAGGCCGAGCTGGAGGTGCGACGCACCTTCGGCCTCCCCGCCGCGCCGGCGCCCGAACTCCGGAGGGGGTCGCACACCCCGAGCCCCGACACGGCCTGATCCCCGGTCTTCCGAACGCCCCGCGGTGCGCACCGCGGGGCGTTCCTCGTTCCCGGCCCGTTTCACGTGAAACACGGGCGCGCTCACTCCGTTCCGCAGGAGGGCTCGACGATGCGCACGGTGAGGGCCGGGTGCGAGAGGAGCATCGCGTCACCCTCCCCGGAACGGCCGTGTCGTGACAGGGCCGAACTTCCCCCGCTCCGGGTGCCGGTCGGCCGTCCCGCGGGCCGCTGTTTCACGTGGAACACCTCGGACCGGACGCCGGACCCGGCGGGGCCGTGGCGCAGAATGCCCCGGTGAGCGATCGAAGCGTGGCCGTGCTGGCGGGTGGGCTCTCCCACGAGCGTGAGGTGTCCCTGCGATCCGGGCGCCGGTTGGCCGGCGCCCTGCGCGCCAGCGGGCTGGAGGTCCGCGAGTGGGACGCCGACGCCGCGCTGATCGAGCGCCTGCGCACCGAGCGCCCCGACGCCGCGATCGTCGCGCTGCACGGGGGAGAGGGCGAGAACGGGGCGGTGCAGGCCGTCCTGGAGCTCCTCGGGGTGCCGTTCGTGGGCACCGCGTCCGCGGCATGCCGGCGCGCCTGGGACAAGCCGACCGCGAAGGCCGAGCTCGCGCGCTCCGGCCTGGACACCCCGGACTGGGTCGCCCTGCCGCACACGACCTTCCGCGAGCTGGGCGCCCAGGCCGTCCTCGACGCGATGGTGGACCGGCTCGGGCTGCCGCTGATGCTCAAGCCGGACCAGGGCGGCTCCGCCCTCGGGGCCCAGGTGGTCCGCTCGGCCGCCGAGCTGCCGTCGGCGATGGTCAGCTGCCTCGCCTACGCCGACACGGTCCTCGCCGAGCGGTTCGTCATCGGCACCGAGGTCGCCGTGTCCGTGGTGCACGACGGCGCCGAGCCGCGCGCGTTGCCGCCGGTCGAGGTCGACGTCCCCGGCGGCGTCTACGACTACACGGCCCGCTACACGCAGGGGGCCGCGAGCTTCCACTGCCCGGCCCGGCTGCCCGACGACGTCCTGGACCGCCTCCGCGAGACCGCCCTCGAGGCGCACGCCCTGCTCGGGCTCCGCGACGTCTCCCGCATGGACGCCGTCGTCGACGCCGACGGCCGCGTCCAGATCCTCGAGGTGAACGTGTCGCCCGGGCTCACCGACACGTCGTTGCTCCCCACCGCCGTCGCGGCCGAGGGGAGCGACCTGGGCACCGTCTTCGCGGCCCTCGTGGAGCGCGCCGTCGAGCGGGGATGACGTTTCACGGGGAACGGCACCCGCGCCGATCCCCGTGGGAGGGGCTCAGCCCCGCTCGATCAACCCGGCGATGCGCTCGAGGTCCTCCGCCGACCCGAACTCGACGACGAGCCGTCCCTTCCGCGCGCCCATCTCCACCTTGACCGTGGTGTCGAAGCGGTCGGAGAGGCGCGTGGCGAGCTCGGTCATCCCCTCGGTCGGCGCGGGGCGGGAGCGGGACTGCCGCTGCCTGCCCGGCGACCGCTCGTTGCGCGCGAGCACGACCGCTTCCTCGGTCGCGCGCACCGACATGCCCTCGGCGACGATCCGCGCGGCCAGCTCCTCCTGGGCCTCGGCGTCGTCGAGCCCGAGGAGGGCGCGGGCGTGACCGGCGGACAGCACGCCCGCGGCGACCCGACGCTGGACGGCCACCGGAAGGCGCAGCAGCCGGATCATGTTGGTGACCACCGGCCGGCTGCGGCCGATGCGGTCGGCCAGCTCGGTCTGGGTCACGCCGAACTCCGCGAGGAGCTGCTCGTAGGCGGCCGCCTCCTCGAGCGGGTTCAGCTGCACGCGGTGGATGTTCTCCAGCAGCGCGTCCCGCAGCATCTCGTCGTTGCCGGTGCGCCGGACGATCGCCGGCAGTACCTCGAGGCCGGCCTGCTGCGAGGCCCGCCACCGCCGCTCGCCCATGACGAGCTCGTAGCTCCCGGAGCCCTTCTCGCGAACCACGATGGGCTGCAGCAGCCCGAACTCGCGGATCGAGTGCGCCAGCTCGGCGAGGTGCTCCTCGTCGAACTGGCTGCGCGGCTGCTTCGGGTTGGGCCGGATCGCCGCGACCGGGATCTCCCGGTAGACCGCGCCCGCCTCGGCGACGGCCCCGGCCGGCGCGAACCCGTCCGTCGGCGCGCCCCGGTCCCACGACTCCGGCACGTGCGCCGACGGCGTCGGGGGAGAGGGGCGGGTCGAAGGCTCGCCCGGAGGCGCCGTGGGGATCAGCGCGGCCAGGCCGCGGCCCAGCCCGCCCTTGCGCTCGGCCATCTACGCCCCGTTCGTCTCCGGCCCGCCCATCCGCGAGCCGTACTGCGCGATCTCCCGGGCGGCGTCGACGTAGCTCATCGCGCCGCGTGACCCGGGGTCGTAGGCGAGCACCGTCTGGCTGTAGCCCGGGGCCTCGGAGACCTTCACGCTGCGTGGGATGACCGTCCGCAGCACGGTGCCGCCGAAGTGCTGGCGCACCTCCGAGGTGACCTGGTCGGCGAGCTTGGTGCGGCCGTCGTACATGGTCAGCAGGATCGTCGACACGTGCAGCGCGGTGTTGAGGTGCGACCGCACGAGGTCGATGTTGCTCAGCAGCTGGCCGAGCCCCTCCAGCGCGTAGTACTCGCACTGGATCGGGATCAGCACCTCGGCGGCCGCGACGAGCGCGTTGACCGTCAGCAGGCCCAGCGAGGGCGGGCAGTCGATCAGGACGTAGTCGACGGCGAGCTCGTCGAGCACCTCGTCGGACAGCGCCTGCCGCAGCCGGGACTCGCGGGCGACCATGCTGACCAGTTCGATCTCGGCGCCGGCCAGGTCGATCGTGGCGGGCACGCACAGCAGGTTGTCCGACGCCGTGCTCACCGCCGTGGCCTCGACGATCCCGATCTCGCCGAGCAGCGCCTCGTAGATCGACGGCGTGCCGGCGCGGTGCTCGACGCCGAGGGCCGTGCTCGCGTTGCCCTGGGGGTCGAGGTCCACCACGAGCACCCGCAGGCCGTGCATCGCGAGCGCGGCCGCGATGTTGACGGTGCTCGTGGTCTTCCCGACGCCGCCCTTCTGGTTGGCGACGGTGAGGATCCGCCGGTGCGCCGGCTTCGGCATCGAGTGCCGGTCGGGGTGCCGCAGGCGGGCGGCACGCTCCGCCTCCTCGGCGATGGGGGTCCAGCCGATGCTCATCGTGCGGGGCCTTCCTGACGACGTGTCACGTGGAACGGCGGGATCACGAGCGCCTCCTCCGCGGCCTGCCGGCGGTCCGACTCTCCCGTTCGACCGAGACGACGGTGCTCGGCGGGTCGACGACGCCGGCCCCGCACCGCTCGATCACCGGGGTGCCGCCGCCGAGCCTGCGGACCTCGTCGGCGTCCCGGGCGATCTCGTCGGGTGCCGAGGCACCCTTTACGGCGAGCAGCCTGCCACCGACCCGGAGCAGCGGGATCGACCAGCCGGCGAGCCGGGCGAGCGGCGCGACGGCACGAGCGGTCACCACGTCCGCCCCCTCCCATCGCCGCCGGATCGCATTCTCCTCGGCCCGCCCCCGCTCCACGGTGAGCGACAGGCCCAGATCGTCGATGATCTCGCTGAGCCACTCCACCCGGCGGGCGAGCGGCTCCACGAGCACGATCCGAAGATCCGGGCGAGCCAGCGCCAACGGTATCCCGGGAAGGCCCGCTCCCGAACCCACGTCGACGACCTTCGCGCCGTCCGGCACGAGTTCCGCGACGACGGCACAGTTCAGGACGTGCCGGTCCCACAGGCGGTCGGTCTCGCGCGGGCCGATGAGGCCGCGCTCGACACCGGACGTCGCGAGGTGCTCGACGTACCGGGCGGCGAGGTCGAGGCGGTCGCCGAAGACCTTCTCCGCCGGGGCGGGGGGATGTTCCACGTGAAACCGTCCAGATTCTGGAGGGGCCGGACACGCCCGCGCCCTCCGGTCCGATGCGGACACGGAGGGCGCGGGCGGGTGCTGGGGTGCGGGTCCCGGGGGGACCCGGCCTCACTTGTCGCGGAAGACGACGACCTGCCGGCGCGGCTCCTCGCCCTCGCTCTCGCTGGAGACGCCCTTCACCGCGGCGACGGCGTCGTGCACGACCTTGCGCTCGAACGGGGTCATCGGGCGGAGCCGCACGGACTGGCCCGAGTCCTTGACCTCCTGCGCGGTCCGGGTGCCGAGCTCGGTGAGCTCGTCCCGGCGGCTCTGCCGCCAGCCGGCGATGTCCAGCATCAGCCGGCTGCGGTTGCCCGACGCCTGCTGCACGGCGAGCCGGGTCAGCTCCTGCAGCGACTCCAGCGCCTGGCCCCGGTCGCCCACGAGCTTCACGAGGTCCTCGCCGCCGTCGATGCTGACGATGGCCCGACCGGCCTCGACGTCGAGGTCGATGTCGCCGTCGTAGTCGAGGATGTCGAGCAGGCGCTCGAGGTAGTCGCCCGCGATGTCCCCCTCTTTGATCAGCTGGTCCTCGGACCCGCTCTCCGCGGTCTTCGGCACGTGTGTCTCCTCTCCACGTTGCGCTCGTCCGCTCCGCCCGGGCGGGTCGGACGAGGTGAGCGGGCGGCGCCGCCCGGCCGCCCGCTCGAAGGTCCGTCGAGGTCGGGGTCGCGTCGCCGCGCCCGCCGACCTCGTGTCACCGGCGCTTCTTGCCCTTCCGGGCCTGCGTCCGGTTGCCGCCGCCGGGGCGCCCGCCCTGGCCGGCCGGCCGGTTCGCCGGCTTCCCGCCCACGGGCTTCGCTCCCGGCTTCGGCTTGTTCACGGGCTTGGCGCCCGGCTTCTTCGCGGGCGCGGCCGACGGGTCGCCGTCGCCGCTGCCGTTGGAGTCGATCTCCACCTCGTCGGCCGGCGCCGCACCGTTGGTGGCCCCGTCGGTCACGCCGCGGACGTCGCGCTGCGGCTTCTGGCCCGGCTTCGGGGCGAGGGAGTTGCGCTGCGCGGACGCCTTCTCCTTCTTCTCGGCCTCCTCGGCGTCGATCCTCTTGTAGACGACGTACTGCTGGCCGAGGGTCCAGAGGTTGTTGGAGACCCAGTAGAACAGGATGGCGAGCGGGAGGAACGGGCCACCGACCACGACACCGATCGGGAACACGTACAGCATCAGCTTGTTCATGATCGCGGTCTGCGAGTTCGCCATGGCCGCGGGGTTGGCCGCCTGGCGGGCCACCGAGTGCCGCGCGGTGATGTGCGTGAAGATGCCCGCGATGATCATCAGCGGGATCATGACGATCAGCTGGCTGGTCAGGTTGCCGCCGAGCTCGGCGAGGCTGGTCGTCGAGTACTGGGTGTTGACGACCGAGGCGCCCAGCTTGGCGCCGAAGAAGTCCGAGTCGACGAAGGAGCGCACCTCGTCGGCGCCGAAGAAGTAGTTCTCGGTCTTGCCCGGCTTGAACTCGCGCAGGACGTGGAACAGGCCGATGAACACCGGGACCTGCACCAGGACCGGCAGACAGCCGCCGAGCGGGTTCGCCCCGTTCTCCGACTGGAGCTTCTGCATCTCCGCGGCGAGCTTCTGCTTGTCGTTGGCGTACTTCTTCCGGAGCTTCTGCATCTCCGGCGCCATCTCCTGCATCTTCCGCATGGAGCGGACCTGCCCGACGAAGGGCTTGTACAGGATGGCGCGCAGGGTGAAGACCAGGAAGATCACCGCGAGCACCCAGGAGATGCCCGAGTCCGCGCCGAACACGAAGCCGAACGCCTTGTGCCAGACCCACATGATGAACGACACGGGGTAGTAGATGAAGTTCAGCACGGCGCTTGCTCCTCGCACTTCTCAGTGCAGTCGGCGGCTCGACGGTCGTCGGGGCGGGCGGGGCGATCGGGTTCCTCGGGCTCCGGGTCCTGATCCGGGGCCCGGGGTGGTACCGGGTCCACCCCGCCAGGGTGCCACGGGTGGCAGCGCAGCAGCCGTCGCACGGCCAGCCACGTGCCGCGCGCCGCGCCGTGCACCTGCACGGCCTCGAGCGCGTAGGCGCTGCAGCTCGGGTAGAAGCGGCAGGTCGGGGGCAGCGCGGGGGAGATCCAGCGCTGGTAGACGCGCACCGCGCCGACCAGGACGCGGGCCGCGGGGGAGGGGCTCACCGGGCGGGCTCCCGGCCCCGCAGCTTCTTCGACGCGGAGCGCAGCGCGGAGTCCAGGTCCGCGCCGAGCTCGGCGGAGGTCGCCGCGGCGGCGGGCGGGAGCGCCCGCACGACGAGCGACGACCCGGTCGGCAGGATGCCGAGCCGGGCCGCGACGAGATGACGCAACCGCCGGGCCACGCGGTGGCGGACCACCGCGTTCCCGACGGCCTTGCTCACGACGAACCCGGCCCGCGGCGGAGCCTGCGAGGCCGGGTCGGTGGTGGACGCCATGTCCAGATGTACGACGAGCCGGGAGCGGCCCGCACGGCGGCCGTGGCGGATCGTCGAGGCGAACTCGTCCCGACGGGTCAGCCGGGCGCCGGCGGGCAGCACTCCGACGGTGCGGGGATCAGGCCGAGAGCTGCGAGCGGCCCTTGCGGCGGCGCGCGGAGATGATCGCGCGCCCGGCGCGCGTGCGCATCCGAAGCCGGAAGCCGTGCGTCTTGGCCCGGCGGCGGTTGTTCGGCTGAAAGGTGCGCTTGCTCACGGTCGACTCTCCCGGTCGACGGCGCCGCGGGGTGCTCGGGCCGTCGGTAGCTTCTGATCTCGGTCGTGCGCGGTGGCAGCATCTGCCGTGTCGGGGCACGCGGACGTGCCGGCGACGGGACCGCGCCTGCAGACCAGGGTACGCAGCCGCTTCCGAGCGGTGCAAACCACCCCCGCGGCGGCCCCGATCCCGGTGACGACGAGGGTGCGCTGCGTGATCGCCGCAGGTTGGGACGGGGGCGTCGGACGGGTCCGTACAGGCTCCCGACCTGCGCATCTTGTGACCTCGGGCCGGTCGTTGTTAGCGTGCGGGCTTCGCAGTTCCATCCGGGGGGATCGGGGCTTCTCCGACTGTCACACGACGGACGCTGCGGGCGCGCGCCCGACAGGAGGGTGGTCGCGGCCCGCCGTACTCCCCTGCGTACGGTCTACGCACATGTGTGGATAAGTCTGGGGATGCCCAGCCCACACCGACGAGACGACGAACGAGGTCGTGCCCACCGCTCCCCACGGTCGGCACGCGGAGAGGGGCCGAGCGGTGGCCGAACCCGGTGACCTCGCCCAGGTGTGGAGCCTGGTCATCGCCGACCTCGCCGGACCCGCGACGGATCCGGGCTCGCCCGGACTGTCCGCGCAGCAGCGCGCCTTCCTGCGGCTGACCCGCCCGCTCGGGCTCCTCGACGGCACGGCCCTGCTCGCCGCGCCCAGCGAGTTCGCGAAGGACGCGATCGAGCGCATTCTCCGGCGCCCGATCAGCGATGCCATCGGCCGGCACATGGGCGTGCAGGTGAACCTCGCGGTGGTGGTCGACGCCAACGCCGCCTCCGGCGGGACGGACGTCCCGGACCCGCCGTCGCGCGTGCGGCCCGGTGCCCCGTCGCTCGGCGAGATCGCCGACGGTCGGAGCCCGGTCGCGGCGGCACCCCTGCCCGGCATGGCGCCCCCGGCATCGAACGGGGCGGACGGCACGGTGCACGACGCGCCCACCCCGCCGTCGGGCATCCCGGTGGACCCGGCCGCGGCCGCGGCGCTCCCCGAGCCCGCCGGGGTCGACCGCGCCGAGCCGCCGGTCCCCGGCGAGGCCGGCCCGCTCACCCCCGGCCGTCCCGAGGTGTGGCCGACCTACTCGGCCCCGCAGGCGGGCGACCCGGTCGCACCGCGCTCGCAGACCCGGCTGAACGAGAAGTACACCTTCGACACCTTCGTCATCGGGGCGTCGAACCGCTTCTCGCACGCCGCGGCGGTGGCGGTGGCCGAGGCGCCGGCGCGCGCCTACAACCCGCTCTTCATCTGGGGCGAGTCCGGGCTGGGCAAGACCCACCTGCTGCACGCGGTGGGGCACTACGCCCAGCGGCTCTTCCCGGGGATGCGGGTGCGGTACGTCAGTACCGAGGAGTTCACGAACGACTTCATCAACTCCCTGCGCGACGACCGCAAGGTCGCCTTCCAGCGCCGCTACCGGGACGTCGACGTCCTGCTGGTCGACGACATCCAGTTCCTGGAGGGGAAGGAGGGGACCCAGGAGGAGTTCTTCCACACCTTCAACACCCTCCACAACGCGAACAAGCAGATCGTCGTCTCCTCCGACCGGCCGCCGAAGCGTCTCGAGACCCTCGAGGACCGCATGCGCACCCGGTTCGAGTGGGGCCTGATCACCGACATCCAGCCGCCCGAGCTGGAGACGCGCATCGCGATCCTCCGGAAGAAGGCCGCGCAGGACCGGCTCGCCGTGCCCGGGGACGTGCTGGAGTTCATCGCCGAGCGCATCGAGCGGAACATCCGTGAGCTCGAGGGCGCGCTGATCCGCGTGACGGCCTTCGCCTCGCTCAACCGGCAGCCGGTCGACACGCAGCTCGCCGAGATCGTGCTGCGCGACCTCATCCCCGACTCGGCCGCCTCCGAGATCACCGCGCCGACGATCATGGCGGTCACCGCCGAGTTCTTCGACGTGACGATGGAGGAGCTCTGCGGGCCGGGGAAGACGAAGGCCCTCGCCCAGGCCCGCCAGATCTCCATGTACCTGTGCCGCGAGCTCACCGACCTCTCGCTGCCGCGCATCGGGCAGACCTTCGGCGGCCGCGACCACACCACGGTCATGCACGCGGACAAGAAGATCCGCAACGAGATCTCGCTGCGTCGTAAGACCTTCGAGCAGGTGCAGGAGCTCACCGCCCGCATCAAGCAGCGCGCCCGGCACTGAGGGCGGCTGCCCTCCGGTGGCCGGAGGGCAGCCTCGGGCAGCGTGCGAATCGGTGTGCGCCGGCTCGGCGCCCTACGGCGGCGCGCTCACCGACGTGATCGTCGTCCGGGACCGCTCGACGCCACGGGCGACCGATCTGCGCCCGAGCCGACGATCACGGACGCCCCACCGGCCTCGCGGCGCTCCACATCTCCCGACTCGCGCCACCGGAGCCTCCGACTCGCGGGCGCGCGAGCAGCGAAGATCGCGAGTTGTCCCCAGCCATCCCCAAGCTCTCCGGCCGGGAGGAGCCCGCCGCAGCACGAGCCGCCCGATCTCGCACCGTCACCGGCTGCACCGGACCACCTGCACCCACACGGCTCATCGCGAACGGGCCTCTGCGGCCGTCTCAGCGCCTCTCCGCAGCACGCGGAACGACCGCCGTGGAGATCCACTTCCGCTTCGCCGCCTCCCACACCTCCCGACCGCGATCTCCATCCGGTAGAGATCGAAATCGCCCGCGTGTCGCTCCCGCCCTCACCGCTCGTCGTCCGGTAGGGGGCGTTCGGCGCACGGCCGGCCCAGCGCCGGGCTCGCGGCGTGACCGATCCGCTCACGGTCAGTTGCGGAACGTGTGCAGGGCGGGACTTCTGAGGGTGCCGCCCGTCGCCACCGGGTTGCCGCGAGGACGCCGACCGGTCGCACAGCGTGGACGCACGGCCACGCTTCACCCACATCTGGGGACAACTCTGTGGATTGTCGTGCCGCAGCCCGTGGACGGACGCCCCGAGAACAGTGGACAACTCCCCACCGGGACGGGGATGGGCGTCGGACAACCTCGCGAGAACGCCGGCCATCCACGGCCCGCCGCGTCCGTCCCGACTCGGTCCCGAGGCTCGGTCCCCAGGACGCCGCACCGCGCGACCTGCGACGACGACGGCCATCCACACTGTGCACAGGCCCTGTCTCTGCTTCTGGAGTTCTCTCTTCGAGGAACTACAAGAGAAAGAAGGGGGTGGATGGAGGACACGGACGGGGCACGAGCCGATCTCCGCCGACCGCTCGCCGGACGGCGACCGGGCGACGTGACACCCGGACGCGGGAGGCTCTACGGTGAGTCGGCCGATCCCGGACCGCCGGGTCGTCGGCGGGATCCCGGGGAGCCGTTCACGGCCGAGCCGCCGGACCCCGTCGGGGACCCACCTCGTCCGGGCTCCTCACAGCCCGTCCCGTGTGCCCGCCTCCCGGTCACACCCAGTGACCACCGGTGAAAGGTCTCCCTCGCCATGAAGTTCCGGGTCGAACGCGACGTCCTCGCCGACGCTGCCGCCTGGGTGGCACGCAGCCTGCCCGCGCGGCCGCCGGTTCCGGTCCTCGGTGGTGTCCTGATCGACGCCGCCTCGGGGGAGGGCGGCGACCGGCTCACGGTCTCCGGGTTCGACTACGAGACCTCGGCCCGCGTGGAGCTCGACGCGACGATCGGCGACCCAGGCCAGGTGCTCGTCTCCGGCCGGCTGCTCGCGGACATCACCCGCGCCCTGCCGAACAAGCCGGTCGACCTCGTGGTCGACGGCGCCCGGGCCACGATCAACTGCGGGAACAGCCGGTTCTCGCTGCCGATCATGCCGGTGGAGGACTACCCGCAGCTGCCGGCGATGCCGCAGCGCGCCGGCGCGGTCGACGCCGCGGAGCTGGCCGGGGCGGTCGCCCAGGTGGCCGTCGCCGCGGGCCGGGACGACACGCTGCCGATGCTCACCGGCGTCCGGCTGGAGATCGAGGGCTCCCGGCTGACCCTGGCCGCCACGGACCGGTTCCGGCTCGCGGTCCGCGAGCTCGACTGGCAGCCCGAGGACGCCGGCGTGTCCACCGCCGTGCTCATCCCGGCGAAGACGCTCTCGGACGTGGCGAAGACGCTCGCCGGCGCCGGCACCGTCGAGATCGCGCTCTCCGCGGGCGACGGGATGCTCGGCATGACCGGTGGCGGCCGCCGCGCCACCACCCGCCTGCTCGACGCCGAGTTCCCGCGCTTCCGGCAGCTGATCCCCGCCGAGCACACCACCGCGGCCGAGCTCGAGGTCGCCGCGCTCGTCGAGGCGATCAAGCGCGTGTCGCTGGTCGCGGACCGCGTCGCGCAGATCCGGCTGGAGTTCGGCGAGGAGGGCCTGCGGCTCGCGGCCGGCGGCGAGGACGTCGGGAGCGCCGAGGAGGAGCTGCCCTGCGCGCTCGACGGCACCGCGCTCACCATCGCGTTCAACCCCGGCTACCTGCTCGACGCCCTCGGCGCGCTGCACACCGAGAAGGCGCAGCTCACGTTCACCACGCCGAACCGGCCCGCCCTGGTGCGCCCGGTCGTCCCGCCGGCCGACGGTGAGGACGCGGGTGACGCCCCCGCCGTTCCGGGGTACCTCCACCTGCTGATGCCGGTCCGCCTGCCGGGCTGAGCGGAGCTCGCGGAGCGAACATCAGCGCTGAGCGGAGCTCGCGAAGCGAGTATCGGCGTCCGAGCGCCGTGCTCCGACTGATCGTCGCGCCGTCCGATGCGGCACGATGGGTCCGGCGCCGGCCGGCGCGGGGACCCACGAGCGAGCTGTAGGGAGCGGGACGTGCAACTCGGACTGATCGGCCTGGGCCGCATGGGCGGCAACATGCGGGACCGGGTGCGCGCGGCGGGCCACGAGGTCGTCGGGTTCGACCCGCGGCCCGAGGTGACCGACGTGCCGTCGCTCGAGGACCTCGCGAAGGCGCTGTCCGCGCCGCGGGTGGTCTGGGTGATGGTGCCCTCCGGCGAGCCGACCCGCTCCACGGTCCGCGCGCTGGCCGACATCCTCGAGCCCGGCGACCTGGTGATCGACGGCGGCAACTCCCGCTACACCGACGACGCCCCGAACGCGGAGCTGTTGCACGGCAGGGGGATCGGCTACGTCGACTGTGGTGTGTCCGGCGGCATCTGGGGCAAGGACAACGGCTACGGCCTGATGGCGGGCGGCGCCCCGGAGCACATCGAGCTCGCCATGCCGATCTTCGACGCGCTGCGGCCGGAGGGCCCGCGCGAGGAGGGCTTCGCCCACGCCGGCCCGGTCGGTGCCGGCCACTTCTCGAAGATGGTGCACAACGGCATCGAGTACGGCCTGATGCAGGCCTACGCCGAGGGCTTCGAGCTGATGGAGGCCTCGCCGCTGGTCGAGGACGTGCCCGGGGTGATCCAGGCGTGGTCGCGCGGCACCGTCGTCCGGTCCTGGTTGCTGGACCTGCTGGTCAACGCGCTGTCCGACGACCCGCACCTGGCCGACCTCGAGGGCTACGTCGACGACTCCGGCGAGGGCCGGTGGACGATCGAGGAGGCCATCCAGCACGCAGTTCCGCTTCCGGTGATCTCCGCGGCGCTTTTCGCGCGCTTCGCCTCCCGGCAGGACGAGTCGCCCGCGATGAAGGCGGTCGCGGCGCTGCGCAACCAGTTCGGCGGGCACGCGGTGAAGAAGGCCGCCGGCCCGGCCGGCGCCCCCGGTGACGTCGCGGGACCCAGCTCGGGCACCGGCTCCACCCACGGCTGAGGTAGACCTGCGAGGTGCATCTCCGTCGGCTCGCGGTCGAGGACTTCCGCTCCTGGGAACGCGCGGAGCTCCTCCTGGAACCGGGCGTCACCGTCCTGGTCGGGTCCAACGGCGTCGGCAAGACGAACCTGGTCGAGGCGATCGGGTACCTCGCCACGCTCGGCTCGCACCGGGTCGCCACGGACGCCCCGCTGATCCGGCGCGGCGCCCAGCGCGCCATCGTCCGCGGCCAGGTCGTGCACCAGGGCCGCGAGCTGAACGTCGAGCTGGAGATCACCGCCGGCAAGGCCAACCGGGCGCGGGTCAACCGTGCGCCGGTGGCGCGCCCGCGCGAGATCCTCGGCATCCTGCGCAGCGTCCTGTTCGCGCCGGAGGACCTCGCCCTCGTCCGCGGCGACCCCGGCGAGCGCCGGCGGTTCCTCGACGAGCTGCTCGTGGCCCGCTACCCGCGCTACGCCGGCGTGCGCAGCGACTACGAGCGTGTGCTGCGGCAGCGGTCCGCGCTGCTCAAGACCGCACGCAACCGCCACGCCGACCTCTCCACCCTCGAGGTCTGGGACGGGCACCTCGCCCGGCACGGTGCCGCGCTGCTGGCCGGCCGGCTCGACCTGGTCGAGGGCATCGCGCCGCACGCCGAGAAGGCCTTCGCCGAGGTGGCGCCGTCGTCGGATCCCTTGACGCTGGCCTACCGGTGCTCGATCCCCGGCGAGCTGCCCCCCTCACCACAAGAGCTCGAGGCGCTCCTCCTCGACGAGCTCGCCCAGGTGCGCCGGCAGGAGATCGAGCGCGGGGTGTGCCTGGTCGGCCCGCACCGGGACGACCTGCTGCTCAACCTCGGCGAGGGGCCGGCGAAGGGCTACGCGAGCCACGGCGAGTCGTGGGCGATCGCGCTCGCGCTTCGGCTGGCCTCGTACCGGCTGCTGAAGGCCGACGACGTCGAGCCCGTCCTCATCCTCGACGACGTGTTCGCCGAGCTGGACGCGCAACGGCGGCGCGCGTTGTCCGCGGTCGCCGCGGAGGCGGAGCAGGTCGTCGTGACCGCGGCGGTCGCGGAGGACGTCCCGGCGGAGCTGCTGGGGACGCGCTATGCGGTGGGCGGTGGATCGGCGGTACGGGTCGAACCGGACACACCACCGCCGAACACCACCTGACGTGCGACGGAACGGAAGACGTCGAGCGCCCTCCGGGCGGGCGCTCCTGGGGACAAGGTTGTGGATACTGTGGATAACTCCCGCTCCTCTCGTGACTCCCGTCACAACACACCGCCCGCCGCGAACGATCGACCGTCGGACCGACCGGTAGCCCACAACCCTGTCCACACCCCTGGGGACGAGACCGCTCGTACCGCTCGGCGCGACGGGGAGGAACCGGTCGGCGACGGTGAGCGACGCGGTGCGGACCTCGCCCGGGATGCGCTGGCGGCCGCCCGGGAGGCCAACGCCCAGAAGCGGCAGGAGCGGGAGGCCGAGCAGCGGGGCGTGCGGCCGAAGGGCTTCGGCCGCGGTCGCCGCCGGCGCTGGTCCGGCCCCGGCCCGGACAACCGCGACCCGCAGCCGTTCGGCCGGGTGGTGTCCCGGGTGGCGATGGACCGCGGCTGGTCCTCGCGGCTGACCGACGCGACGGTGCTGGGCCGCTGGCCCACGCTCGTCGGGCCGGACATCGCCGACCACTGCACGCCGGTCTCGCTGCGGGACGGCGAGCTGACCCTGCAGGCGGAGTCGACCGCGTGGGCCACGCAGCTCCGGACGTTGCAGCGCCAGCTGCTGCAGCGGCTCGCCGGGGCGGTGGGGCCGGACGTCGTGCGCCGGATCCGCGTGGTCGGGCCGAGCGGGCCGAGCTGGCGGCACGGCCCCCGCCACGTCCGCGGCCGCGGCCCCCGGGACACGTACGGCTGACAGGCCAGGGAGTGCTGACCGGGCGGCGGTCCGGGGACCGTCGGGACACGGACGGGTGACCCGCCCCCGACGCACCTCCGCGACCAGCACGAACGGCGCTCCGGCTCACGAGGATGGGGCGAAGGTGCCGTTCGTTCATCCCGGCGGTGCCGGGCCGGGGACGACCGTTCGCGTCCGCCAGGGGCCCGCTCAGCGCCACATGACGCCGCAGCAGCGCCGTTCGACCCCCGTTCCCGCCGTCCGGACCCGTTTCGGCCCACGATCGCGCCGCTGTGACGATTCTGGACGTGTCCTAGCCGCATTCCTGTCGGGCCGGACCGGTAGAATCATCAGTAGTGCCGTGCGGGTCCCCGTGCCCCGCCCGGTCCTCGCCGGTACCGGCGCGTGTCCCGCGCGTCCCCGGGCCGGCTCTCGTGGCGAGGAGACCAACAGCCCGTGGCGGAGAAGAAGAGCGGCTACAGCGCGTCGTCGATCACGGTCCTCGAGGGCCTGGAGGCCGTCCGCAAGCGCCCCGGCATGTACATCGGCTCCACCGGCGAGCGCGGTCTGCACCACCTCATCTGGGAGGTCGTGGACAACGCGGTCGACGAGGCGATGGCCGGGTACGCGACGCGCGTCGAGGTGACCCTGACCGCCGACGGCGGTGTCCGCGTGGTGGACGACGGCCGCGGCATCCCGGTCGACATGCACCCGGTGGAGAAGAAGCCGGCCGTCGAGGTCGTGCTCACCGTGCTGCACGCCGGCGGCAAGTTCGACGGCAAGTCCTACGCGGTGTCCGGCGGCCTGCACGGCGTCGGCGTCTCGGTCGTGAACGCGCTGTCGAGCCGGCTGGACGTCGAGATCAACGTCGGCGGCCACGTCTGGACCCAGCGCTACGACCACTCGGTCCCCGGCGTCCTGCACAAGGGCGAGGCCACGAAGCGCACCGGCACCTCGATCACCTTCTGGGCCGACCCCACGATCTTCGAGACCACGACCTACAACCTCGAGACCATCCAGCGCCGGCTGCAGGAGATGGCGTTCCTCAACAAGGGGCTCACCATCGTCCTGCGTGACGAGCGCAACGGGGAGTCGGAGGAGGCCGAGGAGCCCGACGCCGAGGGCTTCGTGGCCAAGGTCAAGGAGCAGACCTTCCACTACCCGGGCGGTCTCGAGGACTTCGTCGCCCACCTCAACAAGAGCAAGGACCCGATCCACCGGAAGGTCATCGGCTACACCGGCGAGGGCCCCGGGCACCAGATCGAGGTCGCGATGCAGTGGAACTCGGGCTACTCCGAGTCCGTCTACACGTTCGCGAACACGATCAACACGCACGAGGGCGGCACCCACGAGGAGGGCTTCCGCTCCGCGCTGACCACCACGGTCAACCGGTACGCGCGGGACAAGAAGCTGCTCAAGGAGAAGGACCCGGCCCTGTCCGGGGACGACATCCGCGAGGGCCTCGCCGCGATCGTGTCGGTCAAGGTCGCCGAGCCGCAGTTCGAGGGCCAGACCAAGACCAAGCTCGGCAACACCGAGGTCAAGTCGTTCGTGCAGAAGATCAGCAACGAGTGGCTCTCGGACTGGTTCGAGCGCAACCCGGCCGAGGCCAAGATCATCGTGAACAAGGCGGTGTCGTCGGCGCAGGCCCGGCTGGCGGCCCGCAAGGCCCGCGAGCTGGTCAGGCGCAAGAGCGCGGGCGACATCGGCGGGCTGCCGGGCAAGCTGGCGGACTGCCGCTCCACCGACCCGACCAAGTCCGAGGTCTACATCGTGGAGGGCGACTCCGCGGGCGGCTCGGCCAAGTCCGGCCGGGACTCGATGTACCAGGCGATCCTGCCGATCCGCGGCAAGATCATCAACGTCGAGAAGGCCCGGATCGACCGCGTCCTCAAGAACACCGAGGTCCAGTCGATCATCACGGCGCTGGGCACCGGCATCCACGAGGAGTTCGACCTCGCGAAGCTGCGGTACCACAAGATCGTGCTGATGGCCGACGCGGACGTCGACGGCCAGCACATCCGCACGCTGCTGCTCACGCTGCTGTTCCGGTTCATGCGCCCGCTGGTCGAGGCCGGTCACGTGTTCCTCGCGCAGCCGCCGCTCTACAAGATCAAGTGGAGCGGGCGCGGCGCCGAGCCGGAGTTCGCCTACTCCGATGCGGAGCGGGACGGGCTGATCGCGGCCGGTCGCGAGGCCGGCAAGAAGCTGCCCAAGGACGAGGGCGTGCAGCGCTACAAGGGTCTCGGCGAGATGAACGCCAAGGAGCTCTGGGAGACGACGATGGACCCGGCGCACCGGGTCCTGCTGCGTGTCACGCTCGACGACGCCGCCACGGCGGACGAGCTGTTCTCCGTCCTGATGGGCGAGGACGTGGAGTCGCGGCGTTCCTTCATCACCCGCAACGCGAAGGACGTGCGCTTCCTGGACGTCTAGATCACACGCCTGTTCTAGACGCACGTACGGATCGCACGTGAGAGAAGGACGATGACCGACACCCTGGACCCCACGCTCCCACCGACCGGGCCCGCCGACGGCGGCGGTGGCGACCGGATCGAGCCGGTCGACATCCAGCACGAGATGCAGCGCTCGTACATCGACTACGCGATGAGCGTGATCGTGGGGCGCGCGCTGCCGCTGGTCGAGGACGGCCTCAAGCCGGTGCACCGGCGCGTCCTCTACTCGATGGGGGAGAACGGCTTCCGGCCGGACCGCTCCTACGTCAAGTGCGCCCGCGTCGTCGGCGAGGTGATGGGTAACTACCACCCGCACGGCGACTCGGCGATCTACGACGCGCTGGTCCGGCTCGCGCAGCCGTGGTCGATGCGCTACCCGCTGATCGACGGGCAGGGCAACTTCGGCTCCCGGGGCAACGACCCCGCGGCGGCCATGCGGTACACGGAGTGCCGCCTCTCGCCGCTCGCCCTCGCGATGTTGCAGGACATCAACGAGGACACCGTCGACCTGATCGACAACTACGACGGCAAGACGCAGGAGCCCGTCGTCCTGCCGTCGCGGGTGCCCAACCTGCTGATCAACGGCTCCGTCGGCATCGCCGTCGGCATGGCCACGAACATCCCGCCGCACAACCTGCGCGAGGTGGGCGAGGGCGTCGTCTGGGCGCTGGACAACCACGAGGCGTCGGACGAGGAGCTCCTCGAGGCGCTCATGGCCCGCATCAAGGGCCCGGACTTCCCGACGGCCGGCCTGATCGTGGGGCGGGACGGCATCGAGTCCGCCTACCGCACCGGCCGCGGCTCGGTGCGGATGCGCGCGGTCGTCGAGGTCGAGGAGGACGCCAAGGGGCGCACCACCCTCGTCGTCACCGAGCTGCCGTACCAGGTCAACCCGGACAACCTCGTCGAGTCGATCGCCTCGATGATCCGGGACGGCAAGCTCACCGGGATCTCCGAGATCAACGACGAGTCCTCCGACCGCGTCGGCATGCGGATCGTCTTCACACTGAAGCGCGACGCCGTGGCCAAGGTCGTGCTGAACAACCTCTACAAGCACAGCCAGCTGCAGTACAGCTTCGGCGTCAACATGCTGGCGATCGTCGACGGCGTGCCCCGCACGCTGCGGCTGGACCAGGTCGTCCGGAACTACATCCGGCACCAGATCGAGGTCATCGTCCGGCGCACCCGCTACCGGCTGCGCAAGGCCGAGGAGCGGGCCCACATCCTGCGTGGTCTGGTCAAGGCGCTCGACGCGCTCGACGAGGTCATCGCGCTGATCCGGGCGTCGGAGACGGTCGACGTCGCCCGGCAGGGCCTCATCGACCTGCTCGAGGTCGACGAGGTCCAGGCCCAGGCGATCCTGGACATGCAGCTGCGCCGCCTGGCCGCCCTGGAGCGGCAGAAGATCGTCGACGAGCTGGCCGAGATCGAGCTCGAGATCGCCGACTACGAGGACATCCTCGCCCGGCCCGAGCGGCAGCGGCAGATCGTCCGCGACGAGCTCATGGAGATCGTCGACAAGCACGGCGACGAGCGGCGCACCCGCCTCGTCGCCGACGACGGCGACGTCACCAACGAGGACCTCATCGCCGTCGAGGACGTGGTCGTCACGATCACCGAGACCGGCTACGCGAAGCGCACCAAGACGGACCTGTACCGCGCGCAGAAGCGCGGCGGCAAGGGCGTGCAGGGCGCCACGCTGAAGCAGGACGACATCGTCGCCCACTTCTTCGTGTGCTCCACGCACGACTGGATCCTGTTCTTCACGAACAAGGGCCGCGTGTACCGGCTCAAGGCCTACGAGCTCCCCGAGGCGAACCGCAACGCCCGCGGCCAGCACGTCGCCAACCTGTTGGCCTTCCAGCCGGACGAGCACATCGCCCAGGTCATGCAGATCAAGGACTACCAGGCCGCGCCGTATCTCGTCCTCGCGACGAGAAACGGCCTGGTGAAGAAGTCCCGCCTCGAGGACTTCGACTCCAACCGCTCGGGCGGCCTGATCGGCATCAACCTGCGGGACGAGGACGAGCTGATCGGTGCGGTGCTCTGCGCCGCGGACGACGACCTGCTGCTCGTCTCCGCCGAGGGCCAGTCGATCCGGTTCACGGCCAGCGACGAGGTGCTGCGCCCGATGGGCCGGGCCACGTCCGGTGTGCTGGGCATGCGCTTCAACGACGGCGACCGGCTGCTGTCGATCGGCGTGGTCGTGCCGGACCGCTTCGTCCTGGTCGCCACCGCGGGCGGGTACGCGAAGCGCACCCCGATCGAGGACTACCCGGTCCAGGGACGCGGCGGCAAGGGAGTGTTGACCCTCCAGTACGACCGCCGCCGTGGCACGCTGGTCGGCGCGCTCATCGTCGGGATCGACGACGAGCTGTACGCGATCACGTCGACCGGCGGTGTCATCCGGACCTCGGCCCGCGAGGTGCGGAAGGCCGGCCGGCAGACGAAGGGGGTGCGCCTCATGAACCTCGGCGAGAACGCCACGCTGCTGGCGGTCGCGCGCAACGCGGAGGACGATGCGGACGCCACCGAGGTGACCGGCTGAGGCCGGCCCACCGGGTGACCCCGCTGTCCCGCACGATGTCCTGCACGCCGACCGACGAGGAGTGCTCCACCTCGTGAGCGAGAACGAAGAGCCTGCGACGCCGCCGGGCGCCAAGGACGAGGGGCGGGTCGCCACGGACAGCCCCGACTCGCCCCAGCTGCCCGCCGACGGGGCCGCGGCGGCGCCGGTCGAGGCCGACACGGCCGAGGACCGGACCACGCCCGCGGCCGCGGAGGCGGGGCCGGCCGGGAACGGGGCCGTGGGTTCCGCGACCTCTACCAACGGGTCGTCCAATGGGTCCGGATCGGCCGCCGCCACCGCGGCCGAGCCGGCGAGTGCCGACGGCGCCTCGGCGCGGCCGGTGCCGAGCCCGCGCCCCGCGGCCGCATCGGGTTCCGCCGCGGCGGGGTCCGAGGCCGCGGCGGCGGGGGAGACCCAGGAGGTCCACCCGGGCACGGTGCCGACGCCTCCGCCGTGGCGGCGGGCGCAGGGCGAGGAGGGCGCGGAGGGCGCGGAGACGGTGCGCACGCCCCGTCCGGCCCCGCAGCGCTCGCCCGCGGTGGACTCGCTGCTCAGCGAGGCGCCCACGGCCTACATCGACCGGAGCGGGTCGCCCGGCGCCGAGGGGGCCGCGGGTGCCGCTGCCGCGGCCGGGCCCGCGACCCTCCCGGGCGGGTCCCAGGCCGAGGTGCACGCCGAGGTGCCGAACGTGGCCGGCCGGGCGCCGCGGCAGGCGCTGCTGCAGGTCAAGCGGTTCGACCCGTGGTCGGTGCTGAAGCTGGCGCTGGTCCTCGCCGTGGTGCTGTTCTTCATCTGGCTCGTGGCGGTCGGTGTGCTGTACGGCGTGCTCGACGGCATGGGCGTCTGGGACCGGCTCAACGGCACCTACGCCGACCTGGTCTCCGGCGGCGGCGAGAGCGGCGGCGGCTCGCTCATCAGCGCCGGCAGCGTCTTCGGCTTCGCGGCGATCATCGGCGCGATCAACAGCCTGCTGTTCGCGGTGGCCCTCACCGTGGGCGCGTTCGTCTACAACGTCTCCGCCGACCTCGTCGGTGGGATCGAGGTCACGCTCTCCGAGCGCGACTGAGGTCCGCCCCGCGGCGGCCCCAGACGGGCCGCCGACCTGCGGGTTCGCCTCCCGCCCCGGTTCGAGGGGCCGGTGCGGGAGGCCTGCGGGGGCTCATGTACAGTCGTTCCTGCCGCAGGGGCCTATAGCTCAGTTGGTTAGAGCGCATCGCTGATAACGATGAGGTCGCTGGTTCAAATCCAGCTAGGCCCACTCCTCTGGCACCGGCTCCGAAGGTGATCGACGTGAAGAAGATCCTCGCTCTCGTCGCCGCAGCCGGCGCCGCGATCCTGGTCCTCCTCAAGGTCAAGAGCCGTCCCGCCGAGGACCCCTGGCACGAGGCCACGAAGTAGGACGCCCGCACCGCGGGCCGCACGCGGTAGCGTGGGCCCCACGGGGACGTAGCTCAATTGGCAGAGCACCGCCTTTGCAAGGCGGGGGTTAGGGGTTCGATTCCCCTCGTCTCCACCACTCTGAACTGCAGTGACGCCTGCTGCAAGATCACATAATGATCATCTGGCACTGACTCGACGGGAACGGTGTCCTCCTACCCTGCTTGTGGCCGGTCGGTGTGCTCGTAGAGGTCGGACCTTCCACAGGTGCCCAGCCCGGAATGGTGCCGTCGGAGTGCAGCCTGGGCGCCAGCCCAGCTGGATCAGCTCGGTACCGGCCCCTTCGCGTCGGTACGCTGTGCTCATGACGCGTCTGGACCGCATCACCTCGGATCCGGCGGTGTGCCACGGCCAGCCGACGGTGCGGGGTCTGCGCTACACCGTCGAGAGCCTGCTCGAACTGTTGTCGGCAGGCATGAGCATCGACGAGGTGCTCGAGGACTACCCCGACCTCGAACGTGACGATCTGCTCGCGGCTTTGGAGTTCGGCGCGTTGGCGTCAGGTCGCCGTCGGGTGGTCCCGCTCGGCGCCGCGTGAGGTTCCTCGTCGACGCGCAGCTGCCTGCGCGACTGGCGCGGGCCTTGGCCGACGCCGGCCACCAAGCGCTGCACACGACCGATCTGCCGGACGGTAACCGGACGACGGACGCGCAGATCGCCGCTCTGGGTGGTCGTCACGAAGGACCGCGACTTCCGAGACGGACATCTGCTGTCCGGGTCGCCCCGCCGGCTACTCGTTGGTCGCGACCGGCAACATCACCAACGCGGCGCTGTTGGCGTCGTTCGCCGCGAACCTCGACGCGATCGTCGCTGCGCTGGACGAGGTCGCGTTCGTCGCGATCGGGCCGGAAGCGCTCGTCCTGCACCGCCCGCGCGAGGACGGTCCGGACCGCTCCTCGTGACACCGGGCTGCCGGGCAGCCGGAGCGGCACGTCGACCTCGCGACGCTCACGACAGTCCTCGAGGGTTACGACGTCAACCTCCTGCGACGAGGCACGAGGTGGACCAACGCCCCGCCCCCTGGCTCTGCACCGCCCGCCTGTGGGCCCGGCCCGACGGACGCGAGGTCTGTCAGAGAGACTGGGGGGCAGTGCCCGCCGTCTCGACTTGGAGCCTTTGATGCCGCAGGGGACCGTCCGTTGGTTCGACGCCGACCGGGGTTTCGGCTTCCTCGCGCCCGAGGACGGCTCGCCGGACGTGTTCGTGCACGCCTCCGAGATCGTCGGGGACGGCGGCGCGAAGGTGCTCCGCGAGGGTCAGGCCGTCGTGTTCGAGGTCGGCGAGAACGACCGCGGGCCCCAGGCGCTGCGCGTTCGCGTCACCGCCGATGCGGCCACCGGCAGCGCCGTGGGCCTGCTCGGCACCGTCAACTGGTACGAGCCGGGCAAGGGGTACGGCTTCGTATCGCCGGACGGCGGCGGCGCCGACATCTTCGTGCACAGCTCCGCCATCGTGACCGGCGGCGTGGTCACCGAGGGGCAGCGGGTGGCCTTCCTGATCGTCGAAGGCGAGCGCGGCCCGCAGGCCGAGCATGTGATCCCGCTGGGAGCGGTGGCCGGCCCATCCGCTGCGGGCGGCATCGCGGACGGTGCCGACGGCACGGTTGCCTGGTACGACGAGGACAAGGGCTTCGGCTTCATCAACCCCGACTCCGGCGCCGGGGACGTCTTCGTTCACGCCCGGGGTCTGGCCGAGGGGCTGACGTGGCTCGCGGAGGGCGACCGCGTCGCCTACGAGGTGGCCAGTGGGGACAAGGGTCCGCAGGCCCGCGACGTGCACCTGGTCCGGGAACCCCGGACGGCGCCGCAGCGGTCGGCACCCGGAGGGCCGGCGGCGCGGGACGTGCCCGTGCGAGGCGGCGAGGGCGTCGTCGCGCGCTACGACGGCGACCGCGGCTTCGGCTTCATCACCCCGGACGCAGGCGGCGACGATCTCTTCGCCCACGTGTCCGTGGTCCTGGGGTCGGAGCCGCTGCAGAAGGGTGACCGGGTCCGGTACGCGGTGCGTCAGAGCGACCGGGGCCCGCAGGCGGACCGCGTCGAACGCCTCTGAAGGGGCGGGCCCCACCGATGGCTGATCACTTCCCGACGAGAGTGCTCGTTCATCCCCGAATGTCCATTATGGACGAAATGGCACTGACGATGGCAATGAACCACCGCCGTCTCACATCACTCAGGACAGCCCATGCAACGGCGATGCCCCGCTGACCTGCAGAATGCAATGCAGCTCACATCGCTGGTTTCCTTTGCAAGGCGGGGGTTAGGGGTTCGATTCCCCTCGTCTCCACCAGGCAAAACGACCCCCGCTGGGACGTCCTTGGCGGAGGTCGTGCCGCACACGTGCCACACCGGTGGTGAGTGAGGCCAGCCGGGGATCGCAGTCTGCCCGGATATGCAGAGGAGGCGGACATGTCGGCGAGCGCGGAGAGCGGCGACGAGTAGTTCGCGCGGCTCTGCCTCGAATGCATCGAGCAGGTGACTTGTTCGCGGCTCGATCTCCCAGGTCAGGACGGTAGCCTCGACTACCGCATCGACTACCCCGGCGCGCCCGCGCGCTTGAGATCACCACGTTGACGAACTCGAAGAGTCGCGAGATTGCTTCGTCGCTGGAAGCCACTCCGATCGTCGCGCAGCCTGAGCGGTTCGCCTGGATCCTGGCGTTGGAGCCGGAGGCATCGCTGCGCAACGCGCGTCGACACGTTCCGCAGCTGATCGAGCTCTGCGAGTCCGTCAGCGGCGAGCCGCGCATGAGCGACGAGTCCTCCGAAGTCCGCTGGGTCGACCCAGCCCAGCTCGACGAGCTGGACATTCACCCCTCCGTCCGGCTCCGCATCGACCACGGACCCCAGGAGCGGGCCGAGCCGTCCTACACCTGACCGGCCAGCCCCACCGAGGCGATCCACGCCGCTGCCCGCTCGACTGCGTCAGTTCGTCAGTTCGCTCATCGAGTCGCAGCCAGCACTGCTGCAAGGCCCGCCTGCACATCCTTGACGAAGGGTTTGGGAGCCTCCAGTGAGGGGAAGTGTCCTCCGCGCTCGGGCGACCTCCATCGCACGATCTGTCGGTACCGTTCCTGCGCCCAGGGGCGCGGGCACTTCTCGATGTCGCGCGGGTAGACGCTGATAGCGGAGGGGACGTCGACGCGCAGGTCGGGGTCGAGCGAGTTGTGGCTCTCGGAGTAGATGCGGGCGGCCGAGGCGCCGGTCCGTGTCAGCCAGTACAGGGTGACGTCGTCGAGGATCCGGTCGCGGGAGATGGTCTCGAACGGGGTGTCCTCGGTGTCCGTCCACTCGGCGAACTTGTCGAGGATCCAGGCCAGTAGCCCGACCGGTGAGTCGACGAGCGAGTAGCCGATGGTCTGCGGGCGGGTCGCTTGTTGCTTCGCGTACGCCGCGCGGTGGCGCCAGAAGTCGCGGGTCTCCTCGGTCCATGCGAGTTCGGTCGCGGTCAGTCCGTCCGTCGCCAACCCGGGTGGTGCCTGGGCTGTCGTCGTGTGGATGCCCAGGACGTGGTCCGGGAACCTGCCGGCGAGGATCGTGGTGATCACGCCGCCCCAGTCGCCGCCGTGGGCGAGGAACTCGTGGTAGCCGAGTCTCCCCATCAGCTCCACCCAGGTGGCCGCGATCTTCTCCGTTCCCCATCCGGTGGCGGTTGGTTTGTCGCTGTAGCCGAACCCCGGAAGCGAGGGGACGACGACGTGGAACGCCGGCGCGTCCGCGGACCCCGGGTCGGCCAGTTCGTCCACGATGTCGACGAACTCGGCGACGCTGCCCGGCCAACCGTGCGTGACGATGAGCGGAGTGGCGTCCGGGCGTGTGGATCTGCGGTGCAGGAAGTGGATTCCGAGGCCGTCGATGGTCGTGTGGAACTGGCCGATCTGATCGAGACGTGTCTCGAACGACCGCCAGTCGTAGCCGGTCCGCCAGTACTCCACGACGTCGACCAGGTCGTCGAGAGGCACGCCCTGCTGCCAACGGTCGGGTCCGCGCGCGCCCCGCTGGACCGTCTCGGGCTCCGGCAGACGTGCGGCGGCCAGTCGTGCGCGGAGGTCGGCAAGGTCCGCGTCTGTCGCAGGGGCGTCGAAGACGCATACGTCACTGGTCGATCGGTTCACGAGGACCTCCTGAGTGTCGTTGGAACCAGCAAAGACGGTTCTAGCAGGCGCCAAGACCGGAGAGCAACCGGCTATGCTGGTTCCATGTCCGCGCAGCTTCCCGAGTTCCGGCTCGGCGCGGTGCTGGCGACGAGCTTCACGGGGACCCTGTCGGAGCGCCGGGGCGAAGCCGTGGAGCGCATCCCCACGCCGAGCCGACTCATCGACTGGTTGGCGGTGTACGGCCTCGTGGTCGAGTCCTGCACCGACGTCCAGCTCGACCGTGCTCGGGAGCTGAGAGAGGCGATCCACGCCGCCGCGACCGCCGCCGCGACCCAGGACCCACTCCCGGCGTCGGCCGTACAGATCATCAACGACCGCAGCGCTCAGGGGCATGCGACGGCAATCTTGACACCGGGGGGCGAGCGCCGCTGGCAGCTCGGCTCGACGTCCGGGCTGGAGGACGCCCTTGGCGTGATCGCCGCAGACGCGATCAGCATCATCTCGGGCGAGCGCGACGGAAGATTGGCGTTGTGTGCCTCACCGACCTGCCGAGCGGCCTTCTTCGACACCAGCCGAAGTCGCACTCGCAGGTGGTGTGAGATGAACACGTGCGGGAACCGTCAGAAGAAGGCGCGCTTCAGGGCCAGCCACCGCAATAGCCCAGAACAGCAGAGCGATACCTAGCGCATCGGCGGGATTCCGGGAGTTCTGGAGCCCTTCTCAATCTGACCGGTCAGCCCTATCGACGCGATCCAGGCCTCGGCGCGCTCGACCGCTCCCACCCGCTCAGCCATTCCGCGGTCGAGGGCTTGAGTGACGTAGTGATCCGGGCGTGGCGGCCCGCACATCGTCCATTCGCTCAGCGAAGGTCATGCGCTGTCCATCCGGGCCGATGGTCCTGTCGCACCACCACAGGAAATCCCGCGTCAGCGTCCGCTCGTCGGAAAACTCCGCGAGCTGGTCCGCCACCCCGAACAGCTCCGCCTCCGCGGCCGCGGACGAGTGCATCGCGACCAGGCCGACGAGGCGCTCCAGGACGTCCGCGCTGACGAGGTACCGAGCCCCGTCGAGGGGATGGAACCCGGTCGTCGCCAGCTCCGGGCGTAGCCGACATCGTGAAGCCACGCAGCCGCGTGCAGCAGCTCGCCATCCTCGCCGAGCGCATCTGAAAGCTGCCCGGGGCGACGAGCCAGCGACTGCACAGGAGACCACCGACGCGGCAACGTCACCTGGGGCTCGGCCCACGCCGCCAAGAACTGACAGGGTTCGGGCGGCGGGGCTTCCCGGCGCCGGCCTCGAACGCGGGGCGTCAGCGCCCGTTGCGGTGCGCCCCGAACCCGTCGACGATGTGGCGCTCCATCACTGCGAAGGCCTGATCCGGCCCGACCCGCATCGCCGCGGTGAGATCGTAGTGCTCGGAGAGCTGCTCGCCTCCCCCGTCGTGGGCGAAGGTGTGGAACTGCTCGAAGATCTGCAGGGCCTTGGCGCGGTCCCACACGCTGTCGAACAGCTCGACGAGGATGGGGTTCGCGGCGGCCTCGACGACGGACCGATGGACCAGCCGATTCAGGTGGTAGGCCTCGGCCGCGGTCTCCGCCCCCTTCTCGACAGCGGTCTCGATGACGGCCTCGATGGTGCGGATCGCGGGCTCGCCGAGCTCGGCCACCCGGCGCGCAGAGTAGGCCTCGACCGCGATACGGGAGTCGTAGAGGTGGGCCAGATCGGCGGCGGCGATGGCGCGGACGGTGTACCCCTTGCGGCCGGTCGGCTCGACGAGCCCCTCCCGCTCCAGGCGGCGCAGGGCGTCCCGCACCGGGGTCCGGCTGATCCCGAGCCGCTCGGCGATCGCGTCCATGACCAGCCGCGAGCCCGGGGGCAGGTCCCCGGCCAGCATCGCCTCGCTGATCCGACGGTAGGCCTCGTCCGCCAGGGGCGTCCCCACCCGCCCGATGGGCTGGAGCACCATGCCGACCTCCCCGTCGCTGTCCACGGTCCCGCTGTGCGGTTCCGCCGTCCGCAGCCCCGCGCGTTGCCGGCCGGCAGGCGCGGGTCCTCCGGGTGCGGCGGGCTCGGCCGGAGTGCCCGGTCGAGCGCATCGCCTCACCCGAACCGATCCTAGTGCTTGCGTGATCAACAGCGAGCCGCCATACTCTCATCGTATACGAAACACGGAACACGAATCCGTAGTCGTTCGTTCCCGACGCGCACCGCCGACCGTCCCCACACACCCCTCGCGGAGGCAGCGATGACAGTTTCCCGCGACTTGCCGGCCGTCGCGCCGGCGCCAGGTCGCACCGACTACGCGGCGCTGGTGCGCGAGGATCGAGTGCACCGGTCCGTCTACACCGAGCAGCACATCTTCGACGAGGAGATGGTCAAGGTCTTCGGCGGCCGCTCGTGGGTCTACCTGGCCCACGAGTCACAGCTGCCGGAGCCGAACTCCTTTCGGTCCGTCCGGATGGGTCTGCGCCCGGTGATCGTCACGCGGGACCGCAGGGGCGACCTGCACGCGGTGTTCAACCGGTGCAGCCACCGGGCCGCCACGCTGTGCCGCGAGGAGTCCGGCACCGCGAAGAGCTTCCAGTGTCCGTACCACGGCTGGACCTTCCGCAACACCGGCGAGCTCGTCGGGACCCCGTGGCCGAAGGGCTTCGGGCCGTCGTTCGACAAGTCCGAGCACGGCCTGCACAAGGTCGCCCGAGTGGAGTCCTACCGCGGCTTCGTCTTCGGGACGCTGAACGAGTCCGCCCCGTCGGTGGTGGACTGGCTGGGCCCGGCGGCCGGCTGGCTCGACTACTGGGTCGACCGCGCCCCCGGTGGCGAGGTCGTCGTCCGCAGTGCCGCGCACCGGATGGGTTACCGCGGCAACTGGAAGCTCGCCTACGACAACGCGGGCGACGGGTACCACCCCGCCTTCTCCCACCGGTCGCTGCTCGAGATGGCCTCTCGCATGGGCGATGCGAAGGACATGGCCTACTTCGGCCGCTCCCCGGACGAGGGCCCCATGCGGACCTACATGCTCGGCAACGGACACAGCGTGATCGACCAGCGGCCGAACTACGACGGCCCGGGCAGCTTCTGGGCCAACCAGCGCCCGCAGCCCGGCCGGGAGTGGTTCGAGGAGAAGATCCGGGCCGAACACGGCGCCGACGCCGACCGGCTGCTGGACCTGACCATCGGCTCGCAGATCAACCTGAGCATCTTCCCCAACCTGTTGGTGATCGGGAACCAGATCCAGGTCATCGAGCCGCTCGGGGTGGACCGCACGCAGCTCACCTGGCATGCCACCACGATCGGCGGAGTGCCACCGGAGGTGAACACGATGCGGATGCGCACCCAGGAGGACTTCCCGGCCTTCGGCGAGCCCGACGACCAGGCCAACTTCGAGGAGGTCCAGCGTGGACTGGCCGCGCCCGAGGCCGAGTGGGTGCTGATGAACCGCGGGCTGGACGTGCCGGGGTGGCAGGAGGTGGGCCCGGACGGCGTCGTGTCCAGCACCGCGACCGACGAACTGCACATGCGCCGCTACTACGCCGCATGGCTCGAGATGATGAGCGAGGGCACCGCGCGATGAGCCGTCGGACCCCGGCCGAGTACGCCGACACCTCCTCGTGGTCCTACCACGTCGACGACCGGTTCTATGCGGAGCTGGCGCGCCAGTCCGCCCTGCTGCGCGAGGACTGGCCCGACGCCGGTGTCGCCGAGATCGTCGAGGCGCAGTCGTTCCTCGCCCGCGAGGCCAGACTCGTGGACGTGGGCCGGTTCAACGACTGGCTGGAGCAGTTCACCGACGACTGCCTGTACTGGGTCCCGGTGACCGCGGGCGCCGGGGACCCGACCGTCGAGGTCTCGCACGCCTTCGACGACCGGCGCCGGCTCACCGATCGCGTCTACTGGCTGCGCACTGGGCTGGCGTTCAGCCAGATCCCGGCCTCCCGGACGCGGCGGCTGATCGGCAACGTGGAGACGACCGTCGACCCGGTGACCGACGAGCGGCTCATCCGCTCCACCTTCGTGGTGCACGAGCTCCGGGCCGGGGTGACCAAGACCTATCCCGGCTGGTACGGCCACGTGCTCAGACGGACCGGCGACGGTTGGCGGATCAAGCTCAAGCAGGTCAACCTGCTGGAATCCGACCAGATCCACGAGAACCTCACCCTGGTGTTCTGATGGGGGACGAGGAACCGGCCACCCTGCGGGCGCAGGTCGACGCGTTGCGCCACGAGAACGCGTTGCTGCACCGGCGGCTCGCCCGGCTGGAGCGACAGGTCCGCAGCACCCGGCCGCTGGTGGAGCAGGCGCGGACCCTGTCCTTCTGGGACTTCACCCCCTACCAGGTCACCCCGGACGACACCTGGGTGGCGGTCGACCGCGGTAAGGCGATGGCACTGATGGGCGCGCTCGCCGGGATCGACCACTGGGACCCGTGGGGCACCGGTATCGAAGCGAGGCCGCAGCCATGACGACCGTCGCCGTTCTCACCCACGTCGACGAGGCGGTCGGGGGGCTCGTCGAGGAGACCGCCCGCGAGCACGGGCACGCCTACCGGACGGTGCGGCCCTACCGGGGGGAGGCCTTCCCGGCGCTCGACGAGATCGGCGCCGTGGTCGCGCTGGGCGGGCCGCAGGCGGCCTACGAGGACCATCCGTACCTGGCCGAGGAGGAGCGCTTCCTGCGCGACGCCGTCCACGCCGGCCTCCCGGTGCTCGCGATCTGCCTCGGCTCGCAGGTGCTGGCCCGAGCGCTCGGGGGCTGCGCGCGGCCCGGCGAGGCGGGCCTGGAGGCCGGCGTCATCCGGGTCCGGTCCGCGGCCCCCGCCGGGACCGGGGTGGAGGGGGAGTACTTCTCCTTCCACTCCGACACGATGACGCCGCCGCCCGGGGCCGAGATCCTCGCCGAGTCCGACCGCTACGTGCAGGCCTGGACGCTCGGGACGGCACTCGCGATCCAGTTCCACCCCGAGATGACCCTGGACGGGGTGCAGGACCTGCTCGCCGTGGAGGGTCCGAAGCTCGAACGGTTCGGTGTCGATGTCGCCGCGGTGCGCGCCGATGCCGAGCGGTACTTCGCCTGCGGCGCCCGGGACTCCCGGGCGCTGCTCGACCGCTGGTTCCACGACATCGCAACCGCCCGCTTCCGACACTGACACGGAGGAGAAGCCCATGCCCACCACCGGCTCGTTCATCGAGCGCCACGACCTGTACGGACCCGAGAAGATCGAGGCCGCCGAGCGGACCAAGAAGCTGGTCGAGCAGCACGATGTCGAGTTCGTCCGCGTCGTGTGGCCGGATCAGCACGGCCTGCTGCGCGGCAAGGCGCTGACCCGGACGGCGTACTTCAGCGCGCTCAAGACCGGCAACGAGATCACCATGGCGCCGTTCTTCTTCGACACCGCCAACGCCATCGTGCTCAACCCGTTCAGCGCCGACGGCGGCTTCGCGGTCGAGGGCCTGGGCGGCAGCCCGAACGTCACCATGGTTCCGGACCCGGAGACCTTCCGGCTGCTGCCCTGGGCGCCGAAGACCGCGGTGGTCTTCGCCGACCTCTTCATGGGCAACGGGTCGCTGTTCCCGCTCGCGCCGCGCACCATCCTACGGAACGCCCTGGCCAAGCTCGCCGAGCGGAACTACACCCTCGTCGCCGGTATCGAGATGGAGTGGTACCTCACCCGCATCGTCGACGACCTGCTCGGCCGGTGCTCGCTCGGCGCGCCGGGATCCCCGGCGGACCCGCCGCAGGTCGCCCCGGTCGCCCGCGGGTACAACTACCTGCTGCTCGACCACCTCGACGAGATCGACGAGGCGCTCACCCCGATCCGCGACTCGGTGCTCGCCATGGGCCTGCCGCTGCGCTCCTTCGACGACGAGTGGGCCCCCAGCCAGGTCGAGACGACGTTCGACGTGATCGAGGGGCTCGCGGCGGCGGACGCGGCCAGCCTGTTCAAGATGGCCGCCAAGCAGACCGCGAAGCGGCACGGGTACCTCGCCTCGTTCATGTGCACGCCCGCGATCGCCGGGTTCTACGCCAGCGGCTGGCACCTGCACACCTCCATCGCCGACAGCACCACCGGGGAGAACCTGATGGTCCCCGGCGAGGGCGAGACCCTCTCCGAGCTGGGTCGACACTACGTGGGTGGGCAGCTCGCGCACGGCGCCGCGGCGTCGGTGTTCACCACCCCGACCGTCAACGGGTACCGCCGCCGGCGGCCCTACTCGCTGGCCCCGGACCGGCTGACCTGGGCCTACGACAACCGCGCCGCGATGATGCGGGTGATCAGCGCCCCGGGCGACAAGGCCTCGCACGTGGAGAACCGCGTGGGTGAGGCGTCGGCGAACCCCTATCTGTACATGGCGTCGCAGGTGGTCGCCGGCCTCGACGGCATCGTCAACCGGACCTCCCCCGGGCCGCTGAGCGAGGACCCCTACAGTGCCGAGGTCGAGCAGCTGCCGGCCAGCCTGTCCGACGCGGTCCGGGTGCTGGAGGACGACCGGTTCTTCCGCGCCGAGTTCGGCAGCACTTTCGTCGACTACATGGTCACGATGAAGCGCAGCGAGATCGGCCGGTACGAGGCCTGGGTCGCCGAGAACCCCGACTCCGAAACCTACGTCAACGGCGTCACCGACTGGGAGCACCGCGAGTACTTCGAGTTGTTCTAGTCCGTGCACCACCCTGGGCCCGGCCGACGGAACACCCGTCGGCCGGGCCCGGCACCCGGTCCGGGGTCCCCGGGATCGTCGCCGAGTGCGGGGGCGCGCTCGCGTGCGCAACCTGCCATGGCTGTTGAGCGCGCACTGGGTAAGGGGGCGACGATCCCGCCGGGAGCCGCGGCGGACGCGGCCACCCCGTTGAAGGACCTCATCGTCGGTCTGGCGTGACCTGGGCAATTGGTACCCGGTGCGTCTACCCGTTCCCTCGGTCGTGAGGCGAGGGGTCGGCTGGTGCTCAAGCACGAGGAGGGCACCTGTCACTGCCGCCGCGCCAGGAGTCCACCCTTCGCGGAAACGGGACGCCGGCCGACCCCGTCGCCTCGTCGATCGCATCTCCGACGTGGTCGAGCCGGACGGCCTTCGTTCATCAATTCGTCGAAGAACTCGAGCGCGTCGGCCTCGGTCCGGCCAGTCACGGGTGGCGGTAGACTGCCGCGCCGCTGGACGACCGGGCGCCGAGGATGGCGCGACGTGTTCCTCGACCTGGGCACTCTCGACCGCAGGAGGACCAGTGGGCTCTTGTTCGGGCGTGCGGCGGTACAAGGCGTGCATCGTGGTGCAGGCGACGGGCGCGTTCCAGGTCCCGTCGAAGAACAGGGCGAATCGGATGACGGTGCCGAGGAGCCGAGCTGACCGTC
This sequence comes from Pseudonocardia halophobica, assembly GCF_027922425.1. Lineage (GTDB taxonomy): Bacteria > Actinomycetota > Actinomycetes > Mycobacteriales > Pseudonocardiaceae > Pseudonocardia > Pseudonocardia halophobica. The sequence continues at coordinate 188,829 of NZ_BSFQ01000001.1, read as the reverse complement.
CAGCCTGCTGACGACGGTGCCCATGTGGGGTAGCGGGTGTGGCGTTCGCGAGCGTGAACCATGATCACCCGTCGCTCTGACGGCGGTGTAGAGGAGGTTCATGGGCGACGACGTCATGGCTCGGGTGATCGCCGCTGTGCAGCGCGGTCAGACCGGCCAGCGAGCGATGGCCCGGCAGCAGCTGGAGAACATGTGGGTCGAGGTCGAGCGGGGCGGAGGCGACGACTTCCACCGCTGCGTGATCGCGCATTTCCTGGCCGACCTGCAGGACGATGACCTGGCCGAGCTGCTGTGGGACGAGCGCGCGCTAGCCGCTGTAGAAGGTGTGACCGACGAGCGTGCGCAGGAGTTCGATCGCAGGCTGCAGGTTCGGGGGTTCATGCCGTCGCTGTACCTGAGCGTCGCCGATGACCACCGCCGACTCGGCGACACCGACCGCGCTCATGAGCATCTCGAGAAGGCGCGAGCCACGGTCGGCGCGCTGGGCGAGGGCGCATACGGCGAGCTGGTCAGAGGCGCGCTGGACAAGATCGATCAAGCCCTGGCCGCGGGCTGCACTGAGCAGCTGGCAGGCGATTGACGTCGCACTCAAAGCAGCCTACGGCCAGGAACTCCGGTCCGCAGTGGATATTTGAACCTGGGTCGTTCGAAGCCAGCGCAGGCAACACGGACAGGGCTGGAGGGGCGCTGACCTGCTGACTGCAACGCAGGTCACGACGCCGATTTCCTTCAAGGCGGGGGTCAGGGGTTCGATTCTCCTCGTCTCCACCACCGCTGACCAGCTTGCACGCCGAGCGCGGACGACCCTCGAGGCGTCCGTCAGTCCACGGCTGCAGCTGCAGAGGCATGCGGCGCAGCGACGACGTCTGCGTAGCGGTCGCGGAAGGGGGCGCTGGCCGCCGGACCGGCGGCGAAGACGAACCCGTCGCCGTCGACCCGACGTCCGGTGGCGTCGTCGACGAGCACGGGCTCGACCTCCTGCCCGGTGGCGGCGTCGACGAGGATCATGCTGCGATCGGCCGGATCGAGCCGCGCGTTCCCCCAGGCGGCGAGGGCGACGATCACCGGCCGCAGGGAGCGGCCGAGCTCGGTGAGGACGTACTCGTGGCGGACCGGGTTGGTCTGGTACGGCCGCTTCTCCAGGAGCCCGTTCTCGACGAGGGTCTTCAGGCGGCGGGTGAGCATGCTGGTGGAGATCTGCAGGTTCTCCTCGAACTGGTCGAAGCGGCTGTAGCCGTCGAAGCAGTCGTGCAGGATCAGCAACGTCCACCACTCGCCGACGTACCCCAGAGCCGTCGACAGTGGGCACTCGCGGTCCTCGAGCCGGATCCTGCCTGCCACGGTTGACTCCCTCCGAGTTGCTGCTACTGTCGAAGTCACTGACTTCTATTCTAGCAGTAGCGAGGGCCGATGACTGAGCAGGATCTCCTCGGACGACGCGCACTGGTCACCGGGGGTACGAAGGGCACCGGCGCCGCCGTCGCGCAGCGGCTGCGCGCAGCCGGCGCGGACGTGACGGTCACGGCGAGGTCCATGCCGGCCGGCTGCACCGATCGGTCCCACTTCATCGCGGCGGACGCGACGACTCCCGAGGGGGTGCGAGCCGTTGTCGAGCAGGTCGTGCGGAACGGGGGAGTGGACATCCTCGTGCACGTCGCGGGGGGTTCGCACGCGCCGTCCGGAGGGTTCGCCGCCTTGACCGACGACCACTGGTGGGAGGAGCTGAACCTCAACCTCCTCAGTGCCGTGCGGCTCGATCGCGGACTGCTGCCCGGGATGATCGAGCGCGGCAGGGGTGCGATCGTCCACGTGACGTCGATCCAGCGCACCATGCCCCTGTTCGACGCGACCCTGGGCTACGCCGCCGCCAAGGCCGGGCTGGCGACCTACAGCAAGGGCCTGGCCAACGAGGTCGCCCCGCGCGGCATCCGCGTCAACACCGTGTCTCCCGGGATGATCAGGACGACTGCGGCCGAGGCGCTCATCGACCGGATCGCCCAGGGGCAGGGCATCGGCGCGGAGGCCGCCCTGGCGACCCTGACGGACTCCCTCGGCGGGATCCCGTTGGGCCGACCCGCCGAGCCCGCCGAGGTGGCCGAGCTCGTCGCATTCCTGGTCTCGGACCGGGCCTCGGCGATCACCGGCGCGGAGCACGTCATCGACGGCGGCACCGTCCCGACCATCTGATCCCGTCCCTGATCCGACCGCGACCCGGTCGTCACCCGACAAGGAGAATCATGACCGCCGTCACCCTCCCCCGGATCGTCCGCGAGTACTTCGAGCTCGCCTCCTCCCAGGACCACGAGGCCTACCTGGCGTTGTTCGCCGAGGACGCCCTCGTGGAGGACGAAGGCGGGGAGCACTCCGGCACCGCCGCTGTCCGCGCCTGGCGCTCCGGCGTCCCGCTCGTCACCCACACGATCACCGCGGTCGAGCAGTCCGCGGACGGACCGGTCGTGACCTGCACGATCTCCGGCGACTTCCCGGGCAGCCCGTTCGCCGGTCTCCAGTTCCACTTCGAGGAGTTCGACGACGAGCAGGTGAAGGTGTTGCGCATCCGTCCGAAGGCCGGATGACGCCGCACCTCGCCGTGCAGCGCGGCCGTCCGGTTCTCCACGACCCGTGCCGTCGGCCTCCTGGCCCGGGTCACCGCGAGCAGAACGGCGTGTCCGGTCGTACCCTTCCCACCGGACGGGCGGGAGGAGTGGACCCGTGGAACCGTTGACCTTCGACAGCAACGATGTCGGCCTGGTCGAGGCGACCGTGAGCAGGTTGTACTCCCGGATGCGCATCGGCGCGGTCGGCGCGCGCACCCGCGCGCAGATCACCCGGCGCGTGATGGCGCCCGAGATCAGCTTCGACGATCTCGACTACAGCTTCGACATCGGCTACTCCGCCGAGCCCCAGGGGCTCATGATCATCTGCGATGTCGTCTCCAACACCATCCGCAGGGAGGGCGAGGGCGGCTTCGAGGTGTTCGGTCCCGGCGACCAGTTCCTGATCAGCCGGCCCGATCTCCCCTACGCCGGGGTCGCACACGCCACCCGCCTGCAGTTCACCCTGATCGACCCCGCCCTCCTGACCCGCGTGGCGGCGACCGGGAAGGCGGACGAGGCAGACCCGGTGCGCGTGCTCGACCACCGGCCGGTCTCCCGAGAGGCAGCGCTGCAGCTGCGACGCTCCGTCGCCTACGTGCGCGACAGCGTGCTGGACGCCCCCGACGCGGCCCAGGCGCCGCTGGTGGTCTCCACCGCGAGCCAGTATCTGGCCGCGCGCGTCCTCCAGACCTTCCCGACCACCGCAGTGTCCACGCCGAGCACCACCGACCGGCACGACGCCAGCCCGTCCACCGTGCGCCGTGCCGTCGCCTTCATCGACGCCAATCCCGATCTCGAGCTCACGCTGACCGACATCGCCCGTGCCGCCTGTGTCACCCCCCGCGGCCTGCAACTCGCCTTCCGGCGCCATCTGGACACCACCCCCATGCGCTACCTGCGCCGCGTCCGCCTCGACCACGCCCGCGACGAGCTCTGCGCTGCCACCGCCGACGACGGTCGGACCGTCGCCACCGTCGCCGCACGGTGGGGGTTCACCCACTCCCGGTTCACGCAGCAGTACCGCACCGCCTACGGCGAGCTCCCCAGCCGCACCCTGCGCGAAGGGATGATCACGACGTTCCGGTCGTCGGCGTGAGGACGTCGGCCCCTACCGGAGGCTGATCTCGGCCCAGACGGTCTTGCCCCCGGGTGGGTGGGGCACCTGGCCCCAGGCGCTGGCCAGGCTCTGCACGATCAGAAGTCCGAAGCCACCTGACCCCGGTGGTCTCCTCGTGCGGTCGGCGACGGTGGCCGCCTGCGGGCTCCGGTCGTCGATCTCCATGCGGAGGACCCTGCCGGGGACGAGGCGCAGGCGGCACTGCCCGGCAGGTGCGCCGTGGGTCAGGGCGTTCGTCACCAGCTCGGTCAGGATGCTCAGCGTCGCCGTGATCGCCGGTTCGGGAGCCGCGGCGTCGGTGAGCAGCTCGTGCACCCACTCCCGCAGGTCGGCGAGGATGCACGGGTCGGCGTCGCTGAGCTCCACGGACACGACTCGTCCCCGGGGCTGCACGACGGTCCGCCTCCCCTCTCGCCGATTGGGGCGAGGGCGGAGTTACCCGTCACCGGTGTCTCATGCAGAGATGACCACGTTCTCGGTCTCGCCCAGCCCGGCGATGTCCAGGATCTGCCGCACGGAGTCCCCGGGGCGGAGCAGGACGAGGGTCTGGCCGGCCGCGCGCAACCGTGGCAGTGCGTCGAGCACGACGTGGCATCCGGCCGCGGCCAGATGCCGCACCTCGCTGATCTCGACCGTCCGCGTGCCGTGGTCGATGGCGGCGCGCAGGACGGCGCCGAACCGGTCGGCGTTGCTGATGTCGATCTCCCCCGAGATCGTGAGCGCCTCGGGGTCGCGGCGGGCCGCGAACCCGATGTCGTCCAGCGCGGTGTGCGCCCCCACCACCTGCTGCAGGGTCGTGGGCGTCTCCGTCGAGGTGTCGTAGTAGCACAGCACCGTGAGCGGGTTCGAGGCGGCGAGCCGGGTGAGATCGAGTTCGTGTTCCAGCATCGCCGCGGGGTCGGGCGTGATGGTGCGCAGGGCAGTGCCGTCGCACACGATCGCCACCCCTCGGTGGCCGGCGTCGCGGGCCTGCTCGATCAGCGCGAGGTGCCAGCTGCGCAGCGCTGCGGGCTGTCCGGCGGTCTCCGCGTGACAGCGTGCCGCCTCGATCAGGCTCACCTGACCGGAGGCGAGCACGTCACCGCCGAGCAGCGCGGTGAGCCGGTGACGGACCTCCGGGTCGGGTTCGGTGTGCTTGTAGAAGAGCTGTCTACCCTGGCTCAACTCGCGGTCCATCCAGGCCCCGACGCGTTCGTCCCCGGCGTGCCCGGACCGGTGGACGAGCGCGGTGTGCGGCCCTTCGAGCCAGCGAACGGCAGGGGCCGGGCCCCGGCCGGTGTCGGCCGTCATCATGCGCCGATCACCGATCGTGATCGCGGTCCGGTGCACACCAGGTCTCCCTGCGGTTCCTCGTTCGCGTCCACGCTCGAACCCGTCGAGTCTCCTCGCCGACAGCGGGCACGGTCTGCACCGTGGACGAACGACCGCGTGTCCGGGCTGTGCGGAATACGAAGGCGCCTCCCCGGGACGACGCGGGTCGCACGCCCATGACGGACGCCCCGGACCGCCGCGGGTGCGGCGGGCCGGGGGCGTCGGAAAGTCGGGTCAGCGCAGGTCGAACCGGTCCAGGTTCATGACCTTGTCCCAGGCCTTGACGAAGTCACGGACGAACTTCTCCTTGGCGTCGTCGGCGCCGTAGACCTCGACGATGCCGCGCAGGATCGAGTTCGAGCCGAAGACCAGGTCGACGGCGGTGGCGGTGCGCACCACGTTGCCCTGGGCGTCGCGGGCCTCGTAGACGCCCTCGGCGTCCTTCGACGTGCTCCACTCGACCCCGAGGTCGAGCAGGTTGCGGAAGAAGTCCTGCGACAGGACGCCAGGCCGGTCGGTGAACACGCCGTGCTGCGTGCCGCCGGTGTTGGCGGCCAGCACGCGCAGGCCGCCGATCAGCACGGTCAGGTCCTTCGCCGAGAGCTCGAGGTTGTAGGCCCGGTCGACGAGCAGCGTCTCCGGCTCCAGCTTCACGTCCGGGGAGATCCAGTTGCGGAACCCGTCGGCGCGCGGCTCGAGGTACTGGAAGGTGTCGACGTCCGTCTGCTCCTGCGACGCGTCCGTGCGACCGGGGGCGAACGGCACGGTGACCGTGACGCCCGCGTCCGCCGCGGCCTTCTCGACGGCCGCGGCGCCGGCCAGCACGATCGTGTCGGCGAGCGAGACGGGCTTGCCGAACGCCTGACGGACCTCGTCGAGCTTCGCGATGACCTCGGCGGTGCCGGCGTTGACCGGCCAGCTCGCCTGCGGCTCCAGGCGCAGCCGGGCGCCGTTCGCGCCGCCGCGCTTGTCGGTGGTGCGGAAGGACGCCGCGGACGACCAGGCGGTGTGCACGAGCTGCGACACCGTGAGGCCGGAGGCGAGGATCTGCTTCTTGAGCTCGGCGGCGTCGGAGTCCGACAGCAGCTCGTGCTCGACGGCCGGGATCGGGTCCTGCCAGAGCTGGACCTCGCTCGGCACCCACGGGCCGACGTAGCGCGAGACCGGGCCCATGTCGCGGTGCAGCAGCTTGAACCAGGCCCGGCGGTAGGCCTCCGCGAACTCCTCGGGGTTGTCGCGGAACCGCTCGGAGATCTTGCGGTACTCCGGGTCGGCGAGCAGCGAGAGGTCGCTCGTCGCCATCATCGGCGGGTTCTTCTTGCCCTCGATGTGCGCGTCGGGCACGAGCTCCTGGCCCTCGGCCTCCTTGGGCTTCCACTGCTTGGCGCCCGCGGGGCTCTGCGTGAGCTCCCACTCGAAGCCGAACAGCATGTCCCAGTAGCCGTTGTCCCACTGGGTGGGGTTCGGGGTCCAGGCGCCCTCGAGGCCGCTGGTGACGGTGTCGGCGCCCTTGCCGGTGCCGTTCTGGTTCTTCCAGCCGAGGCCGCCGGAGAACACCGGGCAGCCCTCCGGCTCCGGACCGACGAGGTCCGGGTTGCCGGCGCCGTGCGCCTTGCCGAAGGTGTGGCCACCGGCGATGAGGGCGACGGTCTCCTCGTCGTTCATCGCCATCCGGCCGAAGGTCACCCGGATGTCGTGGGCCGTCGCGAGCGGGTCCGCCTCGCCCTTCGCACCCTCCGGGTTGACGTAGATGAGGCCCATGGTGACGGCGCCGAGGGCGCCCTCGAGCTCGAGCGGGGCGTCGCCGCTGTAGCGCTCGTCGCCGAGCCAGGTGTCCTCCGGGCCCCAGAAGACCTCGTCCGGCTGCCACACGTCCGGGCGGCCGAAGGCGAAGCCGAAGGTCTCGAAGCCCATGTCCTCGTGGGCGACGTTGCCGGCGAGCACCAGCAGGTCGGCCCAGGACAGGCTGCGGCCGTACTTCTGCTTGACCGGCAGCAGCAGGCGACGGGCCTTGTCCAGGTTGCCGTTGTCCGGCCAGCTGTTGAGCGGGGCGAAGCGCTGGGCGCCCTCACCGCCGCCGCCGCGGCCGTCGTGCTGGCGGTAGGTGCCGGCGGCGTGCCACGACATGCGGATGAACAGCGGGCCGTAGTGGCCCCAGTCCGCGGGCCACCAGTCCTGAGAAGTGCGCATGACCTGGACGATGTCGGCCTTGACGGCCTCGAAGTCCAGCTGCGAGACGGCCTTCTTGTAGTCGAAGTCGTCGTCGCCGAGCGGGTCGGACTCGCGCGAGGTCCTCGTCAGCACGGACAGGTCGACCTGGTTCGGCCACCAGTCACGGTTGGAGCGCGGCCGCTGGTCGACGTGCGCAGTGGGGCCGGCGAGGGCCGGGTTCTCGCTCTCGCTGCGGCTCGCGGTGGTGTCGGTGCCCTGCGGGCTCGCGGAGTCGTCGCGTGGCTTCGGGTCGGTCACGTCAGGTCCTTCCTCACGGGGAACGCCGGTCCCGGAGGGCCGGCCTGGTGGTGGGTGCGGTCTGGTCGGTGGTGGGCGCGCTCAGCGGCCCGCGGGCGGGGACTGGCAGGCGGGGCAGAGGCCCCAGTACACGACCTCGGCCTCGTCGATCGCGAAGCCTCCGTCGTCGACGGCGGTCAGGCAGGGCGGCTCCCCGACGGCGCAGTCGACGTCCCGCACCGTGCCGCAGGCGCGGCACACGAGGTGGTGGTGGTTGTCGCCCACCCGCGCCTCGTAACGGGCCACCGATCCGGCCGGCTGGATGCGGCGGACCAGTCCGGCGTCGGTCAGGGCACGCAGGACGTCGTACACGGCCTGGTGGGACACCGACCCGAGCCGAGCCCGGGCCGCCGCGAGCAGGGTCTCGGTGTCGGCGTGCGGGTGCTCGTGCACGGCCGACAACACGGCCCTGCGTGGCGCGGTGACACGCAGCGCCGCCTCGCGGAGGGAACGCTCGATCTGCGCGCGGCTCGGCACGGCGTCGATCCCACCACGGAAAGCTGACTGGATCAAGTCCAGAAGAGTGGCGCCGTCACCGTGTCGTGGTCGGCGGCGCCGGCGGCTCGGCCTGCTGCGGCAGGGTGTAGATCTGGTTGGCCACCGTGCTGATCAGGGCGTTCACCGTCTGCTCACCGTGCCGCCAGCGAGGCACGGCCACGCAGGGATCGACACCGCCCGACACCGGGGCGCATGGTCTTCTCCGACGCTTGGAGGGGCTCGCGGGTGGTGGTGCACGAACGCCCGACCGGCAGTGCCGGGGACCGGGACGCGTCGATCCCTCATGCTGTGGCACCCGCGGCACCGCCACAGCCGCCGGACGGACGAGCCACGATGGGTGCGGCCCCACGAACTGCGCGTGGTGGACGGCCCGGGAGCGGGCCGGGGGATGATGGGCGTGGGGAGAGGAGGGGAGCGTGACCGAGGAGGAGCTGGTGGTCGAGTTCGCGCTCGCCCGCCTGGACAACCCCGGGCTGGACCTCGAGGAGATCGCGGCGCTGGTCGTGCGCCGGGTCGGGCCCGAGCGCATGCTCCAGTTCGCCTCGCAGAACCTCGCGACCCGCGGCGAGCTGCGCGGCGCCCTGTTCGAGTCCGCCGTCGAGCACGTCCTGCGGGTGGTCCTGACCCTGCGCGACGGCGCCGGCGACTGAGCTACCCGTCGGTCAGGTCGTGCGCCGGGAGCGCGCCGAGGGACTCGAAGGCCGAGCGGTGGGGGCCGACGTCGCCCCGCTCGGTCCAGCGCGCGAGCTGGGCGGCGGAGCGGCGGGTCATCAGCAGGCGGGCCAGGTCGAAGTCCGAGGCACGGATCAGCACCGGGGCCTCGTCGACGGTGCCGGTCGCGGTCCACTGCCACGTCTCGCCGACGAGGGCGACCGACGGCCCGTCCGGCAGCCGGTCGGCCAGCCGCCCGGCGAAGCGGTCCCGGATCGCCTGCAGGCCCGGGGTGTCGCGGGCTCCGGGCTCGTGCAGCGCGCCGCGCAGGTCCTGCTCGTGGATGATCACGTCGCCGAGCGGCCGGGCGCCGTGGTCGCGCATCCACCCGCGAAGCGGCTCGGCGACCTCCTGCCACTCGGCGACGAGCTCGGCGACGGTGTGCCCGCGCCGCTTCTCCACCTGCGCGGCCGTCCACGTCTCGTTGTGGTCGTCGGGCTCGTCGCCGGCGACGACGTCCGCGCCCAGGCCGACCATGTGCGAGAAGAGGTCGCGCACCGTCCAGTCCGGGCAGGCCGGCACCCGCACCTCGGGGTCGGGCGCCGCGGAGACCAGCGCCACGACCCGCTGCTGTGCCTGCGTCCACTCGTCGATGGGGTCCACGCCGGGAGCCAACCACCCGGACGAAGGACGCGCGAGGGGGGAGATGTCGAGGACGGCGGACCGGCTCCGACCACTCCCCGACACCACATCCGTAGGGGAGGACCCGATGGACTTCGACCGCCACTGCACCGAGATCGTCACGCAGACGGACCTGCTCGTCCGCGACGCCGGCGGCGCCGACCTGCGCGCACCCGTGCCGTCGTGCCCGGGCTGGACCCTGGGCGCGCTCGCGCGGCACGTCGACGGCGGGCACCGGTGGGCCGAGCAGATCGTCCGGACCCGCGCGACGGCGTTCCCCGACGACACGATCGTGCGGGACGTCCTGGGCGACGACAGCGGACCCCTACCGGCCGACGACCTGCGCGAGGGCGCCCAGGGACTGGCCGCCACCCTGCGCGCCGCCGGGCCGGGCGCCGAGGTCTGGGGCCCCTTCCACTTCCGCAGCACCACCTTCTGGGCCCGGCGCTTCGCCCACGAGACGCTGATGCACCGGGCCGACACCGCCCTCGCCGCGGGCACCCCGTTCGCGGTCGAGCCGGAGGTGGCGCTCGACGCCGTGGACGAGTGGATGGAGCTCGACGTCCTCCCGCAGCACTTCGATCTCCGTCCGGAGAAGCGGGACCTGCTCGCCCCCGGCCGCACGCTCGCGCTGGAGGCCACCGACCGCGACGCCGCGTGGTTCGTCGACCTCACCGGCCCGGTCATCACCTGGCGGCGGGGGGCGGGGGAGGCCGCCGTGACGGTCCGGGCACCGCTCACGGACCTGCTCCTGCTGATCTACCGGCGGCACGACGGGGCGGGCCTGCAGGTCGCGGGCGACGCCGCGCTGCTCGACCTCTGGCTGCACCACGTGGCGTTCGGGTGAGAACCCGCCGTTCGGCGCCTCCGGGTGACCGGCCGCGGCGCGGGCGTTTCCCGTGTGGGTGCGCGGGCGTTGGACCCGATGCTCGGTTCTCGACGGATATCTACTCACGGTGACCGAGCAACCCCGGAGGGTGTGTGGGCGTCTTCCTCTCGGAAGCCACCACACCGACACGAGGAGCGGCAGGGCTTGGGTACGCGGCGCTTCGCATCAGCCACCGGTACACGCACCGGCACACGCAGGGCGGTCCTCGCGACCGTCGTGGCCGCGATCGGGCTCGGCGGCGCCCTGGTCGCCGGCCCCGCATTCGCCGAGTCGCCCGCCGCGCAGCGGGCGCACGCGGAGCCGCTGGTGGAGGGCACACCCTGCTCGGTCTCGGCCAAGGCCTGCGTGGACCTGGAGTCCCAGCAGGCCTGGCTGATCCAGGACGGGAAGGTCACGCGCGGCCCGGTCCGCATCTCGTCCGGCGGCAACGGCCAGGAGACCCCGATCGGCCACTCCCTGCGCGTCTACCGCAAGGAGAAGGACCACCTGAGCCAGGAGTCGCGGCTGCCCAACGGCGACCCGGCCCCGATGCCGTGGTCGGTGTTCTTCAACGACGGCGGCATCGCCTTCCACTCCGGCAGCCCGGACCGGTCGTCGGCCGGGTGCATCCACCTGGAGCCCGCCGACGCCGAGGCCTGGTTCACCTACCTGCAGATCGGCGACATGGTGCAGGTCGTCAAGGCGTCGGAGGAGATGGCGGCCCGCAACCCGCAGCCGGCCCCGGCCCACCAGTAGCGCCCGGCACGGAAGCGGCCCGGACACGACAGCGGCCCGGCCCCTCCGGGCCGGTCCGCTGCTCCGTGGGATCAGCCGGCGTCGACCGCCACCGCGTCGGCGGGTGCGGGGCGCGTGCGACGGTCGCCGACGAAGCCCGTTCCGTAGGCCACCGCGATGGCCGCGGCCACCACGAGGTCCCAGCTCAGACAGGCGATCGTGTACGGCTCGGGCGCGAAGGCGCGGCCAGGACCGATGTTGTGCAGCACGACGTCCCACACCGGGTGCAGCGCCCAGGCCGCCGCGAGCCAGTACGGCGAGCGCCGGATCCCGAGCACGGCCATCCCGCCGTAGACCAGGATCCCGACGACCTCGGCGGCCAGCCAGGCGCCGCCGGCGTCGCCCTGCGCGGCGAACACGACGTAGAACACGGCTGCGGCGATCAGCACGGCGGCGAGCAGGATGCGCCCGGCGATGTCGCGGACGTAGCGGGACAGGGCGATGCCGACGAGCGACCAGAAGGCGCCGCCGACGGCACCCTCGACGAGCAGTTCGACCACCATGATCGGTTCCTTTCGGGAGTGGCGGCCGGGCGTGACGCGCCCGGCGGCGAGGGAAGGGGAGGGGTCAGGACCGCGCCGGGCAGTGGCCGGTGTACTCCCTGCGACGGAGCAGCATCGCCGCGGCCATCGCGGGCAGCATCAGCACGTGGCCGCCGACCATGACGGTGCCTGCGGAGATCAGGCCGGCCCACAGCGGCGGGAACAGCACGAGGAACGGCAGGTACATCGAGGCGGCCATCTCGAGGGTCGCCCGCCACCCGTGGCCGCGGAACCGCATCCACGCGCACATCGCGACGGACATGTTCGTGGCCATGATCAGGACCGCGGGCTCGGTGGCGTGGAGCACCGGGGTCCAGCCGAGGGCGTCGCCGGCGAGGGACCACAGCGGGCCGAGCGCGACCATGCCGACGATCATCGCCACGACCATCTCCAGGTAGTGGCGGACGAGGTGGCCGGTCGGGGTGGTGGGGCGGAGCAGCGTCTTCACGAGGGTCTCCGATGTCGATAGGCGGTGGGGACGGGCGCGGTCAGGGCGCGCAGCGGTGCCCGGCGCGGGCGACGGCGGCGCGCACCCGCTCCGGGGCGGCGGCACCGGACACGCGCACGGTCCGGGCGGGCAGGTCGACCTCGACGGAGGTGACACCGACGACGTCGCCGATCCCGGCGGAGACGGCGCGGACGCAGTGCTCGCAGGTCATGTCCGGCACCCGCAGCTCGAGTACTCCCACGGCGACGATCCCTCCTCCGGTCGCGTCCGCGGTTCGGACGCCTGGGAGAAGGGTCGGCGGGGCCGCTGTCCGGCCACTGTCCCCGCGCTGTCCGGGCCGGCCAGGTCGGGACAGGTGCCGCGGTCGGGTCAGTCCCCGCAGGTCAGCGGGCCGGGGCCCGTGCGGCGCGCGTCGGCGAGCGCCTCGGCGAAGGCCTGCTCACCGAGTGCCGTGCGCGCGCCGGACCGGGCGCGGTCCGCGGCCTCCTGCTCGACGGCGTCGGCCGGATGCCCGGTCCGGTCCCGGTCGGCCGCGGCCGCTCCCAGCAGCCGGGCGGCCCGGGCGGCGTCGCCCCGGGCGACCGCGACGCAGGCCAGCCCCTCGAGGGCGGCGGGTCGTGCGGCGGCGCCGCCGAGCTCGAGCGCCCGGTGGTGGGTGCGCTCCGCGGCGGCGAGCTCGCCGGACAGCTCGAGCACGTGCCCCAGCTGAACGGCCAGCGCGGCCGCGAGCCCGCCGATGCCGGCGGCCGCGAGGTGGTCGACGGCCGCGGTGAGCACGGACCGGGCGCCGGCCAGATCGCCGCGGCGGCGGGCGTCGATGCCGCGGACCAGCGCCGCGAACTCCGCGCCCGGGCCCGCGCCGAGCCGCCGCGCGGTGTCCTCGGCCTCCGCGCACCGCTCCAGGGCACGGTCGCGGTCGCCGAGGAGCAGGGCGCAGTAGGCCAGCTCGGCCTGCATCCACTGCAGGGTCAGCAGCAGCCCGAGCTCGGTGGCGAGTCGGGCGGACCGCTCGATCAGCGGCACGGCCTCGGCGGGACGCCCGGACAGGCGCACCGCGGTGCCGTGGTGACCCAGCACCGCGGAGTGGCCCCAGCGGTCACCGAGGCCCGCGAAACCGTCCGCCGCCCGGACGGCGAGCCGCTCGGCCTCGGCGAGCGGGACGGATCCGGTCCGGAACCCGATCTCGGCGCGGACGAAGGTGGTCAGGGCGAGCCCCCACTCGTCCCCGGCCCGGTGCAGGGCCTGCTCGGCCGCGGTCAACAGCTCCTCGGCGCCGGCCGGGTCGGCTCCGGTCACGCCCTCGACGGCCAGCAGGATCCGCGCGTAGGTCGCGGGCCCGACCGCGCCCGCCTCCTCGGCGGCGGCCAGGCTCACCGCCGCCTCCTGCGCGCACCGCGCACTCGGGTGCACCACGCACGCGCCCGGCCGCCACACGAGCGATGCCGCCTGGTGGGCCACCGCGCGCGCCGCGGGCGAGCCGCCCACCACCCCTTCGGCTGCACCGAGCACTGCGTCGACGACCCGCCGGCCTTCGTCGTGGCGGCCGAAGTACCACCACCAGCCGAGCGCCCCCACCAGCCGCAGGGCGACGTCCGGGGCGTCGGCGACGTGGTCGAGCGCCCAGGTCAGCGCCGCGTCGACGTTGTCGCGCTCGGCCCGCAGCCGCGCGAGCGCGGTGTGCTGGTCGCGGCCCCTCAGCAGCGGTGCGGCGGCCTCGGCCACCGCGAGCACCGCCTCGGCGTGCCGGCGGGCGAACACGGGCCGCTCGCCGGCCTCGTCGAGCCGGCGCCCCGCGTAGGCGCGCACGGTCTCCAGCATCCGGAAGCGGCCGTCGCCGCCGTGGGCGTCGACGACCAGCGACCGGGCGACGAGCCGGTCGAGCACGTCGAGCACCGCCCCTGCGGGCAGCGGGTCGCCCGCGCAGGCGGCCTCCGCCTCCTCCAGCGTCCAGCTGCCGCGGAAGACGGCGAGGCGCCGGAACAGGACCCGCTCCTCGTCGTCGAGCAGGGTGTGGCTCCAGTCGAGCGTGGCCTGCAGGGTCCGGTGCCGCGCGGCCGCCGTGCGCGGACCGGCGGTGAGCAGCGCGAAGCGGTCCGACAGGCGCTGGGCGATCCGGTCCACGGGCAGCACGGCGACCCGGGCCGCAGCGAGCTCGAGCGCCAGGGGCAGCCCGTCGAGCCGGCGGCAGATCTCGGCGACCGGCCCGAGCGTCGAGTCGTCCAGGACGAAGTCGGGACGGGCCGCCCACGCCCGCTCGGCGAACAGCCGGACCGCGTCGTTCGCGGCCAGCTCGTCCGGGGCCGCGCCGGCCGGCGGCACCGGCAGCGGACGCACCGGGAGCTGCACCTCGCCGGGCACCGCCAGCGCCTCCCGACTGCTGGCCAGCACGTGCACCGACGGGCATCCCGCCAGCAGGCGTTCGACCAGCACCGCGCAGGCGTCGACGACGTGCTCGCAGTTGTCGACCACGAGCAGCAGGCGGCTGCCGCGCAGCGCCCCGACCAGCCGCTCCGCCGGATCGACGGCGGCGTCGCCGGCCAGCCCCAGCGCGTCGACGACCGCGGCCGGGACCCGCGCCGGGTCCTCCACCCCGGCCAGCTCCACCAGCACGACACCGTCGGGGAAGCGGTGGGTCACGGTGCGCGCGGCCTCGGTGGCCAGCGTCGTCTTCCCCGCCCCGCCCGGGCCGGTCAGCGTGACGAGCCGGCGGTCCCGGCACAGCTGCGCCACCCGTTCCAGCTCCTCGCCGCGCCCCAGTACGGCGGTCAGCCGCGCGGGCAGTGGCGCGTGGGGACGGGGCCGGGCGACGGCCGGCGGGTCGAGGTCCGGGTGCCGGCGCAGCACCGCCTCGTGCACCGCCTCCAGCTCGGGTGACGGATCGAGCCCGAGCTCGTCGGCCAGGGCACGGCGGAGGTCGGCGTACGCCTCCAGCGCCTCGGCCTGCCGTCCCGCGCGGTAGAGGGCGGTCATCTGGTGCGCGCGCAGCCGCTCCCTCAGTGGGTGGGCGGCCACCAGCGGCTCCACCTCGGCGAGGACCTCGGCGTCCCGGCCCGCCGCCAGCCGTAGGCGGGCACGCTCCTCGACCGCCGTGAGCCGCAGCTCCGCCAGCCGGGCCTGCTCGGGACCCGCCCAGCCCTCACCGGTGAACTCCGCGAGGGGTTCGCCGCGCCACAGCCCGAGCGCCTCGGTGTGGAGCGCCTCCGCCCGGTCCGGGTCGGCGCGGCGGGCCAGCTCCACCAGCTCGGCCGCCCGGAGTGCGTCGACCCGGGCGGACCCGAGATCGAGCACGTAGCCGGGGGAACGGGTCGCGACGACGCCGGCGGCGCCCGCCGCCGCGAGCGCCCGGCGCAGCTTCGAGACCCTGGTCTGCAGCGCGTTGGCCGGGTCGTCCGGGAGCTGCTCGCCCCACAGGTCGTCGATCAGCCGGGCGCTCGACACGACGGTGCCGGTCCGCAGTGCCAGCAGGGCCAGCAGGGCCCGCTCGCTGCTCCGGCCCACGTCGCGCCCGTTCCCGTCGACCACGACCGAGACCGGGCCGAGGAGTCGTACCTCGATCACCCGGTCCGCCGCCCCCGGCGCGGGCCCGTCAGCTCGGAGCGCACGGCGTCAACCAATCACGTGACTGCTTCCCGACGCGAGCCCCGGGCGCCTCACACCTTGACACAGATACTGTCGCTCTCCATTATTGGAGAGCGACGCTATCTGCTATCTGAGGAGGTGCGGGATGGCGCGGACGGACGGCCGGCGGACGACCCACGACCACGAGGGCGAGTTGGTGGTCTTCCTCATCGGCATGACGATCAACCGCTGGTGGCGGGTCGACCAGTGGCTCCCGACGCTGCTGGCCATGGGCCCGATGCTGCGGGAGCTCTCGCAGGACCCGGACTCGGGACTGCTGGGGTTCCGGGGGCTGCTCGGCGCCGGCGGACCGACCGTGGTGCAGTACTGGAGCTCGGTCGACAAGCTCTACGCCTACGCGAGCGACCGCACGGCGACGCACCGGCCGGCGTGGGCCGCGTTCAACCGCCGGGCCCGGAAGGCGCCGGGCGTGGTCGGGGTGTGGCACGAGACGTACCGGGTGGCGCAGGCGGAGAGCGTCTACGTCGGCACGCCCGAGCTGGGGCTGGCGAAGGCGACCGGCCGCGTCCCGGTGACGGCCCGAACCGACGCGGCGCGGCAGCGGATCGAGGCCGACCGGACCGTGGCCTGACCGGTCCGACCTCCACGCGCCGCCGGATGGGCCCGAACGTGCGCTCCGGGTGAGGTCAGGCGCGGCTAACATCGTCGCGTGGGGACCATGACACCCGCCGTCGAGGACTACCTCAAGACGATCTTCCTGCTGTCCACGCGCGGGGAGGCCGTCACCACCGGCGCGCTCGCGAAGGAGCTGCAGGTGTCCTCGCCGTCGGTGTCGGCCATGGTCAAACGGCTGGCCGACGGCGAGCTGGTCCGGCGGGGCCGCACCCTCACCCTCACCGCGGCCGGCGAGCGGGCCGCGCTGCGGGTCGTCCGGCGGCACCGGCTGCTCGAGACCTTCCTGGTCAAGGCGCTGGAGATGCCCTGGGACGAGGTGCACGAGGAGGCCGAGCAGCTCGAGCACGCGCTGAGCGACCGGCTGGAGGCCCGGATCGACGCGGCACTGGGCCACCCCACGCACGACCCGCACGGTGATCCCATCCCGGGCGCGGCCGGCCGGCACGACGAGAGCTGGGGCCAGCCCCTCGCCGTCGCACCGCAGGGGTGCCGCTTCGAGATCGAGCGGGTGTCGGACCGGCGCAGCGACGCCCTGCGCTACCTCGGCGAGCGCGGGCTGCGGCCGGGCGTGGTCGTCGAGGTCGAGGAGCAGGACCCCTATGGCGGACCCCGGTGGGTGCGGGTGTCCGGGGAGCGGGTCGCCCTGGCGCCGCTGCTCACCGGGCTGATCCACGGCCGCGTCGTCCGTTAGGGGCCCGGTCCTCGCGACGAAAGCCGACGCGCCGGCGGCCCTGGGGAGGGGCCGGCCGGCGCGTCGGAATGGGTGCGCCCGGTTCGGGGGTTCCGGGCACCGTGGGGAGCGGACGCTCAGCCCGCGAGGGAAGCGATCTGCTGGGCGACGTTCGGGGCCGCCAGGTCACTGGTGGGCAGCGCGACGTCCTGGGTGTCCAGGTCCTGGTCCGCGGTCGACGGCAGGGCCGGCAGCTCCGGCGCGGCCGGCGCGGCCGGCAGCTCCGGGCCGGCCAGCGGCAGGGTCGCCTGCGGGGTGGCGAGCTCGCCGCCCGTGGTCGGCAGGTGGCTCGCGACGGCGTCCGGGAGCGCCGGCAGGGCCGGGGCCTCGTGTGCCGCCTCGTGCGAGGCCGCCGGGATGTCCGCGGTGGAGCTGTTGCCGGCGCTCTCGAAGGACACGTTCGGGGTCTCGAGGTTCGCGACGCCGGGGACCGAGAAGGACTCGAAGTCCGTCGGCAGCTCGGGGGCGGCCGGGGCCTCCAGGGCCGGGGCCTCGGCCGGGGCGGCCGGGGCCCCCGTCGGCAGCTCGGGCGCCGCGGGCAGCGACGGGAGGTCGGCGGCGAACGCCTGGCCCGCGAAGGCGGCGCCGAGGGCGGCGACACCGGCGACGGTGGCCGTCGTGGCGAGCGTGCGCCTGGCGAGACTGCTCATGACTGGGGGTCCTTCCGATCGGGGGAAACCGGATGTCGAACATCGGTCAACTCGCGTGTGGATCTGCGGGGCCAACGACGCCGTCGTTACCTGGTTGTGCCCTCCGGCCCCGCTTCACCCGATGCGGTGGAGACAAAGACGCAGGTCACACGCGTTTCACCGCGTCGGGGGCGCGGCGGTGCTTGACGCTGCGAGCATCTCGCCCCCGGCCCGCGCGGAGGCGCCTCGACGCGGGCGCGGGCCACTCGGGATGATCGGACGCGTGGGTGTTCGCGGACTGCTCGCCGCCGGCGTCGGCACGGGCCTGGGACTGGTGGGTGCCGGCGCGGTCGGCGTCGGCCGGTACTACGCCGACGTGCTGCTCGACCCCTCGCGGGTCGTCGCCTATCCCGAGCGGGTGCTGCGCGCCGACACGGACGCCGTGACGCTCGCCGGCAGCCGGCTCGTCCGGCAGCCCGGGGTGTGGGGCCTGCGCTGGACGGAGGGCCTCGCCGTGGTCGGCCGGGTGCTCTCCGACGACCGGCACGGCGTGCGCAGGCGGCTGCTGTCCGGTCCGGTCCCGCCGGAGGGACCCGCCGTCGTCGACGCCGGGCCGTTCGACCCGGACCCGGGGGCGCGCGGCCTGGCGTTCACCGAGGTGCAGGTCGCGACCCCGCTCGGCCCGGCCCCGGCGTGGGAGGTGCCCGCCGCGCGGGACGTCTGGGCGGTCGCCGTGCACGGCCGGGGCGGCCGGCGGCGCGAGGCGCTGCGGATCCTCCCGGTGCTGCACCGGCTCGGCCTGCCGACCCTGGTGATCAGCTACCGCAACGACGACGACGCCCCACCCAGCCCGGACGGGCGTTTTCACCTCGGCGACACCGAGTGGGAGGACCTGGAGGCGGCGGTCCGGTACGCGCAGGGCCGCGGGGCCCGGCGGATCGTGCTCGTCGGCTGGTCGATGGGGGCCGCGATCGGCGGGGCCTTCCTCGACCGCTCGCCGGCCGCCGAGCTCGTCGACGCGGTGGTGTGGGACGCGCCGCTGGTCGACTGGCGCGCGACGTTGCGCCGGCAGGCCCGCAACCGGCTGCTCCCGCCGCAGCTGATCCCGGTCGCCACGGCGGTCACCCGCCGCCGGATCGGCATCGACTTCGACGACTTCGACCTGCTGCGGCACCCGCCCGCGCGCAGGCCGCCGACGCTCCTCGTGCACAGCACGCCGGACACGGCCGTGCCGGTCGGGCCCAGCCGCGCGCTCGCCGCGGCGGGGCGCGACCTGGGCTGGCCGATCCGGTACGTCGAGGTCGGCGGCGTGGAGCACACCGCCGCCTGGAACGCCGATCCCGAGCGCTACGAGCGCGCGGTCACGGGGTTCCTCACGGAGGTGCTCCCTCAGGAGTGACCGTTGCGGGCCGCCGCGGCGGGGGAGCCGGCGTCGAGGTCGACGCTCCCGGGCGGGTTCGTCGCCGGCGGTTCGGTGACCTGCTCGACGGGCTGCGGGCGCCGGGACAGCACGAGCCAGCCGGCGATCGACAGGGCCGTGAGCAGCAGGCCCGCGCCGATCCACCACCAGCGGCGCGGAGACGGGGTCCCGGGGTCGATGCGGGCGGCCAGCTCGCGGCGTGCGGTGAGCACGCCCTCGTCGAGCTTCTCGAGGGCCGTCGCGGCGGCGGCGCCGGCGACCGCCTCGGCCTGACCGGCGAGCCGGCCGGCCCGCTCGGCCAGCACCGGGAGGTTCTCCTCCACCTTCCCGGCGACCTCGTGGGCGAGCTCCTCCACCGTCCCGCCCAGCGAGGACAACGACGACGACAGGGCGGCACCCGCCTGGTCGCGGGCGCGGCCGAGCGCCTCGCGCGTACCGGTGGGGATGCTGGGGGCGTTCATGGGGCCTCCGCTCGTGGTGTGCCGGGGTGGCGTGCCCCACCGACCCTGGCACGATGGACGACGTGACTGCACCAGGCAACTCGAAGCAGACCGCGACGCTGCGGACGTCCGAGGGCGACATCCGGATCATCCTCTTCCCGGACCACGCGCCCAAGACGGTGGAGAACTTCGTCGGCCTCGCGACCGGCAAGAAGGAGTACTCGCAGCCGAACGCCGCCGGCGGCGACAGCGGGCCGTTCTACGACGGCTCGGTCTTCCACCGCGTGATCAGCGGCTTCATGATCCAGGGCGGCGACCCGACCGGCACCGGCCGCGGCGGCCCCGGCTACCAGTTCGGCGACGAGTTCCACCCCGAGCTCAAGTTCGACCGCCCGTACCTGCTGGCGATGGCGAACGCGGGCCCCGGCACCAACGGCTCGCAGTTCTTCATCACCGTGGGCCCGACGCCGCACCTCAACCGCCGGCACACCATCTTCGGCGAGGTGGCCGACGCCGAGTCCCGGGCCGTCGTCGACGCGATCGCGAACACCTCGACCGACCGGGCGGACCGGCCGCTCACGGACGTCGTGATCCAGCACATCGACGTCGAGTAGGAGCCGAGTGACGTACCCCGCCGGACCGCCGGACCCGACGGCCGCGCTGCCGGCCTGCGCCCGGCACCCGGACCGCCCGACGGGCCTGCGGTGCACGCGCTGCGGACGGCCCGCCTGCCCGGAGTGCCTGCGCGACGCCGCGGTCGGCCAGCAGTGCGTCGACTGCGTGTACCAGGCCGGCCGGGGTGTCCGGCGGGGAAGGACGGTGGCGGGCGCCGAGCCGGGCGGCCGCCCGGTCGTGGTGCCCGTGCTCGTGGCGCTCAACGTGGCGCTGTTCGTGCTCACCGCGGCCCAGGCGCAGAGCATCGGCTCCAACGACGCCGCGCCGCTCTTCCGCGAGTGGGTGCTCGTGCCCGGGCTGGTGGCCGCCGGCGACTGGTGGCGGCCGCTGACGGCCGGCTTCCTGCACTACGGGCCGCTGCACCTCGTGTTCAACATGATGGCGCTGTGGATCATCGGGCGGGAGCTCGAACCCGTGCTGGGCCGGGTGCGCTTCCTCGCGGTCTACCTGGTGGCGCTGCTCGGCGGCGCGGCCGCCGTGATGCTGTTCTCCGCGCCCGGCTCGCTCGTGGCCGGCGCCTCGGGCGCCGTGTTCGGGCTGATGGGGGCGCTGTTCGTGGTGGCCCGGCGGCTGCGGGTCCCCACGGGCCAGGTCGTCGGACTCGTCGTGGTGAACCTCGTGCTGAGCGTGGTCATCCCGGGGATCTCGCTGGTCGGCCACCTGGGCGGGCTGGTGCTCGGCGCCGCCGCCGCGGCCGCGCTGGTGCACGTGCCGCCCGTGCGCAACCGCACCCTGCTCCAGACCGGGGCACTCGTGGTGCTCACGGTCGCGGTGCTGACCGTCATCGCCGGGCGGGCCGCCGCGGTCGCCTTCGTCTGACCGCGCGATCGGGGTGGGCCGGGGAGCATCGTCGGTCCCCGGCCACCGGAATCACTCCGGCTTGCTGCACCCGCAGCCGGTGGAGCAGCCGTCGGTCCCACGCATCGGCGTCCTGGCGATCATGGCGATCTCCCTTTCCTCGTCGGCAGGTCGAGCCTAGGAAGGCCGCGGCCACCGGGGCGAGCCTCCGGAGGTGGCACGGCGGGCCAGCGGCGCTCGGCGGAGGGTGAGGATCACTGGGCCGTCAGGGTGATCAGGAGCGGCTGGGCAGGTACGGCCGCACGGCCTCGGCGACGTCCTCGGGATCCGCGCCCAGGTCCAGCCGGCCCAGGACGACGAGCCGTTCCTCGCCACCCGCCAGCAGGTCCAGCTCCAGCAGGCTGGTCTCGCGGCCGAAGCGCCGCGTCCGCAGCACGCGCACCCGCTGCACCGCGGGCCAGTCGACGGACCGCGTGCGGGTGAGGCTGCGCACCTCGAGGCCGTGCCGGTGCAGGGCGAGCCGGGGCCGGGCGATGGTGCCGACCAGCGCGGCGTACCCGAGCCCGAGCGCGGCGACGCCGGCGATCAGCCGCCCGGCCGGGTCGGCGTGGCCCAGCAGCAGGACCGCGAGCCAGCCCAGGGCGGCCGCGGTGAGGACCCAGGCGAGCACGACGAGCCCCGGAGCGGGGGCCCACCGGTGTTCACGCACGGTAGCTGTGAAAGTTGTCCACAGGGCTTGTCCACAGTGGGGATGAATCACACACTCGTAGTTCCTGCTGGTCAGCGACGTGCCCGAGCATATATGGCCAGGATCACGCAGCGTGACTACTTGATCGACTAGCGCCAGCGCATCGACATGAGCAGCGCGATGACGATCAATCCGAAGCCCACGAGGAAGTTCGCGCCGCCCAGCGCCTGCATGAAGGGGATCGCGTCCCGGGCCAGGTAGTCGGTGATCAGCCAGGCCAGCCCGAGCAGGCCGACGCCCAGCATGATGGCGACGTACGCGGGATGGGTGGGGCCCTTGATCTTGACCGGCCTCCGGTCGTTCGCCGGCGGCGTGTAGACGGCCTTCTTGCGGACCTTGGACTTCGGCATCGGGGACCTCGTGGAGCTTTCTGCGGTGGTGCGGGGTGGTGCACGCCGGTCGCGCGCACCGCTCGCGACCACCGTATCGGACACACGGGCGGCGCGGGCCGGACGAGAGCCCCGCGATCAGCGCGAACACCCCGGATCGGGCGGGGTGCCGCGGATCCGGGGCGGTCAGACCTGGGCGGTGAGGGCGGCGACCTCGTCGCCGAGCCGGCGGACGAGCTCCTCCGGCACCTCGAACCCGGCGCCGGCGAGCCAGTTGGCCAGCATCCGGTGCCCGCCCTCGGTGAGCACGGACTCCGGGTGGAACTGGACGCCCTCGATCGGCAGGTCCTTGTGCCGCACCGCCATGATCAGGCCGGACTCGGTGCGCCCGGTGACCTCGAGCTCGACCGGCAGCGTGTCCGGCCGGATCGACAGCGAGTGGTACCGGGTGGCGGTGAAGGGCTCGGGCAACCCGCGCAGCACGCCGACGCCGTCGTGGAAGACCTGCGAGGTCTTGCCGTGCAGCAGCTCCGGCGCCCGCTCCACCACACCGCCCCAGGCCACACCGATGGCCTGGTGGCCGAGGCACACCCCGAGCAGCGGGAGGTTGCGGTCCCCGGCGGCCTTGATGACGTCGATGCTCCGGCCGGCCTCCTCGGGGGTGCCGGGGCCGGGGCTGACGAGCACCGCGCCCACCTCGCCGAGCTCGTCGAGCCCGGCGGACAGCTCGTCGTTGCGCAGGACGACCGGCTCGACGCCGAGCTGTGCCAGGTACTGGACGAGGTTGTAGACGAAGCTGTCGTAGTTGTCGACGACCAGGACGCGCATCAGTTCCCGCCTCCGAAGAACCCGCCGCCGCCGTTGGACGACTGGCCGACCACCAGCGTGACCGTCTCGTCCGGGTCGACGGACCGCCCGGCCGACGGGTCGGTCTGGACCACCCGGTTGTTCTGCGACGAGTCGTTCACCTGCGTGGCCTGCAGCTGGTAGTTCCGGATGCCGGCCGAGCGCAGCTGGTCGACCGCGTCGTTCACGGACTGGCCGACGACGTTGGGCATCTGCACCTGGTTGCCGCGCGAGATCTGCAGCGTGATGGTGGTGCCCGGCGCGACCCGGGTGCCGGCCGCCGGGTTGGTGCCCACCACGGTGCCCTCCTGGCCGCCACCGTCGACGTTCTGCGTCTGCACGGAGCTGAACCCGGAGTTCGCCAGGGTCGACTTGGCCTGGTCCTCGCTCTGGCCGCTGACGTCCGGCACCGCGACCGTGGTCTGCTTCGTGCCGACCACGACGGCCACGGCGCTGCCGCCCGGCGCGTCGACCCCGGCCGCCGGCGTCGACGAGATGATCGTGCCGACGAGGCTCGAGTCCGAGGTCTCCTGCGTCTTCTGCTCGCCCAGCTTGAGTCCCCGCTGCTCGAGCAGCGAGGCGGCCTCGTCCGGGGTCTTGCCGGTCAGCGCCGGCACGGTGGCCGACGCGGGCCCGGTGCCCACGTAGATCGTGACCCGGCTGCGCTCGGCGACCTGCACGTTGGACCCCGGGTCCGTGCGCGTGACCTTGTTGGCCTGCGCCACGTCCGACGGCTCCTGCTTCAGGTCCACGAGCAGTCCGGCGTTGACGACGGCGGTGCGCGCCGCGTCGGGATCCTGGCCGACGACGTTGGGCACGGCGACCTGGTCGGGCTGCGCCGGCCCGCCCAGCACCTGGTAGGCGAAGAAGCCGATCAGGCCGAGCGCGGCGACCACCGCGACGATGATTCCCACTGTGCGGCCGGTGCGCCGCGGGGGCTCCTCGTCCTCCCAGGCCTGCGGGGGCGGCGGCGGGGCGTGCCGGCCGCCGCCGGAGATCCGCCGGGTGGCGGCGGTGTGCTCGGCGAGCAGCGCGGTGCGCTCGTCCTCGCTCATCACCATCGGCGCGAGCGGCTGCTGACCGTTGCGCACCCGGATGAGGTCCGTGCGCATCTCGGCGGCCGACTGGTACCGGTTGGCCGGGTTCTTCGACAGCGCCTTGAGCACCACCGCGTCGAGCGACGGGGGAATCTGCGGGTTGACGTCCGACGGGCGGCGCGGGTCCTCCCGCACGTGCTGGTAGGCGACCGCGACCGGCGTGTCGCCGGTGAACGGCGGCTCGCCCGTGAGCAGCTCGAACAGCACGCAGCCGGCGGCATAGACGTCCGACCGCGCGTCGACCTGCTCGCCCCGCGCCTGCTCCGGGGAGAGGTACTGCGCGGTGCCGATGACGGCCGCGGTCTGCGTGACGTTCTGGCCCTCGCCCAGCGCGCGGGCGATGCCGAAGTCCATCACCTTCACCGCGCCGTTGCGGGTGATCATGACGTTCGCGGGCTTGACGTCCCGGTGGATGATGTTGTGCCGGTGGCTGAAGTCGAGGGCCGCGCAGACGTCCGCCATGACCTCGATGACCCGCTGCTGGGACAGCGGCCCGGTGGTCTTGACGATCTCCCGCAGCGTCTGGCCGTCGACGAACTCCATGACGATGTACGGCAGCGGGCCGAACTCGGTCTGCGTCTCGCCGGTGTCGTACACCGCGACGATCGCGGGGTGGTTCAGCGCGGCCGCGTTCTGGGCCTCGCGGCGGAACCGCAGCTGGAACTGGGGGTCGCGCGCCAGGTCGGCGCGCAGCACCTTGATGGCGACGTCCCGGCTCAGTCGCGTGTCCATCCCGCGATGGACCTCGGACATGCCGCCGTAGCCGAGCGTGTCGCCCAGCTGGTAGCGCTCGGAGAGCAGCTTGGGGGTCGTCATCGGGTCCGGTTCCTGAGGGGGTCGGGGGCGGGACTCATCATGCCCGGCCCGGGTGGGACCGCGGTCCCCGGCCACCCCGGGCGTGCGCCGACCCGGCGACTGCGAGGGCTCACCGGACCTCCTCCGTGCGGGTCGGGGCGGCCGCGGACCCCGCGGGCCCGGCCGGTGCCGCCGGACGGGCGAGGACGGCCACCTGGCCCGACACGCTACCTGTCGAGGTGTCCGCGTGCGTCCCGTTCGGTGTGAGCCCGGTGGACGGCGCCGCGGCGTCGGCGAACAGCTTCGGGACCGTGAGCGCCGCCACGACGACGGCCGCGACGATCAACAGCACGAAGGCCACGAGCAGCACGGTCCCGGAGCGCTGCGACTGCTGCCGGGCGACGAGCTTCAGCGGTTCGGTGGGCGGCGCGGGCGCGACCGGCGGGCGCGGTGGGGGCGTGCGGGATGCGGCTCCGGGCGTCGCCGGGCCGGTCGCCGGGCGCGCGGTGCCACCGGGCGTCGGTGTGGGCGTCGGGGTCGGGCTGGGCGTGGCGGTGCGCGCCGCGCCGCCGGAGCTCGTGGGGGTCGGCGAGGGCCGGGCGGGTGTGGCACCCCGGGCGGGCGAGCGCAGCGCCTGCGGGCCCGACGCGGCGGCGGCCGGAGCCGGACGCCCGTCCGCGGCGGCCCTGTCCCGGGCGCCGCGGTCCGGGGCGCTGCGGTCGGAGGTGCCGCGGTCGGAAGCGCTCCGGTCGGAGGTGCCGCGGCCGGGGGTGTTCCGGTCGGGGGTGTTCCGCTCCGGCGAGGGGCGGGACCGGTCGCGGCCGGGACCCGCTCCGTCCCGATCCGCGGACCCGGCCTGCTCGATCGCCCGGCGCGCGCCCGCGGAGGGCGAGGAGGTGGGGGACACGGGCGGCAGGGACGGCGCGGACGACACCCCGGCCGCCGGGGAACCGGTCGACGAGCCCGCGGCGGACACCCCGCCCGACGACACCCCGTCCGAGGACACCTCGCCGGACGACGTTCCTGCGGCGGACGACGACCCGGCGCGGCTCCGGTCCCGCCCGCGCGTCGCCCGCCGCTCCCGCTTGCTGCGCCGACGGTGGCTCGTGGGGGTGTCGGTGCCCGGGTCGGCGCCGTCCGACCCCGCCGACGGCAGCCGCAGGCCCTGCGCGGTCATCCGCGCGGGCGTGGGCAGTGCCTCGTCCCGGCGCACGGCGGCGACCGCGGCGGCCAGCTCGGCGCCGTCGGCGTAGCGCCGGTCCGGGTCCTTGACCAGGATCGTCTCGATCAACTGCCGGACCCGCCACGGCACGGACTCCGGAAGCGGCGGCGGCTCGTCGCGGACCTGCATCATCGCGACGGCCACGGCGTTGTCGGCGCGGAAGGGCCGGTGGCCGGCCAGGCACTCGTAGCCGACGATGCCGAGCGAGTAGACGTCGCCCTCCGGCCCGGCCTCGCCGCCGCTGGCCTGCTCGGGCGCGATGTAGTGGGCCGTGCCCATGACCATGCCGGTGCGGGTGACGGGCACGGCGTTGGCGGCCTTGGCGATGCCGAAGTCCGTGAGCTTCACCGTGCCGTCGACGCGGATGAGGATGTTCCCGGGCTTGACGTCCCGGTGCACGAACCCGCGCTCGTGGGCCGCGTAGAGCGAGTGCGCCGCCTGCTCCATGATCCGCAGCGTCTCGGCCGGCTCCATCGGCCCGCGCGCGATCACGGCGGACAGCGGCTCGCCACGGACGAGCTCCATCACCAGGTAGGCGGTGCGCCGCCCGTCCTCGGTGACCTCGTCCTCGCCGTAGTCGTGGATGGAGGCGACGCCGGAATGGTTGAGCGAGGCCACCGTGCGGGCCTCGATGCGGAAGCGGTGGAGGAACTCGTCGTCGTCCGAGAGCTCGCCGCGCAACACCTTGACGGCCACGTTGCGGCCGAGCCGCTCGTCGAGCGCCTCCCAGACCTCGCCCATGCCGCCGACGGCGATCCGCCGCTCCAGCTTGTAGCGGTCGGCGATCAGCCGGCCCGCGGCGAGGCTGCCGGGGACGGGGATCGGCCCGCCCGCGGCCGTCACTGGCCGCCCCGCAACGCCTCCGCGATCACGGCCCGCCCGATCGGGGCGGCGACGGAGCCGCCCGTGGCCTCGAGGGCCCGGTCGCCGCCGTTCTCGACGAGCACGGCCACCGCGACCTGCGGGTCGTTGGCCGGGGCGAACGCGACGTACCAGGCGTGCGGCGGCGTGTTCTTGGGATCGGTGCCGTGCTCCGCGGTGCCGGTCTTCGACGCGATCTGGACGCCGGTGATCTTGCCGCCGCCGGAGGTGCGGGCCTCCGAGCCGATCATCATGTCGGTGAGCGTGGCGGCGACGCCGGCCGGCATCGAGCGGCCGAGCCGGTCCGGTTCGGTGGTGTCGATGACGTCGAGGTCCGGGCCCTGCACCTCCTTGATCACGTGCGGGGCCATGGTCTGCCCGCCGTTGGCGATCGAGGCGACGATCATCGCGTTCTGCAGCGGGGTCAGCCGCACGTCCCGCTGGCCGATCGAGGACTGCTGCACCGCGGCGGTGTCCGGCAGGTCGCCGACGCCCGAGGCCGTGACCGGCATCGGGATGGACAGGTCGGAGCGGCCGATGCCGAACGCGTCCGCCTGGGCGCGCAGCTTGTCCGCCCCGAGCTCGCCGCCGAGCTGCGCGAACGCCGTGTTGCAGGAGCGGGCCAGCGCCTCGCGCAGCGACGCCGTCTGGCCGGTGCCGCACTGGGTGCCGGCGTAGTTCTCCAGCGTGGTGTTCGTGTTGGTGAGCTTGATGTTCGGCGCCGCGGTGAGCTGGCTGTCCGGGGTGTAGCCGTTCTGCAGCGCGGCCGCGACGTCGACGAGCTTGAACGTCGACCCGGGCGGGAAGGTCTGGTCGATCGCGCGGTTCGGCAGGGTCGCCGGGTCCGCGGCGTTTTCGGCCTTCCACGCCTGCTGCTGGGTCGCCGAGTTGTGGCTGGCCAGCGGGTTCGGGTCGAACGACGGCGTGGACACCATCGCCAGGATCTCGCCCGTCTTCGGCTGCAGGGCCACGACGGCGCCCTCGTAGCCCTTCTCGGACATCTCCTGGTACGCCCGCTCCTGCACGGACGGCTTGACCGTGAGCACGACGTTGCCGCCGCTCGGGTCCCGCCCGGTGATCAGGTCGGAGAGCCGGCGGGCGAACAGCCGGTCGTCACTGCCGTTGAGCACCGGGTCGGCGTAGCGCTCGAGGCCGCTGGAGCTGTAGATCACCGAGTAGTAGCCGGTCAGTGGCGAGTAGGCCGGCCCGTCCGTGTACTGGCGCTGGTACTTGAGGCGGTCGTCCGTCTCGACGCTCTGCGCGAGCACCTGCCCGTCGGCCGAGATCTGGCCCCGCTTGCGGGCGTACTCGGCGAGCAGGACGCGCTGGTTGCGCGGGTCGTCCCGGTAGTCGCCGGCCTTCACGACCTGCACGTAGGTCAGGTTGCCGAGCAGCAGCAGGATCAGCGCCATCACGGCGATCGCGATCCGGCGGATCGGGGTGTTCACGGGCGGCCCCCCGTCGGGCCGGGGACCGGTCCCGTGGTCGGGCCGACCGCGGGCCGCTGGACCAGCTCGGTGCCGGCGTCGGCGATCGGGACGGCCGGGGCGGCGGGGCGGCGCGTGAGCGGGGCCCGCGCCGCGTTCGAGATCCGCAGGAGCATCGCGACGAGAGCGTAGTTCGCGACGAGCGACGACCCGCCGTAGGACAGGAACGGCAGGGTCAGGCCGGTCAGCGGGATCAGCTTGGTGACGCCGCCGATGACCACGAAGATCTGCAGCGCGACCGCGAAGGACAGGCCCGTGGCCAGCAGCTTGCCGAAGCTGTCCCGCACCGCGAGGGCACTGCGCAGGCCGCGGGTGATCAGCACCAGGTAGACCACGAGGATCGACGCCAGCCCGATCAGCCCCAGCTCCTCGCCGAGCGAGGAGAAGATGAAGTCGCTCTCCGCGAACGGCACCAGGTCCGGGCGGCCCGCGCCCAGGCCGGTGCCGCCGACGCCGCCGGTGCCGAGCCCGAACAGCGCCTGCGCGATCTGGTAGCCGCGGTTGTCGTAGTCCGAGAACGGGTCGAGCCAGACCTGCACGCGGACCTGCACGTGCCCGAAGAGCTGGTACGCGATCAGCGCGCCGATCACGAAGAACCCGATGCCGATGAGCATCCACGACACGCGCTCGGTCGCCGCGTAGAGCAGGACCAGGAGGATCCCGAAGAACAGCAGCGAGGACCCGAGGTCGCGCTCGACGACGAGCACGCCGACCGACAGCCCCCACGCCACCAGCAGCGGCGCGAGGTCGCGGGCGCGGGGCAGTTCCATGCCGAGGAACCGGCGCCCGGCGGTGGAGAACAGGTCCCGCTTCTGCACCAGGAACGCGGCGAAGAAGATGATCAGAAGGATCTTGGCGAACTCACCGGGCTGGATGCCGGCGCCACCGATCCGGATCCACAGCTTGGCGCCGTTGACCTCGGAGATCGACGACGGCAGCAGGCCGGGCAGGGCGAGCAGGACCAGGCCGACGAGGCCGCAGGTGAAGCCGTAGCGCGCCAGCGTCCGGTGGTCCTTCACCAGCCACAGCACGGCGATGAACAGCGCCAGCCCGACGGCCGTCCACAGGATCTGCTTGAACACCAGCGAGTCCGGCACGGGCTGGCCGAGCAGCGCGGCGCGATCCTGGTCGGCCAGGTCGAGCCGGTGGATCATCACCAGGCCCAGCCCGTTGAGCAGCGCGACCGAGGGCAGGATCAGCGGGTCCGCGTACGGCGCGAACTTCCGGACCGCCAGGTGCGCGAGCGTGAGCACCACCAGGTACGCCAGGCCCACGTAGAGCAGCGTCGGCGTGAGCTCCTGCTCCTGGTTGGCCTCCACCAGCACCAGCGCGCCGGTCACGATGACCGCGGCGAACACCAGCAGCAACAGCTCGATGGTGCGTCCGGTGGGCAGCGCGGGAGCGCCCTCCCGACCGTTCGCCCCGCCCGGCCGGGCCGCACTGAGTCCCGGGGCCGCCATCAGCTCGCCGGCCGGCAGGTCAAGCCCGGCTCGGGGGTGACGGTCGGCAGCGGAGTGGTGTCCGTGGGCGGCGCGTTCGGGTCCGGCGGGGCGTTCGGGTCGGGCTGTGCGGCGCCGGCGGGCGCGGGCGGGGTCGTGGTGGCGGGCTGTTCGGTGGGGCAGACCGGCAGCATGCGCTGGTGCAGCCGGGCGACGGTGCCGCGGGCGCCGTCGAGGCCGTTCGAGGCGGGGATGCCGGCGGTGACCGTGTTGCGCGCGTCCTCGGGCAGGTCGGACAACGTGATGTCCGACCGCTCGGCCACGGTCTGCAACGGCACGCCCAGCACGCTCCCGCGCACCCCCTGGTAGATCACGACCTGTTGGGAGTCGGTCCCGACGTAGTACTGCTGCATCACCCAGCTGCGCGCCAGCCAGCCGCCCACGGCGAGAAGCACGAGCAGCCCGGCCACGGCGATGCCCACGCGCACCGCGGTGCGGCGGTGCGGCCGGTCCGGGTGGGACGCGGCCGCGGGCTCGACGCGGCGGGGCAGGGCCCGGGGGAGCGTGGTCGCGGAGGCCCGGGACGCGGCCGTGTCGGCGCCGACTATCCCGTCCTCGCTGCCGTCCCCGGCCGCGCCGCCGATGATGGGGGCGTCGTCGCCGTAGTCGACGTCGAGGACGTCGGCGACGATGCAGGTGATGTTGTCCGGCCCGCCTCCGCGCAGGGCCAGCTCGATGAGCCGGTCGGCGCACTCGCGCGGGTCCTGGTACTGGCGCAGCGTCTCGGCCAGCGTCTCGTCGCTCACCGGGCCGGACAGCCCGTCCGAGCAGAGCAGGTAGCGGTCCCCGGCGCGGGCCTCGCGGATCGTCAGCGAGGGCTCGACCTCGGCCCCCGTGATCGCCCGCAGCAGCAGCGAGCGCTGCGGGTGCGTGTGCGCCTCGTCCTCGGTGATCCGGCCCTCGTCGATCAGCGACTGGACGAACGTGTCGTCCTTCGTGATCTGGGCGAAGGACCCGTCGCGGAGCTGGTAGCACCGCGAGTCGCCGACGTGCACCAGGCCGAGCCGGGTGCCCGCGAAGAGGATCGCGGTCAGCGTGGTGCCCATGCCCTCGAGGTCGGGGGACTCCGCGACGTGCCGGGTGATCGCCGCGTTGCCCTCGAAGGTGGCCTCGCGCAGCTCGGCCAGCAGGTCGTCGCCCGGCTGGTCCTCGTCGAGCGGGGCCAGTGCGGAGATGACCAGGGACGACGCCACCTCGCCGGCGGCGTGCCCGCCCATCCCGTCCGCCAGGGCCAGCAGCCGCGGACCGGCGTAGACCGCGTCCTGGTTGTTCTGCCGGACGAGCCCGCGATCGCTGCGGGCGGAGTAGCGCAGGACCAGCGTCATGAGCGCAGCTCGATCACCGTCTTGCCGATACGGACAGGGACCCCGAGGGGCACCCGGGTGGGTCCGGTGACCTTAGCCCGGTCCAGGTAGGTGCCGTTCGTCGACCCGAGGTCCTCGACGTACCACTCCTCGCCCTGCTGGCTGATCCGCGCATGGCGGGTCGAGGCGTAGTCGTCGTCCAGCTTGAGCGTGGAGTCGTCCGCCCGGCCGATGAGGATCGGCCGGGAGTCCAGCGTGATCCGGGTGCCCGCGAGCGGGCCCTGGGTGACCTGGAGCTGGCGGGCGGTGCGGCTGCGCCCCGCCTTGGCGGACACCCGGCCGCCACCGGGCATGATCGCCCGCAGGCCGGACGCCGCGTAGAGGTCCGAGCGGACCACCCGCAGCGCGACCAGCACGAACAGCCAGAGCAGGGCGAGGAAACCCGCTCTGGTCAGCTGCAGCACCAATTCGGGCACTCGCCGGGCACTCCGATCTCGTTCGGTGGGCAAAGGACACGGCAGGGACGGTGCAGCGTACCGACCCCGCCCGCGCGACCTCCCGCCCGGACGCGGGTCGGCTCAGCCCTGGGTGCGGAAGACCAGGCTGGAGTGGCCGACCCGGATCACGTCGCCGTCCGTGAGCTGCCACTGCTGCACCGGGTTGCCGTTCACCGTGGTGCCGTTCGTGGAGCCCAGGTCCGACAGCGTGGCGGCGTGGCCGTCCCAGCTGATCTCCAGGTGCCGGCGCGACACGCCGGTGTCCGGGAGCCGGAAGTTCGAGTCCTGCCCGCGGCCGATGACGTGCGTGCCCTCGGTCAGCGGGTAGCTGCGGCCGGAGCCGTCGTCCAGGGTCAGCGTGGCCTGCAGCTGCTGGCCGTAGCCCGGCTGCCCGCCCCAGCCCTGCTGCTGGCCGTAGCCCTGCTGCTGGTCGTAGCCGCCGTCGTAGCCCTGGTCGTACTGCTGGCCGTAGCCGTCGTACCCGGGCTGCGCGTAGCCCTGCTGGCCGCCGTACTGGGGCTGGCCGTAGCCGGGCTGGGCGTAGGCCTGCTGGCCGCCGTACTGCTGCCCGCCTTCGTAGCCCTGGTCGTAGCCCTGCTGGCCGCCGTACTGGGGCTGGCCGTAACCCTGCTGGCCGTAGCCCTGCTGGTCGCCGTACCCGCCCTGCTGGCCGTACCCGCCCTGCTGCTGGCCGTAGCCCTGGTCGTAGCCCTGCTGCGGGTAGCCGCCCTGCTGGCCGTAGCCCTGCTGGTCGTACCCGCCCTGCTGGCCGTAGCCCTGCTGGCCCTGCTGGCCGTAGCCCTGCTGGCCGCCCTGCTGACCGTGCTGGTCCTGCGGCGGGGCGTAGGTCTGCTGGCCGTACGGGGCACCACGGTCGTAGCCGTACTGCCCGTTCTCCTCGGGGTGGCCCGGTTGCTGGCTCATGGGTGCTTCTCCTGCGTTGCGTGCTCGTCCGGCGGACCGACGGGAAGCGTCGGGGTCCACGGCCGAGCGGGTGCGGAACTGTCCCGTGTGCAGCGCCTCGGAGCGCTCCAGGAAGACTACGACCTCGCCGTAGGTGTCCCATCCCTGGTCGGCGAGTTGTGCGGCGACGTGGGCGGAGAGCGAGTCCACGACCCCCGCGGTGTCGCCCGCCATGCGGTCCAGATCGGCGGGGCTGAGCTGCACGGTGTAGGCGTTGGGTGCGAGCACCCGACCCCCCGCGAGCTGCCGGAGATGGTCCTCGGCTTCCCTGAGCAGCGCCTGGGCGACCTCCTGGGGAACGACGCTGCCTCCGAAGACCCGCGCGAAGGCGTCGTCCACCATCCCCTGGAGGCGGCGTTCGAAGCGATCGACACGGCCCACTCGATCTTCCTTTCGTCCGCTCGGCGTGTTACCGGCTTACCCGATGGTATCCGTGGTAGGCCCACGTCCGGTGACACCCGGACCGGTGGTGCGGTGACCGTCCGCCCGCGCGCGCCGGATCGACGGGTGACGATCGCGTAGGGGACCCCCCTCGCACGGGGGTTCCGGGGCCCGTGCTAACTTCTCCCAGTCGCTCGGGCGAGTGGCGGAATGGCAGACGCGCACGGTTCAGGTCCGTGTGTCCGAAAGGACGTGAGGGTTCAACTCCCTCCTCGCCCACCACCCCCCGAAGGTCCGCCGGTCGCCGGCGGGCCTTCGTCCGTTCTCGGGTCGGTGAGCCGCCCGCTCCCTGCGGCGACCGGTCGATCACGGCGCTCACTCCCGCATCGCCGGCCGCTCGGGGTGGTCGGCCATCACCAGCACGTCGGCGGCCCCGGAGGGATCCCGCTCGCGGGAGTACCGCTCGAACACGGGCAGGGTCCAGCGCTCCTCGGGCGGGGTGCGGCGGGCGAGCGCGGCGCGGCCCATGTGCAGGTGCGCCACGAGCTCGAACGGCAGCCCGCGGCCCAGCAGCAGGGCGCCGGACACCAGGACCACGCCGGCGGGGCCGAGCTCGCGGTAGTCCTCGCGGTAGGCGCGGTCGCGCTCGGCGTCCCACAGCCGCGGCAGCACGCGTCCCGCCCCGTGCGGGCCGGCCGGGTCGAGGACCTCGCGGCGCAACGCGCCCTCGTCGAGCCAGCCGTCGAGGTACATGTCCTCGTCGTGGTGGCCGTACTCGAGCCGGAGCGAGGCGGGCCGCAGGAAGTCCCCGGCCCGCACGACCACCGTCTCCCGGCCGCGCAGCCGCAGCCCCTCGGCCACCGCCTCGGCGAGCTCGGCCGTCGCCGTCGGCGGCGGACCGTCGATCGCGACGCGGACCCGCCCCGGCAGCGCGTCGGTCCGCTCGACCAGGTGCTCCGCGAGCGCCTCCCGGCTCACCGCGCGGATCGAGCGCGTCGGGCTCACTGGCGGTAGTTCTCCACGACCGAGGCGTCCCGGGTCCGTGCCTCGTCGGGGTCCTGGCCGGCCGCGCGGCGGGCGTCGCGCTGGCGCAGCAGGTCCCAGCACCGGTCCAGGTCGACGCCGATGCGGTCCAGCCGCGCCTTCTCGTCGTCGCTGAGGGGCTTCCCGATGTGGGAGCGCTCGAGCCGGTGCTCCTCGTCGACGAGCTCCGTGATGCGGTGCCGCAGGTCGGCGTCGTCGGTCATGGTGGATCCTCCGCTGAAGTGCTTGCCGGTAGATCACTGCACTTTGAGACACTAGTCGCGTGACCTCGGGGCAGGGCGGCTCACTGGTCCGGGCGCTGCGCGTGCTCGAGGCCGTCTCCGCGCTGGGCGACGGGGTGACCGCGAAGGCCATCGCCCGCCGGCTCGGCTGCCCGCTGCCCACCGTGTACCGCGCACTCGGGACGCTGGTCGAGGAGGGCTACCTGGTCCGGCTCAACGCGGTGCGGGGCTACGGGCTCGGCTACAAGGTCGCCGAGCTGCACCGGGGCCTCACCACCCAGGTCCGGCCCTCGGCGGCGGTCCGCGGGCTGCTCCACGAGGTGCACGACGGCGTGGGCGCGGCCGCCTACCTCGCGGTCCGGCGGGACGTCGACGTGGTGGTCGCGCACGTCGACCGCTGTGCGGACCATCCCGGGCCGCTCGGCCTGCGCGTCGGCGAGCCCGCGCCCGTGCACGCGACGGCCCTGGGCAAGGTGCTGCTCGCGGGCCTCGGCCCGGCCGAGCTGGGCGAGGTCCTGGAGCGCACGCCGCTCACCGCCTACACCCCGCGCACCCTCGCGGACCGGCGCGGACTCGACCGGGAGCTGCGGCGGATCCGGGCGGCCGGCGCGGCGGTGGAGGTCGAGGAGTTCCACCGCGGGGTGGCCGGCGTCGCCGTCGCGCTGCGCGGGTCGACGGCGGCGGTGGGGGTCGCGGTGAGCCGGGCCGAGTTCACGGCGCGGCGCTGGGAGCTCGAGCACGCGGTCCGCGAGGCGGCGGACCGCGTGTCCCGGGTGCTCACGGCCTGAGCAGGTCCGCCAGGGTGTCCAGCTCGGCCAGGGTGGCGGCGTCGGCGTCGGGCCCCTCGCGGTCGGTCAGGGTGAACAGCACGCGGTCGACGCCCGCCTGCGCGTAGGAGTCCAGCGCGTCGGGCTTCGGGACCGCGCCGAAGATCGTCACGGACAGGTGGTCGCGGCCGGCGTCGGCGGTGCGGCGACGCAGCTCGGCGATCCGCTCGGCGAAGGCGTCGAGCTCCTTCAGCCGGACCCGCAGCGGGATCCAGCCGTCGCCGTGCGACAGGACCCGGTCGAGCACGGTCGGCCCGCCGCCGCCGATCAGCACGGGCGGCGCCGCCGTGGGCTTCGGCCAGGACCAGATCGGGTCGAAGTCCACGAACTCGCCGTGGTACTCGGCCTCGTCCTGCGTCCAGATCGCGCGCAGCGCCTCGATCCGCTCGAGCATCTCCGGGGTCCGCCGGCGCGGGTCGATCCCGTGGTGCGCCATCTCCTCCTTGTTCCAGCCCGGCCCCACGCCCAGCTCGACGCGGCCCGGCGCGAGCCGCTCGACGCTCGCCACCTGTTTGGCGAGGTTGATCGGGTGGTGCTGGTTGATCAGCGTGACACCGGTACCGAGCGTGATCCTGCTGGTCATAGCGGTCATGGCGGCCAGCGCGACGAACGGGTCGTAGGTGTGGCTGTACTGCCGCGGCAGCTCGGCGCCCCCCGGCCAGGGGGAGCGCCGGCTCGTCGGGATGTGGGTGTGCTCGGTGAGGAACAGCGCCGCGAAGCCCCGCTCCTCGACGCCCCGGGCGAGCACCAGCGGGTCGATGCCGTAGTCGGTGAGGAAGGTGCTGACGCCGATGTCCATGCTCGGACTGTGCCATCCCGGTGGTTCCGTCGCGCCACACCTGCGTGGTGCGCGTTACGTTCTGGCCATGGCGCTCCGCACCGAACCCCCGTTCCGCGCCGACCACGTCGGCAGCCTCCTGCGACCGAAGGCCCTGCTCGACGCCCGCGCGCAGCACGCGTCCGGCTCACCCGAGCTGAAGGCGGTGGAGGACGAGGCGATCCGCGACGTCGTCCGGCTGCAGGAGGAGATCGGGCTGCGGTCCGCCACGGACGGCGAGTTCCGGCGCACCTCCTGGCACATGGACTTCATCTACCAGCTCGGCGGCGTCACGAAGACGGACGAGCAGATCCGCGTGCGGATGGTCAACGCCGAGGGGGAGGGCGCCTTCACCTCGGCCGGCCTGGCGATCACGGAGAAGGTCCGGCTGCGCGAGCCGATCTTCGCCGACGCCTTCCGGTTCCTCGCCTCGTGCACCACGAGCGCGGTCCCGAAGCTGACGATCCCGTCGCCGAGCATGGTCCACTACCGCGGCGGCACGGCGGCGATCGACCGTTCGGTGTACCCGGACGTCGAGGAGTTCTGGCACGACCTGTCCGCCGCCTACGCCGACGAGGTCCGCGCCCTCGGCGAGCTCGGCTGCCGCTACCTGCAGCTCGACGACACCAGCCTCGCCTACCTCAACGACCCCGCCCAGCGCGCCGAGCACGCCGCCGACGACGCCGACCACCTGCACGAGCGCTACATCCGCCAGATCAACGCCGCGATCGCCGACAAGCCCGAGGGCATGCGGATCACCACGCACATGTGCCGCGGCAACTACCGGTCCTCGTGGGCCGCGGAGGGCGGCTACGACTTCGTGGCCGAGGCGCTCTTCGGCGAGCTCGCCGTCGACGGCTTCTTCTGCGAGTTCGACGACGAGCGCTCCGGCGGGTTCGCCCCGCTGCGCTTCGTCCCGCCAAGCAAGCAGGTGGTGCTCGGGCTCGTGACCACGAAGAACGGCCGTCTCGAAGATCCCGACACCCTCAAGCGCCGCATCGACGAGGCAGCGAAGTACGTCCCGCTCGACCAGCTCTGCCTGTCCCCGCAGTGCGGCTTCTCGTCCACCGTCGAGGGCAACACGCTCACCGTCGACGAGGAGATCGCCAAGCTCCGGCTGATCGTGCAGGTCGCGGAGGACGTCTGGGGCTGACCTGCGGCGCTACGCTCCGGCCGTGGCCTACGACGAGGCACTCGCCGCCCGGATCCGCGCGCTCGTAACGGACGAGCCCGGGCTGACCGAGAAACGCATGTTCGGCGGGCTCGCCTTCCTGCTCGGCGGGCACATGGCCGTCGCCGCCAGCGGGCGGGGCGGGCTGATGGTGCGCGTCGACCCGGCCCGCTCCGCCGAACTGGTCGCCGGCGCCGGGGTCGAGCGCATGGTGATGCAGGGGCGGGAGATGGACGGCTGGCTCCGGGTCTCGGGCCATCCCGACGTCGACGACCTCCCCGACGCCGACCTCGCCCGCTGGGTCGCCGAGGGAGTGGGGTTCGTGAAGACGCTCCCGCCGAAGTGAGGTGGGGCGGGGTGTTCGGGCGACCGGGTGTGCTGCGCTCCTACGGGTGTGCGAACACGCGCGTGTCGGCGCCCTGCCCCGTCGACTCGCCCGTCCGCGGCAGGTGACAGTGAGCGGCACCACGTCCCGCTAGGCTCGGGCGGGTGAGCGAGGGGCCTGCGGGCTGGGGCGAGCCGCTGTACGAGCGGGTACTGGCCGGCGTCCCGGAGGGCGCCTCGGTGCTCGACGTCGGGTGCGGGCCCGGAGTGTTCGCCGCCTTCGCCACGAAGCGCGGGCTCAGGGTCACCGGCATCGACGCGGACCGGTCCGCGGTCGCAGCGGCGCAGCGGGAGGTGCCGGGGGCGACCTTCGAGGTCGGCGACGCCCACCAGCTCGACGGCTCCTACGACCTCGTCGCACTCGTCCAGGTGCTGGCGCACGTCACCAACCCGCTCAAGGTGCTCAAGGAGTCGGCACGGGTCGGCGGGCTGGTGCGCGCGACGGTCTGGGGCCGCGAGGAGGAGTCCGACGTCCGGCTCTTCGGCGAGGCCCTCGCCCCGTTCCTCCCGCCCCGCGGGGCACGACGCGTCCCGGCCGGACCGCCCCCGCTGACCCAACCCGACCGCTTCCGCAAGATCGCCGGGACCGCTGGTCTGGAGGTCGTCGCGCTCGACGAGGTCCGCTGCCCCTTCGACTACCCCGACGAGGACGCCCTGGTCGGCCCGCTGCTCACGGCCGACATCGGGCGGTACGCGGTCAACACCGCCGGTCCCGCGGCCGTGCGCGACGCGGTGCTCGCCGCCTTCGCCCCACACCGCCACGGCGACGGCTACCGGCTCTGGAACCTCTTCCGCGTCCTCGACGCCCGCTCCGCCTGACCCACCCCGACCAGGGACGCGCTGGATCAGGTGCCGAGCGCGGTGCCGTGCCGGGAGGGCGCGGCGCACAGCCATCCTGGCCCACCCCCGGCGATCACGGCGACCGGTACGGAGCTGATCGCCGCTTCGGTGCAGCAGCGGTTGCGCTCGCAACCGTCTGTGCACCCGTCTGCTGATCATGGTGTTGCCGCCGGCACCCACGCCGGCCGCCGCCCAGGGCTGATCGCCGCCTCTGTGTAGCGGCGGTTGCGCTCGCGACCGTCCGCACACCCGACTGCTGATCGTTGTGCCGACAACGTCGGCCCCGCACAGCGCATCGCCGCTTCCGTGGAGTAGCGGTCCGCTTACGACCGTCCCTGCACACAAATGCTGATCACTATGCTGCTCGCGCCGCCGGCGTCCGCGTCAGCCCCCACCCACCGCTTGATCGCCATTTCCGTGCAGCTGTTGTCCCCCTGACGACCGTCCGTGCACTCGGCTGCTGATCATGTCGCCGCCGCCGACCCTGACGTCGGCTGCCGTCCACAGCTGATCGCCGCTTGTATGCGGCAGCGGTTCGGCCCACGACCGCTCCTGCACATCACCGCTGATCACGGTGTCGGCGGGCGTCCCCGGCGTCCCCGTCGACCGCCGCTCGGGCCAAGCAGCAGCTGATCGCTGCCTCCGTGCACCGGCGGCTCCATCGACGACCGCCCCCGCACACCTCCGCCGATCATGACCGCCGCCGGCAGGAGCCGAGCCCCGACGCCACCGCCGATCACCACAAGCAGAGGCACCGAACACGAACCTCGGGAAGCCCGTTGACGCCCCACCCTCACGTCCGTAGCTTGAGTTCGTGTCGAAAACTCAGCTCGTCACCGTCGGCGCCGCGGCGCTCGCCCCGTTCGTGGTGTTCGCGAGCTTCCCGCTGCCGATCGTGGCGCTGCCGGCGATCGGGGCGGACCTGGGCGTCGGGATCGCGGAGCTGAACCTGCTGGTCAGCGGCTATGCGCTGGGACTCGGTGCGTTCCTGCTCACCGGCGGCTCCCTCGGCGACCGCTTCGGGGCGGCGCGGGTGTGGATCGGGGCGATGGTCGGCTTCGCGGTCTTCTCCGCCGCCTGCGCCCTCGCGACCACCGTGCCCCTCCTCGTCGCCGCCCGGATCGTGCAGGGTGGGGCGGGGGCGGCGCTGATGGCGTCGTCACTGAGCCTGATCGCGGCGACGGTGGAGCCGAAGCGGCGCGCGGGCGCGGTCGCGCTGTGGGGTGCGGCGATCGGCGCGGGGCTGTCGACCGGCCCGGTCGGGGCGGGGCTGGCGCTCGAGTTCGGGCGCTGGCGGCCCGCGTTCGCCGTGCTCGCCGCCGTCTCGGCCGCGGCCGCGCTGCTCGGCGTCCTCGCCCTCCCCACGCCCCGCGGGGCGGCGCGCGGCCGGTTCGACCTGGTCGGCACCGTGTTGCTCACGGTCGGGCTCGGCGGGCTGATCCTCGGCGTGAGCTGGGTCGGTGCCGGCGCCTCGGCCCCGCGGGTGTGGGTCGCCTTCGGGCTCGCGGTGGTCCTGCTGCCGGTCTTCGTGCTGCAGCAGCGCCGGCGCGCGGTCCCGATGATCGACGTCGGGCTCCTCCGCCTGCCCACCTACGCCGGCGGCCTGGTCGCGGGCATGGCGATGGCGCTGTCGATCCTGTCGATGCTGGTGCTGCTCGGCCCGTACCTGCAGGTCGTGTTCGGGCTGTCGGCGCTGCAGGCCGGGCTGTGGTTCCTCCCGGCGACGCTGCTCTCCACGCTCGTCGCCCTGTTCGGCGCGCGGATCGGGGCGCGGTTCTCCCTGCGCACCCGGCTCACCGCCGGGCTCGCGCTCTCCGGGGCCGGGCTCGCGGCCCTGGCCTTCGTGCAGACGTCGTGGACCTTCCCGCTCCTGCTGCCCGGCTTCGTGCTGGCCGGGCTCGGGATGGGCCTGGCGAACCCGGCGCTCGGTGCCGCGGCGGTGGTCGGGGTGGCGCCGGAGCGCAGCGGGGTCGCCGCCGGCGCGGCCAACACCGCGCGGCAGCTCGGCAACGCGCTGGGCATCGCGGTGCTCGGCGCGATCATCCACGCGGGCGCGTTGGCGTCCGCCCGCACCGAGCTGCCGGTCGCCGCGGACCTGCTCGCCGCCGGCGACCTGCGCGGCGCGGCCGCCCTGACCTCCGCCCACGCCGTGCAGGCGGCCTACGCGGTCGCCCAGACCTCCGGCGTCCGGCTCGCCCTGGAGGTCTCGGCCGTCCTGGCGTTCCTCGGGGCCCTCGTCGCGGCGTTCCTGCTCCGCCCGCGCCGCACCGCGCCCGTCGTCGTCCCGGCGGCGCAGCCCGCCCCCAGCACCGCGTCCTGAGCGGGGCGTCAGGACCGCCGGGCGACCTGGTCCGCGAACAGGCTGGGCGGCAGGCCGTCGGCCACCGCCCGGACCTCCTTCTCCAAGGACGACGCCAGGTCGTCGAAGGACCAGGGCCCGTCCGAGCGCGCCTCGGCCACGACCGTCGGGTTCTCGTAGACGGTCACGCCGAAGCCGACCGAGCCCAGCACCCGCCCGGTCAGCCAGTCGGACCGGTCGCTCGCCAGGTAGAGCGCGAGCTCGGCCACGTTGTCCGGGGACCGGACCAGGTCGTCGTCCGCGGGCCGGTCCGCGACCGCGCGGTCCTTCTCCGCCACGGTGGCGACGAGCCGGGTCGCGGCGGCCGGGGCGATCGCGTTGGCCGTGACGCCGTAGCGGGACAGGCCCTGGGCCAGCGACCAGGTCAGCCCGACGATCCCCATCTTCGCGGCGGCGTAGTTGGCCTGCCCCGGCGAGCCCTCCAACCCGGAGTGCGAGGTGAAGTTGATGATCCGGAAGTGGCCGTCGGGCCGCCGCTGCTCGCGGAAGTGCGCCGCCGCGGCCCGCGAGGTGGAGAAGTGCCCGCGCAGGTGCACGCGGATCACGTCGTCCCACTCCTCGTCGGACATGTTGAAGATCATCCGGTCGCGGAGGATGCCGGCCGCGTTCACCAGCACGTCCAGCCCGCCGAACTCGCGCACGGCGGTCTCCACGAGCCGCGCGCCGGTCGCGGTGTCGGAGACGTCGCCGCCGTCGGCGACGGCCCGGCCGCCCGCGGCCCGGATCTCCGCGGCGACGGCCTCGGCACGGCCCGCGTCGGCGCCGCTGCCGTCCGTCCCGCCGCCCAGGTCGTTGACGACGACCGCCGCGCCCTCCGCGGCGAACCGCCGGCAGATCGCGGCCCCGATACCGTTCGCGCCGCCCGTGACGATCGCGGTCCGCCCGTCGAGCACACCCAAGGTCGCAGCTCCTCACGCCCTCGCCGGGACCACGGCCCCGTCGCCGGTCACCTTTGATCCAGCTGCATCAAAGTTAGCCCGGTGATCCGCCGGCGACCAGCCCCGAGAACGACGGACCGGGGCCCACCACCCCCGCGGGACCCCGGTCGTCGATCAGCACGTCACGCCCTGGCCTTCGCCTCCTCCGAGTAGCGCGTCTTGAGCAGCGACTTGCAGTACTCGCCGTTGGTCTCGATCCCCACCCGCTGCAGCCGCGCCCGCCGCAGGTGCAGCGGCACCTGGGCGGCCGTGACCCGGCTGCCGTCGGGGTGGATGAGCAGCGGGGCGTCGTCCTCGTAGGGCAGCCCGATCGCCATCCGCCGGTCCCGGAGCCGGCGCAGCTCCATGGAGTCGGGGACGTCGGCCAGGGTGAGCCCGGCGAGCTCGTCCGGCCCCACCCCCTCGTCGACCAGGGGCCGCGCGAGGCGGTCCTGACCGGCGAGCGCCGCCTTGGCGAGGAAGGTGTGCCGCAGCTCGTCGAGCTCCGCCGTCGCCTCGCCCTCGAACGAGCCGACGAACCCGGCGTGCGCGGCCACCCCGCCGTTGATCTCCGCCGACGCGTGGTGGTCGGCCAGCGAGACCACGGCGCCGGTGACCCCGGGGACCGCCGACACGGCGTCGTAGGCGTCGGCGACCATGAGGAAGGAGAAGTTGGGTGCGCAGAAGAACGTCGGCAGGCGCAGCCCCACGGTG
This sequence comes from Pseudonocardia halophobica, assembly GCF_027922425.1. Classification (GTDB taxonomy): domain Bacteria; phylum Actinomycetota; class Actinomycetes; order Mycobacteriales; family Pseudonocardiaceae; genus Pseudonocardia; species Pseudonocardia halophobica. Next base: position 146,544 of record NZ_BSFQ01000001.1, on the reverse strand, counting down.
ACCTCCCCCGAGGGGGAGACGGTGCACGACTCGACGAAGTCGAGGTCCGTGATCGGCTCGTCCAGCTCCGGGTCGAGCACCGTCCCCAGCGCCTGCCAGACGGCAGGCTCCAGACTCATGCCTGGGCACCCGCCTTGTCCTCGACGAGCTCCTCGCCCGGCTGCATGGCCTCGTCGGCCGAGGTCGGCAGCTGCAGCTCCTGCGGCACCGGGATGTCGTAGAGCTTGGCGGCGTTGAGCCCGAGGATCTTCTTCTTCGACGCCGTGGTGAGGCGCGGGTAGTCGGCGAACTGGTCGTCGTCGGGCATCTGCCAGTCGACGAAGCCCTCGACCTGCCACTTCGGCGTCCAGATGTTGTAGTCCGAGCCGAAGGTCATCTTGTCCTCGCCGACCCAGAACAGCAGCTCGCCCATGACCTTGGCGAAGAACTTCGGGCGGGCGTGCATCAGGCCGCCGATGACGACGGAGAGGCCGGCGTAGACGTTGGGCTCCTGTACCGCCATGAAGCAGAAGTCCTCGATGCGCGGCAGGCCCACGTGCTCGACGATGAAGTTGAGCCCCTGGAAGTCCGTCGCGGCGTGGTCGACGTCGGCGACGTCGAACGCGTCCTTGTCCAGCGGCCAGATCGTCGGGCCCTTGTGGACGTGGATGTTCTTGATGCCGAGGTCCTGCGCGGCCTGCAGGAAGTGGTACGCCTCGGGGTCGGTGAGCTTGTAGCCGCGGGAGTCGCCGTTCCACTCCGCGGTGTAGAGCTTCACGCCCTTGAGCTTGTACTTCTGGGCGTCGGCCTCGAGCTGCTTGAGGCCGGCGTCGCCCTCACGCGGGTCGAAGCGGCCGTTCACGATGAGCTTGTCGCCCCAGCGCTCCAGCAGCTGGGCGTTCTGCTCGACCGTGTTGAAGCCCTCCTTGTACCACTCCTTGAGGTAGGTCGACTGGAAGATCGCGTGGTCGACGTGCCCCTCGACGAACATGTCGCGCTCGAAGTCCTCGGGCGTGACCTTGAGGTACTTCTCCCAGTCCCAGTGGGTCTCGGGCGGGCCGAGCTGGTGGTAGCCGTAGAAGCAGTCGATCCAGCCCTTGGCGAACTGCTCCTTGCCCTCGACCCAGTTCTCCTTCGACGCGTCCCAGAAATGGCTGTGCGCATCGACGATGAAGTACTTCTCGCCGTCCTTCTCGTACATGTGGTGGTTCCTTCCGTCAGCGTCGGTGCTGTTCAGAGGGGGTGAATCAGGGGACGAGGATCGCCCGGCCGCGGACCCGACCGGCGTCGAGGTCGTGCAGGGCGTCGAGCGCCGCGTCCAGCGGGTACTGCTTGGTGTGCAGGGTGACCTTCCCGGCCTGCGCCAGGACCATGAGCTCGGTGAGGTCGGCGTAGGTGCCGACGATGTTGCCGATGACGTTCTTCTCGCCACCGACGAAGTCGAGCGTCGGGGCCTTGAACTCACCGCCGTAACCGAGGATGTACTGGGACCCCGCGGGGGCGGTCATCTGCCAGGCGTCCAGCTCGGCGCCCTGCTCGGCGACGAAGTCGAACACCACGTCGCCGCCGCGGCCGTTCGTGAGGTCCTTCACGGCGTCGACGTGGTTGCCGTCGGCCTGGACGGTCTCGTCGGCACCGATCTGCTTGGCGAGCGCGAGCGCGTCCGGGTTCTTGTCGACGACGACGATCCGGGTCCCGGTGATCGCCGCGAGCGTCTGGATCGCGATGTGGCCCAGCCCGCCCGCGCCCTGGACCACGGCGGTGGTGCCCGGGTAGAGGTCCGGGACCGCCTTGCGGACCGCGTGGTAGGCCGTGATGCCCGCGTCGGCCAGGGCGGCGACGTCGGCGGGGTTGGTGTTCGGGTCCAGCTTGATGCAGGCGCGCGCGGTGGTCCGCAGGTACTCGGCCATGCCGCCGTCGTTGTTCGACAGGCCGGGGAAGAACGCGTTCTCGCACTGCATGTCCCGCCCGCGCCGGCAGGCCAGGCAGAGCCCGCACGACGGCTGCGGGTGCAGGATCACCGTGTCCCCGACGGCGACGTTGGTGACCCCGTCGCCGACCGCCTCGATCCAGCCCGCGTTCTCGTGGCCGATCACGTACGGCAGCGTGGGGTTCTGCGCCTCCGCCCAGTCCCCGTTGATGATGTGCAGGTCCGTACGGCAGACACCGGCGCCCCCGATCTTGACGATCACGTCGAGCGGACCCTGGAGCTCGGGCTCCGGGATGTCGTCGATCTTCGGATCGGAGTGGTACTCGTGCACCCGGACGGCTTTCACGCCCGTACCTCCTCGGAGTCGCTGCCGTTGTGGTCCCGATCACCGTCGATCACGGTGTGTGGCGTCACAAGGCGGCAAATTCCGCCATGCGAGAAAAAGGACTAATCGGGCACGTACTGCGTTCGATCGGCCGAGTGGGGCGATCATGAGAAGCCCATATGCTCGGCCCTGACCTGCGACGACGCTCTCGGCGTGGGCGATACGAGGTCCGTCCGGCCCGGTGTCTCATCCTGCGACGGCCTGCTCTTCGGGGGAGGAGCGGAGCCCGACCTCACCCGCACGTGTTCCACGTGGAACGCGGGCGATCGTCGGGCGGCACACCTGCGTGGGCGCCGCTAGCGTCGCGTCCATGCGGACCGTCATCGCGGGAGGACACGGCAAGATCGCGCTCCGGCTCGCCACGCTGCTGGCGAACCGGGGCGACGAGGTGGTGAGCGTGGTGCGCAACCCGGACCACCGCGCGGACGTCGAGGCGACCGGGGCCGCGGTGGTCGTGGTCGACCTCGAGCAGGCGGCGCCGGGCGACCTCGCGCCGCACCTGAAGGGCGCCGACGCGGTCGTCTTCGCGGCCGGCGCCGGCCCGGGCAGCACCGCCGAGCGCAAGGACACCGTCGACCGGGCCGCGGCCGAGCTGCTGGCCGAGGCCGCCGCGCAGGCGGGGGTCCGGCGCTACTTGCTGATCTCGTCGACCGGCGTGGACCAGGAGCCGGACCCGGACCGCGGCCAGGTCTGGGTCGCGTACATCCGGGCCAAGAAGGCGGCGGAGGACGCCCTGCGCGCCCGCTCCGACCTCGACCTCACGATCGTGCGCCCGGGCCCGCTCACCGACGACCCCGGCGTCGGGCGGGTGGCGCTGTCGAAGGACCACCTCGACCGCACGGAGATCACCCGGGACGACACCGCCGCCGTCCTCGCCACGCTGCTCGAGGCGCCCGGCACCGCCGGCCTGACGCTCGAGCTGATGGGCGGCGACGCCGACATCCTCGAGGCGGTGGCGGCCGTCCAGGACTGACGGCAGGATCCCCGGTCGGGCGGTTCCCGCACGGTGCCCGGCCGGCCGGGGCATGATCGCCTCCGGCGGCGGGCTGTCCCCGCAGCCGTCGGCACGGGAGGAGTTCGGGTGAGCGAGCACGAGTTCGACGTCGTCGTGATCGGGGCGGGCCCGGTCGGGGAGAACGCCGCCGACTACGCCCACCGGGGCGGCCTGTCGGTGGCGCTGGTCGAGGCCGAGAGGGTCGGCGGCGAGTGCTCGTACTGGGCCTGCATCCCGTCGAAGGCGCTGCTGCGCACGCCCAACGCCGTCGCCGCCGCCCGCCGGTTGCCGGGGGTGACCGCGGGCCTCGACCCCAAGGCCGTGTTCGCGCGCCGCGACTCCTTCACCTCCCGCGGCGACGACTCGGGCCAGGCGGAGTGGGTCGGGTCGTCCGGGATCACCCTGGTCAGGGGGCACGGGCGGCTCGCGGGGGAGAAGGCCGTGGCCGTCGGCGACGACGTCTACCGGGCCCGGCACGCCGTCGTCGTCGCGACCGGGAGCACGCCCGTCACCCCGCCGGTCGACGGCATCGACACCGTCCGGACCTGGGGCTCGCGCGACGCGACCTCGGCGGACGAGGCACCGCGCCGGCTCGGCGTCCTCGGCGGCGGTGTGGTCGGCTGCGAGATGGCCCAGGCCTACGCCCGGCTCGGCTCGCAGGTCACGATGCTCGTCCGCGGCGCCCGGCTGCTCACCTCCGCCGAGCCCGTCGCGGGGGAGAAGGTGGCCGAGGCGCTGCGGGAGGACGGGATCGACCTGCGGCTCGGCCAGGGGCTCGACGCCGTCGCGAAGTCGGGCGACGCCATCTTGCTGACCGTGGGCGGCGAGACGATCGAGGTCGACGAGCTGCTGCTCGCCACTGGCCGTCGTCCCCGGACCGGAGACGTCGGGGCCGAGAGCGTCGGGCTCGAGCCCGGCAAGCCGCTCGTGATCGACGACTCCGGGCTGGTCCAGGGCGTCGACGGCGGGTGGCTGTACGCGACCGGCGACGTCACCGGCCGCGCGCCGCTCACGCACATGGGCAAGTACCAGGCCCGCATCGCCGGCAACGCGATCGCCGCGCGGGCGAACGGCGCCACGCTCGACACCGGGGCCTGGGGCGAGCACGCGATGACCGCCGACCACCACGCCGTGCCGCAGGTGGTGTTCACCGATCCCGAGGTCGGGCACGTCGGCAAGACGGCCGAGGAGGCGCGCAAGGCCGGGATCGACGTGCGCACGGTGGAGCTGGACATCGCCGTCGCGGGGGCCTCGCTGCACGCCGACGGCTACGACGGCGCCGCGGTGCTCGTCGTCGACACCGCGCGGGAGGTGCTGGTGGGGGCCACGTTCGTGGGCCAGGACCTCTCCGAGCTGGTGCACTCCGCGACCGTCGCGATCGCCGGCGAGGTGCCGCTCGGGCGGCTGTGGCACGCGGTCCCGTCGTTCCCGACGATCAGCGAGATCTGGCTCCGGCTGCTGGAGTCGTACCGGTCCGAGCCGCAGGCGTAGCGTCGGAGCACGTGCTCGACCTGATCGACCTGCGCGCCGACTGCGGCCGCTGCACCGGGCTGTGCTGCGTGGCGCCCGCCTTCGCGCGCTCCGCCGACTTCGCCTTCGCCAAGCCCGCGGGCACCCCGTGCCGGCACTTACGACCCGACGCCCGGTGCGGTGTCCATGCCGAGCTGAGGCCGCGGGGAATGGTCGGCTGCACGGTCTTCGACTGCTTCGGCGCGGGGCAGGCCTTGTCGGCGCGGGCGGACTGGCGGACGGGTGACCGCGATGCGGTGTTCGCCGCGTTCCCGCAGCTCAGGACGTTGCACGAGCTGCTGCGCTACCTCGTCGAGGCGCGGGAGCTGGGGCAGGGTGCGCTCGCGGAGGACCTCGGGGCGGCGGTGGCCCGCACCTCCGAGCTCGCCGAACTGGAGCCTGTGGAGCTGGCGACGCTCGACGTCGAGGCCCACCGCCGCGCCGTCAACCCGCTGCTGGTCGCGGCCAGCGAAGCCGCGCGCGGCGACGGGCCGGACCACCGCGGCGCCGACCTGATCGGCGCCCGCCTGCGCGGCACGGACCTGCGGCGGGCGAGTCTGCGGGGCGCGCTGCTGCTGGGTGCCGACCTGCGCGGGGCGGACCTGCGGGGCGCCGACGTCACGGGCGCCGACTTCCGCGGTGCGCGGCTGGAGGGGGCGGACCTGCGCGGGGTGCTGTTCCTGGTGCCGCCGCAGCTCACCGCGGCGCAGGGTGACACCACCACCCGCCTGCCCGCCGGGTTCGAGCGCCCCGCCCACTGGACCAGTCCCGCTCCCGTCCGCCCGCGCGGCCCGGGGCGCCGCCGGGCCCGGCAGCGCTGAGACCGTCGGCCGGTGAGCACGAGGCAGCCGGCTCGAAGATCCATCCGAGTGTCCCTGCACCGTTCCGGCGAGAACCGCCCTGTCACTCCCGCCGCGGATGATCGTTTCGAGCGGCACGTGGCGGTGGTGGCGGCAGCGCTCCTGTCACGTTCGGCGGAGAGGCGCCGGTCGAGCGCTCAGGGGGCGGTCTGGCTCAGGGCGGCGGCGATCCCGATGGTCACCGCCATGACCGTGACCTCGACCCCCGCCCAGCGCAGCACGGGGAGGGTGCCGCGCTGCAGCCGTCGGCGGGCGAGGCCGCCGAGCAGGGCGAGGACGACGACGAGTCCGGTCTTGACGAGGATCAGCGCGCCGTAGCTGCTGGTGAACAGGTCACCGAGCACCGGGAGCCGGAGCACCGCGTTGGCCACCCCCGTGAGCGCCGTGCCGACGAGGCACACCGTGGCGATGCGGGAGAAGCGCGGCAGGCCCCTGTCGAGCAGCGCCCGGTGCGGCGCGACGAGCAGGAGCAGCACGCCGAGCCCGCCGACCCACAGTGCGGCGGCCCCGACGTGGAACGCCACCGTGACCACGGCGAGCGAGTGCTCCGGCGACGATCCGGTGTGCCCGGTGACGGCCGGGGTCAGGGACCCGAGCAGGGCCGCGACCAGCACGACCCGCCCCGGCACCGACTCCGGGCTGCGCATCCGGGCGACCGCGCAGCCGAGGACCGCGGCCGCGCACAACGCCGTCAGGACGGTCCCGCGACCGGCGGCGACCCGGGTGACGAAGGCGCCGACGTCGCCGGCAGTGAGCGCGCCGAGCGGGCGGCCGACCGCCTCGGCCGAGCGCACCGCGACCGACACCAGCACCGCGGCGAGCCACACACCGGCCACGACCACCGTCGCCCGGTCGCCGCGGCGGATCACCGTGGTGCCGCGGGCGTCGCGTGCCGAGGTCGGGACCAGCACGGTGACCAGGCCGAGCCCCACGCAGGCGACCGCGGCGGCGTCCGTCAGAGCCCGGAGGGCGGTGGCGGCGAGGGTGATCCCGGCGGCCTGCGCCAGGACGGCGGCGAGCAGGGCGGCGCCGACCGCGAGCGCGGCCCACACGAGCGGGGCCACCCGCTCGGCGGACGAGCCCCGGCTCGCGGTCGGCGCCCCCATCACGCCCGCTCCTGCTCGGTGACCAGCGCGGTCACGACCGGCCCAGCCGCATCGCGACGGCCACGCCGGCACCGACGAGCACCACGGCGCCCACGATCCACGGCCAGACCGGCATGCCGCCGGACTCGGCCGGGGCCGACTGCGCGGCCGGAGCGGCGCTCGGTGCGGCGTCGGCCGACGGGATCGGCGCGGCAGAGCTCCCGGTGCCCGTCCCGGCCGCGGTCAGGGTGAACCCGACCTTGCCCGAGACCGGGTGGCCGTCGTCGGAGAGCACGCGGTACCCGATCTCGTACCGGCCGGCCGGGCCGAGCGGCCCGACCGTCGCGCTCACCTCGTCGCCCTGGGCCTGGACCTCGCCGGAGACGTAGTCCTTCCCGTCGGGGCCGATCACGGTGATCGTGTTGAAGCCCTGTTGCATGGTGTCGCTGAAGGTCAGCGTGACCTTCTGCGGCCCGGTGTCCAGGGTCGCGCCGTCCGCCGGGTCGCTGCCCTCGAACTCGGCGTGCGCGAGCGCCGGGGTGGCGCCGAGCAGCAGCGCGAGCCCGGCGAGCAGACCGGCGGCCGCGAAACGAGCCAGACGGATCATGTGTCGCTCCCCACCTTGTCCTCGCTCCTCGGTGCCGGGGTCGGCGCCGGCCGGCGACTGCGCAGCAGCGCCCCACCGCCCAGGCCGAGCCCGAGCGCGCCGAGCAGCAGGCCGACGCCGCCGAGCCAGCGGGCGGTCGTGTCCGTGGTCGACGCGGCCGTGTCCTCGGTGCCCGCGGCCGCCGCGCCGTCGTGGCCGCCGTGCCCGCCCGCGGCGGCGGGCGTCAGGGTGACGGTCGGGGCCGGGTGCTCCGGCTCCGCCCCGCCCGGGGTGGTCGGCTCGTCCCAGGCGACGACGCGGCCGTCGTCGTAGGTCTGGGTGGCGGGGAGGACCAGCTGGTCGGTGCCGGTCGGCAGCGGGCCGAGCGACAGCGGGAAGTCGACGAACTGGCCGGGGCCGATCCGGGTGCCCGGCTGCGCGGTCCAGGTGACCTTGGTGACGGCCTGGGTGACCTGCCGGCCGTTGACCTCGACGGGCGCGGGCAGGTTCCCCTTGGTGACCTCGGCCGTCCAGCCCGCCTGCGGGGTGGTGCGGGCGGAGGTGACCGGGTGGTCGGTCGGGAAGGTGACCTCGAGCTTGGTGGTGCCGGCGGTGTCGGACTCGTTGGGCACGCGCATCGAGATCACGGCGTAGCCGCCCTGCTCCGCGGTGCTCGGCTGGGCGGTGACGTGGGCGAACGCCGGGACGGTCCCGGCGAGGAGGAGGCCGCCGGCGGCGGCGGTGACGGCCGTCGCGCGCAGCGCGGTGCGGCGGGTGCGGGTGAACACGGTGGTCCTCTCGGCGCGCCGGCGTGGGCGCGCGGGGTGCGGACCGGCCCCCGGCGGGGCCGGCGGGTTCGATCAGGGGGCGGGGATCGGACCCGGCACCGGTGGACCCCGGCGGAGGACGGCGCCGACGGCGGCGCGGCGGACGTGCCCGGCCACCCCGGCGGCGGGCACGGCGAGCGTGCGCAGCGGGGCGTCGGCGGGGAGGGGTGCGGACCGGCGCGGCAGGACCCGGCGCAGCGCGCGGGCCAGGGCCGAGAGCAGCCGGTCGGCGTCGCGGAGCAGGAGCCCGGACAGCACGGTGGCGACGGCGTGGCCCGCCAGCATCGACGGGCCGGACGCGATGCCGGTGTGGTCGTGCCCGAGGAACTCCAGCAGCTCGTGCAGCACGAACTGGCCGCCGCCGAGCAGGAGCAGGGTGCCGACCGGCCCGCGCACCCGCTCGGCCGTGGACGTGACGGCCAGCGCCAGCAGCGGGAGCAGCACGGCGAGCAGCCCGAGGTCGGGCAGGGTGCCGCCACCCGCCAGGTGGCCGAGGGCGGTCAACAGGGTGCTGAGCGAGGCCAGGACGGCGCCGCGCAGTACCCGCGCGTGGGCCGGTCCGGTCGTCGGGCCGGCCCCGAACGAGCCGGGCCGGGACTGCATGGGCACAGACGGTAGCCGAGCCCCGGGCCGGTTCCGGTGCGGGTCGGGTTACGGGCGGATCCCGAGGAGGTCGAGCAGCTGGTCCTCGATCCGGTCGAGCTCGCCCGCGACGGCGCGGAACGCGGTCCGGCGGCGGGCCGACGGCATCTGCTCGGCGGCCCGGACGGCCACGGCCAGGTCCGCGAGCCGGGGCCGCATCTCGCGGACGAAGGAGGTCGCGGCGGCCGTGGCGTCGGGCGAGTTCTCCAGCTCCGTGAGCGCCTCGCCCGCGCGGGAGATGCGGGCGTGCAGGGCACCGCCGCGGCCGCTGTAGCGGCCGAGCTGGTCCGCGGACACGCCGAGCTGCCGGGCGCGGTGCGCGTCCCAGCGGTCCCGGGCGACCGCACCCGCGGCGATCGCGTAGGGCGCGAGCAGTGGCGCGACGGCCTTCCCGACGGCGATCAGCCGCTTGGTGTGCGCGGGCGTGAGGTCCTTGGGGGCCGCGGTGCCGGCCTCCTTGGACAGCGCCTTCTGCGCCTTCCCGGCCTCCTTGCGGGCCTTCTTGGCCGCCTTCCTCCCGGGCTTGTCCGAGGTGACGGCCTCGACGGCGGCCAGCGCGGTCCCGGCGGCGCGGCTCACCGAGTCGCCGGCCTGCTCGGCCGCCCGGCGGGCCTTGCGCTCCGCCTTGTCGGCGGCCTTCGCCGCCTTCTTCTCGATCTTCGCGGCCTTCGCGGCGGCAGGCGACCCACCTCGTCGCAGTGCCATGTGTCCCGTGCCTCCCGCGTCGCGTGCCCGTTCCCGGTGATCAGCGGCAGCCTAGAGGGCGTGGCGCGCCGTGGCAGGCGCGGAGTTGTCGGTGTCGGTCTCTACCCTCGGGGGTGTGACGGCGACGATCAGCGGTGCGGGCGGGCAGGCGGGCCCCGGTGGCCCCGTGCCCGGGCACGGCGAGGGGTCGGCGCCCGCTCCTCGCGTTCCCCTGCTCGACGCGGCGGCCACGACCCGGTGCCGGCGCCGGGTGCACCTGGACCACGACCCGTCGGCCGCCTCGGCGCCGCGGGCCCTGCCCGACCCGGCGCTGGAGCAGCGCCGGGCGGACGTGCGGGAGCACCGCGCCCGGATCGCCGAGGTCGTGTCCGGCGCGCAGCCGGGGGCGTGGTCGGCGGTGCCCGAGGGCCTGCCGACGGCGGAGCGCGCCCGGCTGACCGGGGAGCTGGTCGTCGCGGGCGCCGGCGTGATCGGCGGGGCGGTGCTGCCGATCGACCCGGCGGGCCGGCGCGGCTCGGCCGAGCTCCTGGTCCGGGTCCCCGGCGGCGGGTACGTGCCCGTGATCGTCGTGCGGCACCGGATCACCGATCCCGGCACCGGTGCCGCCACCACTCCGCTCACCGCGCCGTTCCCGCAGCTCGCGGCCGAGGACGAGGAGCGGAAGGTGCGTTCGCAGCCGCGGGACCTGCTGCGGCTCGCGCACCTCACCCGGATGCTGCGGACGGCAGGGTGGGCCCCGCCGGCCGAGGTGGAGGGCGCGGACCGGGGCGGCGTCGTCGGCCTCGACGCGGACGTGGTGGTGTGGCACGACCTGCGGGCCGGGCACTGGCCGGGCGACCGCAGCACCCTGGAGGAGTACGACGAGCGGTTCACCGACCGCGCGGCCGTCGCGCTGGCAGCGGCCACCGGCGCCGAGCCGCTCGCCGAGCCCTCGCGGGTGCTGGAGTGCCGGCGCTGCCCGTGGTGGCCGACCTGCGAGGCGCGGCTCACCGCGGAGCGGGACGTGAGCCTGGTGGTCCGCGGCGACACCGCCGTGGCGCTGCGCGAGATCGGGATCCGCACGGTCGACGAGCTGGCCGACCTCGACCCCCGGGTCGAGCCGCCGGTGCCGCTGCCCGGCACCCCGTTCCCGGACGTCGTGGCGCTGGCCCGGGGCTGGCGGCGCGGGCTGGCCGTGGCGCGGCGGGTCGAGCGGGTGCCGGTGTACCGCGCGGACGTCGAGGTCGACGTCGACATGGAGAGCTTCGGCGAGTCCGGCGCCTACCTGTGGGGCGCGGCGCTCTCCTACCCGGGCGGGCGCCGCGAGCGGGACGAACCCGAGGGCTACCGCGCCTTCGCCACCTGGGAGCCCGTGCCCACGCCGGACGAGGGCCGCTCCTTCGCCGAGTTCTGGACCTGGCTCTCCGGCGTCCGGGCGGCTGCCGCGCGGACCGGCCGCACGTTCGCCGCCTACTGCTACAACGAGCAGGCCGAGAACCGCTGGCTGCTGTCCTCGGCCACCCGGTTCGCGGGCATGCCCGGCGTCCCGCCGGTCGAGGAGGTCCGCGAGTTCATCGCCGCGGACTGGTGGGTCGACCTGTTCGCCGTGGTCAACGAGTGGTTCCTGTGCGCGCAGGGCAAGGGGTTGAAGAAGATCGCCCCGGTCGCCGGGTTCAGCTGGCGGGACCCGGAGGCCGGCGGCGAGAACTCGATGCGCTGGTACCGGGACGCGGTGGGCATGGACGGCGCCCCGCCGGACCAGGCGCAGCGGGAGCGGCTGCTCGGCTACAACACGGACGACGTGCTGGCCACCCAGGCGCTGCGGGAGTGGATGACCTCGCGCGCCGTCGACGAGGTCCCGCTCGCCGCGGAGCTCTGACCGTGTCCGAAACCCGCCAGCGCGCACCCGAGGACCGGGAGCATGCTGTCCGGGTGCAACTGAGCTGGCGGATCCTCCCGGCGCCCGAGCCGATCGGCGCGCTCACCGTCGCGGTGAGCGAGGCCGGCCTGTGCCTCGTCGGGTTCGGGGCGGTGCCGGAGCGGGCGGCGGCGGCCGCGGAGCGGCTGGGCGCCGAGCCCGAGGAGGACCCGGCCGGGACGGAGGAAGCGGCCGCCCAGCTCGTGGAGTACCTCTCCGGGGAGCGCCGGGCGTTCGACCTGCCGCTGGACTGGCGGCTCACGCACGGCACCCAGCGCACCGTGCTGCAGGCGCTCTTCGCGCACGTCCCGTTCGGGGCGACCACCACCTACGCGAAGCTCGCCGCGCTCAGCGGGGCGTACCAGGGCCACGGCTACACGGCCGCCCGCGGGGTCGGCTCCATCATGGGCTCGAACCCGATCCCGGTCGTGGTGCCGTGTCACCGGGTCATGGCGGCGGGTGGGCTCGGCGGCTTCGGCGGCGGCCGCGCCACCAAGGAGTGGTTGCTCGCCCACGAGGGCGTGCTGGCGCCGACCCTGTTCTGAGGGCGTCACCGAACGGGCGCTCTCGTCGCGTTCATGATCACCGCTCGGGACCGGTAGGCGCCGGATGCGGCGCTCAATGGTCACAACTGACGATCATGGCTGGTGCATGGCGTTCCGCCCTGTTCACGGATCCGCGTCCGTCCTACCGGGCAGTGCTCGCGCCCGCCGGTCCGAGCCTCGTGGGACAGGAACGAGCCTCGGTCGGCGACGGCGGCCGCCCGGTGCGAGGGTGGGAGCGTGGCACCCCGCACCTACGAGAAGCTCGGGCCCACCGGCGCGGCCGCGAGCACCCACCACCTCGGCACCTCCACCGCCCTGACCGTGCTGGCCCGGGGCGGCAACGCCTTCGACGCCGCCGTCGCGGCCGGGTTCGTCCTGCAGGTCGTGGAGCCGCACCTGTGCGGCCCCGGCGGCGAGGTCCCGGTCGTGTTCAGCACCGCCGCCGACCCGCGGCCCCGGGTGCTGTGCGGGCAGGGCGTGGCGCCCGCCGCGGCGACGATCGACCATTACCGCGCCGAGGGCTGCACGATCGTGCCGGGCACCGGGCTGCTCGCCGCCACCGTCCCGGGCGCGTGGGACGCCTGGCTGACCCTCCTGCGCGACCACGGGACCTGGGAGCTGGCCGATGTCCTGGCTCCCGCGCTCGGCTACGCCGCCGGAGGGTTCCCGCTGGTCCCGCGCATCCCGGACACGATCGCCACCGTCGCGGAACACTTCCGCACGCACTGGCCGAGCTCGGCCGCCCAGTGGCTGCCGGACGGCGGGATCCCGCGCCGGTCGCACCGGCTGCCGGTGCTCGCGGCGACCTGGGAGCGGCTGCTCGGCGAGGCGCAGGGGCCGAGCCGCGAGGCGCGCCTCGACGCGGCCCGGGCGGCCTGGTCCCGCGGGTTCGTCGCCGAGGAGGTCGACCGCTTCTGCCGCACCCCCGTGCGCGACGAGACCGGCCAGGACCATGCCGGCGTGCTCACGGCCGACGACCTCGCCGGCTGGTCGGCGACCTACGAGGACGCCCTGGTCGTCGACGCCGGCGCGGGCTGGCAGGTCGCCAAGTGCGGGCCGTGGTCGCAGGGCCCGGCCCTGGCCCAGACGCTGCGCCTGCTCGACGGCACCGACCTGACCTACGCCGACGGGATCGCGACCGCCGACACCGTGCACGTCACCGCGGAGGCCGCGAAGCTCGCGTTCGCCGACCGGGAGGCCTGGTACGGCGACAGCGCGCCGGTGCCGATGGCGGACCTGCTGGGGGAGGACTACACCGCCGCCCGGCGCCGGTTGATCGGCGAGCTGGCGTGCCGCGAGCTGCGGCCCGGCGCGCCCGGCGGCCGCGACCCCCGGCTCGCGGCGCTCGCCACCGACCACGACCGGCCGATCGGCAAGGGCACCGAGGGCCCCGGCACGGGTGAGCCCACGGTCGCGCGGCTGGGCGAGGGGGCCGCGACCGGCGAGCCCGCGCCGAGCGAGCCCAGCCTGACCCGGCAGGGCGTGGCGCGCGGGGACACGGTGCACATCGACGTCGTCGACGCCGCCGGGAACATGGTCTCCGCGACGCCGTCGGGCGGCTGGCTGCAGTCCTCGCCCGTCATCCCCGAGCTGGGGTTCTGCCTGGGGACGCGGGCGCAGATGTTCTGGCTGGAGGAGGGCCTGGCCAGCTCGCTGGTGCCGGGCAGGCGCCCCCGGACCACCCTCTCGCCCAGCCTCGGCCTGCGCGACGGGGAGCCCCGCGTCGCCTTCGGCACGCCCGGCGGCGACCAGCAGGACCAGTGGCAGCTGTGCTTCCTGCTCGCCCACACCCGGGCGGGCCTCGACCTGCAGGCGGCGATCGACGCCCCGGCCTGGCACACGACGTCCTTCCCCGCCTCGTTCGCGCCGCGCGGCTGGGAGCCGGCGGGGCTCGTCGTCGAGTCGCGGCTCGGCGCGGACACGGTCGACGAGCTCGCCCGCCGCGGCCACCGGGTCACCGACGCCGGCCCGTGGGCGCTGGGCCGGCTCTCGGCCGTCGGACGGGGTGACGACGGCCTGCTCGCCGCCGCCGCCGACCGCCGCAGCGGTGTGGGCTCCGCCGCGGCCCTCTGAGGAACGCGTCATGGAACATGACGCGAGTTTTCGCCCCTCGATTCGCATTGTGGTTCCATAGCGCGCCGAAGACGGCCCTGAGAACGCTCGATGGCTCCACAACGCACTCGGGCGGGCCCGGGAACGTGCGTCATGGAGCCATACGGCGGGGGATGTCAGCCCAGGACGGCCTGGATGTCGATGTCGATCCGCAGCGTGCGCCCGATCGCCAGCACGCCGGCGAGGACGCTCTGGTTCCAGGAGATCGCGAAGTCGTCCCGGGAGATCTCGGTGGTGGCCGAGAAGGCCGCCCGGGTGCCGCCCCACAGGTCGGGGCCGGTGCCGCGGTACTGGACGTCGAGCGCGACCGGCGCGCTCACGCCCTTCAGCGTGAGCACCCCGTCGACCCGCCAGTGCCGGGTGTCGATCCGCACGAGCCCGTCGGACTTGTAGCTGATCTCCGGGTAGACGTCGATGTCGAGGAAGTCCACGCTGCGCAGGTGCGCGTCCCGGTCGGCGTCGTCGGAGTCGACGCTGCCCGGGTCGATCGAGACCTCCACCGAGCTGTTCTCGAGCGGGTCGGCCACCTGGATGCGGCCGCCGAAGCCGCGCAGCCGCCCGTGGATCCGGCTCATACCCAGGTGCAGGGCGGTGGCCCGGATGCTCGAGTGGTGCGGGTCGATCGTCCAGGTCCCGGGCATGGGCAGGACGTCGCCGCCCACCTTGGCCAGCTCCAGCACGCCCATCGTGGAGCGCTCGCCGGCCACCTGGACCGTGCGCGCGGCGGGCTCGTGCCCGGCCGCCGCCGCGATCACCGTGTACGGGCCCCGGTCGAGCCCCTCGATCACGAACCCGCCGTCCTCGCGGCTCGCCGCGCGGCCGCGCTGCACGCCCGTCGCGTCGACGGCCGTCAGCGTGCCCCCGGTGACGGGCCAGCCGTCCGGGGTCATCAGCCTGCCGGTCACGTCGCTCATCGGATTCCCTCCGTCGTCCCGTTCTGCGTCGCCGCGGTCCCGAGCGCCCCGTCTGGCGCCGCCCCGTTCTGCGCCGCCCCGTTCTGCGCCGCCCCGTTCGGAACGGCGCCGTGCTGCGCGGGGGCCGGGAACTCGACGTCGGCCGTGGTCACCCCGCCGGAGCCCACCTGCACCACCGACGCCACCGGCGCGTAGCCGCTGGCCGTGAGCGTGTAGGTCCCGCCGGGCAGGTTCTCGAAGACGAACGAGCCGTCCGGGCCGGTCACGGTCGACGCGACCACGGTGCCCCGCCCGTCGATCAGGGTGGCGAGCGCCTCGCCGACCCCGCGGCCGTCGCTCGCGGCCACCACCGTGCCGACGAGCCGGGCCCGCCGGGGCAGCTCGACGTCGTGGTCGGTCACCAGCCCGGTCCGCAGCTCGACCGCCGCGGCGACCGGCGCGAACGTGGGCCCGGTGACGGTCAGCGTGTACCGCCCCTCGGGGACGCCCTCGAGCCGGTAGCGCCCGCCGGCGTCGGGCCGGCCGGTGGCGGCGACGTCGCCCCGCGCGTCGATCAGGGTGAGGGTCGCGTCGTCGATCGGCGTGCCCTCGGCGTCGCGGACGAGCCCGCGGACCGCGCAGGTGCCGGCGAGCGGGACGTCGTGCCGGACCGGCCGGTCGGCCACCGCCACCATCGCCGCGTACGGCTGGAAGGCGCCGGAGGTGGCGACGACGAGGTACGTGCCGCCGTTGGCCAGCGGGATGCGGTACCCGCCGTCCGGGCCGGTCACGGCGCGGCCCTCCTGGTGCCCGCCCGGGTCGGTGACGGTCACGACCGCCTCGGCCAGCCCGGTGCCGTCGGCGCGGTGCACGATGCCGTTGACCTCGGGTCCGGGGCCGTACCCGCCGGGAGCACCCCCCGCGGCCGGCTCGGCCGGCTCGGCCGGCAGGGGCGCCGGCTCCCCGACGAGGTGGTGCCGGCCGCCGTCGACGGGTCCCTGCCCGGTCCCGTTGCGCGCGGCCACGGCCTCGGCGACGGTGCGCGACCCGGCGTGCCCGTTGCCGGTGTGCCCGTTGCCGGTGTGCCCGTCGCCCGTGTGCAGGGCCTGGAACTCCTCGATCGGCTCGACGGCCGCGGTCACGGCCGCGGGGGCGGGCGGGGTGCCGGCCTCCTCGGCCAGCCGGGCCTGGGCGCCGGACATGGTGCGCAACGGCAACTCCTTGATGAACAGCACGATGACGAACGCCAGCGCGATCACGCAGGCGGCGACCAGGTAGGTGAGCGTCATCGAGTCGGTGAACCCGACCAGGAACGGCCGGGCGAGCCGGGCGTCGATCTGCTGCAGGAACGCGGAGTCGTTCAGCACGCCGGAGGCCGCGGACAGGTCGCCGGACTGCGCGCCCTGCACGATCTGCCGGTTGGCGGGGTCCGCGACGACCGCGGGGTCGGCGAGCGCCGAGCGGAAGACCTGTCCGGCGTCGCCCCGGAAGGCCGCCGTGATCTTGTCGCCGACCGTCGAGAACATGATCGACAGGAAGATGGCGGTACCGAGCGTGCCGCCCATCTGCCGGAAGAAGGTCGCCGACGCCGTCGCCACACCCATGTCCCGCGCGGGCACGGCGTTCTGCACGGCCAGGACCAGGGTCTGCATGCAGCACCCGAGCCCGAGGCCGAACATCGCCATGTAGAGGTCGAACTCCCACAGCGCGATGTCGACGCTGAGCCGGAAGTGCAGGATCACCAGTGCGCCGGCCATGAGCGCGGTGCCGATGATCGGGAAGATCTTGTAGTGCCCGGTCCGGGAGGTGACCTGGCCGGACACGATCGACGCCGTCATGATCCCGCCGACGAGCGGCAGCATCAGGAAGCCGGACTCCGTGGGGGTGACCCCGTGCACGATCTGCAGGAACTGGGGGAACAGCGCGATGCCGCCGAACATCCCCATGCCGATCACGACGCCGGCCATGCTGCTCAGGGTGAACACGCCGTTGCGGAACAGCCGCAGCGGGAGCAGGGCGTCGTCGCCGAAGCCGCGCTCGCAGAACACGAAGGCGATCAGGCCGATCGCGCCGACGATGTAGCAGACGATCGCCTGGTTGGAGCCCCAGCCCCACTCCCGGCCCTGCTCCGCGACGATCAGCAGCGGCACCAGGCCGATGGCCAGGGTGAGCGCCCCGGGCCAGTCGATGCGGTGCGGGCGCGGGGTGTGCGGGACGTTGAGGACCTTCGCCACGACCACCAGGGCGACGGCGCCGATCGGCACGTTGACCAGGAAGATCCAGCGCCAGCCGTCGATGCCGGCGATCGTGGCCTGGCCGGAGAACACGCCGCCGATGACCGGGCCGAGCACGCTCGACGTGCCGAACACGGCGAGCATGTAGCCCTGGTAGCGGGCCCGCTCCCGCGGCGGCACGATGTCGCCCAGGATCGTCAGGGCCAGCGCGAACAGGCCGCCGGCGCCGAGGCCCTGCACCGCGCGGAAGCCCGCGAGCATGTACATCGACGTCGAGAAGGTGCACAGCACCGAGCCGACGAGGAAGATCGAGATCGCGGTGAGGAACAGCGGCTTGCGGCCGAAGATGTCGGAGAGCTTGCCGTAGAGCGGCGTGCTGATCGTGCCGGTGATCAGGAACGCGGTCGTGGCCCAGGCCTGCTGGGAGAGCCCGCCCAGGTCGTCGGCGATGGTGCGGATGGCGGTCGAGACGACGGTCTGGTCCAGCGCGGCCAGGAACATGCCGAGCATGAGGCCGATCAGGATCGTCACGATCTGCTTGTGCGACAGCTCACCGCCCCGGTCGGTCGGAGGGGCCGGCCGCGCGGGCGCGGCGGCGGCTGGGCTGGTCATCGGGGGTCCCCCTCGGTCGTGCGCTGGAGATCGGCGACGAAGCGGCCCAGCAGGTCGGCGAACTGGCCGCGGGACTCGGGGGTCCAGTCGGCCAGGGCGTCGACGAGCTGGCCGGCCCGGCGCCGTCGTTCGGTGTCGAGGACCCGGTGGCCCTCGGTGGTCGCGGCGAGCAGACTGGCGCGGCCGTCCTCGGGGTCGGCGCGGCGCTCGACGAGCCCGGACCGGACCAGGCCGGCGACCTGCCGGCTGATGGTCGACGGGTCCGCGCACATCGCCGCGGCGATCTCCCCGGAGCGCTGCGGGCCCTCGGTGGCCAGCCGCGCGAGCAGCGGGAACGCCGCCGTCTCGAGCTCGGCCCGGTAGGCCGGGGCCACCCGCTTGACCAGCCGCATGAGCATCACGATCTGGTGCACCAGCCGGTCGGCGACGTCGATGTCCCGGTCGTCGAGGGTCCGGTCGGAGAGCGGGGGCGCGCCGTCGATCTCGGCCGTCATGCCTGCTCCTGAAGGTCTCTTTACCTGTACTTTGCGTGTATCACGCAACGAGTTGCTCTACGCAAGCATGGACCCGCGCGGGCCTCCCGCGCAAAGCGATTACCCCCTTCTCGGCGGTGATCCGCACCACCGGGCCGGGTTACCGTGCCCCCGTGGCGCGGCCGACGGTGGTGGAGAACGTCTTCGATCCCCGGGTGTTCGCCCGCGGCGTCCCGCACGAGGCGCTGCGCCGGCTGCGGGACGAGGCGCCGGTCTCCTGGCAGGAGGAGCACGAGGTCGGCATCTGGCCGGCCGGCCCGGGCTACTGGGCGGTGACCCGCTACGACGACGTCCGGCACGTGCTGCGCAGCCCGGCCGACTTCTCGTCGTCGCTCGGGGCCACGCAGATCCGCGACCCCGACCCGGCCGACCTGCCGTTCATCCGCCGGATGATCCTCAACATGGACCCGCCCGAGCAGGTGCGGCTGCGCACGCTCGTGACCGGCGCGTTCACCCGCCGCCGGCTGGAGCGGTTCGCGGCGACCGTGCGGGAGCGGGCCGCCGCGCTGCTCGACGGCGTGGCGGCGCGGGGGAGCTGCGACCTGCCCGCCGACGTCACGGACGACTTCCCGCTGCAGAACCTCGCCGACCTGCTCGGCGTGCCCGCCGCGGACCGCGCGCAGCTGCTGCACTGGACGAACCGCGTGATCGGCTACCAGGACCCCGAGCACGCCCAGGTCGTGCTCGACGCCGACGGTCGCCCGGTCAACCCGCGCTCGCCCGCGCAGCTCGCGGACATGTTCGCCTACGCCGAGGAGCTGGCCGAGGCCAAGCGCCGGCACCCGGCCGACGACGTCATGACCGCCCTGGTGCAGGCGGAGGTCGACGGCGAGCGGCTCACCGACGCCGAGCTCAAGATGTTCTTCTTCCTGCTCGTCATCGCGGGCAACGACACCGTCCGCAGCGCCCTGCCGGGCGGCGTGCTGGCGCTCGTCGAACACCCGGGGGAGTACGCCCGGCTGCGC
The DNA here is from genome assembly GCF_027922425.1 of Pseudonocardia halophobica. Lineage (GTDB taxonomy): Bacteria > Actinomycetota > Actinomycetes > Mycobacteriales > Pseudonocardiaceae > Pseudonocardia > Pseudonocardia halophobica. The sequence continues at coordinate 127,251 of NZ_BSFQ01000001.1, read as the reverse complement.
GCCGATCCTGGCCTGCTGCCGGGGGCGATCGAGGAGATGCTGCGCTGGCACCCGCCGGTGCTGACGTTCCGCCGCACGGCCGCCCGGGACCTGGAGCTCGGCGGGCAGGCGATCGCGGCGGGGGACAAGGTCGTCGTCTACCACGTGTCCGCGCACTACGACGAGCGCCGCTTCCCCGACCCGCACCGCTTCGACATCGGCCGCACGCCCAACGACCACCTCGCCTTCGGGCAGGGGCCGCACCTCTGCCTGGGCGCGGCGTTCGCCCGGCTGCAGCTGCGGGAGTTCCTCACCGAGTTCCTCACCCGGCTGCCGCACGTGGAGCTCGCGGGCGAGCCGCGGCGGCTGACCTCGAACTTCATCAACGGCGTCACCCGGCTGCCGCTGCGCTGGTGACCCCCGTCCAGGCCGTGTCTCCCAACCCGCCACCACCGCTCCCGGCGCCCACGCCGTCCCCGCCGGCGTTGCCGGGCCACCCGAATACGCCCGGTATGAGGGCAGCCCGGCTGCCTTGCCGGGAACAACGTGGATCACCGGGCCCGGCGGCGCCAGGTCGAGAGACACGGCCTAGTCTCCGCCGCAGCGATCACGGGAGGCGTGCCAATGGGTCGGACGGGCCGGATCGGGAGTGCGGTCACGGGGTTCGCGTGCGTGCTGGCGTTCGCCGGATGCGCCCAGCCGGGCCAGCTCGGCCAACCCGCCCCGGCCCCCACCGCGGCCCCTGCTCCCGGTGCCCCGGCCGCCGCGAGATCAGCGGCCCCGGCCGGTCCGCAGACGGTCGGGCAGGGCGTCGTCGACATCCCGCTGCGGTTCCGGACCCCGGCGCCCGCCGACTACACCGTGCGGACCCTCGACCTCGCCCCGGGCGGGGCCCTCGGCTGGGAGACCCACCCCGGCACCGAGCTGACCCTGCTCGACGCCGGGCAGGTCGCGGTGCAGGAGGCCGGCGCCTGCGCGCCGCGGGTGCTCGCGCCGGGCCAGGTCGCCGTGGTGGGCGAGGGGGTGGCGCACGTCGTGCGCAACATCGGCACGGAGCCCGCCAGGCTGGTCGTCACCAGCTTCCTCGCCCAGGGCGCGCCCGCGGCCACCCCGGTGCCCTCGGCGTGCCCGGAGGAGCCCCCGGCCGCCACCGGATAACGATCCGGCGCTCCAGCCTGCGCCGGACGACACCACCCCCTACGATCGCGCGATCTGAGCCGACGACGTCTCAGGAGCGTGTCCCATGGCGAACGGGTCCGAGTTCGACCGGCGACGGTTCCTCCAGGTCACGGGGCTGGCGGCGCTCGGGGGAGCGCTCGTCGCCTGCGGGGGAGGGGGCGGCGGGGGTGCCCCTGCGCCCACCCAGGCCGCCCCGCCGGGCACCTTCACCCCGCCGTCGACGTCGTTGAGCGGCGCCCTCTCCCTGCTCATGTGGAGCCACTTCGTCCCGGCGCACGACGCCTGGTTCGACCCGTGGGTGAAGGACTGGGGTTCCAAGGTCGGGGTGGCCGTGACCGTCGACCACATCAACTACGCCGAGCTGCCCGCCCGCACGCAGGCCGAGATCCAGGCGAAGCAGGGCCACGACCTGATCCTGCACATCGCGCCGGTGCCGCAGTACGAGCCGAGCGTGCTCGACCTCACGGACGTCGTGACCGAGGCGGAGAAGCGGCACGGCACCCAGCTGGACCTGTGCCGCCGGTCCAGCGTCAACCCGACGACGCGGAAGTTCTTCGCCTACGCCCCCGCCTGGGTGCCGGACCCGGGTGACTACCGGCAGAGCCTGTGGGCGCCCGTCGGGCTGGCGAACGGCCCCGCCAGCTGGGACGACCTGCTGCGCGGCGGCGCGGAGATCAAGCGCACCCAGGGCGTGCAGCTCGGCGTCGGGATGTCGCAGGAGATCGACTCCAACATGGCGGGCCGGGCGCTGCTGTGGTCGTACGGGGCGTCGATCCAGAACGAGGCCGAGGAGGTCGTGCTCAACTCGCCGGAGACCGTCGAGGCCGTGGCGTTCATGAGCCGGCTCTACCAGCAGGCGATGACGCCGGAGGTGTTCTCCTGGAACGCGGCGTCGAACAACCAGGGCCTCGCCGCCGGGCAGCTGTCCTACATCCTCAACTCGATCTCGGCGTGGCGGACCTCCCAGGAGACCGATCCGGAGACGGCGCACGACATCTTCTTCACCGCCCCGCTGCGCGGGCCCGCGGACGCCCGGGCCGCCAGCCACGTCATGTACAACTGGATCGTCCCGAACCACGCCACCAACCCCGCCGCGGCCAAGGAGTTCCTGCTCCACTACACGGCGAACCTCGACGTGGTCGCCTGGCAGTCGAAGCTCTACGACTTCCCGGCCTACCCGGACGTGGTGCCCGACCTGAAGAAGTGGCTCGACGCCGACCCGTTCGGCGCCCAGCCCCCGGGCAAGCTCGCGCTGCTCGGCGACGCCGTCAGCTGGAGCACCAACGTCGGCTACCCGGGCACGGCGAACACGGCCGAGGGCGAGGTCTTCGCGACCTTCGTCATCCCCAACATGTTCGCCCGGGCGGCGCGCGGGGAGGTCAGCGCCCAGCAGGCGGTGGCCGACGCCGAGGCGCAGGTCACGCCGATCTTCGACAACTGGCGGGCCCGCGGCCTGATCGGCACCGGCGGGCGCTGACGTGGCCACGGTCGAGGTCCGCGACCTGCACAAGCACTTCGACGCGGGACGGGTGCGCGCCGTGGACGGCGTCGACGTCGCGACCTCCGACGGCGAGTACCTGGTGCTGCTCGGCCCCTCGGGCTGCGGCAAGACCACCCTGCTGCGCACCATCGCCGGGCTGGAGGAGCCGTCGAGCGGCGACGTCGTGATCGACGGCCAGGTGGTCACCGGGCTGCCGCCGCGGGCCCGGCGGATCGCGATGGTGTTCCAGAGCTACGCGCTCTACCCGCACAAGAGCGTGCTGGCCAACATCGTGTTCCCGCTGCGGGCGGCCGGTGTCCCGCACGGCGACCGCGAGCAGAAGGCCCGGCGCGCCGCGGGCATGCTCGGGATCGAGCACCTGCTGGGCCGCAAGCCCCGCCAGCTCTCCGGCGGCGAGCGCCAGCGGGTCGCCCTGGCCAGGGCCCTGGTCCGCGACCCCTCGGTGTTCCTGCTCGACGAGCCGCTGTCCAACCTCGACGCCAAGCTGCGGACCAGCGCCCGCGACGAGCTCAAGCGGTTCCAGCAGGACATCCGGGCGACCACGGTCTACGTCACGCACGACCAGAGCGAGGCGATGGGGCTCGGGGACCGGATCGCCGTCATGTCCCAGGGCCGGGTGCGCCAGATCGGCAGGCCGGTGGAGGTCTACGACGACCCGGCGGACACCTTCGTGGCGACCTTCATCGGCTCGCCGCCCATGAACCTCGTGCCCCGCGGCGACGTGCTGGTCGGCTTCCGCCCCGAGCACCTGCTGCCGGTGGAGAACGTGCCCGGCGAGCGCGTCACGGTGACGCTGGAGGTGCAGCGGATGGAGTACCTGTCCGGCGACCGGCACGTCTACGGCACCGTCGACCTGGGTGCGGGCCCGACGCGGGTGATCGCCCGGCTCCCGGCCACGGTCGACACGCCCCTCGCCGCGGGCGAGCGGCACGGGTTCGCGGTGCCGGTGCGCCGGCTGCGGTTCTTCGACGAGGACTCGGGGCTGCGCACGGACCCCGTCCCGGTCCGGACCTGAGCGATGACCGGCCCAGGCGGAGCACCCCCGGCGGCCACGCGGCCCGCCGGTCCCGCCGCGGAGCGGGAGCGGCCGGCGCCCACCCGGTACCGGCGCCGCCTCACCGACCGGGACGGTGCCCTGGCCTGGCTGTTCCTGGCTCCGGCGGTGGTCTACATCCTGGCGCTGGTCGGGGTGCCGTTCCTGCTGGCCGTGGCCTTCAGCTTCTCCGACGTCACCGGCGGCGACCCGAGCTTCGACTGGACCGGGCTGCAGAACTTCGGGCGCGTCTTCGCCGACCCGGTCTTCTGGCGCGCACTGCGCAACACCCTCGTCTTCACCGCGCTGTCGATGGTCTTCATCGTGCTGTTCGGGAAGGTGCTCGCCAACGTCCTGATCGCCGACTTCCGCGGCCGGTGGCTGGTGCGCTTCCTCGTGCTCCTGCCCTGGACCACGCCGGTGGCGCTGTCCACCATCACCTGGCTCTGGATGCTCGACTCGGTGTTCTCCCCGATCGACTGGGTGCTGCGCCAGGTCGGCCTCATCCAGGCCAACATGTTCTACCTGGGCCGGCCGACCCTGGCGATGGCCTCGGTGATCGCGGTGCACGTCTGGCGGCTGGTGCCGCTGGCCGCGGTGATCATGATGGCCGGTCTGCTGTCGATCCCGAAGGACGTTCAGGAACAGGCGCTGGTCGACGGCGCGGGCTACTGGCGGCGGATGGTCGAGATCACGATCCCGCTCACCGCGCCGGTCATCGCGATCTCGGCACTCTTCGGGGCGATCTTCACCTTCACCGACATGACCGTCGTCTACGTCCTCACCCGCGGCGGCCCGACCAACGAGACGCAGGTGCTCGCCAGCTGGGCGTTCTTCCGCGGCATCGAGGGCGGCGACGTCGGGCAGGGCGCGGCGATCGCGCTGTTCCTGTTCCCGCTGCTGCTCGCGGCGGCGATCGCGATCCTGCGCGCGGTCCGCCGGATGGAGGTGAGCTGAGCCGTGGCGGGCACGCTCGTCGTCACCGAGGCCGACCGCCGCCGCTACGCGTGGCGGCACCGGGCCGCCCGCGCGACCCTCTACGTGATCGCGGTCCTGTCCGCGCTGTTCGCCGCGGGCCCGTTCGTCTGGGCGGCGATCACCGCGTTCAAGCAGGACAGCGACCTCTACCGGCGGCGCAACAACCCCTTCGTCTTCAACGAGACGCCGACGCTCGACCACCTCCGGCTGCTGTTCGCCCGCACCGCCTTCGCGACGTTCGCCTGGAACACCCTCTGGGTGGGCCTGCTCGTCGTGCTGATCACGCTGGTGCTCGCGCTCCCGGCCGCGTACAGCCTGGCCCGCCTCGACCGCCCGTGGGCGGGCCGGATGGGCATCGCGATCTTCTTCGTCTACCTCGTGCCGCCGACGCTGCTGTTCCTCTCGCTCTCGCGGCTCGTGGTGGCCCTCGGGCTGCAGGACTCCACCTGGTCCCTCGTGGTCATCTACCCGACGATCACCGTGCCGGTCTCGGTGTGGCTGCTCCTCGGCTTCCTCAAGACGATTCCGAAGGACATCGAGGAACAGGCCATGGTCGACGGCTACAGCCGGGTGGGGGCGATGGTGCGCGTCGTCGTCCCGCTGCTCCTGCCCGGGCTCGTCGCGGTGGTCGTGTTCGCGTTCACGCTCACGGCCAGCGAGTTCATCTACGCCCTCGCGTTCATCTCGCCCACCTCCGAGAAGGTGATCAGCACCGGCGTGCCCACCGAGCTCGTCCGCGGCGACGTGTTCTTCTGGCAGTCGCTGCAGGCGGCCGCCGTGCTCGTCGCGGTGCCGATCGCGGTGGTGTTCACCCTCTTCCTCGACCGCTTCGTCGCCGGGTTCACGCAGGGTGCGGTGAAGGGGTGACGCGTCCGCCGCCGGGGTGGAAGAGGCGGCACCCGGGCTCGCGGGTGTGGGACGATGGTCCGCGTCGGGGACCCTTCTGACCGGGCGGAGTGCATGGCGAGGAAGACCGTGACCGCCAACGACGGGCGGACGTGGGAGGTCAGCAGGCGCATCGACTGGTCGCCGCCCGCCGTCGGGGACGAGTTCGAGCACGACGTGGACGGCGGCCGCGGGGCCGTCGTGATGGTCGTCTGCGCGTTGATCGTGTTCGGCGTCGCCATCGTGGCCTGGCCGCTGCTCGCCCAGTCGCAGGTGTACGTGCCGCTGGCCTACTGGTTCGCCGCGATCGTGATCCTCGGCTTCTTCCCGGTCCGCTGGTGGCTGCGCCGGCCGTGGAAGATCGTCGCGGAGACGGACGGGCACTACGGCTCCGACGCCGGCCGCGAGCACTGGGTGGGCAAGGTCCGCGGGATGAGCCGTGCCCAGGAGGAGATGCGCGTGGTGGTGCTGTCGCTGCGCCAGCGCGGCACCCCCGGCCACGCCGACAGCCCCCTGCAGCCGGTCAACTGATGCCCGAGCTCCCCGAGGTCGAGGCGCTCGCCCAGCACCTGCGCGACCACGCCCTGTACCGGCCGGTGGCGCGGGTCGACGTGGCCAGCATGAGCGTGCTGAAGACCTTCGACCCGCCGGTGTCGGGGCTGGCCGGCCGCGTGGTCACGGGGGCGAGCCGGTTCGGCAAGTTCCTCTCGGTGGACTTCGAGGACCGCAAGGACGAGCCGGGCCTGCACCTGGTCACGCACCTGTCGCGGGCGGGCTGGCTGCGCTGGCACGACCAGGCCGCCGCCACCCCGCCGAAGCCCAGCGGGCGCGGCCCGCTGGCCCTTCGGGTGCACCTCGACGCCGTCGGTGGGCCGGGCTTCGACCTCACCGAGGCGGGCACGCAGAAGCGGCTCGCGGTGTACCTGGTGCACGACCCGCAGGAGGTGCCGGGCGTCGCGAAGCTCGGGCCGGACGCGCTCGACATCGACCGCGCCGGGTTCGGCGCGCTGCTCGCCGGGCGCACCGAGCGGATCAAGAACCTGATCACCGACCAGAAGGTGCTGGCCGGGATCGGCAACGCCTACAGCGACGAGATCCTGCACACCGCCCGGCTGTCCCCGTACGCCGTCTCCGGGCGGCTCGACGAGGACCGGGTCGACGTCCTGTACGAGGCGATGCGCGGGGTCCTCAGCGACGCCGTGGACCGCTCCGTGGGCCAGCGCGCCGCCTCGCTGAAGGGCGAGAAGCGCTCCGGCCTGCGGGTCCACGCCCGGACCGGGCTGCCCTGCCCGGTGTGCGGCGACACCGTCCGGGAGGTGTCGTTCGCCGATCGGTCGTTCCAGTACTGTCCGACCTGCCAGACCGGCGGCAAACCCCTGGCCGACCGGCGGCTCTCCAGACTGGTGAGGTGACCACGGTGGCGGACGTGCTCTCGTCGCCGCTGGTGCTCGTCCTCGCGGCGGTCATCGTGGCGCTGGTCGTGGTGATCGTGGTGCTCCTCGTGCGCCGTGCCCGCCGGCACACCTTCGCGAGCCCGCTCGAGCGGGCCACCTTCTCCACGCTGCACACGGTGGCGCTCGCCGCGCCCGCGCTGCGGGACGGGCTCAACCCCAACTCCGCCGCGTACGCGCTGCCCTACCTGCGCACCCTGCTGGACACCTCTGCGCTCACCATGACGGACGCCCGGGGCGAGGTCCTGGCCTGGGACGGCGACGCCGACCAGCACAAGCCCGACGTGGTGGCCCTCGCCGACCAGGTGATCTCCACCGGCCGCCAGCAGGTGCTCTCGCACTCGGCCATCGCCTGCCAGTACCCGAGCTGCGACGTCCGCGGCATCGTCGTGGTGCCGCTGGAGAGCGACGGCGCGATCATCGGCACCCTGGCCGCGCTCACCACCCTGACCGCCGGCCCGGTGCTGCTGCGGGCCACCGCCGAGGTCGCGCGGTACGTCTCCAGCCAGCTCGAGCTCGCCGAGCTCGACGAGTCGCGCGCCCGGCTCAACCGGGCCGAGGTCCGGGCGCTGCGCGCGCAGATCTCGCCGCACTTCGTCTACAACGCGCTGACCACGATCGCGAGCTTCATCCGCACCGACCCGGTGCGCGCCCGCGACCTGCTGATCGAGTTCGCCGACTTCACCCGGTACTCGTTCCGCACCGCCGGCGAGTACACGACGCTGTCGGACGAGCTGACCAACATCGAGCGCTACATCGCCCTGGAGAAGGCCCGCTTCGGCAACCGGCTGAACATCAAGCTGCAGATCGCGCCCGAGGTGCTCAACGTCGTGCTGCCGTTCCTCGCACTGCAGCCGCTGGTGGAGAACGCGGTGCGGCACGGCCTGTCCGGCAAGCCCAACGGCGGCACGATCACCATCACCGCCGAGAACGCGGGCGCCGAGTGCGTGATCATCGTGGAGGACGACGGCGTGGGCATGGACCCCGCCCGCCTCACCGAGGACCTCGACGACGCCCACCTGTCCGGCGCGCACGTCGGCCTCGGCAACGTCGACGACCGCATGCGCTCGGCCTTCGGGGACGACTTCGGCCTGGTCGTGGACACGGCCGTCGGCGCCGGCATGAAGATCACGCTGCGGGTGCCGAAGTTCCGCGCGGGGATCCGGGTCTGACGCGCGGCCCCTCGAAGATCGCCTCAACGGCGGGTCCTGATCTGTAGCGTGTGCACATGGACGCCCTCCGCCTGCCCGACCGCCTGACCTCGCGCCTTCCCGGACGGCTCGGCGAGAAGGGCGACGCGCCGGTCGTCCCGCTCGTCCGGCTGCACGGCGTGATCTCGCCGCAGCCCGGTCCGGTACCTCGCGCGGTGATCAACGCGGCCTCCACGGAGAAGGTGCTGGAGCGGGCGTTCGGCACGGAGCGGGTCGTCGCGGTGGGGCTGCTGGTGAACTCGCCCGGCGGCTCGCCCACCCAGTCCGCCCTGGTCGCGGACCGGATCCGCGGGCTGGCGGCCGAGCACGAGGTGCCGGTGCTGGCGTTCTGCGAGGACGTCGCGGCCTCGGGCGGGTACTGGCTGGCCTGCGCGGCGGACGAGATCTACGCCCACCCGACCTCGATCGTCGGCTCGATCGGCGTGATCAGCTCCGGGTTCGGGCTGGAGGGCTTCATCCAGCGCTTCGGGATCGAGCGCCGGCTGCACACCGCCGGGAAGTCCAAGTCCCGGCTCGACCCGTTCCTGCCGGAGAAGGACGAGGACGTCGCCTGGCTGCGCGGGCTGCAGGACGAGCTGCACGGCCTGTTCCGGCAGTGGGTCGTCGACCGCCGGGGCGACCGGCTGACCGGTGGCGACGATCTCTTCACGGGCGAGGTCTGGACCGGGGCGCGGGCGCTGGAGCTCGGCCTGGTCGACGGCCTGGGCACGGCGCGGTCCGTCCTCACGGAGCGCTTCCCGGACGCCAAGCTGGCCCCGGTCGAGGGACGCAAGCCGCTGCTCGCCCGGCTGGGCCTGGGCGCCCCCGCCGCGGGGCTCCCCGGGGCCCTCGGTGCAGGCGGTGCGGCGGACGCCGCGCTCGGTCTGGTCCAGGCGGCCGACATCAGGGCGACATGGGCGCGCTACGGTCTGTAGCCTCGCCGGCGGTGGGCGAGCCCGAGAGGAGCCCCGGTCCTCACCCGTTCGATCAGTAGCCGATCGGTCGCAGATTGATGAGATGCCCTGGCATCCCGCACCGATCACCGTCACCATGGTCGGCAGGGCCCGGGGCCGCCACCGACGAGGTGCGCGCCCGGCCGCGCACCGGGAACGCAGGATGAGGAGATCGTGGACAGCACCGACAGCTCCGGAGGTCTGGTCGTCCTCGCAGTGGACGACGAACAGCCGGCTCTCGAAGAACTGGCGTTCCTGCTGAACGAGGACCCGCGGGTCGGCGAGGTGCTCAAGGCCTCGGACGCGACCGAGGCCCTCCGCATCCTCAACGCCCGCAGCTCCCGGGAGAGCGTGCACGCCGCGAACGCCGCCCGCGCCGCGGGCGCCCCGCACCCGGCCGCCGGCACGCGCGTGGCCGAGAAGACGGACGTCGACGTCGTCTTCCTCGACATCCGCATGCCGGGTCTCGACGGCCTCGAGCTCGCCCGCGTCTTCTCCTCCATGGCCCAGCCGCCGGAGGTCGTGTTCGTCACGGCGCACGACGACCGCGCGGTCGACGCCTACGAGGTCGGCGCCAAGGACTACCTGCTCAAGCCCCTGCGCGAGGAGCGGCTCGCCGCCGCCCTGGACCGGATCATCGCCAACCGGGCGACCGCGGCGCCCGTCGAGCCCGCCCCGCAGGAGCGGGACGAGGACGAGGTCATCCCCGTCGAGCTCGCGGGCACCACGAAGCTGGTGCCGCGCTCGGCCGTCCGGTACGTGGAGGCCCAGGGCGACTACGCCCGGCTGCACACCACCGAGGGCAGCCACCTGGTCCGCATCCCGCTGTCGGTGCTGGAGGACCGCTGGCGCGACGCCGGGTTCGTCCGCATCCACCGCTCGTTCCTGGTGGCGTTGCCGCTGGTCACCGAGCTGCGGCTGTCCGGGTCGGGGTACGTGGTGCGGGTCGGCTCCGGCCCCGACACCGCGGAGCTGCCCGTCTCCCGCCGGCACACCCGTGAGCTGAAGGACCGCCTGGTCCGCGCGACGAAGCAGGCGTGGAGCCAGAGGTGAGCGCCGACGACGCACTCGTTCCCGCGGAGGAGGCATGAGCGCTGCCGTCGACGGCTCCCCGCCGTCGATGAGCCCCGACCCGGGAGACGGGGAGGGGTCCACCCGGCGCCGGCGCGCGGCGCCGGGCGGTCCCGAGGACTCCGGGCCGCTGTGGCTGCAGGAGGAGATGCGCCGCCGGATGGACGCCAACGCCCGCTCCGGCCGCGGCCGGCACGCGCGGGACGAGGCGGACACCGAGCAGTTCGGCGTCGGCGAGCTGCGGGCCCGGGTGGCCCGCGGCGACACCCCGCCGCCGGGCGGGCCGGACTACACCGCCTACCCGGACTACGACGACGACTACGACGACGGGGACGACGAGCCGTTCGGCGGCCCCGAGGTCGAGCGGTTCGAGCGGGTCCTCGGCCCGGCCAGCGTGCCGCTGCGGATGCCGCCGCCCGAGACCTACGACGACGGCCGCGGCGGCCCCGGACCGGACCCGCAGGGCCCGTCGGGCGGTTCCGGCGGGATGCGGCAGAGCGGCGCCCCGGGCAGCCCGCTGTCCCGGGCGGGCCGCCCCGCGCTCGCGCCGGACTCCCTGGGCGGGCTGCCGCCGGCCGTCCGGCCCCCGTCGGGTGATCCGTACCCCCAGGCCTTCACCGGCGAGTTCACCCCGGAGCCGTCCTTCCGCGCGATGCCCGCGCCGCCCCCGTCCGCGCCCATGGCCCCGCCGGGCACCCACCCCGGGCTCCCGCGCCCGATGCCGGACCCCGACGCCGAACGCACGGACGTCGGCGTCATCCCGCCGGTCCCGCCCACGGAGACCCCCGGACAGCCCGGGCACCCCGCGCCGGCGTTCGAGCAGGCCCCCGAGCCCGGGACCGCGCCGCACGGGACGGCCGACGCCACACAGGCCGTCGACCCCGCGAGCCGGCTCCCGCTCTCCGCCCGCACCGCCGGCGCACCCTCGCCCGCCGTCGCTCCCACCGCCCCCACGGCGCCCACCGGCGACACCGGCCCCGGCCGCCCCGTCGGCGCCCGGTTCCGGCCCGTCGAGGAGGAACAGCCCGAAGGCGCGCCCCGCCGCGTCCGCGTGGTGCTGTCCGAGCGCAAGGGCGTCGCCCGCACCGTCCGTACGGTGGTCGACGTGCAGGAGGGCACCGCCGTCGGCGAGCTGCTGCGCACGAACCTCATCGGGGGCCAGCTCGCGGTCGCGCTGCGCATCGGCGGCCTCGCGCTGCTGGTGCTCGGCATGCTGCCCGCGCTGTTCGCCTTCTACCCCGAGCTCGGCCGGCTCGAGGTGCTGGGGCTGCGGCTGCCCTGGCTGCTCCTCGGCGTGCTGGTCTACCCGTTCCTCCTGGTCCTGGGCTGGTGGCACACGAAGGCCGCCGAGCGGGTCGAGCAGAACTTCGCCGACCACGTCCAGGACTGACCCCGCCCGTTCCCCCGCGCCCGATCCCCCAGAGAGCTCGCCGTTGCCCACCCCGTCCGTCATCGCGCTGGTCGCCATCGCCCTCGTCGGCGTGGCGTCCGTCGTCATCGGGTCGCTGGGCGTGCGCGTCGCCCGCAGCACCTCGGACTTCCTCGTCGCCTCCCGCACGGTCGGCGCCGTCCCCAACGCCGCGGCGATCTCCGGCGAGTACCTCTCCGCGGCGACCTTCCTCGGGATCGCCGGCCTGGTGCTCCGCGAGGGCGCGACCGCACTCTGGTACCCGATCGCCTTCTGCGCGGGGTACCTGGCGCTGCTGCTGTTCGTGGCCGCCCCGCTGCGCCGCTCCGGCGCCTACACGATCCCGGACTTCGCCGAGGCCCGGCTGCACTCGCCGCGGCTGCGCCGGCTGTGCACCGCGCTCGTGCTGCTGATCGGCTGGCTCTACCTGCTGCCGCAGCTGCAGGGTGCGGGACTCTCGCTCACCACCCTGACCTCGCTGCCCTCGTGGGTCGGCGTGCTCGGCGCGGGCGTGCTGGTGGTGCTGTGCGTGGTGGCCGGCGGCATGCGCTCGATCACCTTCGTGCAGGCCTTCCAGTACTGGCTCAAGCTCACCGCCCTCACGGTGCCCGCGCTCGTCGCGCTCGCGCTGTTCCTCGGGGGCGACCGCGAGCTCGACCGGCCCGCCGCGCCGGAGTTCCCCGAGGCCACCACGATCGACGTCCGCACGCCGGTGGAACTCGAGGTCGTCGCGCCCACCCCGCTCGAGGCCCGCGGCGAGGTCGACGGCGCGCCCGTCGACGGCCCGCTGGTCTGGCAGCCCGGCCTGCACGGCGTCGAGGCCGGGACCGAGCTGCGGTTCGAGGCCGGCACCGGCGTCCCCGTCCCGGCCGGCACGCCCGCGACGGACCGGGAGTGGCTGGAGCCGCGGTCCGGCCCGCTGAACCTGCTCGAGATCTACTCGATCCTGGTCGCCGGCATCGCCGGCACGATGGGCCTGCCGCACGTGCTGGTCCGCTTCTACACGAACCCGGACGGCCGGGCCGCCCGCCGCACCACCGTCGTCGTGCTGGCCCTGATCGGCGGGGTGTTCGTGCTGGTCACGCTCATGGGCCTGCTGTCGCGGGCGTTCACCCCGCAGCTGCTGGTCGACGGCCGCACGGACGGCGCGGTCCTGCTCGTCCCGACCGCCGCGCTGGGCGACGGGTGGGCGGGCTGGCTGCTCGGCGGCCTCGTGTCCGCCGGGGCCGCGGCGGCGTTCCTGTCGACGTCGTCGGGCCTGGTCGTGAGCCTGGCCGGCGTACTGTTCACGGACGTGTTGAAGGGGAAGCTGCGGGACTTCCGGCTCGCCGCGCTGCTGTCGGCGATCGTGCCGGTGGCGCCCGCCCTCCTCGTCACGCGGCTGGACCTGGCGCTCACCGTGCCGCTCGTCTTCGCGGTCTCCGCCGCCACCTTCTGCCCGCTGCTCGTGCTCGGCGTCTGGTGGCGCGGGCTCACCCCCGCCGGCGCGACGGCCGGCATCCTCGTCGGCGGGGTGCTGTCCGCGATCGGGGTCGGGTTCGCGCTGGCCGGGAGCGTGCCGGAGGGAGCCGTGGGCGTGCTGCTGCTGCGGCCCGCCGCCGTCGCCGTGCCGCTGGCCTTCCTCACCATGGTCGTGGTCAGCCGGGCGACCCGCCGCGCCGTGCCGATGGACGCCGAGCACACGCTCCTGCAGCTGCACGCCCCCGAACGCCTGGGCCTGTCCCGCGACCGGTTGAGCCGGGAACCCTCGTGAGTGCGACGGCCGTCGCTGCGCTCACCGCGATCCTGCTGGTCGCGGTGGCCTCGACGGTCATCGGCATGCTCGGGCACCGGGCCCGCCGGACGTCGGACTTCCTGGTCGCCTCGCGCACGGTCCGGCCCTCCGCCAACGCCGGCGCGATCTCCGGCGAGTACCTGTCCGCGGCCTCGTTCCTCGGGGTGGCGGGACTGGTGCTCCGCGACGGCGTCGACGCGCTCTGGTACCCCGTCGGCTACACCGCGGGCTACCTGTCGCTGCTGCTGTTCGTGGCCGCGCCGCTGCGCCGCTCCGGCGCGTACACGGTGCCGGACTTCGCCGAGCTGCGCCTGCGCTCGACGTCGCTGCGCCGACTCTGCAGCGTGTTCGTGCTGGTCATCGGCTGGCTCTACCTGCTGCCGCAGCTGCAGGGCGCCGGGCTGACCGTCGAGGTCGTCACCGGGCTGCCGCAGTGGATCGGCACGGTCGGGGCCGGGGTGATCGTGGTGCTCACCGTGGTGTTCGGCGGCATGCGCTCGGTGACCTTCGTGCAGGCCTTCCAGTACTGGCTCAAGCTCACCGCGCTCGCCGTGCCCGCCGCGGTGGCGCTGGTCTTCTTCCTCAACAGCGGGCACACCTTCGACCGGCCGCAGGCGCCGGACTTCCGCGAGCAGACCACCGTCACGGTCGAGACGGACGTCCGGCTCGACACCGGCGCGCCCACCCGCGTGCAGGTGGGCCCGGCGGGCGGGGTGGTCGACGGCGCCCCGGTGCCGGCCGGCACCGTGCTCACCTGGGAGACCGGCACCCGGCACGAGGTGAGCGCCGGCTCCGAGCTGGTGTTCCCGGCCGGCTCGCCGGTCCCGACCACGGCGGGGCGGCCGACCACGGACGCCCGCTGGCTCACCCCGCTGGCCGGCGACGGACCGTACCAGCTGCTGGCCATCTACTCGCTGATCATGGCGACCTTCCTCGGCACGATGGGGCTGCCGCACGTCCTCGGCCGCTTCTACACCAACCCGGACGGCCGGGCGGCACGCCGCAGCGCGGTGATCGTGCTGGCCCTGCTCGGCGGGTTCTACCTGCTGGTCACGTTGATCGGCGCGCTGTCGCGCTTCTACACCCCGCAGCTGCTCGTCGCCGGCCCCACGGACGCCGCGGTGCTGCTGCTGCCCGAGGCGGTGCTCGGCAGCGGGCTCGCCGGGGCGATCCTCGGCGGGGTGGTCGCGGCCGGGGCGTGGGCCGCGTTCCTGTCCACGGCGTCCGGCCTGCTGGTCAGCCTGGCCGGGGTGCTGTCCACGGACGTGCTGCGCGGTCGCTCGGCGGCGGCCGACCGGCGGATGGCCGAGCTGCGGATCTCGACGGTGCTGGCCGCAGCGGCGCCGCTGGCGCTCACCCTCGGGGTGACCCGGCTGGACTTCGCCGAGACCGTGGCGCTGGCCTTCGCGGTGGCCGCGTCGACCTTCTGCCCGCTGCTGGTGCTGGGCATCTGGTGGCGGGGGCTCACCGCGCGCGGCGCGATCTCGGGGCTGCTCGTCGGCGGGCTGCTCTCGGCCGGCGCGGTGGCGGTGAGCCTGGCCGGCGTCGGCGGCAGCGGCTGGGTCGGCGTCCTGCTCTACCGGCCCGCGATCGTCACGGTCCCGCTGGCCTTCCTGGTGATGATCGTGGTCAGCCTCGTCACGCGGAAGCACCGCCCGGCCAACACGGACGCCCTGTTGCTGCGGCTGCACGCGCCCGAACGGCTCGGACTCTTCCGCGAGCACGTCGAGAACGTGCGCCGGCCGTCCGACTGACCCGACCGACCGCTCACGCTCCGTGGCTGCGCTGACACGGACGGTTTCGTCGCGGAACCGTCTCGATCGTCGTTCCGAGTCGTTCGCCCTGTAGTGGCTCCGGCGCCGGAGGAGGGCGCCGGACACGCACGGAAGGACTTCTCATGAGCACCACCGGGGAACGGAGCGCCCACGGGACGATCTACCAGCGGGTCCAGGCGAGCCCCGAGTTCGGGGACCTGCGCCGCCGGCTGCGCCGGTTCGTCTTCCCGATGAGCGCGCTCTTCCTGATCTGGTACCTGGTCTACGTCCTGCTGGCCTCGTACGCGCCCGCCTTCATGGCGACCAGACTGGCCGGCAACTTCACCGTCGGCCTGCTGATCGGCCTGCTGCAGTTCGTCTCGACGTTCCTGATCACGACCCTGTACGTGCGCTTCGCCGACCGGACGCTGGACCCGGCCGCCGAGCGCCTGCGGCACGAGATCGAGGGGGAGGCGTGACCGCGCAGCTCGCGCAGGCGCAGGGCACGGTCGGCAACGTCGGCCTCAACATCGGCATCTTCGCGGCGTTCGTGCTGCTCACGCTGGTGGTGGTCTACCGCGCCAGCCGCAGCAACCGCACGGCGTCGGACTACTACGCCGCCGGCCGCTCCTTCAGCGGCTCGCAGAACGGCATCGCGATCTCCGGCGACTACCTGTCGGCCGCGTCGTTCCTGGGCATCGCGGGGGCCATCGCGGTCTACGGCTACGACGGCTTCCTGTACTCGATCGGCTTCCTCGTCGCCTGGCTGGTGGCGCTGCTGCTGGTCGCCGAGCTGCTGCGCAACACCGGCAAGTTCACGATGGGCGACGTCCTGAGCTTCCGGATGCGCCAGCGCCCGGTCCGGGCCGCCGCGGCCACGTCGACGCTGGTCGTGTCGTTCTTCTACCTGATCGCGCAGATGGCGGGCGCGGGCGGGCTGATCGCGCTGCTGCTGCAGATCCCGAACTCGGACAAGCTCGGGCAGTCGATCGTCATCGCCGTCGTCGGTCTCGTCATGATCGCGTACGTGCTGGTCGGCGGCATGAAGGGCACGACGTACGTGCAGATCATCAAGGCCGCGCTGTTGGTGGTGGGCGCGTTCGTGATGACCTTCTGGGTGCTCGGCAAGTACGGCCTGAACTTCTCGGCCCTGCTCGGCGGGGCGGTGGAGAAGTCGTCGAAGGGCGAGGCCCTCCTGGCGCCCGGCCTGCAGTACAAGAACAAGATCGACTTCATCTCGCTCGGCGTCGCGCTGGTGCTCGGCACCGCCGGCCTGCCGCACATCCTGATGCGCTTCTACACGGTCCCGACGGCCAAGGAGGCCCGCAAGTCCGTGGTGTGGGCGATCTGGCTGATCGGCGTGTTCTACCTGTTCACGCTGGTCCTGGGCTACGGTGCCGCCGCACTCGTCGGCCCGGACGTGATCAGCAAGGCGCCGGGCGGGGTCAACTCGGCCGCGCCGCTGCTGGCCTTCGAGCTCGGCGGGGAGATCCTGCTCGGGCTCATCTCCGCGATCGCCTTCGCCACGATCCTCGCGGTCGTCGCCGGGCTGACGATCACGGCGTCGGCCTCCTTCGCGCACGACGTCTACGCCAACGTCCTGAAGAAGGGGCAGACCTCGCCGGGTGCCGAGGTGAAGGTCGCGCGGCGCACCGCGCTGCTCATCGGCATCGTCGCGATCGCCGGCGGCATCCTGGCCAACGGACAGAACGTCGCCTTCCTCGTGGCGCTGGCGTTCGCCGTGGCCGCCTCGGCGAACCTGCCGACGATCCTGTACTCGCTGTTCTGGAAGCGGTTCAACACCATGGGCGCGCTCTGGAGCATCTACGGCGGCCTCGCCGTCTGCCTCGTGCTCATCGTGTTCTCGCCGGCCGTCTCCGGCAGCGAGACCGCGATGATCAAGGGCGCGGACTTCGCGTGGTTCCCGCTGTCGAACCCGGGCATCGTCTCCATCCCGGTGTCGTTCCTGCTCGGTGTGATCGGCACGTTCGCGGGCCGGCGCGAGCCGTTCGACTCGGAGAAGTACGCCGAGATGGAGGTCCGCTCGCTCACCGGCGCCGGGTCCGAGAAGGCCACCGTCGACGCCTGACGCGCTGCACCCACGAACGGCACTCTCGTGCGGTAGGTCCGCACGGGAGTGCCGTTCGTGCGTTCACGGGAGCCTGACGGGGCCGGGTGCCATCATGGGGACATGACCAGCGTTCCGTCCGTGCCCGTCGCGGACCTGCCGGCCGACGCCGCCCTGCTCGACGTCCGCGAGGCGGACGAGTGGGCCGCCGGCCGGGCCCCCGGCTCCCGGCACCTGCCGATGTCCGAGCTCACCCGGCGGATCGACGAGATCCCCGGCGACGAGCCGCTCTACGTCGTGTGCCGCTCCGGCGGCCGCTCCGCCCGCGTCGTCGCCTACCTGACCCAGCAGGGCTACCCGGCCGTGAACGTCGACGGCGGGATGCAGGCCTGGGCCGGCTCCGGCCGCGAGATCGTCGCCGACCCGGACCGGACCCCCGAGATCATCTGAGCGACCGGGTGAGCCTCATGCCGGACGCGTCCGCACGCCCGACGGGCGGGGCCCCCGCCCGGCCACCGGCGTGCTCGCGGTGCGGGCGGGTAGCGCCGCCCGGGTCCGGGCCCTTCTGCCCGTACTGCGGCCGCTACCTCGCCGCGCTGGCCTGGGTGGCTGAGCCACCGCCGGACGGGAAGCCGCGGCCGCCCGTCCGCCCCCGCTTCCGGTACACCGGCCCGCCCCGCTACCGGGAGGTGCCACGCTGGGGCTTCCCGCCGCTCCCGTGGCGCGGCGAGCCCGAGGCCGAGCGTGTGCCGGCGCTCGAGCGGGCCGCCCGGATCGCGCACCCGCTCGACGTCCTGCTGCGGGTCACCGCCGGCGTCGCCGTCGTGGCCGCGCTCGCCGAGATCCTGCGGTACGTCCTGCTGGTGCTCAGCCGCGCCGACGCGCTGCCGGCCGGGCTGGTCGCGTTCTCCGACGCCGCGGTCGCGTTCGGCGGCTGGGCGTCGCTGGCGGGGCTGGTCGGCAGCGGTGTGCTGATGGTGCTCTGGACGCTGCGTGCCCGCGAGGCCGCCGCCGAACGGACCGGCACCGTGCCGGCGCGGCCCGCGGCCGCCGTCGTCGCCGGGTGGGTGGTGCCCGGGCTCAACCTGTCGCTGCCGGGCTCGCTGCTGGCCGAGATCGAGCACGCCGGGCTGGACCGCCCGCCCGCCGAGCGCCCGCGGCCGTCGCGGCTGCTGCTGGTGTGGTGGGGGCTGTGGGGCGCCGGGGTGGTGCTCGGCGTCGTGGTGTTCCTGTGGTCGTTCCGCGGGGGCGTGCAGGCCATGGCCGACGGCGTCCTGCTGCACGCGGTGCTCGACCTGCTCGCCGCGGCGACCGCGCTGGTCACGGTGCGGGTCCTGCGCTACCTCACGGCGCTGCTGGAGCCGGCCCGGCCGGTCCGGCGCGAGACGCTCGTCG
Source organism: Pseudonocardia halophobica (assembly GCF_027922425.1). Taxonomy (GTDB): domain Bacteria; phylum Actinomycetota; class Actinomycetes; order Mycobacteriales; family Pseudonocardiaceae; genus Pseudonocardia; species Pseudonocardia halophobica. The sequence goes on along the minus strand of NZ_BSFQ01000001.1, from coordinate 108,632 downwards.
CCGTGCGGCCGCCGGGACCGGCGGAGGACGAGGCGGCGCCCGGCGCTACGGTGGCGCCCTGATGGCCAAGAAGAACCGCGACAAGTCCAGCGCCGCGACCGGCGAGAACCCGCGCCGCCCCTGCCCCTGCGGCTCGGGCAAGCGGTACAAGGCGTGCCACGGCGCCGGCGACGACGTGATCGTCACCCGGCCCTTCGAGGGGCTCGCCGCCGAGCCGGACCTCGTCGCGATGCGCGAGTTCCTGCCGTCGGCCGTGGCCCCGCTCCCGCTGCGCGAGACCGGCGAGCGCGCCGTCCGGCTGGCCACGGTGCTGCCGGGCGCCTCCGCGGCGCTCGTGCGGCCGAACGGCGAGATCCTGCTGGGCATGCAGGTCCAGACCCGCTCGGGCGACCTGTCCGCCGACCTCACCAAGGCGCTGCGCTGGGCCGAGGCGGCCGAGCCGGGGTCCGCGCTGCCCGTCGTCGGGCCCGGGGTGGGCGAAGGGGAGGTCGTCCGGCTGCAGGACCTGCTGGTCGCCGACGCCGAGCTCGACCTCGAGCTGCACCAGGACTTCGCCTGGTGGCTGCCCGCCGACGGCGAGGAGCCCGGCGCCGAGATCGCCGCGACCATCGAGCGCGCGAACTCGGTGATCATGCCGACCGAGGCGCTCGGCGGCGAGGGCGTCCGGGCGGCGTACTGGGTCGACACCGGCACGAAGGCGCACGTGCGCTGGGTGCGCCCGGAGGCCGAGGACGCGCTCATGCCGGCGCTGGCCCGGCTGCAGGCGGCCGGCGAGCTCGACCTCGGTGAGGGCAGCCGCTACGCCGGCGCCTTCCGCGCCCACGGCCTGCTCGTACCGGTGTGGGACGTCGACCGGGAGATGCACGCCAAGGAGTGGGCCGCCCCGGCGGTGGCCTTCGCGAAGCGGCTGTCCCAGGCGCTGGCCTCCACGGACGAGCTGACCCCGGCCGAGCGCTCGGCCCGGGACGCGCTCGCGGGCAAGCAGATCACCCTGCGCTGACCGCGCTATGGAACCATAATGCGCGTTCGAGCCCGGATCGAGCGCATTATGGTTCCATAACGCGATTCTCGGGCCGGATTGTGCGCATCATGGTTCCGTAATGCGCATTCTCAGACGCGGCCGCCCGCGACGGGCGGGGCGGACGGGTCCGCCGCCTCGCCCTTCGTGAGCTCGCGGGCCACGAAGTCCTCGATGTGGAAGAGGTTGTCGCCGGCCCGGCGCGCCACGGTGAGCAGCGTCGACATCGACGCGACCTCCTCGACCTGCTCCTTGAGGAACCACTGCATGAACTGCTCGCCGAGGTAGTCGCCCTCGTCGCGCGCGGTGCGGGCCAGCGTGGTGATCTGCTCGGTGACCCGCTTCTCCTGCTCGAGCGCCAGCGAGACGACGTCCTCGACCGTCGCGAAGTCGTTCCGGACCTCGTCGATCCCCGGGATCTGCACGCGCTCGTGGGTGTCCAGGATGTACTGCACCATGCTCATCGCGTGGTTGCGCTCCTCGAGCGCCTGGGCGTAGAAGTGCGCGGCCAGCTGGGGGAGGTCCTCCCCGTCGAGCCACACCGCGACGGCCGTGTACTGCTGCGAGGCCGTGAACTCGCTGCGGATCTGGTCCTTGAGCAGGGCGAGGAACTTCGAGTCGGACACCCGGGAAGGGTAACCTCGGCGACCCTACGGGCGAAGGTTCGCGGGCAGCAGGGCGTACCCCACGAAGGCCACGACGTCGATCAGCGCGTGCGCCCCCACCAGCGGCCACAGCCGGCCGGTCCGCTGCCACACCCGCCCGAACACCAGCCCCATCACCAGGTTCCCGACGAACCCGCCCACGCCCTGGTACAGGTGGTACGCCCCGCGCAGCACCGCGGCCGCGAGCACCGAGCGGTCGGCCGACCAGCCGAGCTGGCGCAACCGGGTCAGCAGGTACCCGATCATCACGATCTCCTCGGCCCAGGCGTTCGCCGCGGCCGCGAGGATCAGGACGGGGGTGCGCCACCAGACGTCGTCGAGCGTGCTGGGGGCCACGTCGAGGCTCACGCCGAGGGCCCGGGCCAGCAGGTAGAGCCCGAGGCCGGGGATGCCGATGAGCGCGGCCAGCCCCACGGCGCCGAGCGCGTCCCTCCCGGGGCGCGTCCGGTCCAGCCCGATCCGCGCGAGCGGGATCCCGGCCCGCAGCAGCAGGTACGCCGCCAGGGCGCCCCAGCCGACGAGCTGCAGCACCCGGACCAGCTGCAGCGCGAGGTCGACCAGGTCGGCCTGGGCCGCGGGGGCGTTGAGTGCGACCTGCTGCTCCGACAGGGGAGTGGGGGAGAGGAGCGCGTCGATCAGGGACAGGGCGCTGCGCAGGGCGGAGAGCCCGAGCGTCACCGTGAGCACCACGGCGATCTCCAGCCCGATCAGCCGGCGCGCCCGGGGATCGGTGACCTCCGCGATCCCGGACGGCGGGGCCGCGAGCCACCGCCCGACCCGACCTGCCGCCACGACCCGAAACTACCGCCCACCGCCGCCGCAGGTACCGGACCCCGTGCGCGGCCTCCTCGCCGGTGGTCACCCGGGCGCGGCGAGGGCGGCCGGGGCCTGCGCCGGACCGCGTATCGTGGGCGGCGTGTGGCGCGTGGTCCTGTCCCCCCGCTGGATCCTCTGGCACGTGCTGGCGATCCTCGCGGTGGCCGGGTGCGTGCTCGCCGCGATCTGGCAGTGGGACCGCGCCGGATCGGCGCTGGGCTCCGCGCTGAACGTCGGCTACGGCATCCAGTGGCCCATCTTCGCCGTGTTCTTCGCCTACATGTGGTGGCGCTTCCTGCGGCTGGAGCTACTGGAGCACCGGGAGACCGCGGCGGCCGAGGGGCCCGCGGCTGCGGAGCCCGAGACGGTTCCCACACCACCCGAGCCCGCCCCGCTGGAAGCCGGCGCCGACACCGGCGCCGGGACCGGCGCGGACGTCCGGGCCGGGACGAGTGCCGACGACGCCCCGCCGCCGTGGGACGCCAGCCCCTTCACCCGAAGCCCCGTCGCCGCGCCGGCCCCCGTCACCGACGCGGAGGCGCCCGGCCTGGCCGAGTACAACCGGATGCTGGCCGGCCTGGCCGCCCGCGACGCCGCTCACGGCGTCGCCCGGGACCGGGAGACCGCGGACGAGCGGTGAGCCGCCGCGGTTAGAGTCGAGGCGTGACCAGCCCCAGGACGTCCACCGCCCGGCGACCCGTCGGGTGGCGGCTGCCGCTGTACCGCGTGTTCGCCTACATCACCGGCGTGGGGCTGCTGCTGCTCGTGTTCTACGCCATGCCGATGAAGTACTTCGCCGGCGACCCGCGGCCCACGGCGATCATCGGCATGCTGCACGGCTTCCTCTACATGGCCTACATCGTGGCCACGCTGGTGCTGGCCGAGCGCGCACGGTTCACGCCGGTGTTCGCGCTGCTGGTGCTGCTCGCGGGCACGATCCCGATCTGCTCGTTCATCGCCGAGCGCAAGGTCACCCACCGGGTGCAGGAGCGGGAGCGCGCCCTGCAGCAGGAGGCGTAGCTCAGGCCTCGTCGACGGCCTCGTCGACCCGGTCGTGCGCGCCGCCGCCGACCTGGCGGAACGGGCACCCGACCAGCAGCCCGAGCTGCACGCGCAGCTCCTCGGCCGTCGTGGCCTCCTGCGGCCACGCGAGCCGCACGTCGTGGTCGCCCTCCGGCGTCTCCACCCGCAGCCGCAGCCCGCACCGGTCCACGCCGAGCGGGCGCACGCGCGCACCCATCGTGCAGCGCAGCGGCGCCGGCAGGTGCCGCGCGAGCGCGTCGAAGACCTCGGGGTGCGCCTCCTCGAGGTGCGACAGCCAGTGGTCCTCCATCCGGCAGAACGGGTCCGGACGCGCGGCGGCCAGGTCGACGGGCGCGAGCGCGGCCGTGCCCTCGGCGTCGGCCAGCACGGCCGAGCTCGGGGTGAGCTTCACCAGCGTGGCGCCGTGGCCCAGGTCGAGCAGCCGCGGGTGCGGCGCGACGTCGGCGACCTGCATCGCGGCCCGGCGGGCCGAGATCGCGTCGGGGATCCGGAGCCAGCCGCTGATCCACAGCAGCGCGCGGACCGGCTCGCGCAGCTCGACCGGCGCGCGGTCGGTCAGCTCGAGCATCACCGGGATCTCGCCCCGGTCCGAGGTGCGGATCGCCTCGAGGACCGGCGACTCGTCGGGCAGCAGCACGACGGCCGAGCCGTCGGCGTGGACGTGGTGCACCAGCGGCACGACGGGCTCCGGTCCGCCCGTCCCGACCAGTGCCGCCTCCCCGCCGCGCGCCGCGACGCTCCGGGCGCGTTCGGCGTCCGCAGGTGCCGGCGGACGCCGGAGCCGGGTCTGTCCCACGTAGCTCACCTCCGAGTTAGGTGAGGCTAAGTTAGCTGCCGGACGACGAGCCTGTCCAGGGCCGGAGCGCCACCCCTTGTCGGGCCCGTGTGAACGGCGGGTTAGCGTGCGTACCCGTGACGACCGTGCCCTCGGGATCCTCCGCCGACCCGTGGCCGATCCGTCCCCTGCTCGCCGGCCTGGTCGACGACGCGAGCCTCGTCCAGCCGCGGATGGTCGCCCCGAGCATCGACGCCGTGGTGGCCCGCTACCTGTCGGCCCGCGACGGGGCCTACGGGGGCATGATCGGTCACCTGGTCTGCCCCGTCTCGCGCCTGCCCGCCCTGGTCACCGAGCTGGCCCGCTCGGCGCCGTCGCGGCCCGTCGACCTCTCGCTGGTCGTGGACACCGGGCTCGGCGCGGTGCCGAAGGCGCTGTCCACGGTCTTCTCCCGGTCGAGCCTGCTCACGCCGCGCACGGTCGAGACGGCCGCGCCGCCGGACGTCGACGCCGTCTGGCTCGAACGCGTGTCCGAGTTCGTGCCGGACGAGGTCACGCCCGTGGTCGAGCCGCGGCGCCCGCTCGGCGGCACCGCCGAGGAGATCGACGCCTGGCTCGACGCCGTGCAGCGGGTCGCCGAGCACGGGTGCACCCCGAAGCTGCGCTGCGGTGGTCCGCGCCAGTCGGACGTGCCGTCGGTCGCCGAGGTCGAGCGGTTCCTGCAGGTCACCGTGGGGGCCGGGCGCGGGTTCACCGCGATCGGGCTGCGCGAGGCCGTCCGGCCGATGCCGGAGAACGAGACGGACCGGGGCCGCCACGGCGTGCTCAACCTGCTGCTCGCCGTCGCCCGCGAGCTGGGCACCGGCGGCGCGGGCACCGTGGCCGACGCCCTCCGCGAGACGGACGGGCAGGCGCTCGTCGCCGAGGCCGAGGCGCTGTCCGGACGCACGGTCGACACGGTGCGCGGGCTGTTCACCTGCTGCGGGATCGACCCCGACCCGATGTCGATCAGCGAGTTCGCCACCCTCGGCCTGCTGTAGGCGCGTCGGTGAGCCGCCGGACCCCGGGCGCGGGGTCCGGCGACCCCTGGGGGCGTCCGCGCACCGAAGACCCCCCGTCACCTCGGATCGCGACTCCCTGTCCTGACCTACGAGCGCGAGGGCGCGCCGGTTCGACCGGATCGCGAAGTTCGGCCCTCCGGCCCTCTCCGTTGGTCGGGACGGGGCAGCGCGGCGGCCGCCGGCGGCCCGACTAGGCTGGCCGATCGTGCCCCGTCCCCGATCCCGCATCGGTTTCCTCGGCCCGCACGCCACCTTCACCGAGCAGGCGCTGCGCACGCTGCCGGAGTCCGAGGACGCGGAGCTGGTGCCGCTGCCGGGCAACCCGGCCGTCCTCCGCGCCGTGCGCGAGGGCACCGTCGACGCGGGCTGTGTGCCGATCGAGAACAGCGTGGAGGGCGCCGTCCCGCCCGTGCTCGACGGGCTGGTGGAGGAGCCGCCGCTGGTGATCGTCCGCGAGGCGGTCATCCCCGTGCGGTTCGTCCTGCTCGGCCGCGCCGGCACGACCCTCGCCGGGGTCCGGTCCGTCGCCTCGCACGGCCACGGCATCGCGCAGACCCGCGGCTGGATCGCCGCGCACCTGCCGGAGGCGGACGTGCGGGTGGCCACCTCCACGTCGGAGGGTGCGGCGCAGGTCGCGCGCGGCGAGGTCGACGCCGCCGTGTCGTCGCCGCTGGCCGCGGAGCAGCACGGGCTCGAGGTCCTGGCCGACGACATCGCCGACAACGCCGGCGCGGTCACCCGCTTCGTGCTCGTCACCCGGCCCGGCACGCCGCCGCCCGCCACCGGGCACGACCGCACGACCCTGGCCCTGACCACGGAGAACCGGCCCGGCTCGCTGCTGGGGCTGCTCACCGAGCTGGCCGTGCGCGGGATCGACCTGACCCGCATCGAGTCCCGCCCGATCAAGGACCGGCACGCGGACTACTGGTTCCACCTCGACTGCAGCGGGCACGTCGCGGACCCGGCGATGGGCGAGGCGCTGGCCGCGCTGCACCGCCGCTGCGACCGCGTCCGGTTCCTCGGCTCCTACCCACGGGCGGCCGGCGCGCCCGAGCCGGTGGAGGGGGTCGGGGCGCCCGCGGTCCCGTTGCACGGGGCCGACGCGGCGGCGTACCGGGCGGCACAGGAGTGGCTGCAGGGAGTGCGGAACGGAGAGTGGACATGACCCCCGAGGAGCCCGAGCAGGACGAGCTGCGCCTGGTCCTGCTGCGGCACGGTCAGACGGACGCCAACGTCGCGCGGGCGCTGGACACCGTCCCGCCCGGGGCGCCGCTCAACGAGACGGGCCGGGCCCAGGCGGCGGGCGTCGCCGAGCTGATCGCGGACTGGCCGATCCGCGCGGTGCACGCCTCCCGGGCGATCCGCGCCCGGCAGACCGCCGAGCCGGTCGCGCTGGCCCACGGGCTGGGCGTGACCGTGGTCGACGGGGTGCACGAGATCTTCGTGGGCGAGCTGGAGGGCCGCTCCGACAAGCCCGCCCGCCGGGAGTTCGACGAGGTGTACGACGCCTGGTGGGGCGGCGACCTCGCGCGCACCCTGCCGGGCGGGGAGTCGGCCCTGGACCTGCGCGCCCGGTACCTGCCGGCCGTCGACCGGATCGTCGAGCAGACGGAGCGGGCCTACGGGCCGAGCGGGATGGTCGTCCTGGTGAGCCACGGCGCCGCGATCCGGCTCGCCGCCGCCGCGCTGCTCGGCGACACCGCCGAGACCCGGTACGTGCCCAACGCCGGCCGGGTGGTGCTGCGCCGCGACCGGTCCGTCGAGACCGGGTGGGCGCTGGAGCTGTGGGACTCCGGTCCCGCGCTGGTCGGCGACGTCACGGCGGGCGCCGCACCCGAGGCGCACTGACGCGGGCGCCCTGACGGCCACCCCCCGGAGGCCGTCAGGGTGCGGCGAGCCGGACGAGCCCGTCCCCGGCGAGTCGGGGCAGCGCGGCCGCGCTGCGCCCCGTGAGCAGCAGGAGCAGGGCCGCGGCGGGCCCGCGGACCTCCGCGCCGTCGGCGTCGCCCGCGGTCCAGTCGACGTCCGTGGCCACGAGCCGCGTGCCACGGAAGCGCCGCCGCGCCCAGAAGGGCCAGCCCATCCGCCACACCCGGTCCAGCCCCTCCCGCGCCGCGGCGAGCGGCATCGGCACCGCGCGCCCGAGGGGCAGGGCGATGTCCTGGACGTGCACCAGGACGTCGAACAGCAGGTTGTCCAGCGTCGTGATCGCCGGTCGGGCGCGGCTGTCGGCGAGCTCCCGCAGCTCGGCGACGAGCTCGGTGGTGGGGCGCCGCGCGTGCGCCAGCGAGAGGTCCCTGTTGACGGCCTGGAGGTCGCCGCCGGCGCGCACGCCCGCGGCGAGGATGCGCAGCATGCCCGGCGACTGCGGGGTGAGCGCGACGTGCGCGGCGACGTCGCGGACCCGCCACTCCGAGCAGAGCGAGGGGCGCTCCCACTCCTCCTCGTGCAGCCCGGCCAGCAGGTCGGCGAGCTCCCGCCGGCGTCCGGCGATCACCGCCCACTTCTCGTCGCGCTCCATCGGCCACCCCGATTCAGTCAGAGAAACTGACCAACTTCGTCAGAGTCTCTTACCATCTCGTAGGATCGTCAAGCGTGACGGAGTCGTTGAACACCGGGCTGCTGCTCTTCCTGCCCTACCGGGCTCTCGAGTTCCGCGTGTTCGAGGGTCTGGCTGCGGCCGGGTTCGACGATTTCACCCCCGCCCAGGCCCGTGTCTTCCAGCGGATCGCCCCCGGCGGCAGCCGCACGACCGAGCTGGCCGAGCAGGCCGGGATCACCAAGCAGAGCGCGAGCTTCCTCGTCGACCAGCTGGAACGTGCCGGGTACGTCGAGCGCGTGCCCGATCCGGCCGACGGCAGGGCCCGCCTCGTCCGGGTCGCGGAGCGGGGCGCACGCAGCGTGGAGGTGTCCCGCGGGATCGTCGCGGAGGTGGAGGCGGAGTGGACCGCGCACCTCGGCGCGCGGCGGATGGCGCAGCTCCGCACCCTCCTCGCCGACCTGCGGGAGATCACCGACCCGTGGCGGTGACCGGACTCCGGGCGAGGAGGGCCGCCGGGACCAGGGCGACCGCCCCCAGGCCCGCGAGCAGCCAGAACACCGCGGCGAAGGCCGGCCCCGCGCCGTGCGGCAGCAGCGCCGCCAGGGTGGTGGCCACCAGTGCGCCGCCCACCGCCCCGCCGACCCGCTGCAGGGCGTTGAGCTGGGTCGTCGCGTCCGGCAGCTGCTCCGGCCGCACCGCCGCGTAGGCCGCGACCGTGGGTGGGATGGCCGCGAAGCCGATCGCGATCCCGCGCAGGACCAGCAACACCTGCAGGAGCACCGGCCCCGGCTCGGCGACTGCGAAGGGGAGCGCGGTGAGCACCAGCCCTGCGCAGCCCGCCGTCGCGACGACGCCGCCGCCGACACGGTCGGTGAGCCGGCCGGCCAGGGGCGTCGACACCGCCGTCGCGAGCCCGTAGGAGAGCAGCGCGAGGCCGGTGCCGGTCGTGTCGGTGCCGCGGCCGAGCTGCAGGAGCAGCGGGAAGACCAGCACGGTGCCGAAGAGCGACGCGCCGGTGAGGGTGCTGCAGAGGGTCGCGGTGGCGTACCGGCGGTCGGCGAACAGGCGCAGGTCGGTGAGCGGGTGCGGGCGGCGCAGCGACCGCGCCACGAACAGGACGAGCGCGATTCCTCCACCGAGCACCGTCCCGCCCACGACGGCGGGCGCGCCCTGCTCGCCCCACGCCGTGAGGCCGTACACCAGCGCGGACAGGCCGATCCCCGCCAGGAGCAGGCCCACGACGTCGAGCGTCCCGGTGCGCGTCGGCACCCCGCGCGGCAGCACGCGCAGCCCCGCGACGAGCCCGACCACGCCGATCGGCAGGTTGACCAGGAACAGCCACGGCCAGGACGCCACGTCGAGCAGCACGCCGCCCACGACCGGGCCGAGCGCCGGGCCGAGGCTGACCACCGACCCGAGCACCGCCATCACCCGGCCGAGCCGGTCCGGCCCGACGGCCTGGCCCAGCAGCGCCTGCCCGGTCGGCACGAGGAACCCCGCCGCCACTCCCTGCAGCACCCGCGCGGCCACCAGCAGCCCGAGAGTCGGTGCAGCGGCGCAGAGCAGCGAGGCCGCCGTGAACCCGGCGAGCGCGAGCACCCACAGCCGCCCGGCGCCGATCCGACGGCCCAGCCACCCGCACGCGGGCAACGCCACGGCCAGCGCGAGCAGGTAGGAGTGCGCGATCCACTGTGCGGCACCCAGGCCGGCGCCGAGGTCGCGGGCCATCGACTCCAGCCCGACGGCGACCACCGTCGCGTCGAGCATCGAGAGCAGGGCCCCCAGCACCACGACCGCGGCGATCCTCCGGGTCGCGGGGTCCCGGATCGTCACACCGGGGCTCGGAGGCTCCGCAGGGCACCGGCCCAGGCGGTGACCTCGTCGAGCATCCGGCGCAGTATCGGTTCCTGGTGCTCGGCCGCGGCGATCCGGCCGACGTCGGTCGGGCCCGTGAGCACGAAGTCGGTCATGAGGTTGAGGCAGACCTGCGTCCGGACGTCGGCGATCCCGACCTCGGCCAGCACCGGCCGCAGCGCCTCGACGGCCCGGACCCCGCCCTGCACGCCGTACCCGACCAGGCCGGCGGCCTTGTCGTTCCACTCGGCGAACAGGTAGTCGATCGCGTTCTTCACCGCGGCCGGGAAGGAGTGGTTGTACTCCGGGACGACGAAGACGAAGGCGTCGCAGGCCGCGACCGCCGCGGCCCAGCGCAGGGTGTGCGGGCCGGTGTAGTCGCCGTGGATCGCCGGGCTCGGCTCGTCGAGCATGGGCAGGTCGAAGGCGGCCAGGTCGAGGAGCTCGACGGTCGCGCCGTGGGCCTCGGCGACCCGTTGGACCCAGCCCGCCACGATCCCGCCCCGACGCTGCGGGCGCGTGCTGCCCACGATGATCCCGATCCTGATGTCGCTGTTCACGACCGGTAAAGTACAACGTGCATGGCAAAGTGACAACGCTCGTTGCATCCGGTAGGAAGTCGACCGTGACGACGGTCGGGACCGGGATGCGCCGGGGGCTCGCGGACAAGCGGCGGGCGATCCTGCGCGGCGCGCTCGCCGTGTTCGCGCGCGAGGGCTACACCCGCGCGAGCATCGACCTCATCGCCCGGGAGGCCGGGGTCTCCACGCGGACGATCTACAACCACTTCCGTGACAAGGCGGCGCTGTTCGAGACGGTGATCCAGGAGAGTGCGCAGCGGGTCGCCGAGGAGCAGATCGCCGAGATGGACCGCCACCTCGCGCACGTCGGCGAGGGTCCGGAGGCGCTGGAGCAGGCGCTGCTCGCCTTCGGCCGGGCCCACGCGCAGCCCACGGCGGCGGAGCACTTCGCGCTCGTCCGGCAGATCCAGGCCGAGGTGCTGCACATCCCCGCCGAGGCGCTCGAGGCCTGGCAGGAGACCGGCCCGCGACGGGTGCAGCGCGCGCTGACCGGGCACCTCGCGCGGTTCATGGCGGAGGGCAGGCTGCGCGAGGCGGACCCGCACCGCACGGCCCGCCACCTCGTGCTGCTCGCGGCGGGCGAGGTGACCAGCCGGTCCTTCCACGGCGCGCTCCCGGTGCCGAAGGCGGAGATCGACACGATCGTCGCGACCGGCGTCGACGCGTTCCTGCGCGCCTACGCCCCCTGACCGGATCTGCGCAGCTCAGCGGGGGTCGTGAGTGCCGGCTGCCCCTCTAGGGTCACTCGGCACTCACGGGGTCAGCCCCAGCCGAGCTCGTGCAACGTGTGCTCGTCGATCCCGAAGTGGTGGGCGATCTCGTGCACCACCGTCACGGCGACCTCGTGCACGACCTCCTCCTCGGTCGCGCAGATGTCCAGCACGGCGTCCCGGAAGATGGTGATGCGGTCGGGCAGGACGCCGCCGTAGTCGCTGGTCCGGTCGGTGAGCGCGACGCCCTCGTACAGCCCCAGCAGCCCCGGCTCGTCGGGATGCCGGTCCTCGACCAGCACCACGACGTTGTCCATCGCCGCGGTCAGCCGCCGGGGGATCGTGTCCAGGGCGTCGGACACCAGCTCGTCGAACCGGGCCCGGCTCATCTCCACCACGACGTCAGGGTGCCGCAGGGACCTCCACCGGCAGCGGCGCGGGCGCCGCCGACTCGGATTCCGACGGCGCGGGCGCCTCGGTGCTCGGCGGAGCCGCCGGGTCCGAGCTCGACGGCGGCGCGCTCGGGTCCGTGGTCGGCGTGGTGGACTGCGTCGGCGGGGCGGGGACGCCCGGCTTCGGCGTGGTGGTCGCGGGCGGCGCGGGCTGGTCGCCGACGGTCACGGCGCCCTTCACCGGACCGGTCACCGGCGCGAACCCGCTGCGGTCCGGCAGCAGCGCCGCCAGGTTGCAGTTGACCTTGCGGGTGCCCGCGTTCCAGGAGTCCTCGGTGATGTTGTCCCAGTAGACGGTGAGCTTCTTGTCCGTGATGACCTGCGGGCCGCCGGCGTACTCGCCCGCGATCCGGCTGCACTCGGGCTGCAGGAACCCGTCCTGGTCGCCGACCGCGGGGAAGCCCTCCGGGAACTTCTGGGACAGGTCGACGACGCCGACCGTCTCCACCGCGTGCGGCCCCGCGCAGTCCGTGGGGTCGCCGACCCGCGGCCCGTCGATCGCCAGGCAGGTCCCGGGCTCGTACACCCCGGACTGGTCCTGGTCGGCGGCCTTGCCGGTCAGCGGGTAGAGCGCGCCGGAGCGCGAGGCGCTCTGCACGCCGCAGCGCAGCTCGCGGTCGCCCTCGTCCCACTTCTTCTGCGACGGCTTGAGGGCGCCCACCCGGAACTTGCCGTTGGGGTCGAACTTGCCGCCCAGGTACTGCAGGACGACCGGGGTGCACCGCTCGTTGACGAGCTGGCGCATCGTCGCGTCGTCCGGCAGGGCCTGCTGGTCGGCGAGCTGGACCGTGCCCGACTGCTCGAACAGGTGCGGCTGCGCGCAGTCGACGACCGCGGTGTCCGCGGCGTCGGCGCGGGCCCAGTTCAGGCAGGTGCCGGGGGTGGTCGGCGGCGGCGGGATGTCCTGGACGTCCGCCGAGGTGCCGTTGGGCGAGGGCAGCGCGGCCAGCGAGCCGAGCACCGGCACGGTGGCGCCGGCGACGGTGTCGAGCGTGGCCACGCCGAGCATCACCCCGGCGCCCACGAGTACGGCCGCGACGATCCGCCGCGCCTGGCGGCGGCCCGGCAGGCGCGCACCCCGGCGGGGTGGCGCGGGCGGGCTCGTCCGCGGGGAGCGGGCCGGGCGGTCGGCGACGGCGAGGGGGGAGCGGCCGCCGGACGGGGTGGGGAGCTCGTCCATGTCGGCGACCATCTTGCCGTCCCCGTCCGGGCGACCCCGATCCGGTGCCGCCGTCGCTCGGTCATCGGTCGGGCGTGTGCTGCGAGGTGTCGCCGGGGGACGACGAGGAACCCCGATCCGGTGATCCTGCGCGACGGGAGGCCTCCCGGGTCGGGTGAACGGTGTCACGATCTTGGTCGGGTCGATACCGAGCCGAGACCGAGGGCGGTTCCGCACGTCCGCCCCGACCGGATACGGTGCGCGGCGGGGGTGGACGCATGACGGAGAACGACGGCCGGGACCAGCCCGGGCCGCCGGACGAGACCGGGGAGACCCGGCCCGTCGAGAGGGTCCGCGGGCGCATGGCGCAGCAGGACGCCTCCACCACGCCCCGTGAACCCACCCTCGCCGAGAAGCGCGCCCGCGAGCAGGGCGCCCGCCGCCGTGCCGAGGAGGCCCGGCAGGCGGAGGAGGACGCCGGGCGCCGGAAGAAGCGCAAGCGGATCCTCATCGGCTCCGGCGTCGTGGTCGGCGTGGTCGCGCTGATCGCCGTCGGGTACGCCGTGGCCTCGGACGACGAGGAGGTCGAGGCCCGCTGCGTCGACGAGAACAACGTGGTCGTCGACGACGCGAACTGCGTGACCCCCGCCTCGGCCAGCAACAACACCTACTACGGCGGTGGCGGCTTCTTCCCGATCTTCATCGGGACCGGCGGCCGCCAGTACCACTACAACTACGGCGGCACGGGCAACATCGGCCAGGTCGCCACCGGCGGGACCACGACCGTGCCCCAGAACGGGACCGTCCGCACGCCCTCGGGCAAGACGATCTCGCGCGGCGGCCTCGGCGTGAGCAACGGCGGTTCGTCCTCCGGCGGGTCGAAGGGCACGTCGGGCGGGTCCTCGTCGTCGGGCGGGAAGTCCGGCGGAAGCAGCGGGAGCTGAGCGGTGCGCCGTGAACGCGGGGCCGCGCGCCCCGGCTGGCAGCAGATCGTCCGCGACCAGGGGCTGGTGTACGACGCCCCGGGGCGGGACCGGAACGGGCTGGCGCGTCCCTACTGGGACGAGTCGGTGCACTACGTCTTCGAGATGGACGAGATCCTCTCCCTCGAGGCGGACGTCGAGCTGCTGCACTCGATGTGCCTGGAGGCAGTCGACCACATCGTCACCACCGAGCGGTTCCGCGACTTCGCCCTGCCCGAGTGGGCGTGGGAGAAGGTCGCGGCCTCGTGGAAGCGGCACGACCCGCACGTCTATGGCCGCTTCGACCTGCGCTACGACGGCTCCGGCCCGGCCAAGCTGCTGGAGTACAACGCAGACACCCCGACCACGCTGCTCGAGGCGTCGATCCTTCAGTGGTACTGGCTCAAGGACACCCACCCGGACGACGACCAGTGGAACTCGCTGCACGAGCGCCTGGTCGAGCGGTGGGGCGAGATCAAGGGCACGCTGCCGGGCTCCGAGGTCCACTTCACCTGGTCCGGCGGCGACTCCACCGGCGAGGACCACGTGACCGTCGGGTACCTGCAGGAGACCGCGGCGGAGGCCGGCCTCGACACGGTGGGCCTGCGCATCGAGGACCTCGGCTGGGACGTCGACCTCGACCGCTTCGTCGACCTCGCCGAGGCGTCGATCGCCACGGTGTTCAAGCTCTACCCCTGGGAGTGGATCCTCGCCGAGGAGTTCGGCAAGCACGTCGTGCGCAGCCTGCCCGAGACGCTCTGGCTCGAGCCGCTGTGGAAGACGCTGCTGTCGAACAAGGCGATCCTCGCCGTGCTGTGGGAGATGTACCCCGGGCACCCGAACCTGCTGCCCGCGTACCTGCACGACCCGGGCCTGCTCACGGAGTACGTGCGCAAGCCGCTGCTGGGCCGCGAGGGCGCGAACGTCGACATCGTCTCGCCCGGCTCGCAGGTCTCGACCGGCGGCGTGTACGGCGAGGAGGGCTACGTCTACCAGCTCTTCGACCCGCTGCCCGAGTTCGACGGCTTCCGGCCCGCGCTGGGCGCGTGGATCGTGGGCGACGGCTCGGCCGGCCTCGGCATCCGCGAGACCGCCGGACTGGTGACGGACGACGGCGCCGCGTTCGTGCCGCACCGCATCCCCGAGGACTGATCCTCGCCCCGCACCCCGCTCCCCGTCCCCTTCCTCCCGGAGGACCCCATGACCCTCGCCCTCGATGCGGTGTACTTCGCGAACATCGGCCGTGGCGTCGGCGCGATCCTGCTCTACGCGCTGCTCGGCGCGCTGCTCATGCTCATCGGCTTCTGGGCCATCGACATCACCACACCCGGCAAGCTGAACCGGCTGGTCCGCGACGGCCGCCCGGGCGCGGTGCTGGTGACCGCCGCCGGGATGATCTCGATGGCGTTCATCGTGGTCGTGGCGATCTGGAGCGCCTCGGGCCTGCTGGCCGAGGGGCTGCTCGCGGCCCTGATCTTCGGCCTGGTCGGGATCATCGCGCAGGTCGCGGCGGTGCGGCTGCTGGAGTGGGTCACCGGCATCCGGATCGGCGAGGTGCTGGCGGCCGACGAGCTCAACGCCGAGGCATGGGTGGTCGCGGCCGCGCACGTGGCGCTCGGCCTCGTGGTGGCCGTCGCGATCATCTGAGCCGGGTCACGCGTCCTCGCGCACCTTCGCGACGACGTCCTTCGCCAGCGCCGCGCGGGTCAGCGCGGCCGCGAGGTGCGCGAGCCTGTCGTCGGGGACGAGCGCGGCGAGGTCGTCGGGATCGGTCGGCAGGCCCAGGCGTTCGGCGCCCTGCCGCGCCTTGCCGTCGAGGGCCGGACGCAGCTCGGGCCACACGGCCTGGGCCTCGCGGCAGAAGATGTCCGCGCCGGTCGGCCCGAGCCGGGGGAACTCCGTGAGCAGCTCGCGGAGGTGGGCCGGGTCGCCGCGGCCCTCCTCGCGCAGCCGCCGCAGGTCGCCCTTCCACCGGTCGAGCAGCAGCTCGGCGCCCTCGCCGAGGGCGGTCGCGGTGCTCTCGTCGTAGCGCGTGTAGTGGGCGCGGCCGAGGGCGTCGACGCGGTCCTGCCAGCTCGCGTCGCGCATCTTCTCGGGCGTGCCCATGCCGGAGCGGACGAGCTCGTGCGCCGCGCCGACGGCGATGTCCGCCCGGATGCGGGTCGAGAGCAGCACCGCGAGCACCAGCAGCCGGTACAGCGGTGCGGGGGTGTCCTTGAGCGTGATCCCGGCCTGCTCGGCGTAGGTCTCGCCGGCCTCGTCGAGCAGCGCGGTCACGGTGTCCTGAGGCGTGCTCATCCCTCCGGGTACCCGGCGCGGCGGGCCCGTGCACGGCCGCGCAGGCCCAGGACGGCCAGCGCCACCAGCACCCCGACCACCGTGGCGACGAGCCGGTCGGTGAGCAGGGTCGCGGTGTCGGCCGGATGCATCGTCGTGCCGACGACCAGCGCGAGCGGCGTGATGAGCAGCAGCGCGATCGCGTAGTTCCGCATCACCAGCAGCTCCGCCCCGGTCTGCAGCACCACCGCCGTGACGACGATCGCCCACCCCGGCAGGTGCAGGGCCAGCAGGACCGCGGCGACGGCCAGCCCGCCCAGCGTGCCGCCGATGCGCATCACGCCCCGGGTCACCCGGGCCCGGGAGCCCGGCACGGACAGCGGGACGACGGCCGCGACCAGCGCCCAGTACAGGTGCTCCACCCCGAGCAGCACCGCGAGCGGCGCGGTGACCGCGCAGGTCAGCAGCACCTCGAGCACGATCTCCCGGCGCACGGCCTCGCGCAGTGGGACCGCGACCAGCGGCGCCCGCCGCCGGACGTGCCCGGGCAGCAGCGCGCCGGCGCTCCCGACGAGCACTGCGAACCCCGCCGAGCCCGCGGCGACGGACACGACCTGCAACGACGCGGCGAGACCGAGCGGAGGGGCGCCGGCGAACGCGCCGGCCGCGAACACGAAGAACAGCGGCCCGCCCGGCTTCCAGCCGACCACCTCGCCGCCGATCGTGCCGGCGACGGCCACCCCCACCAGGGCGAGCAGCGCGAGCCAGGGGGAGGCGGGCAGGTGCGCGGCGAGCAGCCCGACGGCCACGCTCGCGACCAGCCCGAGGCCGGTGACCGCCTGCACCCCCGTCCGCGCCGGGACCGTCAGGTTCCGGCCGTAGATGGCGGCGAAGGCGCCGAAGGTGGCCGCCCCGAGCAGGTCCAGCCGGCCCAGCGCGAGCAGCACCAGCATCGGGACGCCCACCGAGATCCCGCACCGCAGCGCGGGCCGGTGCGCCCCGGCGTGGGCCTCGAAGCGGACCAGTTCACGGACCAGCGTCCCCTGCACGCATACTCCTTTCACCGGTGTAGCAATTTACTTCACGGGTGTACGAAAGGGGAAGCCGATGACGGCGAACCGTGACGCGATCGACGAGATCCGGGCGGTCTGGGCGGACCGGCGCCCTGACCTGGACACCGAGCCCATCGCCGTCGTCGGGCGGATCCTGCGGGCCGCGCGGTTCCTCCAGCAGGCGGCCGACGACTGGCTGGCCGACGCCGGCGTGACCCGCGCCGAGTTCGACGTCCTCAGCCAGCTGCGCCGCAACGACGCCCCGCTGCGTCCCGGAGACCTCACCGCCGGGGTGGTGGGCTCGCCGGCCGCGACCACCAAGCGGCTGCACAAGCTCACCGCCGCGGGCCTGGTCACCCGCACCCCGGACCCCGACGACGCCCGCGCCGCCCGGGTCGCGCTGACCCCGTCGGGTGAACGCCTGGTCGACGAGGTCCTCCCGCGCCAGCTCGCCGCCGAGGCCGAGCTGCTCGAGGCCCTCACCCCGGCCCAGCGCGAGTCGCTGGCCGCGTTGCTCCGGACGGCGCTGCTGGCCTGGGAACCGTGAGCGGCAACTGCCCCTAGAGGGGCGCCCGCCACTCACCACCACGGATGAGCAGCGGAAACGAGCCTCAGCCGAGGGCGGCCACGTCCGGCACCCGGGCCTCGGGCGGCGGCATCGCCTCCAGCTCGGTCCGGACCTCGCGGGCGTTGGCGGCCAGCTCGCCGTCGGCGACCAGCCGGCGCAGCGCCTCGGCGGTCACCTTCCCGGACAGGCCCGCCCCGCGCCGCGCGATGAGCTCGGCGTTGTGCCGCCGGTCCCCGGCCCCGGGCACCGCGAGCTGCGGGATCCCGGCGGACAGCGCGCCCATCGCGGTGCCCGAACCGCCGTGGTGGACGATCGCCGCGCAGAGCGGCATGACGTCGACCAGCGGCACCCACCCGACCGTCCGGACCCGGTCCACGTCGCGCGCCCGGCGCTCGATCCGCGGCTCCGGTCGGACCAGCACGATCTCGGCGTCGACCTCCGCCGCGGCGGCCAGCGCACCCGGCATGGGGTCGGCACCCGGGCCGGGCGCCGTGCTGCGCGAGACCAGGATGCGCGGCCGGTCCGCCGCGTCCGACGGCACCCGCAGCCAGGCCGGGATCTCCCCGCCGCCGCGCTGCACCGGCCGCATCGGCAGCCCGGTCCGCTCGCCGACGACGCTGCGCGGCGCCGTCGTCAGCACCACCTCGGGGGGCGGGAGCCCGCGATCCTCCAGCCCGTGCCGGCGCAGGGCGCGCCGCATGATCTTCGACTCCGACGTGACCCGGACCAGCGACGGCCCGTCGAACAGCGAGTTCTCCAGCAGCACCGTGGGCAGGTCGTACCGGGCCGCGGCGACGGCGGCGGCGACCGCGAGCGGCTCGTGGACCACGACGTCGGGCCGCCACTGCTCGACGACGGTCACCAGCCCGTCCGTGAGCTCCTCGTTCACGGCCCCGAACAGCCGGGCCACCATCCGGGTGCCCGCGGTGCCGGCCAGCTCGGCGCGGGCGTCGAGGGGATGGGCGGCCATGCTCCGCGCGGCGATCCGGGCGAACGAGAGGTCCCGCGCGATGTCGATCACCGGAAGGTCGCCCGTGTCGGCGCCCATCGCGTCCCCGCCGGTGGCGACGAGCACGTCGTGCCCCGCCTCCCACAGCGCCTCACCGAGGGGCAGCATCGGCAGCAGGTGCCCGGTGAGCGGCGCCGACACCAGCAGCACGCGCATAGGCGCACGCTATCCCGGAGATCGCGTCGGCCGCTGCCCGTACGCTGGGGGCGTGTCCGGGTGGATGGTGTAGTCAATGGAGGCCCCACGCCTCGTGGCGACGGACGTCGACGGCACCCTGCTCGGCGAGGACCACGAGGTCAGCCCCCGCACCGCGGCCGTGGTCGGCAGGCTGGTCGCCCGCGGTGTCCCGTTCGTCCTGGTGACCGGGCGCCCGCCGCGCTGGATCCCGCCCGTGGCGACGCAGCTCGGCGTGGTCCGGTACGCGGTCTGCGCCAACGGCGCGGTGCTCTACGACGTCGAGGCCGACCGGATCGTCGGCTCCCGCCCCCTGCACCCGGAGGACCTCACCCGGCTCGAGCTGGCCGTCGCCGAGGCCCTGCCGGGTGCCACCCTCGGGGTGGAGCGGGTGGGCGAGCACGCGTTCGACGACCAGGTGGCCCAGTTCGTCGCCGAACCTGACTACGAGCACGCCTGGCCGGGGGGCGGGCCCCCGACCGAGGAGCGCGACCGGCTGCTGTCCCACCCCGCGGTGAAGCTGCTCGTCCGAGCCAAGGGGATGTCGAGCGACGCCATGGCCGCCGCGCTGGAACCGCTGGTCGGCGACACCGTCGACATCACCTTCTCGCACCCGGGCGGGCTGATCGAGGTGGCGCCGGCGGGCGTCTCGAAGGCCACCGGACTGCTCGACCTCATGGAGCGCACGCCGGAGTTCGCGGGCATCCGGGCGGACGAGGTCGTCGCGTTCGGCGACATGCCCAACGACCTGGCGATGCTGCGGTGGGCCGGGCACGGGGTGGCGATGGGCAACGCGCACCCGGAGGTCGTCGCGGCGGCGGACGAGACCACCGCGACCAACGTCGACGACGGTGTCGCGCTGGTCCTCGAGCGGTGGTTCTGACCCGGGGCTGACCAGCGGGGACGATCCGCCCCGGCACGCCGGACCGGGGAGCCGGGGGCTGACGCGTAGCATGGCTGCGCCGTACACCCCGCAGATCGGCGCCCGCGGAAACCCCGCCGCGAGCGCGAGGAGGCCTGCCCGTGACCGACCGGTCGCTCGACGTACCGGCCGTGCCGGACGCACCCACGGTCCCCGCCGTACCCCCCGTTGCGCCGTTCGAGCCCGATGTGGCACCGGCCTCGCCCGAGCTGCAGGTCCTGGCCGCCGTCCAGCGCGGGATCGCCCGGCCGCGGACGGTCTCGGCGGCCCGGGGCATGTCGCACTTCGGCGAGCACGCCGGCGGCTGGCTCGCGCTGGGTCTCGTCGGTGCGGCCGTCGACCGCCGCCGGCGCGCCGAGTGGCTCTGGTCCGCCGCGGCCGTTGCCTTCGCCCACGGGGCCTCCATCGGGGTCAAGCGCGTCGTGCGCCGGCCCCGTCCCGAACACCCGTCGGTCGAGGTGCTCGTGGGCACCCCGAGCCGGCTGTCCTTCCCCTCCTCGCACGCCACCTCGACCACCGCCGCCGCCGTGCTCTACGGCGGGCTGCTGCGGTCCGCCGCGCCGCTGGCCGTCGTGCCCGTGATGGCACTGTCCCGGCTGGTCCTGGGCGTGCACTACCCGACCGACGTGGCGACGGGTTCGGCGCTCGGCGCCGGCGTCGCCCTCGCCGCCCGGCGCGTGATCCCGCGCCTGATCCACAGGAAGAAGCGCTGATGACGAGCACGGACGTACCCCCGACGATGGAGGCCCCGCAGCGGACCCCGATCGGTCTGGCGGCCGGCGTCGTCAAGACGATGCGCCCGCGCCAGTGGGTCAAGAACGTCCTGGTGCTGGCCGCCCCGTTCGCCTCGGGCGACCTGTTCCAGGGCGCCGTGGCGGTCAAGCTCGCCATCGCCTTCGTGGCGTTCTCGCTGGCCGCGTCCGGCGTCTACCTGGTCAACGACGCCAAGGACGTCGAGGCCGACCGCGCCCACCCGACCAAGCGCAACCGACCCGTCGCGGCCGGCATCGTCCCGGTCCCGGTGGCCTACGGCGTCGCGGCGGTGGCCTTCGCCGCGGCGATCGCGCTGTCGCTGCTGGCCTCGGTGCAGCTGCTGATCGTGCTGGGCGTCTACGTCGGCGTGCAGCTGGCCTACTGCTTCTGGCTCAAGCACCAGCCGGTGCTCGACATCTGCATCGTCGCCTCCGGCTTCCTGATGCGCGCCATCGCGGGCGGTGTCGCCGCGGCCATCCCGCTGTCGCAGTGGTTCCTGCTCGCCGCCGGGTTCGGCTCGCTGTTCATGGTCTCCGGCAAGCGCTACGCCGAGATGATGCTCGCCGAGCGCACCGGCGCGAAGATCCGCAAGTCGCTGGAGTCCTACTCCCCGTCCTACCTGCGGTTCGTGTGGGCGCTGTCGGCCACGGTGCTGATCATGACCTACGGGCTGTGGGCCTTCGAGATCCGCGAGGCGCACCACAACTCGGTGTGGTCGGTGATCTCCATCGTCCCGTTCGTCGTCGCGGTGCTGCGATACTCGGTCGACGTCGACAACGGCGACGGCGGCGAGCCCGAGGAGATCGCCCTCGGCGACCGGGTCCTGCAGGTCCTCGCGATCGCGTGGGTCGCGATGCTGACGCTGGCGGTCTATCTCTGAGCCGCCGGGGCGGCCGCCCCGATCCCTTTCACCCGTCCGGGACGTCGTGTCCGGGCGGGTGTTCTGTATCACGCTGGTTATCGTCGCCGACGGAATCGGGTTCGAGGATCCGGGGTCGTCGCAGCTCAGCCGGTACGCGCCGCGCACTCCGCGATTTCCCGAATTCGGTTCGCACACGTCGGATTCGGGGACCGCGTGTACCCGCAGGAGCAAAGGCGCACTGATGTCGGCTGTCCATCTCGACCAACTGCCGCTCGACTTCCCGCCGCCTTCGGCGCTGGGGGCCGGGCTGCTGGTGGTCATGCCCGCCCTCAACGAGCAGGACTCGGTGGCCCGGGTGATCGGCGAGGTCCGCGCCGCGTGCCCCGCGGCCCGCGTGCTCGTCGTCGACGACGGCTCGACCGACCTCACCGGAAGGCGCGCCGCACAGGCCGGCGCCGCGGTGCTGAAGCTGCCGTTCAACCTCGGGGTGGGCGGTGCGATGCGGGCCGCGTACCGGTGGGCGCACGAGAACGGGTACGAGGCCGTCGTGCAGGTCGACGCCGACGGGCAGCACGACCCCCGGGACATCGCCGACCTCGCGGCCGTCACGGACGCCGAGATCGTGATCGGGGCGCGCTTCGCCGGACGCGGGGACTACGAGGTCAGGGGTCCGCGGCGGTGGGCGATGCGCCTGCTCGGCGCGGTGCTCAGCCGGATCGCCGACACCCGTATCACCGACCCGACCTCGGGCTTCCGGCTCGTGCGCGGCCGCGCGGTCGCCCTGTTCGCCGAGCAGTACCCCGAGGAGTACCTCGGCGACACGGTGGAGGCGCTGGTCATCGCCCACCGTGCCGGCCTGCGCATCCGCCAGGTCCCGGTCGCGATGCGGCCCCGGGAGACGGGCACGGCCAGCACCAACCCGCTGCGCTCGGCCGTCTACCTGCTCCGCGTCGTCTCGGCGGTCGGGCTCGCCCTCGCCCGCCGCCGCACCGGGAGCGCGCAGCCGTGCCCAGCCTTCGCCTGACCGTCGTCTCCGTCGTCGTCGCGCTCGTGGCGCTCGGCCTCGTGGTCGAGCTGCTGCGGCGCCGGCGGCTGCGGGAGAAGTACGCCGTGATCTGGGTGCTGATCTCTCTGGGCACCCTCGTCGTCGCCGTCTTCCCCGAGGTGCTGGTGGGGATCGCGGGCCTGCTGGGGATCCGGACGCCGAGCAACCTCCTGTTCTTCGGCTCCCTGGTGGTGCTGTTCGCGGTCTCCCTGCAGCTCTCCCGGGAGATCGGGCTGCTGGAGGAGCAGAGCCGCACGCTGGCCGAGGAGACCGGGGCCCTGCGGCTACGGGTGCAGGCGCTCGAGGAGGCGGCCGCCCCGGCGGAGCGCCCCTCCGCCTGAGGATCCCGAGCTCGTTCCGAGCTCCTAGACGGACCTCCGACCAGCTCGGGACCGGCGCGTGGAGCGCAGGGCGAGCAGCATGGCGACGCCGACGACGACCGGGCCCACGACCTGCGCGGCGACGGCGCCGGCGACGGGGTCGAGGGGGAGCGCGAGCAGGGCGCCGAACACGCACCCGCCGACGATCCAGGCGCCCGTGGCGGCCCGGTGCGCGCCCGTCGCGACGAGGGCGGGTTGCAGGAGCTGTGCCGCCAGCATCCCGGCGGTGCCCAGCCCGAGGAACGCGGCGGCGGTGGCCGGGAGGTCGAGCGGGGCGCCCATGAGGACCCGAGCCGCCCACGGCCCGACCACCGCCGCGCCCGCCGTCCCGACGACGCCCGCCGCGCAGATCGCGACCAGGAGGTGCCGCAGGCGTCGCCCGAACGCCTCGGTGTCGCCGTGCTCGGCCGCCGTCGTCAGGCCCGGCAGCAGGAAGGACTGCACGGGGGCGAAGACGAAGAGCGGGGTGCGGGCGAGGACGAAGAGCGAGACGTAGGAGGCCGCGAGCTCCGGCCGGTCGGTCAGCCGCGCGACCAGCACGAGCGGCGCCGCGTTCGCGAGCACGAAGGTCACCGCGCTGCCGAGCGCGAGCAGGCCCGCCGACCGGGTCATCGCACCGACGTCGACCCCCGCCGCCGGGCCGTCGTGCGTGGGGGACCGGAGCCCCGGCAGGCACACCAGGAAAGCCACGCCGGCACCCGCGGCGAAGGCCAGACCGAACGCGGCGGGATGCGTCGCACCAATCGCCGCGACCGCCCCGCACCCGGCGATGCGGCTGCCTCCCTCGACCGCCAGGCTCAGCCCGTACCAGCTGCGCCGGTCCCGGGCGGCGAGGACACCGCGGACGGCGGCGAGGCCTGCCGAGCCCGCGACCGCGAGCAGGAGGCAGCCGAGCAGCGCCCACGAGCCGCCGAGCATCCGCGGCACGACCAGCGGACCCGCGGCCACGGCCAGGCCGCCGACGAGCGCGGCGAGCCGCAGGGCGGCGAGCAGACCGGCGCGGACGACCGGCTCGTCCCGGTTCCCCGCCGCCCGGAGCCCTGACGCCTCGCGGTTGGTCTCCTGCTCGACCGCGCTGAACGCACCGGGCCCGACGATCGCCACCAGCAGGTAGAGGGAGGCGACGGCGGAGTAGGCGCCGGGCTCGAGGGCGTGCCCCGCCATCCCGAGCACCAGGAACGACGAGGCCCCCAGCACCAGGAGACCGCCGGCCACGGTCAGCGCGCCGACGGGGCCGCCGGCGCGGACCGACGTGGCCGTCACGGCTCGATGCGGTAGACGCGGGCGTCGCCGTCGACGTGCACGAGGACGAGCCCGGGGGAGCCGGCGAGCCGGCGGAGGCCCAGGACGTGCTCCTCCCCGGCGATGAAGCCCTCGCCCAGCACCACGTAGTGCACGCCCAGCCGGTCGGCCGCCGCCCGGACCGAGGGGTTCCGCCCGATGTCCCGGAAGGAGGTCCACAGGATGCGGCGGTCGGGGTCCATCTCCACGAGCTCCTGCGGCTCGATCGTCGGCGACGCGAAGAGCGGCCGGACCCCGGACAGCGCCCACATCGCGGCGGACCCGTCGAAGGGGTCGTTCATCACGGGCTGACCGGGCGGCACGAGCCGGGCCAGGTAGTCGTAGACGCGCCGCTCGTCCGGGCCGACGGACCGGTCGGCGAGATAGGCGTTGGCGAGCCGCGCCTCGTTCCGCCCGTGGTACAGCCCTTCCGTGCCGACGACGACCAGACCGGCCACGACGGCCAGCGAGACCGAGGAGGCGAGCGCGACCCGTGGGCCCCGGAAGACCCGGAGGCGCCGGACGACGCGGGTGAGGAGGTCCGACAGCGTCACCAGGCCGGCAGCCGCCGGCAGCACCGCCGCGAGGGACCAGAGCGCGGCGAACCTCCAGCGGTCGTTCCACCACGGCCGGGTCAGTGTCGCGACGAGCGAGCCCTCGTAGGAGGCGGCGAGCACGAACAGCCCGGCGAACACCGCACCCGACACGACGAACCAGGCCATCGGTCGGACCGCACGGCGGCGCAGGAGCGCGACCAGGCACAGTCCGGCCAGCCAGTACTGCGGGTGGGCCTGCCCGTGTCCGAAGGTGAGGACCGCGCCGATCGCGTCGGACGGGGTCACGGTCGCGGCCCAGTCGACGGCGGTGCCCTCGGTGGCGCCGAGGGCGGCGCGGACGAACGGCAGGCCGAGCACCAGCGCGATCAGGCCGACGACGGCCGACGCGCCCAGGTCGCCGGCCCGCGGCCCCCGCCGCAGGGACTCCTGGACCAGGAGGGCGGCGGCGAAGACCAGCGCGGCGATCAGGACGCTCGGGTGGAGCGCGAGGACCCCCAGGGCGCCGACGGCGGTGGCCGCCGGCACGCCCACCGGGTTGCCGCTGCGGCGCCGCAGGAGCGTGGCCACGAGGGCGAGCAGCGCCGGGATCATGGCCAGGCCGGTCGCGTAGGGGAACAGCGGACCCCAGGCGACCACGTCGTACGGGAAGCCGGTGAACGCGCAGCTCAGCAGCGCCGCTGCGGCGGCGACCGCGGCGCGGCCGCCGCAGGCCCGGACGAGGGCGGCGGTGCCGAGCGCGAAGGCGCCGCCGAGGACGGTCACCGTGGCGTCGATCGCGGCGACGGGGCCGATGCCGGTGAGCATCGACAGCGTGGCGGCGAGGACGTGGAAGCCGTTCGGGTAAAAGAAGTTCGTCGTCGACGGGTTGTTGAGCGCCTGCAGGGCACCCGGACCCGACGCGCCCGTCTCCCGGATGAACTGCACGGCGTTCATGTGCCAGAAGGCGTCCCACCACTGCGGCATCGCCGTGAGCCCCTGCGTGGCGTTCCAGCCGATCCACAGCCCGGTCCCGGTCGCGACGACGAGACCGGCCGCGACGCCGAGGTGCTGGTGCGGGCCCCAGAACGGCCGTTCCTCGGCGGCCGGCGGGTCGCTCCGCACGACCTGCGCCAGCCCGAGGCGGGCCCCGAGCCCGACGGCGGCGAGCACGAGTACGGCGCCGACGAAGGTGACGGGCGACCAGCGCAGACCGAGGGCGGGCACCAGCGGGCCGGCGATCCCGACGACGCCGAAGGTCAGGACGGGGGCGGCCCCGACGAGGACCCAGCCCCGGAGACCGAGCGCCGCGCCCAGAACCAGTCCGGGGACGAGCGCCAGCGCCACGAGCGGGAGGATCGCGTGCAACGACATGAACTGCTCCAGTGCAGCCGTGGGACACCACAGGTGATTCGTCGCGGGGACGATCAGAGTAATGAGCGGTCGAGATCGCTCCGGGCCGCCGGCGTGACGCGTTCGGGTGTTTCCGCGAAGCGATCCGGCGGGTTTGCGCGTTCGTCCGGAAGGGCTCCGCCACGATCCGAGGCCCACGACTCGGAGCGGAGGCGACGATGACCGTCGACATCCTGTTGCCCTACTACGGCGACGTCGCGCTGATGAAGACGGCGGTCGAGAGCGTGCTCGGGCAGGACGACCCCGACTGGCTGCTGACGGTCGTCGACGACGGTTATCCGGATCCTGCCGTCCGCGAATGGTTCGCCGCCGTCGAGGACCCGCGCGTGCGTTACCACCGCAACGAGCGGAATCTCGGCGCCAACGGAAACTACCGCCGGTGCCTGGAATTCGTCGGGCACCCGCATTTCGTGGTCATGGGCGCGGACGACGTGATGCTGCCGAACTATCTCGACTCCGTCCGTCGCGCGCTCGCCGCCCATCCGGACGCGGCGATCGTCCAGCCGGGTGTGGAGGTCATCGACGAGCACGGCGTGCCGTCCCGTCCGCTCGTCGACCGGGCGAAGCGCTGGTACGCCCCTCGGGGTACCGGCCTGCGGGAGCTGCAGGGCGAGCAGCTCGCGGTGAGCCTGCTGCGCGGTGACTGGCTGTACTTCCCGTCGCTGTGCTGGCGGGCCGACGCGCTGCCGCCCGGCGGGTTCCGTCCCGGGCTCGACGTCGTGCAGGACCTCGCCCTCGTGCTGGACGTGGTCACGGCCGGCGGTTCGCTCGTCGTCGACGACACGGTCTGCTTCCGCTACCGGCGCCACTGCGCCAGCGACTCGTCGTGGCGTGCCCTCGAGGGCACGCGGTTCGACGAGGAACGCCGGTTCTTCCTGCAGACGGCGGCGGAGATGCGGGAGCGCGGCTGGAACCGGGCGGCCGGGGTCGCCCGGCTTCACCTGTCGTCGCGCCTGAACGCGGCCACCCTGCTGCCGAAGGCCGTGCGGCACAAGCAGCACAGCGGCGTCCGCAACCTGAGCAGGCACCTCGTGGCCGTGCGCTGAGGGATCTCGGCGGTCGCCCGGTCCGCCCTGTCACGGGCGCGGATCACCACGCCGCTACCCTCGGTGCCCGTGACTGACGCACAGTTCGATCTGGTCGTGGTGGGCTCGGGCTTCTTCGGGCTGACGATCGCGGAGCGGGCCGCCGCCGAACTGGGCAAGAAGGTCCTGGTGCTCGAGCGGCGTTCCCACATCGGCGGCAACGCCTACTCCGAGCCCGAGCCCGAGACGGGCATCGAGATCCACCGCTACGGCGCGCACCTCTTCCACACCTCGAACAAGCGCGTGTGGGAGTACTGCAACCGCTTCACGGACTTCACGAACTACCAGCACCGCGTGTTCGCGCGGTACCGGGACCAGGTCTACGCGTTCCCGATGAACCTGGCGCTGATCAACCAGTTCTTCGGGAAGTCGCACACGCCGGACGAGGCGCGCGCCCTGATCGCCGAGCAGGCCTCCGAGTTCGCCACCGCGAAGGCGGAGAACCTGGAGGAGAAGGCGATCTCACTGATCGGGCGGCCGCTGTACGAGGCGTTCGTCAAGGGCTATACGGCGAAGCAGTGGCAGACGGACCCGACCAAGCTCGGCGCCTCGATCATCTCGCGGCTCCCCGTCCGCTACACCTTCGACAACCGCTACTTCAACGACACCTACGAGGGCCTGCCCGTCGACGGGTACACCGCGTGGCTGGAGAAGATGGCGGACCACCCGAACATCGAGGTGCGGCTGGACACGGACTACTTCGCGATCCGCGACGAGCTGCCGGCCGGAATCCCGACCGTCTACACGGGCCCGCTGGACCGGTACTTCGACTTCAGCGAGGGCGAGCTGTCGTGGCGCACGCTGGACTTCGAGACCGAAGTCCTGCACGACACCGGTGACTTCCAGGGCACCTCCGTCATGAACTACAACGACGAAGAGGTCCCCTACACCCGGATCCACGAGTTCCGGCACTTCCACCCGGAGCGGGACTACCCGAAGGACAAGACGGTCATCGTCCGCGAGTACTCGCGCTTCGCCGAGTCCGGCGACGAGCCGTACTACCCGGTGGGCACGCCCGAGGACCGCGCCAAGCTGGAGCGGTACCGCGAGCTGGCGCGCAAGGAGACCGCGAACCGCAACGTGCTGTTCGGCGGCCGCCTCGGCACCTACAAGTACCTCGACATGCACATGGCGATCGGTTCCGCGCTGACCATGTTCGACAACCGGCTGACCCCGCACTTCGTCGACGGCAAGGCGCTGTCCGGCACCGAGGCCGAGGACTAGGCGTCGCCGCCGACCTTCCGCAGCGAGCGGCCCGCGAGGTTGACGGCGAGGAACCCGCACGCCACGGCGAGCAGGAACGCGGCGAGGTGGTGCAGGCCGGGGGTGTCGGCGCGCTCGGCGAGGAAGGCGCCGTTTCCCACGGACGCGACGATCGCGCCGAGGTAGCCGAAGGTCCGCAGCAGCCCGGCCGACGCGCCGGTCCGCTCCGGGTCGGCCTGGTGGTAGAGCGCGTTCTGGTTGGCCAGGCTGACCAGGCCCTGCGGGATCCCGATGAGGATCGCGAGCCCGACGATCAGCCAGAGCGGGGTGCTGCCACCGAAGGTCAGCAGCGCCGCGCAGGCCAGGACCTGCGCCGTCGCCCCGACCAGCAGCTTGCCGCGCACCTCGGGGCGCCGGCCGGTGAGCGCGGAGGCCGCGACCGCCGTGACCGACATCGGCAGCAGCATCAGCCCGGTCACCGACGCCGACAACCCGCGCCCCTCCTCCAGCCACTGGGTGTAGCCGTAGAGGAAGGCGTAGGCGACGACGTAGCTCAGCAGCGTGCGCCCGTACGTCGCGAGCAGCGGGCCGTTGCCGCCGAAGACCCGCAGGTCGAGGAACGGGTCGCCGCTCCGCAGCTCCCACCGGGCGAACCCGGCACCGGCCGCGGCGGCCACCGGCAGGAGCCACCAGCGCTCCGGCTCCATGAGGAACAGCAGCAGCGCGACGAGTGTGGCCGCGAAGAGCGCGATCCCGGCCACGTCGATCCGGGGTGCCGGTCCGGTGCGCGGAGTGCGCGGCAGCCGCCACGCCCCGAGCGTGAAGGCGACGACCGCCAGCGGCACGTTCACGGCGAACACCGCCCGCCAGCCGCCCAGGCCGATCAGCAGGCCGCCCAGCGTCGGCCCCACCAACGAGATCGTCTGGGTCGACACGGACAGCACGGTGAGGATGCCGGCCGGGCTCGCCAGCCCGGTGCGCCGGGACTCGCTGCGGATCAGGTACATCGCCGCGGGATATCCGGCGCAGGTCCCGAAGCCGAGGAGCACCCGGGCCAGCACCAGGACCCAGAGCTGTGGGGACAGCGCACCGACGACGCCCGCCAGCCCGACGAGCGTGGTCCCGACCAGGAACAGCGGCCGCGGCCCGTAGGTGTCCACCAGGCGCCCGACGACGGGCTGGCCGATCGCCGTCGCCAGGTACAGCCCGGACACCAGCCACGCCGTCTCGGCCGGGGGCGCGCCGAAGGCGATCCCGATCGGCACCAGCGCGACGGCGACCATCGACGAGTTGATCGGGTTGAGGATCGCGCCGAGGATCATCGGCGCGATCAGCCTGCGGTCGAAGGCCCCGTCGTCGGACCGGCGCACGCGGTCGAGCAGGGCACTCACCGTTCCACCAGCCTCTCGAGCAGGGCAGCCGCCTCGATCAGCGTCTGTCGCTCCCCCTCCGTGAAGTCCTCCTGCAGGCGCCGGGCGAGCCATTCGCCGCGCGCCGCCCGGTCGCCGGCCGCGCGCTCGCGCCCCGCGGCCGACAGCGTGATCAGCTGCCGGCGCCCGTCCTCCGGGTCGGGGCGGCGCTCGATGAGCCCGTGCCCGTCGAGCGCGGCGAGGATCGTGGCCATCGACTGCGGCCGGACGCCCTCGGCGGCGGCGAGCACGCTCGCGGACGAGTCCCCCTCCTTGGCGAGCCGGGTGAACACGGCCGTCTGCGACGGGGTCAGCCCAGCGCCCTCGCCCGACGCGACCTCGCGCAGCCTGCGACGCAGCCGTCCGACGACGGTCCGCACGTCCTGCGACGCCCGCAGTGCCGACTCCGAGATCTCGTCCATGTCGGCGACGGTACAACTAGACAGGCAAAACTGGCCAGTTCTAGCTGTGTAGTTGTGACTGACGAGTCAGGCAGGCCGGGTTCGTCCCGGTCCGTCCGCCGGTCGTCGATCGAGGGCGGCCGCTGCCCGACGACGATCGCCGGGCCGGGCGGGTCGCGGCGCGATGATCCGTACGGTCGTACGTATGGCGGTTCACCGGACGTTCACCCGGCGTCGGCCTGTGGGACACGCGAGGTGAGCACAGCGCGCCTGCGTGCCCTCCGCGCGTTGCCCCGCCGTGCCCGGGCGCAGTTCCGCCGGCTGCGGGAGCTGCCGGTGCAGATGCGGGAGCTCGACCGGCACCTGTCGGCGATCGACACCGAGCTGCACCACACCCGCGAGGAGCTGGGCGCGGTCCGTGCCCGGCTCGACGACGTCGGGTCGACGGTCGACGGGGTGCCGGACCGCTACTCGGAGCTCCGCGACTCGATCCACCTCGTCGCCCGTCGCGCGACCCTGCACCGCACCCCGATCCGGGTGCTGTTCCTCGCGCACGTGCTCGGCTCCTGGGACGCCTCCCAGTCGCTGGTCGAGGCGATGCAGGACAGCGCGGACTTCGAGCCGGTCGTCGCGTCGATCCCGCGCCGCTTCCGCGGGTCCGGGGGCCTGTACGGCGAGGAGGACGTGCACGAGGGCCTGACCCGCCGCGGGGTGCCCCACCTCCGGTTGGCGGCCGACGGCGAGCAGGACCTCCTGCAGCTGGTCAAGGCCATCGAGCCGGACGTCATCTTCCGGCAGTCGCAGTGGGACGCGGACGTGCCGGACGAGTTCGCGACCGAGCGGCTCGGCTTCGCCCGGACCTGTCTGGTCCCGTACGAGACGATGAACATCGTCCGCAACGTCCCGGACCCGCGCACCCCCAACACCGCCGTCGACGCCCCGTTCCACCGCGCCGCCTGGCTCGTCTTCTGCGCCAACGAGCTGATGCGCGAGATCGCCGTCCGGGACGGTGCGCGGGCGGGCACGCAGTTCCGGGTCGTCGGGCACCCCAAGGCCGACCGGCTGCGTGCCGCCGCGCCGCGGTGGCCGTTGTCCGGCGACCGGCCGGGACGGCCGGGGCGCGTGGTCTGGTCGGCGCACCACACGATCGCCCGCGGCTGGACGGACTTCGGCGCCTTCCACCTGATGCGGGCGGAGATGCTGGACTGGGCCGCGCGCAGCCCCGACACCGAGTTCGTGTTCATGCCGCACCCGGCCCTGCTCCCGTTCCCGGACGCGGCGGAGTCCCCGATCTCGCGGGAGGAGTTCGACGACTGGATGCGTCGGTGGGCGGACCTGCCCAACACCGCCGTGCTGTCGGAGGCGGAGTACGGGCCGACCCTGGCCGCGTCGGACCTCATGATCACGGACGGGCTGTCGATGCTGGTCGAGTACCAGCTGTTCGGGAAGCCGCTGGTGTTCGTGGAGCGCGAGGGTCACCGCCCGTTCAACGAGATCGGCCGGCGGGTCGTGCGCGGGGTGCACACCGTGGGCGCGGTCGACGAGGCGCGGCGGCTGGCGGACAAGTTCCTCTCCGGGCACCCCGATCCGCTCGCCGACGCGCAGCGGCGCACCGTCGACGAGCTCTTCGGCGCGGGCAACTCGGCACAGCGGGTCCTCGCCGTGCTCCGCGAGGAGATCGCCAGGGAGGCGGCCGGTACCCGGTCGTCGGCCTCCTGACGCGGCGTGGCTACCCTCGGCCGTTGCCCCTGACCGGTAGCGAGACACCGAGGACCGAGTGACGACGACCGTGCCCACGACCACCTCGGCTGAGAAGCCCGCCTCCGTGCCCACGCACGGGGGGACCGCCGACACGCTGCTGCAGCGGATCATCCTCCCCCGCCCGGCCGACCCGCTGGCGGTGCGCGCGCTCTACGTCGACGAGCGGACCGGCACCACGCTGGCGCCGACCGAGCCGACGCCGGGGTCGCAGGAGAAGCCGATGACGCTCACCGTCTCGGCGAGCACCGGGCGGGCGCTGCGCGTCACCTCGCGGACCTCGGCCGTGCTGCCGGCACAGAGCGAGGTGTCCTTCGGGGCCTACTTCAACGGCTTCGCCGCAGGTTACTGGCGCGCCTGGTCGACGCTCACCGACATCCGGCTGAGGCTCGCGCTCGAGGGGTCGGGCCGGGTCGACGTCTACCGGTCGAAGGCGGACGGCTCGCACATCTACGTCACCGGGCAGCGGGTCGAGGGCCGGCAGGAGCTGGACCTCCCGCTGGACCTGCGCCCGTTCGAGGACGGCGGCTGGTACTGGTTCGACCTCACCACGGACGACGGCGAGCTCGTCCTGCACGAGGGCGGCTGGCACGCGCCCACCGCCGCCCCCGGTCGCGCGGCCGTCACCATCGGCATGCCGACCTTCAACCGGCCCGCGGACTGCGTCGCGACCCTGACCGCGATCGGCGAGGACCCGGCCGTGCTGGCGGCCGTGACCGCGGTGATCCTGCCGGACCAGGGCACGCAGAAGGTTCGCGAGCAGGCCGGCTACGAGCAGGCCGCGGCGGTCCTGGGCGACCGGCTGCGGATCGTCGACCAGCCCAACCTCGGTGGCTCCGGTGGCTACGCGCGGGTGATGTACGAGGCGCTCGGGTCCACCGACTGCGAGCAGATCCTCTTCATGGACGACGACATCCTGCTCGAGCCGGACTCGATCCTGCGGGCCGTCGCGTTCTCCCGGTTCTCCCGCGAGCCGATGCTGGTCGGCGGGCAGATGCTCTCCCTGCAGGCCCGCTCGCAGCTGTCGACCATGGGCGAGGTCGTCGACCGCAACCAGTTCATGTGGCGGGTCGCGCCGGACACCCACCCGCACCACGACCTGGCCGAGCAGACCCTGCGGCAGACGCCGTGGCTGCACCGCCGCGTCGACGTCGACTACAACGCCTGGTGGATGTGCCTGATCCCGCGCGCCGTCGCCGAGGACCTGGGCCTGCCGCTGCCGCTGTTCATCAAGTGGGACGACGCCGAGTACGGCCTGCGCGCCCGCGGCCGCGGCTACCGCACGGCGACCGTCCCCGGGATCGCCATCTGGCACATGTCGTTCATCGAGAAGGACGACAGCTCGGACTGGCAGGCGTACTTCCACTACCGCAACCGGTACGTCGCGGCGGCGCTGCACGGGCCGGACTCGCCGAAGGCGCTGCTGCAGGAGTCGTTCAAGCGCACCCTGCGGCACCTGATGCTCATGGAGTACTCGGCCGTCGCGCTGCAGATCAAGGGCCTCAAGGACTTCCTCGCGGGCCCCGAGGCGCTGTTCGCGAAGCTCCCGGTGGTGCTCGGCGAGATCCGGGCCGAGCGCGCGGAGTACGACGACGGCCGCCCGCTGCAGTCCGCGACCGAGGTGCCCCTGTCGACCCTCGACGCCCTGGGCGCCCAGCTGTTCCCGGAGCCCCCGGTCGGCAAGGTGAAGGTCGGCCTCGGCCTCGCGAAGGGCGTGCTGCGCAACCTCAGGACACCGAAGCCGGCGCACGCCGAGGTGCCGCAGCGCAACGTGCCGTGGAAGCAGGCCCAGTGGTTCGTGCTGGCCGGGCTCGACTCCGCCACGGTGTCCACGCCGGACGGGCGCGGGGTCACCTTCCGCCGCCGCGACCCGGAGATGTTCAAGCGGATGGTGAAGGAGTCCTTCGAGCTCCACCGCGAGGTCGCCCGGCAGTGGCCGCTGCTGCGCACCCGCTACACCGACGCGCTCGCCTGGCTGACCAGCCGGCAGGCGTGGTCGGAGGAGATCTTCGACCGCTGAGCCTCAGGACCGAGAACCGGTCTCCGAGGGCGCGGGACGCGCGATCGCGTCGCGCAGCGGGCCGACCGCGACCGCGAGCTGGGCCAGCGCACCCTTCGGCACGCCGTGCTCCGCCAGGACGCCGAGCAGGGTCTCGACGGCGGCGTCGTAGACCGCCGGCGTGATGGCGCGGCCGTGCGAGTTCGTCACGGGCAGGTGCGCGTCCTGCAGTCGCCGCAGGGTGCCCTCGGTGAGGCCCTCGCCGGTGAGCATGGTCAGGGCACGGGCGAAGTGCTGCTGGAGCCGGGCCATGTCCGTGCCGACGAAGTAGTCGGCGATCTCCGGCACGGCGGCCGCGCGGGCGTAGAAGGTCGCCACCACCGAGGGCCACACCTGGTCGCCGTGCACCGAGTAGTGCACCAGCCAGTCCCGGAGCGGGAGGTCGCCGACCATCGGGGGCGGTGTCAGGAGACGGCGGTTCGGGTGCCGGTAGGGGATCGGCTCGGCGGACGAGCGCGGGATCGGGACCGCGGCGGGCCGGACCTCCGGTGGGGCCGCCGGATCCGCGGCGCGGGACCGGCCGACCTCCCGGCGGTCCCTCAGGAACAGGGCGGCGCCGGCCGCGAGCGCGACCACCGCCAGGAGAACGAGGACCAGGACGGCCCAGAACGGCATCGAACACTCCGGCGTACGAACGTGACACGACCTCGGGTACCGAGGTCGTCGGGCCGGACGGACTCGGCCCCTCCTCCGATTGTCACCCGGACGAGTGGTTCTCAGGGGTAGGAAATGTCACGTTCTATGTCGCCTGTGTTACGTGTTGCCGCCCTCACGGGCCTCGTCGGTGAGCCCGTACAGCCGGGTCCAGTTCTCCCGGCTCGTCAGCTCCGGCACCGCGGCGCGGTAGCGCTCGGCCACCGCCGGGCCCTCGGTGTGCAGCCGGCGCATCGCCTGCAGGCCGCGGCGGGCCAGCGCGATCAGCTTGGCCTTGTCCCGCTGCCGGATGCGGACGCCCTGCTCGCCCATGTCCGTGACGACGGCCCGCTCGAACAGCCCGACGTGCCACCAGTGCGCGTCCCCGGCGGGGATGAAGCCCATCGGGTAGGGCGCCTTGCCGAGCAGCTGGTAGACGGCCCGCTTGACCCAGGTCAGGCTCTCGTTGCTCGGCTCGCCGCCGGCGCGCTGCACGGTGAGGGCCCGGAAGTCCTCGGGCAGGTCGGTGAGCTTGTGGACCGTCGTCTCGGGGTAGTCGGCGCGGACCCGGCGGATCCGCGCCGCGGACCCGGCCGAACCGTCCCGCAGGATCTCCGGGCCCTCGAGGAAGTCCTCCACGGCCTGCAGCAGCGTGGCCGACAGCCCGTAGTGCATGCCGATCAGGTACACCGACAAGAGGTGCCGGACCCGGGCGACGATCGTCTTCGTGGAGAAGCCGGTGTGCAGCGCCGCCATGATCAACCCGTTGCGCAGGTTGAAGTAGCGGTGCCACTCGTCCCAGTCCTTCCACCCGAAGTCGCCGTGCCACACGCCGGCGCCGGGGAGGGAGACCGTGGGGAAGCCGGCCGCGCGGGCGCGGTAGCCGAACTCGACGTCGTCCCACTGGAAGAAGATCGGCAGCGGGTAGCCGATCCGGCGGACGATCTCGGCCGGGATCAGGCAGGACCACCAGCCGTTGTACTCGGTGTCGGTGCGCCGCTCCTGGTTGATGGGGAGCAGGCGCTCGTCGAGCCCGAGCAGGTAGGCCTCGCGCAGGGAGCCCGGCGTCGGCAGGCCGTTGATCAGGTTCTCGGGGTCGGCCCGCTCGCCGGAGATGTGCAGGTGCGCCGGGTGGAGCAGGTTCAGCATCTGCCCGCCGACGATCGTCGGCTGCGGGGTGCAGGCCGCGAACGACGTGAGCCGGATCAGGATCTCGGGCTCGAGCATCACGTCGTCGTCCATGAACAGGACGTCGCGGTGCTCCTCCGGCGCCCCGGCGGTGGCCTCGTACAGGCCGCGGGTGAACCCGCCCGCGCCGCCGAGGTTGGGCTGGCGCAGGTAGACGAGCCTGTCGCCCAGCGCCTTCGACACGGCGGCGAACCGGTCCCGCGACTCCAGCGGGTCGCTGCCCTGGTCCACCACCCGGACGACGCCGACCGCGGCGAGGGCCTCCGGGTCGTCCGCGAGGGCCTGCATCGTGTCGAGGCACTCCTCGACCCGGTTGTACGTACAGATCACGATGTCGGTCGGCGGCACCGACCGCGGGGCGACGACGCTCCAGCGCACCTCCGACACGGTGAGCTCACCGGTCTCGGTGGTGATCTCCAGCCACATGCCGCCGCCGTCGAGGAAACGGTCGATCGGGCCCGACAGCCGGATCTCCCGCGTCTCGGGACCGGCGGCGGTGCCGACGTCGACCGCGTCGACGATGCGGGAGACCTTGTTGGTGTCCGAGGCGAACAGCCGGACCCGGCCCTCGCCCGCGGCGACCGCCGTGACGTCCACCCGGTCGACGGCCGTCCAGCGCTGCCAGTAGGTGGCGTAGAGCCGGCCGAAGTAGGTGTTGGTGTGGACCCGGGTGCCCGGGGTGAGGCGGACCCGGCCGCGCTCGCGACGCGCCACGCCCTTCTCCACCACCGAGTAGAGGTCCTCGGGCGCCAGCGCGGAGGGGCCGAAGAAGAGCCCGCGCTGCACGGTCAGCCGCACCGGGCCGTCCGGGCGACGCTCCGGGGACGCCGGTGCGGCCAGGGGTTCGTCCGGCGTCTCTGTGCGAAGCATGGGTGCGGCTCAGTCCTCCGTGCGGGGGTCGGACCGGCGGGGCCGGGCCGAAGGGCGTCGGTCGCCCCATTGTGGGGTATGACGTGCGTCGCAGGCGGGCGGGCGCGCCTCAGCCGACGGGATCGAGGCCGGGGACACGGGTGCGGCCGGTGTGCGTCCAGCCACCGACCGTGTGCTCACTGACCTGCGGCGTCGCAGAGGCCAACGGCCGGACCGGCACCCAGCGGTAGACCTGGGCGGCGTCGCGGGTCGGGTCGCCGGCGAGGTAGGTCGCCATCCGCTGCTCGATCACGAGCGTGCGGGCTGCGGCGAACGGTCCCCCGTAGCTCGGCGCGTAGGTGATCCCGGCCGAGTCGTCGCGCTGCGGCGGGGCGACCCGCCACTGCGGGAGCACCGTGGTGCCCAGTGGGAGCGGGGCCGGGGTCAGGCACGGGAAGACGAAGGCGACGGGCCAGTCGAGGATCGCCTCGGTGCCGGCCGGGAGGACCTCGTCCATGGGCGTGAGCCGCGGGACCCGGGGCAGGGTCACCACGGCGGGGGTGTCGGCCGGCTCCCGGACGTCGACGGCGAGCCGGACCCGCGTCGCGCCGTCGGGGGCGAGCAGCCGGACGTCCTGCGGGACCTGGCCGTCGGGCTTCAGTGCGGCGCGCTCGAGCGGCTCGCCGTCGTCGCCCGCGAACTCGGCGGCGAGGGTGTCGCCGGGCCGCAGCGCACCCGCGACCGTCACGACGACGGGGAGCTCGCGCGACCGCTGGGTGGTGTCCAGGGCGAACCACGCCGTGTCGCCGGTTCCGAGCACGCGGATCCCCGGCAGCTCGGTGCCGCCCGCGTCGACCGGTTCCGGTGGGAGCGCCGACGGTCCGGGCAGGGCGGGCAGCAGCCCCGCGGCCGGGTCGGTCTCGACGGACAACCGCTCCTGCAGCCCGCACGGAGCGCCGCGGGCGGTCGACACGGCGTCGGACAGGAGCGTGTAGCTGTCGCGGTGCTGCCAGCCGGTGCGCGCGAACGACCCGACCTGCAGCAGGACCACCGCCGTCAGCAGCACGGTCGTGACGGCGGCCGGGCTCGGGAGCCACCGCGGCAGCCGCCCGGTGCCGCCGCCCGAGCGCCGCCAGGCGAGCACGAGCAGCGCCCCGGCGACCAGGACGAGCCCCGCCACCAGCCAGACGGGCGCGAGCTCGACGCCCGCGACGAACGGCGGGAGGGTGCTCCACGTCAGGCCCCACCAGTCGGAGACGAAGGGCCACACGTTCTGCGCGGCGAGCACCAGCGACCCGACGACGGCGAGCGCGCCGAGCCCGGCGAGCCACGGCGCCGTACGCCGGGCCAGGGCCCGGCGCCCGACGGCCACGATCCCGACCAGCAGCACCGCCGCCCCGATGCCGGCGAGGTCGCCGAAGTGCTGGGTCCACTTGGTCGGGGTGGCGGTCATCGACGCGAGCCCGAGCAGGAACACCACGGCGATCCGCCGCGTCGGGCCCGGCGGGAACCGGCGCCCCGCGGCCCACAGCGCCGCGACGGCCGCGAGGAGCGTGAGCAGCACCGGCGCGCGCTTGCCCAGCGAGCCCTGCATGTCGTCCTGCGTCAGCAGGAGGGCGTAGCGGTCGTACTCGTCGTACCAGGGCTGGCCTCCGCCGATCAGCGTCCGGACCCGGGTGGCCTCGAGCATCGCGGCGAGGCTCTGGTCGGACACCATGAGGAACACCGCGGCCGCCGGGCCCGCCAGCAGCACCAGCACGAGGGGGACCGGGCCGAGGCCGCTGCGGCGCAGCGTCCGCAGCACCGGTACCAGGCCTGCGACGACGGGCGCGAAGGCCATCAGCCCGCCGGGCGTGACGGCCGTGGTCACGCCCGCGACGAGAAGGGCCAGGACCAGCGGGGTCACCCGGCGCAGCGTGATCGCGCGCTCCACGCCGACGAAGGCCAGCACCGTCCCGACGGCGACCCACGGCTCGGGGCGCAGGCCGAGCGTGTAGGGCAGCCACCAGGCGAGGAACGTGAGCGCGGAGAGCCAGGCGACGCCGCGGCCGGCCCGCGGCAGCAGCCGGGGCACCACGCAGCGGGACAGCAGACCCCACGTGACCAGCCCGAGCAGGATCGACGGCAGCCGCATCCAGACCGTCGACGCCGAGACCTGCGACCAGGCGTGGTAGAGGTCGTAGAACCAGCTGAAGGGCGCCTCGGGGGCGTTGAGCCAGCGGTAGACGTTGCCGACGAACCCGCTGCTGCCGCGGTCGCGGACGATCCCGGCGATGTAGCCGTCGTCGACGGTCACCGGCCCGGACACCCACCAGACCGCGAGCACCGCGGTCACGGCGAGGTCGGGCAGCCGGGGCCGCCACCAGCGACGGGGCAGCACCCGGACCGCGCGGCGCCGCTCGCCGCGGGCCAGCACCACGACCATCGCGACCAGCGCCAGGACACCGACGACGGCGATCGCGGCCTTGAGCGGGGTGATCGAGGTCTGGAAGCGGGTGTCGGCGGTGAGCTGCAGCCGCAGGCCGGAGGTGTCGGGGGCGTCGGTGAGGGCCGCGGCGACGGCGGGCCGCAGGTCGCCGGGGCGGGAGACGACCGGCGCGCCGTTGAGCAGCAGCGTCGTGGCCGTGGTGTCGCTGCGGAACTCGACGGTGCAGCCGCCCGCGGGCAGGGGCAGCGGATCGAGGTCGACGCCGGCCGTGGTCACGCGGAGCGATCCGGCGGCGACCTCCATCCGCAGGCCGTCGAGCGGGGTCGCGCGGGGGTCCGGCGCGGCCGGGGTGGTCGCGAGGAGCGTGCCCTCGCCGAGCGCGCGGGCGGCGTCGCACGTGGTCGTGGCCGTGAGCGAGACGGGCTGGTAGGGCATCAGCGGCAGCGCGGTGGGGACCGCGCCCGGCCCGCCCCAGTCGTAGCGGGCCTCGGGCTGCACGACCGGCGCGAACGGGAAGGCGACCGCGCACGCCAGCACGACGAGCCCGAGCAGGGCGGCGAGGACCCCGGGCCGCCGCCGCGGCGGGGCGACGGGCACCGGAGGGTCCTCCCGCGTCGCGTCGGGGGCGGGGCGCGCGGGGGAGACCACGCGGACACAGTGCCAGCCCGCTCGCGACACGCGGCGTCCCGGGGCGGCGGGTCGGCCGCGATTCGTGATCCATCCGCCAGAATGTCCCGGCCTGCCCCTGGGAAGGCTCGTCGAGGACACCGCACGCGAGTGATGAGGAGCAGGCAATCGACACCGTCACGCCGGTCCACCACGCCCCGGTCGGGCTCCCGCCCGCCCGCACCGACCGCCGGCCCCGGCCCGGCCTCTGGAACACCGCCGTCCTGGTCGTGCTCCTCGGGGTGTTCGCGGCGCTGATCTGGAACCGCCGCTGGGTGAGCGACGACGGCCTGATCGTGCTCCGGACCGTGCGCAACCTGCTGGCCGGGGAGGGGCCGGTCTTCAACGCCGGCGAGCGGGTGGAGGCCAACACCTCCACCCTCTGGACCTACCTCCTCGCGATCCCGGGCCTCGTGCCCGGGATCTCGCTCAACTGGGCCGCCGTCGTCCTCGGGCTGCTGCTGTCCCTGGCCGGGCTGGGGTTCGCGGTCGACGCCGCCCGCCGGCTGCACCGCGCGCGGCTGATCCTGCCGGCCGGCGCGCTGGTGGTGCTGGTGCTGCCGCCGTTCTGGGACTTCGGGACCTCCGGCCTGGAGACCGGGCTGATCACCGGGTGGCTGGGGCTGAGCTGGTGGCTGCTCGTCCGGCGGCTGCAGGTGCGCCGGGGCGAGGCGACCGGACGGGCAGGATCGGCCGTACCCCTCGCCGTCGTCGTCGGGCTGGCACCGCTGGTGCGGCCGGACCTCGCGCTCGCCGGGCTGGTCGTCGCGGCCGCGTTCGTGGTGCTGGAGCGGCGCCGGGGCGTGCGCCGGCTGCTCGCGCTCGCCGCCGTCGCGGCGGTGGTGCCGGTCGGCTACGAGATCTTCCGGATGGGCTACTACGGCCTGCTCGTCCCGTCGACGGCGCTGGCCAAGGAAGCGAGCGACTCCCGCTGGGACCAGGGCGGCTGGTACCTGTTGGACCTGCTGCAGACCTACGAGCTGTGGTTCGCGAGCGCCGGTATCGCGCTCGTCGCGCTCGCGCTGCTGAGCCGGCGCGGCCGTACCGGCCCGGCGCCCGCCGGCACCCGCGGCGCGACGGCGGTGGTGGCCCTGGCGCCGGTCGTCGCCGGGCTGCTGCTGGGCCTGTACGTCACCCGGGTCGGCGGCGACTTCATGCACGGCCGGATGCTGCTGCCCGCGCTGTTCTCGCTGCTCCTGCCGGTGATGGTGGTCCCGGCGACGCGCTGGGCCCTGGTCCCGGTGCTCGGCACCCTTGTGTGGGCGGCGTTCTGCCTGACCTCGCTGCGGCCGGCCTACGGCGAGCACCTCGGCCCGCACTGGATCGCCAACGAGCGGCTCTACTACGTCCTGCTGCTCGACCACCCGCACCCGGTCACCGCCGCGGACTACGCGGCGCACCCGATGGTCGGCGAGGGGGTCGCGCGGCTCGGCGCGACGCCGGGACCGTCGCTCGCGATCGTCGGCGGCGGGCAGTGGTACGTCCACCCGGCCGACACGGCGCGGGGCACGCTCGTGTGGCTCAACCTCGGCGTGGCCGGCGAGCTCGCGCCGCTCGACGTCCGGGTGCTCGACGGCGTCGGGCTCGTCAACCCTGTCGCCGGGCACGCGACCGGGGTGCCCGGCGGACGGATCGGGCACGACAAGGACCTGCTGCCGGAGTGGTTCCTGGCCGACGCCGGCGTGCGCGGCGACACCGGCTTCGTCGGGCCGGCCTTCGTCGACGACGCCCGCCGCGCGCTGACCTGCCCCGCGACCCGCGAGATGCTGGCCTCGTACCGGGACCCGCTGACCGCCGACCGGTTCCGGCAGAACCTGACCGGGGCGGTCGAGCGGACGTCCTACCGGTACCCGCGGGAGGCGGCCGAGGCCGCCGCCCGCTGCGGCGCCTGACCCGTCACGGGCGGTCGAGCGGCGGGTCCGCCGGGGCCTCGCCCATCTCACCCACCTTCTGCCACCCCCACGTGGTGCGGGTGCCCCGCTCCACGTCGGGCCCGGCCGGGGTCGGCGACCACGGCTCCAGCATCCGCAGCTGGCCCCAGTCGAAGTCCCACTGGCCCTGCAGGTAGGTCG
This sequence comes from Pseudonocardia halophobica, assembly GCF_027922425.1. Taxonomy (GTDB): domain Bacteria; phylum Actinomycetota; class Actinomycetes; order Mycobacteriales; family Pseudonocardiaceae; genus Pseudonocardia; species Pseudonocardia halophobica. Next base: position 66,973 of record NZ_BSFQ01000001.1, on the reverse strand, counting down.
GCAGCACCCGCTGCCGGGCCACCTGGTCGATCCACCCCTGCGGGCCGCCCGTCGACGGGAAGCCCCAGTTGTCGCCGACCTCGCGCTGCTGGGTGTCGGCAAGGATCCGGTAGCCCGGCATCTCGGCGACCCCGCGGTGCACGCCGAAGGGGTGCAGGCACGGGCTGGGGAAGGCGGTCGGCCAGTCGGTGTAGCCGGCGATGCCCGCGGTCACGGTGGTGAGCGGGGTCAGCTGCGGGACCCGCGGCTCGGTCACGGCGATCCAGCCGTCCTGACCGAGGGCCCGGTCGGACGCGACGACCCGCACCGCGTCGGCGGTCGCCGCCGCCCCGGACAGGGGCAGCCGGACGTCCCGCCAGCCCAGCCCGGACGAGGCGGTCCCGAGCGGGTCCGCGGTGGCCGTGACGGTGCCGGACGCGCCGTCCGGCTCGACCCGGTCCACGACCTGGCCGCCGCGGGCGAACTCCAGGGTCAGCGACGTGCCGCCGCCCACCTGCCCGGCAATGCCGAGGACCAGCGGGACCGACCCGCTTCGCGCGGCCTGCGGCAGGGCGTACCAGCCGCTGCGGTAGTCGCCGACCGACTGCTGGTCGGCGCTCCAGCTGCCGGTCACGCGCCCGCCGTGCGGGCCGGTGCCGGTGACGGTGGGATCGTGGTTGCCGGCGCCGTCGGAGTCGCGGAACGAGCCGGGCCCGCTCGGCGGGAGCCCGTCCGGGACGAACCCGACGGTCTCCGGCGGGGCGCCCCGCCCGGCCGCCGGCGGGAGCACGCCCGCCTCCGGGTCGGTCTCCACGAGCACCCGGCCGGCCAGCCCGCACCGCGAGCCCGTCGGGTCCTGGACGATGTCCGCGGCCAGCGAGTACGTGCCCCACTGCTTCTGCACGCCCTTGGCCAGCGACGCGATCTGGAAGACCACCACCAGCGCGCAGATCACGGCGATCGGGGCGTTGTTCAGTCGCGGGCCCCGCCCGTCGGCCGGCAGGGGACGCGGGATCGCGGGCCCGCGCAGGTGCTCGGCCAGTGCGTAGACCAGCGCGAGCGCCGCGGCGACCAGCAGCAGCGAGGTCGCCGAGATCCCGTTCACCGACGGCGGCTTGTCGAACCACGGCACGCCCCAGTTCGAGACGTACCACCAGGTGTTCGGGCCGGCGAAGGCCAGCGCGGTCGCGCCGAGCAGCGCCGCCACGAGCAACGCCTGATTGCGCCGGGACCGCAGCACGCTCGTGCCGGTGGCGAGCGCGGCGATCGCGGCCATCCCGGCGCCGAGCGCGGCGAACGCGCCGAAGTGGTGCGTCCACTTGGTCGGGGTGAACGCCAGCACGACGAACGCGAGCAGGCTGCTGCCGATCAGCCGCCGGGACACGCCCAGGGCTGCGCCCGGGATGCGGCCGCGACGCAGCAGCACCGCGATGCTCACGCCGAGCAGCAGCAGGAGCAGCAGCACCGGGAAGCGGCGCATGAGCGAGCCGTCCCGGCTGTCCGAGAACAGCAGCTGGTAGCGGGAGAGCTCCTGGTACCAGGGCTGGTTGGGGCCGATCTCGGTGCGCACCCGGGTGGCCTCCGCGACCGACGCCCAGGTCTGGTCGTCGAACACCGCGACGAGGACGATCACGCCGGCGGCCAGCAGCGGCAGCAGCACCACCAGCCACCCGGCCTGGCGGGCCCGTTTCGCGAGCAGCCGCAGCAGCGGACGGGCGGCGGCGAGCAGCGGCGCGAAGGCGATCAGACCGGTGGGCGTGGCGGCCACGGCGAAGGCACCGGAGACGAGCGCGCCGGCGATCGGCAGCAGCCGCTGCGTGACCAGGGCGCGCTCCAGCAGCACCAGGGAGAGCAGCGCGGCGATCACCACGACCGGCTCGGGGCGCAGGCCGTTGTCGAAGGGGATCCAGAAGCAGAGGAACACGCCGGCCGCGGCCCACCCCGCGGACCGGCTGCGCCGCACCCGGGTGCCGAGCCGCGGCAGCAGCGCGCGGCTGATCAGGAACCACGACGCGACGCCCATTCCGAAGGCAGGGACCCGCAGCCACAGGACCGCGTCGCTGACCTCGATCCACTTCGAGTACAGCTCGTAGAACCAGCCGAACGGCGCCTCGGGGACGTCGTACCAGCGGTAGTAGTTCCCGACGTAACCCGAGGTCCAGGTGCCGCGGGCGATGTTGAGGATGTAGCCGTCGTCGGGGGTCATGCTGCCGAAGACGGTCGCGCCGCCCAGCAGCACGACGACCGTGGAGTCGCGGACCCAGTCGTGCCCGCGCAGCCGGCCCGACAGCCGGCCGGTGGGCACGAGGCGGCGCCCGTCCCGGTCGTCGAGCCGGCGCAGCACCAGCAGGCAGCCGAGCAGGGCGACGACCGCGAGCACCCCGGCCGCGACCTTCAGCCCGGAGGGGGCGCTGTCGAAGCGGTTGTCCGTGGCGAACCGGATGTCCGTGCCGGCCACCGGGTCGAGGTCCCGGTCCAGGTCCGACCAGATCCCGACGACCTGCGGGCGCCGGTCGTCGTCGAACGCGGCGAGCTGCCGGCCACCGACCGTGACCGTCGTGCTCGCCCAGTCGGAGTGGACGACCAGGGTGCAGTCGCCCGCCGCGAGGTCGGCCTCCGCGATCCGTTCGCCGCGGTCGTCGACGGCGAGCCGCCCGGCGTCGACGCTGAACCGCATGCCGACCGCGGCGCCGTCGGGGGCTCCGGGTGCGGTCGTGGTGAAGACGGTGCCCGCAAGCGGGCTCCGCGCGTCGAGGCTGCGGACGGCGGCGCAGGCGACGGTGGCGTCGAAGCTCTCGGGGCGCAGGGCGACGAGGGGAGCGGTCACGGGGGCGGTGCCCCCGCCGGCCGTGGGCCAGCTGAGCTGGGCGGTGTTCTGCGACACGGGCAGGAACGGGATCGCGAGCGCGAGCACGGCCGAGAGCAGGCCGAGTCCGGCGGCGAGCCGTCGCAGACCGGGACGGTGGTGTGGGGGAGCGGAGTCACGCCGGGGTGGGGAGCTGCGGCGTGCCTCGTCCACCGTGTCGGTGGTCAGCACGACGCCCGAGGCTATCTCCCGGCCCGGCGGGCCGCTCGACCCGTCCTCCGGGGTGGTGCGGCACACTGTCGTCCGGCTGTCATCCGGTCCGGGCATTCAGAACTACATCCATGTAGTTACGACACTCTGTGTAACACGTTGGGCCGTTCGGGCGCTCTGTGGGGGACGCCCGTGACGGCTACTCGGAGGCATCGTTGTGGTCGATGTGACCACGACCGCCGAGCACGCGACCGTGTCGGACGCCATGCCGAGCACGGGGCCGGCCCCCGGTTCTCCCCCTGCCGGAGGCGGCGAGCTGCGCGCCCTGACCGGTCTGCGCGCCGTCGCCGCCGCGTGGGTCGTGCTGTTCCACTTCCACTTCACCGCGCTGCCGGGCGTCGCCGTGGTGAGCGGGCTGCTCGGGCCGTGGGTCACGCAGGGTGCGCTCGGCGTGGACCTCTTCTTCGTGCTCAGCGGGTTCGTGATCGCCTACACGTACCTGGAGCAGCTCGGTCCGCGGCTCACCGCCGGCGCGACCGGTCGCTTCGTGTGGGCGCGGGCCTGCCGGATCTGGCCGGCCTACGCGCTGGTCCTCCACATGTTCGGCATCTGGCTCGTGGCCCGCGCCGTCTACGGCAGCGACCGGGACATCGCCTTCCAGGCCGTCCAGCCGGTGCTGAGCCCCGGCGAGTGGCTGCAGCAGCTGGTCATGGTGCAGCTCTGGGACGACCCGTACCTCGACGGCGCGTCCTGGGTCGGGGCCACCTGGTCGATCAGCGCCGAATGGCTCGCCTACCTGCTGTTCCCGCTGGTCGCCGTGGGGTTCCACCGGATGCGGAACCTGCCCGTCGGGGTGCTGGCCGGCGGCGCGCTCGCGCTGATGACGCCGATCGCCGCGTCCTACCTGACCACCGGCAGCCCCTACTACCCGTGGAGCTGGCTCGTCCGCATCCTCTGCGGGTTCGGCGCCGGGATCCTGACCTTCCTCGCGGTGCGACGGCTGCGGCACCGGTCCGGCGTCCGCCGCCCGGCCTCCGTCGTCGCCTCGGTCACGCCGGTGCTCATTGCCGTCGGGCTGGTGGCCGGCGAGCTCGTCGGCCCGGGCCGCGGGGGCGCCGTCCTGGTGCTGTTCCCGGTGCTGGTCGGTGCGCTCGCCCTGGCCGACCGGGGCGTCGCGCGGTGGCTCTCGCGGCCGGCGATGGTGCACGGCGGGCGGATCTCCTACGCGCTCTACCTGATCCACATCCCGATGTTCGAGGTCTTCTGGCTCGCGCTGCGCCGCTACGGCGGCTTCGGCGGCAGCTCCCTCCTCGCACCCCACGGCGTCCTGGCGCACGTCCTCGCCCTGCTCGTGCTGGTCGGGGCCGTGCCCGCCGCGCACCTGCTGTACCGGCACGTCGAGGAGCCGGCACGGGCCGCGATGAAGGAGCTGCCGGCGCTGTGGGCACAGCGCGTGGCCGAGGTCCGGGACCACCTGCCCGCGGTGCTCGCCCGGCTCGTCCCGACCGGCCCCGCCGTGGTCCTGCCGGTGCCGGTGGCCCCCGCGCCGCGGCGGGCGGAGGAGGGGGGCTCCGTGCGCGTCGGTGGGGCGCCCGTTCCCGTCGTGCCCCCCGCGCGGACCGCGCCGGACCCCCGGGCCGTCGCGCCCGTTCCCGAGCTCGCGGCGCCCGCCGGTGGCCGCGCCGTTCCCGATCCCGACCCGGAGGTGGCCCGCATGCCGTCCGTCCCGACCGGCCCGCGGCCGGCCGCCGCTGACCGTCCCGACACCCCGTCCGCCCCGCGGACCGCGCCGCTCCCGGTCGTCCCGGCCGTCGACGGCCCTGCTCTGGGTGTGCCGATCGACACCGACGCGGCCCGTCGCGACCCCGCCACGGCCGTCCTGCCCGCCGTCCATCTCGAGCCCGAGGTCGCGATCGGGCTGAGCGGCGCCGGCTCCTGGCCGGAGCGCAAGCCCCGCCGCCCGCGCCCCGCACCGGAGCCCGCTGCGGCAGTCGACAGCACCGAGGCGCGGCGGGACCCGGCGACCCGGGCACTGCCGACCGTGGTCCCGCTGCCGCTCGTCGAGCCGCCGACCCAGGCCTTCCCCGCGGTCGCGCCGCTGCCGGAGCAGTCGAGTCCCCTCCGCAGGCTCCTCGACGCCCGCAATGCCGAGCTCCGCTCGCCGCACCCGCGGCTGGCCCGGGAGCTGTCCGAGCAGCTCGTCGGCGCCCGGCTGGCCCGCGGGAAGCACCGGGTGAAGAACGCCCGCCCGCACGCCGCCCCGCACATCGCGGGCCAGCGCGGACCCGAGCGCCAGGCCCGCTAGCGGCTCACGAGTCGTCGCGGTCGGCCCGCTCCGCCTCCGGGGTGGACGGCCGCGGTGGGGCGTCCGAGCCGGCGTTCCCCCCGCCCGTCACGCGCTCGCCGCGGGTGAGGTCGTAGGCGTCGTCGGGATAGGGCGGCGCGAAGAGGTAGACCTCGAGGTGGCGCTCGTCCTCCGGGACGCCGTCGAGGGTCGTGGCCAGCTGCAGGCCCGTTGAGATGCGCCGGACCTGCCCGAACAGGCCGCCGCGGAAGGGCTGCCAGGTCGCGTCGGCGAAGCCGCCGAGCGACGGATCGCCCCACACCACGGCGGAGCGCGGGGGTTCGGTGATGCCGTCGGCCACCCGGGGCAGCGGTAGGCACGGGAACTGGAAGGCCACCTGCCACGACAGCGCGACCGGACCCGCCGGGAGCGCCTCGCGCAGGGGCACCTGCTGTGCCACGGCCGGGGCGGTGAAGGCGAGCCAACCGCCGACACCGCCGCTGCGGTCCACCGCGGTGAGCCGGACGAGGTCGGCCTGGCCGCCGGCATCGGGCAGCGCGAAGGTACGCCAGGTCGTGTCCGAGGCGGTGTCGGTCAGCGGCACCGTGTCCACGGTCCGGACGGTGCCGTCGGCGCCGCGCCGGCCGTACTCGGCGACCAGCGAGTTGCCGTCGCCGAGGGTGCCGGAGGCGAGCACGGCGACCTCGGCGGACCCGTCGGCGGGCAGCGCCGGGAGGTCCCACCAGGGCGTGGTGACCTGGCCGGTCGTCCACTCCGGCGCCCCGTCCCGAGCGACGAAGCTGCCCCACGCCCGGTCGAACATCCCCTCGCCCGCGGGCAGCGGCGGCCCGTCGCCGCGCGGGAAGCCGTTCTCCGCGAAGCCCTGCGGCTCGGCCGGTGCGGGCAGCCCGGTGGCCGGGGTGAGGGCCCGGGCGCCCGCCGGATCGAGGACGCGCACGGCGCGGGCCGCGTTGCAGTCCGTCGCGCCGGGATCGCGGAAGTTGTCGCCCCAGAAGGACCACGACCCGTTCGTCCGGTCGACGGCGAGGCCGAACGTCCCGACCAGGTACACGACATTGGCCAGGAGGCCGAGCACCACCATCGCCGGCACCGCCCGCAGCAGGTGCAGCCGCAGGTCGCGGGTGCCGCGCAGGCGTGCGCCCAGGGCCAGGAGGCCGACGAGCACGACGAGGCCGAGGACCCACCACACCGGGTCGCCGAACTCGACGAGGTTGACCGCCGGTGCGAGCTCCGGCCGCCGGACGCCGACCAGCCAGGTGTACGGCCACGCGTTGGGCCCGTGCCCGGCCAGCGCCAGGGCCAGCACGAACGACCCCGCGATCGCCACCAGGAGCGGCACCGGCAACCGCGCCTCGAGCCGCCGGGCCACCGGGATCCCGAGCACGACCAGCAACGCCAGGAAGACCGAGCAGGTGCCGGCGAGCGCCCCGAAGTGGTGGGTCCACTTCGACGGGGTGGGCCAGAGCAGCAGGAACGCCAGCGCGGCGGTGCAGCCGGAGAACACCAGCGGCCACGGTAGCGGGATCCGCCGCGCCCGGGCCGCTGCGAACAGCACCGCGAACCACAGCAGCGCGACGATCGTCACCAGGACCGCGACGCGCTTGGCGTACGAGCCCATCGCGATGTCCGAGAGCAGGAAGTTGTAGCGCTGGATCTCGTCGGCCCAGTCGTTCTGGTCCTGGATCCCGAGGAAGATCTCCTGGCCGTGCAGGAAGTCGCGGAAGGCGCCGTCGGCGAAGGCGAGCAGCGAGGCCACGACCGCCCCGGACACCACGGCGACGGCGCGGGCGAGCGTGCGGACCATTCCGCCCGTCCGGACCAGCCGCCACAGCGCCGGCAGCCCGGCGACGATCGGCGCGAGCGCGGTGAAGCCCGTCGGGTGCACCGCGAATCCGGCCGCGGCCGCGACGAACGCGAGCCAGGCGACCGAGAGCCGCGACCGGCGCACGGCCACGGCGACCCCGAGCAGAGCCAGCGCTCCGCCGACGGTCACGGCGCTCTCCGGCCGCACGCCCATGTCCAGGGGCAGCCACCACGCGAGGAACGCGACACCCAGCACGGTCCGCGACAGCGACCGGATCCACCAGCGGTCCGGGGCGGTCTCGCGCAGCGCGGTCGCCGTGAACCGGCGCACCGCCGCCCAGGCGATCAGCCCGAACACCAGGGCCGGGACGCGCTGGGCGGGCGCGGAGTCGCCGGCGACGGTCTGCCACCAGGCCAGCAGGTGGTAGAACCACGTGAACGGGACGAAGCTCTGGTCGTAGAGCTGGTAGTAGTTGCCCACGAACCCCGACGCGCGGAAGTTGCGGGCCATGGCCGCGTAGTAGCCGTCGTCGTCCGTGCTGGGGGCGAGGAAGAGCCATAGCGTCATCAGCGCCGGGACCAGCAGGTCCACGAGCGCGGGCGGACGCAGCCTCCACGGGCGCTTCTCCCGCGGCTCCCGGCGGTCGACGAGCACCAGGCAGAGCACCGCCGCCACCGCGAGGAGCCCCGTGAGCCACGTCAGCGCCGTCTTGGCGGGGGTGGGGCTGCTCGCCATCTCGTCGTCGACGCGCATCGTCACGCCGAGGTCCCCGGGGCCCGGCAGCGCGGAGATCGACGTGGTGAGCAGGTCGACGTCGGGCACGGTGGCGCCGAAGGCCGACGCGAGCCGGTCGCCGTCGAGGTCGAGCACGGTGCCGTCGCCGTCGGAGTGGAGGGTGTAGCGGCAGCTCCCGCCCGGGACCGGGGCGTCGAGGAGGACCCGGCCGACCGCGGCCACCCGGACACCGGGCGACTCCGGGGTCCCGGTGGCCGTCACGACCAGGCCCGCGGCCCCGGCGGCGGCGGAGTCCGGCCGCATCGTGGCGACGACGATCCGGTCGGTGGTGCCGGCGGCCGCGCGGACGGCGTCGCAGCTCACCCGGACGTCGAGGGTCAACGGCCGGTAGGAGGTCAGCAGCAGCGTGGTCGGCTCGGGCGCCGTGGCGCGCTGCGGCCAGGACACGGTGGGGGTGCTCACGCTCACCGGCGCGAAGGGCAGCGCGGCGGCGCACACCAGCGCGAGCAGGCCGAACAGGCCGGCCAGGAGGTCGAACGGCAGCCGCGGCGGGCGCCGGGTCGGCCACGCCGGGCACTCACGCTCCGGGCGCACGGTGGGGTCGACGCGGCCCAGGTCGCGGGGCGGACGTGCCGGATCGGGGTCGGTCACCGGCGACGCGACGGCCTCTGCCCCGGCGTCCGGTCCCGACGGGGTCGGTGTCGACGGTTCCGGCGGGGCCGCCGGCGCGGACCCGGGCGACACGGCCGTTCCCTCGGTCGACCCGGTCGCGGTCCCGGTGTCGGTCCCGGTGTCCGCTCCGCTGGTCTCCGGCGGCGATCCCACGTCGTCAGTCCTCGGTTCCTCACTCGTCCTGGCCGGCAACGAGAGTGTCATGCCACCCGTCCGGGCACCCGAACAACCCGCCGCGGAGGGGTCGGGGCATGATTGCGGTCCGGTAACCGACGGCCGTTTCCGGGGCGTTGGTCCCGGGACCCCCGGGTACCCGCCCGGTAGAGTCACGCCAATCTCAGACGTCCCACAGGTACCCGCCCGCACGTCGTCCGCAGGAAGGGGAAGAGCCCTGACTCCGACGACGCGCTCCCGTACGCGGTCGCTCGGCCTGGTCGGGCTCGGCATCATCGGGTCCGGACTGCTCGTCAACGGCTACCTCGCGATCATCGCCCGGAGCCTCCCCGCCGCGGAGTACGCCTACTTCGGCGCCTTCTGGTCGATCGCCCTGGTCGTCGGCTTCGGGGTGTTCCTCCCGATCGAGCAGGAGACCGCCCGGCTGATGCAGGTGCCGGACCGGCCCGGCCGTGTGCTGCACGCCTCGCTGTTCACCGCGCTGCTGCTCGCCGCGGCCGAGGTCGTGGTGGTGCTGGCGCTGTCGCCGGTGCTGGTCCGGGCGTTCGGCGGCGAGGTCTGGACGATCGCCGCGCTCGCCGTGCTGTGCATCGCCTCCGCCGGCCAGTTCGTGATGCGCGGGGCGCTGATCGGCATGGACCGGATGGACCGGCACGCCCTGGTCATGCTCTGGGACACCGTGCTGCGGGTCGCGCTCGCCGGCGCGGTCGCGCTGCTCATCGCCGACCCCGACAGCTCGATCTTCGCCTGGACGCTGGTCCTCGCGATCCTGCTGGCGCACGGGCCGCAGCTGCTCGCGCTGGCCCGGCGACGCACCCGGATGGGCAGCGTCCCGGACCTGGGCGACGCCACCATGACCCCGAGAGGCGTACGGCGGGCCGTGCTCCCGCTGCTGCTCGGTTCGCTGTGCGCCCAGCTGCTGCTCAACGGTCCGCCGATCTTGGTCCCGCTGCTCGCCCGCGACCTGGCCCAGGCCGACATGGCCGGGCGGTTCGTCGCGGGCTACACCCTCGCCCGGATCCCGCTCTTCCTCATGGTCCCGCTGCAGACGGCGCTGCTGCCGGTGCTCACCCGCCTGCTGCACGGCGGCGACCGGGCGGTCCTGCGGAAGGTCACCCTCCGGCTCAGCGCGGGTCTGCTCGCCCTGGCCGTCGTCGCGTTCGGGCTCGGCTACGCCATCGGGCCGTGGCTGGTCGGCCTCGTCTTCGGGCAGGGCTACCGCCTCGGCGCGTTCGACATGGCCCTGCTGTCCGTCGGCGTCGCCGCCTACCTGGGCATGGTGCTGGTCACCCAGGTGCTCGTGGCGTCCGTCCGGCACTCGCACGTCGCCTGGGCCTGGCTGTCCGGCGTCGTGGTCGCCGTCGTCACCGTGCTCGTCGTGCCCGACCTGCTGCTCAGCGCCGAACTCGCGTTCGTGCTGGGCTCGACGGTCGGGTGGGTGGTCGGCACGGTCCTGATGCTGTCCCGGACCCGGAACAGGGAGCTGACCCGTGTCTGACCGCGAGGACGACCTGGTCGTCGCGCTCACCTACTACGCGCCCTACGTCTCCGGGCTGACCAACATGGCCCGGGACATCGCCGAGGGCCTGGCCGCCCGCGGGCGCCGCGTCACCGTCGTGACCAGCCGGTACGACGCCGACCTCCCGCGCGAGGAGGAGATCAACGGCGTCCGGGTGCTGCGCGCCCCCGTGCTGCTCCGGCTCGGGCGCGGCGTGGTGAGCCCGGAGTTCGTGCGGCTCGCCGTCGCCACCGCGAACCGCGCCCGGGTGGTCAACCTGCACCTGCCGATGCTCGAGGCCGGGGCGATCGCGCAGTTCACCTCGGCGCCGATCGTCGCGACGTACCACTGCGACGTCACCCTGCCGCCCGGGCTGGTCAACACGGTGCAGCGGAAGGTCGTCGACGCGTCGAACCGGCGGGCCATGCGCCGGGCCGGAGCCGTGGCGGTGACCAGCGAGGACTACGGCCGGCACAGCCGGATGTGGCCGTGGATCGCGCCGACCGTCGAGTCCATCCCGCCGCCGTGCCACGCGCCGCCCCGGGGCGAGCCGACCTACCGCGAGACGGACGGGCCGCACATCGGGTTCCTCGGCCGGATCGTGCGCGAGAAGGGCCTGGAGTACCTGGTCCGCGCGTTCCGGACGCTCGAGGACCCCGACGCCCGGCTGCTCATCGGCGGCGACTTCACGCATGTCGCGGGCGGGTCGGTCGTCGAGCAGGTGCGGGCCGCGATCGGCGACGACCCCCGGGTCCGGCTGCTCGGGTTCGTCCCCGAGGAGCGGATCGGCGACTTCTACGCCTCGCTCGACCTGTTCAGCCTGCCGTCCGTCAACGCGTTCGAGGCGTTCGGGATCGTGCAGGCCGTGGCGATGCTCGCCGGCGTCCCGGTGCTGTCCAGCGACATCCCGGGCGTCCGGCAGCCGGTCGCGCAGACCGGGTTCGGCACGCTGGCCCCGAAGGCCGACACCGAGGCGCTGGCCGCCGCGATGCGCCGCCTGCTCGCCGACCCGCCGGACCGGGAGGCCGGGGCCGACGCCGCGCGCCGGGCGTTCTCGGTCGACGGCGTGCTCGACGCCTACGAGGTGCTGTTCGACAAGCATGCGCGAAGGGGACGCTGAGTACTTCCGATGAGCCCTGAGTACGTCCGATGAGCACTGAGTACGTCCCATGAGCACGTCGTTCGGACCGGACCACTACGACGAGGCCTACTACGCGGAGAACGGCCAGGCGGGCGACCGGCCCGCGTTGCGCTGGTACGTCAAGATGGTGCTGCGGTACGTCGGCCGCGGCCCGTACCTGGACTTCGGCTGCGGCACCGGGCACCTGGTCCGCCGGCTCGCCGAGCACGGCCCGGCGTCGGGCGTCGAGGTCTCCGCCTGGTCGGCCGAGGTCGCGCGCCGCACCGCGCCCGGCTGCCCTGTCTACACGTCGCCCGAGGACCTGCCGACGGACGGGTTCCGCGGCCTCACGGCGATCCACGTCCTCGAGCATCTCGACGACGAGACCGCCACGGCCGCCGTCGAGACCTGGCGGCGGGTGCTCGTCCCCGGCGGGCGGGCGCTGGTGGCGATGCCCGACCCGGCCGGCCGCGGGCACGCGCTCGCGGGGGAGAAGTGGAACGGCTTCGCCGACCCCACGCACGTCAACCTGAAGTCGCACGAGGAATGGCGGAAGTTCCTCGTGCACGGCGGGTTCACGATCGTCCGCGAGGGTTCCGACGGCCTCTGGGACGTCCCGTACGGCCGGCTGCCGCGGTTCCTCGACCTCCGCGCGGTGCCCTCGTTCGTCCAGTTCTGCGCGGGCCGGCTGTTCCTCAACCCGGGCGAGGGCGAGAGCTCGATCTTCGTCGTGGAGAACTCGGGCACCTGAGCGCTGCCGGTTCCCCGGTCCGCGGGGCATGATCGGGGGCATGGCAGAGCTGCTCCCGCTGGATCCCGACCAGTTGCTGACGACCACCCGTTCGGTGCGCAAACGCCTCGACCTGGAGCGACCGGTGCCGCTCGAGGTGGTGCGCGAGAGCCTCGAGGTGGCGCTGCAGGCGCCGAGCGGCAGCAACAAGCAGGGCTGGCACTGGATCGTGCTCACCGACCCGGCCAAGCGGAAGGCCGTCGCGGACCTCTACGCCCGCTCCTTCGACGCCTACCGCAACTCGGCGGGCTACGCCGCCAACCACCCGGCGGGCGACGCCGCGCGGGAGGCCACGCAGAAGCGCGTGGCGTCGAGCGCGGAGTACCTGGCCGAGGTCATGGCCGAGGTCCCGGTGCTGATCATCGGGGCGATCGAGACCGGCACCGAGGAGCTGCCCGCGGGCAACCAGGCCGGGCTGTGGGGCTCGCTGCTGCCCGCCGCGTGGAGCCTGCAGCTCGCGCTGCGCGCCCGCGGCCTGGGCAGCGCCTGGACCAGCCTCCACCTGCGCTACGAGAAGGAGGTCGCCGAGCTGCTCGGCGTCCCGGGCACGGTGAAGCAGGGCGTCCTGCTCCCGGTCGCCTACACCAAGGGCACCGACTTCAAGCCCGCCCCGCGCCAGCCTCTCGACGAGGTCCTGCACGTCGACACCTGGTAACCCGTGAGTGGCAACTGCCCCTAGAGGGGCAGTTGCCACTCACGACCCCGGTTGAGCTGCGGAAACGCGAGGAGAGCCGTGCGCGGTTCCCGGTGCCCTCTTTCTCCGAAACGGTCCGCGGAGAGGGCACCTGCCCGGACCCTGTCCGCATGCCGCACCTCTCGCCGCGTCCGACCGACCACCCCGACTGGGAGGCCGTGCTCGCCGCCCAGCACGGCCTCGTCACCGCAGGCCAACTTCTCCGCGACTTCGGCCTCACGCAGAAGCACCTGCTGAACCAGCTGGACGCCGGCCGGTGGCAGCGCGTCCTCCCGCGCGTCTACGCGACCTTCACCGGACCCCTGCCCGAGGAGGCTCGCCTCCGCGCCGCGCTGCTCTACGGCGGCGCGAGTGCCGTGCTCAGTCACCGCACCGCCGCGGAGCGGTGGGGTCTGATGCCTCCGCAGCCGGGTCCGGTGCACATCACCGTCAGGTACGGCTGCTCGGCGGTCTCCCAGCGGCCACATGTCGTGGTGCATCGCTCACGGGCACACGCGCACATCGTGGTCGGCACCGACCCGCCGGTGACGGGCCGTGCCGACGCGGCGATCGACGTCGCCGTCGAGGAGCCGACCGCCCGTGCCGCCCGTCAGAGGCTCACCGACCTGATCGGGACGGGGCGCGTCGGGGCCGGCACGGTGTGGCGGCGGCTGCAGCAGCGTCCACCCCGCCGCTACCGGAAGGCGCTCGACGAGGCGGTGCGGCTGATCGCCGGCGGCGTGCAGTCGGTGCTCGAGGAGTGCTACGCCGTCGACGTCGAGCAGGCTCACGGTCTGCCCGCCGGCCGTCGTCAGGTCCCCGCCCTGGTCGACGGGCGCACGCTCTACGAGGACGTGACGTACGACGACGCGGGCGTCCCCCTCACCGTCCGGCTCGACGGCAGGACCCACCTGCAGCCCGAGACGGCGCTGCGCGACCGCCGTCGCGACAACGCGGCGGAGCTGGCCGGGCGGTCGCGGCTGGTCTTCGGCTGGGTCGAGGTGTCCAGCCGGCCGTGCCAGGTGGCGGCCGAGGTGTCGGCGGTGCTTCGCAGGTACCGCCGCGATCTCGGTGGGAGTACCTGTTTCCGCTGTTCAGAGGGGGTCGTGAGTGCCAAGTGACCCTCTAGGGGCAGTCGGCACTCACAGGGGGAGGCGACGGAAGACGGGCCGCGGGACGTGCCGGAGCGCCGACATCACGAAGCGCAGCGGGGCGGGCGCCCACACCAGCTCCTGCTTGGTGCGCACCGCGTGCACGATGACCTCCGCGACCGCCTCCGGGGTGGTCGACAGCGGGGCGGGCTTGAGGCCCTCGGTCATCTTGGTGTGCACGAACCCGGGCCGGACCACGGTGACCGTGACCCCGAAGGGCCGCAGCGCCTCGGTGAGGCCGGTGTAGAAGGCGTCGAGCCCCGCCTTGGTGGAGCCGTAGACGAAGTTCGACCGGCGCGCCCGCTCGCCCGCGACCGACGACAGCGCCACCAGGGAGCCGTGGCCCTGCTGCTTCAGCCGGTCGCCGAGCGCCACCCCGACCGAGACGGCCGCGGTGTAGTTGACCTGCGCGAGCTCGACGGCCTTCGCGACGTCCGTCCAGGCCTCCTCGTTGTCCCCGAGCAGGCCGAACGCCACGATCGCCACGTCGACGTCGCCCTCGGCGAACGCCTTGTCGACGACGGCGGTGTGGGTGTCGAGCGCGGTCGCGTCGAAGTCGAGGGTCTCGACGGCGCAACCCCTGGCCTCGAGCCGCGCCTTCGCGTCCGCCAGCCGCTGCGACGGCCGCGCGGCGAGCACGACCCGCATCGGCCGGTCGGAGGCGAAGGCCTCGACCGCGGCGAGCCCGATCTCCGAGGTCCCGCCCAGCAGCAGGATGCTCTGCGGGTTGCCCACGGCATCGATCATCAGATGAGCTCCAGTCGTCGTGCGAGGTCGGAGGCGAAGACGCCCGCGGGGTCCACGGCGGCGCGCACCTTGCGCCACTCCTCGAGCCGCGGGTAGCCGCGCCGGATCGCCTCCGGCGTGGTCCGCGACTCCTTGGCCAGGTAGTGCCGGCCGCCGGCGTCGAGCACGATCCGGTCGAGCTCCTCGCAGAGCTCGCCCAGGCCGGGTCCGATCGGGATGTCGACGCAGAGCGTCCAGCCGGGCTTGGGGAAGGACAGCGGGGCCCGGTTGCCCTCGCCGAACCGCTTGAGCACGTTGAGCGCCGAGACCTGGCCGGCCTCCGTCATCCGCTCCAGCACGGTGCGGATCACGTCGCCGCGCTCCAGCGGCACCACGAACTGGTACTGCAGGAAGCCGTGCGGGCCGTAGCCGCGGTTCCACTCGCCCGCGATGTCGAGCGGGTGCAGGAACTGGGTGATGTTCTGGATCGCGCCCAGCTTCGTGGGGGACTTGCGGTACCAGAGCTCGCTGAACAGCCGGCCGGTGACGCGGTTGAGCATCCCGGGCGGGAAGACGTCGGGGACGGTCAGCAGCTGCGGCGCGTCGAACTTCAGCGGGTTCCGGCGCTGCCTGGGGGTGAGGTCCGCGAGCGTGGCGTGGTTCGCCCTGGTCAGCAGGCCGCGGCCGAAGTGCTCGCCCGTGGTGACGGCGTCGAACCAGGAGACCGACTCGGCGTACTTCTCGTCGTCCTGGGTCTGGCGCGCCATGAGCTCGGCCAGGTTGTCGATCTGCTCGGTGTCGACCTTGAAGTACGCGGTCTCGACGTGGTGCAGCTTCAGTCGCGCCCGCACGATCACGCCGGTCAGGCCCATCCCGCCGACGGTGGCCCAGAAGAGCTCGGCCTCCGGCCCCTCGGGCGTGAGCTCGCGGATCGAGCCGTCCGCCAGCACGATCGTCATCGCCTCGACGTGGTTGCCGAAGGAGCCGACGACGTGGTGCGCCTTGCCGTGGATGTCCGCGCCGATCGCGCCGCCGATGGTGACCTGCCGGGTCCCGGGCAGGACGGGCACCCACAGCCCGAAGGGCAGCGCGCGCCGCATGAGGGCGTCGAGCGAGACGCCGGCGTCGAGGTCGACGACGCCCGAGTCGGCGTCGATCGAATGGATCCGGGCGAGCCCGGTCATGTCGAGCACGGTGCCGCCGGCGTTCTGCGCCGGGTCGCCGTAGGACCGGCCGAGGCCGCGGGCGATGATCCCGCGACGGCCCGCGGCCTTCACCGCGGCGGCGACCTCCTCCGGCGTCCGGGGCGTGATCACCGTGGCCACGGTGGGCGCCGTGCGCCCCCACCCGTGGAGGGACCGGGTCTCGCTGGCTGGGCTGGTCATCGGGAGCCAGGCTACCGACGCTCCGCCCGGCCTCCCGGACCGACCCGGGTCGGGGAAGCCGGGTGGAGACGCCGGTCACGAGGTGTCGGCACCCCGGCTCACCGGGCCAGCCGGAAGACGGCCACGTCGTCGACCTGCCGGCCGGGGTCGCCGCTGACGACGCGGGTCCACTCGAGAACCCGGGGGTCCATCGACCGCCCTTCCTGCGGTGCCACGACGATCGCACTCACGCCGAGCCGCACCAGATCCTGACGGGCGGTGTCCGGCGACCCGGGATCGGCGCCGCGCTCGACGATCGCGTCCACGCCGGCCTGGTAGGCGTTGACCTGGCCCTGGAGCAGGAGCGGGACCCCCGGTTCCGACCCGATGAAGTAGCCGCCCGTGGTGCGGTAGGCCATGCCCGACTCCGCCTGCCACAGCAGCGGACCGGCGCCTCCCTCCCACGCTCCCGTCGCGCGCGGGACGGTCTCGACCACCGCTCCCGGCCCCAGCGTCCGGGCGGCCGAGTGGGTGAAGAAGGTCGGCACGGGGGTGTGCACGGTGCGGACCGCGTCCGTCGCGGGCAACCAGCTCGCCACGGTGAGCACGGTCAGCCCGACGGCGGCCCACCAGGTGGCCGGCCGAGGTCGGTCGGCGAGGTCCTCCACCCAGAGCGCCACGATCAGGGCCAGGCACGCCGCGATGAAGATCTGGAACCGGACCGGCTCGACCTCCCCGAGCAGCGGCACGTCGAGGAGCAGTCGCCACGGCATGACCGGCAGGCGTACGTCGCCCAGCACGACGAGGTGGAGGCCGAAGGACAGGATGACCAGGATCGCGGCGACGAGGCCGGCCGACCTGGCGGCCTCGCGACGACGTCCGACGATCAGGGCCGCAGCGACCAGCAGGAGCAGCGCGGGCCCGATGTAGCCACCCTGCTCGCCCGGGTGCAGCGCCAGCCGCCCGGCGTAGTCGGCCGGATCGATCCGGATCGCCGTGAGGGACGAGGGGACCAGGAGGTTCGCGGCGTCGGCCGTGGTCGCGTCCGGCGGCCGGATGCGCTCCTGTGGTCGGCCCGGGCCGCCGAGCAGCAGGTAGAGGGGATAGGCGCAGAGCACGAAGTAGACGACCAGGCAGGACAGTGTCGACCGGGCGAGCGTCGGCACCCTGGGGCGGGCCAGAGCGGGATGTCGCAGTGCGAGCACGAGCGCCGCGACCAGCAGAGCCACCGCACCGACCGCCAGGGTCTGGGTGTAGAGCCCGGTCTGGAGAGCCAGGCCGAGGCCGAACGCCGCCCCGGTCCGGTAGGGCGTGGCGTCGTGCCGCAGCAGGGCCTTGTCGATGAACCAGATGAGGAGCGGCGGGAACAACGCCCACACCAGGTTCAGGTGACCCACCGAGGCGTGCGCCACGACGAAGGGCGAGAAGGCGTACAGGCCGCCGGCCACGCCGCGCGCGATCAGGCTCGGGACGAGCCGGCGGGTCGCGGCGACGAAGGCGACACCGGACGCGACCGGCCCCAGGATCATCCCGACGTTGAAGGCGACCACCGGGCCTGCGGTCGCGGTGACGGGGGCCAGGAGCGCGGCGAGAACGGGTACGGGCACGTTCCACATGCCGTTCACGCCGTACGGATAGTGCTGGTAGATCGTGTAGAGGGGGTTCGCGCCGGTGGAGACGGCGTGGACGAACCACTCGAGCCACCAGGTGAACTGGTGGCTGTCCGAGGAGGCCCAGCCGACCGTCGACGCCGTCAGGTCGCCGAGGACCCGGTGGTACAGGCCCAGCGAGCACGCCAGGTAGACCAGTGCGAGGGCGGGCAGCCCCCACGGCGAGGAGCGCCGCGGCGCCGTCCACTGCGTCCGCGGTGCGGCGTGTCGAGCTCCCGCGGACGCGAGGTGCATGGGAGCAGCCTGGCACGGATCGCGGCCGGGACGGTCCCGACGCTCCGTGTTCGCCGAGTCGCCCACCTGTGCCACCCTGCCGCCCGTGCCCGCCCCACCTCTCGCCGCGCCGAGCGCTGCGGTGCGGGCGGAGCGGGGTGGGCGGGGGTGGCTCGGGGTCGCCGCGCTGGTCTACCTCGCGATCTCGCTGCTCCTGCAGCACCGTGCGCTCGGGGACTTCGCGGGCAGCGCGATCGGGCGGACGTCCACCGACGCCACGGGCTTCACGTGGTGGCTCGCGCACACCGCGCACGCGCTCACCACCGGAACGAACCCGCTGGTGACGGACCTGCAGCACTACCCGGTCGGGGTCAACGCGCTGTGGAACACGGCCGTCCCGCTGCTCGGCGTGCTCCTCGCGCCGGTCACCCTCACCGCGGGCGCGACGGCGGCGTTCAACGGCGGGATGGTCCTCGGGCCGGTGGTGTCGGGGGTGGCCGCGGCGGCCGCGCTGGGTGGGATCGTGCGGTCGCGGGTCGCGCGTGCGACCGCCGGGGCGCTCTACGCCTTCTCCCCGTTCATGGTCGCCCACCTGCAGGCCGGGCACCTCAACCTCGTCTGGGCGGTGCTGCCGCCGGTCCTGCTGGCGCTCGCCCACCGGCTGTTCGTGCGCGACCTCCGCCGGCCCTGGCTGCTCGGCGCGCTCACCGGGCTCGCGCTGGCGGCGCAGACCTGGCTCTACACCCAGACGCTCGCGATCGGCGTCCTGATGCTGGTCGTGCTGGCGATGGTGCTCGCCGTCCGCTACCCGGGACGCGCTGCCGACCGGCTTCCCGCGCTGGTCGAGGCCGGGGTCTCGTGCCTCGGGGTGTTCGCCGTCCTCGCCGGGTACGCGGTGTACCTGCTCCTCGCCGGGCCTGCTCGCCCGCGGGCGCCACTGCGCTCACCCGAGTACGGCAGCGCCGACCTCGCGAACACGATCGCCCCCACCTGGCTCACCGCCATCCGGGCCGTGCCCGCCCCGATCGGGATGCAGGGGAACCTGGGGGAGCAGGGCGGCTACCTCGGGGTCGCGGTCCTGCTGCTGCTCCTGCTGACCGTGCTGACGTGCGGGACCGCGGCCGGGATCGCCGCCGCGGTCGGGGCCGTCGCCTGGGTCCTCGAGCTCGGGCCGCAGCTGTTCGTGGCGGGGGAGCCGACCGGCGTCCCCCTGCCCTGGCGTGCCCTCGTGAAGGTGCCGCTGCTGGGCGAGGTCGAGCCGGTCCGGCTGCAGGTGGTGGTCACGCTGGCCGTCGCGGTGCTGGCCGGTCTCGCGCTCGACCGCGTCCCGCGGCCCGTCGCGCTGGTCGCCGTCGTCGCCGCGATGTCCTGGATCCCGGCCGACGCGCAGCGCACCACCTCCGCGGCCGTACCGGCTCATCCACAGCTCGCGGGACAGGTGGTGGAGACCTGGCCCCGGATCACCGGCGACTGGTACGGCGGCGCCGATCCACTCCGTGCCCAGATCGCGTCGGGCTTCGGCTACCGCCTCAGCGGCGGCTACTTCCTCGGCGCCGATGCCGACCATCCGCTGCTCCTGCAGTCGCCGTGGAACCGCTACCAGGCCGGCGCGGCCCTCGCACAGGAGTGGCCGACGCTCGCTGCGCCGCCCGACCCCGCCGGAGCGGCTCGCGACCTGCGCGAAGTCGGCGTCACGGTGGTCCTGGTGACACCGCGGCCGGGGGAGGACCCGACCCCGGTCCTCGACTGGACCCGGCGCGTCACCGGATCCGAGGGCGTGCCGCTGGAGGGGGCGTGGGCGTTCCCGCTGGCCGCTACCCTGCACGGGTGACCGTTCCACCCCGCCCGGAGATCAGGATCTCCGACGCCGACCGGGAGCGGGCCGCGGCCCGCCTCCACACGGCGCTGGGCGAGGGCCGGATCACCGTGGCCGAGCTCGAGGAGCGCCTCGCCGTGGTCTACGCGGCGCGCTACGCCTCCGATCTCGTCCCGCCGCTCGCGGACCTCCCCGGCGAGCCGCTCGACGTCATGCAGCCCACCGCGCTCTCCACCCCGGTCGGCCCGCCGATGGTGCTGCGCACGGGGATGGGCTCGCTGCGCCGCACGGGCCGCTGGGTCGTCCCGGCGCGCCTGCGGGTGCACAGCACGATGGGCGCGGTGCTGCTCGACTTCACCGACGCCGAGCTCACCCACCCGGTGATCGAGGTCGAGCTGGAGCTCGGGGCGGGCTCGGCCCGCCTGCTGGTGCCGGACGGTGCCACCGCGGACGTCGACGGCCTGGTCGCCGGCATGGGCACGGTCCGCAGCAAGGTGCCGGCCGCGGCCCGCCGGGGCGCTCCGCACTTCCGCGTCTACGGGCGCGCCGGCATGGGCTCGGTGACCGTGCGGCAGCGCTACCGGCTGGGCGGCCTCGCCTTCTAGCCTCGCGCCCGTGCCTCAGCTCACCGGGCCCGGAACACCACGGTCCGCAGCATCACGAAGTTGATCGCGGTGGCGGTGCCCTGCGAGATCACCCAGGCGATCGAGGCCTTGAACGCGACCTCGGGCAGCAGGTACAGCGCCAGCGCGTTCACCCCGACCGCAATGCCGAAGGTCGTGGCGTAGAGCAGCACGAACCCGGCGAGCCGGCCGCGGCCGCCGGCGGCGTCGCCGAAGGTGAACCGCTTGTTCAGCAGGTAGGCGGTGGTGGTGCCGCAGATGAAGCTGATCGCGCGGGCGAGCCAGGTGGGCGCGTCGAGGGCCAGCAGCAGGTGGTAGATCCCGAAGTCGACGGCCGCCGACAGCACGCCGACCACCGCGAACCGGATCAGCTGGCCGACGAGCCCGTGGCCGGCGGGGGCGGGAGTCGCCTCGGGCTCGGTCGCGGTCACGCGTCGAGGGTAGCGACGCACCCGGTGGCCGCCGCTCAGGGGGCGCGGTGGAAGCGCTCGGCGCGCCCCTGGTTGAGCAGCCGCAGCCAGTCCCGGAACCCGCGCGGGTCCTTCTTCGTGACGAGGAAGTACCAGGCGAACCGGGGCAGCTCCAGCAGCCCGATCCGGCGCATCCCCGGCTGGCTCATGAGGAACCCGCGGTTGCGGTACGTGTAGTAGCGCTTGGTCGGGTCCTCGGGGTCCTGCGCGTGCAGCCGCCCGCCGAGCATCGGCTTGAACTCCTCGCCGCCCTGCGGGTGCAGGTAGGTGGCCTGCAGAGCGGTGCCGAAGGGCAGCCCGGAGCGCAGCATCCGACGGTGGGTCTCGACCTCGTCGCCGCGGACGAACAGCCGCAGGTCCGGCACGCCCACGACGTCGAGCGTCGACGCCCGGAACAGGGCCCCGTTGAAGAAGGACGCGATGCCGGGCAGCAGCTCCTGGTCGCCCTCGGGGTCGGCGGCGAGCAGCGCGGGGCGGGTGCGGTGCCAGGTCAGGCCGCGGCGCAGCGGGAACGCCAGCCGGTCCGGCTCGGCCTTGTCCGCGACGACCGGCGAGACGGCGGCGAGCCCGCGCCGCTCGGCGAGGTCGAGGAGGGTGGCCAGGGCGGCCTCGTCGCCGGCGTGCCCGTCGTCGTCGCCCAGCCAGACCCAGTCGGCCCCCATCGCGAGGGCGTGCAGGATGCCGAGGGCGAACCCGCCGGCGCCGCCGAGGTTGTGCCAGGAGGGCAGCCAGGTGGCCGGCAGTCCGGCGGCCTCGACGACCTCGCGCGCGGGCCGGTCCGGGCCGTTGTCGACGACGACGAGGTGCGCGATCGGGTGCGTCTGCTTGGCCAGTGCGGCCAGCGAGTCGACCAGCAGCTCGCTGCGGTGCCGCGTGACGACGACGGCGACGACCGACCCCGGGGGGAGCGGCTCGCTCACGAGGCGGCGTCCTCGTGGGCCTGGCGCTGCAGGCCGTGGACGGGGTGGTCGGCGAGGACGTCCCGCCCCTTGTAGTGGTGCAGCACCTCCCGCAGCGGCCCGTACTCGCGCATCGTGCCGTGCTCCATCCAGATCGCGGTGTCGCAGAGGTCGGCGAGGAACTCGTCCGAGTGCGAGGCGAACACGAGGATGCCGGAGCGCTCGACCAGCTCGTTCAGCCGGTCGCGGGCCTTGGCGAGGAACTCGGCGTCGACCGCGCCGATGCCCTCGTCGAGCAGCAGGATCTCGGGGTCGATGCTGGTCACGACGCCGAGCGCGAGCCGCACCCGCATGCCCGTCGAGTAGGTGCGCAGCGGCATCGACAGGTAGTCGCCGAGCTCGGTGAACTCGGCGATGTCGTCGACCCGGGACTCCATCTCCTTGCGGGTCATCCCGAGGAAGAGCCCGCGGATGATGATGTTCTCCAGGCCGGAGATCTCCGGGTCCATCCCGACGGCGAGGTCGAAGATGGGTGCGACCTTGCCGCGCACGGCCGCCCGGCCCCGGGTGGGCTCGTAGATGCCGGACATCAGCCGCAACAACGTGGACTTGCCGGCGCCGTTGTGGCCGACGAGCGCGACCCGATCGCCCTTGCGCAGCGCGATGGTGATGTCCCGCAGCGCCTCGATGATCGGCACCTTCGCCTCGGTGCCGATCCGGCCGCCCGCACGGCCGAGGACGGACTTCTTCAGCGACCGCGTCTTGGCGTCGAAGATGGGGAAGTCGACGCAGGCGGCGTCGAGATCGATGCTCGGCTCGTTCATCTCACACCCAGTACGCCACGCGGGCCCGGTAGTTGCGCATGCAGAGGAGCCCGACGGACCAGCCGATCACGGTGATCGCCAGGACCACGTACCAGTACCGCCACACCGTCTCCTGGCCCAGCAGCGGCCGGCGCAGGATCTCCAGGAAGTGGAAGACCGGGTTGATCTCGACCAGTCGGGCCCGCTCCTGGACGGCGGGGTTGCCGGACAGGATGTCGACCGACCAGACGATCGGCGTCAGGTAGAAGACGAGCTGGACGACGCTCGCGATGATCGGCGGGATGTCCCGGAACCGCGTGGCGAGGATGCCGGACAGGATCGCGATCCACCCGCCGTTGACCGCGAGCAGTGCGAACGCGGGAATCGCCAGCAGCAGCGACCAGCCCAGCGGGTGCGGGAAGACGATCATCAGGATCACCCAGATGACCATGTTGTGCAGGAAGAACAGCGTCTGCCGCCAGACCAGCCGGTAGACGTGCAGGGACAGCGGGGCCGGGAGGAACTTGATCAGCCCCTCGTTGGCGATGAAGACCTCGCTGCCCTCGAGGACGCAGCCGGAGATGAAGTTCCAGATCAGCAGGCCGACGGCGACGTGCGGCAGGAAGGTCGCCAGCGGGAGCCCGAACAGCAGCGAGTAGAGCAGGCCCAGGCCGAGGGCGATCACGCCCATGCTGATGCTGATCCACAGCGGACCGAGCACGGAGCGGCGGTAGCGCTGCTTGATGTCCTGCCAGCCCAGGTGGCCCCAGAGGGCCCGCTGCTGCCAGCCCTGGCGCAGGTCGCCGAACGCGCGCGCCCAGCTCCGCGAGCCGGGCGCGTCGGCGATCACCGGGCGCGCCCGCCCGGCGGTGCTGTCGTCCACGGTCACGGCCACCCGACGAGGGTACCGACGGGTGAACCTCCGGCCGCGAGCGGTGGTCCGCCGGGCGCGACCTGCACGGACGACGCTCTAGAGATACTGGCCGGTGCCGCGCCCGCCGCCCTCCGGCACCTGGCCCGGAAGCTGGCCGCCGATGCCCGGGGGGAGCCCGCGGCGCATCTGCTCCAACTGCGCCCGCGCGGCCATCTGCTGGGCGAACAGTGCCGTCTGGATGCCGTGGAAGAGACCCTCCAACCAGCCCACCAGCTGGGCCTGGGCGATACGCAGCTCACCTTCGCTCGGGGTCACGTCGTCGGTGAACGGCAGGGAGAGGCGGTGCAGCTCCTCGCGCAGCTCGGGGGCGAGGCCCTCCTCGAGCTCCTTGATCGAGTTCTCGTGGATCTCGCGGAGCCGGGCACGGGAGGCCTCGTCGAGCGGTGCGGCGCGCACCTCCTCGAGCAGCTGCTTGATCATGGTGCCGATCCGCATCACCTTGGCCGGCTGTTCGACCATGCTGCCGATGCCACCCTGCTCGCCGTCGTCGCCGTCGGCCTGGCGGATCTCCGACTGCGGCACGCTGGCCATGCCGACCGGGCGCCCGTCGGGCCCGATCACCATGACCTGCTGCTGTCCGTCGTTGTCCTCTGGTGCCGTCATGTCCCCATCATGCCCGCCTACTCGGCGACCAGCAGCAGCTTGCCCACCACGCCGCCGGCCTCCAGCGTGCGGTGCGCCTCGGCGGCCTGCGACAAGGGGAAACGGGCGTGCACGACCGGCTTGACCCGTCCGTCGCCGAGCAGCGGCCAGACCTGCTCGCGCACGCCCGCGACGACCGCGCCCTTGCCGTTCGGCCCCTCGACCGGGCGCCCGCGCAGGCCCATCGCCGCGACGCTGCCCCGCTTGGCCAGCAGCGCGCCGATGTTGATCTCGGCCTTCACCCCGCCCTGCATCCCGATGATCATCAGCCGGCCGTCGGGCGCGAGGGCCGCCACGTTGGCCTTGAGTCCCTTGGCGCCCATGTTGTCGAGGATGACGTCCGCCCCGTGGCCGTCCGTGGCCTTCTTCAGCTCCTCCGGCACGTCGGCGTTGTAGTCGATCACGATGTCGGCCCCCAGCTCGCGGCAGACGTCGAACCGCGCGGGGTTGGCCGTGGCCGCGACGCGGGCGCCCAGCGCCTTCGCCACCTGGATCGCATGGGTGCCGATGCCGCTGCTGCCGCCCTGGATCAGGAAGGTCTCGCCCGCCGCCAGGCCGGCCCGGTCGACGACGTTCGACCACACCGTGCAGGCCACCTCGGGCAGGCTGCCGGCGGTCTCCAGGTCCACGCGCTCGGGCTGCGGCAGCAGCTGGGCCGCCGGCACCACGACCTTCTGCGCGTACCCGCCGCCCGCGAGCAGGGCGCAGACCTCCTCGCCGACCGACCAGCCCGTGACCCCCTCGCCGAGCTCGGCGATCCGGCCGGAGCACTCCAGGCCGATGATGTCCGACGCCCCGGGCGGCGGCGGGTAGTTCCCCTGCCGCTGCAGCAGGTCGGCCCGGTTGACCGCCGTGGCGACGACGTCGAGCAGCACCTCGCCGGGGCCCGGCTCCGGGTCCTCGACCTCGGTCCACCGCATGTTCTCCGGGCCGCCCGGCTCCGCCACCGTGATCGCGTACATGTCCGTGGACGCTATTCCGTCGTCGCGGCGGACGCAGTCCGGCAGGCTGCTGCGCCATGGTGGGAACGGTGCGGCACTGGCCACAGCGCGACCTCGTCCTGCGCACCCCGCGGCTCGAGCTCCGCCCCGACGACGACGCGGGCCTGGCCGAGCTGGTCGACGTCGCCTACGCGGGCGTCCACCCGCCGGAGCGGATGCCCTTCCTCGTGCCGTGGACGGACGCGGATCCGCGCTACATGGGCCGCGGCTCCTTGCAGTACTACTGGTCCGAACGGGCCCGGTTCGCGCCCGAGGCGTGGGCCCTGCACTTCCTGGTGCGGCACGAGGGCCGGGTGATCGGGGTGCAGAGCCTGACGACCACCCGGTTCGCCGCCCGGCGCGAGGTGGACTCGGGCTCCTGGCTCGGCCGGGAGCACCAGGGACGCGGGTTCGGGACGGAGATGCGGGCGGCGATCCTCGGCTACGCGTTCGACCACCTCGGCGCCCGGCACGCCCGCTCCGACGCGTTCGCCGACAACGTGGCCTCGCTGCGGGTGTCGGAGAAGCTCGGCTACGTGCGCGACGGGATCTCGATCGTGGCGCCGCGCGGGGAGCCGGTGGAGAACGTGCGGCTGCGGCTGACCGCGGAACGGTTCGCGCGGCCGGGCTGGGACCTGGTCGTCGAGGGGCACGGCCCGGAGCTTGCCGGACTGCTCGGCGCGGCGTGAGGAGTTGTCCACAGGTCCCTGATCCTGTGGACAACTCCGGCGCAGTCCCGGTCCGGGGCGCCGGGAGCGTCGGTGCCGCGGCCGACCGTGCGGCCATGACCACTCACGGCCGTGACCCCGAGCCCGACCGGACCGCACTCCCCGGTTCCTCCGACACCCCGCCCGCCTCCGCGTGGCAGCGGGTCGTCTGCGTGGTGCTCGGTGTGTGCGCCGGGCACGTCGACGCCCTGCGCGGCCGGCTCGCCGCCCGCCTCGCCGTGCGCAGCTGCGACGGCTCTCTGCGCGAGGCGCGGCGCTGGGCGCGCACGCACCGCGTTCCGTGGGACCCGCTGGAGGGCGGCCTGTGCGCGCTCGGGGCCCGGTGCGACTGCGAGGCGCTCGAGGTCCTGGAGCGGGAGTGACCGGAGTGCGGTGGCGGCTCAGCCCAGGTTGTTGGTGCTGAACGTGTCGCAGCGGGCGGGGTCGCCGGTGTCGTAGCCGGTGGTGAACCACTTCTCCCGCTGGGCCGAGCTGCCGTGCGTGAACTGGCTCTGGTCGACGCGGCCGCCGCCGAGGTTGCTCTGGATGTAGTCGTCGCCGATGCGCGAGGCGGTGTCGAGGGCGGCGGCCACGTCGGCGTCGGTCACGTCGGTGATCAGCGGCCGGCCCGAGGCCGTCGGGGTCGTGGTGGCGTGGTTGCCCCACACCCCGGCATAGCAGTCGGCCTGCAGCTCCAGCCGCACCGAGCCGGAGGTCGGGCCGCTGTCACCGGAGCGGACCTGGCGGTTGGTGCCGAGCAGGTTCTGGATGTGGTGCCCGTACTCGTGCGCGATCACGTACGAGCGGGCGAAGGGACCGCCCTGGGCGCCGAACCGCTGCTCGAGCTCCTGGAAGAAGGTGAGGTCGATGTAGACCTCGGAGTCGCCCGGGCAGTAGAAGGGCCCCACGTCGGAGGTCGCGCTGCCGCACCCGCCGGTGCTGACCTGGCCGGAGAAGAAGTTGGTGCGGGGCGGGGTGTAGGTCTGGCCGGCACGGGCGAACGCGTCGGACCAGTAGCCGTCGAGCGAGTTGACCACCGCGGTCACCTCGCAGTCGAGGTTCGAGTTGGCGTCGGCGCCGGTGCGGCAGCTCTCGGCGATCTGCGTGTTGTCCGCGCTCTGGCCCGCAGGCAGCCCGGAGAGCCCGCCCGGCAGCGCGAAGCCGCCGGAGGTGCCGCCCCCGCCCCCGCTGAGGGAGGAGAGCAGGAAGAAGACGAGGAGACCCACGATCCCGAGGCCGCCGCCGCCGAGGGCGACCCGGCCGCCCACCCCGCCGCCGCCGGATCCGCGCAGGTCGTCGATGTTCGACGTGTCCAGGTCCGCGTTCTCGTCGAACCGCATCCGTGCTCCTCCCCCGGGGCCCGGCGGGTGCCCCGCGGACCGACGACGAGATCCCATCACACCGGGCCGGCGGGGGCGACATCACGCGCGCGCCCGGCCGGACGGTCGCACCGGGCGGCCGGGGCCCGGAGCCGGACGGGCGGCGACGCATCGCGGAACCACCGGCCCGAGGCCCCCCAGTAGGGTGCGGAGTCGTGACGGATCACGCGTCGGATGAGCCGGAGGCGTCCTCCACCCCGTGGCTGGACGAGAGCGAGCAACGGTTCTGGCGCGCCTGGATCCTCTCCTCGACGCTGCTGGAGAACCGGCTCAACCGTGATCTCCAGGAGGGCCACGGCCTCTCCCACGGCGACTACGGCGTGCTCGTCATGCTGTCCGAACAGGACGGTCACCGGATGCGGATGAGCGCCCTCGCGGACGTGCTGGCGCTGTCTAAGTCGCGGCTGTCCCACCAGATCACGCGGATGGAGAAGGCCGGGCTGGTGCGCCGGGACGGCGACGTCTCCGACGGCCGCGGCATCTTCGCCACCCTCACCCCGCACGGCTACGAGCGCCTCGTCGCCGCCGCGCCGACCCACGTCACCGGCGTGCGCAAGTACGTCGTCGACCTGCTCGACGCCGAGGAGCGGGCCCAGGCCGCCGTCTTCATGGAGCGCGTCGCCGCCGGCCTGCGGGAGTGCTCGTAGCGGCGACCCGGCTCCACGGCCAGCCGCTAGGCTGCCCGACGGAAGCGTGGCAGAGCGGCCGAATGCACTCGCCTTGAAAGCGAGAGACACGAGAGTGTCCGGGGGTTCGAATCCCTCCGCTTCCGCCAGGCCGGAGTCCGCTCACCCGGGCGTCGTCGAGCAGGTGCGCCGCGGCGTAGTCGACGCGCCCCGTGCACCGAGACGTGAAAACCTGATACTGGCCCGGCGGACGCTCCGCCACCTCTCCTCCCCGAGGGGTGATCCCGCGACCGCGTACACCCGCTGGACTGGCCCGCATGACGGCCGGATCCGGCGAGCGCCCCGCGGTCAGGCTGGGGCATGCGATGGCCGCGGCGTTCGCCGTAGGGTCGGTCGGCTTCGTCCTCGGCCCCTTCCCGGGCTACATCGACCTGGTGGGGCCACAGGCGGACGCGCTCACGTTCTTCGTCGCGTCGCTGTTCTTCACCGCGGGCGGGACGCTGCAGACCGTGCTGGCGGCGCCGGGGCGGGACGAGCCGGGCGCGGGCCGCGCCGCGTGGTGGGCGGCGACGGTCCAGTGGGTGGGGACGCTGTCGTTCAACGTCACGACCTTCCGGGCGCTGCTGGTCACGCTCGACGACCCGCTCTACGACCGGCTCGTCTGGCGCCCGGACGCCGTGGGCTCGGTCTGTTTCCTGGTCTCGGGCGCGATCGCCTACCGCGCCTCCGCCCGCCACGGGCTGCTCCCGGTGCGGCAGGGGCGCGGGTGGTGGCAGCCCGGGGTCAACCTGCTCGGCTGCATCCTGTTCGGCATCGCGGCGGTCGCCGGGTACGTCGTCCCCGGCACGGGCTCGATGCTGGACCTGGCCGCGGCGAACTGGACCACCGCGGCCGGCGCCCTCTGCTTCCTGGCCTGCGCCGTCGCGGGCCTCCTCCCGCGGGCCGGTACCGCGACCGACCAGGCGGAACCCGGCCGCGCGCAACGGCGCAGTCCCTGACCGCGAGGCCCGAGAACGACCGGACCCCGCCGCACCGAGTGCGGCGGGGTCCGAAGACGGCGAACTCAGTTCGTGGCGGAGCGCTGCGAGCCCTGGAGCTCGGCCAGGTGGCGGTCGATCGCGGAGGAGCCGCGGTCCGACAGCGTGCTGCCCAGGATCCGCTCGGCCATCTGCGTCGAGAGCGCACCCAGGTCCGCGTGCAGGGCCTGCGCGGCCGTGGCCCGCTGCGTGGCGATCTCGTCGGCGGCGCGGGCGCGGATGGCGGCGGCGTCCTGCTCGGCCTCCGCCCGCAGCTCGGCCTTGACCTCGGCGCCCTCGGAGCGGGCGGTGTCGCGGATGCGCGCGGCCTCGGCGCGGGCCTCGGCGAGCTGCTCCTCGTACTGCTGCTTGAGCTCCAGCGCCTGGTTGCGGGTCTCCTCGGCGCGGGCGAGGCCGCCCTCGATCCGGTCCTCGCGCTCGGCGTAGAGCTTCTCGAACTGCGGGAAGACGAGCTTCGCCAGGAGCCAGTAGAGCACCCCGAAGCCGACCAGGCCGACGATCATCTCGACGCCGCTCGCGCCCAGCGGCGGGGCGAAGCCGGTGACCACGAGGAACAGCAGGGCGAGCAGTCCGACCGCCACGATGGCGGACACCACCGCCGCCACGGCCGAGTGCTTGCCCGAGCCCTGCGATGACATACGGCCCCCTGAGGTCGTCGATCCGGGTACGACGTTATGTTGCCGGACCGGGTCCGCGCCACTACCACCCGGGTCAGGTCGAGCCCCTGCGGTGTGTCCTCCCGCTCCTCCGGCGCCCGGATCCCGCCGGCCGTCACGGGTGCGGACGGTGGCGGCCGAGCCCGGCGTCCACGCGCGGGTGCGCCAGGATGGCGGGCGATGCTCCTCGACAGGTCCGGCCGCCGCTACCCGCTCGACGAGCCGCGCTGGCGCGGCGACGACGGCTCCCCGCTCCTGGTCGAGCCGCTGCCGGGGATCACCCGCGACGAGGTCGACCCGGCCGTGCGCTCGCAGTGGCGCTACGCCGCGGCCCTGCCCCTCCCGCTGGAGCCCGTGACGCTCGGCGAGGGCCTCACCCCGCTGCTGCCCCACCGGGTCGACGACGTGGACCTCGGCCTCAAGCTCGAGTGGTTCAACCCCACGGCCAGCTTCAAGGACCGCGGCAGCTCGGTGATGCTCTCCGTGCTTCGCGCCCAGGGCGTGCCCGCGATCCTCGAGGACAGCAGCGGCAACGGCGGCTCGTCCGTGGCCGCCTACGCCGCGGCGGCCGGGATCGCGGCCACGATCCTCGCGCCGGAGTCCACCTCACCGGCCAAGATCCGGCAGAGCCGCGCACACGGGGCGACCGTCGACCTCGTCCCGGGCAGCCGGCAGGCCACGGCCGACGAGGCCGTCCGCCGCTCGGCCGAGGTCTTCTACGCCAGCCACAACTGGCATCCGTTCTTCCTGCAGGGCACGAAGCTGCTGGCCTACGAGATCTGGGAGGACCTGGGCTTCGCAGCGCCCGACGCCGTCGTCCTCCCGTGTGGCGCCGGCAGCCTCGTGCTGGGCTGCCACCTGGGCTTCGGCGAGCTGCTCGCGGCCGGCGCGATCGACCGCCGGCCCCGGCTGCTGGTCGCGCAGCCGCGGCACTGCAGCCCGCTCGTCGCGGCCTTCGAGGCGGGGTCCGACGCCGTCGCGCCCGCCGCCTGGCCCCGCACGATCGCCGAGGGCACGGCGATCGCGCAGCCGGTGCGGGACCGCGAGGTGCTCGCGGCCGTGCGCGCCTCCGGCGGCGCGATGGTGGCCGTGCCGGAACAGGAGATCGGCCCGGCGACGCTGGAGCTCGCCCGCCGCGGCCTCTACGCCGAGCCGACGAGCGCGCAGGTCGTCCCCGCGGTCCGGGCGTTCCGGGACCGCGGCGTGCTGCACCCCGGCGAGCGGGTGGTCGCCGTGCTGACCGGCTCGGGGCTGAAGGCCGCCGACGCCGTCGCGGAGCTGCTTCAGGCGGGTTCGACCGAGCAGGCCGTGCCGTAGGCGCACACCTCGGACCAGGTGTCGCCCATCTCCGTGGTGTCGAAGCGCATCGCGACCACGGCGTTGGCCCCGTGCGCCTCGGCGGCCCGGGTGAGCCGGTCGATCGCCTCCTCGCGGCTGGCCTCGAGGTTCTTCGTCATGCCCTTGAGCTCGCCGCCGGCGAGCGACTTGAAGGCCGCGCCGAGCTGCGAGCCGACGTGGCGCGAGCGCACCGTGAGCCCGAAGACCTCGCCGTGGACCTGGGTGATCCGGTGCCCCGGAACGTCGTTCATCGTGGTGATCAACATGCTGTCCCCCCGTGGATCGGAGGGCCACCCTAGCGCCCGCATCCTCAATCTTGTGTACGCACATTACCCACCTGGTGTCGGCTCCATCTCGGGTTCATGCTGGTCACGAGCTCGAAGCCACCGCGTCAGGGGGAGCTGACGCGAATCTCGCCGCCCCCGGCACCCCCTGGGTGCCGGGGGCGACGCACGTCAGGCGACCAGCGGCGGCCGGCGCTCGCCGACGCGGGTGGCCTGCTCGAAGGCGTGCGCGACCTGCAGCAGGCCGGCCTCCCCGCGGTGCGCGCCGACCAGCTGCAACCCGACCGGCAGCCCGTCGGGGGTGAAACCGGCGGGCACCGAGATCGCCGGGTGGCCGAAGGCCGAGATCAGGTAGGCCGAGCGCATCCAGTCGAGGTAGGAGCCCTGGGCGACGCCCGCGATCTCGGTCGGGTACTCCATCTCCACCGGGAACGGGGGCACCTGCGAGACCGGGAGCGCGAGCACGTCGTACCGCTCGTAGAACCGCCGCATCCGCTGGAACAGGGCGGAGTGCAGGATCTCGGCGCGCGCCACGTCCGCGCCGGTCAGCCGCCGCCCCTCCTCGATGTTGCCGACGAGCGTCGCCTTCATCCGGTCCCGGTGCCGGGCCAGCAGCGGGCCCATCGACACCGCGAAGCTCCAGGCCCGCAGGGTGCGGAACACCTCGTCCGCCCCGCGCAGGTCCGGGTCGGCCCGCTCCACCGTGGCGCCGAGCTCCTCGAACACCCGGACCTGCGGCTCGAGCGCCGCCCTCACGGCCGCGTCGACCGGGATCGAGCCGCCGAGGTCCGGGGACCACGCCACCCGCAGCCCGGTCAGGTCCCGCTCGAGCGGCGCGTCGAACACCGACCCCCGCTCCTCGATTGCGATCGGACTGCGCGGGTCCGGCCCAGCCATCACGGACAGCAGGAGCGCGACGTCGGAGACCGTCCGCGCCATGGGCCCCTGCACATTGAGGGTGGAGTAGGCCAGCTCGACGGGGTGCGACGGCACGCGGCCGGGCGCCGGCCGCAGCCCGACGACGTTGCAGAACGAGGCCGGGTTGCGCAGCGACCCGCCCGTGTCGCTGCCGTCGGCCAGCGGGTGCATGCCCGTGGCCAGCGCCGCGGCGGCGCCGCCGGAGCTGCCGCCCGCGCTGCGGCCCAGGTCGTAGGGGTTGCGGGTGGCGCCGAAGAGGGGGTTGAAGGTGTGCGAGCCGACGGCGAACTCCGGCACGTTGGTCTTGCCGAGCGTGATCGCCCCGGCGGCCCGGATCCGCTCGATCACGAGCTCGTCCTCCACCGGGACGTCGTCGGCCAGGATCGGCGAACCCTTCGTGGTGCGGATCCCGGCCGTGGCGTGCGTGTCCTTGTGCGCCATCGGGAGGCCGTGCAGCGGCCCGACCGGCTCGCCCGCCGCGAGCCGCTCGTCGGCCGCCGCGGCCTCGGCGAGGGCACGCTCCGCGACCAGCGTGACGACGGCGTTGACCGCCCCGTTGCAGGACCCGATCCGGTCGAGATGGGCCCCGACCAGCTCGCGCGCCGAGATCTCCATGCGGCGCAGCGCTGCCGCCATGCCGCGGGCGGTCTCGAAGCAGACGTCCGTCACGACCACGGACCGTATCGCCGGGACGCGGGCGGGCCCGGTCCTACCCCTGCGTGACGGCGGCCCGCACCGACCGCTCGTCCGTCAGCGAGCGTCTCGGCATCACCAGGAGCGCGATCATCGCGATGACGCAGCAGATGACGATGTACCAGGAGATCCCCGTACTGGAGCCGGTGTTCTTGAGGATGTACGCCGCGATCAGCGGGGCGGGCCCGCCCGCGATCACCGAGGCGAGCTGGTAGCCCAGGCCCGCGCCGCTGTAGCGGATGTTGGTGCCGAAGCTCTCGGCGATGAGCGCGGCCTGCGGGCCGTACTGCATGTCGTGGAAGACCAGCGACAGCACGATCGCCAGCAGCACCAGCACACCGACGCGGGTGTTCAGCAGGCCGAAGTACGGGAAGGCGAACAGCGCGGTGCACACGATGCCGATGCCGTACATGGTCCGCCGGCCGATGCGGTCCGACAGCCAGCCGAAGAAGGGCACGCTGAACAGGCCGATCGCGGCGGCGATGAGCGTGGCGTTGAGCAGCGAACCCCGGGCCAGCTGCAGTTGCTGGGTGCCGTAGCTGAGCACGAACGTGATGAACAGGTAGAAGGGCGCCTGCTCGGAGAGCCGCACGAAGGCCGAGCTCAGGATCTCCCGCCACTGGGTGCGGAAGGCGTCGATGATCGGCATCTTCACGACGGTCTGCTTCGCCTTGACCGCCGCGAACTCCGGGCTCTCCAGGACCCGGAGCCGGACGTACAGCCCGACGCCGACCAGCACCACGCTCACCAGGAACGGCACCCGCCAGCCCCAGGTGAGGAAGGCCGGGCCGGTGGTCGAGGACATCAGCTGCACCAGGCCGGTGGACAGGAGCAGGCCGAGCGGGACGCCGAGCTGCGGCCAGCTGGCCATGAACCCGCGCTGCTTGGCGTGGCCCCACTCCATGGCGAGGAGCACCGACCCGCCCCACTCGCCGCCGACCGCGACGCCCTGCACGATCCGCAGGATCGTCAGCAGGAGGGGTGCGGCGATGCCGATCGCGGCGTACGACGGCAGCACGCCGATCAGCGCCGTCCCGATCCCCATCAGCAGCAACGTGATGATCAGGGTGGACTTGCGGCCGATCCGGTCGCCGTAGTGACCGAAGATCGCCGCGCCGATCGGCCGCGCCGCGAAGCCGGCGAACTGCGTGCCGAAGGCGAGCAGGATCCCGACGTACGGGTCCTGACCCGGGAAGAAGAGCTTGGGGAAGACGAGCGCGGCCGCCGTCCCGTAGAGGAAGAAGTCGTACCACTCGATGGTCGTGCCGACGGTCGAGGCGACCACCGCCCGCCGCCGCTGGGACCGTTGGATCGCCTCGTCGTCGCGAGAATCCGTGGTGCCGGTCATCGGTCTGCTCCCCGTCGTCGTCGTCGCGGATAGACGGCCCGACGGTGACCCCACGTAGGTGCGGCGTCAAACGGAAGCGTGACAGGAGTCCCGTAAGCCCGTTATGACGGGTCTGCGAGGAAGGCTGCGCCCGCCGCGGCGAGGTGCCCGGGGTCGTCGACGCCGCACAGCTCGCGCGCCGAGTGCATGGACAGCACCGGGATGCCGACGTCGACGGTCCGGATCCCGAGCCGGGTCGCCACGATCGGCCCCACCGTGGTCCCGCAGGGCACGGTGTTCTTCCCGACGAAGTACTGGGTGGGGACGCCGGCGCCGCGGCAGGCCCGCTGCCAGGCGGCGGCGCCCGGAGCGTCCGTGGCGTAGCGCTGGTTGGCGTTGACCTTGAGCGTCGGCCCGCCGTTGGGGATGCTGCGGTGCCCCGGGTCGTGTCGCTCCAGGTAGTTGGGGTGCGCCGCGTGGGTGACGTCCACCGAGAGGCAGCGCGACGCGGCGAACGCGCGCGCCCGGGCGTCGAACCCGCCGGCGAGCCGGGTCAGCAGGGTCTCCAGCAGCGGGCCCGCCGCGCCGGTCGCCGTGCCGCTGCCGATCTCCTCGTGGTCGAAGCCGACGAACACCGGGATCACGCCGGTGTTGGAGCGCGACGCCGCGAGCAGGGCCGCCAGCCCGGCGTGCACCGACGCGAGGTTGTCCAGCCGCGGGCAGGCGAGCAGCTCGCCCTCGCGGCCGAGCCGGGCGGGCGGGGTGAGGTCGTGGACCACGAGGTCGTGCGCCGCGACCTGCCGCGGGTCGATCCCCACCTCGGCGGCGAGGAACTCGACGAGGTCGCCCTCCCGGACGTCGCCGATGCCCCAGACCGGCAGCAGGTGCTGCTGGGAGTCGAGGGTGAGGCCCTGGTTGACCTGCCGGTCCAGGTGGATCGCCAGCTGCGGCACGCGCAGCAGCGGGCGGTCGACGTTCACCGGCACCACGGTCCCGTCGAACAGCGCCAGGCGGCCCGCCAGTCCGAGGTCGCGGTCCAGCCAGGAGTTCCACAGCGCGCCGCCGTAGACCTCGACCGCGACCTGCCGCCAGCCCGCGGCCCCGGTGTCCGGGCGCGGCTTCACCTTCAGCGTGGGGGAGTCGGTGTGCGCGGCGAAGATCCGCAGCGGCGAGCCGGGCCGGGCGCCGTCGCCGACGTGCCAGGCCAGCAGCGTGCCGTCCCGCACCAGGAAGCGCCCGCCGGGCGAGGCGTCCCAGTCCTCCGTCTCGACCTGCTCGGTGAAGCCCGACTCGCGCAACCTGCGGACGGACTCGGCCACTGCGTGGTACGGGGTGGGGGAGGCGGAGACGAAGTCGGCGAGGTCGCGCGCGGCACTGCTGTCCCGGGGGCTCACGTGCGGCATCCTCGCACCGTGACCGACCCCGGGTACGACGTGGTGGTGGTCGGCGCGGGCTCGGCCGGGTGCGCGCTGGCCGGGCGGCTCGCCGAGCGTGGCGACCGCTCCGTCTGCCTGGTCGAGGCGGGCCCGGCCTCCCGGCTGCCCGACGTCACCAGTGCCGCCTCGCTCGCCGCCACCGCGCCCGGACACCCGCTGAACTGGGAGTACACCGCCCGGCTGGTGCGCGGGCGGATGGTCTCGGTGCCGCGCGGGCGCGTGGTCGGCGGCTCGTCGGCGATCAACGGGTCGTACTTCGTGCGGGCCGTGCCGCAGGACTTCGCCGACTGGGCGGTCCCCGGCTGGTCCTTCGACGACGTCCTCCCGTACTACCGGCGCTCGGAGGCCGACCTCGACGTCGACGGGCCGCGGCACGGCTCGGCCGGTCCGCTGCGGGTGCGCCGGCCGGCGGGACGGCTGCTGGCCCCGGTCACGCCGGTCTTCCTCGCGGCCTGCTCCACGCTGGGTTATCCGGCGGAGCCGGACAAGAACGCGGGCGGGCCGCCCGGGGCGGGACCGATCCCGTCGAACGCGGCGGAGGGCGTGCGGATCAGCACCGCGACGGCGTACCTCCCGCCGCCCTGGGGCGCGGCGCCGGAGGCGCCGACGCTGACCGTGCGCCCGGACGTCCGAGCCCTGCGGGTGCTTCTCGCGGGCGACCGGGCCCTCGGCGTCGAGACGACGGCGGGGACGATCCGGGCCGGCGAGGTAGTGCTGGCGGCCGGGGCCGTCGGCTCGCCGCACCTGCTGCTGCACAGCGGGATCGGGCCGGCGCCGGTGCTGCAGCAGGCCGGCGTCCCGCTGCGGGCGGAGCTGCCCGTCGGGCAGGGGTGGTCCGACCACCCCAGCGTCTACCTGCCCTTCCGGTGGCCGGGCCCGCCGCCGCACCCCGACGCCGTCGCCGGGCAGGCGGCGCTGAACCTCGACTCGGGCTCCGACCCGGCCGGCGACCTGGAGGTCCTGCTGTTCGCGCGGCCGTTCAGCGAGGGCGGCGACGTGCACCTCATGTGCGCCCTGCAGCGCCCCGAGAGCCACGGCGACCTCACGATCACCTCCGCCGACCCGCTCGCCCCGCCGCTGCTCGACTACCGCTACCTGCGCACGGAGGCCGATCGACGACGGCTGCGGGCCGCCGTCCGGGTCGCGGCGGACCTGCTGCGGGTCGCGGACCTCGACCGCGCCGCACCCGAGGGCTGGGTGCTGGGCAACGACGTGCGGCTCGACGGCTGGATCCGGGACGTCCTGACCACCTCGGTGCACCTCTGCGGCAGCGCCGCCCTCGGCCGCGTGGTCGATCCCGACCTGCGCGTGCACGGGTTTGGGAACCTGCGGGTCGCGGACACCTCGGTGCTCCCGGCCGTGCCGCGGCGCGGGCCCGCCGCGACCGCGGTGATGGTCGGGGAGCGGGCGGCGGACCTGCTGGCGGGGCCGGTACGCACAAGTACGTAGTGCCCGCGGTGGGTCGGTGCGCGTATCCCGGGTGGGCGTCCCGCCGCCGGGGCGGGGCCGACCCCGAGGAGGACACCGATGTCGGAGACGGGCAGGACGAACATCGTCGTCATGTGGACGGTCGGCCCGGACGAGGTCGCGGAGGGCGACCGGATCTTCGCCAGCCACGCGGAGTTCATGACGGGGCACCCGCGGGAGGGCGAGGAGGCGCTGCTCTCCTACGAGATCTCGAAGGGGCCCGAGCTGTCCGACCCGGTCGACCCGAACTCGTCGCCGACCGGGAACACGATCTTCGTCCTGCACGAGATCTACCAGGGCCCCGCCGGGGTGCCCGAGCACTGGCGGCTGGCGATCCAGGACTGGGTGGACCTCCCGGCCTTCATGGAGTGGAGCAAGCGCAACAAGGTCTCCACCCTGCACGACGGCGTGGTGGTCCAGTCGCTCTGGTGACCCCCCGCCGCGCGTGCGGCGCTCCGACACCTCGGCCCGGGCTAGCGTGAGGGGATGGCGAACCCCTTCCTCGTGCCCAGCGAGCTGCCCTACGGCCTCCCGGACTTCGCGGCGATCACCGACGAGGACTACCTGCCGGCGTTCGAGGCGGGGATGGCGGAGCAGCGGGCCGAGGTGGACGCGATCCTGGACTCGGGTCCGCCGACCTTCGCCGACACCATCGAGGCGCTCGAGCTCTCGGGCCGCACGCTCGACCGGGTCTCGCGGGTGTTCTTCAGCCGCGCCGGCGCGCACACGACCCCGAAGATCGAGGAGGTGCGGGCCGCGGTCGCGCCGATGCTCGCCGCGCACGCCGACGCGATCGCCCTGGATCCGCGGCTGTTCGCGCGGATCGCCGAGCTGCACGGGAAGCGTGGGGAGCTGGGCCTCGACCCGGAGTCGCTGCGGCTGCTCGAGCGCCACCACCGGGACGCGGTCCGGGCCGGGGCCGAGCTGGGCGAGGCCGACAAGGAGCGGCTCAGCGCGATCAACGCCGAGCTGTCCTCGCTGTCCACGACCTTCAGCGGCCGGCTGCTCGCCGGGGCCAACGCGGCGGCCGTGCACGTCCACGACCCCGCGAAACTCGACGGGATGTCCCCGGGCGCGATCTCCGCCGCGGCGGCCGCCGCGAAGGACCGGGGCCACGGCAGCGGCTTCCTGATCACCCTCGTGCTGCCGACCGGGCAGCCCGTGCTCGAGTCGCTCACCGACCGGGAGCTGCGGCGCGAGATCTTCGAGGCGTCGATCGGGCGCGGCGCGCAGGGCGACGAGAACGACACCCGGGACGTCGTCCTGCGGCTCGCGGCGCTGCGTGCGGAGCGGGCGCGGCTGCTGGGCTTCCCGAGCCACGCCGCCTACGTCATCGACGACAACACCGCCGCCTCGGTCGACGCCGTCGCCGCCATGCTGGCCGACCTCGCCCCGCCCGCGATGCGCAACGCCGACACGGAGGCCGCCGACCTCGCCGCGATCGCCGGGCACGCGCTCGAGCCGTGGGACTGGGCGTTCTACGCCGAGCGGGTCCGCCGGGAGCGGTACGAGGTCGACGCGGCCCTGCTGCGCCCGTACCTGGAGCTGGAGCGGGTGCTGCAGCACGGCGTCTTCCACGCGGCCGAGGAGCTGTACGGGATCCAGTTCCACGAGCGCCACGACCTGCCGACCTACCACCCGGACGTCCGGTACTGGGAGGTCTTCGACGCCGACGGCACCCCGCTCGGCCTCTACGGCGGCGACTACTACGCCCGCGAGTCCAAGCGCGGCGGCGCCTGGATGAACGCCCTGGTCCCGCAGGCCGGGCTGCTCGGCACCCGGCCCGTCGTGATGAACACGCTGAACATCGCCAAGCCGGCCGAGGGCGAGCCCACGCTGCTGACGATCGACGAGGTCCGCACCCTCTTCCACGAGTTCGGGCACGCGCTGCACGGGCTGTTCTCGGCCGTCCGGTACCCCACCTTCTCCGGGACGTCCGTACCTCGGGACTTCGTCGAGTTCCCGTCGCAGGTCAACGAGATGTGGCTGGAGCGCCCGGAGATCCTCCGTCGGTACGCCCGGCACCACGAGACCGGCGAGCCGCTGCCGCCCGAGCTGCTGGAGAAGCTGCTGGCCAGCCGGGCCTACGGCGAGGGCTACCGGACCACGGAGTACCTGGCGGCCTCGCTGCTGGACCAGGCCTGGCACACGCTCAGCGTCGACGACACCGTCGAGGACGTGCTGGCCTTCGAGGCCGAGGCGCTGCGCAAGGCCGGGATCGCGCACCCGCTCGTGCCGCCGCGCTACCGCAGCACCTACTTCAACCACGTCTTCGCGGGCGGGTACTCGGCCGGCTACTACTCCTACATCTGGTCCGAGGTCCTCGACGCGGACACCGTCGAGTGGTTCGCCGAGAACGGCGGCCTGCGCCGGGAGAACGGCGACCACTTCCGCCGGGAGCTGCTGTCCAGGGGCGGTAGCGTCGACGCCATGGCGGCCTACCGCGCCTTCCGCGGCCGCGACCCCGAGATCCGCCCGCTCCTGGAGCGCCGCAACCTCACCTGATCCCGCGAGCCGGCACTCTCACGCGACCGACTCGGTGACCGAATACTGCCGACTCGCGCCGTGTTGGACGGGGTGTGCGTCTCTCGTTGCTGGACCGGTCGCGGACCCGCGCGGGTGAGCCGGACTCCGCGGCGGTGCGGCACACCGTGGAGCGGGCTCGCCGGGCCGAGCAGCTCGGCTACCACCGGTTCTGGGTAGCCGAGCACCACGCCGTCCCCGGCATCGGTTCGGGGGCGCCGACCGTGCTCATGGCCGCCGTCGCGGCCGCGACCGAGCGGATCCGGGTGGGGTCGGGTGGGGTGATGCTGCCCAACCACCAGCCGCTGGTCGTCGCGGAGCAGGTCGGGGTGCTCGCGGCGCTGCACCCCGGCCGGGTCGATCTCGGCGTCGGGCGCTCGCTCGGCTTCACCGCACCCGTCCGGCGGGCGCTGCGGACCGACGGGACCGACACGTTCCGCGAGGACCTCGACGAGCTCCGCGCCTACCTCGACGGCAG
This sequence comes from Pseudonocardia halophobica, assembly GCF_027922425.1. Classification (GTDB taxonomy): domain Bacteria; phylum Actinomycetota; class Actinomycetes; order Mycobacteriales; family Pseudonocardiaceae; genus Pseudonocardia; species Pseudonocardia halophobica. The sequence continues at coordinate 27,047 of NZ_BSFQ01000001.1, read as the reverse complement.
CGGGCCCGTCACCGCCCGCCCGCGGCTCGACGCACCGGTCCCGCTGTTCGTGCTGGCCACGGGCAAGGGGATGGCGGTGGCCGGGGACCTGGGGCTGCCCGTCGTCGTCGGCGGCCCGGTGCTCGACGACACCCCGGCCGGAGCCGAGGCCCTCGCCGACTACCGCGACCGGGCCGGCGAGCGGGCGTACGTGGTCGTGTCGCTCGACCTCCTCGTCGGCGACCCGGATCTCGCCCTGCCCGAGGCCTGGGCCCTGGCCGCCGCACGCAGCACCGGCGAGTTCCCGCCGCTGGAGCCGCCCGACCCGGACCGGCCGCTGACCGAGCGGCAGCGGACCACGGTCGAGGGCGCGCTGCGGCGCACGATCGTCGGCGACGAGGCGACGGTCGCCGCCCGGCTCGACGCGCTGCTCACCCGCACCGGCGCCGACGAGCTGCTGGTCAGCTCCTCGACCTTCGACCGCGTCGCCCTCGCCGAGTCCGACGCCCGGCTCGCGGCCCTGCTCACCGAAATCGCAGGTCAGCAGGGGTGGTGAGCGGCGACTGACCCTCTAGGGGCGGTTGCCGCTCACGGGTCGGGGGGTGCGGCGGCGGTGCAGGAGCAGCATCGCGCCACCCGCGAGCAGACCCCAGAACGCCGAGCCCAGGCCGAGGAAGGACACCCCGGCGGCGGTGACCACGAACGTCACGATCGCCGCCTCCCGGTCGTCGGGCTGCGCGACGGCCGAGGTCACGGCCCCGGCGAGCGCGCCCAGCAGGGCGAGCCCCGCGACCGCCTCGACCAGCACCGGCGGGGAGAGCAGGAGCAGCGCGGTGGCCAGCCCGGCGCCGAGGCCCAGCACCGCCAGGCCGAGCCCGGCCGTGACCGAGGCGATCCAGCGCCGGTCCGGGTCGGGGTCGGCGTCGGGCCCGGCGGCCAGTGCCGCGCTGATCGCCGCGAGATTGACCGCATGGCCGCCGAAGGGGGCGGCGCCGAGGGTCGCCAGGCCGGTCGCGACGAGGATCCCGCGCAGCCGCGGCACGAAGCCGTACTGCGCCATCACCGCCATGCCCGGCACGTTCTGCGAGGCCATGGTGACCAGGAACAGCGGCAGCCCGATCCCGATCAACGCCGACGGCGTGAACACCGGCGTGGTCCACTCCAGCCGCGGCGCGAGGTCGATCCCGCCGAGGCCCGGCCCGGTGAGCGCGATGCCCGCGATCGCCACCACCAGCGCGGCCGGCACCGCCCACTGCCGGGCGAACCGCGCCACCAGCGCCCAGACGACGATCACGGGCGCGGCCAGCAGCGGAACGTCGTGCAGGGCGCGGACGGGCGCGAGGCAGAGGTCCAGCAGCACCCCGGCGAGCATCGCGGCCGCGATGGGGCCGGGGATCGCGGCGATGAGCCGGCCGAGCGGGCGCACCAGCCCGGCGACGACGATCAGTACCCCGCACAGCAGGAACGCGCCCACCGCCGCCGGGAAGCCGCCCTCCGGGACGCCGGACGAGATCAGCAGCGCCGCCCCCGGCGTCGACCAGGCGATGCTCACCGGCATGCGGGTGCGCAGGCCCAGGACCAGCGCGACGATCCCGGACCCCACCGCGACCGCCAGCAGGCCCGACGCCGCCTGCGCCTCGGACGCGCCCGCCGCCCGGAGCCCGGTGAGCACCACGGTGAACGAGCCGCCGAAGCCGACGATCGCCGTGACCACCCCGGCCAGCACCGGTCGTGCGATCGCGCGCACCACGCCTCCTCCCGGCCGTTCCGTTTACGGAACGGCCGCCGGGATGGGACCATAACCGCGTGGACGCGACGGCGGCAAGGGAGCCGGGGATCGGCGCCGCGCCGGCCCTCCCCGGCGGTGCCGCGCACGTCGGCCCGCGCGTGCGGGCGCTGCGCACCGAACGGGGGATGTCGCTGTCCGAGCTGGCCCGCCGCGCGTCGGTCGGCAAGGCCACGCTCTCCGGGCTCGAGGCCGGCACCCGCAACCCCACCCTGGACACGCTGCACGCGGTGGCCGCCGCGCTCGGGGTGGCCCTGACCGCGCTCGTCGCGGGCGGCGGCAGCCCCCGGATCCGCGGTGCGGCGGTCGACATGGAGCTGTTGCGGGTGTTCGACGACGGCCCGGCCACCTACGAGCTCTACCGGATGCGGATCCCCGCCGGAGCCGAGCAGGTCTCGCCGGCCCACCACCCCGGGGTCACCGAGCACGCGACGGTGTTCGCCGGCGAGCTCCGCGCCGGCCGGCTCGACGCGCCAAGCCTCGCCGGGCCCGGCGGGTATCTCGAGTGGGCCGCCGACGCTCCTCACGGATACGCCGCCGTCGGACCGGAGGACGTGCACGCCTCGCTGCTGATCCGCTACCCCACGTAGCGCAGTCGCACGGAGCGGAACAGACCGGTCACCGTAGGTGGAACGGGTGAGCAGGAACGCCCGTTCGGCCCAGTCCGACGGTTAACGCGGACAGACATCTGCTCGACAGAGTGATGACCGACCCGCCGCCGGATGGATCGACCCATGAGCCTGCAGCCGACCTGGACCGACGGTCCGACCGCCCGCATCCCCGTGCGGCGTCCGCCGCAGGGGCCGGCGCACCGTGCCACCCGGGCATCGAGGCGCGCCACCGGCCCCCGGACCTGGGCCGAGTCGGCCGCCCGGCGCCGGCGCCGCCTGCGCCGGGCCCGCTTCGGGCGGCTGCTGCTGGTCCTGGTCGCACTGGCCGCACTCACGGCGGGGGCCGTGATCTGGCAGCTCGCCGACGGGCGGCCCCTGGAGCTCCTCCGTGACGGGTGGGCGCTGCTGGAGCCGCGCGTCGACGACGTGGTCCGGCTGATCCGCCGGCAGTGACCCGGCTCAGGAGTAGATGCGCAGCCAGTCGACCTGCATCTCGCTCGGGCGCGGGGAGCCGCCGTCCGGGAAGTAGTCGAGCTGGATCGTCGGGTGCATCTTCCCCGGCGGGAGCGTGCCCGGATCGGTGCTGGAGAACCACTGCTGCCCGTCGAGGTAGCCGGTGATCCCGTTCGGCGTCCACTCCACGGCGTAGTTGTGCCACTGGGTGATGTCGATCTTCCGGTTCGCGGACTTCTGGTTGTTGTCCGCGCCGTAGTGCAGGAAGAAGGACACGCCGCCCGACGCGCTGTCGGTCTCCGCGAAGTCGACCTCGCCGCCGCGCGGCCACTCGATGTCGCTCGGCCAGAGGATCAGCACCGGGTGGTACTGCGAGTCGCCCGCCGGGAACTTGGCGCGCATCTCGTACCGGCCGTACTGGCGGCTCTCGTTGTACGCCATGCCGCCGGTGTTGCCGTTCGAGTCGCCGCGGATGGTGAGGACGCCGCCCGAGGTGGAGACCGCGTCGGGGGTGCGCCGGCCGTTGCCGCCGTGCCCCGCGCCGTCGTAGAGGCCCCACTTGCCGAGGCCGCCGGAGAACTCGTCGCCGCCGATCGGCGTCCAGCCCAGGCGGCCGGCCGCCGTCGAGCCGTCCCCGCCGGAGACCGGGCCGCGCGCCCGGGCCGTGCCGGTCGCCGGGTTCGCGGCCGCGGCCGGCGGGCGCGTGGTGGTCGTGGCGTGCTCGCGCGCTGAGTCCACCGCCTGGCTCAGCGCGCCGGGGGCCGGGATGGCGGCCACGCCGGTCGAGGGTGCGTCGGGCGTGCCCTGGGCCGTGTCCGACGAGGTCAGCGACGCGGACAGGTCCGGCCCTTCGTCCGAGACCGGGCGCAGCAGCAGGGCGACCGCGGCCGCGACGAGGACCGCGGCGGTGCCGACGGTGACCGGGGCCCACCGGCGCAGGGCCGAGCGCGGGGCGCGGCGCCGGCCGCGGCGGGGCTCGGGGGCCTCCCGCTCGATGTCGGTGTCGTCCGCGGCCCCGGTGCCGTCGGCGAGCTCACCCGTGCCCGGGCCCGCGATGATGTCGGCGGCCGTGATGACCGGCATCCCCGTCATCGGGCTGATCGGCGGTGGCCCGGCACCCTCGGGGTCGAGCCGGACCGGGGGCAGCGACGACGTGTGCGTCAGCAACGCGGGCTCGCGCGGGGAGTCCGCGAGGTCCGGGGAGTCGGGGTCGGAGGCCGGGTCGTCGGCGGAGCGCGGCGTGGGGATCGTGGCCGTGGCGCCGGCAGCGTGCCGCCGACGGGTGGGACGGCCCGGTCGGCCGGTGGGGGAGCCGTGCTCCGCGGAGAGTCGGGCGACCAGCTCGCGGGGGTCGAGCCGGTCCTCCGCGGCGGAGGGTTTCCGTCGCATGATCGATGACCATATGGAGCAACGCCGTACCGACCGGGCGAAGCTGAGAGCCGGGGTTGCCTCAGCGCGCCGACAGGTCGCCGTGAGGCGCCGGAGCGCCCCGTTCTCCCCGGGATCCCCGGAGAGACTGCTCCGTTCGGAGCAGCCTCCCTCTCAGGGAGAGCCGCTCGTCGGTCCGGCACACGCCGTTCGAACCGTTGACGGATTGTGATCGTGGGGCTTTCACGCCAAGCTGTCCGTGATGCTCCCCGCTGCTCCCCCGGGGGGTGCGTCCGTGTTCGTGCCGTCGCAGGCGACGGCTCGAGCCTCCGTGCCCCCGTACGCCCCCGTCCTCGTGGCGCTGCCCCCGACCGCCGCGTCGGCGTCGGTGCTGCGCTCCCTCCGTGCGGAGGGGATGCGCGCCGATCTCGCCGGCGACGGCATCGCCGTCCTCGACACGATCCGCGCCGCCCCTCCCGCCCTCCTGGTGCTCGACGTCGACCTGCCCGGACCCGAGCACGCCGCCGTCCTCGCGGCGGTGCACGCCGAGTCGCCGAGCGTGCCCGTGGTCGTGCTCACCCCGCGTGAGCGCCGCAACGCGGTGATCGCCCAGCTGCGCAGCGACCGGGACGACTACGTCCTGCGCCCGTTCTCCGTCGACGAGCTGTCCGCGCGGATCCGGCTGCGGCTGCGGCTGACCGGCGCGCTCGGGCACACGCTGATCCGCCGCGGCGAGCTGGTGGTCGACACCGAGCTCGGCGAGGTGACCGTCGACGGCAGCCCGGTGTCGTTGTCGCCCACCGAGTTCTCGCTGCTCACAGCCCTGCTCACGGAACCGGGGGCCACGGTGTCGCACGAGGAGCTGGCGAACCAGGTGTGGTCGGAGCCGGCCTCGCCGAACCTCGTCCAGGTCTACATCTCCTACCTGCGCCGCAAGATCGGCCCCGAGCGGATCCGCACGGTCCGCGGGGCCGGGTACGTGCTCGAGGGCTGAGCAGGCCGGGGCCGCACACACGACGGCGCCCGTCCCCGGGTTCTCCGGGCGGGCGCCGTTCGTGTGCAGTGCGGCGGCTCGCGTTATGCGTGGCTGCGCGAACGGCGGCCGACGATGAGCCGGTAGATACCGAGCAGCACCAGAGATCCGATCAGGGCGATCACCCAGGTGCGCAGGTCGAAGAAGCTTCCCGTGTCGACGCCGAAGAGGGCCGAGCTGATCCAGCCGCCGAGCAGGCCGCCCACGATGCCGATGATGCAGGTGACGATGATCCCGCCCGGGTCCTTGCCCGGCATGATCAGCTTGGCAAGGGCACCGACGATGAGCCCGACGACGATCCAACCGATGACGCCCATTGTTCCTCCTCACGATCGCGCCGGGTTCTTCCGGAGCGTGTCCGATGTGGTCGAGGTGCGGGTGCCCGGTGATCGACGGCCGTAAACGGACGGTGACGATATTCGTCCCGTTCGGGTCCTCCGGCGCGGCCGCTGGGCCGACCGTGGTCATCCGTCCGGGTGTACTCCTGACCTGCGACGGAACGAGAGATAACGCTTCGGTCCCGACCGCCCTTCCGGCAGGCCGTGGTCGCTGCGCTGTGCTAGGCAGACGCCCTGGGGGGCGACCGCGGGGGTGGCCCTGCAACGAAGTCGGGAGAGTTCCATGACCGTCACCGGCATCATCACCGCGATCGTGTTCGGGCTCATCATCGGCGCCGTGGCCCGCCTGCTCGTGCCCGGCAAGCAGAACATCCCGATCTGGCTGACGATCATCGTCGGCCTCGTGGGCGCGTTCATCGGCACGTTCATCGCGCGGGCCCTGAACCTGCGGACGTCGGGCTGGAACTTCTGGGAGACGATCTTCCAGATCGTCGTGGCGGTGATCCTGGTGGTGCTCGTCTCGAACCTCTGGGCGAGGCGCGGCGCACGACACTGACCGAGAACGCACCACTCCCACCGCACGCACAGGCGACGGGCCCGGACCACCACGGTCCGGGCCCGTCCGCGTGCGCGGGTCAGTGCACGAGGCGCAGGGTGAGCGGGTAGCGGAAGTCGACGCCCTGCGAGGCCCGGACCGTGCCCAGCACCACGCAGGCGACGTAGAACACCCCGTAGAGCGGCAGCAGGACGAGCCCGATCCCCACGAAGATCAGCAGACCGAACACGACCGTCCACACCAGGGCGTTGATCTGGAAGTTCAGCGACTCGACCGAGTGCCGGCGCACGTAGGCCGAGTCGCCGCCCTTCACCAGGAGCACGATCAGCGGCGCGAACAGGCCGAGCGCGAACCAGGCGGACACGAAGCTGAGAACGTGCGCGGCCATGGCCCAGTTGCGCTCGTCGTCGCGCGGCACGAGCGGGGCGTCCCCGGACTGGTGGCCGGTGTACTCGTACGGCGAGTTGCTCATATCCGCAGTGAACACCCGTGCAGCGGCCCGGACATCGGGGAAATGCCCGGAGATACCGGGTCGAAGGACCCCGGGATCCGGCCCGGGTCAGAAGCTGCGGGCCGCCTCGAGGAATCGGTCGTCCTCCTCCGGGGTGGTGACCGTGACCCGGACCCCGTCCGGGTGGAACGGCCGGACCACGACCTTGTGCTCCAGGCAGTGCGCCGCGAAGTCCGCGGTCCGCTCGCCGAGCGAGACCCACACGAAGTTCGACTGGGTGTGCGGCACGGTGTAGCCGGCCGCGAGCAGGGCCTCGCGCACCCGGACCCGCTCGCCCACGGCCTCCTTGCACGCCGCCAGCAGCTCGGTGGCGTGGTCGAGGGCGGCGATCGCGCCCGCCTGGGCCACGGTGCTGACGCTGAACGGGGCGCACACCTTCTTCAGCGCGGTCGCGATCTCCGGCGCGGTGACGGCGTAGCCGACCCGCAGCCCCGCGAGCCGGTAGGCCTTGGAGAAGGTCCGCAGCACCACGAGGTTCGGGTAGCGGTCGATCAGCGGCAGCCCGTCGACGGCCTCGGGGTCGGTGACGTACTCGTGGTAGGCCTCGTCGAGCGCCACGACGACGTCCGGGCCCACCGCGTCCATGAACCGCGCGAACTCCGCGCGGTGCACGACCGTGCCGGTGGGGTTGTTCGGGCTGCAGACGAACACGAGCCGGGTGTGCGGGGTGACGGCGGCGGCCATGGCCTCGAGGTCGTGCCGGAAGTCGCCGTCGAGCGGCACGGTGACGGCGCGGGCGTTCCCGATCTGGGTCACGATCGGGTAGGCCTCGAAGGACCGCCAGGCGTAGACGACCTCGTCCGTGGTCTCCCGGCAGGTGATCTGCACGAGCTGCTGGCAGAGGCTGACCGAGCCGCAGCCGACCGCGATCCGGTCCGGTGTGACGTCGAGCTCCGAGGCGAGCCGCTCGCTCAGCCCGACGACGGCGAGGTCCGGGTACCGGTTGCCGGCCGCCGCGGCCTCGGCGATCGCCGCCAGGACCGGCGCGGTCGGCGCCAGCGCGACCTCGTTGCTCGCCAGCTTGATCGCCCCGGGGATCGCCCGGCCCGGGACGTAGGCGGGCAGGGAGTCCAGGTCGGGGCGGATCGGCGTCATGTGCGTCACGGTAGCCCGCCCCGTCCCCGGCGTGCCCCGCAGTCGTGGAAGGCTGTCCACATGAGCGAGATCCGCACCGAGGCGGTGCCCCTGGTCGACGGCTCCGACCTGCGCCTCACGGTCGCGGAACCCGAGGGCACGGCCCGCGGCGGGATCGTCGTGCTGCACGAGGCGCGCGGGGTCACCGACACGGTGCGCCGGCTCGTCGAGGGGATCGCCGGCGACGGCTGGCTGGTCGTCGCGCCGCACCTCTACCACCGCGACGGGGCGGACGAGCTCGACGGCGCGGAGGAGCAGGTCGCCGACCACGTCGCCCGGCTGGACGGCGAGCAGGTCATGGCCGACACCGACACCGCGTTCGGCTGGCTGGCGGATCACGAGGTCGCCCCGGACCAGATGGGCGTGATCGGCTTCGACCTGGGCGGCAGCGTGGCGCTGCTGGTGGCGGCCCGGCGGACCCTGGGCGCCGCGGTCACGGTGGCCGGCGGCGGGATCGACGAGCCGGTGGGTCCGCTCCCCGCGCTGGTGTCCGCCGCGCCCGGCCTGACCTGCCCGTGGCTCGGCATCTACGGCGACCGGGACGACAAGGCGGAGCTCGACCGGCTGCTCGACGCCGCCCGCGAGTCCGAGGTCGCCACGGACCTGGTGACCTACCCGGGCTCCGGCCACCGCTTCGACGACGACCCGGCCACCGCTGCCGACGCGTGGCAGCGGATGCTGAATTGGTTCGACTCCCACCTGCGCTGAGAGGCGCGTCACCACCCCGTCCTCCGGGGGTGGCCCGGGACGCACGGCGTCGGCGACGATGACGCCATGACTCTCGACGTCGACGTCCCCGAGGTCCTCTGGTCCCCGTCGCCGGAGCAGGCAGGTCGCACCGCCATCGCGGAGTTCGCCCGGTGGGTGCAGGAGCACAAGGGCGTCGAGCTGGGCTCGGACACCGACTACGCCGCGCTGCACGCCTGGTCGGTCCGCGACCTGGAGGGCTTCTGGGCCGCGGCCGCCGAGTTCCTCGGGGTGATCTTCCGGGACCGGCCGACGGCCGTGCTGGGCTCGCGGGAGATGCCGGGCGCGGAGTGGTTCCCGGGCGCCACGCTGAACTACGCCGAGCACGCGCTCACCCCGGGGCCGGGCCGGGAGGACGCCGACACCGCCGTGGTGTTCGCCCGCGAGGACGGGCTGGAGCGCACGGTGACCCACGCCGAGCTGCGCGACCAGGTCGCCCGCGCCCGCGCCGGGCTGGTCGCCGCGGGCGTCGCCAAGGGTGACCGGGTGGTGGCCCTGGCCCCGAACTCGGTCGAGACGTTGGTCACGTTCCTCGCGGCGGCGTCGTTGGGCGCGGTGTGGTCCTCCTGCTCGCCGGACTTCGGCGCGCGGGCCGTGCACGACCGCTTCGCCCAGATCGAGCCGGTGGTCCTGCTGGCGGTCGACGGCTACCGCTACAACGGTAAGGCCTTCGACATCCGGAAGACCGTCGCGGCGCTGCAGGAGCAGCTGCCGACCGTGCGGCAGACCGTGCTGGTGCCCTATCTCGACCCTGAGGCGACGCTGGAGGGCACCACGCCCTGGGCGGAGTTCACCGCCGAGGCGGGCCCACTGGAGTTCGAGGCGGTGCCCTTCGACCACCCGCTGTGGGTGCTCTACTCGTCGGGCACCACGGGGCTGCCCAAGGGCATCGTGCACAGCCACGGCGGGATCGTGCTCGAGCACCTGAAGGCCATGCGGCTGCAGAACGACCTGGGTCCGGGGGAGACCTTCTTCTGGTTCACCACCACCGGCTGGATGATGTGGAACTTCCTGGTCGGCGGCCTGCTCGTCGGGTCGACGATCCTGCTGTTCGACGGCAACCCGGGCTACCCCGACCTGGATGCGCTGTGGGCGCTGGCGGAGAAGCACGGCGTCACGGTCTTCGGGGTGTCGGCACCGTTCGTGCAGTCCTGTCTGAAGAAGGGCCTGCGGCCGCGGGACTCCCACGACCTGTCCCGGATGCGGGCCCTGGGCTCCACCGGCTCCCCGCTGTCCGTCGAGGGCTTCCGCTGGATCGCCGAGGCCTGCGGCGAGCACATCCAGATCTGCTCGGTGTCCGGCGGCACGGACGTCTGCGCGGCGTTCGTGGCCTCGGCGCCCACCGTGCCCGTGTGGTTGGGCGAGCTGTCGGTCGCCGCGCTGGGCGCCGACGTGCACTCGTTCGACGAGCGTGGCGAAGATCTCGTCAGCGCTGATCCGGTCGAGGTCGGCGAGCTGGTCATCACCCAGCCCATGCCGTCCATGCCGGTGATGTTCTGGAACGACCCGGACGGCAGCCGGCTGCGCGAGGCGTACTACGAGATGTACCCGGGGATCTGGCGGCACGGGGACTGGGTGCGGGCCACCCCGCGCGGCTCCTTCGTGATCTACGGCCGCTCGGACTCCACCCTGAACCGCGGCGGGGTCCGGATGGGCACCGCGGACTTCTACGCCGTGGTCGAGGGCTTCGAGGAGGTCGCCGACTCCCTTGTGATCGACACCACGGCGTTGGGCGCGAAGGAGGAGGGGGCGCTGCTGTGCTTCCTCGTGCTGGCCCCGGGGGCGTCGCTGGACGACGTCGAGCCGCGGCTGCGCAAGGCCCTGCGCAGCGAGCTCTCGCCCCGGCACGTGCCGGACCGGTTCGTGCTCGTCGACGCCGTGCCGCGCACCCTGAACGGCAAGAAGTGCGAGGTCCCGGTCAAGAAGATCCTCGCCGGCGTCAGCCCGGACAAGGCCGTGAGCAAGGGCGCGCTGCAGAACCCGGACGCCCTCGGGCCCTTCCTCGACCTGGCCGAGACGCCCGGCTGACGGGCCCCCGGCACGCGGACCCGGGGTGGGGTGCGAACCCCCTCCGGGCCGTGTGTACTCTTGGACCCGCTGGAGGCCGAGAGGCCCCGGGAGGCTTCGCCTAGTCTGGTCTATGGCGCCGCACTGCTAATGCGGTTTGGGGTCACCCCCCATCCCGGGTTCAAATCCCGGAGCCTCCGCGCTGGCGTGGGCCGACTCTCGGGTCGGACACGGCATGTAGTACAACTGAATGCGGTACACGCGCCCGTAGCTCAACGGATAGAGCATCTGACTACGGATCAGAAGGTTAGGGGTTCGAATCCCTTCGGGCGCACAGCAAGGAACCGGGCCCTGACCAGTTAATTTGGTCGGGGCCCGACTCGTTCCAGGGCGTCGAAGTGGATCACGATCCACGGTCTGATCCACAAGCGTTGCTCGCTTCCAGCCTGTGGCCGCCGTGGAGGAGCCGCCGAAGTCGCGGCGACGGGGCAGCATCCGCCGGATGCGCACAGGTTCCAGGTACGCGTGTCGACCGGCGAGGATCCCAGCACCGGCGAGCGGATCATCCTCACGGACAGCGTCCCGATCGAGCAGCCGGGCAACGCCCGCTCGGAGCGGGCGGCCCAGAAGGAGGCTGAGAAGCTCCGTACGCGCCTGCTGGCCGATGCCGACGACCTCGAGGTGGCTCGCACCCGCGCGACCGTCGGGGCGCTTCTGGACCGCTGGATGACCCAGCATGAGATCGACCCGAGGACCTGGATCTCAGCGCAGGCACCGTCCGGCTGGATGGGAATTACGTCCGAACTGCGGACGGGGATGCTGCTCAAGTACGGCGAGAGCTACCAAATGCGCCGGGTGCTATCGACGTCCCGACGGTCGGGCTGCTCCGAGCCCGCCGCCACGACTGCGCCGCTCGTCTGGCCCTGCTCGGCGCTGAGCTGACCGACCGAATGTGGCGGTTCTCCGCATCGCCGGACATGAGCCGCCCGCGCGACGCTCAGGGGCGCACGCGAATGACGGTCTTGCCCTTGCGCCGCTCTGTCGGGTTGAGCGCGGGGATGGCCTCGTCGAGGGTCGCGACGGTTCCGACGTGCGTGCGAAGCCGCCCATCTCGTACCCGGTCGACGATCTCCACCAGCTGACTCGGAACGGACTCGACGACGAAGTCGACCGCCAAGGCGTCGACAGGGCGAGTCTCGACAGGTCCGACCACCGACACCAGTGTCCCGCCGGGCCGGATGATGCTCGCCGAGCGCCTTTGGATCTCACCGCCGATGACATCGAAGACCAGGTCGACCCTGCCGATGTCGTCGAGATCCTCGTGATCGAGGGCGAGGAACTCGTTCGCGCCGAAGTCGAGCGCCGCCTGGCGGTCCGCCGCCCGACCGGTACCGATGACGTAGGCGCCGAACTCCCGGGCGAGCTGGGTCACCACAGATCCGACCGCGCCCGCGGCGCCGTGTGCGAGGACGCTCTGCCCCGCCCGAAGACGACCGTGCTGGAACAGGCCCTGCCACGCGGTCAGGCCGGAGATCGGCAGGCTCGCACCCACCGTGAAGTCGACGTTCCCCGGCAGCGGCGCAAGGTTGCGTGCCTCCACCGCCGCGTACTCGGCCAGCGTTCCGTCGCGGTGCCAGTCCGTGATCCCGAACACCCGCTGCCCCAGCGAGAGTCCCGTCGTGCCGTAGCCGAGGGATGAGACCACTCCCGCGAACTCATGGCCGATGATCGCCGGGACGCGATCGTGACCCGAGCGATCGACCCACGTCGAGGGCCACTCCCACTCTGCGGGGACGAAGCCCGACGCATGGACTTCAACGACGACGTCGTTGATCGCCGGCTTCGGCTCGGGCCGCTCCGCGAGCGTGATCCCGGCCGCTTCCGCTGCCTGATCCATCGCGACGATCGCCTTCATGGGTGCCTCCACATCTCATGGGCGCCGGCTCCGTGCGCCGCTTTTTTGGGCTCGTTAGCCCACTGATGGGAGTCAACACGGCACGATGTGGGCTGTCAAGCCCAATCTGGGTTATCGTGTGGGTCATGGACGCCGCCACGGAAGCCCGGGTGCCGCAGAAGCTCACGGCCAAGGGGCAGGCGACCCGAGCCCGCATCCTCGAGCACGCCGCGGAGCTGATCTACACCAAGGGCGTCCACGCGACGAACAACGAACAGCTCCGTCGCGCGGCCGGCGTCAGCGGGTCACAGCTCAACCACTACTTCCCGACCAAGGAGAGCCTTGTCCTCGCGGTCATCGAGTGGCAGGCCGAGCGCGTCCTCACGTTCCATCGCAGTGAGCGGTTCACCCACTTCGACAGCCTCGACTCGCTTCGGGAATGGGCGGGCTACTACATCGCCTACGAGCGCTCCTACCAGGAAGGCTGCAGCCTCGGGTCGCTCGCCAGCGAGATCATCAAGACCGACCTCGACGTTCGCACGGAACTCGCGAACGCGTTCGAGCAGTGGAGAGACATCTTCCGAGATGGACTCGAACGGATGCAGAAGTCCGGCCGCATCAGCAACGACGCGGATCCCACCCGACTGGCCTATCTCCTGCTCTCCGCCTTCCAGGGCGGCATGCTCCTGGCCCAGGTCGCCCGCGACATCGCTCCGCTGAAAAACGCCCTACAGGCAGCCATCGACCACGTCCAGACCTTCGCGATGCCCCCTGCTGCCGGCGTACACGAGGATGTCGACTGAGGCCCAGCGCAGCGGCCGGACCGGCCCGGCAAGCTCGACCCGAACAGGTTGCCACGGCCCGAGCCGCTCTCGCCGTCGGCCGAGCGGTCGAGCAACTCGCAGCGGCCTTCGGCGTCAGCCGGGCCACCTCTATCGACGTCGGGGTACTCGCGGGCACCGGGGGTCGCGCTCTCACACCGGGTCGGTCAGGGCGCGGCAGAGCGCCACGATCAGGTCCGTCTGGGTCACCATCCCGCGCAGCCGCCCGGCCGCGTCGACGATCACGGCGGCGTGGGCGCGCCCGTCGGTGAGGGCGCGGCTCAGCGCCAGCGCGGGCAGGTCCGCGGGGGCCGTCAGGGGCGGCGAGGCCAGCTCGCCGACGCAGGCGCCGGGGCGGACGAGCTCGCGGAGCCCGACCGTCCCGACCACCGTCTCGTCGGCGGCGAGCACCGGCAGGGTGCGTACGTCGTGCGCGAGCAGCAGGGCCCGCGCGGTGTCCGCGGTGTCGTGCACCTCCACCCGCACGACCTCGCGCGACATCACGTCGCCCGCGGTGGGCTCGCCGTGCCGCCGGACGAGGGCCTGGGTCTCGACCTCGCGGAGCAGGAGCCCGAGGTCCTCGCGGCTGATGTCGAACGCCTCGCCGACCTCGTCCAGGGCGCGGTCCACGTCCTCGGCGCGGAAGCGGCTGCGGCGCTCCGCGGGATCGGCCCGCCGCGTCCGGTGCGGATAGGCGTGGCCGGTGAAGCGGTGGAACAGCCACCCGAGCGTGACGAGGACGACCGAGTTCAGACCGACCGGGACGAAGGCGAACAGAGGGCCGGCGCCCGCGATCACGTTGCCGCCGATCACCGTCATCAGCGCGGCCGCCCCGCCGGGCGGGTGCAGGCAGCGGAGCAGCGACATCACCGCGATCGCCCCGGCCACGGCGAGGCCGGAGGCGAGGAACGGGTCGTCGACGAGGGCCAGCACGCCGAGCCCGACCAGCGTCGACAGCACGTTGCCGCCCACGACCGACCACGGCTGCGCGAGGGGGCTCGCGGGAACCGCGAACACGAGCACGGCCGACGCGCCGATCGGCGCCACGAGGTACGGGAGGGCCGCCGTGTGCCCCACGACGATCGCCCCGAGCAGTGCGGTGACGCAGAGCGCGGCGAGCGCCCCGCCGCAAGCGAACATCCGGTCGCGGAGGGTGGCTCCGGCGAGGATCGGGCGGAAGCGACCGACTCGACCCACTCGTGCACCGCCCTGCCCGTTCGTGCTGCCCCGTCCGTGCCGTCGGCCGGACGGCGACGGGGATCCGATGTTACGGAGAGATGACATCGCAGCTCACCATCGAACCGGCCCGGACCGTCCCGTCCGACCGGCCCCGCCCGACAGGAGGGCCCGGCCGGGGCCGGGACCTGGGCTTTCGGGCGTGGCGGGCGCACACTGGGTGTGCCGCACCACGGCGTGATCCCGCTGACAGCGGGTGGTGGCGGTGGATCTTCCGGGTGAGGGTGATCAGGGGGTACGGGCGATGGTCTCCAGGCAGCCGCCGGTCGAGCGGCACACGTGGACCGCGGCCGAGCAGGCCGAGCTGGACAGGCGGGCCCGGGCCCGCCGCCGCGTGCTCGGTCTCGCGGGGACGGACCGCACGCCCGGGCTCGACGTCGAGGGCGGGCCCGAGCTGGTCGAGGTGGTCGGGCCCGAGGCGGCCGGGATCCCCTCGCCCGCCGAGGAACCGGTCGTCGTGGAGGTCCCGGAGCCGCGCGCGCCGAGCTGACCGGCACGGGTGATCGGGGCGGCCTCCGGCCAGCGGTCGCGAAGGGCCCCGGGGTTCGTCATCCTCGGGGCATGGCGGACGACTCGGGCTTCTACAGCATCCGGTTCGGCGCGGACCCGGTGCAGCTCGCCTTCTTCCGGGCGGGGCTGGACCGCTGGCTCCAGGCGCTGGAGTGGCCCGAGGCCGAGCGCGTCGACGCGATCCTGGCCGTGAGCGAGGCCTGCACCAACGCGGTCAAGCACGCCTACGCCGGGGGCGTCCCCGGGGACGTCGAGGTCGTCGGCCGGCTGGTGGCCGGGCCCACGCACCGCCAGGTCGTCGTGACGGTGCGGGACGAGGGCGTGTGGCGCCCGGACCACGGCGAGAAGGGCTACGGGATGAGCGTCATGCGCGGCTGCATGGACCGGGTGTCGATCCGCCGGGACGACGCGGGCACCACCGTCACGCTGGTCAGCGTCCCCGTGCCGTTGCTCGGCGCCCCGGACGGCTCGGGGCTGGCCGCCGCCGAGTGAGGGGCCCGCTCAGGAGGCGCCGCGGAGGGCCCAGACGTCGCAGCCGTCGAACGCCGAGGTGCGGACCTGCTCGGCGTTGTCGCGCAACCAGCTCGCCAGCGGCCCGGTGAGCTGGCCGGGCACCGGGTTCACGAACCAGCGGGCCCCCTGCGCCTGCATGCCCGCGAGCCGGGCCGGGTCGTACTGGTCCGCGGCCAGCACCCAGCCGTACCGGTCGGCCCGGTAGAGGATCACCGGCTCCTGGTAGTTGTTCGCGACGCCGTCCATCGTCGTGGTGCTGTCCGTGCCGACGACCACGAGGTCCCCGGGCCGGGACACCGCCGCCAGCTGCGTGGCGCACGTGCCGAGGGCGCCGGCGTCGGGGTCGAACGACTGGCGGAAGACGTTGACCGACTGGGCGCCGAGCGCCAGCACGGTCAGCACCCCGAGCGCCGCGACCAGCCGCGGGCCGAGCCGGTCGCGCAGCAGCCGCTGCGCCGCGACGACGCCGATGCCGGTCGCGACCGCGGCGTAGGGCAGCGAGTAGACGTGGTACTGGATGCCGAGGTCGGAGCCGCTGTAGCGGCCGACCGCGAAGTAGTAGACGACGAGCGCGACCGCGCCGGCGAGCAGGAACGGCGCGGCCGGTGCCCCGCGGCGGAGCCGCCACAGCCACACCGCGCCGAGCAGTGCGAACGGCACCCCGACCACGCCGTAGATGAACAGCACCTCGCTGCGGAGGTTGCCGAGGTAGAAGTCGGCGCCCAGCCACATGGCGAGGTTGCCGAACTTGTCGTCGCCCCCGGAGATCACGCCGAAGGTGTTCCCGTAGGTCTCGTAGAGGCCCGAGGCGTGCCGCAGCCACAGCGCGGGCAGCACGAGCGCGGCGAGCCCGGCCAGGTAGACCGAGGGCCGGCGCAACCGGTCGCGCGCCGCGAGCAGCAGCCACAGCGCCATCACGAGCCCGACGTGCAACGAGGTCGGCTTGGCCAGCCCGGCCAGTGAGACCGCTCCGGCCGCCGCCACCAGCCACCCCGGCCGGTCCTCCTGCAGCCAGCGGCAGAAGGCCAGCAGGGCCAGCAGCGTGAACGCCAGGACGGTGGCCTCGGGCATGAAGGCCGTGCCCCACCGCATGAACGCCGGTGAGACGGCCCAGGCGATCAGCGCCCACCGGGCGGCCGTGGGCGGCAGGATCCGCTTCGCGAGGCCCCAGAAGGCCGCGGTGGCGAGCAGCATGAAGGCCAGCGACACCAGCCGGCCGAGGAACTCGTGGTCGCCGAAGAGCGTGTACAGGATGCCGGTGAGCCACGGCATGATCGGCAGCTCGGACTCGACGTAGCCGGGCCCGTTCCCGCCCCAGTTGATCTGGGGCATGAACAGGTTCAGGCCGTGCTCGGCGTAGTTGCGCGCCATCGACGCGGTGTCCGACTGGCGCCAGATGTCGCCGGGGTAGGTCAGCGGGCCGAAGGCACGCACCACCGACAGGACCGTGACGACCCCGAGCACGAGCACGGCGACGCGACCGAGCAGATCCGGCCGCGGGCGCTCGGGAGCCACGGCCGTCGGGGGCCGGTCGATGTCGAGCTGCACCCGTCACATCGTGCACACGTCCCCTGTGGCCAACCTGAGGACCCCTCGGTTCGTCCGCTCGGAGTCGACGGATGCGTGGCGCGGCATAAGATCGGTGTCGACTCCCCACCGTCGGATCCCGCAGCGAGGAGGGTCCGGGCTTGTCCGTGCTCCGTCCCGAGATCGCCCAGTCCTGGCATCGCATCGAGTCCTGCGGGCTGGACCCCGCCGCCTGCATCGACGTCGGCGCGGTCGTCGAGCCCGATCCCGGCACGCGCCTGCGCCGCGCGGCGGGCCCGGTGCTCACCGCGCTCGAGGGGCACCTGCGCGGGTCCCGGTTCGCCCTCGTCCTGGCCGACCGGGAGACCCGGCTGGTCGACATCCGCTTCGGCTCGCCCGAGCTGGAGCCGGTGCTGCAGTCCGTCGGGGTCGTGCCGGGCCAGCTGTTCACCGAGCAGGTCAGCGGCACCAACTCGGTGGCCACGGTCGCCGAGCTGCGGCGCGGGATCGCCGTCGTCGGGGCGGAGCACTACCTGGAGTCGCTGAAGCGGTTCGCCTGCTACGGGGTGCCGATCCGGGACCCGCTGACCGGGCGGCACGCCGGCGTCCTCGACATCACCTGCCTGACCGCCGACGCGAGCCCGCTGCTGCGGCCCTTCCTGCTCGGCGCCGCCCAGCAGATCGCCGACGGGATGCTGGCCGAGGCCCGTGGTTCGCACCGCCGGGTGCTCGCGGCGTTCGAGGCGGCGCGGCTGCGGGCGGCGGGGCCGCTGGTGGCGTTCGGGCCCGACCTCGTGCTGACCAACGACGCCGCGGCGGACCTGCTGCAGCCGGTCGACCACGCCGCGCTGCAGGCCCTGCGGCACGGCCGGCCGGGGGCGGTGCACACCGAGGTCGAGCTGGCGTCGGGCCGGCGGATGGTCGCCCGCGTCGAGCCGGTCGGCGGCGGGGGCTTCCTCGTGGAGCTGGAGCGGCCGGAGCGGCCCTCGGTGGTGCGCGTGGCGGTGCCCGTGCCGGACCGGGACTGGCACGCCGAGCTGCGGCCGCGGATCCTGCGCTACCGCGCGGAGCAGGCGAACGTGCTGGTCCTCGGCGAGCCGGGCACGGGCCGGACGACGGTCGCGACCCAGCTCGCGGGCGCGGGACCGGTCGCGGTGCTGGCCGGCGCCCTCGTCACGGTGGCGGAGACGCACGTGCCGCTGGCCGAGGCGACCGGCGGGGGCACCCTGCTGGTCGAGGACGCCCACCTGCTGGCCCCGGCGGTCGCGGCGCACCTCGGGCACGAGGCGGACCGGCGGGGCGTGCGGCTCGTGCTGACGGCAGGCCTCGACGGCCTGCCGCCCGGGGAGACGGCCGCGTTCGGGGCCCGATGTCCGGTCCGCCTCGAGCTGCCCACCGTCCGCAGCCGGCGCGACCGGATCCCGGCCCTCGCCGGCGCGCTGCTGCGTGAGCGCGCCGGCGGCGCCGTCCGGTTCACCACCGGAGCGCTCCGGACCCTCGCCGCACACGACTGGCCGGGGAACCTGCGGGAACTCGCCACGGTCGTCGGGTACGTCGCCGGGCGGCGCTCGGCGGGCGACCTCACCGAGGCCGACCTGCCGCCGGGCTACCGGGAGGGGCCGCGCGAACCGGTCCCGGGCGCCCTGTGGCAGGCGGAGCGGGACGCGATCGTCCGCTGCCTGGAGAGCTGCGGGGGCAACAAGGTGCACGCCGCCCGCCGGCTCGGGATCAGCCGCACCACGCTCTACCGCCGGATCCGCGAGCTGCACATCGACCCGGAGGCGCTGCGCGAGCGGCCGGCCTGAGGCTCTGTTCGACGGGCGGGTCCGCAAGCTCCCCCGCCGGGGCGGGACCGGTCGTTTCCGGTCCCGCCGCGGCGGATCGGGTGTCCGGGACTCAGTGCTCGTGGACGAGCACGCCGCGGACGTTCTTGCCGTTGAGCAGGTCGTCGTAGCCCTCGTTGACCTGCTCGAGGGTGTACGTCTTGGTGATCAGCTCGTCGAGCTTGAGGTCCCCGGACTGGTACAGGCCCAGGATCTTCGGGATGTCGGTGGTCGGGTTGCAGTCGCCGAAGAGCGACCCCTTCACCGTCTTCTTGAACAGCGTAAAGATCGAGCCGGGCAGGTTGACGTTCTGCGCCGACAGCTTGTTCAGGCCGGTCAGCACCACGGTGCCGCCCTTGCCGATCGCGTCGAACGCGCCGGTCACGATCTCCTCGGTGACGATGCCCGCGGTCACGACGGCCTTGTCGGCGCCGTTGCCGTTGGTCATCTGGCGGGCGAGGTCGGCCGCCTCCTCGATGGAGCCGACG
The DNA here is from genome assembly GCF_027922425.1 of Pseudonocardia halophobica. GTDB lineage: Bacteria > Actinomycetota > Actinomycetes > Mycobacteriales > Pseudonocardiaceae > Pseudonocardia > Pseudonocardia halophobica. Next base: position 7,712 of record NZ_BSFQ01000001.1, on the reverse strand, counting down.
GCGTGGGTGGCGCCGAGCTCCATCGCCTTCTCGCGCTTGTTCTGCAGCGGGTCGACGGCGATGAGGTTCTTCGCGCCGGCGTAGCGGGCGCCCTGCACGGCGTTGATGCCGATGCCGCCCACACCGGAGACGATCACGGTCTCGCCCGGCTTGACGTCGGCGGCGTTGACCGCCGAGCCCCATCCGGTGGGCACGCCGCAGCCGACGAGGACGGCCTTGTCGAGCGGCAGGTCGTCGTCGACCTTGACCACCGAGTTCTGGTGGATGGTGGAGTACTGGGAGAAGGTGCCCAGCATGCACATCGCGCCGTAGTTGCCCTTGGGGCCGGTGAACGGGAAGCGCTCGCCGGGCAGGTAGCCCTCGAGGATGGTGGCGCCCATGTCGCAGATGGCCTGCTGGCCGGTGGCGCACCAGCGGCAGGTGCCGCAGTTCGGGATGAAGGAGCACACGACGTGGTCGCCCGGCTTGACGCGGGTGACGCCGGGGCCGACCTCCTCGATGATGCCGGCGCCCTCGTGGCCGAGCACCATCGGCAGGCGGGCCTCGAGGTCGCCGTGCGAGATGTGCACGTCGGAGTGGCACAGCCCGGCGTGGGTGTAGCGGATCAGGACCTCGCCGTCCTTCGGGCCGTCGAGCTCCAGCTCCTCGATCTCGATCGGCTTGCCGGTCTCGTAGACGACCGCGGCCTTGGTCTTCATGCGGGGATCGACTCCTTCGTCGTTCTCGGGGAGGCTGCTGCTGCCGCCACCCTCCCGGAGCCTTCCCCCTCCGAGGTGTTTCATGTTTGGACACCGGCGTAGGACACCCTGTCCGGGTGACCCTCGTTGCACTCGACCTGCCGACGCCCGCCGAGATGCGCGGCCGCTGGGCCGCCTTCGCCGCGATCTGCGCCACCCGCGGGTGGGGGAGCTCCTGCTTCGCCGAGCCCGGCGCGGCGGCAACTGGGCCGACCTGCACCCGCTCGGCGACCGGGCGGTCCTGATCGGCAACGACCACGAGTACTCCGACACCTACTTCCGCACGGCGGCGGAGTACTTCGGCGAGCCCGAGACCGACCCGCTCGCCGGCGCCCCGGACTGGTGGGCCCCGCCGGCGGAGGCCTCGATGGCCGCCGGGGAGTGGGTGGGTTTCGTCTACGGGTTCGACGGTGGGTGGTCCCGCGCCCCCTACGAGAGGTCCGACGGGTTCACCGGCGTCGGGCTGCCCGCGCTGAGCGACGACGCCTGCCGCGACCTCGTCGTGGAGTTCTGCGAGAACGAGGTCGACGGCGCGGTGTCGCCCGCCGCGGTCGCGGCCCTGCTCGCCGCGGACGGCCGGATCACCGAGGCGATGATCCGGGCCGTCGCGGACGTGCCGGGCTGGGACCCGGCGAAGGGGGTCGCGGCGGCGGCCGCATTCCGCCAGCCCCAGTAGTTTCGTGCGGCCTAGTAGGCGCCGGCGACCTGCCGGGTGGTCGCGTTGAGCCGGTTCCACAGGTTGATGTTCGCGATCGAGAGGATCAGCGCGCCGAGCTGCTGCTCGTCGTAGTGCGCGGCCGCCTCCTCGAACACCTCGTCCGGCACCGGGTCGGCGCGGTCGGCCAGCCGGGTCACGGCCTCGGTCAGGGCCAGCGCCGCCCGTTCCTCGTCGGTGAAGAAAGGGGCGTCGCGCCAGCCGGCCACGGTGTCGATGCGCTCGTCGGACTCGCCGGCCTTGCGCAGGGCGCGGGCGTGCATGTGCAGGCACACCGCGCAGCCGTTGATCTGGCTGGCGCGCAGGTGGACCAGCTCCAGGACGGTCTCCGGGATGCCGGTCGCCTTCTCCGCCTCGCCGAGCGCCAGCAGGGCCTGCAGGGCACCGGGGACGACCATGGCGGGGTTGGTCATGCGTGAGGACATGTCGGTCTCCTTCCGTCCCGCCGTCACATCGGCGGGTTCTCGTGGGTCACCACCTCGACACGCGCCGACGGGAGGATGTGACGGATGGATCCGGTGGCTGACTTCGAGGAGCACCGGCCGTACCTGCGGCAGGTGGCGTACCGGGTGCTGGGCTCGCTCAGCGAGGCCGACGACGCCGTGCAGGAGGCCTGGATCCGCCTGCACCGCTCGGACCCGGCGCACGTGGACAACCCGCGGGCCTGGCTGACCACGGTCGTCGCCCGGGTGGCGCTCAACCAGCTGCGGGCCCGCCAGACTCGCCGCGAGCAGCCCTTCCCGGACCACCTGCCGGACCCGATCGTCCGCCGCGACGACGCCGCGGACCCCGAGTACGGCGCCGAGCTCGCGGACTCGGTCGGGCTCGCGCTGCTGGTCGTGCTGGAGACCCTCGCGCCGGACGAGCGGCTGGCCTTCGTGCTGCACGACATGTTCGGGCTGCCGTTCGACGAGATCGCGCCTCTCGTCGAGCGCACCCCGGCCGCGGCCCGCCAGCTCGCCAGCCGCGCCCGCCGCCGGGTCCGCGGGGCCGAGCCGGCGTTGCGGCCGGACCGCGGCGCGCGCCGCGAGGTGGTCGACGCGTTCCTGGCCGCGGCGCGCGAGGGGGACATCGAGGGCCTGGTCGCGGTCCTCGACCCGGACGTCGTGCTGCGTGCCGACACGGGCGACGGGCTGCGCGCGGTGCACGGGGCGCGGGCGGTGGCCGGCCAGGCGGCGGCCTACCGCAGCGAGGACCAGGTCCGGCACCCGGTGCTGGTCAACGGCGAGCCGGGGGTGCTCGGGACGCTCGACGGCCGCCCGGTCGCGCTGCTGGCGTTCACCGTCGTCGACGGCCGGATCACGGAGATCGACATCCTGGCCGACCGCGGGCGTCTCGCCGGGCTCGACCCGGAGCTTCTCCGCTGACCGGCGGGTGGTGCGAAACCGGACAGGCCGCTACGTTCCGGGGCCACGGCAGCGCTGCCCCGGAGGCGACCATGTACCTCACCCAGGCCCTGCACCGGGCGGCCCAGCAGACCCCGGACCTCCCGGCCACGATCGCCGGGGACCGGGTACGGACCTGGGCGGAGTCCATCGACCGGGTGGCGCGGCTCGCCGCCGGCCTGCGCGACCTGGGCTGCGGGCCGGGGGACCGGGTCGCGATGCTGTCGCTGAACTCGGACCGCTACCACGAGTACCTGTTCGCCGTGCCGTGGGCGGACGGCGTGCTCGCCCCGGTCAACGTGCGCTGGAGCGCGGCCGAGATCGCCTTCTCGCTGCGCGACGCCGGTGTGCGGATCCTGCTGGTCGACGAGACCTTCGCGGGCCTGCTGCCCGCCCTGCGCGCGGAGACCCCGGACCTGCGCCGCGTCGTCTGGTGCGGCGACGGCCCGGCGCCCGAGGGGACCGTCGCGCACGAGGTGCTGGTCGCGGGGCACGAACCGGTCGAGGACGCGCGCCGGGGCGGCGACGCGCCCGCCGGGATCTGGTACACGGGCGGCACCACCGGCACGCCCAAGGGCGTGGTGCTCAGCCACACCAACCTGCTCGCGTCGGCGCTCGGGTCGCTCGCGTCCGGGGCGCTGGCCACGCCGGGCGGGCGCCTGCTGCACGCCGCGCCGATGTTCCACCTCGCCGACGGTGCCGCCTGGGTCGCCCGCAACGTCGTCGGCGGCACCCACGTGATCGTCCCGTCGTTCACCCCGGGCGGGGTCGCCGAGGCGATCGCGAGGCACGGCGTCACCGACCTGCTGCTGGTCCCGACGATGATCCAGATGCTGGTCGACCCGCCCGAGACCGCCGACGCCGATCTCTCCTCCGTCCGCCGGCTCACCTACGGCGCCTCGCCGATCTCCGAGGCGGTGCTGCAGCGGGCCGCGAAGCGGATGCCGACCGCCGAGTTCGTGCAGGCCTACGGCATGACCGAGCTCTCGCCCGTCGCCACCCTGCTGCTGCCCGAGGACCACGCGACCGACCGGCTGCGGCGCTCGGCCGGCCGGGCCGCGCCGCACGCCGAGGTCCGGATCGTCGACGCCGAGGACCGCGAGGTGCCGCGCGGGACCGTCGGGGAGATCGCGGTGCGGGGTCCGCACGTGATGCTCGGCTACTGGAACCGGCCCGACGAGACCGCCGCGGCCGTCCGCGACGGGTGGATGCACACCGGCGACGGCGGCTGGATGGACCCGGAGGGCTACGTCTTCGTCGTCGACCGGCTCAAGGACATGATCGTGACCGGCGGCGAGAACGTGTACTCGGCCGAGGTGGAGAACGCCCTCGCGGGGCACCCGGCCGTCGCCGCCTGCGCGGTCATCGGGGTGCCGGACGACGAGTGGGGCGAGCGGGTGCACGCCGTGGTCGTCCGGGCGCCGGGGAGCGACCCCGATCCCGCCGAGCTGCGCGACCACGTCAAGGGCCTCATCGCCGGGTACAAGGCCCCGCGGTCCGTGGAGTTCGTCGAGGTCCTGCCGCTGTCCGGTGCGGGCAAGGTGCTCAAGCGGGAGTTGCGGGCGCAGCACTGGGCCGGGACCGATCGGGACGTCTCGTAACCGGTTCAGGTCCGGCCGATCCGGCATTTCGTCACCCGGATGTCACATCCAGCGCTTGACGCAGCGGCTCGTACCGGTAATCGTCAGTGTTCGGACTATCTCGGGAGCCGAGGCCGGAGGAGCCATGGACCAGAACCTGTTCAACGAGATCTGCCTGCAGCAGCTGACCCTCTCGGCGGTGCACGAGGGCGAGACGGTGGCGGTGCTGACCCGCGGGAACGAGCGCGCCGAGTACGCCGACGCGTTCCTGTGGGCGATCGGCAAGCTGGGCGCGCAGGGCTTCCACCTGCGGCTGCCCGCACCGACGAGCGCGTCGGGGGCGTGGGCGGTCGGCGACTCCGGGTTGGCGGACAACCGGCTGGCGGTGGAGGCGCTCAAGAGCGTCGACATGGTCGTGGACTGCACGTTCCTGCTGTTCAGCCCGGAGCAGTTCGAGATCCAGGCCGCCGGGACGCGGATCCTGACCGCGGTGGAGCCGGCCCCGCTGCTGGCCCGGCTGATGCCGACAATGGAGCTGCGGGAACGCGTGGAGATCGGCGCGGAGCTGCTGGCCAAGGCGCAGACCATGCGGATCACCAGCCCGCACGGCACCGACGTGACCTACAAGCTCGGCGTCTACCCGACGATGAGCGAGTACGGCTACACCGACCAGCCCGGCCGCTGGGACCACTGGCCGGCCGCGTTCGTGTTCACCGGCGGCGCCGACGACGGCGTCGACGGGAAGATCGTCCTCGCCCCCGGGGACGTGCTGCTGCCGTTCAACACCTACGTCCAGACCCCGGTGGAGATCACCATCGAGGAGGGGTTCATCCGCGACATCCGCGGCGGCGCCGGCTCCTCGGGCCTGGACGCGGACCTGCTCTCCTCCTACATCGAGAGCTTCGACGACCCGCGCGGCTACGGCATGAGCCACGTCGGCTGGGGCCTCGACGAGCGCGCGCACTGGCACGGGCTGACCCAGTTCGGCGGCGGCATGGGCATGGAGCTGCGCAGCTTCTACGGCAACGTCATGTTCTCCATCGGCCCGAACAACGAGCTCGGCGGGCCCAACGACACCGCGTGCCACTTCGACATCCCGATGCGCGGCAACAGCCTCTACCTCGACGACGAGCTGATCGTCGACGCCGGCGAGCTCACCGTCCCGGAGATGCGCCCGGTGGAGCAGCGATGACCGACCACCACATCGGGATGATCGTCCCGAGCTCGAACCTCACGATGGAGACCGAGCTGCCGCGGATGCTGCGCGCCCGCGAGGAGGTCGACCCGGCCAACCGGTTCGTCTTCCACTCCGCGCGGGCCCGGATGCAGCACGTCACGCCGGAGCAGCTGCGCGCGATGAACGCGCAGGCCGAGCGGGCGGCGACCGAGCTGGCCGACGCCCGCCCGGACGTCGTCGCCACGGCCTGCCTGGTCGCGATCATGGCCCAGGGGCCCGGCTACCACTGCACCGCCGAGGACTCGATCACCGCGGCGCTGCGGGCCGAGGGCGCGCAGGCCCCGGTGATCTCCTCGGCCGGGGCGCTGCTCGACGGCATCGCCGCCCTGGGCGTGTCCCGGGTCGCGATCATCACGCCCTACATGAAGCCGCTGACCCAGGCCGTGGTCGAGTACCTGGAGGCGGCCGGCGTCGAGGTGGTCGACTCGCTGTCGCTGGAGGTGCCGGACAACCTCGCCGTCGCCCGGCTGGACCCGGCCGACCTGCGGAAACATCGCCACGAGCTGGACCTGTCCCGCGCCGAGGCGCTGGTGCTGAGCTGCTGCGTCCAGATGCCGTCCCTGCCCTCGATCCAGCCGGTCGAGGACGAGATCGGCATCCCGGTGCTCTCCGCGGCCACCGCGACCACCTACCGGATCCTGCAGGAGCTGGGCCTCCCACCCGAGGTCCCGAACGCCGGTCGCCTCCTGGCCCCGTGAGTGCCCACTGCCCCTCTAGGGGCAGTTGCCACTCACGACCTCGGGTGACCTGGGCGAACGGGGTTCGGGCGTCTCACCAGGCGACGGGCAGGGCGTCGAGGCCGCCGGTGAGCAGGTCGGACCGCAACGGCAGCGCCTCGACCGGGCGGTCCAGGCGCAGCCCGGGGAAGCGGGCCGGGAGCGCCGTGAACACGGCCTGCAGCTCCACCCGAGCGAGGCTCGCGCCGATGCAGTAGCGCGGTCCATGACCGAAGGAGAGGTGGCTGCGGGCGTCGGCGCGGCCCGGGTCGAAGCGCTCGGGCTCGGCGAACGCGTCCGGGTCCCGGTTGGCGGCCGCGGGGGCGAGGACCACGCAGTCGCCGGTCCGGATCGTCACACCGCCGATCTCGACGTCCGCGTGCGCGTAGCGGGGCAGCCCGCTGCCGCCCGGCGCGGCCAGCCGCAGGACCTCCTCGACGGTGTCGGGCACCAGCGAGGGATCGGCGGCCAGCGCGGCCCAGTGCCCGGGATGCTGCAGCAGGAGCACCGTGCCGACGTCGATGCGGGTCACCGTGGTCTCGTGGCCGGCGAAGAGCAGGGCCGCGGCCAGGGCGGCGCTCTGCCAGTCGTGCTCCGGGCCGGACGCGGCGAGGTCGCTGAGCACGTCCTCGCCCGGCTCCTCGCGCTTGCGCGCCACCAGGCCGTAGACGTAGCCGACCAGGGCCTGGAGGGACTGCTGGGCGGCCTCGCGGTCGTCGAGCCGCCCCGCGCCCTCCGACCAGGCGCGGAACCGGGTCCGGTCCTCGTACGGCACCCCGAGCAGCTCGCAGATGACGAGGATCGGCACCGGCAGCGCGAGGTGTTCGTGCAGGTCGGCGGGTGAGCCGGCGGCCTCGAGGGCGTCGAGCGCCCGCCCGACGAGCTCGTCGACGTGCTCCCGCAGGCGCAGCATCCGGCGGGCGGAGAAGGCCGGGGCGAGGAGGCGGCGCATCAACGCGTGCTGCTCGCGTTCGGTCTCGGGGTCGCCCATCATCGGCCCGCCCAGGATCGCCGAGCCGGACACCCGGGAGGCGCGCTCGGGGTGGGGATGGGACCGGCCCAGGCGCGGGTCGGCGAAGAGCGTGCGGCACTCGGCGTGCCCCGTGACCAGCCACGCGGGGTCGCCGGTCGCGGTGCGCACCACGCAGATCGGGGTGCGCTCGCGCAGCTCGGCGTAGAGCGGCGCGATGTCCAGCACGCCAGGGCGGGCGAAGGGCAGCTGCGGTGTCGCGATGGTCATCGGTCCTCCGTAAGGTTGTTGATGTTCGGGACGAGGTGTTCCGGACGCCCGCGACGGCAGGGTGTGGCTGATCGGTTCTTGTCGTTGGTGGCTTCTGAGGAG